>LJZR01000106.1 GCA_001314865.1 Phormidesmis priestleyi Ana | reverse complement strand
AGTTGGGCTTTCTTGGTTTCAACTATTAACCATGCGTTATGCCGTCTAGCCCAGCTCTGAACCGTGATTCACGCTCCCATCTGACGGAACCAGTGCCAAAGGCGAGCAGTCTCATTTTTGTCATTTGCGTATAGACTATTTCCGTCAATACTTTCAACCAGAACTTCGCCCCTTCTGTTTCGGCTTCGCCCACCCATAGCCCCAGCAGATAGATCCAAAATTAGTGCTCTATATAAATCAAGGGTTTTAGCCCTTTTTAATGGGCTAAAAAGGTAATGGATCGCCTAGCCACAACTGCGAAATCGAACCCCTTTTACTAGGCTCTTAACGTTGAAGATATGCCTCAAACCCTTGCCAGGAGTGAGGCACTAAATTCCGATCTATCTGAGTAGGGCAGTAGATCAATCAGGTTAAACCTTCATTTACCAAAGCATGTGGACGTTTAGCCAAGAGTGTTTTTCGCTATGGGTTTGACTATCTGCGCCATATCTTCCTGAATCTAGCTCAACCTCAGCAGCAACAAGACTTTTAGCTAGTCATTCAGTTTTTTTCCTGTACATAGGTCTGAGAGGCTTGTAAGCATACCCAAGAGACATTTAACTAAATTATGATATACGGGCTTTATGTCTGTATTTGAGGATACGCTTCTGACAAGATATTGCTGATAACATATACTGTAGGGCTTTAATGCACTAGCAATATGAATTCGTAATTGGTTTGCTAAACGAGTTACCTTACTTCTAAACCTTATAAAAATAATCATAGATTATTTTATCTGAGCACTGAATTTTCAAGTGAAGCAAATTCAAACAAAATGAACTAATTAGGATATATGGAAGAGTAAAGAATTGAAAACATAAAAAGGAACATAGGGAATATGCCGCATGCAACTAAAAAATAAAGTAAAGAGCTTATTATATGAGTAATCAGGAAAAACAAAGTTGGTTACGTTGGTTCAAAGGATTGGAACCAGAACAAGCAGAAGCAGAATTTGTAGAATGGGAAAAACTCAAGGCAAGAAAGAGGGAACTACAACTTTTAGTAGACAAAGTAGAAGGAGTAAACGTAGCGACTGCTAAGCAATATTTGAGAAACGCCGAACAAAAACTAGACTATAAGAGAAACTATAGAATAGCGGTTATTGGAGAAAGCGGTGCGGGAAAGAGTACCTTGATAAATGCTATTCTTGGAAGAAATTTGCTTCCCACTGAAACTGGGGATTCAGTTACAGGAACGGAAGTGAGAATCAGCTCATATGAAGGCATTGATTTAAGCTCTGAGAAGGTAAAGCTATCTTTTGAGACAGGAGACTCTTTTTTTATTGAATTAATCAACAGCATAAGCTTAAGCTCAACTGGGAACAAGCTCCTTGAGAAAGATACCAGTGCAGAGGCCGCAATAGGAATAATAGAATCTGCAACCTTTGAAAATAGCAATAAGACTGCCGACTGGATCATCCAGCGTCTGCCCGAAGAACTGCTGGATATAGCAAGAACGTGGGAAGCGATCAATCAAAGCAATTATAATATACGCAAAGAGTATGGGATAGATGAAAGAGAAGAACTCGATAGCTTACTCAAAGAATCCAGTGCCCGGAACGATCTGAATTCTAGGGAGAGGGTAATTCCAGCCATAGCATATGCTGAATATCGCCTAGCAGGTGACAACCGAGAAGAGAAAGAAAGTATTTCCTTAGAGCATGTCGAAATAATAGATACACCTGGAATTAATGCAACAACCTTGAGGCATTATGAAATTTTGCTAAAGGTTGTCAGAAGCAAACCTGACGCGGTTGTTTTAGTTGTCAGAGCAGACCGCCCAGGTGCAAAAGCCATAGAAATGGCACATTTACTTGAAAACATGTTGCTATCAGATTTTGATGCTTCCGAAAAGAGCGATTTTGCGAGGAAAGTTTTTTTAGTAGTTAATCGTGCAGACCAATTGCTATCAGGACAAGGAAATCGCGATGCCTTAGACAAGGCTATCAAGCGAATATGCGACATCATTTCAAAAGACTATTGGGATATTTACACAAGAGGAATGGAGGATAATAAACGTTATTTCGAAGCAATGTCACTGCTCTCCTTTCTAGCATCTCAAAAAATCAACAATCATAGCTTATCCGAAGAAGAAGAAAACATATATGAGAGTCAAGTTAAGCTGTTTGGCAGCAAGGATGCTGACAAACTACCTGACTGGTTTAACGAAAAAAGCGAAATTCCAGCCTTAGTCAAAAAAATCAATGCATTCCTCAGTAAAGAGCGTGTTGGACTAATGCTGAGGGAAGCTAAAGAGTATCTGAGCCTAGCTGAGCGATATGTTGAAACTGTTTGCCTGGAAAAGCTTAAGCAATATGGGATCACAGAAGTTGATAGCGCAGAAGAAGAAGAAGAAAGACAAATCCAAATCAGATGCAAAAGGTTCTTGAATCGTGATCAAGAGGAACTTGAACGTTTAATCAAATCTCTGAAAAAAGATATAGAGCAATGGATTCATAGCAAAGAACACAAAAGCGAAGTTTCAAAACAACTAAACGTAATATTCTCAAAGCTTGAGAAAGAGCTAGAGAAGGTAATTTCAGAATATCTCAATGGTTCTCTTCAGGACAATACACAAGCTTTCCCTGAATTACCGGTTGTCGAGGAATATTATTATTTTATAGGAGGAAAATCAGGCACAGATGGAGTTCCTTCTAAGCTCTTAAGAAAAGTTGAATGGAAATTTCATGAGATTGTTGAAAAAGAGAGTAAGCATATAGCAGAGTACTATACTTCTTATTTTTCGTCTCTAATTACCAAGCGCGAAGTTAATAAACAACTGAAAGGAAAGTCATACGAGCAAGACTACGTTGAGAAACTTTTTGAGGGTTCTCTCTCGCCCACACAAGAGCTTAGAAGAAAGCAGATAGAATTTTTTGCTGACTATGAGTCAATTTGTCGATGGAATCTGATGTATGAGTTAGTAAAAATGCCCATACTGGCTGACTTCAAGAAATCCGAGGCTAGCCCGCTGGCATCCTCCGTTAAAGAAGCGATGTCTACCTTGATACCTATCTTTGGCTTAGCCGTCACAGAGGCTATAAGTAAAACAGCCACAGCACCGTGGAGCGTGTTCTTAGACGCGATAAAAGAAATACTAGAAAGACAAATTCCTAAATCACCAGAAGAGAAAGCCTCAGAAGATAAGGAAGTAACAAAGATTGCTGATCTTTTTTCGTCTTTAGAAGATAGCTTTATTAACTCAGGAAATAAACTCACTATAGATAACGATAGTTTGTCTATGTCTATATTATCCGCAGAAGAACTCATTCCGGAGATTGGTCAGCTCATTAACAATAGAGAGTTCGATAAAATAAGCGTGGTAGTAAAACAACAGTTTATTCTGCGTTATGGCCTAGCTATTGGAACAGCTCTTACCTTTCTAGAGCGCCTCTTCCAGTATGAATTTGGAAAGTACTGTATAGCTTTTGAAAGCGTTTCTCAACGGCTTATCGAACAGCATATCTCCTTTGTAAATGCTGGAAACATAGACATTCGCAAAAAACTTTTGAAGAAACATTCTATTGAACAAGGAGAAATAAAAAAGATTATTGGCTATTTACGGAGCCTAGAAGCAATTAGAACTCAAACATTAGACTCATCATTTGCTGAAACCAGCTAATGTGCAAAACGAGCTAATACATGAGCTTTTAGAGCGCGCACTTTCTCGAAGTTTCTATAATTAATAGATGTAGCCGCTTCAGATAGATCCAAAATTAGTGCCCTATATAAATCAAGGGGTTTAGCCCTTTTTAATGAGCTAGAAAGGTAATGGATCGCCTAGGTTGACCCACAACTGCGAAATCGAACCCCTTTTACTAGGCTCTTAACGTTGAAGATATGCCTCAAACCCTTGCCAGAAGTGAGGCACTAAATTCCGATCTATCTGGCTGCTTGATGTTACATCTCTAGCTCAAGATAAACCACCATTTTTTTGGAGAAATAAGTTAATGTACTCGGAACTATTAAGTACGTCAAAGCCTGGATTAATTATAATTTTAATCGACCAATCAGGGTCAATGTCAGATCCATACGAGAATTCGACGAAGGCAGACTTCGCTGCACTAGCTGTTAATCGTGTTATTGCCGAGATTATTACAGCCTGTACAACAGGTGAAAACATCAGGGATAGATGCTACATAGCAGCAATTGGCTATGCGACAACTACCAATGCAATTTTTCTGGATAAGGTTTCAGAGCTAGCTAAAAACTCAGATATCGACACTGTCAAAAAAAAGGTCTCAGATGGCGCTGGTGGATTAGTCGAAGTAGACGAAATTATCCGACTTTTTGTTAAGCCTACAGCAGATGGAGGAACAGATATGACTGGAGCCTTTAGGGAAGCATATATTGGGGCGGAAAAATTTATCTCAAAGTTTCCCAATAGTTTTCCACCTGTTGTTATCAATATCACTGATGGAGAACCAAATGACTTCGAGTCTGCCACAGTCAGAGCAAAGAAGCTATCAGACTTAAAAACCAGCGATGGAAATGTTATTTTACTAAACGCTCATATCGCTAAAGCTACTGCTGGAAAGATAGAGCTGCCTAATAGCGGTACTTCTTTTAGCAGTGACAAGTTCGCTAGCTTTCTATTTGATATCTCAACAGTACTTCCTGAAGCTCTAGCAAACAGAGCGAAAGATACTGGATTTAATGTACAAACTAATGCTAGAGGCTTTGTCTTTAATGCAGATGCCGAGGCTCTCATAGGAATCCTTAACTTTGGCTCATTGGGAGTACTACGATAACACTGCCCTATCACCTACAGTCTAAGGATTTGAAAAAATCCTTTATATCTATACAAGCGGCCGCTAAACACATTCGCTAGCACTTAACACTTTTACTGAGAATAAGTTTTTTAAGAAAAAAGCATAACTGCGTTTGGAGTAGTCCAGCATGAATATCATTCCAATTTCTTGTTACATGACACATAAAGACAATGAGAAAGATAGCGACTGTCAGGACTATTGCCGCATCGAAAATAATTGCTGTGCAATCGCTGATGGAGCAAGCCAGTCATTTTATCCTAGTCTTTGGGCTAAGCTACTTGTTGATAATTTCTGTGAGCACCCTAACATAAATGAAAAGAATTGGGAAATTTGGCTTAGAGACATTCAATCTGATTGGCTCTTGATGGTTACCGGAAAGGTAAAATTGTTGAGGGATAAGAAGACATCTAGTTGGATTACCAATCAAAACCGACTAACCTCTCGTGAGCCTGCAACATCCACGTTCGTAGGCTTAAATTTTGAATTTTCAAATAATCAACTAAAGGTTGCTATTGTTGGTGACAGCTGTTTATTCATTCTAGAGAACGGAGAACTTAAAAAAAGCTACTTATTGAATTATTCAGACGAGTTTAGTGATCGACCAAGATATCTAGCCAGTTATCAGAAGAATAACGATTTTTCACCGGATTTTTTGACCATTGGGATAGAAGAAAACATAGAAGTAGAAAGCGATAACTCCCTCTACTTTATTCTTGCAACGGATGCTTTATCAGAATACATATTCAATAGTAGAGAACAGAGTATAGATGTCTTTAAAGGTTTATTAGAAATATCTTCAAAAGAGGAGTTTGATTTTTTTGTCAGTCAGGCAAGAACTCAGAAAAACCCTAGATTGAAAAACGATGACACATCTCTAGTTGTTTTGAAATGTGAAAATGGGGTAGCAACTTAAGCCGGGAAAACTTCTGCGTATAAGGGTTTCGGCTGCTGTAGTTTAGATGACCTGCGGGGCATGGGCAACTCACCTATATGGTC
>LJZR01000109.1 GCA_001314865.1 Phormidesmis priestleyi Ana | reverse complement strand
GTTGCGGTCCCAGGTGCCGCCGTTTTCTAGTTGCAGCGCTTCATCCATGCCGAGCGCTTTTGCTTGGGCTGAGGTGAGCAGGATATCGGTATTCCCATCAACAATTTGGTCATCGATGAGGAAGTCTACGGTGTTGCCTTCTTGCTGGCTGGCTAGGGCTTCTGCATCGGTAGCGCTCGTGGCGTCGGCCTGGGCGTACTCTTGATAGACGCCGTAGGTTTGCTCATGGAAAATAGGGATGGCGCCGCCCACTGCTTGGCCATCTGTGCCCAGGCTATCACTCGAAGCGATGTGGAGATTGACGGTAATATCGTCAGTTAGGTAGCTGCTCCAGACGAGAGCCGCGAGTTCAAAACCGACCCGCTGTTCCAAAGAGACATTTGGATCATATGTGAAGTTGAACTGAACCATAACTGCAACAGCGGCTTTCTAACTTTTTAAGGGTTAGTACTTTTTTATACTCAAATCTATAGGTTGTTGTATGTGGTTCTACTCAGGTTGTGCAAAGCTTTGATAATCTCGGTGAGGGTAAGGGACACTCCGTTTATAAAACTAGGGATATAGATGTCCGTGAAAACATGGATAAGCATGGGAGAAACCGCACACGAAAGCCTAGCCACCGAAACAACCCTGCACACCTTCCCCGGCGATCACCTCCAGCAGACCGCACCACAACCCCACAGCACCCAATCCCTCAGCCCCAACCACAGCCCCTACCCCCCAAAGTCATCCGCACATTCTCGACAGCCAGCCCCACAATCGCCTGCCAGTCATCATCGTTCGTCCAATCGCACGACAGCTTATTGCCTGCGCTATCCCGCAGCGCCACAGCCAGCGTCCTATCGCCTGTACGGAGCGCTTTAACGTAAGTTGCTAGCTGCAAAGGACGCGAGTTTCAGCCTACTAAGGAAATCCCAAAGGGCGTGCAGCTCGCGAAAAAACCGCGCTGCGTCAAATTGCCTCTGGATGTTGATTCGGCCATTGAGGAAATACCCCAAAAGGAACGCTCTGCCTGGATAAGACAAGCTATTTGTAAAGCCGCAATAGAACAGGGGCTTGTAGAAGCGATTGAATAGCCAACGGGGGCTCTATTGCTCGGCTGCAAGTTCTGCTTGTGCTGCCTGTCGAGGTGAGAGCTTTTGACACTTGCGATCGCGCCTATCAAAATCAGTTTGATCAGCGCTGCGTCACATAATGATCGCGCCGACTTGAATAAGATTACGCTGGCCTGGGCGGTCACCATCCACAAAAGTCACGGCTCAGAGTATCTCCTAGTCATCCAAATGTACAGTCCTTTAGCAAATGGCTCAGAGTCTTAGTCGGTGCCGCTCTGCATAGCTTTGTCCACACATCTACTTAGATAGTTTTACACTGCTGTCCACATTGTTTGTTGGCCTTTTGTAGAACATCCACTACGACAAATACAAAATCTGGCAGGTATAACTATAAGCCACATCATACTAGGCACCGCTACTATCTTTCTAGAACTTATCTAAAGTACTTGGATCACTACGGGTAGAGCGTTTGACCGTGGTTGGTCCCTAGCTCTAAATAGAGCTTCCCAGGCGAGTCTCGCAAAGGAATATGAGGATATCTGATCAAATCGTGAAACTGATTTTGTGTTGCACCCCGAATGGCCTCACTACTCCAACCAACCTTGATTTGTAAATCGTCAAGACCTATGGCACGCTCAAATTCACTGCTTGCTAGGTTCAAGCCTCTCAACCCGACATATGCATTGCCCACTGAGCGATCTCTTGCCGTAACATCGCTGCCATCTGCACGAATCATTGTGTAGCTACCGTATCTTCCTGTTCCACCTGCTTCACGGCTAAGAAAACCGCCTTCTCCTGGCTCACCTGTAAATAAGTTGATACCAGCGATGAGCTGAGTCTCATTCGAGACCAAATACCCTACTTCTACCGCAGCAGTTCTATACCTATCACCGTAGTCTCCCAAAATTCTTGTCGGGTCGTAGTCATTTTCAAGGCGGACATTTAAGTCGCCAATATTAGCGCCAAGCCCAAGCGTTCTTTGGCTAGTTTCGTAGGTATCTATATATATGTTTAAGTATAGACTTACACTGTTGTTCCTATGTGTGTTGTTTGCACTCAAAGACCAGTCATAATTATTAAAATCTTCTTTTTCTAAACCAAATCCCTGCGTTATGCCAATCGAAATCTGACTCTCGCGACCCGGCTCGCTAGTTTGAATATGCGAGAAGTTTTTGTATGTAGAGAGAGAAAGAAAAGCTTCTGTATCACTAAAGTTGCTGCGAGCGAAAGTCCCTAAGTTAAAGCCAGTTCTATTGCTCTGTGTACCAACTTGATAGCTAAGCCCAGCCCTGATGCCAATATCCCAATCATTAATTTCAGGATTTGCTTGAGCTAACAGGAGACAGCATATCTGAGTTAAGGGCATAATATCGGTGTAGTGATGATTTGGTTGTTTTAAGCACACACTTCTCTTGCGTGCATGCAGTAAAAAACGAAACAAACAAACGTTGGGCAGTTGGAGACTCGTTGATATCTTCCCATGTGAGGCTGTGCTCACCAATACTTCGTATTTCTATGGAGCAATCAATACAGGTATTTGTTGTTACAGAAACAATCATCTCATCATTTTGCATAATCCTTTTGATAAAGCCCCATTGGGTAGTTAAAAGCTGTCCAGAGCGTTGGCTATACAGATATACGGATGATTGGGAAGCAGTATGCAGTTTGGATACTATATTTTCAAAAAATCTAGTGCCGGAATCGCAAACGAGGAATTTATTTTTTTGCAACGGTATCCGCTTTCTTTCTCTCTCGGCTGTCCTAATTTTGGGGGTCACGACACTTAACCACCTCCTTCCCCCTGCGCTCTACTGTCGGAAAACGTAAGCCCACGACCCGACCCCGAAAGATGGGCGGTTGCGTGAACGCACTGCCGTCCTCTAACACATACCAGTGCTAAATGGCCGACTGCCTGACGCAGTAGGCCTTGTATGATAGTTTCCATAGCTACCTTGGGGCGTGTTTGTGTGATTACTAACACCCTATACCTAGGTAGCTTTTCTGTCTAAATCCCTCCCTTTTTTGTCCGAACCATTGTTATGCGCGAACTATGAGTGATAGGCAAATTTAGCCAACTGCTCAAATTCTGAGCTAACCAGTCAAGCTCTGGGACAGTCAAATTGTCTCCATGGCTCAGCGAAATTTTTTTTGCTCCTGCCCAAATGATAATTTGAGCATGAACTGCGACATGATTACCTTCAGAATCGTTCTGATACAAAAGACGAATGAGTTCAACTTTCGTAATGTTTTGGCGGGTTGCGGTAAAAACTGGCAAGCACCTCAACCCTAATATTTCCCAAGACTGAGAAATTTCCGATTGAGTAATACGAAGTCTCATTTTCCATAACCAAGTAAAGATAATGCTCCAAATGGGCTTAAGACCATCGATCAAGAGCCAGATTAGCAATGGGGCCGCGAACCATCCACCAAAATTCCAAGTCGCAAAAGCGCTGAAAAAACCCATCACGATAAAGGAGTTCCAAACGATCGCAAATGGAATGACGAAGATTAGCACAGGATCGAAACCATCTGGCGGAATGAGAATCTCCAACATCTGTCTGGTATTTGTAACTTGTACTTTGCTACCAAAAGGCTTAGTAGCAATTGCCAAGGGACGTTCCCCTAAACTACATTTTTCTAGAGCTTCTAATGCCTGCTTTGCAGACTTCAGCCGTAAATCCATACTTGGCTCTGTTATCCACTTCAGCCAGTCAATGAGATATGGACTAAGATTGACCTTCTCTTCAAAAAGAATACGCATCTCTCGTTGTGGCAATTTATCAGGGTGTTGTCCCGTCGCCAGATAAATCAGCATTGCTCCTAGAGCATAAAGATTTGAAGTGGGTGTAGTCTGTCCACCAAATTGTTCGGGAGGCGTATAGCCATACGTGCCGACGATCGTCCGTGTCTCGCTAGACATCGCCATTTGCACAGAGCCGAAATCAATCAGGTACATCTGTCCAGGGCTATTGCCGCTGCGATTATCTAACAAAATATTGCTGGGTTTAATATCCCGATGCATGACGGGTGGGTGGTGACAATGGAGGTAATCCAGAATTTTGAGCAATTCTTTCGCGATAACCTTAAGCTCTTCTTCACTAAAAGTACGTCCAGACTGCATCCAATCCTGCAATGATCGCGCCTCAATATAGGTTTGAATCAGCGCAAAGCCCTTCCCTAGCTCAGTCTCAACATCGAAGTAATCAAGATATTTAGGAATCGCAGGATGATTGAGTGCTTTGAGAACTTCTGCTTCACGTTCAAACAGTTTCAGATCATCCCAGCTAAAGTTAGAACCAAACAACAGCAGTTTGACGACAACAGATAATCCTGTTTGTAAATCATTTGCTAAAAACGTTCTCCGGCCTGTCTGACGACCCAGCTGAGATTGAATTCGATAGCGATCACGTAAAACTTTAATAGTGAGTTGATCCATAGCTTTTGCGTTTTGGGTGTAGCCACAGGAGCAGGTGCTAATGAGCTATTCAATTATTCACGTTCTATTTTGATTTTTGTTATAGTTCGTTACACTTGGGCGTTCAGACAACTCTTCACCAAGCCTTGAATGATTCTTTTACGCGCACCTCAACCGAGGAATAAAGCGGTCGAACTTTTATTTAGCAGCAATTCTAAATTCCAGACTACGTACATCTAACCCCCTTGATTTCTCGTTCGCCTCAGGCTACCGCCACATCTGACTTACAGCCTTGAACTCGTTCCGAATTGAGGCAAAAATTATGTCTGTAAGTTGGAATTTGAAATTGCTGTTTATTGAGAGAGAAACTTTCCACCTAAGCCCACCGCGATCGCCCTTTCCCGACAGCCTCAAAAATCACCAGACCTCCTCCATAGTCGTCGCACAGCTGCCCCAGCGATCACCTCCAGCAGACCATACCATCGCCCCACATAAGCCCCATTCCCTACATCGCCTTTGCTAAGGTCGGGTGCTGAACGACTGCCACAGAACCCAGCTTCAGCCCTTAACCACAGCCCCTAACCCCCATCGCCTGCCAGCCCTAGCCCCACAGTGTCCTATCGCCTGTACAGAAGGCGATAGCAACAGCTGAGCCGCCTGAACCCGTGACATAAACTCCCTATCAGACGACACTAACGCAGGGGACAAAAGCGCTATCACAACGAGGGTAGTACGCCTGCTTACCACTACATCTCCCTCGTCGTGAATGCGGCACAACGACACAGTGCGTAGGCGCAGGTTAGGGCGAAGGGGAAGGGCGTCGAGCGGTAGCAGAGGCCATCGGGCTACGGTAGATAGGGGCCTTATGGTTCAAGCGACTGCGCCACCAACCCCATCAACCTCAAAAAATCGCGCTTATTCATCTGCGACTTCGTATCATGGCATTGCCACCTAACATTCGTATTCAGCAGCAGCTAGCAACCTTCGCGATGCACTAAGATTTCTCAAGAGTTCGCTCCAGGGGAGCAGCCCTGTAAAGGTGATTGGGAAGCCGCTTAATAATTACCAAAACCGTTGCTGCGAGGTGCTTTGACGTAATCACCTAACGAGCGCTGAAGATTAA
>LJZR01000108.1 GCA_001314865.1 Phormidesmis priestleyi Ana | reverse complement strand
GTTGCGGTCCCAGGTGCCGCCGTTTTCTAGTTGCAGCGCTTCATCCATGCCGAGCGCTTTTGCTTGGGCTGAGGTGAGCAGGATATCGGTATTCCCATCCACAATTTGGTCATCAATGAGGAAGTCTACGGTGTTGCCTTCTTGCTGGCTGGCTAGGGCTTCTGCATCGGTAGCGCTCGTGGCGTCGGCCTCAGCATATTTTTGATAGACGCCGTAGGTTTGCTCGTGGAAAATAGGAATGGCACCGCCCACTGCTTGACCATCTGTGCCCAGGCTATCACTGGAAGCGATGTGGAGATTAACAGTGATATCGTCAGTTAGGTAGCTGCTCCAGATTAGAGCTGCGAGTTCAAAACCGACCCGCTGTTCCAAAGAGATGCTTGGATCATATGTGAAGTTGAACTGAACCATAACTGCAATTAGCTTCTTTCTAACTTTTAAGGGTTAGTACCTTTTTATACTTGAATTGATGATTTTTCTTATGTGATTCTACGAGAGATATGCAAAGCTTTGATTAATGTTGCCTAGGCTGATGAGCACTGAATTTATATTTGTTGCATAAACAAGATAGGAGATATCCGTAAATACTCTGCCTAAGTTCTGCCTAGTTCTGACTGGGAGCTAGAGAGGCAGCTTGCGATGGATTGGGGGGCGATAGATGTTTCCGTGTAAACACCCAAAACTACTTCACCTTCATGATTAATCGACCAGGTTTGAGCTTCTGCAACCGCAGATGTCTTTTCTGTTGAGTGACTGTTAGATCTACTATTAGCTCTATCGGTGACTTCGTTATCGACTTTAGCAATGTTGCTTTTGTGTTCTACCAGTCTGTCTGCGTTTTCGATTAAGCGAAAATCATTCCAAATAGACTGGTCAGTCATGATCTGGCTGGCATCTTCTGGGAGGCCACCTCGTCCTGTCGCCACAAAGGTATTGCTATCTAGTTTTTCACAAGCGGCAACTATTTGGTTCGCGGCTGCGAGTCTTTCGGGCAGTTTTGTGAGGCCATCAGTAGGCTCTACTGATGGGGAGTTGAGTTCTACACTACCGTTGAACGCTGGCCCCAATGCTGAGGAGGCTGTGATGTCGCTCTCTGGCGTGAGTTGTTCTCGGTAAGCAGTGCCCAGTATTGTTTCAGCGGTGACAATGATACGTCCACCAAAATTGTCGGTGGCATTGGCGGTGATGTCACTGTTTTCAAGGGCAATGAGGGAGCCGGTATTGATTGTGATGTTGCCACCTGTTGCTGTACCTGCGGCATTGGTAGTAATGTTGCTACTGCGACGTAGGATAAGGCTATCGGATTGGAGCGTGATATTAGCGCGGTCTCCTGCAACCGTATTGGTTGTGATTAAGCTGTCATCTTTTAATGTAATCTCTGAGGCGACTATTTGAATGTCGCCAGCTGGGCCAGTCCCTGGGGGTGGGCCGGATGCTGTACTAGAGAAATTGCTGGCATTGATAGTGGCGCCTTCTGAGAGAGATAGTTGATCGGTCGTAATCACAATATTGCCACCCTCACCAGAGCTAACGCGCGCTAGAGCAAACACTCCACTCCGCCCCCGCTCGACGGCCCCTCTGAGTTCTACTGATTCTGAGGCTTGGATATTAATGTTGCCTGCCTTGCTAGGGCTATTGGTTGCAACTGACACTTGGCCACCTTCTGCGACAACTAACCGTTCAGTTAAAATATTGATTTCGCCACCGTTACCACTTCCGCTGGGCAAAGGCGGAATTGATGGTACGCGAGAAGCTGAAAGAAGGCTGCTTGGGCCCCCTGCATTGAATCCAAGGACTTCAATATCTTTTGCGTTTATGTGGAGCTGTCCTGCATTTCCTGCCCCATAGGTTTCGGCGCTCACGACAGCACCATTCGTTACACTGAGTCTATCGGCACTTAGCTGCCTTCCATTGATATTCAAACCACCATTAATATTGAGGTTGCCACCTTGACCAGTAGCACCAGGCGGTGGGCCAAAGACAGGTAATACTGCTGCAAACAAACCACTGGGCGTTGCATTGGAGCCGCCGTCTACAGTGATGTTGGAGGCTGCAATATCAACGCTGCCAGAACTACCGGAGCCAGCCATGCTAAGGCCAATTTGAGCGCCTGCTGTTAGGGTGAGCGCAGGGGTGGCGACTGAAATTTGGCTGTTATTGTCTCCGACTGCAGCGGATGCGATTTCTACATAGACACCGGTCGGCATACGTTGTGTTGCTGATAGATTAACGCCTGTGAGATTTAGACTTTCTGAAGCATTGATAGCAATTTGACCATTGCCATTGGCAAGAACCTTAGCAATCATTGCTGAGCCTTCACTGATATTGATTTGTCTGCCCTGGAGGTGTATTAATCCTGCGTCGTTGCCGCTGACATCTAAAGAGGCCTGCTGAGAGAGTGTAATATCTTTAAAGTTAGTTGTTTCTGAGTAATCGAAGTTCCATCCTGAAGCGGTGGAGGTGAATGGGACATAGGCATTGTCACCTAAGCTGCCGACGGTTAGATTGCCAGAGTCTGCGATGAGGTTCCCGCCTTGAATCGTAACGCCACCGCCTAGAAAGGCCAGGGCTTGTCCGTTAGCAGCCGTCAATCCTGTTGTGGAAATTCCTCGACCAATAGTGAAGTCTCTACTGCTATAGGTGAGATTATGACCGCTACCTTGGATGACAATAGGGTTAGGGTTGGAGCCAAATTGCAGGCCTAGCGGCACGTTGACAGTGAGAAGCGAGGGAAGCGCGGAAGAGGTGGTACTAAAGTGAGTATCACCCTCGAAGAGCAGAGTATTTGCCGTGCTGGATAGAAAAGAGCCTTGGATATCTAATTGGGCATTATTACCAAAAAAAATGCCGTTAGCATTAAGTAAAAAAAGGCTGGCAGCGCCATCTACTCGTAGCATGCCATTAATGTTTGACGTACTTGTACTAGTGACCCGACTAAAGATATTTGTAACGCCTGGATCGGTAAAGGTAACGGTTGAGCCGGTTTCTACATTGAAATTACTAAAGCTGTGAAAGAGATTGGGCCCACTACCGGCACCATCTCTGAGACCGCCTGTAATGCTGCAATTCCCGGAGCAACTGATGCCCCCATTTAGCTGTGTCGAAGTCGTTCCATCAATAGAGATAGATTGGGCTAGTGCCGGACTCGCAATTAACCCAGAAATTACGGTGAAATAACTACCTATGTGCCGAACCGACTGAAGTAGCGATGCTGTTGATTGAAGTTTCAACTGACAAGTCATAAACAGCTCGGTTGTTAACGGTAAGTGGGCACAATAAAAAACAATTAGAGATAGAGTTGTTAAAGATAGAGTGTTGTTGCCGAATCTGAGTTACTTTCAGGGTTCCCTGTTTTCTGGGATAATGCTGTGTGCGAAACTAAAATTTTATAATTTAGGAGTTACGCATTGACAAATTCAAAATGATGGTATTGAGCCAGCGACGCTTGCGTCGGATTTTCTAAAACAAACTGACGACTATCAAATGTCAGTCATGATGAATGCGGCCAAGGTCCGCTCTGCACGTAGATCTAAAATTAGTGCCCCATATAAATCAAGGGGTTGAGGCCCTTTTGAGAAGCGGAAAAGAGCCTGTATTGCCTAGATTGACCCACAAGTGAAAAATTAAGCTCATTTTTATCAGCCCCTTGTGTCGGAATAGCCCTCAAACCCTTGCGGGACAAGAGGCACTAAATTACGAACAATCTGTTCCCAGCGAACAGATTGTTCGTATGGCGCTTCAGCATCTACATCCGATAGTTTTGATCGCGACCACCCTGCGAAGCTAGGCTAGGCTGATTCCTGTACGGAGCGAACAAAGCGCTGTAGCTGCCGACTCTCTAAGGCTAAAACCCGCCGAGCAAAATCGGGGTCACCGTCAAGCAGCTCGTCAAAGGCATCGACTGAGATGGCTAAAATTCGGGTCTTTTCGCTGTCTGCAATGATGGTATTTTCTGAGGTGCTATGTGCCAGAACCTCCAGCTCGTCCAGGGTTTGTCCAGGCTGGAGAGATTCAACTCGAATCCCCTCACTCAAACGATAGTGGATCTTTGCATCACCCTCCATGAGCAGCAATAACTCCCGACAGGTATCCCCGGCTTCTGTAATCACGTCATCCTTAGCGTAGGCTCTAACTTCCGCTGAATACGCAAGGGCAATGAGCGTTTCACTCTGCGTCCCATGGAAGAAATCACTGTTGAATAAATAAACTAATTTCTCTAGCCATGAAAAGGCGGTGAGCGGGGGACGAGAAGCGGGTATCGACAGGAGCTGTTCGGCGGTTTCTCGGACAATTTCTGCCTGTGTCGCATGGCGTTGAGTCTGCGCGATCGCCTGGCTGTGTTCGGTATCTAACTGTGCCATCATATAAAGGGCCGCTACTTGAACGAGCGGATTTTGATTTTGAAGTAGGGCTTCTAAATAGCCCAGAATCTGCTGGGAAGAGAATTCCTGCGAAGAGGCAGGGGGTTCTCCCAGTTGGCTCAGCAATTTTAGACCATCTGGCGGCAGGCGATCGCCCCAGTCTTCTTGTTCTAAAAGTGTTACCAAAATCGCAGGCTTTAACGCCTGTAAGGACTGTGCCAGTGTTGAAGCTGCCGGATCAGTTTGGAGCGTGACTAGAGTTTGTAGGAGCGATCGAACAATTAGCTCTGTCCTGTGCTTGATATTTTCTTGCAGCAGCGCTAGCACGGCCTGATGCTCTTGGAGAATGGGTTGGTTGAGGGCGCGATCGCTATCCATTAACGCTGGCAATTGAGCCAGCAGAAAAGACGCCTTTTTGGCACTGCCTGCCCCCGCTGAAAGCCCACTCAAAATCCAATCTTCTTCTTGGGATGTAATTGAATATTCACGGCGTAAAGAGCGAATGGCACCCACCTCTTGGGCTGATAATTGCGCTAAGTCTACGGGACGATCAGCCGATAATTGTAGTCCATCAGACTGTTTGTTTTGCAGCAGCATCAGCCGTTCTAACGATTTACGATAGCCGCTCAGACGGATCTGATTTTCTAAACTCCGTTGACGGTTAGGATCGAGCAACGCTGGATCTTCAACGCCCAGTTCTTCTAACACAATGCGGTGTTCATCATCAGAAATTCCTAGCTCTCGGCGCATTTGCTGTAACACTTCTAAGCTGCTGGAGTAATTCGCATACCCTTCTTCTAAGGCTTCTCGAAGCACTCCTTTATAGGCTTGATGACGCTTTTCGCGGGTAAACCCAGGCAGAACTTTGGCCAACACATAAACTTCGTGAGTGTTGAGATCGCTAAGCACACGCCCCTCTAAAAACTGCGAAACATTGAGCTGTAATCTCTCTAATTGTTTACGGAATCGACTAGCCAGATTTTCACGCGCGTAAAGCTCAGGACTCCGCCGCCAGGTTTTGTAAAGCCAGAGCGTACTCAGAG
Source organism: Phormidesmis priestleyi Ana (assembly GCA_001314865.1). Taxonomy (GTDB): domain Bacteria; phylum Cyanobacteriota; class Cyanobacteriia; order Phormidesmidales; family Phormidesmidaceae; genus Phormidesmis; species Phormidesmis priestleyi_B. The sequence goes on along the minus strand of LJZR01000108.1, from coordinate 213 downwards.
AAACCAACCCCAGGTCGTAAAGGTACTGCACTGACCAAGGCATGAGTTGAACCAGAGGACGCCCTGCAAAAATAAAGAAGAAGTTGAAAATTCCAAAGGTACAAAGGGTAAAAATTCCTGACACTAACGTTTTCTATGTCAGCAGTCTATGGCCCTGACAAGAAGCGCAAACTTGTAGATTGTGTAACCAATGGGGATGATATTGCTTCTGGT
>LJZR01000091.1 GCA_001314865.1 Phormidesmis priestleyi Ana | reverse complement strand
GCTACTGTAATTTCTTGGCTTGTTTGACATGATCTTTGCCCCCTATGGACTACAGCTTACTCTCTCTCAGCGCTGTCCTATTTTTGGGGGTCACTACAAAACGTAAAGCTTTGCTTTGCCGACATCGATTCCTAAAGCAGTTATTGACATGCTAAAACCCTCTTATAATTGAGCTGTAGAACCAAGTGAGTTCTCAACTACTCTTGTGAATCCGGGCTTGTACTTACCGCGTGATGCTGTCCAGTTTCTTAGAACTCGCTTGTTAGCAGAACATAGAGGCTTATCTGACAACCGGGCTCGTGGCCTGAGTCAATCACCAGTCTCTCTATGGCCTGCCTTTCTTTTACCGCAGAACGAAGGATACCGATCGCTTCCTTCCACAACCTAAACATACAAGTCAATCAGGTGTGGGTATCCCTTGCCTTGACTGAGATTGAGCCATTGTTACGCCTACAGACTGTCAACCTAATCAAACTAAGGTCTTTTGGGTTTGATCGGTGGAATAGCAAGTATCTGAAGGCTTTTAGACAAATTCGCCTGCTGGAGAAACCCGCAACCAGTTGTTTGTCAAAGTAGGTGAATTTCTGCATATCCGCTATCTTCTGCTTAACTCCCTAAACTTTCTGCTTAACTTTCTAAACTTCTATAGACGTTTATCACAAACGTTGACAAGCTGTTGATTAACGGCAGGAGAATCAACTTAGTGATTGTTCGTCTAGGTGTCCCGCGTTATCTAACAGTAAACAACAACACGGCTCAGGTATGATAATGAGCGTACATAAAGATAAAACTTTTATTCCAGCCTTCGATGATAGTTTTCCTAATATTCTTTCTGCATTGCCTTCAACAATCAGCATTTCGTCAGGGTTGAAAGACTTTAGTCTAGAAACTTATCAGCTGCCAAAAGGCGGAACGCCTGAGCTTTGCTTCGAGCACTCTGCTATTGGTATTAATACTGGCCAGTCAGTGAACTGTGTGTTTCGCTCAGGCGAGCATACACGCCACTTTCCGCTGTTAACGGGCGATGTCAATATAATTCCTGCTGGATGCACTTTTCACTCTAGTTGGGATCGCCAAACCAGTGCAACGGTGATCATCCTTTCACCTGAGCTACTGACTCGCAATGCAAAGGCACTGTGGGGAAAGAAGGACGCATTTACCTTAAAGCTGAGCTTAGCCGCTCAAGCGCCTTTTATTACTCAGTTAGCCCTCGCAGTTGTAGACGAACTAAACGCTTCAAAGGTTGATAAAACCTATTTAACAACAATGGCCGATGCACTAGCTGTTCACCTTCTCAAGCAATTTTCAACCAGAGCCTGTAAAAAGCCGCAAAATGCGGGTACACTATCAACGCAAAAGTTAAAGCTTGTGATTGACTATATCGACGAGCATTTAGAGTTCTCGATTACTATAGACGAACTTTCAAAACATGCTTCGTTGAGCCAGCATCACTTTTCTCGTTCCTTTAAAAAAACGACTGGGCTTAGCCCTCATCAGTACATTATTCAACAAAGAATTGAAAAGGCAAAACAGATGATATCGCAGCAAAAAATTAGTATCGATCAAATTGCGATCACCTGCGGATTTAGCCATCAAAGCCACCTGAATCGTCATTTCAAAAAGCTTACAGGCCTAACTCCACGGGCATTTCAGAACTTTTAGGCTGCTATAAAGGTGAACATCGGTTTTATCTTCTTAACATTAGAGTCATTTCTTCCGAGGATACCGATCATCTCCTTGGAAATTTCCAGTATCTTCCAAGTCTTTAATAACAGCAAAGTGCACCTCACTCGTTGGCATGTACCAACCTTCTAACCTCCCGTGTGCACACAAGTCCGAGACATCTTTAAAACCCTTGTCATATACTCTCGACGGCTAGCGACTGAACTTTTCAAAGGCCACAACCATGGTGCTAGCAAGGCTAGCTAGTTCATTTATCAGGCGACGGCAGTATAACTGGATTCCGTTGTTGTCCAATTACAACGTCAGCATCTCTCATTGTGGAACCTCAGAGATAAAAAAGGAGAGACCCTATAATGCCCATAATGCCCACATTAGATGCATGCTGGCACCCTGATTTCACTGATTGGTTACTAACGAAGCTTCGTCAACGGTTCAATTGCGTATTCTAGGGCAAACGCATAAGTAGGTAAGCGTGATTAATTACAATAGAAGGGTCACTATCAGCCAGTAGATTCCTGCGCTTCAATGAGATGCCCCTCACGCTCGAAGTCAGTTACGAAACTCAAGGTCTTTTGCAACGGATGTACCGCCAAAGCCGCCATCATCAAATTCGGCAACGGGCCCACTGTGTATGGCTCTATAGTCAAGGGCTGGACGTGATCGATACGTTGTGTCCTCTGTGAAGCTGCGTGGCTAGCTATCCGCAAAGACCAGAGCTTGAAAGATTTCTTTGACAACCTTTATCCGAGAGCGGGTAAGAAAAAAGCGATCGGCGGTGGCTCGAAAATTAATCGGTCGCATTCGTGCTGCATTTCGTCAGGAGAAGCTTTATCAACTTAAACCTGTTGGCTGAAACAACAGCTGCCTACTGATAGTGCTTTGAAAAGAGATTAACGTTGGCTCGCTTTGTAACTACGGTCAGATGTCGGTAAGCATTCAAACTCGAATGACTACGTGTATCTTGTATGTGGTGCAAGTGAGTAAAGCGAATGAGGAAAGGGTGGCATAGCATTGACTATGACCACGAATGACTGATTGTTTCAACCCTTTTTACAGACACTGACTCAGCAGCATTATTATCAGGAGCGTGAAAAGCCAAAAGTCAAAATCCTCTCAATGAAATGCGTTCAAGCTACCCAGCTAGTTCAGGCTAGAACAGTTCTCACTGAGATCTTCACTAAAATGGTTGACATTCATCATGACTGATATCTGATACGCTTTAGGCTTTTCTATTGTTAATTTTGACCATCGAACTCACGTTAATGAAGATAATCTTCCTTATCCTGCTCAGTGGTCAATCGTCATAGGGATCGTTAAAAGCCGGATTTTGAACAAAAGAGTCATCCGTTAAAGCATTCAGAAATGCCAGTAAATCTTGCCGCTCTTGATCGGTTAGCTCAAATCCCTGAATGAAGGTGCTTTTGAGGGGATTGGCACTGCCTACCCCAGCATAGGGACCCGTTTCAATGGTACGTCCGCCAGCAGCATAGTGGTCAATAGTTTCATCTAGAGTTTGAATGCTGCCATCGTGCATGTAGGGAGCGGTCAAGGCAATGTTTCGCAAGCTGGGGGCTTTGAACCGCCCCATGTCTTTCGGGTCGTGGGTAATTTCGTAGACACCAGTATTTTTAGAGGGATAGTCTCCATCGGGGTTAAGGTTGTAGAGCCCAGTATTATGGAACGCGATTTCGGAAAACGCTAACCGCTCATGCTGCACCGAATCGCTGAAAATCAGCCCCCCGTGGCAGTGGAAGCACTCTAACCGTTCGCTGTGAAACAGGGTCTCGCCCCGTTTGGCCGATGTAGAAATAGCGTTGTTGTCGCCACCGTAACGATATCGGTCATAGGGAGAATTGAAGGAGAGGAGAGTACGCTGGAAGGCAGCAATGGCAAAGGTCAAATTCCGAATACTCACTACCTCATTTTTGTCTGGAAAGGCTTCTGCAAACATGCGCGCGTAGTTCTCATCCTGCCGTAGCAGGGTCAGCAGTTGTGCCTCCTTTCCGGCCATACCCAACTCTACCGGTTCTTCGCCAAACAAAGGCACTAGCATCTGTTGTTCTAGGTGGTGCATCAGCGGATTAGCCCAGGTCAGCACCGAATTATAGGCCACATTTGCCAGACTCATGGCATTGCGCGGATGAGTTTGCCCTGTGGTTCCTATCGAAACCGTCTTGCCATCGGTAAAGGCCAGCGCCTGAATATGACACGACGCGCAGGACTGCTCGCCATTGACAGACAATCGCTTTTCGTAGAACAGATGCCGCCCAAGCTCCACTTTGGCCTGAGTCATGGGATTATCGGCAGGTACCAACGGCTTTGGGACCCACTCCGGCAAATTCCAGACAAAGTGCGGTTCTGCCGCTAGTGCCCATTTAGCATGGCCCTCTATGGCCAGAAACTGACTGGCCCCCATTGCCAAGCAGCAGGAGAGCAGCCCCAGGATAGCCAGGGAAATTAAACGAGAACGATGCAACAATCCAGTCACTGATGAATGAACAAAGGTTAACAACTCAGTAGGGGAACTGATATTAACCTGATGCGCTCACTGTATTCTAACCAAAGAAAATAGCTGACTTTTCAAGTCTCGCTTTACAGTTCTGCTTTTCCCCCTGCTTATTCATTTCTCCGCTCACTTCGAAACACCGTTTGACCAGGAGAAGGCTCCCCATTAAACGAGATTCCCAGGCTGTGCATAATGCCCATGCAGTCGGCATCTTCGGGAGCGGACATGCAGCCAGCCGGTGTATTGGGCATGTTTGTTGATAGGTTATTGAACTGTACAAGAGCAGCTAGGTCTACAACAATGATGTCTGAAATGGGGTTCAAATCACTCAGCACAATGTCGGCCCGGTTAGGATTGACGCAACTGGTAGGCTGCAGATTTTCCCCCTCGGCCTGACAACCGGTGCTGCCCAAATGAATGGCAAACCCTGTGGCTCCTGCACCATGACCTATATCGCTTGTGTGAGTGGTGCTAGAACCTTGTTCAAAGTGTCCTTCGGTCTTTGGCTGGACAGGTAATTCCGCATTCATATGGCGGGTTTCTAGGTCGACTCGCAGAAACTTGTAGCCGCCGCGCCAGTTCCACCAAAGGGAGGTGAGGTTAAGCGGAGAAGGGGCCAGGGTTGCATCGTCGTGGTTGAGGTCAAAGGGTACGCCGACTGTAAATTGAACGCCCTGATAATCGCCTGCTGGGACGATACCCATCACCTCGGTTCGGGTCTCCGGGGTGCCGTTGGCACAGGTGCCGGTACGGTCTTCGAAGTCCAGTAGGGCAACATTTTCGTATTGCCATTTGCCATCCTGCTCTAGGGTTATGGGAACGGCATTGCCCCTGGCATCAATCAGGGCCAAGTCTGACAGATACAACCGAAAATCGGTAGGTACAGCCATGGTTTCAGCTGTTCCTAGCTGGTAGCTTTCGGTACAGCTAAAGGGCTGGTTGCCCACCATTCCTTCAAAGTTCAGGGTGACCGCTTGGGTCTCGGCAGCCTGACTGGGACTTAGCAGTAACCCACCTATCCACGAAGTTATCGTTAGCAAGGAGATAGCAGCAAAGGAAACAGGTTTCATAATCTTTTAAATAGGGAAGGACAGAGAAAAATAGAGAAACTTTAAGAAAGGGAGGCTTGAAAGTACCGATCAATGGCAATCTTAGCCCCAGGCAAAGGGAGGCATTTGTAGATGCCTTATTAGCTTAAGAGCCTGCTGATAGTGGCTACTTAAACCCAAAACACGAAATTGTTGAGCTGCCTGACTCAGATCTGCGATCGCGGCCTGGGTGTGGCCCATCTGCTGATGCAGTATGGCCCGATTGAAGTGAGCCTGGGTATAGTTGGGGTTTGTCGTCAGCAGGCGGTCGTAATCCTGCAGAGACGCGTCCCAATCTCCCATTTGGTGGTAGCAACAGGCCCGGTTGAAGTAGGCTCTGGCGTTGGCCTGGTTAAGTTGAAGGGACTGGTTCAGGTCAGCTAAAGCCTGCTGAGGGTGATTCAGCGCCAGGTAGGCCACAGCCCGGTCGTTATGGATATCGGCTATACGAGTATTCGAGAGAGTTGGACTGTGGGTGAGGGCATGGTTATAGTCTGCGATCGCACCCTCATAGTCCTTCAAATCAAACCGAACGAGCCCACGATTGTAGTAAGCCCGATAGTCCTCTGGCGTCAGCACCAGCACCTGATTGAAATTGGCCAGTGCCGCTTGAGGTTGCATTAGGCGATAATAGGCCAACCCTCGATTCAGATAGTCATTGGGGTTAGCGGGGTTTAGTTCCAGGGAGTGGGTGCAGTCTGCAACGGCTTGCTCCACCAGTTCTTGTTGCAGTTCCGCCAGACATCGATTGCTATAAGCTGAAGCCCACTGAGGATCGACCTCAATGGCTACAGTAAATGCCTGCACCGCTTTGGCAAGCTGTCCAGACTGATAAGCTCTTACACCATTCTCAAACGCGGCTTGTGAAGGATTTTTAGGCGGTATTGGGGAAGCCAACACTGGAGCCGTTCTAGGCAACAGCCACATCATAAACACACTGAATAGAACAATGGATATCAGCCATCGTCGCAAACCTCGAACCATTGGCTTACTTCTTGACAGGAGAGATATAACAGGATACTTATCCATCGCGAGGAGAGCAGGTTTAGGCCCATTACAGGGGATTGACAATTCTTTTCGGATTGATCTAAAACGTAGGCCGCAACATTTTCAATTTCTTCAGGGGTTGACTGCTTCCTTATAAAGGCAGGCATAGCTGCGTTGCTGCTGGTGACCTGATCACTACATTGCCGCTGCCGATGTGGCAGGCCATGCAATGGGTAGTGAATACAGTCGCTCCAGCAACCGAATTGGCGGATTGCACGGGAGCGACCCAAACAAACTCATTAGACCAACTAATGCGACGCTTAAAGCAGATAGAAAGCCTTGCATAATTCTCCTCTCTAACAAATTATTTCTTAGGATGGATGGAAACTCCACCCCGAGTCAAAAGACAGTTTGTCAAATATCGCTGCGTATTCGCGTGACTTCGCGATCTTGTCCACTTTTGGTGAACCGGGTTGAAATAGGCTCTAATGACCGGTTGGTTGATGGATATATGGAGCTGAAAGTCTTGATTTTCATAGATATAAAGCATGCAAAAAGTGAGAATAAGCTGGCGGTTTCCTCACTTCACTAAAAATTGCCATGAGCCCGAAGTAGACGTCACTCCTGCCGAAGTCAGGCTCTTCCTAATTTTTGGTGATCCGCACAAAGCGGGCGAAAATACGGTCAGGTCAGGATAAAGCGCTTGGCTAACAGGTCAATCTCAGCCCGCCCAAATATTTGTCGCTTGAGCATCTTGAGTCGGTTTTTTTGTCCTTCCATTTGTCCGTTGCTGACGTCGAGAGTGCCCCATGATTTGACCGCCTCATAGTCTTCGGTTAAGCATGGCGCTATGCTATCGCTGGTGCAGGATCTCAGCGTAACCTTTGAAGTGTTACTTCTATTGCTGCCCCCGACCCAAGCCAAACTACTGGAAGGTTTGGCGCTCGATCCAACCGACAGCCCACAGTCTAATCACAGTCTAATAACTATATCTAATAACTATACTAAGAAGCATTGTTTCTCTAGGGGTGGCAGTGCTATCGGGTAGCTTTACCGCTTTTTGCTTTTTGGCTAAGACAGCGCTTGTAGCACCCAATATGGGATTTTAACTCTCACACCCGGCAATGAACCACACCTGTAAATATCATAAAAAAATCAAAGAACAAGGGGTTCCCTATTATGTTTGCCCAACTGCCAGAGTCTCGAATACACTGGATTCGCTGGATATTGACGATTGCCTGGAGCCTGATAATTGCGTCCCTCTTTTACGATCCTGCGACATCGGCATTTACCGAGCCGACTCATCCCTGGAGTCCCTTGCGTCTATCCGATGTCTGCGTTCAAGTGCAGGGGAGGTGCTTAGCGGAGCAACCCTATCCCTTAGGAACCACCGTCTTTTGGGGCGTGATCGTTCCGTCTGCGATCTTCATTTTGCTGGTATTTGGACATGAGCTATGGCGGCGGATTTGTCCCTTGTCTTTTTTATCTCAGATTCCTCGCGCCCTAGGCTGGCAGCGCCAGTTTAGGCGGGAGAATCCAAAGACGGGCAAAGTGCGCTACGAGCTGGCAAAGGTTCAGTCCGACTCGTGGCTGGGGCGCAACCATCCTTACTTGCAGTTTGGCTGGCTGTTTGTGGGCTTGTGCGGGCGAATTTTATTTTTTAATGCTGATCGGCTGGTGTTGGCTGGTTGGTTGCTATTCACTATTGTGGCCGCGATCGCAGTCGGTTACTTTTATAGCGGCAAGTCTTGGTGTCAATATTTTGGGTAGCAACTTAAGCCGGGAAAACTTCTGCGTATAAGGGTTTCGGCTGCTGTAGTTTAGATGACCTGCGGGGCATGGGCAACTCACCTATATGGTCT
>LJZR01000025.1 GCA_001314865.1 Phormidesmis priestleyi Ana | reverse complement strand
GTACTTGGCTCGATAGGTTTTGAGAAAGCGATTGAACGCGACATTGGCATCGGTTTTGGTTTCCGCTCGATAGATTTCCCACAGGGCTGACTTTGCTTGAGGTTGCAGCTTCTGCGGCAGCTTGTTGAGGACATTAGCCGTTTTGCCGTTTGAGGCTTTTAATAGGTTCTTGAAAGATTTAGTCAGCCTTAGCCAGTTGGCATTTGTGCAACCAGGTAATTACGGATTCGTCAACTGTCCTACACAATCCATTTTCCCCAGCTAGCAAACATTGGGGAAAACTTCCTGATCCCTCAGAAATGCTTTGTAGTGGTCTCGGTAAATATTTATTCAAAAACGTTCTGAAAGCTTTTCATAGCGTTGTTTTAGAAGTCATTGCGGTCAATATTTGAGGCTGAGAAAAGTATAAAAAAAATGTTTTTTTTTCAGTGATTTCCCTCTTTTTGGCGAAGTTTTCCACAGGGTTTTCCACAGGCTAGACAGCAAGCCTAATGCCTGATTGACAAAAACAGCCCAAAGTCAAATAGAAAATACTGAGCATACAGCTAAATAATGCGGTTGATATTTTACATGGGGAAATATAGAGCAATACAGCGGCTATTTGCTTGCTTTTTCGTCGTTTTTCCCTTTCACAGGGGCTTGAGCCCTATTCCTAAAGCCTCACTTCTAAAGCCTTACTTCTAAAGCCTCACTTCTAAAGCCTCACTTCTAAAGCCTCACTTCTCAAGCCTCACTTCGCGTTGCAAAATTAGCTTGCTTTAGCCATGAATGAAATGTCTGCTATTGGCATTCCTGCTGATATTTCTGCTGATATTCCTGTTTATATTTCTGCTGATATTTCTGCTGAGATCTCTGCTGAGATCCCTGCTGTAGAGGCATATGCAGACTCGCCTAGCAGCTACGACATGTTTTCGATTGCGACAGAATCGCGTTCAAAGATAGACTTTAGTCAAAAAATTCGCACTTACGAGCGTATTTTGCAAGAAGTGCCTGAAAGCTTCATGGCGTGGAGCTATATGGGGTATTTCCTAGCGCGAGCGGGCAGATACTATGAGGCTTTGGATGCCTATGTACAGGCGATCGCGCTGAATGCGAATGCACCGCGCATTTGGTATAACTACGGCACAGTTTTAGAACGGTTGGGATACTATAGTGAGGCTGTTCAATGTTGCAGACGCGCACTAGTAGTTTCCCCCTACTATTTCAAGGCTATGTATGCTGAAAGCAAAAATTTATATCGGCTCGCTCGCTATCACGAAGCCCTAGAAAGCTATGACCAATTGCTGAAATTCCCGGCAGGCAATGCTGCCGACGAGCTTTGGTATGGCAGAGGTAAGGCCCTTACTAAGCTCAACCGTTTGGATGAAGCTGTAGAGAGCTTGGAGCAGGCGCTTAGGATCAATCCTTATGCCGCTAAAATTTGGGCTAGCCTGGGTCAGGCGCTCATGTACCAGAAAAAAAATGAAGCGGCGATTAAACAATTTGAGAAAGCCATTAAGCTCTCTCCAAACGAGGCGCTTTACTGGCTATATAAAGGCTTTTTGCTCAAGCGAATGAATCGGTATTTAGCGGCTTTGGACTGTTTTGACCGGGCGATTGATATTGACCCAACGGCGGCGGGCGCTTGGCATCATCGGGGTTTAGCGCTGATGAATATGGGGCGTTATCCTGAGGCGCATCATAGCTTTGAGAGCGCGCTCAAGTTTCAGGCTTATGACCATAAGAGTTGGCTTAGCTTAGGCTGGGCGCTTGAAAAAATGGGCAGCTATGATCAGGCGATTGAGGCTTATAACAAATCGCTCTCGATTGAGCCGGATCAGTCTTTTGCCTTTTACCGGCAGGCTCGCTGCTATGCGCTGCTTCACAATATGTATTCGGCAGTAGAGTATCTGAGACGGGCGATCGCACTTCATCCCGATACCTACCGACAACGCGCCATGAATGATCCGGTCATGCAGTGTGTACATACGACCGCTTTACTGGCGGCTTCCCCTGCGGCTATCCCGACTAGCTGAGATTGTGACTAGCTGAGATCGTGACTAGCTGAGATTGTGACTAGCTGAGATTGTGACTAGCTGCTATTGCGAGCTAGGCGGCGAACTTGGCGCACAGCCACTGCGCCACAAAGTATTACGAAAATATATGGGCTAAAGGCCAACATCCACAGGCCAAGTTGTAATAGGTCGGTGGTTAGGTTACCCACTGCGCTAGTGGCGGCTTCCCATGAATTAGACATTTGACGGGAGAATGCGGGCTTGGTCGGTGCGATCGCGATCGCACTTTGTAAACTTAAGTTGATCGTTGAATAGCGCACTTGAGTTTGCCAGTTTTTCTTTTGGGCTTCCATTTGCTCAATGCTTTGCCTCACGTTACTCAGTTCACGAGAAACCTCTAGTACATCGGCAATCTCTCCCGATCGCGACATAATTTCCTGTAGGGCCGCTTCAGACCTTCGAGCATTGGCCAGCCTTGCCTGAATATCAACCAGCTGACTCGAAATATCCTCGGTGGAGATGGTGCGTGAGCGAACGGTGCCAATTTTGCTGAGCCCATCGAGCGCTGCATCCAAATTTTGTTGAGGGACCCGCAGCTCGGCGGTGATTTGGCGTTGGCGATCGCCAAAGTCATTCAGCGATAGCAACTCTCCCTGCTGAGCGGCCACTATCTGTCTGACCGTCTCAAAGCTTTCTTCAACAGAATCTACGCTCAGCACCAAATCGGCTCGTTTAATCAGCTGAGGTTGGGGTGTGAGTTGTGATTCTGCTGATAATTCTTTGGATGCAGCGTTTTCTGCTGTGGGTGCTGCGGGGCTTTGGGCAATATCTGCTAATTCTCCAGATTCTGTTTCAACTGACAACGTTTTTGCCATGTCGCCGCTGCTAGGAGACGGAGCGCAGCTACTCAATCCCATGATCGCAACGGCAGAGCCAGTTAATAACGTTAAAACAAGACGCTTCATAAGATTTTTGTGTGAGGGATGTGATCAACTGCGTTATGTAAGTAGATGTGCATAATTAATTACCTAAATCCCGACGCCCCCCTAACCCCCCAAATTTGGGGGGAACCGGACTCAGAGCCCCCAAATTTGGGGGTCGGGGGGCATTACGAGTAAGTTAAATCGTCTGTTAGTGTTTTGTAATTTATTTTGCTTGGCTACTTACTGTGATTAAGAGTGTTGTATTTGGGTTATCGCGTTTGCTGCTATTAATGTGACAGCTAACTCAGCCGATTCTCACTGGGTTTCAAAAACTGAAACTGATGGGCTTATCCTCACGCCGTTTTGAATCAAGCCACATGGTTGCTAGCTCAAAACATGGTTGCTCAAGTTATTCGACTGTAGTATCAACGGATTGAACGCCTTCAGAAACTTGAGCAGTTTGAGCTTTGTTTTTGCTAAAAAGAAACCACCAAAGTTCTAGGCCGATGAGCCCAGCACCGGCTGCGGCAACGCCGACTTTTAATCCGAGTGGCTGCTCAATTTGGCGAAACTCACGGGTATTGGGCTCAGCAATTTGAGCTTTTGCGGCGGGCGCAATACCAAATAATGAAATACCAAATAATGAAATACCAAATAATAAAGTTGTGCCCAGCAGCGTTGTGCTTGGCAGAGTGTTGCGCAACCATTGGCTGGTTGGAAATTGTAATTTCATTGGGATACCGTTGTTTTGGTAGATGTGTTTTAGCGGATGCCCTGAGAGGGAACCTTGGGCCGGAAGTTTCTGAGTCTGAGTGCGTTTGTGACGACCGAGACTGAGCTAAAAGCCATTGCAGCACCGGCAATAATGGGATTGAGTAGCCAACCGAAGAAGGGATAGAGAATGCCCGCAGCAATTGGAATACCCGCAACGTTGTAAATAAAGGCGAAGAATAGGTTTTGCTGAATGTTGGAGATGGTGGCTTTGCTGAGCTGAATGGCGGTGACGATGCCTTGTAGGTCGCCTGAGATTAGGGTGATGTCGCTAGCTGCGATCGCGACATCTGTACCCGTCCCAATTGAAATGCCGACATCTGCTTGAGCCAAGGCGGGCGCGTCATTAATGCCATCGCCGACCATGGCAACTTGTCTGCTTTTACCGGGTGCTTCAGACTGTAGCTGCCTGATTTGCGCGGCTTTTTGGTCAGGGCGAACTTCTGCAAAGACTCGACGGATGCCGACGGCTTGGGCGATCACCTCTGCGGTTTGCTGATTGTCTCCGGTGATCATCACCACTTCTAAACCCATCTTTTGCAGCGCGCTCACCGCCTGCGCCGATGTCTTTTTCAACGCATCCGAGATTCCGATGAGTCCTTCCACTTTGCCATCCACTGCAATCCAGGCGGTTGTTTTTGCTGCCGATTCCCAGGCGCGGCGCTGTGACTGAAGCGATTGGGTATCAATGCCCAAGCTCTGCATCCAGTGCTCGGTGCCAATTTGCACTTGGTGGCCGTTAATGGTGCCTTGAACCCCTCTGCCGGTAACCGCGTCAAAGTCTTGCACGCTGGATAGTTTTTTCTTCTCAATGCCTTGAGATTCGGCGTAGTTTACAACGGCCTCAGCCAGCGGGTGCTCTGAATTCCGCTCGACGGCTGCTGCCATTTGCAACAGATTAATTTCATTATGGTTCGCCGTTCCCCGGATAGTCAGATAGTCGGTGACGGTGGGTTTGCCTTCGGTTAACGTTCCGGTTTTGTCTACGACGATTGTTTGCAGATTATGGGCGCTCTCTAAGCTTTCAGCATTTTTGATTAAAATGCCATTTTCAGCCCCTTTCCCGGTTCCGACCATGATTGAGGTTGGTGTGGCCAATCCAAGTGCGCAGGGGCAGGCGATAATTAGCACACCCACTGTTGTGAGAAGGGCGAGGGTGAGGTTGCCCATCAGCGTAAACCAAAGCACGAAGGTAATGATTGCGATCGCAATGACAGCCGGTACAAACCAACCCGTTACCTGATCGGCCAGCTTTTGAATGGGTGCTTTAGACCCTTGCGCATCTTGCACCAGCTGCACAATCTGCGCTAACACGGTGTCTTTGCCGACTCGCGAAGCTCTAAATCTAAAGCTGCCTGTTTTGTTAATAGTCGCCCCAATGACTTCTGCGCCTCGCTCTTTTTTAACGGGAATTGGCTCGCCAGTGACCATCGCCTCATCCACCGTAGAGCTGCCTTCAGTCACTTCACCATCTACCGGAATCTTTTCTCCGGGGCGAACGATGATAATGTCTCCAACCACCACTTCTTCTAAGGGTAAGTCGATCTCTTCATTCGCGCGGATGACCCGTGCGGTATTGGCCTGCAACCCAATGAGCTGACGGATGGCATCGGAGGTTTGTCCTCGGGCGCGGTTTTCCAAGTATCGGCCCAAAAGCAGCAACGCAATAATCACCACTGCGGCCTCGTAATATATATCTGGCGCTAGCCCTTGGGAGATTAAAAAACTGGGAAACAAGGTAACAAAGAGAGAATAAATGTAAGCAGTGCCTGTGCCCAGCGCAATTAGGGTGTTCATATTGGCAGCGCGATGAGTGAAGGCTTTCCACGCGCCAATATAAAAAGACTGACCGCACCAGAACAAAACAGGCGTGGCTAGAATGAGCTGTAGCCATGCATTGTGTAAAAACATCGGCCAGCCGGGAATATGGGTGCCTAGCATCATCGGCAATGTGCCGATGATGAGAACGAGGCCGATGATGCCGCTAACGAGGGTTTTGTGGCGCAGATCTCGTTGTTGTGCTTTGCGCTCCGCTTGCTCTTGATCGTCTTCTTTGCCGATGCCGAGTTCTTTTCTTTCGCTGGCTTCGTAGCCTGCATTGGCGATCGCTGACTGAATTGCTTTTAGGTTAGTACTGCGCTCGTCGTATTCAACGTTTGCCTGCTCGGCTGCAAAGTTCACTTGCACGCTATTCACCCCCGGAACCTGCTGAATAGCCGATTCAATGCTATTTGCACAGGAAGCACAGCTCATGCCTTTTAGTTTTAAGGTGGTTGCAGTCATGAAAAGTTTCTCCTTTTCAGTGTAGGTTCCGGCTAAAGTGTGAAGCTAAGCTTGAGACTGAATTTTGAGACTAAATCTGAATTGATTGCTCAAGCAATGGCGTAGCCAGCACCTTCGATGGCTTCCTTAACAGCTGCTTCAGATGAATCAGTTTCTACAGCGACCTGCTTAGTTTTGGGATCGGCTTCGATCTGGGCAGTTTGGTCTACTGATTTGACGGCGTTGGTGATCGTTTTCACGCAGGCACCACAGGCCATGGTAGGAACGCTAAATTGTAGTTTCATGGGTTTAACTAATTTCAATTGAGCTAGAAGTGAGCTAGAAGTGAACGAGAGGTTGCGGCTGAGCAAAGAGCTGAGCCTATCAGTGAGCTGAGCCTATCAGTGCCTGTAGCATATACCCTCTAGTTAAGGAGAGAGTCTAGAGGGGGAAAGAAATTTCTCACCAAGCTTTTCTCACTATCCATCCCTCAAATCAGATTGGCGTGCTTCGATGCGCTCTGAGCAACCGTAAGCCGTTTAAAGTTACTAGCAGCGTTGATCCTTCATGCCCAAGTACACCGGCGGGCAGCGTCAGAACGCCCAGAAAGTTTGCCACCATTAACAAAGCAACAGAGGTCAGCGCCAAAGTAATATTCTGCTTGATAATTCGCTGCGACTTGACGCCGAGCTGAATCGCTTGCTCCAGCTTTTCTAGTCGGTCTGCCATGAGTACGATATCGGCGGTTTCTAAGGCCATATCCGATCCGGTGCCTCCCATTGCAATGCCGACTGATGCCTGCGCAAGTGCAGGTGCATCGTTGATGCCATCGCCGACCATTGCCACTGTGCTGTACTGCTGCTGTAGTTGTTTGACTACATTTACTTTGTCTTCTGGCAGTAATTCTGCATAGACTTTGTCAACACCGACTGCTTGAGCGACGCTTTGAGCCGTGGCGGTGTTGTCTCCGGTGAGCATGACTGTTGTTTGAATGCCGACTCGCTTTAGCGTGCGTAATAAATTTGCTGACTCAGGGCGAATGCGGTCGGCGACGGCCAACAGTCCGAGTACTTGCCCTTGCTTGCTAACCCACATCACGGTTTTACCTTCGCTCTCTAGCTGCTCGCTAGTGTGTCTGAGGCTGTCCTGCGCTGGATGATCTGCGATTTGGTGATTTGCGATTTGGTGATCTGCGATTTGGTGATCTAAGCCTTTTGTGACAAAAGCGGTCACAAAAGGTTGTTTCCCGACCTTGATTGTTTCCCCTGCTAAAGTGCCAGAAATTCCTTGTCCGACCTGAGCTTGAACAGTGGTGACGGGGAGCAAAGAGAGTTTTTCGCCTTGGGCTGCGCTGACGATAGCTTGGGCGAGGGGGTGCTCTGAGTAGGCTTCGAGCGAGGCGGCGGTTTGTAAGATCTGTTGGGGGGTGATGTGTGGCGCGGGGATAATGTCACATACTTGTAAGTTGCCGGTGGTGAGAGTTCCGGTTTTGTCGAAAGCGATCGCACCCAACTTGCCAATGGTTTCTAACTGCGCCCCATCCTTAAACAAAATTCCCTGCCGCGCCCCGCAGGCAATCCCTGAGAGGAGCGTCGGCATTATAGCGGCCATCAACGCGCAAGGTGAGGCGACCACTAGAAAAACCAGCGCTCGGTAAATGGTGGTTTCCCAGCCCCAGTTCAACAAAAAAGGCGGCAAAATTAACAGCAACAAAGCTGAGATGACGATTACTCTGGCATAGCCTCTCTCAAAGCGTTCTAAAAACTGTTGTGATGGTGGCTGAGTGGTTTTGGCTTCTTCTACCAGCCGAATGACGCGCTGAATGAGGCTGCTTTCGGGCGGCTTGTGCAGCTGTAAAACAAGGGCACCACTACCGTTGATAGTGCCTGCAAAGGCTTCATCGCCGATGGCTTTTTCTGCCGGAACAGATTCTCCGGTGATGGGCGCTTGATTGACGGTGCTGCTGCCTTCTTTAATCAGGCCGTCAGCGGGGATGAGTTCACCGGGTTTAATGAGGATGCGATCGCCCACCCGTAGCTGCTGAGTGGCAACGGTTTCCTCCTGACCTCCTGGCCGCAGCACCCTAGCTGTATCTGGCGCAAGCTGCATCAGCTCTCGAATGTTGCGCTCGGTGCGATGCATGGCAACGCCTTCTAACGCACCACTAATGGCAAAGATTAAAATTAGCACCGCGCCATCTACCAACAGATAGTATTCCTGCTGCCACAGCCCTAAAGTCGCTGCGCCGAGTGCCGCCACAATCATTAACAGGTCAACATCTAACTCTCGCTCCTGCCAAAGTGTGGTGAGTCCTTCACGAGTACTCTCATAGCCGCCAATTACATAGGCCGAGAGCAAAATCCAAACGCCCAGCCCTTGCCAGTTGCCGTTGAGGGCAATCCAACCAGCGAGGATCAACATGCCACAAACTACCGCCGCAACCAGCTCAGGATAGGTTTGTAGCCAAGCGTGCGATCTCGTTTTCCAGCTTGTTGTCCACTGGGTTTTCCACCCTTTTTTCCACAGTGTTGAAAAAGTATTCGCCATGCCTTTTAGCTGCCCTTAGCCGATAGATGATCTGCTTAGCATAAACATTGACATAGGTGTTAAGGTCAAGGGGTTAGCGATGATGCGATCGCTGATTAACTCAACTCTTAACGATCCCTCTAACAATTTCTCAAATAATTCCTCTCGCGATTTCTCTCACGATTCCTCGGTTCCTTCGACTCTTGTCGTTGCCCGTACAATGCTGACGATTAAAGAACTGACTCAAACAGTTGGGTGCGGCGTCACCCCCCGGATGGTACGGCACTATCACCAGATTGGGCTATTGCCGCAGCCCGCCCGATCTAACAGCAACTATCGGCTGTATAGCGAGGCAGATGTACAGTCTCTCCAACGCATTATGGCCCTTAAGCAGCAGGGCTTTCAGCTGTCTCATATCAAGCCAATGGTGGCGGCTTTGTCGCAAACCAAACGGGCAGATCACCTGACCGAACAGCTACAGCAACAGTATCAAACCGTTTTGCAACAGCTGGTTAAGCTACGGCATACGGCCACTGCGCTAGAAGGGGTGATTGGGCGCGATCCTGTCTGCCAGTCGCTTCAGGCAGAAGCCTTGGCTAAATCACGCCAACTAGCAGCCGAAACTCAAACGCTGCATTCTTCCACCGACGGCCTTTGGCACCCGCTAGATGCCGCGACATACGATCACCCAGAAGACTTTCAATCCGCGATTCAGCGTCTTTTACCCGATTTGTCACAGCGTCCAGAGATTGAGGTAGATGTGCTGTCTCATTTGGTTTTGGCCAGTGGCGATGTGAGCTTAGCGGCCTTTGTTCGGTTTAGTGCAGATGCTATCAAAGCTGCCAGAGAGTCGCTATCAGCAGGCTGCACGGTGGTGAGTGACTTGCCGGTGATTACAACCGCATTAGAGCAAACTCGCCTGGTTCATTTAGGGTGTGAGCAGGCGACCTTAATTGACGATCCGCATATTGCGAATGTCGCCGAGGCCGAACGAACTTTTTGGCAAGATGCTAGCTGGCAACAAAAACTTGGCGACCTGATAGATGGCAATATTTGGGTCATCGGCTATTCTCCATCGGTGCTGATGAAGCTGTGTGAGATGCTAGAAAGTGAGATGCTAGAAAGTGAGATGCTGGAGCGGCCCGTGAGACGGCCAGCCTTAGTCATTGGCCTACCAATTGGCTTTAGTCATGCGCCAGCGGCAAAACAACGGTTGATGCAGCTAAAGGTGCCATATGTAACCACAGAAGGCGCATTAGGGGGTGGATTGCTCGCGGCGGTTGTCCTCAATCGGCTAGCGGCTTCCTTAATTGAAAAGCCTGATTGCCACTGTTATTTGGGTTAGCCCGCTACTTGGGTTAGCCTGCTACTTGGGTTAGCCTGCCAATTTTGAATGCTAGATTCTGATAAACAGGCTCACTCGATTGATGGGCGAAATGAACAGGCGAATGGACAGACGAATGGACAGACGAATGGACAGACGAATGGACAGACGAATGGACAGACAAACTTAACAGACGAATGGACGTTATCATTTCAAGTAGACTTAGTGAGTAATTATGAAGACTGCTGCCAAGACTGCTGCGAAGACTGTCACCGAACCTGCTATTTTGTCGCTTTTTCAGGCGTTTGCTGATGGCTATCGTGTGCAAATTATTGAACTGCTGCGCGATCAAGAACTCTGCGCCTGCGATATTGCAAAGCATTTGGGCATTACTCAGTCTAAGCTTTCCTTTCACCTCAAAACCTTGCGCGAGGCCGGTTTGATTGACGGGAATCAAGAGGGCCGCTGGATTTACTACCGATTAAACTTGCAGCAGTTTGTCGTTTTAGAGCAGTACATCGCAGAATTTCGCCGCTACAGTCCTATTTTGCCTGCTCGAATCTGTCCTGATTAGGCTTTAGGGTGAGGGGAAAGCGGTACTTTATTGACTTGCCTATTCCTTACTCAATGGGCTTTACTCACTAAATTCTATTGAACTAAATTTTGCTGAAGTAACGCAGAATGTCGCCTTGACGACTTGACATTTCAACTGAATTTGAAATAATGCAACTATCAATCCATTTGCGCAATCCATTTTGCGATGGATTGGATGTCATCGTGAGGAATCGTATGGTACGAGTTGCAATTAATGGATTTGGTCGGATTGGGCGGTTGGTTTTGCGCGCGGCGTGGGGCTGGCCTGATCTGGAATTTGTGCATGTTAATGAGGTGAAGGGAGGCGCTAAGACAGCGGCTCATTTATTAAAGTTTGACTCGGTGCATGGGCGGTGGCAGCCAGATGTTGAGGCTGCGGGTGATGACCGGTTTTTGATTGATCAGCAGGCACTGAGCTTTAGCGAATACAAAACGCCCGATGAAGTGCCCTGGGAAGAGCTGGGCATTGATATGGTGCTGGAGTGTTCAGGGCAGTTTCGGACGCCAGAGCTGTTAGCGGCTTACTTTAAACGGGGCGTGAAAAAGGTGATTGTGGCAGCGCCTGTGAAGCAAGGTGCTCTGAATATTGTCATGGGAATTAATGACGATTTGTATAATCCTGATGAGCATCACTTGTTGACGGCGGCTTCTTGTACGACGAATTGTTTAGCGCCTGTGGTGAAAGTGATTCACGAGGGGCTCGGCATTCGGCATGGTGTGATTACCACCATTCATGACATTACCAATACTCAAACGATTGTGGATGCGCCTCATAAAGATTTGCGGCGATCGCGGGCCAATAGTTTATCTCTGATTCCTACCACGACGGGTTCTGCAACCGCGATTACGGCCATTTTCCCGGAGCTGGCTGGCAAGCTCAATGGCTTAGCGGTACGGGTGCCTTTGCTAAATGCATCTCTGACAGACTGTGTGTTTGAAGTGAATGCACCTACGACTGTTGAGGAGGTTAACCGTTTGTTCAAAGAGGCCGCGCAAGGAACCCTTCGCGACATTTTGGGATATGAAGAACGTCCGTTGGTTTCTATTGATTATAAGGACGATCCGCGCTCGTCGATTATTGATGCGCTCTCTACGATGGTGGTGGATGGTACGCAGGTAAAGGTACTGGCCTGGTATGACAACGAATGGGGTTATTCTAATCGGATGGCGGAGTTGGCACAAAAAGTTGCGCGATCTTCTTTTGGCGGGAGTTCACCCTCACTTGATTAGTTTCTTGATTTTTATCTTGATCTTTCATCTCGATCTCTCCTCTTGACTTTTTAGGGTGCGTTTAAGGAGATGTGCATAAGTCGCTCGGCATCATTAAATCTATGAGGGCGACAGAATGACTGCATGGCCCCCCTGCCCCCGAGCTCGGGGGAGATCGCGAATTCAAAATACTCAGATCGCCCTTGCAAAAAGGTGCTGAACGTTTTGCCTTAGAGCCCCGAAGTGGGGGTCGGGGGCACGCAACAAGGTGATAGATGTCCTACCTTTAATAACGCTGACCTAACTTAATTTCTCCTCAAAATTTCTCCTCAAAGATGATTTCAATTGTTTGATTCAACTGTTTACCGCAATTTCGAGGAACTTGATGGCAATGGACTCTTCAACAACTTTTGATCGGGCTGGGGTTCGCAATTATGCCCTGGTTACCCTTGCTTATTGGGGCTTTACGATTACTGACGGGGCGCTGCGAATGCTGGTGCTGTTGTATTTTCATACCCTGGGCTATACCCCCTTTGAAGTGGCAATGCTGTTTTTGTTTTACGAAATTTTTGGCATTATCACTAACTTTTTGGGTGGATGGATTGGGGCTCGCTTGGGCGTAAAGCTGACGCTATATGGGGGGATTGCACTGCAAATTGTAGCGCTGCTGCTGCTGACGCCTGTGAATGAGTCTTGGGCGATCGCACTGGCTGTGCCTTACGTGATGTTTGCTCAGGCTATTTCAGGGATTGCCAAAGACCTGACCAAAATGAGTTCTAAGAGTGCGATTCGCTTAGTGATTCCGCAGGAGGCGCAGTCGGCTTTGTTCAAGTGGGTGGCGATTCTTACGGGGTCAAAGAATGCGCTCAAGGGCGTCGGCTTTTTCTTGGGTGGGCTGCTGTTGTCGATGTTTGGCTATGTGAGTGCGTTGGTGATTATGGCGGTGGGGCTATCTATTGTGCTGCTGTCGAGTCGATGGCTGCCCTCGGGGATGGGAAAAATTAAAACAAAGATAAAATTTCGTCAGCTATTTTCTAAAAGCCCTGAGATCAACATTCTCTCAGCAGCGCGTTTTTTCTTGTTTGGTGCGCGAGATGTTTGGTTTGTGGTGGGTCTCCCTATTTTTCTGTATAGCGTTTTGGGCTGGTCGTTTCAACAGGTCGGCGGGTTTCTCGCAATTTGGGTGATTGGCTATGGCTTGGTGCAGTCGCTCGCGCCGACATTGCTGAAGCGGTTTGGCTCAGGGCGACCGCCGGAGGCTAAAACAATTCGCTTTTGGACGGGGGTTTTGGTGGCGATTCCAGGGGCGATCGCACTGGCTTTGCAAATGGGTTTGCCAGCAGCACAAACCATTATCATTGGCCTGATGGTGTTTGGAATTGTGTTTGCCTTTAACTCAGCGGTTCATTCCTATTTGGTGTTGGCCTACACCGAAGACGACAAAGTATCGCTGAATGTGGGCTTTTACTACATGGCAAACTCGGGCGGACGGCTCGCGGGTACGGTGCTTTCGGGGCTGATATTTCAGCTTTATGGGTTGGTGGGCTGTTTGTGGGTGTCATCGGTTTGTGTGTTGTTGGCTGAGCTAGTGACGTTAAAATTGCCAAATCCTCAAGTTGCTAATGTCACCACTGAGCAGTAATCGCTTGAGCAGTAATCGCTTGAGCGACTAGCAGGCATGGCGTTGGGTATTTGACTGCTGTATTGAGTTAAGTAGATGTGCATAATCAATTACCTAAATCCCTACGCCCCCCTAACCCCCCAAATTTTTGGGGGAACCGGACTCAGAGCCCCCAAATTTGGGTAAACCCATTATTGGCTCAAGGGATAAATCTTATATTTTTAAGGGGCATTACGAGTGAGTTAAACCGTCTGTTAGTGTTTTGTAATTTATTTTGCTTTGCTACTTACTGAGTTATTGAGTTATTGAGTTATTGAGTTGTTGAGTTGTTGAGTTGTTGAGTAGGTTTTAATTTTAAAGATGGGCTTTGATCATCCGCCGCGAATTTTGTTTTTGTATGGATCTTTACGGGAGCGCTCTTATAGCCGGTTATTAGCGGAAGAAGCGGCCCGCATTATTGAGGGGTTTGGTGCAGAGGTGAAGTTTTTTTGTCCGCAAGGACTGCCGCTGTATGGCGCTGAGCCCGATACGCATCCTAAGGTGCAAGAGTTGCGATCGCTCTCTTTATGGTCTGAGGGGCAGGTGTGGTCGAGCCCTGAGCTGCATGGCAATATCTCGGGGCTCATGAAAACCCAGCTTGATTGGATTCCGCTGACGCTGGGGGCAGTTCGCCCGACTCAGGGTAGAACGCTGGCCGTGATGCAGGTGTCGGGCGGCTCGCAGTCTTTTAATACGGTTAATACACTGCGCGTATTGGGGCGATGGATGCGAATGTTCACCATTCCCAATCAGTCATCTGTTGCAAAGGCTTATCAGGAATTTAATGAAGATGGCACCATGAAAGCGTCGGCATATCGCGATCGCGTCATAGATGTAATGGAAGAACTCTACCGTTTCACCTTACTGCTGAGAGAAAATGTCGATGAACTCACCGATCGATACAGCGAGCGCAAGGCCAGCAGTGCCGCGCAGTTAGCAGAAACCGCTCAGAAAGCATTGGGCTAATCGCGCTGCAAACGCCAAACATGAGCCTGCGTTATGTTTTAGACTGAGGCCGAGGGTTGTGCCGAGGGTTGCGCCTGATGTTGACCTGATGTTGCGCCTGGGGTTGCGCTTGGTATCTCAGTTGGAGTAAAGCATGAATTCTATTGTGATAGTTGGCAGCGGCCCCGCAGGCGCTGCGACTGCTTTGCTGTTGGCTCAGCGCGGCATCCGAGTGACTTTGTTAGAAAAAGAAACGGCCTTTGAGCGGGTGTTTCGAGGCGAAGGCTTGATGCCCGCTGGGCTAGATGCGCTGTATCAGATGGGGCTAAAAGAGACTTTTGAGTCGATTCCGTCACGACCGCTGACCTCTTGGGACTTTTATGTAGGCGGGCAAAGGCGGATGCGCGTGCAAGAGCCTGGCCCCCTTCTCCCTCAGGGAGAAGGGCTGGGGATGAGGGCCTCAGTCATCCCAACAGCAGATACATCATCAACTCGCACTTCCCTCAAGCCCAATAGCTTGGCAACGCAAATTATTGATCAAGGGGCGCTGCTGAGGGCGATGGTAGAAAAGGCTCAGCAGCTGCCCAATTTTGAGTTTTATGCGGGCTGGCAGGTGAGCGACTTGCTGCGCGATGAATCAGGCGCAGTGGTGGGCGTGCGGGCCGCTTGTGAGGGTGAGCAAAGAGACTTTTGGGCGGATGGTGCGATCGCCTGCGATGGTCGTTATTCTCGCTTGCGGAAACTCGCTGGCTTACAAATTAACCAATCGCCTGCTCAGTTTGACGTGCTGTGGTTTAAGCTGCCCGCGCCGCCATCATTCAATCAACAAGCTGTCTCTCAAACTCCCTCTTCTCCCACTCCCTTTATTGCCTGCCTACAGGCCGACCGCCAGTTTGCCTTGTATCCTTCCTGGGATGGTCGCTTACAAATTGGTTGGATTGTTGAAAAATCAGCGCATCAGGCAGGCGGATTGGCTGCACTGAAACAAAAAGACTGGATCGAAGAATTTTCGCAAGCGCTGCCGCCAGAGTTGGCGCAGCATTTTCGCGATCGCCGAGGTGAGTTAGAAGGGCCAATTTATTTAGATGTGCAGGTGGGCTGCTGTGAGCAGTGGAGCATTCCAGGATTGTTGTTGATTGGAGATGCGGCCCATCCGATGGCACCCAACCGGGCGCAAGGCATCAACATGGCGCTGCGAGATGCCATTGTAGTTGCCAATCATTTTGCCGCCTTAGCGCCGGAATCAGGCGCAGATTCTCATGCAGTTTTTCACAAACTGTTTCAGGACATTCAGGCTGCGCGTCAGCCCGAGATTGAGGCGGTGCAAGCCATGCAGCTCAGCGAGTGGCGCAAGGTGGCGTTTATTTCGCAGCCTGGGTTACCCTATTGGGGATTCAAGGCAGTGATTTCTCTCTTGGGTCGGTTTGGGTTTGTGCAAAATATTTGGTTGCATGAGCAAAAGGGGCTGCGTGAGGGTGTGTTGCCGGTTCGGCTACAGAACGTGAGATAGTCGGCTAAAACGCGCCTGTGAGATAAACTATCAAGCTATTGCAATATTCATAATTTTAAGACTGTATGGTGTTTATAACATGGTGTTTATAACGGCTGGTTTGCGTTTTCGCCTGTTCGGCAGTCTGTTCGGCAGTGTATGCGGCAGTGTGTGCTTAGCGGGGTTATTGCCGCTTGCTTTTGCTGCGCCCGCCCCAGCGGCAGAGCGCGTGACGCTAACCTATGGGTTGGCGGAAATTTCAACCTCGGTAGCAGCGTTGAAAGACTATGCTGAAAGTGGTGAGGTGAATGAGGAACTTGCTCCTTATCTGAGGTTTTTGAACGAAGCGCAGCGATCGCAGTTTCGCGCAGCGCTTCAGGTTCGCCAAGATGTGAGCCCAGTCGAAATCTCTCAGTTTTTATATTCTTCTATCGGCGACAACATTTTAAGATCGCTGGGCGATATTGTGCGTACCCAAAGCCGTCGCAATGGGGCCAAGGGCTTACGCGGGGCGCTGGTTTTAGCCGCTGCTGAACCCGGCGGACTCTCGATTATTGGCGTACTCGAACAGTTCCCCACCGATAACGTTCGCATTGACTCTCAGCGTGTGTTTCAGGCCATTAATGGATTTAGCGGACTCATTGGCGAGACTCGGCAGGCGATCGCCGCGATAGAACAGCAGGCGAGTACGATTGAGCTAGGAGAGACTTCAGCGAATCTGCCTGACTTGGCTGCGGCAGGCCCCTATCCTACGAATGTTCAAACTTTCACAGTTGTTGATGAATTGCGAAATCGCACTTTGGAGCTTGATCTTTATTTGCCACAGTCATCGCCGCAGTCATCGCCTGAGGCCCCTGCGCTGTCGCCTGCGCCGTTGGTGATTGCCTCGCATGGGCTCGCGGGCGATCGCGAAGGGTTTGATGTGATCGGTGAGCATTTGGCTAGCCATGGTTTTGCAGTGGCTGCGTTGGATCATCCTGAGAGCGATCGCGCCCAGTTTACTGCCTTGCTCGCAGGCCGCGCTAACGAAATTGCCGAACCCACCGAATTTACCGAGCGCCCCCGCGATATCTCATATCTCATAGATGAGCTAACGCGGCTAAACATGCCGGGGCAACCCTTCGCGAACCGACTAGATACCGATAGAATTGGCGTCATCGGCCATTCTTTTGGCGGCTATACGGCCCTTGCCGTTGCGGGCGCACAGCTCAACTTTGACACCCTTGCAGCCAACTGCGACTCTACTGCATTTATTTTCAACGCTGCCAACACCTCTATGCTGCTGCAATGCACCGCCCTCGCAGCGCCCGAACAGTTCTCTGCCGACTTGCGCGACGAGCGGGTTCAGGCGGTGATGGCAATGAACCCTATTGCTAGCAGCCTCTTTGGCCCCGAAGGCTTTGCTCAAATTGAGGTGCCTAGCCTTTCGGTTGCTGGTAGTGCTGACCCGATTGCTCCGGCCCTATTAGAACAAATTCGCCCATTTGTTTGGCTAAACGAAGCCAAGCCGACGGCATCTGACCTGGCAGGATCTGAGCATTATTTGGCCCTCATTGAAGGCGGCTCTCACCTATACGAACTGCCTGAGCTAGAAAATGCCGATATTTCGTTTGCCAATAGCTTTGCGAGCCCCGATATCCCGCTCACGAACAGTTATCTTAGGGCATTGAGTTTGGGCTTTATGCAAACCACTATCGCCCAAAACGACGCCTATCGAGATGCTTTGACGGGTAGCTCGATTGTGAGGGTTGGGCAGCAGGCGCTACCGCTGTATGTGATCAATACTTTAACGGAAGCAATGCTACAGCCATTGCCCGAAGCCGTTGAAGAGCCAGTCCCTCTGCCGATAGAAGAGCCCGAAAATTTACCAGCGGAGACTGAGCGTTCTGCGAATTAGGCTGAGTCTGGCCATGCCACTTCTAACGGGTAAAGGGGTGATGCCGGATTTACGATTTAAGTGGGCTATCCTGCTCGGCGAGCATTCATAAGCTACGTTTACTAGTTAGCAACTAACCTATAAGCGTTAAGAGCTTTTGCTTACTAGTTAAGAGCTTTCGCTTACTGGTTAAGAGCTTTTGCTTACTGGTTAAGAGCTTTTGCTTACTGGTTAAGAGCTTTTGCTTACTGGTTAAGAGCTTTTGCTTACAGGTTAAGAGCTTTTGCTTACAGGTTAAGAGCTAACTAGTAAGCGTTAGTAGCTTTTGCTTACTGGTTAAGAGCTTTTGCTTACTGGTTAAGAGCTAACTAGTAGGCGTTTACAGCTTTTGCTTACTGGTTAGCAGCTAACTGGTAAGGAATAGGCAAATAAATAAGGTGCCGCTTTCCCCTCACCCTAAATCCCTCTCCCTGGCGAGAAGGACTTTGACTCTGACTCCCTTCTCCCTCAGGGAAAACGCATTCATGCAGCCGAGGGATTACTCAACGGTGTCCGAATAGGTTGGGGATGAGGGCTTTTAGTCATCATGAAGCAGGGACATTATTAAGGCGCACTTCCCTAAGCAGGTGGTTTTTGCTTTCCGGACTGAGCTAACACTGCTCCGAAAGATCTCGTAGCGTCGCTTTGCTTAGTTAAATTTTTTTTGGCGTCAAGAAATAATAAAGGGTGTTTATGGCGAATCAACAGTTTGATGTGTTTTTATGTCACAACAGTGAGGATAAACCAGCTATCAAAGAAATTGCAGCTCAGTTAAAAGCTCAAAATATAAAACCTTGGCTTGATGAATGGGAATTGCGTCCCGGTTTTGAATGGCAAGACATCCTAGAAGATCAAATCGGGCAAATCAATTCAGCTGCTATCTTTATCGGTAACAATGGCTTAGGCCCGTGGCAAAAGCAAGAATTAAAAGCATTTTTGAGGGAGTTTAATGATCAAAACTGCCCCATAATTCCTGTGCTTTTGAACTCTGCACCAAAAATACCCAAATTACCCCTATTTCTCAAAGGAAAAACTTGGGTGGATTTTCGCTCTCAAAGTCCAAATCCCTTCAGTCAGTTAATTTGGGGTATAACCGGGGAGCGGAAAGCAATTATTGATGACCCAATAATTACTATACCTGACCCAACAACTATAAAAGCCAATCCAATAACTATCAAACCCGATTCAATAACTACAGAGACTAAAAAATTAGAGTGGGTCGGAGATTGGTTTGTTCATGTAGGTGAGGGAGAAACCAGAACATGGGCGGATTGCGTAAAGTACGGTTTTATAAGTGCTGGACAAGGGGTGAGATATTCAGGTTCATTAAAGAAACTAGAAATTGGTAGCACTATATATGCATACATGGCTGGGTTGGGCTATGTTGGCTTAGGCAAAGTCATCCAAAAGGCGATTCCTATTAAGGATTTTACTGTAGGGTCAGAGAAAACACCGCTACTTGAAGTAGAGCTACAAGCCAAATACCCTGGAGCAAACAGTGATAATTTAGCTCTTTCAGAATGGGTTGTTGGGGTTAAGTGGCTTAAAACTTTTCCCAAAGAGCAAGCGCGTCGGTTTGTTGGTGCATTTGCGAATCAAAACATTGCCTGTAAACTCACAAATAAAGCGACATTAGAGTTCTTGCGCGAAGAATTTGGATGGGCGGGAGATTGGTTTGTTAACGTAGGAGAGGGCAACGGGCAGCGGGCATGGGAGGATTGCGTGCGGTATGAATTCATGAGTGCGGGGCAAGGTGCCCGATTTGCAAATGCCATAAAAAAGCTGGAGGTTGGCAGCACGGTTTACGCTTATATAGGTGGTTCGGGCTACGTTGGCTTTGGCTCTGTTATAGAGAAAGCGGTTCTAATTCAGGAGTTCAGCGTAGGGCCACAAAACGTACCGTTGCTTGAAATGGATCTTAAGTCGGATGGGCTGCATAAAAATAGTGATAGCGTAGAGCTATCGGAATGGGTTGTCCGTATAAAATGGATTAAAACTTTCCCGAGAGAACAGGCTCACTGGTTTTCTGGTGCATTTGCTCATCGTAGTGCAGTCTGTAAATTGAGAGAGAGGAAAACTTTGGATTTCTTGCATAGAAAATTTGGCGAGTGAGACGGCTGTGCTTGTCACTAAGTTTGCGGCGAATTAGGCGCTTTCCAATTTATGGGACAATCACCCTATAATTAAGGCAAATTGACCGCATTTTTGTTCAAACTCATGCCAAAACATAATCCTGCTGTACTGAAAAAGGTTACTGTCAGCCTGCCTTTTGGCATTGGTTCTGCGTCTTGGGAGGTTGACCCGACTGAGCGGAATGCGGCTTGGGAGCTATATGTGGAGCTGGTGACGCGGGTGGCGGTGCAGAGTTTGAATCCGCAGGAGGGGTTGGTGCGAGAGGCGATGAATTCGCTGTATAGCTTGTTTGGCTCTACGCGGGAGATTTTGCGGAAGGCGGGGCCGGATGTGGGTGCGTCGCATGATTCGGTGGGGGGAATTGCGATCGCAGTGCTCAACAATGGCCTACGCCCGTTTTTGGCTAAATGGCATCCGCTGTTGCAGGAGTGGGAGGGGCAAAAGCCAACGGGAATGAGTCCGCAAGCGCATGAAAAGGCTTGGGATAAGGAGATGATTGTCCGGGGAGAGTTGGACGCGCTTAGAAAGGATTTGGCGCAGTATGCGGATGCTTTGGGTGCGATCGCGGGCGTAAATGACTAAAGGCAACAAGGAGGAATAACGATGAAACCGCAGTACAGCATGGTCATCCAGTGGTCTGCCGAAGATGAGTGCTATGTCGTTTATGTGCCCGACTTTGAGCGTTATTTTATGCAGCCCTGCACCGATGGCGAGACCTATGAGGCAGCGGCTAGCCAAGGTAGAGATGTAATTGAGTCTATGATTTCTTGGCTTCAAGAAGACGGTATACCCCTTCCTGAGCCAAAAGTGTTTGCAATGGATAGTTTGTCAGTGGATAGCAACGTGGCTTAGTTACAACATGATGACGCCTTGCCTTGTGACAAAGACAATTACAACGCCATACGACGTAGCAGAACACCTGCGGACACCGGAGGAAATGGCGGCTTATTTGGAAGCCAGTATTGAAGAGGCGGCGGGGGATGCTGCTTTGATTGCTAAGGCTTTGGGCGATATTGCTCGGTCGAAGGGAATGGCTCAGGTGGCACGAGATTCGGGGTTATCGCGTGAAAGTTTGTATAAGGCTCTGTCGGGAGAACGCAGTCTTACGTTTGATACTATTTTTAAGGTGATAAGTGCGCTCGGTTTGAAGTTGAATGTGGAAACGGTTGCGAGTCCGTCGAAAGGCTGCGCCACTGTAATTGCAACCCCTCAGCAAGAGTCCTAGTTGTCTGGGAAAAAAGGATAGCTAATTTGGAGTCGCCTTTCAGTGCATTGGCGAAGATTGCGAGAGTGACGGAGGAATAAGGGACTTGATTAATAATGCCTGATGCGTCACATCCTATTTTTATGAGCTATAGCCGTGAGGATCAGGGCTATGTTAAGAGCTTGATCAGTGCTTTTGAAGCGCGAGGGTTGTCTGTATGGCTAGATGACCGGATTGATTATGGTGCAGCGTGGCAGCGGGAGATCGAAAAGCACTTAAGGGCGTGTCAGGTTTTTGTGCTGGTGATGACGCCGCGCTCTTACGACTCTCACTGGGTTCAGTGTGAACTCAGTTTCGCTTTGGAAATAAAGAAGCCGATATTTCCGTTATTGTTGGAAGGTGAACGGTGGTTCAGCGTTTCTCGACTTCAAGTGGTTGATGTAAAAGGGGGTATGCTCCCCCCTGATCGATTCTTTAGGGCATTAAGCGCATCTATCGTAAGTGGGTCGGTATTGCCAGATACTGTTACAGCTTCTGACCCCTTGAATGTAGCTAGTACCGTTCCTCTGCAAGAAAAAGTAACCTGGGAATCACTCGAAACAGAAGACGAGCTGAATGCTTTGCGGCAAGAGCTTGCAGCGCTACAAGCACAACGGGTTAAACAACCCCCGTCTAAACCGATTAATGGAGCCATTCCCACCAAACCGATTGATGCTCGCTACGCTGACCTAGATCGCTACCTAAAGAATGGGCAGTGGAAGGAAGCAGACGATGAAACTTACCGGCTGATGGTTACGGAAGTGGATAAGGATGAGGGGCAGTGGTGTGACCCAAAAGCCTTGCTGAACTTTCCTTGTAAGCCGCTGCGGGTGATAGATGAGCTATGGGTGAGATATAGCAATGGTAAGTTTGGGTTTAGTGTGCAGACAAAGCTGTATTTGGACTGCGGTGGTGTGGCCGATGGTAGTTACCATGAAGAGGCTTGGGACAAGTTCTGCGAGGCTAACGGTTGGCAGGTGAAAGGAACGTATGTATCATCAGTTAGGTTTGATGTGTCATCGCCTATAGGACACTTGCCTCATTGTGATCTTTCAAAGATTTTTCAAAATCAATTCCCAATTATCATGTTTGTGGAAAAACCGACTCAAACGACCTTTTACTCTGCTTTCTCTTCTCTCGTATGTAGAGTTGTAAACTGTGATCTGTAAGCGGTTTAGTCTTCCTTGAGCTTTTATTGCGATCGCCGTTTTGACGAAGCCAAAGGGCTTTTGACGATCCGATCCCTGGCACTGATCGTAAGTCGCATCTGAGAACTGCGCGGCGGCAATATCGGGGGCAAGACAGTTGGCTGGTGCATTTCTATAGTTAGGTTGAATCTGTAAGCTAACTGTGCGGAATAAGTTAGAAGGGCTGCAAAGGAATTGAGTACAATGCAGCAATGCATTCGCAGAAATGGCTGACGTGACGGAGCGATAGATGGCCGACCAGAGATTTGACGTTTTCTTGTGTCATAACAGTGAAGATAAGTCGGCTGTCATTAAAATTGCTGAGCAACTGCAAGCGCAGGGCATTAAGCCTTGGCTAGATGAATGGGAATTACGGCCTGGGTTAGACTGGCAGGATGCTTTAGACGGACAAATAGAACAGATTCAGACAGCTGCTGTTTTTGTAGGCAATGCAGGACTTGGCCCCTGGCAACAGCAGGAAATCAAAGCGTTTTTGCGGGAGTTTGTAGAGCGCGGCTGCCCGGTGATTCCAGTATTGCTAGGCAACGCACCCCAAGAACCAGCGCTGCCGACTTTTCTGAAGGGTAAAACCTGGGTTGATTTTCGGCGGCAAATGCCCGATCCCTTTGGCAGGCTAGTGTGGGGCATTACAGGAATTAGGCCCAATGGTGAGTCAGATGCGGCTAGGGCGGCTGCCAGTAAAGAAAAGTCATTAGAGCCCATCGTTACCAGTAGAGCGGTAGAAACGGCGACTAGCTTTGAAGATCAGTACTTGGCTTGTCAGGCGGCGGATTGTCAGGCGTTGCGACCAGAGGGATCGGTGCAGCATGTAGGCATTTTTGTGCCTTTGCTGAGGGATGTGTTTGTGCCGTTGGCGCTAGATTTGAGTGCTAGCTCGCCTGGATTTGGACGGATTGCCAAGCGGCTATCGGACAAGCGGCTGTCGGCTGAGGATATGGCAGAAATGCCGCACAGTTATAGCATTTGGGATTTTTTGGCGAAGGCGGAGCGTGAAACTACGTTTCGGCAGTTGGCGGTTTTGGCTTGGGGTGGCTATGGCAAAACAACGCTGCTGAAGCATATTGCCTATCGCATGGGCACGAAGCAACCGGAAAAAAATGTGCCCCAAATGGTGCCTTTTTTGCTGGTGTTGCGCAAGCATCGGGAACTGTTGGCGCAGGAAAATCCGCCGAGTTTGCCAGCGCTAATAGGTGAGTACCATGTGCCAAAGTTAGCCGGTGCCAGCGATTTGGCGGTTCCGGCTGACTGGGCAAAAGATGTGCTCAGAAGCGGCAGAGCCTTAGTGATGTTCGACGGCTTTGATGAAGTGGCAAAGGCACAGCGGCCCGCCATTGCAAAATGGCTCAATGAACAAATGCAACAGTATGGCGAGTCGGTGTTTGTGGTGACCTCTCGGCCCAAGGCTTACCAAGACCAAGACGCGGCTAACCGGCTGGTGCTGGCTTCTTCGCTATGGGTAAAAGACTTTGATCGCGAACAGCGCCAAGACTTTGTGACCCGGTGGTATGGGTGCCAAGAGCGATATGCAAACGCGGGGCGAGATACGCCAGATGTGAAGAAGCGGGCAGCTGAATTTTCACAAGATTTGCTAGCGCAAATTGAAGCGCAGCAAGCGCTAAGAGCCCTGGCAAAAAATCCGCTGCTATTGAATATGATTGTGACGTTTCATCGGCGGTATGAAGGGGCGGATTTGCCCAAGCGTCGGGTGGAGCTGTATCGAGAGATTTGTCAGTTACAGCTTAGAGATCGTCCCAGGGCGCGTCGGTTAGAGACTTTGCTAACGCAGTGCGAGGCGCAAACGGTATTACAGCGAGTAGCGTTTGAAATGATGCTACAAAAGCTGGAGAGAGTAGAGCAACATACGCTGTTGCAATATGTTGGCGAGGCGTTGGCAGAGCAGGAAGAAACGCTGGGAGCGAGAGATTTTTTAGAGCCTGTGGTGGAGGTGAGTGAGCTAATTGTGCAGCAAGAAGATGAGTATGAGTTTGCGCATTTGAGTTTTCAGGAGTATTTGGCAGCAGCGTATGTGGCGGCTAAGCCGGAGCGAGAAGCATTGCTGTATGAGCATTTGCAAGAGGACTGGTGGAAGCCGACGATTTTGCTGTATGCAGGGCTGGTGAATCCGACAAAACTGATTCGTGAGGCGATGAGCCAAAAGGAATTCACGCTTGCTTATAACTGCATACAAGAGACGCGGAAGCAAATAGATGAGGTGAAAGCTGAGTTTCGCCAGATCACGAACGCTGGGTCTAAAGGCTCACACATCACGTTTTCAGAGGTCGCTGAGCAAGTGAACGATGCTCGCTACGCTGACCTGGAGCGCTACCTAAAGAATGGGCAGTGGAAAGAAGCCGATAATGAAACTTACCGGCTGATGATTACGGAAGTTGGCAAGGAAGAGGGGCAGTGGTTTGAGCGTGAAGACCTGCTGAACTTTCCTTGCGAGCCGCTGAGGGCGATTGATGGGCTATGGGTGAAG
Source organism: Phormidesmis priestleyi Ana (assembly GCA_001314865.1). Classification (GTDB taxonomy): domain Bacteria; phylum Cyanobacteriota; class Cyanobacteriia; order Phormidesmidales; family Phormidesmidaceae; genus Phormidesmis; species Phormidesmis priestleyi_B. The sequence continues at coordinate 53,584 of LJZR01000025.1, read as the reverse complement.
CATAGCGGCGGAAAGTTTGGCTTCAGCGTTCAGAAAAAAATGTATGTGGAAGAATGCGGCGGCGTTCCAAATGGTCGGTATGATATTAAGGCATGGAATAAACTTTGTGAAATTAACGGGTGGAATAGGAAGATACGATACGATACGATTTTGCGGGGACACCTTCCTACGGGCGCATCCCCGTTGGGGGGAGGGATTTTACGGGCATTTGTGTGGAGTTGTGGTCTCGTCTCTCGCATCCAGACTTGTGAACTGTAACCTATAAGCGGTTCAGCCCTCTGTAAATATTTATTTTGACCTCTGTTTTAACGCAGCCAAGGGGCTTTGCGAGATCCGATACCTGGCACCGTTTATTATGTTGTATCGGTGAACTGGGCACTGGCAATGTCAGGATTAAAACAGTTTAGTATTGTGTTGTTCTTGCTTAGAGAATGTCTGTTGGGCGCTTTCAATTCGGTCAAAAGGGCGGATGCCAATCTTCTGAAATCCAAATCTTTCTGGATTCTGTTACATATGAGTTGTTCAACTGCAAATCTTCAACAGTTGCGCTATCCTGCGAATCGGCTTTCCACGCCATCGCAGGATGGCGCAAGCATGAGCTTTTTTTAACATCAGCTGGTCAGCTAAGTTTCTGAGTTCGTGCAGGCGTCTCTGCTCAGCTTCAGTGAGCGAGCCGCTTTTATTTTTATCCAGCAACTCAAAATGCTCACTTTGCTGGTCGGCAGGTACTTGAGCTTGTGCAATCTGGCGAAGGTTTTCTGTGCTGAGGGTTTGCATTTGCAGCAGCTCGGCGCGTACTTCTGTAGGGGCGCTGGCGATGCTAGGAGGTAAATTACCAGCAATGCTCTGTAGCACTAGGTCGCTCAGTGGTTGCTCGGTTAGCTCGGCAATCGTTCTCAACTGCTGAAATACAGCGTCCGGTAAGTTAATTGTTAGTTCCATAACCCATCAAGCGCAACGACCAAAAGCCTTTTGTCCTAACTTTTATCCTAAGTTTATCTTATGCGTCGTTACCCACTTTCGCCTAAAGCAGAACCTCATCATCCGCCGTGTTCGCGTCAGATATGACAGCGACCGTTTTATACTGAATTTCGCCTAGCTACCCAGCACCCCAAACCAAACACATACAAAACACATACCAAACTAAAAGGTCATTCGAACAATGGGTTTGAAAGTTTACGGAATTCCTAACTGCGGCACCTGCAAAAAGGCGATCGCATGGCTAACAGAAAAAAACATTCCCTACGAATTTATTGACACCAAAGAACAGCCACCCACCCAACAAGCCGTGAGCGCCTGGGTAAACGCACTCACCAGCAAAGCAATGCGCAACACCTCCGGCCTCTCCTACCGAGCCCTCGGCGAAGAAAAAAAAGAATGGAGCGACGAGCAGTGGATAGCAGCATTTGCCCGAGACGCCATGCTGATTAAACGCCCCCTGTTTGAAAAAGACGGCACAGCGGTGATGGTGGGCTTTCGAGCCAAAGAAGACGAAAAGCTCGCTAAGCTAGGAAGCTAAGCCAGCTAGGAAGCTAAGCCAGCCAGGAAGACGCCCCGCTATCCGGCCTCGGCCTCTTTAAAATCCACCCATGTCATCACCCCTATCCCAACCCCTAGCACCTCCAACAACAGACTCACCCCAAACAACAGACATTATCGTGATTGGCAGCGGCATTGGCGGATTGTGCTGCGCGGCCTTGCTGGCCCACTACGGGAAACAAGTAACCGTTTGCGAAAGCCATACCTTGCTAGGCGGCGCGGCCCACGGCTTCGAGCGCGACGGGCACCGCTTCGACTCTGGCCCTTCACTCTATTCGGGCCTCTCTTATAGCCCTTCGCCCAACCCGCTGCGACAAGTCCTCGATATTATCAATGAAGACCTTCCTTGGGCCAACTACGACACCTGGGGCTGCCGCCTGCCCGAAGGCGACTTTGATACCGCCGTTGGGGCCGATCAGTTTTGCGATGTTTTAAAAAAGCTGCGCAATGACAAGGCCATTGCCGAATGGCGCAACCTGCAAACAGTGATGAAGCCGCTGGCCAGTGCGGCGGTTGCCCTGCCCACCGCTGCCGTCCGGTTCGACTGGGGCGCATTGCGCACCGCTGGGCCATTTGCCCCTGGCTTACTTAAGCACGCAGCTAGCACCCCCCAGCTCGCAGGCCCCTTTAGCCGCATTATGGACTCGGTGATTACTGACCCGTTCATTCGCAACTGGCTAAACATGCTGTGCTTTTTGCTCTCTGGCCTTCCTGCCAGTGGCACAAGTACCGCCGAAGTCGCCTTTATGTTTGCCGACTGGTATCGCCCTGGCGTACAGCTCGACTACCCGATGGGCGGCTCGGCAGCGCTGGTCGCAGCCCTCGTGCGCGGCATTACCAAGCATGGCGGCCAAATTAAAACAGGCGCGCATGTGAGCCAAATTATGATCGAAGCGGGACAGGCAACGGGCGTGCAGTTGCGCAGCGGTGAAGTCATTAAGGCCCGCAGCGCAGTGGTTTCTAACGCTTCGGTGTGGGACACGCTAAAGCTCGTGCCCGCAGGCGAGCTACCGGCAAAATTTACCCAGCGCAAACAGGCCACGCCGCTGTGCGATAGCTTTATGCACTTACATCTGGGGATAGACGCCGCCGGACTGCCCGCAGATTTGGCCTGTCATTATATTGTGGTGAATGACTGGGCACCCGCAGCAGGCGGCGGCATTACCGCACCGCAAAACCTGGTGCTTATCTCTATTCCTTCGGTGCTTGATCCATCATTAGCGCCCGCTGGCAAACACACCCTGCATGTGTACACGCCCGGCAATGAGCCCTACGAACCCTGGCAAAACATGAGCCGCAACAGCGCCTTCTATGCAAGGCAAAAGCAGGCTCGCTCACAAGTGATGTGGCAGGCCCTAGCGCGTGTCATTCCAGATATTCAAACCCGCACGACCCTGGCTTTGGTGGGTACGCCGCTCACCCACGAGCGATATCTGCGCCGCTACCGAGGTACCTACGGGCCTGCGATTGAAGCCGGGAAGGCCCTTTTTGCCGGGCCTAAAACACCCATCAAGGGGCTGCTGTGCTGTGGCGATTCTACCTTTCCGGGCATTGGCCTGCCTGCGGTTGCCGCCAGCGGTATGATTGCCGCCCATAGCCTAGTACCCGTACAGACCCATCAGCAGATGCTCCGGTCACTGAGTCTTTGAATTTCTGAGGTGTGAACTGAAAAGGACAAGATACGTACCTAAAACGCCGTATATTGATACTGCTTGTGACAAACATAACAAGCGTATGATGTCCGCAGGTTGACGAGCCGTAAAGTGTATGTCGCAGGAAAATAACAATCGATTCGCTCTGTTTGCCACCTTGCTGGCGATCGCTTTAGTCGGTGGCATCTCTTTAATTTTATGGGCGATTACCAACCGGTTGGACAGAGCCGTAGAGCTGCCGTCTCAAAACAACAATGTGGCCTCTAGCGATCGCCTCCCCGAAAGCGTAACCTCGCGGGTGAGCGCAGGCGAAGAAATTTTGTTTCCTGACGCTTCTGACCAAAAACAAACCGCCATTGAGGCGATCGCCCAAGGTGATTATGCCAGCGCCATTACCACCCTTAACGCCGCCCTAGAAGATAATCCCAACGATCCAGAAGCGTTTATTTACCGCAGCAATGCCCGGATTGCCGGTGAAACTGCCGTCACGGTTGCTGTGGTCGCCCCGGTTGGCGAATACAGCAATATTGGCCTAGAAATTTTACGCGGCGCTGCCCAAGCCCAGTACGACATTAACCGCAGTGGCGGCATTGACGGTACGCCCGTCCGCCTGGTGCTTGTAAACGATGAAAATAATCCAGAAGTCGCCACTGAAATCGCCCAAACCTTGGTAGAAGATCCGAGCGTTTTAGGGGTGGTGGGCCATTACGGCAGCGATGTCACCCTTGCTACGGTGCCTATTTACGAAGCAGGCGAGCTGGTGACCATCACGCCCGTGAGTAGTGCCGTTGAGCTATCGGGGGTGAGCCCGTATTTGTACCGCACGGTGCCCAGCGACAGCTTTGCAGCGGCTGCACTTGCCGCCTATATGCTGTACTACCGCGACAATCGTCAGGCCGCAGTTTATTACGATTCGTCTAACGAACTCAGCAGCTCTTTAAAAGAAGAATTCAAAAGCTTTGTCACGGCCTGGGGCGGCGATATTGTGGCTGAATACGACCTCTCGCAAACCAGCTTTGATCCCAACGTTCAAGAGGCCGCTCAAACGCAGGGCGCCGACACCCTCATGCTGGCACCTAGCATTGAAACCCTGCCAGCCGCCGCCGCTGTGATTGAGTTTAACAAGCGCCGTCTGCCCATTCTCGGCAGCGATGAGCTTTACAACCGCACCATTTTGGCTGAAACCGGGCCAGACTCTCAGGCGCTAACGGTCGCGGTGCCGTGGCATTTGCTCTCGCGAGACTCGGTGACCGACTTTGTGGAGAGTTCGCGCGCGCTGTGGGAAGGCGATGTGAGCTGGCGAACGGCCACCACCTATGACGCCATGATTGCGATCGCTGCCGGACTTCAAGACGATCTCAGTCGGGCTGGCCTCAAAACAGCGTTAGACAACAGCAACTTTAGTGTAAACAGCGCCACTGGCCCCATCAACTTTTTGCCTTCGGGCGATCGCCGTCAGGTAGACCGGCTCGTCCTCGTAGAGCGCGGCACCCGTTCGGGCACAGGCTATGACTTTGTACCTTTCACGCTCGATTAATAGCGCTTAATTAATAGCGCCTAATTAATGACGCTCGATTAATGGGTGCATTAAGAAAAATGAACTAGGTCAACAGATCAGCCCTTTTTTTATGAGAGGGGCTGATTTCTAACTTGCGAGATAAATGTCATCAAAGCCTGCTGTAAAAGCATTTTTATCGCTGCAAGCATCTGACAATATTGTTATACTTATTTACAAAGCGGCCATAATTATTCATATTGCTCAACATTCCTCTCACACCCTTCTCTAATAACTATGAACACCACCCAGCTTCTGAGCAAGTTTTTCAAGCCCAACGTCTCTACTAACATCGCTTCCCAAACCACTCTAGCCATTGTTCGCGCCGTGCTTGGAATCATGATGATTCACAATGGTATGGACAAGCTGGCTGATATTGAAGGTTTTGCGCAAGCCTATGTGGCTTATCTGGGCCTGCCGTTCCCCATTTTCTTGAGTTACGTTGCCGCTTTTACCGAGCTTATTGGTGCGCCTTTGGTCATGGTGGGTTTGTTCACTCGCCCTGCGGCTTTGGGTTTGTTCAGCACAATGTGCGTGGCGATGTATCACCACATTAAGGTCGCTGGCCTCAGCTTGCCTTACCTTGAGCTATCGGCTATTTATGCGGCCTCCTTTCTATACTTTGCAATCAACGGACCAGGGCTCTTTTCGTTTGATGCGCTCATTGCCAATGGCATTGATACCAGTGCCCTCTCTGCTAAGGCTAAAAAAGTCATGCGTTTAGACAAAACATCTAAAGGCAGTGGCGTAATCGAAAAGTCTGAGGTCAGCGTTAAGTAAGCTAAGAAACATGCCAAAAACCGCGCATAAGTTTTGTCCAAAACCTGACAAAACTTGTACAACGGACAGGTTTAAAACACCCTCTGCTAAGCGACCTTCCCCATGGGGTGGAGGTCGCTTTTTGTCTTCTATTCCCGACCCTTCCTCTGGTAAGGTTTAGGATATCTGTTTGCTCTTTCTATCAAGCTTTTTTCCAGCCTTTACAGGAGCTACCTCTCTTGCCTGCTAACATCCCTCTGCATTTTGTCGATGAAACTCAAATCAAACAGGAGTATGTCAACCAGTCGGTTTGGCTAGAAATGTCTGGGTTTGTGGGACAGCCTGGAACGCATTGCCTGATACCTTCGGCAGATGGAGAGTTGGCGCGGGTACTGGTTGGCAAGCCCGCTAAGTTTGACACCTGGACGCTCGCAGAGCTGGCGCGATCGCTCCCCGCCCAAAAGTACGAACTAGCAGATGAATTTTCAGCCGAAATTGCCACCAAGCTTTGCCTGGGCTGGGTGCTGGGTCAGTATCGGTTTACCCGCTACAAGCAAACCGACGCCGACGCCCTGCCCGAACTCGCCTTTCCCGACTGCGCCGACCAGCGATACATCACCATCGCTGCCGAATCAACCTACCTAGTGCGCGACCTTATTAACACGCCCGCCCTCGACATGGGGCCTGAGCAGCTCGCAGAAGCAGCCCAAAAACTAGCCGAAGAGCATGGTGCCAGCTGTCGTGTGACATTAGGCGAGGCGCTGCTCGCAGAAAATTATCCGATGATATATGCGGTGGGTCGGGCCAGTGCTCAGAGCCCATCGCAAGCGCCCAGGCTGATTGACATTCGCTGGGGTGAGGCCGATGCGGCTCAGGTCACGCTGGTTGGCAAAGGCGTGTGCTTTGACACAGGCGGGCTCAATATGAAGTCGTCAGCCGGGATGAAGCTGATGAAAAAAGACATGGGCGGCGCAGCGCAGGTGCTGGGCCTAGCCAAAATGATTATGCAAATGAGCCTGCCCGTGCGGCTGCGAGTGCTGGTGTCGGCAGTAGAAAATAGCATTAGCGGCAATGCCCTGCGCCCCTTAGATGTGCTGACCTCGCGTCAGGGCACCACGGTAGAAATTGGGAACACCGACGCCGAAGGACGCCTCGTGCTAGCCGATGCCCTCACCGAGGCCAGCAGCGAGTCGCCTGAGCTGTTGATTGACTGTGCCACCTTAACAGGTGCAGCTCGCATCGCCGTTGGGACTGAAATTGCAGCGCTGTTTTGCAACGACGACGCCACTGCTCAGGCGCTGTTGCAGGCCGGTAAGCAGCAAGACGATCCGCTCTGGCAGCTGCCTCTACACCAGCCCTACCGATCAATGCTCGATAGCAATATTGCCGACCTTAACAACATTCCCAACACCTCCTATGGGGGCGCGATTACCGCCGCGCTGTTTTTACGCGAGTTTGTAGGGCGGCAAAGGCCTTGGATTCATATTGACTTTATGGCGTATAACACCCGCCGCCTACCCGGACGACCCGAAGGCGGAGATGCAATGGGGATGCGAGCGCTCTTCGCGATGCTGCAAGCCCGGTTTGCTCGCTAGTGCAAAATTCAATCCAGACATGAGGGTAAATATGCCTCAAATCTGGACAATCTAGAGGCTGCATTAAGGTCGCTTGAAGGCTGCTTTGGCACTGCTTTTGAGGGCCGACTCACAATCCAAAAATAATCTGATGAAATGAGTGAGGCTGCGACCGATTCCCTCTACAATGTCAGCAAAATTTACACAAAATTTATTTGATACGGAGGCGAAGATAAATCGCTTCGTGGGCACTGTAGGGTGGCTTGTCCTATCAAGTAATTTTGTTTAATTTCATCACCGCTGACCGGGCCTGCATTCATGACCCCAATTCCTCCCATTGCTCCATCGCCCACCTTTCGCAAAAAGCTCCGCAGCGGCATTCGCAGTAGTCTCTCAAATCTCCTCTGGCCGTTGGTTTGGATGGCGATTTTAGCGACGGCAGGTGGCGTTGGCCTGCGGGCTGTTTGGGTGATGACCCAAAATCCGCCGCTGCCTGACTGCACCCTAACCCGCAGCCTCAGTACCGATACCGAAAAGCTACTATGTGCCACTGCCAGCGTCCGTTCGGGCTCTGCGCAGGCGTTGATAGAAGCCATTGAGCTGGTCGCACCTTGGACGCCAAGTAATCCGCTGTACGAAGAGGCCAATCAGCTGATGGATAGCTGGTCGAAGGCGCTGTTAAGCGAGCTGAGCCGGATGGCCCAGCAGGGGGATATTCAGCAGGCAACGCGTTTGGCGAAGCGAATTCCAGAGCGGGTCGCGATTTATCCCCAGGTGAAGAGTGCGCTGGCGACCTGGGATAAGGAATGGAGCGTGGGCCAAGAGTTTGAAGCCGATGTGTTGGACGCGATCGCAGCCCAAAATTGGACAGGCGCTCGCCAGAATTTGCAAAAGCTCAAAATTCTCAATACGACCTACTGGGTGACCACCCGGCACGACCAGCTGGAGCTGAAGATTGACCGCGAAGAACATGCCCGCCGCGAGTTAGGCAAAGCCCGCGCCTTGGCAAAGACGGGCGATTTGAAAAAGTTGGGAGAAGCCCTGGCGATCGCGCAATCCATTGATCTTAAAACCGACGCCTGGAGAGACGCCAAGCCCGACCTCAACCGCTGGGCTGAGCGAGTGATGATCTACAGCTTTCAAAAATGGGAGCAAGAAGATCTCGATGCGGCCATTCAAGTGGTGCAGCTGGTTCCGCCCGACTTAGCACTCACCGCTGAAGCCAAAGATTTGCTGAGCTTTGGCCATGCCAAAAGGTTAGCCGGAGAAGACCAGTGGACGCCCTCGTACGGCCAAGTGGTGAACTTGCTCGAAGCGATTGAGGCCGTCAAGCGAATTTCGCCCGACAGCCCGTTTTACACCGAAGCCCAAGACAGCCTCATCAAATGGCAGCAAAAGCTGGAAGATACGGTGCAGCTACAGTATGCCAACTCGCTCGCCCAAATTGGCCAGCGCTCAACCTACCGCATGGCGATCGCCAAGGCCGAGCAAATTACTCAAGAGCGCCCTCAGCGCTTGCAGGCCCAAACCCTAGTTTCCCATTGGGAAAAAGAAATTGAAAGACTCGAAGACCGACCTATTTTAAACCGGGCCGTGCGGCTAGCGAGCGCAGGCGGCATTGCTAACCTAAGGCTAGGGATTGCCGAAGCCAAACAAGTAGAGCAGGGCCGAGCCCTTAGAATTCAGGGCCAAACCTACATCGCCGAATGGGTAGACCGCATTGAAACGATTGAAGACCAGCCCATTATGAATCAGGCTCAGCAGCTGGCAGAAAAGGGGAATTTGAAAGCAGCCATCGCCGAGGCCAGCAAGGTCAAAAAAGGCCGCGCTCTATACGACGACGCGCAAAGCGCGGTTAAAGGCTGGATTGCAGAAATTCAAATTATGGAAGATCGCCCCCTTCTGATTCGCGCCGAAAACCTGGCCGCTCAAGGCAGCCTGAGCGCCGCTATTGATATTGCCGCCCAAATTGGCCCTGACCGAGCCTTGTATGCTGAAGCCAGAACCAGTATTGCCATTTGGGCCCAAGAGCGGGAGTATATTTGGTCGTTGCAGGCACCCCCGATTGGCAGCGCTAGCGACAGCAATGAAGGCAGCCGTATAAGCGCTCCAATTGGTGACCTCTACACCGACGGCTTTATTGAACCGGGCAGTTACGAAGATTTCTAGGATTGAAAGTAGAACAAGTCAGTGGGTGACTCATCTCCGAGCAGTGGTATATTCACCAATATGAGCGATGTGACGCCCCCTTCTTTACCGCCCCTCCAGCTGATGCTGGTGGATCACGATCCTGTTTTTCGGCTTGGCCTAAAGGTGTGGCTAGAGCAGCAGGGTGATTTTACCGTTGCTATCGAAGCCGAAACGGCTGCCGAAGCGCTCGACAAAGTTCGCAAACGCTTTCAAACCTATCAGCCATCTCTCACAGATGCGGCTACTCGTAAAAAAAAGCAGCCGATTCAACCCGTCCCTCCGCCCCTTGACCTGATCATTCTAGATTTAGGATTAGGGGCCGCAGAGCCCGATGTCACGCCTGGGCTCCAGCTATGCCAGCAGCTAAAAACCAGCTTTCCTAAGCTTCCAGTGCTGGTGCTGAGCAAGCAAGCCGAGCCTGCATTGCAAGCCGCTGCTGCCCGTGTGGGCGCTGATGGCTACGGCACTCGCAGTATGCCTGTACGCCGATTGGCTCAGCTCATTCGGCAGGTGGCGGTGGGTCAGCCAGCGGCAGTGCTCTCAGAGACTGCGGCAGAGACTGAGACAGATACTGCTGTGCGATCGCCCACTCCGCCCCCGCAACAAACGACTGGCTCAGAAGATGGCTCAATCGGTAGACCGACAGATAGACCAGAAGCAACAAAATCCCAGCAGGCGCTATCTAATTCGAATGTAGAGCCACCTACAAACCGTCCGAGCCCAAACAACAACAGATCCGCGCTCTCCCCTGCTAATATTCCAGGGCCGCTGACCGCCATGCGCCTGAGCATGAGGCTCTCAGGACTACAACAGATCGATCAAGCCCTGGCAGATCTCGACCGGCAGCGGACAACCTCTTGGCTGGGCCGCATGATTGCAGAGGGTAAAAAACGTGAACTCACCGCTGCTCGTTGGCTGGTGTCTTCTGTTTGGCGGACGCCGCAGTTTGCTGACTCACCGCGACGGGGCCGCGCTGCGAACCGGTCGGATAGTGCTTCTCCTAGCTTAGAGTGGTTTTTGGCTACGCAGCAGGCTGGGTATGGTCAAAACTATGCCGATATGACTGCCGCTCGCTATTTAGATCGCGATTCACTCATTCCTAACGCTGCCGCTGCGATCGCCGCTAGCCAAAACGCCCTGAATCGCGCCAATACCGAAGCGAGACTGCAAAGGCGACCGACAGATGTGCAAACTGTTGTTTTTGAAGGCGTTTTTGCCAAGCTTCAGTATCCGCTGAAAAACATTAGCACTTCTCCCTTAGAAATCGACATTTTACGGCCTGACAAAAAGCTAGAGCTACTTTACTTAGTGTTGCGCCAGCTAGAAGATTTGATCTCTGATTTGCGGGCATCTCAGGTGCAGCCAGGGCAGCTGCCGATGCGGGCTTTGCAGGTGGTTCAAGACCTTTGGGATGAGGCCAATACTGAGTTTTTTGGCAAATACTACACGGTCAGAATTGGCAATGTAGAAGAAGAAGTGGTGACGCTGCTAAAAAGAGAAAAGCCGGTTATACAGGATCAAGTACTAGACCGCATTCCAATGGTGCCAGCGCTGTTTGGCCATTGGCTGTTTCAAGACCCAATGGTGATTGAGAATGTACCTTACTCGGCCACCACGCCTCAGGCGATCGCCTACAGCGAATCTCTGCTCGAAAATTTGATTATTCAAGTCGCCAATGCCGTCATGCAGCCCTTGCTAAACCGCTTGGCAGATGTGGAATCTATTAAAAAGGGGCTCTACGCAGGTCGGTTGATGTCTTCACGAGAGATTGAACGATTTCGCAATGATCTCTCCTGGCGCTACCGCTTAGATCGGTTGGTTAATGAACCCAAAGCGATTTTTGAGAGTCGCTACAACCTTTATGTGCTCACGCCTGTGGGTATTAAACAAACCTCTGTTTACGCGCCGCGCCGATCGGAACTCGATCGCTTAGGCGGCATTCCATTGGTTGTGACGTTGGCCATGGAAACCCGAGATGCGATCGCCCCTCGCTTGCGAACGGCTTTTTCGCTCGTGGGTACTAGCGTTGTTTATGTCCTCACTGAAGTTGTGGGTCGCGGCATTGGCCTAGTCGGTCGCGGCATCCTCAAAGGCGTCGGCAGTGCTTGGCAAGATACTAAAAGCAAGCGGCCCTCCAAACAGCGCCCGGTATATCCTCAGCCTCCTAAAAACAGCGCTTACAATCCCAATACCTCTGTAGAGAATCCGTACAACCAGGATTTTAACGAGTGGGAATAAATGAGCGGGAATAAATGAACGGGAATAAATGAGTGGAAATAAATATGATTCCTACTCACATTTCTCGGTGCAAAATTCAAATTTCCCAAGATTAAGAGAACGCTAAGGTTCCATGCAATACAGGTTTTTGGTAATGGCAGACAATCTGTTGATAACCCCCTCATAACCTGTTCTTTACTTGCGCAGTGAAAAACTCTGATAGAAATTAAAGGTGCTTAGCACGGCTGCAAGAACGACCGAACAGCTGGTAAATAAAAGCACACAGCTAAAAGCGCATACAACAGCGCATACAACAGCGCATATAAAAACGTACAGTTCATCCCTGCCATTGAGGCAAAGTTGGGAACAAAAAACGGGTGTTGCAAGTGGTGTATCTGTTCTGCTGTCGATAGGACTATTTCCTAACAAATCGACAAAACAAAAAACAAAAATAGAAAACAAAAAAGCTGACAGCAGGACTTATCCAGAAAAAAGACTTAACGCAAAACGCAAACTAACCACGCAGCAAAATTAGGATGGACATGGAGAACCTTTCTCTGACAAGAATTGGCAGCTTTACGAGCGAAACTGGCGCTGAGATTGTTGCTTACGATAATGCAAGATCGTTACTTTACATCGTGTCGGGCGGTACGGTGGTTGAGGTCGTTGACCTGAGCGACCCTACTGCGCCTACCCAACTCATTGCAATCGATATTGCTGATTTGGGTGTGCCAGTGGGCGGCGCTAACAGCATTGCCTATAACAATGACTTGCTTGCCGTCGCGCTATCAGCCGAGGTAGTGACCGATCCAGGGGCCGTTGCACTCGTTAATTTAAATGATATTCAGTCGCTAGCAGATATAGAAAGAGCCACTAAAATATTCACAGTGGGCGCACTGCCCGACATGGTGACTTTTTCGCCTGATGGCAGCAAGGTGCTCGTTGCCAACGAAGGTGAGCCTCGTGGAGATATTGACCCCGAAGGGTCGGTTGGCATTATTGATATTTCTGGTGAGTTCAGCAGCTTGAGCCAAGCGAATGTAACGATCGCTGGCTTTACCCAGTTCAATGGGCAAGAAGCGGCGCTGCGAGCAGCCGGCGTCAGACTTTTCCCAGATGCGACGGTCGCCCAAGATCTAGAGCCTGAGTATATTGCGGTTTCGCCGGATGGCACTCGGGCGTTTGTGACCCTGCAAGAAAACAATGCGATCGCAATCGTCAACCTTCAGACCAATCAGGTCGAAAGCATCGCGCCCCTGGGCCTAAAAGACCACAGCCTAGAAGGCAACGGCCTAGATGCCAGCGACAGAGATGGCGTAATTAACATTCAGCCGCAGCCGGTTTTTGGTCTGTACATGCCTGATTCCATCGCTGCTTTTGAGGTCGAGGGTGAAACCTTTTATGTGATTGCCAATGAAGGCGACGACAGAGGCGATGCCGATGCTGAAGGTCGCGGCGATGCCATTCGCCTAAAGGATATTGCTGATGTGGTGTCGCTCGGTCGCAATGGGCTAGCGTTAGACCCTAGCTTTGATCCGGCGCTGCTAGAAGATGAGGCCCTGGGCCGACTGACCATTTCTTCGATCGATGGCGACACGGACGGTGACGGTGACCTTGATAAAATTGTTGCTTACGGCGGACGCTCTTTCTCGGTGTTAGATAGCAATGGCAACATTGTGTTTGACAGCGGCGACCAGTTTGAGCAAATTACCGCAGCGCTTGCGCCCGACTTTTTTAACGCTAACAATGGTGACCCAGAAGCGTTTGACACCCGCTCGGACAATAAAGGCCCAGAGCCTGAGGCGATTACCACTGGCATTGTGAACGGTAAGCCCTATGCCTTTGTTGGGTTAGAGCGTGCTGGCGGCGGTGTTTTGGTATATGACTTGTCTAATCCGCGATCGCCAGAGTTTGTCCAGTATGTGCGCAACGATGCAGACATTGCCCCCGAAGGACTGGCCTTTATTTCAGCTGAAGATAGCCCCACCGGGAATGGACAACCGTTGCTAGTGGTTGCCAATGAAGTTTCTAACACCGTGGCGATTTATGCCATTAACACAGAGGGATCTGGCCCTAATCCTCCAGAACCGCCTATAGATGAGGTAGATGATTTATTTACCCTACAGCTACTCCACCTAGCTGACCAAGAAGCCGGGATTCCGGCACTCGCAGATGCGCCTCGGGCCTCTGCGGTGATCAATGCCCTTAAAGCTGACTACGAGAACACCCTTTTACTCTCGTCAGGCGATGCGATTATTCCGGGTTTGTTCTTTTCGGCGAGTGCTGAAGCTTTTGGCGGTGCGGGCCGGGCAGATATTGCGATTCAAAACGAGTTGGGAATTCAGGCGATCGCCTTTGGCAACCACGAGTTTGACCTGGGCACCGCGCTAGTGCGTGACTTGGTGCGCGGTGGCGAAGATGATCCAGCAACGCCCGACATTGACGAATCTTTTGCAGGTGCTCAGTTCCCTTACCTCAGCAGCAACCTCGACTTCAGCACAGATGAAAATCTGGCTGATCTTGTCGTCCCCGATGGTCAAGCCGCTTTGCCTAACAGCATTGCAGCCACCACCGTGATTGAGGTTAACGGTGAAAAAATTGGCGTGGTTGGCGCAACCACGCCCACCCTTCGCTTTATCTCTAGCCCTGGCGATATCACCATTGCGCCCGCAGACTTTGACGGTAATCCAACAGCTGAGCAGCTAGATGCCCTCGCCGCTGAAATTCAGGCGGATGTAGATGCGCTACTTGCAGCCAATCCCGACTTAAACAAAGTGGTGCTGCTAGCCCACATGCAGCAGCTCTCGATTGAGCAGGCATTGGCAGAGCGCCTAACCGATGTAGACATTATTGTTGCCGGTGGCTCTAACACTCGTTTGTTTGATGAAAACGACCGTGCCAGAGCGGGCGACACTGCCCAAGGCCCTTACCCCATTTTTAAGACCGACGCAGCTGGTAAGCCAGTGGCGATTGTCAACACCGATGGCAACTACAAGTACATCGGTCGCCTAGTGATTGACTTTGACGAAAATGGTGAGATTGTTCCTGAGAGCTATGACGCGGCGGTGAGTGGGGCCTATGCCACTGACGACCAAGGCGTTGCTGACCTGAATGCGCAGGGATTGGTTGATCCTGAAATTCAGGCGATTGTCGATACGCTCGAAGCGGTCATTTCGGCTAAGGAGAGCAATGTCTTTGGGGTCAGTGAGGTGTTCCTGAACGGTTCGCGGGGCAGCGTTCGCGCTGAGGAAACCAACTTAGGGAACCTAACGGCAGATGCGAATTTAGCGATCGCCAAAGAAACTGACCCAACCACGGTTATCTCCATCAAAAACGGTGGTGGTATTCGCGATAGCATCGGTCGGACGATTGTACCGGCAGGGGGGACAGGCGAACCTGAGCTGTTGCCTAACGAAGGCATTCCAGGCGTTAAACCCGATGGCGGTATTTCAGAAACTGACATTGCCAATGCCCTCAGGTTCAACAATGGTCTAACGCTACTGACGGTGACCGCAGCAGAGCTGTTGGAGATTTTGGAACATGGCATTGCAGAGAGTGCTTCAGACGATAGCACTACCCCAGGCCGTTTTCCTCAGGTTGCGGGCATTGAGTTTAGCTTTGATTTAACCGCTGATGCGGGCGATCGCATTCAATCTTTGGCCATCGTCGGCGAAGACGGCAAAGACTTAGATGTCGTCGTTCAGGACGGCGAGCTTGTAGGTGATGCAGACCGCACCTTCCGCTTGGTGACCCTGGGTTTCTTAGCAGCAGGCGGCGACGGCTACCCATTCCCCGATCGCGACGTGGTTGACCTCACCCAGCCAGATGACGCCCCTCGCACCGGCACAGCGACCTTTGCGCCTGACGGCTCTGAGCAAGACGCCCTAGCTGAGTTTTTAGCCCTCAACTTTGGTGCAGACAACCCCTTTAATCAAGAAGACACCACACGCGCGGAAGATACCCGCCTACAAAACCTCGCTTTCCGCGAAGATACCGTTATTGATGGGATTGTCGGTGATGGCGGCGACAGCGGTGGCGATGACACCAGCTTCTTGATCGCAGCCCCCGGTGAGACGGGTGAATTCTTCGGCAGCGATGCAGATGACTTTATCGCCGGTCAGGGCGGTGATGACAACCTGCTCTTTGGCGGCGGCGGTAACGACACGCTCATCGGAGACCTGTCAGAGCCTAGTGGCAACGACTCACTCTTTGGCGGTACGGGTGACGATTTACTCTTTGGCGGCGGCGGTGACGACTTACTCTTTGGCGAAGCAGGCAACGATGTGCTCTTTGGTGGTGCGGGCAATGACTTGCTAGTCGGCGGCACTGGCGATGATTTGCTCTTTGGTGGCGCAGGGACAGATATTTTTGCGATCGCACCTGGAGAAGGCACCAACGTCATCCTCGATTTTGAGTCAGGTCAAGATCTCATTGGCCTATCGGGCGGTCTTAGCTTGGGCCAGATGTACATCGTCCAGTCAGGGGCAAACACTGTGATTGGCACCTTTGAGGGCGAAGTGCTCTCTGTGGTGCTCAACGCTGATGCCAATCAGTTTGTTGAAAGTACGTTTCTCTCCATTTAATTATTAATTAAGGTCCGCTGAATCAGCGGGCAAAGACGTTGATATTATTGCCCTTGTTTATCCCCCAAGTCCGGGGAAGATAGATAAGGGCAATTTGTTGCGCGCTCAGGTGCGTTCAGTTAAAAAGCCATAGAATTCGTAGAATAAGCGGCATAAAAGCTTGATTTATTCAATAAATCATGATATTTCTTTTTTAGAAAATATTATTTTTAAAAAATAACTACGTCTTGTTCTTTAAGGGCCTTGCTTGCAAAAGGTTGATCAAAAGATCCGCAGTCGCGTCAACCGACGCCATCGGCAGTCATCGGCTATATGCAATAGAATATAGGGGATAGTTAATATAAACCTGTCGCATAAAATTTGGGTCACAGAGCTTGTGTCACTGAACCTGTGGCATAGAACCTGCGGCACAGATGCGCTAGTACCGATTACTTGCTGTCTAACTAATTTTTGAGTTAGATGGTCTTTTTTATGGCTTTTTGTGGGCTATGGATAACCTCTTTATTTGGCAGGGATTAAGCAATTTACCCAATGAATAATGTTTGTCAAGTAAAACGGCAGCTTAAAAAATTGGCATGTTTGCGCCTTCAAATATCATTGATTTGGGGCAAGCTCAAGATAGCGTTTGTCGTGGTATGGTTGTCAGCTGGCAAAGCTTACTTATTCAGCCCCACTGTTTCAGCCGCATTGGCTGGCGCATCAGCTGAATCTATCAATAGCAAACAATCAATAGCAAACAATCAATAGCGAACAATAGCCAATAGCGAACAATGGCGAAAACAATGGAACAAATCAGGTGAAATTCAATAGTTAAATCAATCGCTAAACGCTACCAACTGCCAGCAATTGAGAAATCTTAAACCAAAATTTATCCCCTCCCCTTAAAAACAGAAAAGATAAACACTGATGGCCCAGCCTAAAATTCAAACGAAAAACGATATCAATCCTACGGCAATAAATCTGGCGAGTAGATTAGATCCTGAGGTAAAACCACCTCCGTTTCGTCAGGAGGTGATGTGGGTGACCTTAATGCTGCATATAGCGGCTTTATTGGCCTTTTTCCCCCGATATTTTAGTTGGCAAGCCGTTGGTGTTGCTGTGTTTTTGCACTGCCTGACCATAGGGTTAGGGATTTCGTTGGGGTTTCACCGCCTTGCTAGCCATCGCAGCTTCAAAGTCCCCAGAACCTTGGAGTACTTTTTTATTTTATGTGGCACGCTAGCCGCGCAAGGTTCGGTCAAAGGCTGGGTTGGCTATCACCGCATGCACCACTTATATACCGACCACACGAAAGATCCCCATGATTCGCAAAAAGGGTTTTGGTGGAGCCATCTAACCTGGGTGATGCACGAAATCCCAAATGAATCCGAGCGGCTTCGTCTGACTAAAGATATTGCCGATGATCCTTTTTATACCTTTTGCCATAAATATCACACGCTTTTACAAGTGGCGCTGGGTGTTTTGCTGTATGGCTTAGGCGGAATGCCGTTTGTTGTTTGGGGCATTTTTGTTCGTATTATTGTTGGCTTTCACAGCACATTTTGTGTTAACAGCGTGTGTCATATGCTGGGCTATCGCAACTACGATACAAAAGATACTTCTACAAACTGCTGGTGGGTATCGCTATTAACCTTTGGGGAAGGCTGGCACAATAATCATCATGCGTCTCAGTTTTCCGCTCGCTTTGGTTTGCGCTGGTGGGAACTGGATGTGGTCTGGCTGACCATTCGCGGTTTAGAGTCTTTGGGTTTGGCAACACAAGTGAAAAGAGCCAAATAAGACAGGCCCAGTAAGACAGGCCCAGTAAGGCATGGAAGAGACTCATTTACCTTTCTACTAGCCGTAAGCGCCTAGCCTATGTGCGATCGCCAAACCCCTTCTTTGCCACGTAGCTAATGCAGCCTCTTGTAGCTAGTGCAGCCTTTTGAAGATCCCTGGCATAGGCAGCGGCTGGTACAGCGAGGCGATCGCTAGCCGCTGCAAATCGTTTTTAAAATTTGCAGATAAATTTTCAGATTATGCCTTTGGGTAGATTTTCTGGCAAATTGTCTTGCAGATTGTTTGGCAGGTTGTCTTGCAGATTTCTGGTGGACACAGTTAATAAACAAAGCTTTCGCAGCGTATTGCAAGCATATTTCATTGAGCTTTTTTAGAGGTCAATGCCTGCTCTGAAAGAGACGATTGCCTGCTCTAAAAGAGACGACTTTGGCCAAAAGCAATAGCAAAATGCCAGAAACTACACCGTAAAACTGCACCGTAAAACTACACCGTAAGCGATGAAAGGACGCTTTTGAAGACGCCTCAAGTAGCGCTTGTACCTGGCACTTTTTAAGCTTTTAGAATATCCTGTCAGGTATTAAATATCTGTTTTGAAAGCATTAAATTGAATTTTGTCTCTTGGCTGGATAACTCTTGGCTGGATACTAGGAGGTCAAAATTTTTTTTATTTAAAGTGCTTACCTATCTGCCTTATTTCTATTGCTGCCTAGTTATTTTTCTACTCGGCTTATGATTCCGAGATTGGCTCACAGTATGATCGTTAACCGCTATCTGAGACGAAACTTTAGGCAGAGCGCTATTCAAATGGGACTATGGCTGCCATTAATGGTGGCCTCAGGCTGTAGCTTTTTTCCAGCAAGCGAAGCTCAACCAGGCCCAGGCGGGCAGGGCGGACGGCCAGAGGAGAACGGGCCAGTTGCCGTAGAAACAGCCAGAGCCGAAGCGGGCTCTTTAGGCGGGGCGTCATCTTACACCGGTACGACTCGCCCAGATCGGCAGGTGACGTTGCGATCGCAAGTATCCGGCACAGTGATTGACCTACTGGGCGATGTGGGCGATCCAGTCAGTCAAAATAATCTCATTGCCCAGCTGGATGGAGATTTTCAAACCACCAGTCTTAACCAAGCCCAGGCCGAACTTTCGGCCCGGCGAGCGGCTACGGCGCAGGCGGAAGTGTCTATCACCGATGCCCAATCAACGGTGGTGCAGGCTCAAGCAACCCTAGACCAAGCGCGAATTGATGCGAACCGGCTGCGGCAGTTGGCTAATCAGGGCGCCATTTCGCAGCAGTCCGCTGAAGCCGCCGAGCTAGCGGTCACCAATGCGCAGCAGGCAGTGCGTTCAGCTCAAGCTCAGGTCGCTGCGCAGCGGCAGGCCGTCGCGGCAGCCGCTAACCAAATTGACGCACAGCGAGCCGTGGTCGCGCAGTCTCAACGACAGCTTTCTTATACAGATGTGCGATCGCCGCTCACGGGCGTCATTCTATCTCGGCAGGTGGACATTGGTGATTTTGTTGAGTCGGGTGCGGCGCTTTTAGAATTGGGCGATCTGAGCGCTTTAGAGGTGACTGTTCAAGTGTCGGAGTTAGATATTGGACGGCTTAGGCTGGGTCAGCCCGCTCAGGTAAGGTTAGATGCGTTCCCCGACGCAGGTGTGATTTCAGGCCAAATTGAACGGATCGCGCCAGTTGCTGACTCAACCTCACGATTGATTCCCGTGCAGGTTCGCATTCCCAATGTTGGCGGTCAAATCGGCAGCGGTCTACTGGCTAGGGTACAGTTTTCGGCGGGCCAAGGCGGTCGAGTGGTGGTGCCAACGAGTGCGCTCAGTGTGGGTGAAACAGAGAATACAGTATTTGTGATTGAAGGCGAAGGCGAGCAGGCAAAGGCGATCGCCCGCTCGGTCAAAACAGGCGAGCAAGGTCAAGATCGAATCGAAATTTTGTCGGGACTAGAGGCCAATGAGCCTTTTGTAGTGCAGAGCGATCGCCCGCTAACATCGGGGCAGGCCGTACGATTTAGCATCTTATCCGAGTGAAAGAGTGAAATTTTCAGGCTATATCCAGGCTGTCTTCAGCAGGACACTTAAACAACAGGATACTCAAAATAAATATGGTACGCCCCACTGCTTCATCCAGTTCCAATTTAGAGCCTTTCGAGCCGTATTCAAACTCAGTCTCCAAAGATTCAACAACAGAAAATGCAACAACCGCAAAAGCAACCTCATTTAGCCTCAGTACATTAGCTATTCGGCGGCATATTGCCACATTGGTGCTGACTGTTGCAGTGATTGTGCTGGGCCTATTTTTTGTACGGCAGCTCCCGGTTGACCTCCTGCCATCCATTACCTATCCGCGCATTGGGGTCAGAGCCAACGCACCAGGCGTCTCCCCAGAGGTCGCGGTTGATGAAGTCACGCGCCCCCTAGAAGAAGCCCTCGCGGCGACCGAAGGCGTGGTTCAAATATTTTCTCAAACCCGAGAAGGCCAAATCAGCCTGGATCTATATTTTCAGCCGGGGGGCAATATTGACCAAGCGCTCAACGATGCAACCGCCGCGCTCAACCGTTCCCTCGACAGCCTGCCCGATATTGTTGATCAGCCGCGCTTATTTAAGTTTGACCCGTCTCAACTGCCCGTGTATGAGACGGCGCTGACCTCGGCCTCATTGCAGGGCGTCGCGTTAAGAGTATTTGCCGATCAAGAGCTGGCCCGCGAACTGAGCATTGTTCCCGGTGTTGCGAGTGTTGATATATCTGGCGGCGTTCAAGAAGAGATTCGGATTAACCTTGACCCAATAAGGTTGCAGGCGTTGGGTCTGGGCGTTACAGATGTGTTAGACGCGCTTTCTGAACGCAATCAAGACACCTCTGGAGGCCGCATTCAAGGCCCCGACAGTGAGCCGCTGACGCGGGTGTCGGGGCGTTTTCAATCAGCAGATGAAATTCGCAATTTAATTTTTGAGATCGGCAGCACAGGCGTAGAACAACAGGTTTATTTGCGCGACTTTGCAGAGGTGGTAGATGGCACTGAAGACCAGCGGGTGTTTGTGAATCTTAATGGCGAGCCAGCGGTGAAGGTGAGCGTGCAAAAGCAGCCTACTGCTAACACGATTGCCGTGGTTGATGGGGTTAAGCAACGGCTAGCAGAGCTGGGCGCATCGGGCTTGCTGCCAGATGATATTGTGCTTAACGTCACCCTTGACGAATCTGTTTTTATTCAAAACTCTATTCGCAATGTTGCTGTTTCTGGCCTTATCGGTGCGGGTTTAGCGGGGCTCTCGGTTCTGTTGTTTCTGGGGTCGCTGAGGCAAACGTTTATTATTGTGGTGGCGATTCCTCTCGCCTCGCTGGTGGCGATTTTGCTGATGGGCATGTTTGGCCTTTCGCTCAATGTG
This sequence comes from Phormidesmis priestleyi Ana, assembly GCA_001314865.1. GTDB lineage: Bacteria > Cyanobacteriota > Cyanobacteriia > Phormidesmidales > Phormidesmidaceae > Phormidesmis > Phormidesmis priestleyi_B. The sequence continues at coordinate 32,341 of LJZR01000025.1, read as the reverse complement.
TTTAGCTTGGGCGGGCTGGCGCTGGGGGTGGGAATTGTGGTGGACAATGCCATTGTCATGCTAGAAAATATCGTGAATGGTGTGCAGCAAAGCAACCAACCGGTGGTTCGGCAGGCTGAGGTGAGCAGTCGAGAGCTAGAATCGGCTTTATTGGCTTCAACCACCACAAATTTAGTTGCCGTTCTGCCTTTTTTATTGATTGGTGGATTTATCGCCCTGTTGTTTAATGAGCTGGTACTCACGGTGAGCTTTGCCGTTGGGGCCTCACTCATTGTGGCGCTCACGGTTGTTCCGGCGCTCACTTCTCGACTGCTGGCTGTGCGAGCCTCTAGCGGCATCGAAAATTTTTGGCTGATTCGCCAGTTTGACAGGCGCTTGCAGGGGCTAACTCGGCAGTACCAGCGTCTGTTGGGCTGGGTGCTTCGGCGGCGGGTGATTGCGATCGCGCTGACCTTTCTTTTGTTTGGGGGCGGCAGCCTGTTTATGGTGGGCAATATTCCCCAGGAAATTCTGCCCAGTATTGCCACTGGCCAGGCCAATGTGAGGGTTCAGTTTCCGCCTGGAACAACCGTCGCTGAAAACCAAAAGGTGATGAGCGCAGTGGATGAACTGCTGTTGGCGCAGCCCGAGGTGGAATATGCGTTTAGTACGTCGGGCGGTTTTTTGTTTGGCGGTAACACGAGTCAAAATGCGCTGCGTGGATCTAGCACGCTGACGCTGCTGCCGGGAACAGATGTGGCGGCGTTTAGCGATCGCATGACCGGCACACTCAATCAGTTAAATCTGGTCAAAACCCGGCTGCGGGTGTCGCCCGGAGATGTTCGGGGCCTTATTTTGAACAACTCGCCTGTGCGCGGCGATGTAGATGTGATTTTGCAGGGCAGCGATACCAAAGCCCTAGAGCAAGCGGGCGCCCAAGTGTTAGAAGCCCTAGAGGCGCAGACGACACTGGCCAGATATTCACCCAATGCCGATCCAACTCAGCCAGAAATCCAAATTCGGCCTGATTGGGAGCGCGCCGCCGACCTGGGCCTTTCGGCTCAGGAGATTGGCCGGACGGTGCAAACGGTGCTGTCTGGATCAGTGCCGACCCAACTTCAGCGAGGCGATCGCTTAGTGGATGTCCGTATTCAAATACCCGAAACCCTGGTTCAAAATTCCGCTGAGCTAGCCCAGTTACCTTTGCTGAGTGGAAATAGTAGCGGTGGAAGCAGTGGTGGAAATAGCGGCGAAAATAGCGGCGATGATAGCGAAGGTAACAACAACAGAAATGGTCTGCTGATACGGCTCGGCGATGTTGCTCGGATTGAAGGAGGGCAGGCCCCTGGCGAAATTCAGCGCATCAGTCAGCGGCAAGTGTTTATTATTGAGGGGCGGCTCAATGAGGGTGCTAGCTTAGGAGACGCCTTAACAGAAGTTGATCAAGTGCTAGCAGCGGTGACTTTGCCGACGGGGGTCACTCGCCTACCCAGCTATAGCGCTCAAAGCAACGCCGACATTACCGATAGCCTTGGCATTTTAGGCGGTCTGGCGGCCTTTTTAGTCTTCACGGTGATGGCTGTTCAGTACAATTCTTTGATCGATCCGCTGGTGATAATGCTCACGGTGCCGCTGGCTGTAGCAGGTGGCATTTTGGGGTTGTTCATCACCCAAACGGCTATTGGCGCAACGGTGATTGTCGGCGCTGTGCTGCTAGTTGGGATTGTGGTAAACAACGCCATTATTTTGGTAGAACTGGCCAACCAGATTTATGCGCAGGAAGACTGCGACCGGCTCACTGCCATTCTCAAGGCCGCCCCTCAACGGCTGCGGCCCATTCTAATGACAACCATCACCACCGTGCTAGGTATGTTGCCTTTGGCCTTGGGGATTGGTCAGGGCTCAGAATTTTTGCAGCCGCTCGGGGTTGTCGTGTTTTCGGGGCTCTCACTGGCAACCGTTCTGACATTATTCATTATCCCCTGCTTTTACACCCTGCTTCATGGTGGCAGTCATCGGCTACATTACAAATCTTCTCGGTAGACAAATCTTCTCGGTAGACAAATCTTCTCGGTAGAGACTGCAAATCTCTTTTAACAGACGAGTCATAAAGATGAGTCGTCTGTTACTTTTGCAGAGCTACTTTTGCTGGGCGACCGTGGTCACTTTTCTCGCAGCCGGGCTCGTAGCAGGTGGATCAATATAGTTGCTCAGTATTGCCCAAGGAATCATAGGGATAGCCGGTAACAAGCAGATGAGCCATTGATTCCAGTTGAGCGGTGCGGTAGCAAAGAGGGCATTCATGACCGACCACTGGCTGAACACAATTTGGAGCGCAATAGCGACGACAATACCCACTATTAAAATAGGCGCATTGGTGACCGTCGAAGATTTGCGACGAAGGTAAGCAAATAGGCTAATACCGAGCTGGCTAATGCTCAAAAGATAAACAATGCGAGCAAAAACCAGGGCCTGAATCGCCATGGTTCGTGCTACGGCCACCTCCCCAGTGGCAAACTTGGCCCATTCAAACATGCCGAATATCAAAATCCAGTTAAACAGGGAAACGACCAAGATGCGGCGCAGTAAGGTGCCCGTGACTAAGGGTTCTGTAGGATTGCGCGGTGGCTGTTGCATGGTGCCTTCTGATTTGGGCTCAAAGGCGAGGGGGACGGTCATGGTCAAAGAGTTGATCATGTTAAGCCATAGCACCTGAATTGAGAGAATCGGCAGGTCGCGCGCGAGGAGCGCACTGAGTAAAATGGTCATGGATTCACCCCCGTTGACGGGGAGCAAAAAGGCGATCGCCTTACGTAAATTTTGATAGACGGTGCGGCCTTCTTCGACTGCCGAGACAATGGAGGCAAAGTTGTCGTCGGTGAGCAGCATGTCGGCGGCCTCTCTGGCCACTTCGGTGCCGCCTTTGCCCATGGCAATGCCGATATCTGCTTGCTTGAGCGCGGGCGCGTCGTTGACGCCATCGCCCGTCATGGCCACAATTTCACCTTTGGCTTGCAGTGCTTTTACGAGTCTGAGCTTTTGGGCGGGTGCGACTCTGGCAAAGACATCGCCATCTTCTACCGTTTGGGCGAGCTGAGCATCGTCCATTTGGGCGAGCGATCGCCCCTCAAATGCCTGGACGCTTGCTGTTTTTTGAATGCCCATCCGCTGCGCGATCGCCTTGGCAGTGGCAATATGGTCGCCGGTAATCATTTTGACCTGAATGCCCGCTGTTTGGCAGGCATGAATCGCTGCGATCGCCTCGGGTCTGGGCGGGTCAATCATCCCCTGCACGCCCAAAAACACCAGTTCTGTATTGAGATCATCATGATCAATCGAATGCTGATGGGCCGCGACAGGTTTTTTTGCAAAAGCGAGTACCCGTAAGGCTTTAGCCGTCATTGCTTCAACGGCCTGTTCAATTTTCTCTTGATCTATCGAAACGGGCTGTCCCTGTTGATTTAGCATTTGTGTGCAACGACTTAATATGGCTTCTAGTGAGCCTTTTACATAAATCGTTTGGGGGTCTGCCTCGTGCAAAGTCGCCATGTATTGATACTGGGATTCAAACGGAATGGCATCTAAACGAGGTTTCGCCGCCGCTAGCCCAGTCTGACTCAGATCGGCCTTGGCGGCAGCGGCAATCAGCGCGCCTTCGGTGGGGTCACCTTCTACTGACCAATGCTCTCCTGTTTGCTTGAGTCTGGCATCATTGCACAGTACGCCCGAGGTTAAGCATTCCTGGAGCGCTACCGGCAATTCCGACAGACTTTCTTGGGCCTGTTCTGGAAGACTCTTTTCGGGTGTGTCTCCATTTGTTTTTTGAGTGCGATCGCCCCCCAACCGAATCTCTCCTTTAGGGCTATAGCCGCCCCCACTGACCTGATAGTATTGCCCCCCGGCATAAATCGCCTGCACAGTCATTTGATTTTCGGTGAGCGTGCCAGTTTTATCTGAGCAAATGACGGTGGCACTGCCCAGCGTTTCGACCGCAGGCAGCTTACGAATAATGGTGTGCCGCCGAGCCATGCGGTCAACCCCAATCGCGAGCGTAATTGTGACAACCGCAGGCAATCCTTCTGGAATCGCACTCACCGCCAAAGCAACTGCCGCTTCAAACATATCGATCCACGATTCTCCTTGGCCAAGCCCGACGACAAAAGTCAGCGTTGCCAGGGTTAAAACGCAATAGAGCAAAAGGCGGCTAAACTTAGCAAATTTCCGAGTCAGGGGTGTGGTCAAATTCACGCCTTGCTGCATCGATTCAGAAATTTTCCCCACTTCTGTGTCCGCTGCGGTGGCCATCACCATTCCCGTCCCCTGCCCAAAGGTGACAAAGCTCCCGGCATAGGCCATATTGGTGCGCTCAGCTAGGGGCGTTTCGGCAGGCAAAGGCGCCACTGTTTTATCGACCGGCACCGACTCGCCTGTTAGTGCCGACTCATCAACTTGAAGGCTACGGGCTTTTAACAGTCTTAAATCGGCAGGGACTTTATCGCCCGAAGTGAGCAGGACAATATCACCAGGCACTAACTCTTGTGAGGGAACCTGTAGCGTTTGGCCTTCTCTGAAGACGGTTGTTTCGGTCGTTACGGCTTGGGCTAAGGATGCGATCGCCCCTTCTGCCTTTGCCTCTTGCACATAGCCAATCACAGCATTAATCAGCGTTACGCCCCAAATTACCGCTGCATCTGCCCAAGATCCCAACAGTGCCTTAACCGCACCCGCAATCAACAGAATATAAAGCAGCGGATCGTGAAGCTGTAAGAGAAATCTTAACCAGGCGGGTTTTCCAGGCTGAACCGGTAGCTCGTTGTAGCCATGAGCTTCGTAGCGACGGGCGACCTCTTCGGCTGTGAGTCCCTGCGCGACATCGCTATTGCAATGCTGCATCGCTTCATGGTCAGACAGCTCATGGTAGGCACGTGCGTTTCCTGGATCTAGCATTTTTTTCTCTCCAACAGCGCAGTAACTTCTTGAGTTACTAATAGGGCCATGCTAGCGCAGCCTCACGCTCGTCATAAACGCGGCATTTGTATCGTGATGATAAAAGAAGGTCAATTCTGCTGCTTTATCAGCACGAGGCTCAGTAGGCGGTGAAGGGGATTGGGCAGTCTTTTTACGAATGCTGATGATGACTAGGGTTAGCCAATATCGTTAGCTTATGACGTTAGCTCTTGATGTTAGATTAGATGAGAATTAATCTCAAGTAAAGGCGTTTTGGTGCGAGCGATCGCTGGTTATTTAATAGTACTATTTCTCATTTATTAGTTTTGATTATTGGCGGATTAAGGCGGATCGGAGGCCTCCGCAGCGACAGGGCTGCCCTTTAAAGCGCAGCCCTGTCGCTGCGGTAACTTGAATACCCTGTCTTAAGGTTTAATGCCTGAAATATTACTGCATTAGGCTTTCCGCACATCTGAGGGCACCTTCTGAGCAGCCCTAGTCGTAACAAAACTTAATTGCTATTTATTGAGAATGAATCTAATCTAGTGTTTAATGCTTATTGAGTTTTTTTCTCGATAACAGCATCTCTGCTCATTTATTTCTCCTCTCACCACGCATCTGCGGCCATACTCTGAGAAGGTTTTGTACCCATAGCCCCTTCACATAGCTGCAGATGTGTTTCCTAATCTTCTCTTTACTACCGATTGGCAATGACTTTCTCAAACTTGCTCTTGTATTTATCGATTCTCTATTTAGAGATTTCCTATGGCATCGCCATCAGCCCAGAGCGTTAACGCGCTAAGATTTGTCTCTCCTTTCTCAGATGCTGTTATTTACTTATGGTTTGGGCGTCTTTCGCTGTCGGGGCTGTGAAGTTTTTTCTCTTGGCTGACAGGTTTGCCTTCACACCCGTGAAGGCAAACTTTTTATTGCCGATGCTTTTGACTGCTCTTTTATTCCTTGATCTGCTGACTCGTCTATGGAATGAATATTGTCTTGGTGTTCTTACTTTTGCTTTTGTTTCTTTATCTCCTAGGCACCCTGTGCTCAGTCCGGTCTTCCGGGAATATCTTTTTAAGAAGTTGTCAGTTAAGGAATTGTCAGTTAAGAAATTCTCAGTTAAGAAATTGTCAGTTAAGGCATTCCTACAGCAAATGCAGTTCTTGCCAGAGAGATCGCCGTATGCGAGTAAATGAAAGTGCTGCGCCAGTTTATTTTAAGGTTTACTGTGAGAATCGTTGGCAAGTTTATCATCGCTTGCAAGAGTTAGGCATGAACTGCCAATATGGCGGATTGAGCTCTTTGATGGTTGATGTAAAAACAGCTACGGATGTTATTCAGCTGTGGAGCATCGTTCACCGCATCTCCAAATCTCGACAGGAACTTATCTCAAGGCTAACTCGAAGCTGGAAACTTCCGGATCATCATCTAAATAATTAAGATAAACAATTCGGAATAATTAGGCTATACATAGCCCTGCTGCAAAACTTGGGTGATAGACTGGCCCTGCTTGTAAGCATTCAACATATCTTGAGCGGGGCTGTATCGATTGTTGAGCATAGATTTTAGCTTTCTTAAGCCTTTTCGATCTGACTCGCTCTTTGTGACCGTCCACACTGCTTCCAACACTTCCCAAGCTCCGGCATAAATCTGTTCATCTGCAAAGCCCAACTGCGCTGACTTCTGGTGTAGTCTGGCATCAGGCACTGTCGCTCGCTTGAGTAGTGTCTCATCTAATATGAGTCCTTTGAGTAAAGCGAGCAGGCTACCGTATAGATCAAAGTCACCACAGCTATCGAACGCCTTGAACTCTATGCGGCCTATCTCAGCGGGGATTCTCGCCAGTTGCGTCAAAGAAGGCTTAGACTCAATTAACTCTGTTTCGTTTTCTACAAAAACCATGGCAGCAGGTCGAAGGCCAGTACGGTAAAAAGTACGCACAGAAAGACCTAGCCAAGCTTCTCCTCGATAAAAAGGAGAACTAAAGCTGAAAGGAATGATAAACGGGCTGTAGTGCGTTAACTTTTGGCCTATATCAATCAGCTGTGTGGGTGTTAGCCCCTCTACAGATAGGTTGAGATCTGGGCCTTGTGTGAGCATGGGAATATGCGCCGTTTGCATTTCTGGCGATTCCTGGCGTCGCTGTTGTTCAAATGCATTCAACGGCGGATCGGGAACAAACTCACATCGGTATGGATGAAAGCTGGTGAGCGCAGGAATAAATCCTGCTTTCATTGCCTCGGTTCGCAACTGTTCAAAGCTCTCTTTGAGCTGCGCTAGGGTTGCCTCAATACTCTCTTGCACCGTTGTCCGAATCTCAATGCCTTTTGGTGGACAGTTGGTCACTTCGCCGCTTGCGGCAAAGCGCTCAAACCCTTCTACATACCACCGCTTTAGCTTAATGCCTGCGTCGCCTACTCGAAGCTGAGGATAATCTTGTTCGTAGTAGGGCAGCGCTGACACAATTGCCTCAAACTCTAAAAAAGAGGTGTTAGTAAAGTCAGCAAACTCGCCCTCTGGCCGGAGAAAAGCAACCTCATGTTCTATGCCAAACCTAAAGTTCATCGCACCCAGTCCTATTTTGACCCTATTGTTGATCTTATTTTGGCAAGCTGTTGGCCTAACAAGCTACCCATGTGCTCCCCATTTGGCATCTCGTTTGAGGCTTAATCTGACGCCTAATAATCTGAGGCTTAATCTGACGCCTAACTAAAAGCAGCCTAACCATGAGGTAATTTAGGCGGTAACAGCGTCAACGCAACTAAAACAGTGTAACTGAGTGCAAAGTAGGTTTCAAATCGGGCGATATATTCAAATCGACAGCTGCGATACCAATGCTGCCATTGGGTGATGATAGCTAGCTTGAGCAGCGCGATCGCACTTGCCAAAGCCGTGAACAAGGAAAGCCAGCCCAGCTGATAGAGCAAAACAACCAGCGCGATCGCCCCAGCATGATAAACAAATGCAGCTTTAAGAGAACTGGTTTTGACCTTTCGTAGCTTGACGCTAAACACGGCACCCGAGAAAAATAGACTGTTCAATATCCATAGCCCAATCGCCTGTACGGTAATGGTGTCGGCAGTTGCCCCATAGACGAACAAGGTTGATAAGCAGAGGGCGCTGAACATAACAATCTCATTCGCGATCGCCTTTTGCTTGTGCTGCAAAACAGCCCAAATATCGACGGCCAACGCCACAATACCGCCGCCCCCTATCCACAATAAAACGGGATGGCGAACGCATAGCCAAAGGGTAATCGCGGATGTCAACAATCCATACAGCCCCGCCCAAAAGAGATAGCGAGGCCGCCACCGTCGCCTTTGCTTAATTTGCACTACCAGGGGATGCTCTGCCTGAAGCGCCAAAAAGGCCGCCAAGCAAGCCCAAGAGGTATCGCTAGTCCAAGCTTGAGCGAGCGAAGCACCGGTCAGCACGGCTCCGAGCAGCACCAGCAAAACACCATGCTCAGGTGAAAAGGTGGGTTGATACCATCTTTTTTTTGCGCGGTTAGATTCAGACGGGAGTGCTGAAACTCCTTCCAAATCACTCATTGAAGCGCCTGATAGTAATTGAACAGTCATAATCTATACGCTTTTTCTATGCGCTGGTTTCTATGCGCTGGTTTCTATGCATTGCTTGTTTCTACAGACCCATTTCTTGCTTAATTTGAGCGCTCCAGGCTTGAATGCGAGCTTCTGACTGGTCGGCCTCGTTGTCATCATCTAAGGCGAGTCCGCAAAACTTGCCGCCGTCTCGAATCGCCCTAGATTCATTGTGCTCATAGGCATCGGCGGGCCAATAGCCGACCGTTTTGCCGCCGAGTCCTGAAATTTTTTCTTCTAGCTGACCCATGGCGTCCATGAAGTTATCCGCATAGCCAATCTGATCGCCCGTACCAAAGTAGGCTACGGTTTTACCGCTAAAATCAATGCTGTCTAAATCGTCAAATACGGCTTCCCAATCGTCTTGTAAATCGCCAATATTCCAAGTGGGACAGCCAATAATCAAGTAATCATAGTCTGCCAAGCTGCTGGCTTCAGTATCTGCAATATCTAGCAAATCTACCGCAGACTCTCCGCCTAACGCTGCCTGAACCTGCTCAGCGGCATCAGCCGTTTTTCCTGTCGTTGAACCGTAAAACAAACCTACTTTAGCCATGACTATCCTTTTTGTTTGAGTCTTTTACTTGAATAAATGGAGGGAATGACCTGTTTTCTATTGAGAATAAAGTCAATAGACTGTGAGTATATATCACCATCTATTGATAATCAATATCTTTAAAGTTATTTGATGATGGTGATAGGCTCTCTGACTTGGTAGAAGCTATAAAGCTATAATTCGCTTTGCTATAAGGAATTTTGGCTTAGGTGCCTCATCATCGTCAGCGAGTCATTTGATGGGATCAGGGGGTGGATCTGTAGATATTGTTGATATTAATTATCATCTACTGAGATGGGATTGGGCAAGTCTGAATTGTCAACAGGGGTTTGCACTGTTCAAATCCCACTGCTACCAGAGCTGATGCGGGATGCGCCCCCAGCCTACTGCTCTGACCTGACCAAGGAGTTAAACGGTACAATTTTTGAGACTGTTTAGTAAGTGCCCAGATCCATTCTGACCCCTATCTATCATTGGTTTTCTCAGCAAGGTTGGGAACCCCTTGCCTTTCAACAAGAAACCTGGAGTGCCTATCTCGCTGGGAAAAGCGGCATTATTCAGGTGCCGACAGGCTCAGGTAAAACCTACGCAGCAGTCATGGGGCCAGTCGCGCAAATGCTGAGCGAGGTGGAAAAAACGGGCAAGCCGCTAAGCGACCTACAACTGCTGTACATTACACCGTTGCGATCGCTCTCCCGCGACATTGAAGCTTCCATTCGCAGACCCATTGAGGACATGGGCTGGCCAATAACGGTAGCCTCGCGCACGGGCGATACCAAAGCTGCGGTGAAAACTCACCAGATCAAAAAAATGCCGAATATTTTGATCACCACACCAGAGTCGCTAGCGGTGCTGCTGTCTTACAAGCATTCGGCAAAGCGATTTGGGCAGTTGCGCGGTGTGATTTTAGACGAGTGGCACGAGTTGATGGCCTCTAAGCGAGGCACCCAAACTGAGCTATGTATGTCGCGGCTGCGTGAGCTGAAGCCAACGCTGCAAACCTGGGCGATTTCAGCAACGCTGGGCAATTTGCAGGAAGCGGCTGAGGCGGCGACGGGGCTGGCCTGTCAGCCTGTGATCGTACAGTCTAAAATTGAGCGAAAAATGGTTATCACTAGCGTGATGCCAGCGGCAGTAGATACCTTTCCTTGGGCCGGGCACTTAGGACTGCGGATGTTTGCATCGCTGGTGGCTGCGTTGGATATTGAACGCTCTACTTTGATATTTGTGAATACTCGGTCGCAGGCCGAGCGATGGTATCAGGCGATCGCCTTTGCGATGCCTGAGCATACCCAACAGATTGCGCTTCACCATGGATCTATTGACTTTGAAACGCGCCTTGCCATTGAAGCAGGCTTAAAAGTAGGCGATATCAAATGGGTCGTTTGCACCTCATCTTTAGATCTCGGGGTGGATTTTCAGCCAGTAGAGCGCGTGGTGCAAATTGGCAGTGCCAAAAATCTCGCTCGCCTATTGCAAAGAGCAGGCCGCTCAGCGCACTTACCTGGCGGTACGGCTGAAGTGTTCTTTTTGCCTACGAACGCCCTAGAACTGCTGGAAATATCTGCCTTTCGTCGAGGTTTAGCAGAAGGAAAAATAGAGTCTCGCCATCCTTTGCACAAGCCTTATGATGTGCTGATCCAGCATTTAGTCACGCTGGCCTGCGGCGATGGCTTTGAGCCTAAAGAGACTTTTGAGACGATCCAACAAACCTTCTCCTATCAGCATTTAACAGAGACAGAATTTGAGTGGATATTAGATTTTTTAGCGCATGGCGGTAAGTGCTTAAAAGCCTATCCCCGCTATCAAAAGCTAACCTTGCAAGAGGGACGGTATGGGGTTTCTACACCGCAGATTGCGCGCATGCATAAGCTGAGTATTGGCACTATTACGAGCAATCAGCCGGTGACAATTGCCTATGCCAAGGGCAGTCGAATTGGCACCGTAGAAGAGAATTTTGTTTCCCGCCTGAAAAAAGGCGATGTGTTCTTTTTTGCAGGACGGCAGCTTGAATATTTTCAAATGAAAGACATGACGCTGTATGTAAAAAATGCCAAGAAAAAATCCAGCGTAGTTCCCGTGTGGAGCGGTGGGTATTTGGCGATTTCAGATCAGTTGAGCCAATACATTCGCGCCGAGATTACCCAGGCGAAAGAAGGCCAGGTGAGTGAGGAAGTCGCCTGCATTATGCCAATTTTGGCAGCGCAAGATCGCATTTCTCACTTGCCGGGGGCCGATCAGTTTTTGATTGAATGCTGCAAAACGCGAGAGGGACAGCATTTATATGTGTATCCCTTTGAGGGGCGAAATGTGCATGAGGGGCTGGGCTTTTTATGGGCGTATCGCTTTTCGCAGCTGGGTAAGGCGACCTTTGCCGTATCGGTGAACGATTATGGATTCGAGATTTTAGCGCCCAAAGATTATCCGTTTTCAACGCTGTTTGACGAGCGCTTTTTCTCAACGCGCAATTTGTATGAAGAAATAAAAGAGAGTTTGAATATTTCTGAGCTTACACAGCGCCGATTTAGGGGCATTGCTCAGGTGGCGGGCTTGGTGTTCAAGGGATATCCTGGTGCAAAAAAGACGGCAAATCAGGTACAGATCAGTTCTTCGCTGATCTATGAGGTGTTTGCTAAGTATGAACCCGACAATTTGTTGCTACAGCAGGCCGAACGAGAGGTGATTGATTTGCAAATGGAGATGCCGAGGCTAGCGGCGGCGCTAACGCGAATGCAAGATTTGGAGCTGGTATGGCAAGATATTCAGCGGCCTTCGCCGTTGGGCTTTCCGCTATTGGTAGAGCGGCTAAGTTCACGATTGACCAGTGAGAGTTTGCGCGATCGCATTGCCCGACTCAAGGAACAGTGGGATAAATGAAGTAACGATGGGTTCGTAATATCTATTTTCTGCGAGGCAGCAAGGCCCGTTAAAATAATCAAACACCTTGTTGAGCAGCGACTACATGGCAGATGTATTGGTAATTGGATCAGGGCCCGCTGGGCTGTGTATAGCGACGGCGTTGTCGCAGCGAGGACTCACTGTCGCAGGCCTTAGCAGCACTGATCCGGCTAAGCCTTGGCCCAATACCTATGGCCTGTGGGCCGATGAGCTAGAAGCGCTAGGGATGGAGAAGTTTTTAAAGTGCCGCTGGCAAAAATCGGTGGCCTATATGGGCAAAGGGATGATCCCTTTGAACCGGGACTATGGATTGATTAATCGGGAGATGCTTCAGGGGCATTGGCTAGCGCAGAGTAAGCAGGATGGCATTGAGTGGCATGTGGGCAAGGCTGCAAAGGTGACCCATGGCTCGAAGCGCTCTGAGGTGACAGCCGATGATGGCAAAACCTATAGTGCAAGGCTAGTGGTGGATGCGAGCGGGCATCATCCGGCTGTGGTGGTGCGATCGCCCCAGTTACAACCCATCGCCTATCAAGCGGCTTACGGCATTATCGGTCGCTTTTCTTCACCGCCAATTGAGCCTAACCACATGGTGCTGATGGACTACCGCGACGATCATTTGCCTGAGGCTGAGAGAAAGCTGCCGCCTACTTTTTTATATGCGATGGACTTAGGCGACGATATCTACTTTGTAGAAGAAACATCGCTAGCCCACACGCCCGCTATTCGGTTCGATACCCTACAGCATCGGCTAGAGCGGCGACTCGCGCAACGCGGTGCCACCCTTCAAGAAACCTTTCATATCGAGCGGTGTTTGTTCCCAATGAATATGGCACTGCCCGATTTTACACAGTCGGTAGTCGGCTTTGGCGGAGCGGCGAGTATGGGGCATCCGGCGACAGGGTATATGGTCGGATCGCTGCTGCGTCGGGGGTCGGATTTGGCCAGGGCGATCGCGCAGTCGTTAGAAACCATCCAAACTTCTCCGGCACAAGTTGCGCAGGAGGCCTGGCAAGCGCTATGGCCGAGCGATCGCCTACGAAAGTACTATCTCTATAGCTTTGGCTTAGAGAACCTAATGGCCTTTAACACCTACGAACTCCAACAGTTTTTTACCACCTTTTTTGAGCTAGAACAGTCTCAATGGGCGAGCTTTTTGGCCGATACTGCTACCCTGCCAGAGATTGTGCAGGCAATGCTAGTGTTGTTTGGTAGAACCTCTAACCCAGTGCGATGGGGGCTTATGAGTTCGGTGTTTAGCCATGGCAAATTGTTGCGTCGGACGCTGACGGCTTAAGCGATGGTTGCTTTACTTGCCAATGAAATCTGCCTGTTGAATCAGCGGCTGCGACTGCTCGACGATAAGGCTTTATATCTGCCAGACGAATCAGCTTTGCTGGTGTCTGATGTGCATTTGGGCAAGGCCGAAACGTTTCAGTCGCTAGGCATTCCAATTGCCAGTCAGATGAACGAAGCAAATTTAGACCGACTGCGGCAGATTCATGCGCAAGTCAATCCTCAAAAACTGTTTATTTTAGGTGACTTGTTTCATTCTAAAAAATCTCTGGTTCCTGAGGTGCTCAGAGGCTGGGAGGCTTTTCTAAAAGAAATTGACGCCGAAGTTTGTTTAATTGTCGGCAATCATGACCGGCGGTTGATTGCCGCCTTGCCCCCTTTACCCATGGCTTCTCAGCTCAATGCCGTGACGCTAGGGCCGTTTTTGTTGAGTCATGAGCCTGAGCCTCAGCACAAGGCAGTGCTGAATATTTGCGGGCATATTCATCCGGTTGTAAGGCTGCGATCGCCTACCGACAGCCTCCGCCTACCCTGTTTTTTTGTAGAGCGCGATCAGCGAAGGCTAACCCTTCCTTCCTTTGGTGAGTTTACCGGCGGACATGAAGTGAATTTAGTGGGCAATAGCTGCGCCTATGTCGCTTGCGACGGCGAAGTCATTCCTTTTGAAGCGAAAATGGTTATCTAGCTACACCTCTAGCTACACCTCTAGCTACACCTCTAACTACACCTCTACGTCGGGCTCAGCAGAAATGGCGATTCGGTTCCACTCTACAGCAGGCAGATTGCGCGAGGCCGTAGAGAGGGCGTTTTCCCAATACTCACGAATTTTGTCGAGGTAAGGATCATCTGCTTTGAGTTGGACGCGATCGCGCAGCTCCAAGGTATCGGTCGCATACAGCACCATATCAATTGGCGGACCCACGGAAATATTAGAGCGCATCGTAGAATCCATCGAGAGCAATGCTGTTTTAGCAATCTCCTTCAGCGGAGAATCGCTGCGAATGGTTCTATCTAAAATTGGCTTACCGTACTTAGTTTCTCCAATCTGTAAAAACGGCGTTTCAGGCGTAGCCGAAATAAAGTTTCCCTGACTATAGACCAAATACAAATTGGGTGGCTCGCCAGCAACCTGCCCACCCACTAAAAATGAACTTTGATAGCCAATGCCGTCTTTTTCTAGCCAAGGGCGTTCTTTATCTTGAATTTTGCGTAGGGTTTCGCCCACATATCCTGCGACATCATGCAGCGAAGGTAAACTATGCAAATTCACCTCCGCACTGGTTTTAATATCTTGCTCTAGCTGATGCAGTACCGATTGCGAGGTTGAAAGGCTGCCTGCTGTACACAGGATAATCACCCGCTCACCCGGCAGCGAAAAGTCAAATAGCTTTTGATAAGACGAAACATGATCTACACCTGCGTTGGTGCGTGAGTCGGCGGCCATTACCAACCCTTTATCAACCATAATTCCTAAGCAGTATGTCATTTTAGGGACTTCTTTTAGTAGATATTTTTTTGGCGTGTTAATAAGAATAAGCGACTACAAGAGGCCAATAAATAACCCTCATTTTCACATGATTCGTAAGATAGAGATAGTCTATCGCTTACCCTCAAACCTAAACTGACCTCTAATCCTCAAACTAAACGAAAAATGCTGAATGCCACTGCCTATAAATACGACCTAAATGCTAACCGAACCCTGTATGTTGGCAGTCATGGAACCACCACCACCATCACCCTGCAAAGCGGTCATGTCGGGCAGCAGCAGCAAAGCAGCAATCAGTTTTCTACCGGTCAATGGACGGCAATGCCCCGACTATATTCCTTGGGCGAGGGTGTTGTGGTCGTTATCACAACCCTCACCGAAACCTACTATTTGCAAGTACAGGGGACGCAAATGCAAATGGGCTCAGGCCCGATTTCAGCCGAGCTAGCAGCGCATATCGACCAGTCGCCTCCGCTGCCTTTGCAAACGGTAGAGAGCATGCCCGCTGCGACTTTTTCTGCGATGTCATCTATGCCGTCCATGTCATCTATGCCGTCCATGTCATCTATGCCGCCCATGTCATCCATGCCGCCCATGCGAATGAAAATGGGGAACATGGAAATGAACATGGACAGCAGCGTGATCTCATCATCATCGACTAATTTCACTCGCAGTGTTGCTGATAGTGCTGCGAAAGCGACTGACAACGCTAGTCATTCAGAAGATCCTCATCCTTCTACAAAGGTCAAACGCTTTTGTTCGCAGTGTGGCTCTGCAATACAGCCAAGTGACAACTTTTGTGCGTACTGCGGAGAGCGATTAAGCAATGGTTAATGCATTCTTTTGAGTCTGGTGCTGGAGTCTCTGGTGCTGGAGTCTCTGGTGCTGGAGTCTGGTGTTTGCAAGGTTAAAAGCGCTTTGTTGATCTTCTCTTAAATCTCTTTTTTGCCTTTAAGATCCTCAACAAACATGGCTTTACCCACCCATTGCCTGACCTGCCAACCAACCGGTCGTCCAAGCGCTTTGAAAATTAAAACCGCCTGTGATCCCGTCAATATCTAACAGCTCGCCCGCTAGGTATAGACCCTCACATTGACTGCTCTCCATTGTTTTAAAGTTCACTTCTTTAAGTTTGACGCCACCGCAGGTAACAAATTCATCTTTAAACATGCCTTTACCGCCCACTTCGTAGCGTCCTTGGCTGAGTTCGGTCACTAACTGGTTTATCTGCTTTTTAGAGAGGTTCGCCCAAGTTTGCTCGGCCTCAATGCCGATGCGGCTGAGTAAATACTGCCACAATCGTTTAGAAATAGAGGGATACGGGCTATAGGTCGCAATGAGTCGTTTGGGGGTTTCGGCTTTGGCCTGCTGTAAATGAGCGCGTATTTGATCTTGCGTTTCGGCGGGTAGCCAGTTAATGGTCAATCCGCCGCAATAGTGCTGCGTGTGAAGTTCGCGGGCTCCCCAGGCCGATAGCTTGAGAATGGCTGGCCCGCTCAGACCCCAGTGCGTAATTAGCAGTGGCCCGGTTTGGGTAAGCGGTTTTTTGAGTCCTTCTAGGCTGAGCCGAAGGGTCACCGGATCGACAGCGACGCCGCTGAGCAGATGCAGCTGTTGATCGGCAACGTTAAAGGTAAATAATGAGGGAACGGCAGGCTCTAGGCTATGGCCTAATGACCTGGCGATGCGCTGGCCTGCGGGGCTGCTACCGGTTGCTAGGAGCAGGCGATCGCACGGCGCATAGCCCGCTTGGCCCCTCAGCTGTAGCTGAAAAGTGTCGTCTAGCTTTTCGACGCCGGTAATGGGCGATCGCGTCTTAATCGTCACTCCGGCTTGCCGTGCTGCGCCCATCAGGCAGTCCACAATGGTTTCCGAGTCGTCTGTGGTTGGGAACATGCGGCCATCGGCTTCGGTTTTGAGCTTAACACCGCGCTGAGCAAACCATTCCACCGTATCCTTAGGCTGAAATCGGCTAAAGGCACCCCGTAGCGCTTTGCCACCGCGCGGATAGTTTTGCACCAGCACAGCCGGGTCAAAGCAGTGATGGGTAACGTTGCAGCGACCCCCACCTGAAATCCGGACCTTCGCTAAAGGCTGGGGGCCTGCTTCGTAAAGGGTGACCTGGCTATGAGGGTTTGCATCCGCAGCGGCGATCGCGCCAAAAAAACCCGCTGCCCCGCCGCCAACCACTGCCACCCTGACTCCTTTAGATACCCCTTCAGATTGACCCATCAAAAATGCTCGATTGCGTTGACTGCGCTACCACTCTAAATGATTCGTCAGACAAAAGATCAAACGCTGTAATCCACCTGCGTTATGCGATAGGATTTATATTACGAAAGTTAACAAACACTCCAACCCAACTCCTAATCGAGCAAAGACATGGCCACTAGAGAACAAATTAGAAAGCACCTGGCCCAAAGCGCCACAATTAAATTTGACAATTTTGCTACGCCGACCAAAGGCGACGAAGCGAAAAAGATGAAGATAATGGAGCATGTGAAAAAGAGCAAAGGTTAAGTGGTAGGTCTGAGCGGTAGGGGCGGCAGGTCATTACGGCAGGTTATTACGGCAGGTTATTACGGCAGGTCATTACAGCAGACCTTACGCTCCTATTGTTTTAAACCTATTGTTTTAAATATTTTGCTTGAAATATTTGCTTTTCAAATATTCGCTTGAAATATTTTGTCTGTTTTTGCCGCCATGACAAAATCGTTGTGATGAAGCGCTTTGATCGCATGCGTCCACCAAGTGACGGTTACCTTGCCCCATTCGGTTAACAGTGCCGGATGATGCCCAGCGGTTTCTGCGATCGCACCGACCTCATTGGTAAACGCCAGCGCCTGCCGAAAATCAGCAAAGCGATATTCCCGCTGAAGCTGCATCACCCCTTCAACTTCGATCCGCGACCAGTCTGGAACCTGACGATGCAGTATCACCATTTCTTCAGAGGTGGCGGGCGGTAGTGATCCAGAGCAAGGTACACAGGTTTGCTGCGCGAGCATTTCAGGCATTGTCTTTTTCTCCGGAATCTAGATTGAGCAGCTGGTTGAGGTATTGGGCTTTGCATGTACCCAAAGCCTACTCACCAAAAGTCTACGCATCAAAAGTCTACGCATTTCGGCTGGGGTATCGAAGATAATCGCAACACAGGTTCATACTTATTTGAATTTCATTGGGATTTCAGTTCTGTGATTCAGTTCTCGTTCATTTTGGTAGAGCCCGGTGAAGCGGGCAACATTGGCGCGGCGGCGCGTGCAATGAACACCATGGGCTACACCGACCTGCGACTGGTTCGCCCGCAGGCCGATCATCTCAGCGGCATTGCCAAAGCCTTTGCCCATGGCTCCGAGCATATTTTAGAAGCTGCGCCCGTGTATGAAGACTTAAAGGATGCGATCGCCGACATCGACCTAGCCTGTGCCACCACTGCTCGACACCGCCTGCAAAAGTACCACTATGCGTCAGTCCGCGATTTGCCCGATGCTCTGCAGCAAAAAGGCGATTTATTACAGCGCGTTGCGATTGTGTTTGGCAGCGAACGCTCCGGCCTTAGCAACTCAGATGTTGACCTGTGCGATTTAATTACCAACATTCCGCAAGTGCGCCCTCAGCCCTCACTCAATCTCTCCCAGGCCGTTATGGTCTACAGCTTTACCCTGGCCCAACAACACACTCAAGTCCAGATAAAAGACCAGCGGATCAGCAGCGAAGCCATGCCGCCCGCGCAATACGCTCAGCTAAAGACGGCTTTAGTCCAGTTACTAAACAAAGTTGGTGTTCACCAAAGGCACCAGCGCTACGTTGAAAAGGCCCTGGCCCGCTTAGGCTACGAAGACCTTTACTTACTTCAAAGTATCCGAGCATTTGTTGAAAACAAAATAAACGCGCTAGAGCAGAAGACTCGCGAGTGAGTCTTGGTATACTCATGAGCGCTTCCATGAGCGCTATCCGTAGCGCTGTAATGTTGGCGCTATATCAGGAAATAAACGGAAAATAAACGGACCTGGCGCGATTCGAACGCGCGGCCTACCACTTCAGATTTGTGTGAGTTTCCTCACTCTCTGGACTATACCTTCACCATGCGCCCATGTCTTGTGACACAAGCATTTAGGCGGTAGCCGTCTAGTCTCTACACCTTCCCTTTTGTGTACTCTCCTAATTGTTAAGGAGAAAAGTATGCAAGGGCTTGGCTCGGTATTGCCATGAAGCAATCAAGATTACTCTTTAGGTTTCACCGAATTTGACTACATTCACTCGTTGAGTTTCCCCATACGGTGCCCGACAGTTCAGGAGGCGGTCGCTCTATCCATCTGAGCTACAGGTCCTAGTTATTAGCACAGCAAGGCAGTAACACGAAGTTACGGCCACTCAACGGCTAATCACTCACAGCACTATAGCAAATATGCTTTTGCTTATTCGTTGAATTTAAGTTAACAATTGCTTTAGCGATTGCTCCAGCGATCGCGCCAGGGGCCTCCCCCCACTTCCAATCCAGCCAGCTGGCTAGTGGTCTCTACAATCAGGCGATCTGTACCTGCACTCGCACTACCCGCACATTCCCACAGCTGAAGGCGCAACTCGCCGTGGGTGGTGTCTCGGCACAAAAACTGTAAGCCCTCTCGGGTAGGAACTCGCACCCATGTGCCTTCGTCATGCGCGCGGCCTGTGAGAACAACCCTATAGCGATGGCTTTGCGCGGTGAGGTGCCAGTAGCCCCAAGGTTCTACTTGCCAGTCAAAGGCCGTTTGGGTCGATAAAAATTCATAGAACTGGCCTTTGTAATGAATGCCAATCAGGCCCACATTTTCTGTCAGTATCAAGACTTCGCGGACGCCGCCAGCGGCGGTAACGCTCAGCGTCGGCTCATCGGCAAAGGCGTTGCATTGCAGCCAAAACCACTTTGCCGGAAATGCGCCGCCCCAGTTTTTTTCGGCGTAGGCAGGCACATTCTCAAAGCTGTAGCGCACTGGCTCTGAATTGGGGTTTAACTCATCTGCCCACCAGTCAATCCAGCCAGTGGCAAGGCCATGGGCCATCAGCACCTGCCAGCCTGGCTCAAAAATGGGGAAATAGGAAAGCCAGCCAGCGGTTGCGCGAGGAGTCGGGGTGCCCCAACTTTCAATCGGGGTGACTTGGTAATGCCACTGGGCTTTAATAGGGGCTTTACTTTGGGGCTTGGTCGCGCCTACTGGGGTGAGTAGTTTGCCCTGATGGAGATGACTGCCGACTGGCCGACCAGGGCGATCGCACACCTGATAGCCTTCTTTCACCTCTCGCTCAAACTGCTCAGGGGCCAGGTATTTTGCTGCGCCCATACCTGCTCGCCAGTGCCCCAACCCTAATCGGTGCGGCCACGCCCAAAACTGCTGAACATTCGGAAAGGTGCGGCAGTAGTAGGCTTCGTCGGGGCCTAAAATTTGAACAGCGCCGCCGCTTTGATTCGTCTTTCCCGCTGGAGTATTACCCGCTGGATCATCAATGGAGTACATAAAGGCAAAGGTTTGGCCAGGGTCGGGAAGGGTAAGGCGAAAGTACCACCCTTCAAAAAATCTGCCCGAACTGCCGCGCCAGTGGTAGCCGCTATGAGGATTCATTTTGTTTCTACCCAGCGAGGAACGTAGCGCCAGCCGGTTTTTAAAATACTGTCCCACCGCTTATAGTCAGGCAGCTTTTCGGCCACCAGCGCCCAAAACTGATGAGAATGGTTCATATGAACGGTGTGGCACAGTTCATGCACGAGCACATAGTGAACCAGCGGACGCGGGAGAAACAAGAGCTTGTAGTTTAGGCTGATGTCTTTTTGGCTAGAACAGCTCGCCCAGCGCGTTTTTTGCCCCCGGATTGAAATGCGGCGACAGGGCAGATCTAACTCAAAGCCTAGCTGTCGTAGCCAGGGCGTCAGGTCTTTATGCGCACGATGCGCCAACCATTTTTTTAAAACCGACTGGCAGACAGAAACGGGCTCGGTGTTCCCGCGAATTATCAGGCGACCGTCTAAAGAAGGGATGCACCGCGTTTGATGACTGGCACTCGTCTGATAAACCACTGCCCAGGTTTCAATCGTTTTGTCAGGCTTGGGGCTGTGCTTTGGAGTCGCAAAGCCCTTGCTATGACCGGCATTTTTGGGTGTCGCTGGTTGCGCTGTTGTAAGGTCGGCTTCAAGATTGGTAGAGCGCCAGCGCAATAGGATGGTTTGAGGTTTTTCAATATCCCAATCAGCGGGTGTTGCTTCGGCGGTACTGAGCAATTTGGCCCGAGTGTTGGCAATCCAGGTTTGGCGCTTTGCTAAAATCTCTGGCAGCTTGGCCCGGTCAAAGTCAGAGGGAATCACCACTTCTACCTCGCCTTCTACCGAAACTTTGATAGAGACATGTTTGGCCCGCTTGCTTTCGCGCACTCGGTAGGTGAGTAGCGCTGATGGACTCGCGGCGGAAGCAGCATTGGGAAATAGTTCTAGCTGAGACATTAAATTCAATTTAACGCTAAATCCATCGTCTTCTAGCGACTTTTGTCTACTATTGTGACGCATAGTGTGCTTTGACGCATGGTGTACTTTGACGCATGGTGTACTTTGACGCATGGTGTATTTTTTAGCGTTACTGCCCCACCCATTACAACAGCCAATAGATCAAAATAGCTGAGCGCAGATGAATAAACGGAAAGCGTAGTGGATGAACGTTCTTCGGTAAGCTATATTCATCTGCTTAAATATCAGCTTGCTCAATTAGCTAGCCGCTCAATTAGCTAGCTGCTCAATTAACTAGCCGCTCAAACTTTTGTGTCTTATTGTGAGCAGTTTTGCCTTTAACAGAACCAGAATTCGCAGAGTGGACTCTCGCCGAATGCTCGGCGCAGCAATTGTTTTGATGTTAAGCGGCCTTTCCAGCTGTGAAACAGGTGTCATTCGCAAGAATGTGGCCGGTGCAGAACAGCCAGCGCAAAAGGGGAGTATCGTGACGGTTTTAGGGTCGCTGGCTAGTAAGGATCAAGCGATTTTTGAGCAGGCGATGCTGCCGTTTGAAGAAGAGACGGGCATTGACGTGGTGTATGAGAGTACGGATACGTTTGTCAGCCTCATAGAATCACGGATGGCAACGGATAAACTGCCGGATGTGGTGATGATTTCGCAGCCAGGACTGATGGCTGACTATGCCGAATCAGGACTGCTGGTGCCCCTGACCCGTTTTTTGGATATACGGGCGTTGAGAACGGCTTATTCTGACGATTGGATAGACCTAGGTAGCGTAGATGAGGTGCCCTATGCCTTGTGGTATCGAGCTTCGGTGAAAAGTTTGGTATGGTATCGGCCGACGGCTTTTGAGGCGAAGGGCTATGACATTCCTAGTACATGGCCGGATATGATTGCGCTGAGCGATCGCATCGTCGCCGAGGGCGGTACTCCTTGGTGCATTGGTCTTGAAAGCGGTGAGGCCACGGGTTGGCCCGCGACCGACTGGGTTGAAGACATTCTGTTGCGAACGGCTGGCCCCGAAGCCTATAGTCAGTGGATCGATCATCGGCTGCTTTTTGATTCGCCGCCTGTTCTTCAAGCGTTTGACGAATTCGGGCGGTTTTTGCGATCGCCCCAATATGTTCAGGGCGGCGCGACCCAATCAGTCACGCTCTCCTATGAGAAAGCCACAACGGGCATTTTAACCGATCCGCCTGAATGCTATATGCACCGCCAAGGGAGCTTTGCAGCTTCTTTCTTTCCTGAAGAAAAAGCGGCCCGAGTAGACTATGACGTATTTCCCTTGCCAGGAATTGATACCCGATTTGGGATGCCAATTTTAGTGGCAGGCGATGCGATCGCACTGTTTCACGACACGCCAGAATCACGGGCATTTATGGCCTACATCGCGAGCCCCACCCCGCATGAAATCGCAGCAGGCTTAGGCGGTTTCATTTCGCCCCATAAGCAAATTCCGCTCGAAGCCTATCCCAATGTAGTCACCCAAAACATTGCCCAGATATTAATAGATGCCGACACCATTGAGTTTGACGCTTCAGACATGATGCCAGGATACGTCGGTACTGGCACCTTTTGGCAGGGCATGGTTGACTTTGCCCAAGGAAAATCGGCAGAAGAGGTTGCTAAAGAAATTGATCAGAGCTGGCCAGATTGAAACGAGAAAAAGGTAGGTGTTAGAAGATTCAACATATTTTACCTCAGATCTGCAAGCGTAAGACTAGAAGCGTAAGACTAGAAGCGCATAGAACTCTAGAAGCAAATAGGGCTAGAAGCGAAGCGACAGAATCAGGAACAAAGCCAATGTAATTTATTGTTTGTTTTTTGTTTCATGAGCTGATGCCACTGGTTTTACTAGCCCAAGAAACAATATTCTAAAGAAACAATAGTCCTAAGAATCAACATTAATCAATCATCAAGATTGTTTCATCCAAGGTTCCTTGATTAATCTGATCACTATCCATAAAACTACTTGAATGAAGTTTCAGACTATATAGCGGCCTAGGCATATATACGCTGCAGTCAGTTTTTATACTGATAGTCAGCAGGCCAAACCATCACTGCATCACTTTAAACTATCCATTTTTTGGGCGGCATTTTTTGGGTGGTTTGTGCTGTTCCTGGCTGTCTTCATTTATCTCTCTTTTACAAAGAAAGAGGCTTTTTATTCATGACTTTTCGCTACAACGTTATTTGCGGTACCCATGGTAATGACACTATCCATGGTACTCATGGCAACGATGTCATCTATGCTGGCAGCGGCAACGACATTATCTACGGCGGTAATGGTAACGACATTATCTACGCTGGCGATGGCGACGACTTTATCATTGGTGGATTTGGTTTAGACACCATTTATGGTGGCAGAGGTAACGACACTATTTCGTGGGATAACCTAGGCAGCGGCCTATCGGTTGATCTTGCTTCGCAGCGTGTTCACTTCAACGCAGGCGGCGGCGAGCGATTTTTCTCTATTGAAAACGTCATTGGCTCACGAGGCAACGACGTCATTAGGGGCAACTGGAAAAACAACGTTCTGAGCGGCAATGCAGGCAATGATCGGATAATTGGCTCATGGGGCAACGACGTTATTGCGGGTGACGAAGGCTTTGACACTGTAGACTACAGCCATTTAGGCCGGGGTATTACACTCAAGGCATACGGAACGGTTGATAAAGGCTGGGCCGGGCGCGATACACTCGCTAGCGTAGAGGAGATTATTGGCGCGGTCGGTAAGCACAACACGATTGATGGTAGAAGCAACAGCGACAAAGCATATTTAGAAGTTGACCTCGGTGCAGAATCTCTGGTTGTTAAAAATGTTCCAGGCATCGGT
The DNA here is from genome assembly GCA_001314865.1 of Phormidesmis priestleyi Ana. Lineage (GTDB taxonomy): Bacteria > Cyanobacteriota > Cyanobacteriia > Phormidesmidales > Phormidesmidaceae > Phormidesmis > Phormidesmis priestleyi_B. The sequence goes on along the minus strand of LJZR01000025.1, from coordinate 8,269 downwards.
GCTCAGAGCTTTACTGTTCGTAACTTTACGACCCTAAAGGGCAGTGAGCAAAACGACATTCTCAACGGTGGGGATGAAAATCATGCGAGTGTGACTATTTTTGGCAATGGTGGTAACGACTCTATTAGAGGCAGCGCCGGTAATGATCGCTTGTTTGGCGGTGCGGGTGACGACACCATTGTTGGCGGCGTTGGTTCAGACTATATCGAAGGCGGCGGCGGTAATGATACCATTGCAGCGCTACAAGGCGATGATATTCTCAATGGAACAGATGCGGCTCATGCAGGTGCCAATGAGTTTGACTTGCTAATTGGGGGAGATGGAAAGGATCGCTTTATCCTTGGTGACAGCCATCGGGCTTACTACACCGCAAACGGCTTCTACGACTTTGCAGGCATTACAGACTTCAAAATTGGTCAGGACAAAATTGTTCTCCATGGCTCTCGTAATATCGGCAAGGATTACAGCTTAACGACTGATGGCGATACTCTAGCGATTTCTTTCCGGGGCGATCGCATTGGCATCATCCAGGGTGAGAATGTGGCTAGCCTAACGCTACACAGCCGCAGCTTCGAGTTTGTTTAATGCCGAGTTTGTTTAACCAAATTCGTTTAGCCAAATTCGTTTAACCAAGTTCATTTGACCAAGTTCATTTAACTAACAATGCGCCGAAGGCTGAGCGATGTCGCAGCCTTCGGCGCATTGTTAGTTAAATGTGCATTTACAGCCGATACTCCACTGCAAACTTAATCCCATAGTCAAACTCGTCAGAGGTACTTTCGGGAAAGTACTTGATTACAGGCACAGCCTCTAGCGCCAAGCGCTCGGAAGGGTTGTAGCGAACAGGAACCAAAAATTCGACTAAGTCACCGCTATTGGCAAACAGCTCTGTATTCAGCCGCACAGAAAAAGTGACGGGTGTGCCACCTACCGCGTTCAGATCTTCCGAATCGCCATCATTCAATTCTTCTAAGTCATCGTCTTCTAACGAATCTCTACGTAACGCCGGATCACGCTGATTTCTTTGAGCCACTAGCGGCTCATTTAGCGGCTCACTTAACTCAGCCACCAACGGTACTGATGACGACATGGCGGTAGTCACCGTTTGCGCAAATGCAATAGAACTAAAAACAACAGAGCTTCCGAACGCTAATACTCCAGCCAAAACAAACTTGTAAAACATGGTGAATTCTTCTTGAGACGTATCAAACGTCTATGTATCGGTTGATACATTTACATTAATGCGCTCGAATCCATATCCTCTTCTGGCAAAAGCGGTAGTCACTTTGTTTCTTTCTCTTTCTTTTGGCCGAACCTGTAGGCGTATGTTTTTTATGTGTAGTTTCTTATATTCAGTTTTATTACGATCCAATAATCTTGAGCCCCGAAGCGTTCCAAATAGCGCGAAATTCACCTGCGATCGCTAGCGTATAATCCTGGTGATACCAGCCCAGAACTGTTAAATGCACTTCACCATTTGCCTTTCCCAAGGCGCTCATTTCTGTCCAGTCATCAACCATTGGTAGCGGCGAAAAGGTCGTGCCATATAGCCCGGTCGCCTCACTCCCTGGGACAACCGGCAGCGAGCTGGACGGCTCAAAAGGCCCCGTAACACTATCCGACACAAACCAGTACAGTGTAGAGTCAGTAACCTTCTCGGCCCCAATCGTTTTTAGCCAAGTTGGATTGACAAATTCTTTAAAGCAAGAAAAGAAAAGATGATATTTATCTTGAAAATAAATAATCTGTGGTCGCTCTAAATGATAAAAAGGCCAACTAGCGCTAGCGTCTTTTTCTATTGGTGATTCTATTGATGAGGCCAGTGGGGACGGTGAGTTCGGTGAGATGGATGAGGCCATCGGTAAGAGGTCCTCAGAAGTTGCCCTCTCAGAGATATCAGGAGAGGTGCCAGAGGCGAAATTAGGAGAAATGCCGGGGCCAGCAGCAGGCGGCAATAACTGGTAAGGCCCATCAATTTTCTCAGCTACCGCCAAGCCTAACCCCCCCTGGTAAAGAAATTTGCCGGTCAAAGAAGCGCAAAAAAACAAATAGTATTTTTGAGTTTCGCTTCCCTTAACCGTAGCCTTGATCACATAAGGATCGCGCCAGTGTAGGTGTTTTGACCAGTTGCATCGTCCTGCATAGCCTTCAACTATTTTAGCTGGCATACTAGTGGGCGTTTCAGCTGGTAAGCAGGCATCCAACAAGAGCTTTTTTTCTGCCAGCAACGGTTGAGCTAACCGCTGCCAACTCACGCCGTCTGTCGAAGTCGCTAAGCCGATGGCTTCTCCTGAAATATCTGCTGCACTTGCCGCCGAATAAAACAAATAATAAGTATTGTTTTCTTTGGAGAGGCTGCCTGCAAATAATCGGCCAGATTCCCAGCCTTGGTCATCTAATGGCTGGAGCACAGGCCCCCTATGCTCCCAATGTACGGCATCTGAAGATCGCGCCTCACAGATCCAACTAGTTTTCCACCAAGGCTCCTGATCGGTACGACCGCTAAGATAAAACAAACGATAAAAATCTTTATCTTTTAAGATCCAAGGATCCCATTGAGGTGGCTGAAGCGCAGAGCTAGGGGGAATTGTCATGAAATGCTGAAGAGATAGTCAGTGATCATCAGTGAGGATGCCATTCTAACGGGTCTTAAGCCTATTTGCTAGCAGCTAAAACGCGAGCTAAAACGCAGGCTAAAACAAGTTCCGACAGCTGTTTCTAGAAGAGCTGTTTCTAGAAGAGGTGTTTCTAGAAGAGTTGTTTCTAGAGGTATCGTGTAAAGTTTTGTATGCGTCTCTCATAACTATCTCTTAAGATAGGCTTAGGCCCTAGGACCAAAAAGTACATTGGTATATACAGCCGTTATTTAGATGCGATGTATTCCAATTGTGCCAAAACTAGCGTGCCAAAAACTAGTGTGTTAAAAACTAGCCTGCTCAATCATGAGCATGAGTCAGTTTTTGCCCTAGTCAACAAGCGTAGACAGCATCAACCCTTGTTTAGTTAGGGTATTCGTTCAGGTGTAAGATTCTTATGTTTTCCTATTTTCAGCGCCCGTTATCAGCGGCTAGCTGGTGTAAAAAAATAGTGCTGAGTTTAACCGCGCTGGGCGCGATCGCTCTCCCGCTAACTAGCTGTAGCAAGCCGTCAGCGCCAGAGGCTGACACAGCCATTAGCCAACCGACCGGTTCTAACACCGTTACCATTTTAGGCGTCATCGTCGGTGACCAACAGGCGAGGCTAGAAGAAGCGCTAATCCCTTTTGAAGAAGAGACCGGCATTGATGTTATTTACGAAGGAACAGACGCTTTTACAACGCTGCTGCCTGTGCGAGTAGATTCTGGAGACTCACCCGATATTGCGATGTTTCCACAGCCGGGATTGATGCGATCGCTCGCCGAAGAAGGTGTCCTAGTCCCTGCGACCGAAGCGGTTAGTCGAGCAGACTTGCAAGCCTACTATCCTGAAAGCTGGATAGATCTTTCCACCGTAAACGGCGAGGTGTACGGCGTTTGGTATCGTGCTGCGGTTAAAAGCTTGGTATGGTACAACCCTGAAAACTTTGCCAAGCAAGGATATGAAATTCCTACCACCTGGGATGAACTCACCGCCCTTAGCGACCAAATTGTCGCCGACGGCGGCACGCCTTGGTGCATTGGAATGGAGAGTGGTAACGCTTCTGGCTGGCCCGGAACCGACTGGGTAGAAGATATTTTACTCCAAACCGCTGGCCCCGACTTCTACGATAAATGGGTTCAGCATGAAGTTCCCTTCAATGCGCCGCAGGTGCAAGAAGCCTTTCGCTACTTTGGCGAGATTGTGAAGCAACCCGAGTATGTGTATGGGGGCACTACTGGCGCGCTCAGCATTCCCTGGGGAGATTCTATTGCGGGGCTATTCACCCCAGAGCCCGAATGCTACATGCAAAAGCAAGGCAACTTTATTACCGGTTTTTTCCCTGAGAATGTGGCCCTCGGCGAAGATGTGGATTTCTTTACCACGCCTTCTATCAATCCAGACTATGACGGTGCGCTATTAGTGGCTGGTGACATTTTCTCTATGCTCAACGATACTCCTGAAGCGCGTCAGCTCATGGCTTATTTGGCCACCCCTACGCCGCACGAAATTTGGGCCGAGCAGGGCGGGTTTCTCTCTGCTAATAGGCAGGTCGATCTCAATGTTTATCCCGACGAAATTAGTCGAAAGCAAGCTGGGTTGTTAACAACCGCTGAGATTGTTCAATTTGACGGCTCTGATGCAATGCCTGGGGCCGTTGGTACAGGGACATTTTGGTCGGGGATGATGGACTTTGTTGCAGGCGCTTCGGCTGAGGATGTCACCGACAAAATTGAATATTACTGGCCCGAAGAATTTGAAGAGAGCGCAGCAGAGCGCAGCGCCAACTAAAGTCCTTTCACGGCCCCTCTCCTGACTCATATGACATTGATCAAGGTGCTAAAACTCTCACAACAATCAAGTCAAAACAATCAAGTCCAAACAATCAAGTTAAAACAATCAAGCAGAAGAGGAAATAATGAAACACAGACTTCAGGAGGTGAGCTAAATCATGGACGGCAACATAGCGTTAATTTTACAAGCACTGTTGGCGATCTTTTTAGGATCGTTTGGTGTCATTGCCATTTTCTACGGGCTTAACATTCTGGTTGAAAAAACATTTCCTGAGCGGCTTCGCCTCGGCTTTTTGCCCTGGATATATGTCGGTCCCTCCGTGTTGTTGCTCACGGTTTACCTGGTACTGCCCGCCCTACGAACCTTTTATCTCAGCTTTTTTGGTAACGACTCTAGCCGGTTCGTGGGCCTCAAAAACTACCTCTTTGTTCTGACCGCGCCTGACACCCTCATCACCTTTCGCAACAATTTATTGTGGCTAGTATTAGTTACTGGCATCAGCGTCTCGTTAGGGCTCATCATTGCTGTACTGATTGACCGGGTAAAATATGAGCAAGTGGCCAAGTCGCTGATCTTTTTGCCCATGGCCATTTCCTTTGTTGGAGCCAGCGTTATTTGGCGATTTATTTACGCCTACCGCCCGGCGGATGCCGAACAAATTGGACTGCTCAACGCTATTGTTACCGGGCTGGGCTTTGAGCCCGTGGGCTGGTTGGTCAACCCAGCGATTAACAACTTTGCACTCATTGCCATTATGATTTGGCTGCAAACGGGCTTTTGTATGGTGTTGCTTTCTTCCGCTGTAAAGGGCGTCCCAGATGATGTGCTCGAAGCGGCCCGAGTAGATGGCGCAAGCGAGATTCAAATTTTTCGACGAATTATTGTGCCGATGATTATGCCAACGGTGTTGGTGGTCTCTACCACGGTGATTGTGCTGGTTCTCAAAGTGTTCGATATTGTCTTTGTGATGACGGGCGGTAACTTAGGCACTGATGTGATTGCCAGTCGCATGATTCGTGAAATGTTTAACTTTCGCAACTATGGCAGGGGCAGTGCGATCGCCGTTATTCTTCTTATCCTAGTCATCCCCGTGATGGTTGCCAACATTCGCCGATTCCGTCAGCAGGAGCTAAACCGATGAGTATTGCTACCCCCCAACCGCCCGCTCAGTCACAACCCCCTAATCGCGACCCGGTGCCCAACTATGTTGCCAAGCGACACGAGCAGTCAAAGTTCGAGAAGCTTATGGCCAAAGCCCCCGTTCATATTGCGGTTGTCGGCATTGCGCTACTTTGGACGTTGCCCACGCTGGGCCTGCTGATTAGCTCGTTTCGGCCTCCTGAGGCTCTGCTCAGCAGCGGTTGGTGGACGGTCTTTCTCCATCCCCTAGAATTCACTCAGTTCACGCTAAGCAACTATCAAGATGTGCTCAGCGCGGGCATGGGACAGGCATTTCTAAATAGCCTGGTGATTTCTATTCCAGCGACAGTCATTCCGATTGCGATCGCTACTTTTGCCGCCTACGCGCTTGCCTGGATGGACTTTCCCGGTCGCCAGGTCATCTTCATTGTCACCGTTGCCCTGCTAGTGGTGCCCTTGCAAATGACCCTCATTCCTATTCTGCGGGCCTACAGCGCGATGGGCATTTCTAGCACCTTTTTGGCAGTATGGCTCGCCCACGCTGCCTACGGATTGCCGTTAGGTGTATACCTGCTACGCAACTATATTGGCTCCTTACCTAAAGACTTAATTGAGGCAGCAGCGGTCGATGGGGCCTCGTATTTGAATGTGTTTAGGCGGATTATTGTCCCGCTGAGTATGCCTGCGATCGCCTCTTTTGCCGTTTTCCAGTTCCTCTGGGTTTGGAATGATTTGCTGGTGGCCCTAGTTTACTTAGGCGGCAACCAAAATGTTGCACCCGTCACCCTAGTGCTGCGCAACATTGTGGGCGACCGAGGCCAAGACTGGTATCTGCTCACTGCTGGCGCCTTTATCTCTATGCTCGTGCCGATGGCCGTCTTTTTCGCCTTACAGCGCTACTTTGTCCGGGGTCTCCTAGCAGGCTCGGTCAAAGGATAGCCGGTTTGCGATTTCTTAATTTCTCTCGTTTCTTTACCTCATTAAAATCATGGCAAGCGTCGTTTTTGAAAAAGTAACCAAAAAGTACGACAACGGATATGTTGCCGTTAAAGACCTTAATATTGAACTAGAAGACAAAGAATTTTTGGTGCTCGTTGGCCCGTCGGGTTGTGGTAAAACCACCTCGCTTAGAATGCTTGCGGGCCTTGAAGATATTTCTGACGGCAGCATCTACATCGGTGGCCAAAGGGTCAACAATGTCACCCCCAAAGATCGAGATATCGCGATGGTGTTTCAGTCATACGCGCTGTATCCGCATATGACAGTTGCCGATAATATGGGCTTTAGCTTAGACCTTAAAGGCGTTAAGAAAAAAGAGATTCGTCAGCGGGTAGCAGCCGCAGCGCAGCAGCTGGGGATTGAACAGCTCTTGGACCGTAAACCTGCACAGCTTTCGGGTGGTCAGCGGCAGCGGGTTGCCTTAGGGCGAGCAATTGTGCGATCGCCCGCTGTGTTCCTCATGGACGAACCCCTCTCTAACCTTGACGCCAAGCTGCGTGTTCAAGCCCGAGCCGAACTCAGCGACCTGCATAAAAAAGTCGGCACCACCTTTGTTTATGTCACTCACGATCAGGCCGAAGCGATGACGATGGGCACCCGCATCGCTGTAATGAACCAGGGCATTTTGCAACAAATTGACACGCCCCAAAATGTTTACGAGCATCCTAACAACATTTTCGTAGCGGGCTTCCTTGGGAGCCCCTCTATGAACTTTTTTGACGCTCAGCTAATCCAAAACAACGGCAGTCTCATCATCAAAACAGACGGCGGCATTCCCGTCCCTATCCCGGCCAATCGTTTGCAGCGCTACCGCGAATTCACTGGTCGCCCCGTCGTTTTTGGCATTCGCCCCGAAGGCATCTACCACCCGCAATACGTTCCTCCCGGCATCGATCCGGTCGGCATCCCAGCTACTGCCAAAGTCGTCGAACTCATGGGCCACGAAGTCATCGTCTACTTCACCCTCGGTGACGGTACCGAGTTCCTCGCCCGCCTAGACCCCCGCGCCAAAATTACCCCCGGCGAACAGCTAGAACTCCAGTTCGACCTCACCCGCTTTCACCTTTTTGACAAAGAAAGTGAGCAGGTCATTTAGCCGCCATTTAGCCGCTAAATAGTCCCCATTTGGCTGCTATTTAGCCCCATTACGAATAAGCTCTGTTGGTGCAGTGCCAAAAAAAGCCCTTCGGGGTTCAGACGAACACCAAAGGGCCATAATAAGAGTCTTACACACACTGACTCAGGAGATTCCTACTCTGGGGAAAACGGATTTGGGAAAAACGACAGTCAATCGTTTTAGAAGAGGTAGCCAACGCCAACGGTAAAGCCAACTTCGTTGTTATCGCCAAAAGGCGTGTAGTTAACTGAGCCGTTAGCAACGTACCGTTGTGCGAAGCGGTAGTCAGCCCCTGCGACCAGTGCCAAATCAACGTCACTGTCGTCGCCAATAGAACCCGAGACACCAGCACCTACGAAGGGGTTGAACATGTAGTTGTCGGCCCCGACGCTGTTAAAGTCGTAGGTGAGAGGAACGAGGTAGGAGACATCTTCACCATCATCGAAGTCAAAGTCGGTTGCGACTTCAGGCCGGATTGAGATGTTATCAGCGATAGAGATTTTACCATTGACAACGAAGCCGTCGTCGCCGCCACCAATGCCTACATAGTTGTAGCTAGGGGCTGTTTGAGCGAAAGCACCAAAAGGAACTGCGAGAAGCGCA
>LJZR01000107.1 GCA_001314865.1 Phormidesmis priestleyi Ana | reverse complement strand
TGAGGTTGTTCAGCAGTACATTGAACAGCATGCAAGGCCGCATTAGAGGCAAGCTGCGGACTAAAAGTCCGGGGCTTCAGACCCACCCCAGAATGGTGACAGGTCTGACTATTTGCCGGGGTCGCAAACGGTCGGAATAGCAAAGCTGGAAATTTACCCATCACATAGAACCTTGACCGATTGCAAGGTTCTATGTGACTGGCACTTCGTTCCAAGGCTCCTTCGGTTATCCCGTATAGGATTGCCCCCGATATACCATATGCCGAGTGGGTACCTGAACAGGGGGGACTGCTGGCACTCTGCGCTTGAACATGCGGCCCATAAATTGTAATTCGGTATCTGTTTCGATGGTGGCAATAGAAGTGGAAGAAGCCGTATAGTGTTGACCAAGATGAGTTAGTTGCATGATGTAAAGTCCTCTATGTTGTGTTGCGCTCAAGAGATGGCAAAACGCTCGTTTGACACGTTGGCTTGTCTCTCTTTGTTCCTATTACACAAGTCGAAAGGCTACGTTAAAGGCTATGAAAGACCAGCTTATGGCTGACTTATCAACCAAAGCATATCTAAGGCGAATGGTGAGCGTTGCAACGCTCTCACGGGGCGGAAGGAGCGACTACCCGATAATAGCTGGCACGGCTAATGCCAACTTGCTCACAGACAGCATTGACATGCTGTCTGTGAGCCAACGATTCAGCAATGACAGTAGCTGAGTCGCAATAGCCTAAAAATGGGTCTACCTATGATGCTGCTCCCCGTGGGGAAGTAGCGAGTGGGGTTTCTCTAGGCCATGTTTCTCCATTAGCGCTTGGTTGCTCATGATCGCGCGGGGACAGCCGTCGGCGATGATGCGGCCTTCGTCGATTAGGATGACGCGATCGCATGCTTCCAGCACAAACTCTAGGTCGTGGGAGGAGATCAGCACGGTTTCGGTGGAGTTTTGCAGAAAGCGAATCAGGCGGCGGCGGGTGCGCAAGTCGAGGCTGGCAGTGGGTTCGTCATAGAGAATGATCTGAGGGGTCATGGCGAGGAGGCCAGCGATGGCCACCATTTGCTTTTCGCCGCCGGAGAGATGATGAGGCAGGCGATCAAGTAGGTGGGTGATGCCGGCCATATCGGCGGCTTGAGCGACGCGGGCGGCGACTTCGGTGGGGCCAAGGCCCATATTTTGGGGGCCGAAGGCAACGTCATCGCGCACAGATGCCGAGAACAGCTGGTCATCAGGATCCTGGAACAGCAGACCGACTTTGGGGCAAAACTGGCCGGGTTTGAGGGGTTCGCCAAACAGTAAAATTTCGCCAGCGGCGGGGCTGAGTACGCCGCACAGCAGCATGAATAGGGTAGTCTTGCCGCAGCCGTTGTGACCAATAATGCCGACGCGATCGCCTGCCTGCACCGTCAGCGAGATCTGACACAGCACATCGGGCTGGTCGGGGTAGCCAAAGGAGAGAGTCTGGGCGGCGATCACCGCTGGACGAGGCTCTGCGGCCATAGATCGGGGGGCAAACCCGGTCGAGACTGAATCTATTGACACACTCATCGTTGGCCCATTTGTCATTGTCATATCTGTCACTGGCGCAAGATTCCTTCAGCTATAACCAACGCGATCGCAGCGGCCAGCACTAGCCCTGCTAGCCCCCAGCTTAGGGCACAAGGCTGGGCTGCTGCATTCTGCCCCACGACTGACTTTATGCCGTAGCCATAGCCTCGCAGTCGCATAGCTTTATACACCCGCTCCGACTGCTCGTAGCTGCGAATCAGCAGATTGCCCGCCAGCATCGCTAGCTGCTCCATGGTCTGGCGGTTGACCCGCAGCCAGCGCTGGCGCTTTTGGCCAAAGCCCCGCAGCCGCATGGCCTGCTGCATAGTGGCCAGCATGGCGGCAATCTCAAACAGGTAGCGGTACGACAGCAAGGTCATATCGGCCAAGATGGTGGGTAGGCCGAGCGATCGCATGGCGTGCAGCAAAGTCAAAAACGGCGTCGTGCCCAGCAAAATAAACCCTAGGGTCAAAATCGACAAAAACCGCCCTACAATCAGCAGCGTGGCCATCAGACCCTCTTGACGCAGAGTCAGCCAGCCCCACTGCCACAGCACCGTATTGCCCACTGTCAGCGGCAGCACCACCACCAGCGCCAAAATAAACAGCCCCGGATAGCTCAGCCGCTGCCGCAAAAACGTCAGCGGCAGCCCTGACAGGCCGTAGAGCACCGCCGTCAGCCCCAGCATCCAAGGCACCAAGGCCAACTGACGCACCGTTGCAAAGGCAAACATCAGCCCCACCAGGCTGATCAGCTTCAGCCGGGGCGTCCAGCGGTGGATCACCGACTCGCGATGGACATAGGTATCGAGACTCGCGGCTCCCATAGTGTTTAACCCTCCAGCAGCTCGGGTTTCACCCGGCGCAAAAACAGCACCAGCATGGCGGTAAAAATACCCTCCACAATGGCCAGAGGTACATGGCTCAGAGACAGCGCCAGCACTGCCGTCTGCTCAGCCCCAGCATCTAGCTCAGCCGGAATGTTAAAAATAATCAGCCCCAGAAAAATCAGCGCCGCTATCCCCAGCCCCAGGGCTCCGCCCAGAAATGCAAAGACGCCTGTGCGAGTGGGTTCAGCCAGAGGCTTACCCACCGAGTTGCGCAGCTGAAAAATATGATAGGCCAGCAGCGCCGGAATGCCCATCATGGAGGCATTCACCCCCAGGGTGGTAATGCCCCCATGGCCAATTACCAACGCCTGAAAAAACAGGCCAATTAAAATCGCCGGAAACGCAAAATGGCCCAGCACCACCCCCAGCAACCCGTTCAAAATCAGGTGTACGCTGGCGGGTGGCACCGGAATATAAATCGACGACGCCACAAAGAACGCCGCCGTTAGGAGCGAGGCCTTGGGTACCTCAGCCGCTGGATCGGGCCTGCGGTTAATCTGCCGCAGCGAATACCAGGTGGCCAATCCGGTTATGGCATACCCCGCCGCGCAGACCTGGGCCGGTAAAATTCCATCGGGAATATGCACTAGTGCTTGCCTCGGGCAAAAAACAGAGCGGTGCCAATAAAGCCCCAAATAACAGAGCCAATAGTAATGCCCCGCTGCACTGGAGACAGAGCAGCACTAGGAGAGATTAAAGAATTGGCCCCGGTATCCGCCACCGTCACTGGTGTGGCGGTGGGTTCCCCACCAGAGGTAGAATCTGCCACTGGAATTGTGGTCAGCACACCGTGACCTGCCTGGCGCACCATTATCTCCCAGGTGCCTGGCTGGGAACTGTCGGGCGTAAAGCTAAAGCGCCCCTGGTCATCGGTGGTGCCCTGCTGCCACACGTCAGTGGGGTTGCCGGGGGCATAGACTAGAACCTGGGCATTGGCCATCGGTTCGTCGGTATCAAATCGGGCTTGTAGCTCAACGCTGCTGACCTGGCGGTGCTCTACTGTTACCCCGTGGGCCAGCGCAGGCGCAGCTCCGCTGGCCAGTGCCAACGCCAGTAACCAGGCAAACTTGAGTCTCAGTCTCATGAGGTTGTTAGCGTCACTTCTTCGCAGTGGCCTTCACCTACATGGCCCAGGCTCGGCAAGATTGAGAGAAAGGTTTGGTAGTCTTCCTCAGACAGCCCGGCTTGCAGCCCCGCACTATCAACGTCGACCTCGCCGTTTTCGGCCAAGGCGGCCAGCGGATCAAAGCCCAGGGCACCTGTGTTGATGCCGTCCTCAGCGGGGGCACCGCCGTCGCCAAACAGGTGGTCAAAGTGGAAGGTAGCTTCCATATCAGCCTCGTCGCCAGCGGTCAAAATGCCCTTGCGCTCGTCGCCGACAAAGTCGCCGCAGGTGAAAGCTAGCTCTTCATCTACCTTGACGGTGAACGGCACGGTTTCGCCCTCTTTAGTGGCGGTGCCCTGCATCCAAATCGAGTAGCCTTCAGATGGCCCCGACTCGGCGGGCACCATACGCCAGGCCAGCGCGTTGAAACGTCCGGCTGGAGCCTCTACCTCACTCACCATGATCGGCTCTGCCGAATCGTCGCCCTCGGCCAGGTCAATCACCTGAGCTTCCTCGACCTTGACCTCAGCCTTGGATTGGAGTTCGGTACCGGCTTCGGGGTCAAAGGGAGGGTCGGTTTGAGCGGCGGTGATATCGGCTAGCGACACGTAGAGGTTGTCAAAGGTAATTTCCCATCCGTCTTTGGTGGTAAACCCCTGGCGCACAAAATCTTCGCCATTAGCTCGAATCAGCAGGGTGCCGGTTTCGCCTTCGGCACTGGCAGTCTCGTTGGTCTCAGGGGCAGTAACGGTGGGGCCTTCGCTACCGCAGCTGGTCAGCACGCCGAGGACCAAGCAGCCTAGCGCGCTAACTGTGAAAGCTTTAAACAAATTGCGTTGCATAGTACCTAAGAAAATAGATGGCTTAGCGCCAAGAGGCAAGTGTCGCGTCAGAAAGTCTAGTGGTTTTAGGCCTTAGCCCGACAAACCCCCCGTCTATTTACTTAACCCAAGCTTCCCGAAACGTGCAATGCCTAGGGGGGGCATTTATTTACGCTCTCCACTGCCAAAACGGTAGTATGAAACGGCAGATCCGGTGTGGTTCAAACTAGGTCACAATCAAGTAACGCTCTGACGCAGGGATAGATCGCTCAGCCGTTGGTTCAGCTGAACTCTAAGGCTTTGGTGATTGATCGAAAATGTGACCTTAAGTTGAACCATCCCCCCTTTCTTTACGGCTGGCGTAGTGGATTCATCCATGGTTAGTTTTCTCATTAGAAATAAAAGTTAGAAAGCAAAGCGATCGCATGTCTACCCATCGCTACGTCTCCCCCACGAGTCTGAGTAACTGTCGCCAAGCCTTGTCCGGCACCTCCTCTCGCCTGACAGTCCAAAAGCCAGGGCCAACGAAGGGACAAGCCTTCCCTAACACCTGAAGCAACTGCTCAGCAGTTGCCTTAATCGCCGTTTCTCCCGGCACCGGCTGACGCTCTTGAACCACCTGCAAACACTCAACAGGCAGTGTGATCGCTTGCCCCTGTCGCTGATAGTCAAGCCGATAGACCGGCTGACCCAATACATTCACAGTCTGGGCCAGCACTCGCGTTTCTATCCCATTTAGCGACCCCCCAGGCATCACAATGCGGACGAGCTGCCCTGCCGTCAGTGTTTTTGTGCCTAAGCCTGCGTCAAGCTCACCCTTTTCCTCAGAGTGTGGCGCTTCATTTTCATGGTTATCAGGCTCGGCTGGAGTCGTCTCAGCAGTGGCTAACTCATCGGGCAATTGAGGTGTCGATTTAGCCGCTGCTGCCCCTTCTATCTGAACCTCATTTTGGGAGGTGGAAAATTGAGCAAAAGCATTGCTATAGATAGCAATCACACACCTAAGAGTTAATAACTGTTGGTAGTTCTTTTTTTCAATTTTTCCGATTTCGATAATTTGAGCTTCAGGCGGTTCTAAAGAAAAAGAATTTACATCCTCCGAACCACTACTAGAGAGGCCTAGTTTCCAGGAACTTTTAACTTTTTCCCAGATTTCGTCTTTATGCTTCATGAAAGTTTTCCAAGCGATCCCGAAATCAAAGCAGCATTTAGCGGTTTGAGAGACGAGTTTCCAGAGTTCAGTGATTTGGATACTGGGATCTATACACATGCGATCCAGGGCAGCAAAGATTCGACGTTTTGCATCAGCAGCAACGTTAGCGTTGTGGTCAGAGCCGCCGACTTTATAGCGGCGAACGCTTCTAAAGTGCGACTCAGCCCATCG
>LJZR01000024.1 GCA_001314865.1 Phormidesmis priestleyi Ana | reverse complement strand
GCGATCGCACTAACCAACGGCCCTAGCGCTAAATGCAACGGATAGTTCCACGGGCTAATAATAAGTACAACGCCCAACGGTTCGGGAACGACCTGGCCGCTTGCAGGTTGAAACACCAAGGGAATTTTGACCTGACGAGACTTCATCCAGCGCGGCAGATGCTTGAGCACGGTGTCGATATCGCCCAAAGTCAGGGCGAATTCGCTGGCATAGGCTTCTACCGCGCATTTGCCTAAGTCGGCCTTGAGCGCGGCTAAAATGTCGGCTTCGGCAGCGACCAGGGCAGTTCTGAGTTGTTTGAGCTGCGTGCGGCGAAAGTTGAGCGATCGCGTTTGGCCCGTACTAAAGTGCGATCGCTGCTGGGAAATACTGGCTTTAACCCTTTCAGCTAGCGTCTGTAGGCTCTGTGAACCGGTTGAATTAGCCATGTTAGCAAGTTGGTCGATCATGATTGTTTTCTTCAGCGGCGGCGCGATCGCCTTACGTACCAAGATGTTTCAGCTGGCAAGACCGGCTGACATAGAGTTTAGCGCCTAGGGTCAGCGCTAAACAGCAGAGACTCTGCACAGTGGTCTATCATGAAGAAATGTTTTTGCTCGAAAACTGCCCCGTCGCTTGCTGTCACCTGCCCCATGCCTTCCAAAAAAAAATCAGACTCGGCCCAACCCTCAGCCAACTCTTCGGCTAAATCTTCGGCTAAATCTTCGGCCTCGGCGGCTAAAGCTAAAACCGCGACATCCGATAAGGCGGCGTCTAATAAGGAGCAGACAGCCCGCAAATCGGCTAAAGCCAGGCCTGCCGCTCATGTTGATGGCGAGCATCTCAATGGCCAGTCCAACAGTATTGACCTCTCCGATACCAAAAATTTAATCCGCATCAGCGGGGCCAGGCAGCACAACCTCAAAAACATCAGTCTTGACCTGCCTCGGGACAAAATGATTGTGTTCACGGGCGTTTCTGGATCAGGTAAGTCTTCACTGGCTTTTGATACCATTTTTGCAGAAGGCCAGCGGCGCTATGTAGAGTCACTCAGCGCCTACGCCCGCCAGTTTTTAGGCCAGGTAGACAAACCCGATGTCGATGCCATTGAGGGCCTGAGCCCGGCGATTTCAATCGACCAAAAGTCTACCTCTCACAACCCGCGATCTACCGTCGGTACGGTCACCGAGATTTACGACTATTTGCGCCTGCTCTATGGCCGTGCCGGACAGCCTCACTGCCCCCAGTGCGATCGCTCCATCGCCCCTCAAAGCATTGATCAAATGGTCGATCAGGTCATGGAGCTACCCGATAAAACGCGGTTTCAAATTTTGGCTCCTGTCGTGCGCGGCAAAAAAGGAACCCATCAAAAGTTGCTCTCGGCATTGGCTGCTGAAGGCTTTGTGCGCGTACGCATCAATGGAGAAGCGCGTGAGCTAAACGACAATATTGAGCTAGACAAAAACAAAACGCATGATATTGAAGTTGTTGTTGATCGCCTAGTCAAAAAAGACGACCTGCAAGAGCGACTGGTTGATTCTCTTTCAACGGCGCTCAAAAGATCCGAAGGCATTGCCATCATTGATGTGCTGCCCGTCAAGCAAGAGGTCAAACCAGACGTAAAACCAGACGCATCATCGGCAGATAAAGATCAAGATAAAAGAGATTTAGAGAAAGATCCGGCGATTCCAACACCACCGGCTGAGATTGTCTTTTCTGAGAACTTTGCCTGTCCTGAGCATGGCGCGGTCATGGATGAGCTATCTCCTCGTTTATTTTCGTTTAACTCGCCCTATGGCGCTTGCCCCCACTGTCACGGCTTAGGCAGTTTGCAGCGGTTTTCTGCCGAATTGGTAGTGCCCGATCCAACCGTGCCGGTCTATGCCGCGATCGCCCCCTGGTCAGAAAAAGACAACACCTATTATTTCTCGCTTTTATACAGCGTGGGTCAGGCCTTTGGCTTTGAGCTGCAATCGCCGTGGCAAAGCCTCACTGACGAGCAAATGCACATCATCCTGCATGGCTCAAAAGAAAAAATCTACATTGAAACCGACTCTCGATACGGCACCCAAAAGGGCTACCATCGCCGCTACGAAGGCGTATTACCCATGCTTCAGCGGCAGTACCAAGAGGCCTCTTCTGACACTTACAAGCAAAAGCTAGAAAAGTACCTCATCGATCAGCCCTGCGAGGTGTGTAACGGCGCCAAGCTCAAGCCCGAATCTTTAGCCGTTCGCATTGGCCCCTACAATATCAAAGACTTCACGAGTGTCTCCATCCGAGAATGTCGCGACAGAGTGTACGAATTAGTCGGCGAAAACGGCGAAGCACCTAAGCTCACCAACCGCCAAATCGCCATCGGTGAACTGGTGCTCAAAGAGATCAAGGCCCGACTCACCTTCCTGTTAGACGTCGGCTTAGACTACCTCACGCTAGATCGCACTGCGCGCACATTATCGGGCGGCGAAGCCCAGCGCATTCGCCTTGCCACCCAAATCGGTGCAGGGCTCAGCGGCGTTTTGTACGTACTCGACGAGCCCAGCATCGGCCTCCACCAGCGAGACAACGACCGTTTGCTCAACACCCTACAGCGGCTCAAAAATCTCGGCAACACCCTCATTGTGGTCGAGCATGATGAAGATACCATGCGAGCTGCCGACTACATTGTAGATATTGGCCCCGGCGCAGGCATTCACGGCGGTGAGATTGTTGCCCAAGGTCAGCTAGAAGATATTCTCAACTGTGAAAAATCTTTAACAGGCACCTATCTTTCAGGCCGTCAAAAAATAGAAACCCCTGCCGATCGTCGGCCCGGCAACGGTCGCAGCATTCAAATTAGAAACGCTCATCTCAACAATCTTCAAAACATAGATGTAGACATTCCCTTGGGCAAGTTTGTCTGTATTACAGGCGTCTCTGGCTCAGGCAAATCTACACTCATCAATGAACTGCTCTACCCGGCCATTCGCCACTTTTTTGGCAGCAAAATTCCTATGCCCAAGGCAATGGCGCCGATCAAAGGTCTCAAAGCGCTAGACAAAGCCATCGTGATTGACCAATCGCCCATTGGCCGAACCCCTCGCTCTAACCCTGCCACCTATACAGGCTTATTCGATGTTGTCCGCGACCTATACACCGAGACCATTGAGGCCAAAGCCCGTGGCTACAAACGCGGTCAGTTCTCTTTTAATGTTAAGGGCGGGCGCTGTGAAGCCTGTGGCGGACAGGGCGTGAATGTAATTGAAATGAACTTTTTGCCGGATGTGTATGTGCAGTGCGAAGTATGCAAAGGGGCACGCTACAATCGCGAAACCTTGCAGGTGAAGTACAAGGGCAAAAACATTTCAGACGTGCTAGAAACAACCGCTGAAGAGGGCTTGGGTTTCTTTGAGAACATTCCCAAAGCGGCCAGTCGCCTACAAACTATGGTAGATGTGGGTTTGGGCTATGTGCGACTAGGGCAAACTGCGCCGACGCTTTCGGGTGGTGAAGCGCAGCGGATGAAGCTCGCCAGTGAGCTGGCCAGACGATCAACAGGTAAAACGCTGTATTTAATTGATGAGCCCACGACCGGACTCTCGTTTTACGACGTACATAAACTGTTAGATGTGGTGCAGCGCCTAGTCGATAAAGGCAACTCCGTGATTATGATCGAGCACAATTTAGATATGATTCGCTGCTGCGATTGGGTGATTGATTTGGGGCCAGAAGGGGGCGATCGCGGTGGCCAAATCATTGCCGAGGGTACGCCCGAAGCCGTCGCCGCGGTAGAAGGATCTTACACGGGTCATTATCTTAAAGAAGTGTTAGTACAGCATCCACCGAGTAAAAAGTAAAAAGACCGAGTAAAAAGGAATAACGCACAGCCCTAATCACGGCTGTTGATCCGCTTTATTCATGCGTAAGGTTCATGAAAAAAGATCCGCAAGCAGTGCTTACGGATCTTTTTTGTTCATGGGGTCGGCTATATGGGTTCGGCTACGAGCTTCAATCCTTACTCGAATCCAAGTAGGTCAAAGATATCGCGATCCTTCAGCGGCTCTACTTCAAGCGGTTTGGCATCTTCAATCATGCCTTTAGCAAGCTTCAAGTACTCATCTCTTACACCTTGAATCTCAGGGTCAGAGTCTTCCATTTCAAACACCGTGCATTTCTTCAGGCGGCTACGACGAATCGCATCTACCGTCTTAAAGTGCGCCAGCGTCTTGAGCCCTACGCGCTCGTTGTACTTGTCGATTTGGTCGGTGCCTTCACTGCGATTGGCAATGATACCGCCCAAGCGCACTTTGTAGTTCTTCGCTTTAGAGCGAATGGCCGCAACGATGCGGTTCATTGCAAAAATGGAATCAAAGTCGTTTGCAGTCACCACTAAGCAGTAGTGAGCATGCTGCAAGGGGGCCGCAAAGCCACCACAAACCACGTCGCCCAACACATCAAAAATCACAACATCCGTGTCTTCGAGCAGGTGATGCTCTTTGAGCAACTTGACGGTTTGACCCGTGACATAGCCGCCACAACCCGTACCTGCCGGTGGGCCGCCCGACTCAATGCACATGACGCCGTTGTAGCCTTCAAACATAAAGTCTTCGGTCTGTAATTCTTCAGAGTGAAAATCTACCGTTTCGAGAATGTCGATAACGGTGGGCACCATTCTTTTGGTGAGGGTAAAGGTGCTGTCATGCTTGGGGTCGCAGCCAATTTGCAGAACGCGCTTGCCCAAATGAGAGAATGCCGCCGATAGGTTGGAAGAAGTGGTCGATTTGCCAATGCCGCCTTTGCCATACACCGCAATGACCAGGGCACCTGTGCCAATGTCCATTGATTCAGTTTCATGTACCTGAACACTGCCTTCTCCGTCTTCACCTTTTTTGATAGCGGGGGGACGAACGTTTGTAGCTACCACAATATCTCTCTCCTAAGTTTGTTTTTGAGTTTGCTTTTGAATGAATTGAGTGATTGTCTAACGGTTTGATGGCCTTACTTGCCAATGGCGGCTTTGGCTTCGTAAAGGGTGTCTACCGTGATGGAGGTAATGCCGCGATCGCTTGCAAACTTTTCGGTGTTCCGCTTTACCTTACCGCGCACAAAGAACGGAATCTTCTTTAGCTCAGCAATCCCATCTGGGCTCCAGTTGGCCTCATCAGCATCACCCGAAGCTGCCGCCATCGGTTTATCGTCCGCATTCGCGGCAACCGCACCAGTCGAGTGAGCCATTACCGCAGTGGGTGCGGGCTCATTCGACACATGCGGAGCCGTATGCAAATGGCTCATATGCCCTTCTGCAAATTCAAAGTCTTCTCGGAACATGCCGATCAGATGCTCTTCTAAGCCCATCATGAGGGGGTGAACCCAATCGTCAAAAATGACGTTAGCCCCTTCCCAGCCCATTTGGGGTGAGTAGCGAGCAGGCACATCTTGCACATGAATGGGGGTAGAAATCACAGCGCAGGGAATACCCAACCGCTTAGCGATGTGGCGCTCCATTTGAGTGCCTAGCACCAGCTCAGGCGCGGCTTCGGCAACGGCCTCTTCTACGGCTAGGTAGTCGTCGCTAATGACGGCCTCTAGGCCATGTTGCTTGGCCACTTCGCGCACCTGCCGGGCAAATTTGCGACTGTAAGTGCCAATGCCCACCAACGTAAAGCCCAGTTCTTCAGTGGCAATTCGGGCGGCGGCAACTGCGTGAGTGGCATCACCAAAGATAAAGACTCGCTTGCCAGTGAGGTAGGTAGAGTCTACTGAGCGAGAATACCAGGGCAGTCGGGATGCGCCCGGTGCAGCCAAAGAAGAGAGTCGAGATGCGCTCCAATTACCGAGCGTGTCGGCGTGCGATCGCCGCAAAGCCCGACTCACATCAATCCCAGCAATCTCACCAATTTCGGTGATAAAGTCGCGGGTAGCCCCCACCCCAATGGGCACCGTTTTCACCATCGGCTGAGCAAAGTTACGCTTTAGCCAGTCGCAGGTTGTGAGTGCAATTTCAGGATACAGGCAGATATTAAAATCCGCATCGGGAATGCGCATTAGGTCGTCGGGCGTAGCGCCTAGCGGCGCCACCACATTCACATCAACGCCAATTTCGGCCAGCAGCTTCATCACTTCTTGAATGTCATCTCGGCAGCGGAAGCCCAATGCCGTAGGCCCAATGATGTTGGCTTTAGGACGAATTGCCGAATCGCGCTCAGGACGAACGGTGCCCGGTGGCAATGCACTCGAAAGCAACAGTTTTCTCACCAGATGATAAAGCGTTTCGCTAGCGCCCCAATTCTCCTTTTTAGAGTAAGCAGGCAGCTCCAAACTCACCACCGGAATAGGTAAATTCATACTCTCAGCCAGCGAACCAGGCTGATCTTGAATCAACTCAGCGGTGCAGCTTTCGCCGACCAGCATAACCTTGGGCTTAAATCGTTCGTAGGCATCACGCACCGAGGTTTTTACCATTTCAGCGGTATCGCCGCCCAAGTCTCTCGCTTGAAACGTTGTGTAGGTGACTGGCGGACGCTGATCGCGACGCTCAATCATTGTAAACAACAAATCAGCATAGGTATCACCTTGAGGTGCATGCAATACATAATGCACATCTTCTAAGGAAGTGGCAACGCGCATAGCCCCCACATGGGGAGGGCCTTCGTATGTCCACAGAGTCAATTCCATAAGTTCGAGGGTATAGAGAGTTGCTTAAGAAAGTAAGAGAGTTGCTTAAGAAAGTAGGAGAGTTGCACTTACCAAAAATCTGTTACACGCTCAGTCGCCGGCGCCGCTCGGTAGAACGCACAAATAGCTCAGCCAAATCAGCCGTTTGGTCATAGCCATGCAGCGGTGAAAACACCAGCTCAATTGACCACTTGGTCGAAAGCCCTTCAGCTTCTAGCGGATTTGCTAGTCCTAAGCCACACACCGTAATGTCAGGGCGGGCCTCACGACAGCGATCAAGCTGTTTTTCTACATCTTGGCCTTCTGAGAGGGCTGTTCCTTTGGGCAACAGCGCAATTTCAGCATCCATGAGCAAACGATCAATGTAAGGCGTGCCTACTTCAATCAGCTCCATGCCGCATTCTCTAGAGAGAAAGCGAGCCAGCGGAATTTCTAGCTGAGAGTCAGGAAAGAGAAAGGCTTTGCGACCGTTGAGCACTTGTTTGTAATGTTCTAGTCCGGTGGTGGCTCGGGCGACAGCAGGTGCGATCGCCTGATCAAACACATCCGCATCAATACCCCAAGCCTCAGCCGCCGTCTTCAGCCAAGTCGTCGTCCCTTCTATGCCAAACGGATAGGGCGAAGGCAATAGCTCTGCACCGCGAGCCATCAGCAGCCGGGCCGTTCCACTTAAAAAAGGCTGAGCAATCAGCAGCTTAGTGCCCTTACCCACACTGGGCAAACTCGACGCACGGCGCGGTGGAAAAAACGAAACCGGGCCAATTCCCATCTGATCGAACAGGCGCTTGAACTGATCTTCCACCACATCGGCCAAACTGCCGACCACCATGAGAGCAGGCGCTTCAGTCTCTTTTTCAGGTAGTACGGGCACCATTGAGGCCAAGCAGGCATCTTCACCTTCGGTAAAGGTGGTTTCAATGCCGCTGCCCGAGTAGTTCAGCACTCGAACGCCAGGAAAATATCGGTGATTCAGCTTTTCAGCAGCTTTTGCCAAATCCAACTTAATCACTTCAGACGGGCAAGATCCGACCAAAAATAGCGTTTTAATATCAGGACGACGGCTCAAAAGCTGGGCAACTACCCGCTCTAGCTCATCGTTGGCATCGGCGAGCCCAGCGAGATCTCGCTCGCCCAATACCGCTGTGCCAAATCTAGGTTCGGCAAAAATCATTACGCCCGCAGCTGACTGAATTAAATGCGCGCAGGTTCTAGAACCCACTACTAAAAAGAACGCATCCTGCATTTTGCGGTGCAGCCAAACGATGCCAGTTAACCCGCAAAACACTTCCCGCTGACCGCGCTCTTTGAGCACAGGAAAATCCTGTGTTGCAACGCCCTGAACAGGCGTTTTCTCAGAAGCCTGAGGATGCAAGTCATTGTTGATTGTCTTATCGGGGGTTTCGGTACAAGGCTGTAGCGCCATATTTCGATTTTCTCTTAATACTCTGCATAGGAACGTGGGCCTATGAGACATGATAGTCATCTGCCCTATGCCCTTTGTGGCTAACTAGGCTTTATTTACATTCAGCCATCAATGTTTACAGTGAGTCTTACAAGCACCTCAAAATACCTAAGATTTGTTGCTCAAACCTTACAGAGATCTAACGTTTAGGGGCTAATGAACCACTGGGGGGAGTAAACCGCAAAGGGTAAACAACCCGGATAGTTAACCACTCAGCAAAGCTTCAACAAACTCATAGCTAGAAAACGGTCTGAGGTCTTCAATGCCTTCACCCGCGCCGATAAAGCGAATGGGCAAACCTAGCTGCTGCACCACGGCCAGGGCAACGCCGCCGCGCGCAGTGCCATCTAACTTAGTGAGCACAACGCCACTCAGCTGAGCCGCTTCTGCAAAGACCTGAGCTTGACGCAGACCATTTTGGCCTAGCGTGGCGTCTAGCACGAGGAGCGATTCCACCTTGGCCTCGGGCGCTTTTTTATCAATGATTTTGCGAACTTTGGCCAGTTCATCCATGAGGTTCTTTTTGTTCTGCAATCGGCCTGCGGTGTCAATGAGCAGTAGCTCCGTGCCACGAGACTGAGCCGCGCTAATGGCGTCAAACACGACGGCAGCAGGATCGGTATTTTGGCCGGGGTTGGCAATGACATCAACGCCGCTACGGGCACCCCACACTTTCACCTGCTCTACGGCGGCGGCCCGGAAGGTATCAGCTGCGCCAATGAGGCATTCAAAGCCCGACTTTTTGGCAATATGGGTCAACTTACCGATGGTGGTGGTTTTACCCGCGCCGTTTACGCCTGTCATCAGCCACACGCTGAGGGTGCCTTTTTCGGGGGTAAAGGTGAGGTTGTGGCCGCCTTCTAAGGGGGCGTCTAGCATGTCGCGTAGGAGCGATTTGAGGTAGGCGATCGCCTGCTCGGGCGGCAGTGTTTCTGCTTTGAGCCGAGTCTGCAAAGCGGTAATAATTTGATCGGTCGCGGCGACGCCCACATCGGCCTGTAGCAGCAGCGATTCAATTTCATCAACGGCTTCATCGTTTAGCGGGCCTTGGCCAACAATGGCCTTGAGCTGATTAACCAGTCCGCGGCGCGTTTTATCTAGGCCCTGGCGCAGTTTGTTCAGCCAGGTAATTTCTTCAAGCGATATCTGATCGGGGCGGCGACCCTGCGAGGCCAATACTTCTGCTGACCATAGGAAGGCTTCATCGAGGTCAATATCTAGCGGGACAAATTGAGGTTCCGGGGGCGCAGGTTCGGGTTCTGGCTCAGGCTCTAAAATGGCCTCAGCTTCTAGTCTTGCTAGGCGCGCTTCTCGCTCGGCTTGGGCCTGCATCCAAAAAGGCTGAGCAGGTGAGTCAGCCGATGGCGGATCTTCATCGCTGATGGCTGCCGCTTCTTCTGCGACAGGGACGACTTCTGCTGTGGAGGTTTCTGCTGTAGAGATTTCTGCTGTGGAGACTTCTGCTGTCGAGACTTCTTCCGTGGAAACTTCTTCTGTAGAGACTTCTTCTGGAGAGACTTCGGTTTCCTCTATGGGCGCGATCGCCTCTTCTGTCGAGACTTCCGTTTCTGCTGTCGCAACGTCCGTTTCTTCAGTTGAAGCAACCACTTCTTCTATGGGCGCGATCGCCTCTTCCGTCAAGACTTCCGTTTCGGCTGTCGAGACTTCAGTTTCTCCAACTGAAGCGTCTGCTTCCTCAGTGGGCGCTTCAGTGGGCGCTTCTTCAGTTGAAGCGATCGCAACTCCCTGACGCGCTTGAATATTTTGATAAGCCGCTTTGGCCCACTGCAAATAATCTTCAGGACTTGCGGGGACGGCTTCGGCTTTCTCTTCGGCGGGTTTTTCCTCTTCTTTAGGCTTTTCAGGCTCCTCGTAGCTGCGCTGAAACCAGTTAAAAGCTGCCATTACCCTAAACTCACTTGATTGAAATTCACTGCTAGCTAAAGGTTAGCGCGTTGCGCCCGATCAGCTATGCTTTGGCTGCATCTAGCTTATCAGTCGCACGGCGCAACACACCGTTAATAAAGCGATAGCCCTCTTCGTCGCTATATCGCTTGGCCATTTCAATCGCTTCGTCAATGGCCACTCGCGTCGGCACATCCATATACACAATTTCCATCATCGCCAGCCGCAATATATCGCGATCTACCCGAGCCAAACGGCGCATACTCCACTTTTCCATCGCCTCATTGAGCTGAGTGTCCACCGCCTTCCAGTGAGTAACCCAGTTATAAAGCAGGTCACAGGCATAACTGCGAACCTCGTCACGGTTAATCAGCTTGGCAAAGTTAACCGGCTCTAGCGAGGACTTCAGTTCAATAACGGCAGAGCGAACAACAGAGATCGCCAGCTGAATCTGCACGCGGGCATCGTCAATGTTGGCCGCTCTAAGCGCATGTTCCAGCAGGAGGCGATCGCCATTTTCCAAATGCGTTGAGGCAGACACGAGCGAACGACGCGCAGTGATGATTTCTTTACGATCGCCCTGCTGCGCAAAAATAAGTAGCTCTAGCGTACTGCCAGCGCGGTTAATGGCTGACTCTATTAAAGGAACGGCAGGCTGAATGCGCGATCGCACCTCGTCTTGATCCACCGTCCGCGTTTCACTCTCTAAAATGAGCCGCTCACTCCGCTGAAGCTCACCTTCAGCGGTATCTAGCGTTTCTTGGGCATCGGCGCTCAATGCCTTAAGCGCCTTCATCAACAGGGCATCAAGCGCCTTAGCTGGCAGCGCAATTCCCCGTTCTTGCCCCGAAGCCGCCTGCATTTTTTCGGGATTGTCAGTTAGCTGGCTGATACCCAAAAGAGCCAGCTCGCGGGCAATAGAACGCGCCTTCATGAAATACCTTTAAAAGAACCATACTAGCTTACGCCCGTCTCAGCAGGCAGTTCTGAAGGCGATAGGCGCTCACCCAACCCCTTAGCAGCGGGCACTTGAGCAGCCAAATCAGGCCCAACAATGCCGCCCGATAGCAACACCTTAAAGGCATCTTCAATCGAAATAGACAGATTGAGCACGTCTTCTTCAGAGACAATCGAGTACCAGCCGCTAGTCGGATTCGGCGTGGTGGGAATAAAAACGCTGATCATTTTGTTGGGTGTATCGCTCATAGTGACGCCCGTAACAAAGGCGATCGCCCACAGCCCCCGCCGAGGATACTCCACTAGCACCACACGTCGAAACCGGCTTTTAGAGTCTTGAAAAACCGTTTGCAGCAGCTGCTGAAGGGTTTTATAAACCGAACCCGCCAGAGGAATTGACTGCACAATGCGATCGCCCAAATCCAGCAGCCAACGCCCAGCAAAGTTACGCGCCATCAAGCCAATCAGCAAAATCAGCAGCAGCGGCACCGCAAAACCAATGCCCAAATTAATGAGCGCTACCAAAAAAGGATTCAACCCAGTAAAGGGATTGAGCTGTTTGGGAAAGCGGGTCAAAAACTGAACCATCCAAACAGCGACGTTTACCGTCAGCCAAATCGTGGTCGCCAGCGGAATAATGACCACCAGTCCTGCAATCAGGTCGCTTTTTAGATCTTGCTTAAACTTTTGTAGCACAGGACACCCATCCGTATTTTTGGGGCGGGGATCAGCAAGATTTTAAGCCCGTCTTCCCGCTTGTATCTCTCAACCTTAGGCAACCGTTATGGCCTAATTTTTTTTAATCTTTGTTTTTATATGCGGTCATGATTCCGTCATGATGCGGTCATGATACTTACAGCAATTATATCAACTTTCTTAGACCTATTCGGGTCATTTGTGTCATCTACGCTACGTCCTTTTGAGGGCCCCTGCCACCTAAATCCTAAGAATCTGTCTGGCGAGATTGAGATAAATCAAAACGCCGAGCACATCGACAATGGTGGTAATAAAAGGCGCTGACATCAAAGCAGGATCGAGCCCAAATGATTGGAATAAAAAAGGCAACCCCGCGCCCGCACTAGAGGCCAGTACCGAAATGCCCACCAGCGAAATGCCAACAGTAATCGCCACCCGCAGGGCTTCGGGCTCACCGCCCTGCAAAAAGTACGCCCAGGCAGTCACCACAATGCCCAGCATTAGACCCAAAAAGGCCCCTGCGATCGCCTCGCGACGAATCACCTGAAACGCATTCTTAATCTTCAGCTCATCCGTGTTAAGACCGCGAATCACCACCGTAGAAGACTGCGCGCCCACATTGCCGCCCGTGCCAATCAGCAGCGGAATAAAGGCTGTGAGCGCCACCACCCTTTCCAGCACATCTTCTTGACTAGTAATCACAGCGGCGGTCACCGTATTGGTCACCAGCAGTACCGATAACCACACCACCCGCTTGCGCGCCACATCTAATAAATTGCTCTGAAAATAGTTGTCTCCACCCGACTGCACGCCACCCAGGGTATAGATATCTTCAGTCGCCTCAGCTTCCAAAATATCAATCACATCATCAACGGTAATAATCCCCACCAATCGGTTTTCAGTGTCTACTACAGGCACAGCCAAAAAGTCATAGCGCTGAATAATCCGCGCCACCTCTTCTTGGTCGGTACTGGTTTGCACGGATACCACCTCGCGCGTCATGATATCGCCGATGGATTGCTCCGCCTGCCCAATCACCAACTGGCGCAAGGACAAAATGCCCGTGAGCTGACGCGCCAAATTAGTCACAAATAAGTAGTAAACCGTCTCGCTCAGCTCTGCCTGGTCGCGAATATGATCGAGCGCTCTAGCCACTGTCCAATTCTCTTTGAGCGCCACATATTCGGGCGTCATAATGCGGCCCGCTGTTTGGGCCTCATAGCCGAGCAGCAGCGCTGTGGCATGTCGCTCTTGAGCACTCAGCTGCTCTAACAGGCGGCGAACAATTTTGGCGGGCAACTCATCAAATAAACGCACCCGATCATCAGGCGACATTTTATCGACGATATCAATCAGGTCTTGCCGTTTAAATTCTTCAATCAGCGCCTGCTGAACGCTAGAGTCCAGGTTTTCGTATACTTCAATCGCTTCGTTTTTGGCAATCAGGCGAAAGGCGATCGCCTGCATGGTTTCGGGCAGTCCTTCAATTGCTTCAGCAATATCAGCAGGCTGAACCGGCACCAACAATGCTTTAGCCCCGCGAAAGTTCTCTTGCTCTAGCAGGGCTTGGAGCTGCGATCGCACTAGCTCGGTCAAGGCTCGACGCGAGATAATCTGTGCTTGCGCTGTAGATTCACTATTGTGCAACGGTCAATTCTCCCCGACGACGCTCAAGCCCATTCTAGGCTGCAAGACCAAGCGAATAAAAGGGTGAATAAAGCGGCGAATACAGCTACAGTCTACTTGCGTAAGGGTCAATATGTATCAGCCACAGGCATCCACTAGCTTGCCACAGCATTATTTCTCTATGTTATTTCTCGTTATTCCCTATTTTTTTATTGATTGATGACTAAGCCAGCGGTTACTGAGCTAAGGGACTTGAAAGACCGCGCACAGAAAACTCGCTAGAGGCAGCATCAGCTTCAGCGGTGGTTTGTATCGTTTGTAAAACGGTGTTGAGCATGAGCTTAGTCGGTTGGCGAACCGGCTCGGCAGGGCCGCTGTAGTGACAGTGCGTTGGCACAATAGAGATCAGCCCTTCAGGTGAATTGACCACAATGCGATCGCGGCCTCGTAGCTTCGCAGTGTACAGCGCTTCATCCGCGCCATGAATCAGCACTTCATGCTCACTATCAGTCGTCAAGGCTTCTCCCGCCACAGGCTCCAGCGTACAAACCCCAATGCTCAAACTCACATGCTGCTTTACCAGCGAAGCTGAATGCGGCACCTGGGCCCTAGCCAATTCAGACTGAACGGCCAGGGCAACCTGCTGAGCGCCTTTAGAATCGGTTGCAGGCAGCAAAATCGCAAACTCTTCGCCCCCATAGCGAGCCACTTGATCATGCCGTCTGTGCGCCCCTCTCACCAACGCATCGGATACTGCCTGCAAGCACACATCGCCCGCCTGATGGCCATAGGTATCGTTGTAACGCTTGAAATAATCGATATCGCACAGCAGGAGCGAAATCGGCTGAGCATTGTCTTTAGCCTGTTGCCACATTCGGACAATATTTTCATTAAAGCTGCGGCGATTAGCCAACTGCGTGAGCCCATCAGTAAAGGCCAACCGCTGCAAAGCCTGATTCTCCTTGGCCAGCGAAATCTGCTGTTCTTCCTGCTGCCTTAGGATATGGTTATACGACCAAACTTTTTGGTGCAAACTCGCCATATCAGCCTCTAGCGATTGCACCAGCTTAACTGTTCGCAAATGGCGCTCTAGCCTTAGCCAACATTCCTCTCGATTTACGGGTAACTGCAAATATTCATTGCCACCGCACCGTAAGGCACTGACCAGCTCAGACGATTGGTCGCGAATGCCAACAAACACAACCGGCAGGGTGCTAGTGCGCGGCAACCGACGCAAAATCCGACAAAACTCATAGCCCTGCTCTCCCGATGTTTGTAAATAAATCACCAGCAGAGCCGGCACACTTTCTAAAACAGCCTGTAAAACCTCACTCTCTGTTTTTAAAACGTTAACCGAGTAGCCATGCTCCTCTAATACAGACATTAATGGAGTTAGTGTTGGGCCTTCCTCATGGTGTCTGCTAGCGTCTCGCCAAATGGTGACAGTTCCCAAGGGAGGCGAAGCAAGAAGTTGTGTCATAACCGCTTTCATAGTTTTAGCTAAAAGGTCTCAAATTCAATAACAAATTCAATAACAAAGGCAAAGGGAGTTGCTGCAAAAATGCCAAGCTTACAAAAAAGCGAGCTACGAAAAGATATATAAAGCCATACCGTATAAAGTCATAGAAAGTCCTAGAGAATTCTAAGCGTTAAAAACCTACAGACCTTGGCCTCAGAGGGTCGTAACTATCCAACACACAAAAAAGACGTCAGCATGAGAGGCAAATAATGTATAAGGCTACAAAAAGAGATTTGCCTACCTTAGAAACGTATCAAGCTCTGTCAATATGTGATTCCGTAAAAACACGATTTCAAGAATGCATAAGTTCAGCAGACCGCATTCTTTTGTTTTGGGTCTTCAAACGAACTTGCCTGAAAATATGACTTTGCCTGACTTCTCTTTCGTAGCATGCCAATTATTTAGACTTTATAAAAATTGGATTCTTTTGAATAGCAATGTTCTTTTCATGCTTTTTCCCGCTATAAAAAAGGTGATTGGCTATTTATGAACCATATCAATAGCCCATAATCTACGCCACCCGAGCAAGCGATCGCGTTATTTAAGAGCATCACTAAAATAAATCAATCGTGACGATTGAAACTGCAACAGCTTTTTGGGTCAGCTATAGCCATCGTTGGATGCATTACTTGTTGAGATAACCAGTAGCCCATACCAAAAGCAGCCAAAAAAAGCAGCCAAAAAAAGCAGCCAGAAAAAAGCAGCCAGAAAAACCTGTCCGACAGACATTCTCTAACTGCTTTTAAAGTCATCTTTATTTAGTTCGTCATCGCTTTATGCGGCCACCAGCCCCCGATGGCGTAGCAGGGCTTCTGTACTAGGCTCACGTCCTCTAAAGGCTTTAAATACCTCCATCGGATGGCGGCTACCGCCTAAAGCCAGTACCGTGTCTCGAAAGCGCCGGCCAGTACTCGTCACGGCAGGTTTATTCTCTAGCCCCACCTCTTCAAAGGCTGAGAAGGCATCAGCGCTTAG
Source organism: Phormidesmis priestleyi Ana (assembly GCA_001314865.1). Classification (GTDB taxonomy): domain Bacteria; phylum Cyanobacteriota; class Cyanobacteriia; order Phormidesmidales; family Phormidesmidaceae; genus Phormidesmis; species Phormidesmis priestleyi_B. Next base: position 62,807 of record LJZR01000024.1, on the reverse strand, counting down.
TACTTCCGCCCAAAAGTAGCTGTAGTAGCCAGCCGCGTAGCCACCTGCAAAGATATGACCAAAGCTACACAGAAAGGCGTCTTCGCTTAGAGGCTCCATGAGGGTCGTTTTTTCGGCAATGCGATCGCGAATTTCTGCCACCGAAGCTCCGCCCGGTTCACCCGGCTGATACTGCGAATGCAGCGCAATATCTAACCAGCCAAAATTCACCTGCCGCAAAATCGCGTTCCCCGTCATAAAGTGCCGCGCCGCTAGCAACTTTTGATAATCGGCCTCGGGCAATGGCTCGCCCGTTTGATAGTGCTTAGCCATGCCAAACAACGTGTCGCGGTCGTAGCACCAGTTCTCCATAAACTGACTGGGCAGCTCTACCGCATCCCACTCCACATTGTTAATGCCCGCCGCACCCGGATAGTCCACACGCGTCAGCATATGCTGCAAACCATGACCAAACTCATGAAACAGCGTTTCTACCTCGCGAAAGGTCATCAGGCTGGGCTGATCGCCTACCGGCGGCGACTGATTGCATACCAGGTAAGCAACCGGCAAGCGCACCGAGGCTTCATCACCAGCGTCACGCACTTTAGCGCGCACAATACATTCATCCATCCAAGCGCCACCTCGCTTCTCTGCCGGGCGACTAAATGGATCTAAATAAAAGTGAGCGATCGTTTCTTGGCTTTCGGCATCAGCTACCTGAAAATACTGCACATCGGGGTGCCACACTGGCGCCTGCCCGTCCGCCGATGAAATGACAATGCCAAACAGCCGCTCAGCCAAACCAAACAAACCCTCTAAAACTTTAGGCAAAGGAAAGTAGGGCCGCAGCGCCTCGTCATTCAGGTCAAACTGCACCTCCCGCATCCGCTCCGCCCAAAAAGGCACATCCCATTGTTTAATCTCTTTAGTTTCTGTAGTTTCTGCAGTGGCTACGTCCGACTGCTGCGCAAGCGCATGCTGCTGCGCAAACGCATGGAGATCGGCCAGCTCACGAGTAGCCCCGTCATAGCTCGCCACTCGCAGCTCTTCCATGAGCGATTCTACTGCCGATACTGACGGTGCCATTTTACGGGCCAAGCTCAGCTCAGCATAGTTTTCAAAGCCTAGCAGGCGGCTTTGCTGTTGGCGCAGCGCCAAAATTTGCTCAATTAGCGGGCTATTGTCTAACTCACCTGACGAAGCACGAGTGATAAAGGCGCGGTACAGCTTTTCTCTGAGGTCACGACGCTGAGCATGCCGCAAAAAAGGCGTATAAACAGGCATATCTAGCGTGATTCTCCAGGGGCCTGATTCAGGCGTGGCCTCACTTTCACCGGCTTCACGCGCCGCTTGAGCCGTTAAGCTGAGCAAGCTAGGCGGCAAGCCTGCCACTTCATCTGGCTCCGTGAGCGTCATGCTAAAGGCTTTTGTGGCATCCAACACATGGTTAGAAAACTGAGTAGACAGCTCAGCCAACGCCTGCTGAATTTCATTAAATTTAACCTTGGCTTCTCCGGTGAGACCTACGCCCGAGAGCTGAGCATCTCGCAGGGCGGCTTCTATAATTCGCTGCTGAGCTGGCACCAAGTCATCCCAACTCGGGCCTGATTTTAGCTGCTGCAAGGCGCGGTAAATCACCTGGCTCTGGCTAATTTGATTCGCAAACTGAACCAGCGCAGGTTGCACACTTTCGTAAGCGGCTCGCAGCTCAGGACTGTTTTTAACTCCCATTAAGTGGCCAATAATGCCCCAGCTCCAGCCTAGCCGCTCGGTAATCTCTGTCAGGGGGTCGATCAAGTTCGACCAGCTAATGGCAGATTCGGATTTGTCGGCGAGCTGCAACTCTAAGGCCTCCAGATCTTGCGCGAGCAATTTAAGCAGATGCTCAATACCAGGAACCACATGCTCTGGCTTAATTTCGCTGAAAGGCGGCAGTCCCTTGCCGATCAGTAACGGATTGATAGTCGGCTCAGCAGAGGGGTTAGCGGGCAAAGAAACAGCACTCATAGATGACTTTGGAGGGAACTAGGGTAACGACTGGGAATGACTTGATGGGTAATTAACAGGCAATTAATTGCCAACCCACGGAAATAACAAGCAATAATCAAGGTGTAGAAGGGTGTAGAAGGGTGTAGAAGAGGGATTAAAGCTGCTAATAAGCACCGGGCTCGGTGTAGCCCTGAATGTTTTCGGGCCGCAGCGGACGAATGACTCGGCTCGCCTGAGAGATAAGACCTTCAGAGCCTTTAACCACAACCAAATACTTACCGGCATTGAGGCGATTGCGGTATGAGAGCGCATCGCCACCGCCCAGGCCCGCACCGACGCCGCCGCCAATGAAAAAGCTGCCCATGGCTCCGGCGATCGCACCTAGAAAACCACCAATAATCTGGTTGCCCACTACGCCCGCCCAGGGAAAAGTATCGAGTCCAGTAATGGCATTGAAAGCAAAACCACCGGCAAAACCAAAGGGAATGGTGCCTAAGGCCAGCCGTTTAATCTGCTTCCAGGCTTCTTCTGTCGGGTCAATCAAACCATACTCATCGGCTGACTTAAAGCCTCTGCCTAAAATCTCCACATTATCCATTTTAATGTTGGCATCTTCTAAAGCAGTGTAAGCTTCTTCAGCTTTGATGCGATCGCTCAACACAGCCACCAAATAACTCATCGCTTTGCCCTCTCCTGTTCTTTTTCAACGGACTCTTCTGGCCCTTCTTTGGGCCTTTTGGCATTAGGTCGAAACAAATGGTCATGCGTCGGGTTATAAAGGCGCGATCTTACCGTTTCGATCTCTGTTTGGGTATCTGTCTTTTGTACTCCCTCCATTGCCCCAGCCAACGCCGGTGACACAATATAGAGCGTCGTTCGAACCAAGTTTTCAGCCTCGCTAACCTCAGCCATTTTTTCTAGCGGCACCACCCAAATTTGCTCATCTGGCCATCCCACTCTAAAGCAAATAGCCACAGGCGTTTGCGGTGAATAGTGCATCATCAGCTGAGCCTGCGACTCCTTTACATGGCGAGCACTCAAATACAAACAAAGACTCGCTTTATGGGCAGCAAGCCCAGCCAGTTCCTCCGTCTTAGGCACCTGGGTACGCCCGCCAATACGAGCCAAAATAATACTCTGCACCTGAGCCGGAACCGTCAGCTCAACCTTGAGCTTGGCAGCAGCAGCTTGAAAGGCGCTAATCCCCGGAACCACCTCAAACGGCACATCAGCCTCGCTCAAACGCAGCATTTGCTCGTGAATCGCACTATATAAACTCGGATCACCCGAATGCAAACGCACTACAGACTTGCCAGCACGCACGCGATCAATCATCAGCGGCACAATGGCTTCTAAGGTCATGTTAGCCGTTGCTATTTTTTCTGCATCGGGTCGCATGGCTAAGAGAATTTGCTGAGGAACAAGCGAATTGGCATACACCAAAACATCTGCTTGTTGTATGAGTTTGAGTGCTTTTACTGTCAACAACTCCGGGTCACCGGGGCCTGCACCAACAATATAAACAGCTGGCAAAATCGAAGCTTTAGCAGCTGAGCCCAGACTCGCAGACGGTGAATCAAAATCCATGAAAACCTTACGTAACAAAGTTCAAAAATATACTAGAGGCATCGGCCTCACACAAAAACAATTACAAAGACCAACTCAAATAGAACGCAAATAGGACGCAAACAAATAACTGAAAGAACATTAAACTCACTCACTCAATCCGCTATTGAGTTCCAATGTTCATCAACTCACTACTATCACTCTCAATTGTTTGAAGAGTAAATAAAGCCCTCTGTAAATCTCAGGATATGTCAGAGAAATACTGCATCTTGGTATGTAGATGCACCCTGATTCCGAGCCCCAAAGGTCGTAAGACCCAAGGGGCTTTTTCTTATCTATTTTTCTATTTTCTTCTGACTTCTGCCCTGGCCCTTACACTGGTGGCCTCTACACTAGCCTCTGCATTGACCAGAAAGGAAGCCGTAGAGGTTGCCGTAGAAGGTTACATCGTCATCGTCGGATACATTCGCTATTCTTGGGAGGCGGTTCTACCGTATCGGGCAGTCGCTTACCCAAACCATACGTCCAAATAATGCCAACCCAACCCAAAGCAATCCCAGCGAGGCTAACTAGCTGCGCGATTCGGAAAGGGCCTATCATCAAACTGTCAGTCCGCAGTCCTTCAATCCATAACCGACCTGCGCTGTAAGCAATCAAATAAACTAAAAACAACGTGCCTGCCCTGATTCGGCCTGGATTTCTCTGGTTCTGCTTTTGTCCCCAGAAAAACAGCGTCAGCAGCAAGGCAAACACCCCAATGTTCCAAAGCGACTCATATAAAAAAGTCGGATGAAAATACTCAAATTCGCGATATCCAGCAGGCCGATTTGCCAGCGGAATATAAAGTTTCCAGGGCAGGTCGGTGGGCGCCCCAAACGCTTCGGAATTAAAAAAGTTGCCCCAGCGGCCAATGGCCTGCCCTAAAATGAGCGGCGGCGCAATAATGTCGCTCAGCTGCCAAAAGGAGAGCCGATTGAGCTTGGCATACACCCAAGCAGCCAGCGTACCGCCTAACACTGCGCCGTGAATCGCAATGCCGCCCTTCCAAATGGCCAGAATGTCTCCAGGGCGAGCAGCATAACTAGGCCATTCAAAAATAACGTAGTAAAGTCGGGCACAGGGAATCGCGACAATGATAAGCCATATCACCATGTCACCTACTTTTTCAGGGTCTATTCCGCGCTTTTTAGCTAGGGACTGAGAGAGCACAACACCGATGAGTACGGCCGAGGCAATCAGTAGTCCATACCATCGCAGCGTAATGGGCCCGATGCTCACAATTTCAGGCCCAGGAGACTGGAACTTGCCTAAAACGGGGCTTAAAGCAGGGTTTGAAATAATCTTCAAACTAGCGTCAGCCAAAAAAGGAGGGATAGATGGCAGAAGCGGCAATATACCGTTCATGAGAAATATCTGCACTTAAGATGAACTCATTTAGGGTCTTGCTTAGGACTTTGCTTAGCGCTTTGCTTAGCGCTTTGCTTAGCGCTTTGCTAAATGAGTGATTACTGTCCTATTGTGCCAGTGATTTTACATCAGTGAATGACATCAGTGAATGACATCAGTGAATGACATCAGTGAATGATTGAGATCGCGGCTAAGGCGCTTACGTCAGTCCTAGTTTTCGACTTCCGCCATCTCAATCACTTCGCCTTCAAAGTCTTTAACAAGGAAGTTCAATGGGCGATCGCGTCTCAGCTTGTGACGAATCCCCCGAGTTTGCACCTGCATTAGCAAATATTCTAAACAAGCATGGTCAAAGCATACATGGCGCTGCCGGTTACGATTACCCAGGCTAGCCCCACCAATCACATGCAGCTGCGTATTTTTCTTGAGTTGATACCATAGCCCGTCTGGCAGTCCATAGGCACTGCTGCTAGCACCGCCCAAAGCAGAGCTTCCTAGCGACGCCCCAAACATCGGATCAATGCTTGCTGTACCCAACGTTTGCTCATAGTTGTAGTAGTAGTGCAAAGGTACATCTGCCGCCGACAAACTCAGCATGCCTTCATAAAAGCGCCGAGCCGTATCCAAGTCGGACACCATTACAGTATGAACCTTAGGCGCACTGCTCAAAAACGCCCACATCGCACCAGCATAAGCCACTAGCAGCATCACCATAATGCCTTGAGTGGAAACCAACGCATCTAAAGGAAGACCCTGAAAAATACTGGCGAGTAGCAGTGTGTTTAGACTCATCGGGGTAACGGGAAATGGGTAAAAGTCGGAATCAAAATCGGAATTGATAGAGAGGCAAAGGAATGGGCCATCAATGCGCCATGAGTGCGCAACCTTATATGCACAACTTTAATATGCACAACTTTATATGCAGTAGAGTCTACACAGGAGTTGGCATCCCATCGGCATCCCTTTAATAGTTTACCAATCTCAAGTTTACCAATCTCACTTGAGAATCATGGCAAGAATCATGGCATTTGCAGAATTTGGTTACACCCAGAGGACTAAACCCCAAGGATGAAACACCGATGAAACACCGATAAAACAAAGGGATGCACTCGACGCTAAGTGCATATTCAATGCTAATTTAGCGTTGATACGATGTCATGGGTGAGATATGGGCAAGCTGATAAGCGTTAGATTAACAAAACCTGATTAATAAACTTTAAGTAGTTGCCCTCAATCTCTCTATCATTTGCCAACAGCTTCTATTTCATTTACTTGATATCTCCTTTACCCGAACGTCGCTGAAATCCTGTGCAAATTCCTAACTTTCCTGAATGCGATCGCAGCTTGGTCAAGTCACTCATTCACCTCAGTGACTACGACCTGATAGATAGTATGCAAAAGTCGCCTATGGACGGGAAATATTTCACGGCGCTTTTTTGCCGGTATAGCCCAGTGGTGTATTCACTCATTCGGCATTCAGCGCGATCGCCCGTTCAGGCCGACTACTTATTTGCACTCACCTGGCGGCACATTCTCAATGAGCTAGGGGGCATTGACCTTACCCCCTTTAAGGCAAATTCTCGGCCCAATACGCCCTCTGCCTCTGAAGCCTCAGATTCCACAAATGGCGCGACGAGTAAGGCTACCGAAAGTACGAACGCTGAATTCTCGCTGCAAGGCTGGCTGATTAGCCTCACAGCAGCTCATATCAACCAGGCTGTAATGCCGGATGTGGAGTCTATTCACTATTCGCTCACAGATGCGCCGCCACCTCTATGGTGCTACACCGAGCGCGCATTAGAGAATCTACAGCCTCAGCATCGGCTGATTATCCTCATGGCTCAGACCTTCGCCTGGAGCGACACCCGCATTGCCGCCTACCTACAGGCAGAGGGAGAACAAATTTCACCCAGTACGGTTAGAAGTGAGCTAGGAAGGGCTTATCAGGCATTGGAGCGCGCCATTCCTGACGATATTCGAGCCATCTACTTAGAGCAGCGAACACCCTTGCTAGCGCCGTCAGCTAACCAACTGGTCAACCAGCCAATCAATCCGGCAGTTGATTTGGCCGTCAATCCGGCAACGGTCTCAGTCAGAGGCCATCACGGTTCATCCGCAATGCCAGGTCTAATGACTATTGAGTTTGACGAGGCGCCCTGAATTTGACGAGGCACCCTGAATTTGACGAGGCGATTTAAAGACTCTCGCTCACGCAAGGCCTCTTCCTTGAGGCCTCTCGCTCAATACCACAAGATAGGCAACTCACAGCGGGATTGATTCGCCTATCAACTGAACTGGGTATCTTATCGGGTAATCGGCTGACGAAAAAGGCCACATTATTAGGCCGCATCATCAGGGCTGCGCGAGGAATTACTCATGAGTCATTTTCATTTGTACGCATATTTGCATGCTCAGAGGTCACAGGGTCTGTCTCACCGCCTATCTCAGACAGTCTGCCTTGCAGCCCTTTGGAGCGTTGGCCTAGGATTATCCGCAGTCGCTGCACCCAGTTTGACCGAGCAACTGCACCAACCGCCTCAGCAAACAGTGCGATCGCAGCGAAATGTCGCCGATCAGTTCTTGCTAGTGGGTCAGGCCAAACTAAATTCGGGCAATCATGCTCAAGCCATTACAGCCCTGAACGAAGCAGCCAACGCCTATCACTTGCTAGGCGACTTCGCCGGTATGGGCGCAGCTTATGAGCAGCTTGTTAAGGTATACAGCGAGCTAGGCCGCTATGACGATGCAGAACGCGTAGTACGTAGGCAGCTGGCGATCGCCCATAGCAATAACAACTTTAGCGATCAAATTTTAGCCTTTAACAACCTGGGCACGCTGAGGCTTCAAGAAGGTGATTTGGCGACTGCACAAGCGGCCTTTGCCGAAGCGCTTACCGTCGCGCAAGATGTGGACAGTGAGAGTGGAATTGGCCTCTCACTGTCTAATTTAGGACTAATTGCCGTTGCCAATGGCCAGCTTAATGACGCCCGCAAATACTACGAAGTAGCCGCCAACTACCGCGCCCGCGCCCGTGACTATGTAGGCCAGGCCAATACCGACAATAACCTGGGCGATGTATACCTGGCGATGGGCCGAACCCGAGAAGCCATTGGTGCCTATCGACTCGCCTTATCATTAGCTCAAGATCATAACGAGCCTTACATTCAGCTCAGAGCGCTAGACGGCTTAATTGCCATTTATCGCAATCAGGGTGTGCCGAGCGAACTCATCGCCTATCTACGCGATCGCATTGCTTTAACCGTCAGCACGGGGGACGAGTGGCAACGGCTGGTCACGCTGCGCACCATGGGCGAAATATATGAAGAAAACGGCGATCTCACAGCGGCTTTTGAGTCATTTCAGCGGGCCATGGAGATTGCGATCGCACTGGATCGAAAGCAAGTACAGAGCGATCTGTCCAATCGCATTCGAGCCCTCTCGCTTCAGCTCGTAGATCGATAAATACACCCAAGAGACACAGGCCCTAGAAGATATCAAAAGGCACCAGAAGACAATAGAACGGAAAGGACGGAAGAAGACCGTGCATTATCCTGGTGTATTATCCTGGAGAGTCTTATGTATGCTAAGCATCTCAACTGCTGAGCATTTCCCGCTTTCCCTCTTATGGATTCTTCTGATCCGCTGCGCTTCGATATCGTTAGCCTGTTTCCCGATTTTTTCACCTCTCCCCTTAGCTCAGGGCTCATAGGCCGTGCCCTTAACCGGCAAATCGCCTCGGTACACATTACCAACCCGCGCGATTTTACGACAGACAAACACCACAAGGTAGATGACATTCCCTACGGGGGTGGGGTAGGCATGGTGATGAAGCCAGAGCCCATTTTTGCCGCGATTGAATCCTTGCCGCAGCGACCTCGGCGCGAGATTATTTTAATGACACCGCAGGGGCAAACCATGGATCAGCCCCTGTTCAAAACGCTCGCGAGTGACTACGACCAGCTAGTGCTAATTTGTGGGCATTACGAAGGGGTTGATGAGCGAGTGCTGAACTTGGTGAGCCGAGAAGTCTCTCTTGGAGACTTTGTTCTGACCGGGGGAGAAATTCCGGCGCTGACGCTGATTAACGGTGTGGTTCGGCTCCTACCGGGTACGGTCGGCAAAACCGACTCGCTTAAATATGAAAGCTTCGAAACGCCGCTGCTAGACTATCCGCAGTACACCCGGCCTGCGGAGTTTCGAGAATGGACCGTGCCTAAAGTACTGATGTCGGGCGACCATGGTGCGATCGCTCAATGGCGCAAACAACAGCAAATAAACCGAACCCAGCAGCGACGCCCCGATCTATTCCAGCAGTGGCAGCAGTCTAATCAATCGCCCGATCAGTCCCCCGATCAATTTCCCGATCAATCCCCCAAGCAATCCCCCGATCAATCCCCAGATTAATCCCCAGATCAACCCGCAGAAACCTTATGAACATCCGCATTGGCAATGGCTACGATATTCACCAGCTGGCCGCCGGTCGCAGGCTGATTCTTGGCGGCATCGACATTCCCCACGAAAAAGGGCTGTTGGGTCATAGCGACGCCGACGCTCTTACACATGCCATTATGGACGCCCTGCTCGGGGCTCTTAGCCTGGGCGATATTGGGCTGTACTTTCCGCCTAGCGATCCCCAGTGGGCCGGAGCCGACAGCCAGCTACTGCTAGCGCAGGTTTATCAGCTCGTGACCGAACGCGGCTGGGCAATTAGCAATATCGATAGCGTTGTAATTGCCGAGCGGCCCAAGCTTAAGCCTCATATTCAAGCAATGCGCGATCGCCTAGCCACCACCTTACAAATAGAACCCACCCAAATTGGCATCAAAGCCACCACCCACGAAAAGCTAGGGCCCCTAGGCCGAGAAGAAGGCATAGCAGCCTATACAGTCGCATTACTACACAAGCACGAATAGCGACATCTCCTCCAAAAGAGGATTTCACAGAACAGCCAGTTCAGTAACCTGTCTACCTATAGCCACTCATGTAAAAAGCTTTATTGTATTTTTATAATAAGTGTCAAATATTGTTCCTGGTCACGCCTATTTTCAGCAAAAGTACGGATTTTGGGGAAAATACACGCAGCTAGTATCAGAATATACGCAATTTTCCCTATATTATTTATACAATCTTTGTCAATTATATAAAGAGAAACATTCGCAAATGGAGCTCAGGTGCAGAAAGGCACAGCCCTGCTGCATAAGTTCTTGTAAAGACTCACTAAAATCCTACTTATTTCTCTATGAAGATACGTAGGGTTTAACGGTAGCCTTGTCAATACAGTCCATGCATATACAAAACCCTAATAACGGCAAGATTGACAGCAAAGTTGATAGCAAAATTGAGAGTAGAAAGCTAGCCAAAATCGGGTGCGATTGGCGCCATAGATATTGTGATGTCTGATACCAAGAAACAGTTTGATGCCAGTAGTTTGACGTAAGGGAGCCTAGAAAAATGGGTGTGTTGGGTGAATCTTCAGTAGTGCTAATTCCAGCCGTAGGCAAGTCATTTGGCTCGGTTGCGACAGACTCTAACCTCAAAAGGTTTAGAAATAGCCCGCCAGAGCGTATCGGCGTTGGCGGTGAGTACGACTACAACGGGCTTGCTAAGCGAGTTGCGCGCTGTTTTCAGCAGCATTTTGGTGATGAAGTCGCACAGCTTAAGGTTCGTCAGCGTGGCTGCGTTGTAATTTTGACTGGCGTTGTGTCCTCCCGCCGCTTGCTGAACCGACTCGTTAGTTTGGCAAACACTGTCGAAGGCGCAGCTTTAGTCGAGCTGTATAGAGTCACATTTACTGAAGATGAGCTGGTTACCGCTTGTCGAGTCAGCTAGATCCGCGAATTTCCAAGCAGCGAAATCAGCGATTTGACTAGATTTGCCGGCTCGACCCACTGGCTCAACCCAATAGATCAACCCACCGGCTCGGCCCATTGATACCTCTATTCAGTGGAATCAGCCAAAGATTATTCTATAGATTGCCTTGCTCCATCATCTTGGCAACAAAGTCTGTATAGACCTCACCTTTTAAGAACAGAGGGTTTTCTAGCACTTTTTGGTGAAAGCCAATTGTAGTGGGTAGGCCCGTAATCGCACATTCGCGAAGCGCTCGCTTCATGCGGCTGATAGCTGTTTCTCGGTTGGGCGCCCATACAATCAACTTGCCAATGAGCGAATCGTAGTAGGGCGGAATTTCGTAGTCAGTGTATACATGGGAGTCCATACGCACCCCCAAACCGCCTGGTGCCAGATAGCCGCTAATGCGACCTGGGTTGGGGCGAAAATTATGCTCAGGGTCTTCAGCATTAATGCGGCACTCTATCGAGTGACCGCGCAACACAATGTCGTCTTGGGTAAACGGAAGGCGATCGCCCTGAGCCACTCTAATCTGCTCAGCGATTAAGTCGATCCCAGTAATCATTTCTGTTACGGGGTGCTCAACCTGAATGCGGGTGTTCATCTCCATAAAGTAAAATTTGCCACTGTGATCCACCAAAAACTCAACGGTGCCAGCACCCACATAGTTGATGGACTGAGCTGCTCTTACGGCTGCCTCACCCATCTGCTGACGTAAATCACTATTGAGTACCGCACTCGGCGCTTCTTCTAGCAGCTTTTGATGGCGACGTTGAATAGAGCAGTCACGCTCTCCCAAATGCACGACATTGCCGTGTCTATCAGCCAAAATTTGAAACTCAATATGGCGTGGGTTCTCAACAAACTTTTCTAAATAAACACCGGGATTACCAAAAGACGCCTCGGCCTCGCCTTGAGCTGCCATAAACATTTTGCTCAGCTCTGAGGGATCTCGCACTAGCCGCATCCCCCGACCGCCACCGCCTGCGGTCGCTTTGATAATCACTGGATAGCCAATCTGCTCAGCGAGCTTGGCGGCTTCTTCTGGATTTGCGAGTAGCCCTTCGCTACCTGGCACGGTGGGCACTTTTACTCGCTGCATGGTTGCCTTTGCAGTCGATTTGTCGCCCATGGCCCGCATGGCGTGGGGAGTGGGGCCAATAAAAGTCAGGTTATGGTCTGCGCAAATCTCTGCAAAACGAGCATTTTCGGCCAAAAAGCCATACCCCGGATGAATGGCGGTTGCGCCTCGGGTTAGGGCAGCAGCAATAATATTAGGAATGTTCAAATAGCTTTTACTGCTAGAGGCCTCACCTATGCAAACTGCCTCATCTGCTAGCTGCACATGGAGGGCGCTTCGATCAACGGTGGAATGCACCGCGACAGTCGCAATACCCATTTCCTCACAGGAGCGGATAATTCGCAGCGCGATCTCGCCACGGTTAGCAATTAAAATTTTAGAAAAACTCATCTGGCAGCCAGCAACGTTTTTAGCGCAGTTGTTAAGATGATGATCGTATCATGCAGGGTTATTCCTCCCCTTTCATAAATGGCACGTTATGTCGTATTGTTATTAACCGATACAGTTTTGCGGATGTGGTGGAATTGGTAGACACGCACGCTTGAGGGGCGTGTGGCTCACGCCTTGCGAGTTCGAGTCTCGCCATCCGCATTGTATTAATGCCTGATACGTAAAGACCCGCTGCGTAAAGGGTCTACGACCAAAGCCCTGTGTAGTCCCGCTTATAAAGCGACTATATGGGGCTTTTTGCTATGATGAAAAATACGTAAACTTTTGTAAAATTCTACCTGCTCCCGTTTTGACCTTAGCTTCTCCCACTATTTCTGCGGCTGAACACAATCATTGGCACGCCCTAACACCGCTGTGGCAAGGTGATAGATCTGTTGTAGAAGCAGGATTGCCTCACGATCAGCTTTCTCCGGCTTGGCAAATTCTGATGTTGGGCGATGGGTCACCCACCCGGCATTTGCAGTTGCTCACTCGCGAGCCCACTGAGGTGGATGTCATTGATATGTCGCCTGTGGGCAAACAGGGCGATCGCGCCCCGGCCCAAATTGAAAAAGTGCCAGGGCCGCACTTACGCCGTCAGGTGTGGCTGCGCACTGCGAGCGGGCAGCGGTTAGCCTATGCAACCTCTTGGTGGGAAGAGAGCCATGTCGATGAGTATTTAGCCAATCGGTCGCTGCCGGTTTGGGCCAGCCTAGCCCAGCTGCGCACCGAACTTTACCGAGATATTCAGGGTATCTATTTTGGGCATTCCCAGGTGCTGGAAGATGCCTTTGAACAAAAAGGGCCTTTTTGGGGACGGCATTACTTGTTTTGGCATCACGGCAAGCCGCTCACGCTGATTTACGAAGTGTTTTCCCCTTACCTGATTCGCTATTTGGGGCCGATGGGAGCGCAGCGTTGAGCGCTATTTTTTTTGGGTCTGCCGACGAGACTGCTTACTTTCTGGGAGGGTATCTAACCAGATTTGAGCGCGTACAGGGCCGTAGTGGTCGCGTAGCGACTTTTCCACTCGCTCACCGATGCTTTGAGCAATGACCATAAACTCCGGATGTAGCGCCAAGTGTAGCTCGATCCACACCTGACGGCCCACCATGCCTCGCGACAAAATGCGCGTACAGCGTGTCACGCCTTCTATCTGGCAGGCAATATGAGCGATCGCTTCAGGCGCGATCGCAGTCGGCGTTAGCAGCATTGGCAACTGTTGGCACAACACCTGCCACAAACTCCGTACCGACATTGCCACGACCACCAGCGACAAAGCAGGATCTATCCATCGATACCCTTGGCCAATTGCGATGATCCCACACAGCACCAGAGCGCTTAACCAGGCATCTTTTAAAATATGCTGCGTGGCGAGTTGCAGTGCCACGCTATTAATTCGCTGACTTTGATACGCTGCCACACCCGTCACCAGCAAAGTCAGCACCATAATGCTCCCCACTAGCAATATCAACGAGCCCGTCACCTGAACTTGAAACACGCCGCGCGTCGTTTCAAACACAGCCATATTGAGCTCGCTCAGCGCAAGGATAAAGATAGAAATACCGGCGAACCCCAACACCGCCGACAAAATCAGTGCCCCTGTAGCCTCACCGCGACCATAGCCCCAAATTTCTTTACCCAGCGTGCGCTGAGGAGAGGCCACCGCCACCAGACTCAGCACCGCACTAAATACATCAATCAGCGTATGGATAGATTCGGCCAGTAAGCACAAGGAGTGGCTCGCCCATCCTGCGCTTAGCTCAATCACAAACGCTAGCAGCGTCGCCCACAATATCATTAGCAGCAGACGATAGCTCACTCGCCGCTGATAGCCGCTTCCATTCATAGCGCTTAGGCTAACACGAAGGGTGGCAATCACTAGGGAGTTGCCAGAACAAGTTGCCAGAATAAAAGTGTAATGACTTGAGCTAACAGGATTCTAAATTGGCTTCTCACGTGCCTTACTAGGTGCCTTACAAAGAGAAGAAACACTTGCGAAGAGACACTCGCAAAATCAAGAATCAAAAAAAACCAGGAGGCACAGCCTATTTAAAATCAGAAAAGGCACCGACGACTGGCCGTGTTTCGTCTCGGTGCCTTTACTGGTTCGCTCCTCACACTCCCTAAATATAGCGGATAGACTTAACTTTGTCACCTTATGTGGACTCTCCTTAGTATTGGCACACTCTAGCAACGAGCAGTTTTTGCCTAGTCCACATCGCGCCTCATAACTCACAGGGAGCATCAGCCGCTAAGTGCTCATTGAGTAAGACTCTCAGCAAGTTTCTGGTTACCGTAAGCAGGCCAAAAACAGAGACAAAAGGATAGTCCACGGCTAAGGGTGGTAACTGCGTGGGCGATTGAAGCAACGACCCAAAGCCACTGACATCAGCTGCATAAAATCGCTCAAACAGTTGAGCCAGACGAACTGAGCCCTTCAAAAGCAAAGAATATTGTTTCGTTGGCCACTGATAAGGAATCCAAAACATATCGTCTGCAATTTCTATCAGCCCATGAACCAACTGGGCGATCGTTGGCGAGGTTCCCAAGCCTATAGACCCCAATGCCGAAGGCGGGATTTGAGCAGAAGCGTCAGCTTGTAAAGATTGAAGCGATGCCAACCGAATTGGGGATAAAAGACGCAGCAGCACGCAGCAGCGCGCATGGGCGTATTGTGCCGACCAGAGCAGTGCTTCTATTTTCCCTCCCGCATCCGGCTGATGATGAGAGGTAGCAGCCGGATGCGGCCTGACAGCAGGTGTATTTTTTGACGAGCCGTAGGGTGATTGAGCGAACAGTTGGCAGGTATGCGAAAGCAGCTGCATTTGTTGCAACCAGAGCTGGATTCCTCGGTTAGAAAGCTGAAAAGAAATCCATCCAGATTGGTTAGTTTCTATCTGGAACTCTGCCCACAGTTGAGTAAGTAACTGAGCATTCCATCCTTTGTGATCTGGCTCACTATTCATTAATGCAAAACTGCTTTTTTTTAATTTTTTGACAGTTTTCTCAGTGACTTGTTTGAGGTTTTTTTCCTTATTTTTAGGCGTCACTAACGAATCAGCTAAATGATAATTAGCTAGCAGCTGCTGAGGAATAGCCGAAACATACAGCACATCATTTGAATGATGTTTTTTTTGAAGCGAGATTATGCGCCCGTTGCCTAGACGGTAAGGCCTGTTTGGCAAAGGATTGGCCGACTGACGATGGGCCGGAGTCGGAACAGTATGTAAACAGTTGATAAAGTTGCCATCTGCATCTTCACAATCGCAATTAGAGGCCCAGCTCAGCCCATAAAGCAAAATTTCTTTGAGAGATAGGAATGTCACTAGGTTACTGCGTCACTGAAAATAAGCTAGGCAATCTAAAGCACCTTAAAAGAGAAAATAGTGTGGATTTCACCAGGGTATTATCTTATTTCTTCATCTACTCTCTGGGTAAATGCGAATAAATGCTGAAGTAGTTGTAAAGAAGGGAATTTAGTCATTCAAAATCAATCAATTTATATTAATGTACTAATGCATTCGACTTGCTGTGTTTAATGACTGTATATACCGTTGCTGGGTTAATACGGTGTGGCTATGCAGGAACTAGTCAATGACTAGCCTCTTTAATTAGCGACTGCGTGAAAACACACATCTAGATAGTTTCTATCTGACAGCAGAGATAAGCCAATTATTACGTGTTTGTACGGAAGTTTTTCGTTTCTTCTGATGTCCCGTCTGCTTTGTACTCAAAGTTATGCAATTATTCATTCAGTTAGATGACATTATCGACAACGGTTAAACTCAATTCTAGTATTGCTAATATGTCTTCTCCCCCTCATCCGGACAACTCGCGCCCGTTCTTGGCGTGGCAGCGTATTTCTGACTGGGCAAGTGAGCATTATCGCTGCCGAACATTTAATAAGGATGAAAAAATTCCAGCTAGGCCAGGATTGCTTTACCTCGTTCAAAAGGGCTCGGTCCGGTTGCTGGGTAATGCGCAGGTAAGCGCGACCTTAAAGAAGAACAGCAGCACAACTCGGATGCCATTGGTGGCGGCTGAAGAGGCGTTTCTGGGTTTTGTTGGCGCAGGGCAGCCTTTTGAGGTAGTTGCACAGCCACCTTTTACGTTGCAAAGCTTTGCCCATGTAGACCAAACAACGGTCATTTGGCTGTATTGGAACGATCTGGATACTTGGCCCCATTTTCAGAAGGAAGTTTTGGATGCTTTTCGTCGTCAGCACCAGCGTAAGCTGCTATGGCTGAGCACTTTGGGACAGCGCCGCACTATTGACCGGCTACTCGGCTTTTTGACTTTGCTGATTGATGAGCATGGCGAGCAGTGCGAGCAAGGTTACTATTTGCCTTTTCCCTTGACTCACGCTCAAATCGGCAGCGCGATTGGCTCGACTCGGGTCACGGTCACTCGCCTAATGGGCAAGCTACGCCAAGGCGGCATGATTCAGAACTATGGTGAAGGCTTAATTTGTATCTCTAAAGAAACTGGCTGGAAACAGCAGAATCCAGGTTAGCTTGTTAGATTATTTAATGACTTTCTATAGGGTCATCATAGTTATCGTTTTCTAGCCAGGGGATTAGGCGATCGCACTATTGTTCTGCTTTTATGTTTAAAGTTTTATATTTTGGCCCAGCCGTCTTAAACGACAAGCTGGGCTTTTTTATGCTGGACTTGTGGGGTTCTTTACTGAAAGCGGGCTTTGAGTAGCAGCGAATTGAGCACTACGCTGACGGAGCTGAGCGCCATTAGCCCGCCAGCAAACCCAGGATTGAGAGATAGCCCAAAGGCGGGTAAAAACACACCGGCAGCTAGCGGAATGCATATCAGGTTGTAGGCAAAGGCCCAAACTAAGTTTTGACGAATTTTGTTAAAGGTGGCGCGGCTTAGCGCGATCGCAGCAACAACATCAGAAAGCGCATCGCGCATTAGGACAATATCTGCGGTTTCCATGGCAACTTCTGTGCCCGATCCTAGCGCAATACCCACATCTGCCTGGGCGAGTGCCGGAGCGTCATTAATGCCATCGCCGACAAATCCAACCCGATGCCCCGCTTTTTGCAGAGCGGCGATCGCATCAACTTTTGCTTGGGGTGCCACTTCGGCCTGGGTCTGATCGGGCGAAAGGCCCAACTGCTGGGCAACGGCGGTTGCAACCGCGTCGCTGTCGCCACTTAAAAGGTGAACAGTGAGGTTGAGCGATCGCAGCTTCTCAACAGTACTGGCGGCATCTTCTCTGAGCGTATCGGCAACACCCATTAGCCCGATGACGCTAGGGCCGACGGCTGAAACTTCTAGAGAGTTCGTCTGCGCGCGCTGCACTGTCTGATTGGCTCGTGCCACAAAAACGCTGGTTTTCCCAGACTTCGCCAAATCGAGGGCAATCTGCTGAGCGGCCTCATCAATATCACAGCCGTTTTTCTCCATCCAAGCGCGGTTGCCCAAATAAAAGGTCTCTTTACCGGATTGTTCCAAGACGAGCTGTGCAGCAATGCCGTAGCCAGCTTCCGTTTTAAAGTTGCTAGCCGATAACAGCGCTATTCCTTGCTCATCTGCCGCTTGCTGAATCGCAATACCCAACGGGTGACGAGTGCCGCTCTCTACGGTAGCGGCTATCTGCAATAGCTGATCTGGGGAGTGCATAGACCCTAGTGACACGCAATCGGTGAGCTGAGGATGACCGGTGGTGAGCGTCCCAGTTTTGTCAAACACAATCGTATCTAGCCCCCGAGTCGCTTCTAAAATATCACCACCGCGAATCAGTAACCCTTGCTGCGCGCCAATGCCCGATCCGACTAAAATTGCAGTCGGCGTTGCTAGGCCCAGGGCACAAGGACAGGCAACAACTACAACTGCGATCGCCAATTTAAGGCTCACCAACAGCCGCACAGAAGAAGACAGCATCGGCTCAGCCATCCCCTCAGCAGTGCCTGAGGCAACCCCGTGATGCAAATGGCCCAATGCAGAAGCGGCGACCTCTGGCCATAGCGGCACACCAACCCAATACCAAAAGCCCAAAGTCAGCACTGAGCAGGTCAAAATGCCGTAGGTAAAGTAGCCAGAAATCAGGTCAGCCAAACTCTGAATTGGCGCCTTGCGAGACTGGGCAGTCTCTACCAGCCGGATCATTTTGGCCAGGGTAGTGTCTAACCCTGTACGCGATACCTGTAAGGTAATGACCCCCGACTGGTTGAGGCTACCGGCTACGACTTCATCGCCGGGTCGCTTAACCACAGGCATTGACTCGCCCGTCAGCATAGATTCGTCTAGGGTGGTTTGACCCGCCGCAATCACACCGTCTACCGGAATTTTTTCGCTAGGCAAAACCCGGAGCCATTCACCGACCTGAACTTGATTGGCCGGAATTTGGACGCCCGTTTCAACCGGCAATAGCGGCGTTCCTGACTTGGGCGAGTCTGAAAGATTGGCTGAAGAGTCTGCTGAAGAATCTGCGGAGAGATCTTCAGTGGGCGGTGGAATTAGGCGAGCCAGGGTTGGCTGAAGGGCAATGAGCGATCGCAGCGATCCAGCTGCCTGAAATCGAGCCCGTTGCTCTAACGTGCGACCCAGCAAAATAAAGCTCAGCAGCATCACCGGCTCATCAAAAAAGCACTCCCACCCCAGCGCCGGAAACAAAAAAGCCACCAGACTGGTTGTATAAGCACTCATTGCCCCCAAACTCACCAGTGTGTTCATATTAGGCGCACCACGACGAGCGCCCTGCCAGCCTTCAATCAAAATTTTGCGAGCGGGAAATAGCAGAGTAAGCGTGGCTAATATGCCGTGAAACCACAAGGTGCTCAGTACCGGAATGGCAATCCCCTGCACCCAGTTAAAATGCTGCAAATGCCCAATTACAGAAAAGACCAGCAAACACAGGGCCACCGCCAGCTGTCGGGTCTGATGCTGTTGTGACTGCTGCTGTCGAACCAGCCAATCGGCCTCTGCGGCCATCGGGTTATCGCGGCTATCGGCGGCGGTTCTGACTTGGCTAGGGTAGCCTGCGTCGGTAAGCACCTGCGCGGCTTTTTGGGCGATCGCCTGCGCATCGGCATAAGGATCGCAGGTTACCGCAGCGATCTCCGTCACTAGGTTCACCGTCGCCGAAGTCACCCCTTCGCACCGAGCCAATTTTTTTTCTACAATGCTCACGCAGCCAGCGCACATCATGCCTTCTACATCTAGCACGCAGGTGACAGCAGGGGAGTGGTTGAGACGATCCTCAGCCAGCTGGGTTGTGTTGGAAGGTGTATTGGAAGCCTTGGAAGCCTTTTTAGCTTGAGCGGGCGGCGCGAGCGGGGTCATAAATTTCTGAAAAAATATCTTCTTCGAGCCTACGACAATTTTTTGATTCCGTCGGTGTTCGTTGCAATGTTTATGTTGCAATGTTTATGTTGAGCCGTCGTTACGGTAGCTACGGCAGACGATCATAGAGTGCTGTATGCATATTTATACGCAGAGCGCTGTATGCATATTTATACGCAGAGTGCTGTATGAGAGATAGAGTGCCGTATCAGAGTCAGGTAGATAGGAATAGATCATATGTTTTCTGATATTGCAAACCACTGGGCTCGTGAGTGCATTGTGGCGTTGGCTCAGCGTCAGATCGTCAACGGCTATCCGAAAGGGACCTTTCGTCCGCTCTCTACCGTAACTCGCGCTGAGTTTGCCGCGATGATGCCGAAGGTATTTACCGAGCTGAGTGAGCAGAAGTCACCGCAAACCTTTAGAGATGTGCCGAAGGAATATTGGGCCTCTGAAGCAATCCATTGGGCAACTCGGCATGGCCTATTTGGGGGCTACGAAAATGGGACTTTTCGCCCCAAGCAGGCGATCTCCCGGTTGCAGGCCGTGGTGGTTTTAATCAAAGGGCTAGAGGCCACTCGGGGCGTGGAGATGAACATTTTAGACGAACCGGCTTCGCCAACCGCGAGCGTGGCCTCGGAAATGGCTCTGATTGCGCAGTACTTTAGTGATGCCGACCAGATTCCAGCCTATGGTAAAGGCGCGATCGCAGCGGCTCTCAGACGTCAGCTGCTCGAACAAATTGACCAGCCCCGTTTATTGAGGCCCAATCAGCCGGTCACCCGAGGTGAGATCGCATCTTTACTATGCCGCGCATTGGATATTCCGACCGCCGAACTGGCCTCCACCCACCCAGCGCTGGAGGCTGCCCAAAACACAGATCTGGTTTTCAATCGGATGCTGCAAGCAGAAGCAGGATTTGATCAAAGTAACCTGGCATTTCTCGATTTGGGCGTTTCAAAGTCGCCCTACCGCAAAGACATTAACCAGTTTGCGCAGCGATTGCAGCAACCAGAGGACATTGCCGCCCCACTAAAACCGGCGAGGCAGCTCGGCACTGTGGCTGCGACCAACACTGCGGTTTATCCCAAAACAGGCGATTTATTTTTTGTCGATGAGAACGGCTTAGACTTTTTACCAGCAGATATTTTGTCGGGCTGTGTGTGTCTTTCGACCATGCAGGAAGGCAAGTTGCAGGGTCGCTGGCTAGGGCGTGATGCATTGAGCGATCGCCAAATGTGGAGTTCGACCAAGTTTATTCCGCTGCTGAACGTCGCAGCCCAGGCGAATCGAGCAATTCCCAGTTTGGACTTAAGCCAGTGCAGAGTCCGCGCTGCCGGTAGCACAGGTCAATCCAGCGGCTACTCGTTTGAGGAGTTGGCCAGCGGCATTATGACCTACGACAATCGCATTGCGACCTCTAACTCGCTAGCGGTCATGTTCAAAAATTTTGAGACGCCCGAACGATTAGAGAAATGGACCCGGCAGATGACAGGCAATCAGTCGCTTTCTTTTCGGGGGCGCTACGGTGAGGTGCCCTTTATTCAGTACCCAGAGCTATGGAGTGCGCAGTTTAACCAGGTTGTACTGAAGGCGTCTCGGGTTACGCATAACGGCGAAAACCTGATGTCTACCTACGATTTGACCCGGCTACTGTCTATGGCCGGTTGGCATTGGCAGCTTCCGGCTAGCTCACGAATTCCCGATCTGCAAACGCGGGGACTTGCCAGTATTATCAAGGCCATGGCGATGGACACGGCTAGGTATATCGATGTCGCGATTGAAACATTGGGTTTGACGGAATGGGTGCGATCGCCCGTGGTCATTTCTAAAAGCGGATTTGGCCGCAGCGATAGTCGCGATCGCACCGAACTCACCTACTGCGCCCTCGCTCAGTTCAGCCTGCCGCGTAGCCTTGCCGTCACAGGCGCACCCGACCCCACCGCTGCCTACCAGCGTCACACCCTTTGCCTCACACTCATTGCGGCGCAAGATGTCAGCGAGGCCAATGCCGAAGCACGATATGTAGACGCCCTGATGTCTGCTGCTGTGACGGAAATTATTCGTCGCACAGTACTCGGCATTTTGTAGGCTAGGCATTTTATAGACCGGGCATTTTGTAGTTTTTGCTGCGTTCTTCCTCAAAACCAAGGCTCAGAATCAAGGCTCAGAACCAAGGCTCAGAATCAAGACTCAGAACCAAGGCTCAGGACCAAGGCTCAGGACCAAGGGTTCTCTTCAGAAGCGAGCGTTGCCCAAAAATAAAGGGGTACTAAGGCATTTAGCAACGTAAATTGTTTAAAGTATTTTATGCAATTTGTTACACCTGAACCGCCCAACTTCATATAAACCTAATCACTGAGTAAATTTGGGTACGCTATGTATCCAAACGTCTGAGTGTAGTAAATGATTGGATTAGCGATCGCGGTTATAGTTACCTCGCCCATTACCTTCTTAGCAGTAGGCTTCTATGGCGTATCGAAAAAGCATGCACAAGAATCTAGAGAGGCCCTAGCATCCCCTCAGCTCTGGACAGCAGCGCCTCGTGATCAGTGGATTGCATCTCGGTCTCAGCATCGCAATTCGGCACATTCGCCGGAGTGGATGCACAAACGGTTGGGCTAAGCGCTGAATTGTTGCATATACCTTTACATATAGCCTTGCAGAGATCCTTTGCAAGGCTATCGAGTTATCAGGCGAGTTATCAGGCGAGTTATCAGGCGAGTTATCAGGATAGATATGATATCTAGTCTTTAATTTGCACCACGTCTAAACGAGACTCGGATAGCCTTTTCATCCAACCGCTTAGGTAGTCCCGGTTGAGCACCTGCTCTTTAGGGTCTTCGGTATCAGGAGCGTAGGGCATCATGCCTCGCACAGCGGCCTCAGTGACGCAAAACATTGACTTTTGAAAACTCTGGCCAAGCTGCACGCGAATGTCATCCTGACCGCGCTTGGAACGTTGGTAAATCTCTCGTAGGTAATCAGGAACATAGTGACGCATGTCCTGCATCAGGAGTGTGGGTGGAATGCCCGCACCGCCAATAGGAAGCGGGTCAGCAAAGAGCGCACCATAAGCAAACTGGGCCTGGTCAATAGGGACTTGCTGGGCTTGAGCGTTATAAGACACCGTGCCAAAAAACGGCGCGCCTCTTAAAAATATGGTTTCTACGTAGGGCACCGCCGTATCAGGTAAAAAAGTGAGTCCGACCGACTCAGGAATAATGTCGTACTGAGTGCCACCAATCTCTACTGAATAGGTAATGGGCTGAGTAGCATTGGCAACGAGTTCTGATTTTACGAGCGCCACAACCTCTGCTAGCGACTTGATTTTGCCCTGGTTATACGAGCGAGCCAAATACATAAAGGCATCGCTCATGACGCGCCAAAACTGGCCTAGTCCTGAGTAGTAGCAAAGCTGACGAACCTGTTCGGGCAAAAAATTAGGAAACGTTGCGTTGAGCGATCGCAATATAGGATTCAAACGAATCTTGGCTTGAATGGCAGGACTACAGCAAGCCCAAAAGTCATCTGAATCCAAATAAGTCTCAAGACCACCGCCACCGTGCCACATCATCGTTCGCATGACATACTCGGCATATTCATAGTTGATGCGATCATGCCACAGATGTTTGAGAATCTTCTGGGGCGTAATCTCACCGTTAAAGTATTTAAAAATAGGCACCAGTTTCAAAAACTGATGCTCGGCAATATAGTTAAGGTTAATCGAATAGGCATCTAGCACAATGCCATAGGCATCTAACACACCTACTACTTCTTTGAGGTTTTCGGGCGTTTCGGGGAGCAGCGTCTCCCCAGCCACTAAGCGATCAATATAGTCCGATGAAGAATAAACGGGCGCGGCTTTGAAAAGGGTCTTAGAAGGTGCTTTCGTCTCAGAAGATGTTTTGGTCATAGTGCGTTGTTCATCTGGGGTTTTTCACCTGATTGGACAGCCACTTGCTGGGCAGTGCTAACAAAGGTTGTCGTGGTCGATTCCATCCAGCGAGTCATCCACTCTGGCTGTAAACCAAAGGCAAAAATCAACAATACCAGGGCCAACGCCGGTAGGCGATCGCGCCACTTTACGCCAGAAATGAGCGTATCTACTGGCGTACCCAGTTGAGGCAACGATACATTGAGTCGGCCAAAAAACACCCGATTGATCATTAGCAAAAAGTATACTGCCGTCAGTCCGGAGCCCACCATACACAATAGCGTTTGGGGAGCATACTGCTCAAAGCTACCCCGAAACACAATAAATTCTGAAATAAAGCCCACCATACCAGGAATCCCAGCACTGGCCATCGCGCCGAGAATCATCACCGAACCCACAAAAGGCAGCCCTCGCTCGGGAGCCATGAGTCCACTCAAAATGGTGAGATCGCGAGTTCCCGCTTTTTTATGCACGATGCCCACCAGCAAAAACATCAGCGCTGAAATTAAACCATGGCTCACCATCTGCATTTCGGTGCCCAAAATGCTCAAAGGCGTGGCAGCAGCAGCAGCGAGCAAAATATAGCCCATATGCCCCACCGAGCTGTAGGCCACCATCTTTTTCATATCGGTCTGGGCGATCGCCGCTAGCGATCCGTACAGCACGCTCACCACCGCCCACCAGGCAAGCCAGGGCGAAAGCTGAAGCCAGGCATCGGGAAAAAGCCCAACGCAAAATCTTAAAATCCCATAGGTGCCCAGCTTAAGTAGCACCCCCGCCAATAGTACCGACACAGGCGTAGAAGCCTCTACATGGGCATCAGGCAACCAGGTATGAAAGGGAACCAGCGGAATTTTAATGCCAAAGCCTACCAGCAAAGCACCCATGAGCACCGTCTGCTGAGCCATGGTCAGGGTCTGAGCGAGCGCCGGATCATAGTCAAAACTGCCAGTACCCGACAGCAACCCTAGACCCAAAAACGCGCCTAGAATCAAAATTCCAGAAAAGGCTGTGTAAATTAAAAATTTGGTGGCCGCATAGCCTCGCCTCGCCCCGCCCCAAATCGCAATCAGCAGATATAGCGGAATTAGCTCTAACTCATAAAAAATAAAGAACAGCATCAGATTGTGGGCCAAAAAGGCACCCGATACCGCACTAGAGATGAGCAGCAGCATGACATAGTACAGCCGAGGTCGCTTAACCTCGCCGCTGATGTATACCGAAACCAAGCTCAGCAAACTGTTGATGATCACCAGCGGCAACGCGATGCCATCTACGGCCAAGCTATAGGTGAGGCCGAGCGGCTCCAGCCAGTTTATCTGCTCAGCAAACTGAAAGCCAGGATTGCTAATATCAAACTGACTGGCCAAGTAAAGTGACAGCGTCAGCGCTATGCTCAGCGTAATCAGCGACCCTAACCGGGCCTGACGAGGCTCTAGCTGGCTCGGCCACAGGCTAATAATTAAAGCGCCCAAAGCCGGAATTAACAGTAGCGAACTTAGTAACACGGTTTATTTATCCTTAAATCCTGACCACACTGGCCTTTATCTCCTTATCTCTGGCCTCTTTCTCTCTGGCCTCTTTCTCTCTGGGCGCTTTACCCTTAGCCCTTTTCCTTACAGATTCGCTTTACCTGATATCCTGCGGGCTTCAGCGCCCTTTACCACATCTTCCAGGTGGTCATCAGTGCCACTAGGCCGACGCCTAACATAATCGTCAGAATGTAGTTTTGAGATCGCCCCGACGCACTATACTTTAAGCCCTCTCCACTCAGTAAAGACGCCGCACCTACAAAATTCACCGCGCCGTCAATCACATAGCGATCCAGCCAATTGCTCAACGCCGACAGCCGAGACACCAACCTTACAACCGTGCCTTCATAGAGCTTCTCGGTATAAAAGTCGTTACCAAGCCAGTCTTGCAATACGCGCAGCCACATCATGCTAGAGCGAGACCAAGCCCGGTTAAGCGGCAAGTACCAACCCACTGCCAAACCCAAAACACCAGAGCCGACCAAAACAGCGATCGCGGCCAGGTTAAAATACGCCAAAGGCGGCAGCAACGCCATCCGCCACATAATTCCAGGTACAAGCAAAACAATTGTTGAGAGGGTCACCATAGGCACCGCCATCAACCAACCCACTTCAGGCGTACGATGCGTCTTAGGCTGCGGCTGACCCAAAAACACCAGCCGATACACTCGCACCAAATTCAGCACCGTGACAAAATTCACCAGCAAAAACACGCCGACCAGCAGCGGATGCTCCTGCCACAAAAACTCAATACCCAGGCAAAACGCCCAAAAGCAGCCAAAGGGCAGGATGCCTGTTAAGCCGAGTGACCCAGTGAGGTAGGCAATCGTTGTCGCGGGCATGCGTGACCAAAGACCGCCCAGCTCTGTTAAGTCCTGATTATTCGTCGAATAAATGATCGAACCTACGCTCATAAAAATCAGCGCCTTGCCGAGTGCATGCGTAAAGAGCAGCATAAAGGCCACACCCGGCCACTCAGTACCCACCGCAATAAACACCAAGCCAATGTAAGCACTTGTAGAATATGAAAATGTTCGCTTAAAGTCGATTTGGGCCAGTGAAACAAACGATGCACCCACGGCTGTAATGGCCCCGATCGCAATCAACACATCCAGCGTAATCGGCGAAATGACCACCACGGGCTGAAGCTTTATCAGCACATAAGCGCCGCAGGTCACAACGACCGAATTTCTTAAAATAGAGGCGGGGCTAGGCCCTTCCATCGCCTCGTCTAGCCACAGGTGCAAAGGGAATTGAGCGCACTTCCCGGTGGGGCCAGCAATCAGCGCAAGCCCGGTTAGCGTTGCTGCTAACGGTGTGATCTCGGCATTTTTAACCCAGTTATAGAGATCGTCAAAACGCAGCGAGCCCGCATAGGTACTCAGCGCAATAAGGCCCATAAATAGCAGCACATCGCCGACTCGCTTGGTCAAAAAAGCATCGCGAGCGGCTGTAATTACCAACGGTTGAGCATACCAAAAGCCAACAATTAAGTAAGTAGAAAGGGTTAGCATCTCCAGCAAAAAATAGCTAGAGAATAGGGAACTGCTAAGAATCACGCCGCTAATTGCGCCTTCAAAAAAGCCCATCAGCGCAAAAAATCTGGCCAGCGCCCAGTCTTTTTCCAGATAACCCATAGCAAATACCTGGGCCAGCAGACTCAGCCCCACGGTCAACTCCAAAAAGATGAGGTTTACTGCTGAGAGATCCAAAGAGGCTGACAGATTGAGCCCTGCGACACTCAGCCATTCAAAACTCACCACCTGAGTGCCGGTATTCCAAATAGCCTGCATGAGCAGCAACCCATGCAGAGAGGCCAGCGCCGTCATCAAAACGTTGATATACATGGCTGGCCGAGGGCCCGTCCGGCGAATTAGCCGAGTTGCCCAGGGTAGCGCAAGGAGCGCACCTACGAGCCCGTACATCGGGATCAACCAACTCCACTGAATGAGAAACTGCATTACTAGCACTTCAGAATTTTTTAAAAATCAATCAAAAAAATGGCTCAGTCGGTTGCGGTGACGTCTATTTTGCGAAGACTACAAAATCGACAAGCGACTATTCTTAACGAGGGGAAAGCAAAGTAAATTTGCCTTGAATTTTGACGCTTTGAGTCCGCCTTGGGTATGAGATTAGGTTTGTTTATATTACCTGACCAATGGATCGCTTGCGGATCGCTTGTACGGCTAGGCGCTTTAGCGGGGATCTTTATGGGGAATGACTTTAAGGTCACTGCTTTGTGAGCTGCTTTGTGAGCTGCGCGATCGCTCATCTAAACCGCCTGAATAGCAAATAACAAGCACCCAACCAGCACACACCCAACGCATGCACAACTTAACTTTTAAACACAAAAGTCAAAGATCCCCGCATAAGCTTTAATAATGCTCACTATTAGCAACAATCATTACGGCTTATATTGTCAAAGGGGCAACGTCACTTTATTCTGAGTTATGACGCAGGAGTTATACAGGCTCGTCTGAGAAAGATTTTTGAGGCCATTTTCTTAGATAATTAACTTAGAAATTGATTCGACATTCACTCGTTGAAATAACTAAGGAATTAATCTTGCTCGAAGAATATTCGGGTATAGAAATAGCTGGTTTTTCTAACTACATAAATATGCGCTATTAGGGCATTACGTTGTAGAGATTTCCAGAGATCTCCAAAGCCAAAGCAGGACCTACTCAGCTTGGGCAATTCTATTCAGAAATTGGACCTGATCCTAACTCAAGAGCTTTTTATTTGAAGGAGATTTCGACTAATGCCTATTGCTGTTGGAATGATTGAAACAAAGGGTTTCCCCGCAGTAGTTGAAGCGGCTGACGCCATGGTTAAAGCGGCTCGCGTGACCCTAGTGGGTTATGAAAAAATCGGAAGCGGGCGCGTAACGGTAATCGTTCGTGGTGACGTTTCTGAGGTTCAAGCTTCTGTCTCGGCAGGAGTTGAGTCGGTCAAGCGAGTTAATGGCGGTGAAGTGCTCTCTACTCACATCATTGCGCGCCCCCACGAAAACCTGGAGTTTGTGCTGCCGATTCGCTACACCGAGGCGGTTGAGCAATTCCGCTCATAATTTAATTTTTGTGCGGCAATTTTGCACAGCTATTGCGTGCGCTAATGTCGCTAAGATCGCTGTTGGGTCATTGTGAGGTGGCCCATAAAGACAATTTGTTTTTGGTTCTTGTTTTTTTAGGAAAAAAGTATGGCAATTGCAGTCGGCATGGTGGAAACTTTGGGTTTCCCCGCAGTCGTTGAAGCGGCTGATGCGATGGTTAAAGCAGCTCGTGTAACCCTAGTTGGTTATGAGAAAATTGGTAGCGGGCGCGTCACCGTAATCGTTCGCGGCGATGTTTCAGAAGTACAGGCTTCTGTAGCCGCTGGCGTGGAAAACGTGAAGCGCGTAAACGGCGGTCAGGTACTTTCTACGCACATTATTGCGCGTCCTCACGAAAACCTAGAGTTCGTGTTGCCGATTCGCTACACCGAAGCGGTTGAGCAGTTCCGTGAAAGCGTCAGCGGTATTCGCCCTTACGGTAGATAAGTTCTAATGAATTTTAATGGGCAAATCAATAGAGGGAAACAAGCTCTGTGCGCCTAGCAAAAGTCAGAGGAACAGTCGTCAGCACGGTTAAAGACGATAGTTTAATGGGGGTCAAGCTGCTGCTCGTTCAATTAATTGAAGAGTCAGGTGACCTCCAAAACGAATACGAAGTCGCTGCCGATGTTGTCGGAGCAGGCATTGGAGAGTGGGTGCTAGTTAGCCGAGGAAGTGCGGCCAGACAGCAGCAAAGATATGAGAATAAACCTGTTGATGCTGCAATTATTGCAATTATTGACACCGTTAGCCTCGACTCTGGCCTGCTCTACGACAAGCGAGAAGACTTTAGCTGACAGGCAGCTTTAGCCAGCTGTATAAACAGCGTCCTTCAGATAGTCCGTAGATAAATAGCAGTCAGATTAAAAAATTTAAGGTGAGGCAATGGGGCCCATGGTCGCCCAAGCAGCGGCTCCCGCGATTCCACGGTTGAGCTTACCCGCAAATCCAAGCGTTCATGCTTCTGCCGATGTGCATGAGTTCTCTTTTATAGAGGGCGAAGTTCGTGTCGGTGCAGGGGTTGTAATAGCGCCCGGAACAGCAGTGACTGCTGAGTCTGGCGCTTCTGTCGTGGTTGGAGAAGGCTGCTTACTGCTGCCGGGTGTCATCGTTGAGGGCATTGCGGGCGCTCAGGTGGTGACGCCGAGTGGCTACACACAGAGTGGTTACCATACGCACGGTCATACCTCGGTATGGGTGGGCGATCGCACCGTAGTCTCGCATAAATCTATCATTCACAGCCCTGCCTTTATTGGCGAGGGCTGCTTTATCGGCTTTAGATCAACCGTCTTTAACGCTCGCATTGGTGATGGCTGCGTCGTTATGATGCATACGCTCATACAAGATGTCGAAATCCCCCCCGGTAGATGTGTGCCTTCAGGCAGCATCATTACCTCTCAGCATCAAGCCGATCAGCTCCCTAAGGTTCGCCCTGAAGATTTTGAATTAGCCCAAGAAATCGTCGGTACGACCCTTAGTAAGCCATTTAATAAGACCATAGGTAAGGCTTCCAGCTCTGGCCCTAATGCCTCTGGTCCTAGCAGAAGCACTCGCTCAAAACTTATCCCGATCCATAGCCGATCATCTTTCACCTCAGCGCAATCCGCTCAATCAGCCACTCAATCAGCCACTCGACCCACCACTCGTCAATCGTCTTACGCTACTGAAGGAGAACACATGCAAGCCCAAAGACTGTCCCCAGAAATCGTTCAGCAGGTACGCCAGCACTTAAGCCAAGGCTACCGCATTGGTATGGAACATGCCGATCAGCGCCGGTACCGTAGCGGCGTCTGGGAAACCTGCACCCCCATTAAAGACACCCGAGAGCAGGCGGTTTTTGAAGCACTAGAGCGTTGCCTTGCAGAGCATAGCGGCGAATATGTTCGGATGTTTGGGATTGATCCTGCGGTCAAGCGTCGCGTCGGCATGACTACGGTTCAGAGACCTGGAGACCAGCCTGCGCCTAACAGTCAATCAAGCACAGTCGGTAGCGGCAGTGCGAGCTATGGAGCCTCTAGTCGGGCTGGCTATAGTGATGCTAGCAACAGCAGTACCCAAGGCATGGGCGCAGACATTCTTCAGGAAGTTCGTAACCTGCTGCGCAGCGGACATATCATCGGAACCGAGCATGCCGATGCCCGCCACTATCGCAGTAACGTTTGGAAAAGCTGCTCGCCAATTAGCTCACCGAACGAGCAGGAAGTAATCTCTCGCTTGCAGCATTGCTTAAATGAGCACAGCGGCGAATATGTTCGAATGTTTGGCATTGATCCGAAAGCGAAGCGCCGCACAGCAAATAAAACGATTCAAAGAGCTGACGGCAAGCCCATTGACATTTCCCCTAGTAAGGCGAGTGCTGTTGGCAATGCTTATGGTCAAAGCAGCAGTGGCCAAGGCGGTTACGCAAGCGCGGGGTCTAGCCCAACGAGCAGTGGCAACAACAACAGTGAAGTATCACAGGCGGTTCATAGCATTCTTAGCCAAGGCGGCCAACTGGGTATTGAAACTGCCGATGCTCGTCGCTACCGTAGTGGTATCTGGCAGACTGCACCTTCGGTACAATCAGTAAGCCAGCTGCAAAATTTCTTGAGCCAAAATACCGACAAGTACGTTCGCGTGTTTAGCATCAATAAGGCGATGAAAACGAGAGGGTCTGCGACGACGGTTCAAAAACCAAATCAGGCCGGAAATATCCAGAGCACTGGCTCAAACAGCCGTCAGGGCCACCCCGATCCGATCAATGCTAATCCTCCTCATTACGACGATCCGGCGTTTTTAAAGTCGGGTCGCAACAGCGGCGGCAGTGGCTATGGCAATAGCCACGGTAGCAGCAACGGCGGCTATGGCAACCCAGGCGGTAATAACGGCAACGGCGCAGTTGACTCAGAGGTGATGAATCAGGTTACTCAGCTGGTTAATCAGGGCTGTCGGATTGCGGTTGAATTTGCCGACAAGCGTCGCTTCCGCAGCGGCATTTGGCAAACCGGGCCAGCGATTGAGGCCCGTCGCCCAGCAGAAGCTATTTCGGCATTGGGCCAGCAACTCGCTCAGCACCCAGGTGACTATGTTCGGTTGGTTGGGGTGGACCCGGTTGCTAAGCGACGGGTATTAGAAACCACGATTCAGCGTCCCTAGTTTTTGCGCTCACGTTTTAAGAGTCCAAACGTTATGTCTCAGCGGGCACCTCGCTTAGTGTCGAGCACCCACTACTGTGTAGTGGGTGATGTCACCATAGATGCCACAGCAGCGATCGCACCGGGTGTTGTCTTACAAGCCGCTAGCGGCAGTCGAATTGTGGTAAGCGCAGGCGTGTGCTTGGCAGCAGGGGTTTGCGTTCAATCTCGCAAGGGTGTGCTGACTCTTGAGTCAGGCGCTAGCTTAGGCGCTAACGTATTGGTCATCGGCAACGGCCGGGTTGGGGAAAATGCCTGCATTAGCGCTGGCACTACGCTCATTAACCCAACGGTAGCAGCCGAAGCAATACTGCCGCCCGACAGCCTGATTGGGAGCGAGGTAGCTGTCACTCAAAACGGCGCTTCAGCATCTTCCCATAGCAATGTTTATCAGGCTCCGAGTGCCGTGTTTAATCCAAATAACGGCCACAATAGCCAAAATACATATCAGCCAAACAGCCAAACAAATGGCGTACAATCAAACTATACGTATAATGCTTCGCAAAACGGTGGCGCTAACAGCGCATCATCGTTGGGCGCATCATCGTTGGGCGCATCGCCCTTGGGTGGCTCGTCCATGACGGTGTCTAATGGCTACGAGTCTAATGGTTACGATAGGGTGTATGGCCGAAATCAAATATCTCAGCTGATTTCGACGCTGTTTCCCCACCGACAGCCTTTGGATGACGATTCTAGTAGCTGAAGGCTAGAACTCAGGCCTAAAACTAAGGCTTAGAACGATGGCCTAAAGCTGGTTTTGTTTGTTATGCGTTTTACTCACTTGCAGCGCTGAGCATTTTTAAGAGGCTTGTTATGCACTCAGATGCCACTCCCCTTCGTAAACCGACCGTTACCGCCCGAAACTGGCTGTACGATACGGCGCTGGGAATGGTTTCTACAACAAGCTTTCCGGCCATTATTGGCACCGCTGACGCCATGATGAAGTCGGCTAATGTGTTTTTGGTTGGCTACGAAAAAACGGGCGGTGGGCACTGCACGGCGATTGTCCGAGGTGGCGTTGCCGATGTGCGAATGGCCGTTCATGCGGGCGAGCAAACGGCTAAGCAATTTGGACAGTTTGTATCAGCGAGTATGATTCCGCGACCGATGGCGAATTTAGAGGCGGTATTGCCAATTAATACTCGCCTAGAAGCCCTAGAAGGGGTAGGCCAGTCGATGGGCGGCAGCGCAATTGGGCTGCTAGAGACCCGAGGCTTTCCAGCCATGGTAGGCGCAGCCGATGCCATGACCAAGTCGGCGGAGGTGACGCTGCTTTCTCATGAAACAATTGGGGAAGGGCTGTGCACGATTATTATTCAGGGTTCGCTGTCTAACGTGGTGATTGCGGTAGAGGCGGGAATGAACGAGGCTGAGCGGATTGGCGAGCTTAATTCGGTGATGGTGATTCCGCGTCCGCTAGGCGAGTTGGAGCGCAGCCTGCCGAAGACTTTGGTTGAGGAAGAGAAGCAGCCGGTTAGACTGCCGCTGAAACTAGAGGAAAGGCAGCCAGACGGGCAAGAAATACAAATAGAGCAGCAGCCTGAAAGACAGAAGGAGTTGATTCCGGCGCGATCGCCCGAGTTTAACCCCGCCGAGAAAAAAGAACTCGCCATCCCAATTAAAGAGTTAGAAACTGAAGAGCTCTGACGATTGAATCTAAAATTCAATCTACTCAATCTCATGATTTGGCCAAAAGATCATTAGATTGAATAAACCGGTTGACCTGAGCCCAGACCTGAGCCACTAGGTCTGAGGAGTCAGCATGAAACCATTGAATACTCGGCTCTTTCCGAAACCAGGTGCGCTGGCGCTTGGCAAACTGACAGGTGTGTTGCACTGTCAGATCTATCGCCTGAGCCAAAGACAGCTCTCCATTGAGGTGCTGCTGCATTTCGGCATAGCCCAAGGTTTTTAACAGCGGTAAATCTGCACCGTATTTACGGATTAAGTCGGCCACTTCATCCATAAAGCCCGCTTCGACCATTTGATGGGTTCGAGTGACAATGCGCGATCGCAATGCTTCAGCCTCACAAGCCAGTCCTATATATAGAATCGGATAGTGCGGCGGATTTTCACCCTGCTGGCTCGAAATAGGCTGGCCCGTCACATAAAAAACTTCTAGCGCTCTGAGCGTACGGATTTGATCGTTGGGATGAATCCGCTGAATAGCTTGAGGATCTACCTGTCGCAGCAAATCGTAGCAATGAGACTGACCGAGCTGAGTGAGCTGTGATCGCAACTCAGCACAAGGCGCTACTTTAGGTATCTTTAGCCCTTTGACAATGGCGTTGAGGTAGAGCCCCGTACCGCCCACTAACAACAAGAACTGATTACCCGCCTGGTGAACTTGAGCGATCGCACCTTGAGCCTGCTGCTGATAGTCAGCGACCGTTAGCGTTTCAGTAGGCTCGCAAATATCGACCAGCCGGTGGGGAACTGCTTGCTGGTCTGATTCTGATGGCTTGGCAGTCCCAATATCGAACTCGCGGTAAACCTGCCGAGAGTCAGCGCTGAGAATGACGGAGGCAGCGCTAAGCCTATGCGCAGAAAATTCCAGAGAATTGACGGAAAGATTGGCAGGAGGATTGACTTGTGAATAGTAGATGTTTAAATGATGCGCGATCGCCATGGCCAATCCAGACTTCCCTGAAGCAGTTGGCCCAGCAATAACGATCAAATGTGGCTTAATATAGTACAAAGATATAGTACAAAAGAACTATTTTTTAGCGGTTCGGACGTAAAAAATCCAAATAACCCCCTAATAATATAGAGGCGACTTGTCATTATTCAGATTGAATGGCAAAATCAGCATTCCACAATGTCTAAATAAAAGGGTATCAAAATAGGGACTATCATCCCGTTTTTAGACATGCGCTCAGACTGCTCTAAAATCGCTTTTAATGCCTTTGTGCTAAAATTCATAGGCACAATATCATTTCATCGTTGTAAAACGCCTTTGTAGAGCTTAATAGTAGCCCTCAATAATCTGCTCATAGAGGCTCTAATCATAGAGCTCAATATCCGCAAAGGTTCAACATTAGGGCGGTTCCACTTGACCTAACAAGCTTGACCTAACAAGTGGGCTTTCACTTGACCTAACCGATGAACTTACAGATGAACTTAGGAGAACTGACCCAGGAGAACATGTATGGCGAATGACTACGGTGCTCAGCAGATTCAAGTTTTAGAAGGGCTTGAGCCTGTTCGGAAGCGTCCGGGAATGTACATCGGCAGTACGGGCCCACGCGGCCTGCACCACCTGGTTTACGAAGTTATTGACAACTCGGTCGATGAAGCCTTAGCCGGTCACTGTAAGCATATTACGGCCGCACTCAATGCTGACGGCTCTGTGACGGTCACCGACGATGGCCGCGGCATTCCGACCGATATTCACCCTACAACGGGTAAGTCGGCATTAGAGACCGTACTGACGGTACTGCATGCCGGAGGTAAGTTTGGCGGCGACAGCGGCTACAAGGTTTCGGGGGGTCTGCATGGCGTAGGCGTTTCGGTCGTCAACGCGCTCTCAGAGTGGGTTGAAGTCACTGTGTGGCGTGAGGGTAAGGTACATACCCAGCGTTTTGAGCAGGGTAATCCCATTGGCACATTGAAAACCGAAAAGGGCAGCAGTAAAACAGGAACACAGGTCATCTTTAAACCGGATGCGACCATTTTTACTCACACCACTGAGTTTGACTACGACACCATTGCTCGCCGACTCAGAGAGCTAGCCTACTTAAACGCAGGCATTGACATTACCTTTACCGACTATCGTTTAGAACTGCTCAATATTAAGCAGCCTCGCGAATCTCGCTTTTGCTATGAAGGCGGCATTAAAGAGTACGTCGAATACATCAACAATGACAAAGAAGCGCTGCATCCAGACGTTATCTATGTCAATTCAGAGAAAAACGGCGTTCAGGTAGAGGCCGCGTTGCAGTGGTGCAGCGATGCCTACTCTGACACGCTGATGGGCTTTGCCAACAATATTCGCACGATTGACGGGGGTACGCATCTAGAGGGCCTAAAGGCAGTGCTCACCCGCACCATGAATGTGATCGCCCGTAAGCGCAAAAAGCGCAAAGACGGGGAGTCGAACATGGCCGGGGAGAACATTCGCGAAGGCCTCACAGCGGTAGTTTCGGTCAAGGTGCCCGATCCAGAGTTTGAGGGACAAACCAAAACTAAGTTAGGCAATACTGAAGTCCGTGGCATTGTAGATTCTTTGGTGGGCGAAGCGCTGACCGAGTACCTGGACTTTAACCCAGGGGTGGCCGATGCCATTTTAGAAAAAGCCATTCAGGCATTTAATGCCGCTGAAGCGGCGAAGAAAGCGCGTGACCTCGTACGACGTAAATCGGTGCTAGAGTCTTCTACGCTGCCAGGTAAGCTGTCGGACTGTAGCTCTCGTGATCCTGCTGAGTCGGAGATTTTTATTGTAGAAGGCGATTCGGCAGGCGGCAGTGCCAAGCAAGGGCGCGATCGCCGGTTTCAGGCCATCTTGCCTCTGCGGGGTAAAATTCTCAACATTGAAAAAACCGACGACGCTAAAATTTACAAAAACAACGAAGTGCAGTCGCTGATTACTGCCTTGGGCCTCGGCATTAAAGGCGAGGAGTTTGACCCAGCCAACCTGCGCTATCACCGCATTTGCCTCATGACAGACGCGGATGTAGATGGATCTCACATTCGCACCTTGCTGCTGACCTTCTTCTACCGCTATCAGCGAGACCTCGTGGATCAAGGCTACATTTACATTGCCTGCCCGCCGCTGTATAAGCTAGAGCGCGGTAAAAACCACACCTATTGCTACAGCGAGCGCGAATTGCAAGAGGGCATTGCCGCCTTACCGGAAAACGCTAAATACAACATTCAGCGATTTAAGGGATTAGGGGAAATGATGCCTCAGCAGCTGTGGGATACCACCATGAATCCAGAGAGTAGAACGCTCAAAAAAATTGAGATTGAGGATGCCGCTGAGGCTGATCGAATCTTTACAGTGCTGATGGGCGATCGCGTCGCACCCCGTCGTGAATTCATTGAAACTCATGGCCCCCGGTTAAATATGACTGACCTAGACATCTAAACCAGGCAGCTAAACCAGGCAGCTAAACCCAGCCTCTAATTTGCTGAGTAACAACGTGAAAAAATGTTGCGAAATCTTTCTCTAGGTATAGCTACCCCTCTAAGCTTTAGTCTTAGGGACTGATGCAACCTAGCGACGTCGAGCGATATCTAGCGACACTTAGCAACACCTATTGAGAGACACCTTAAAAACATGAGCAATAATTTAGCGACTCAGCTCCGTGAGGGCACTAAAAAAGCTCACACTATGGCAGAAAACGTCGGGTTTGTGCGATGCTTTTTGCGTGGTGTGGTAGAGAAAAAGTCATACCGCAAGCTAGTGGGTAACTTTTACTTCATTTACTGCGCCATGGAAGAAGAGTTAGAAAAGCACAAAGATCATCCCATTGTTTCTAAGGTGTACTTTCCTGAACTCAACCGCAAAGTCAGCCTTGAGCAAGATTTGGCATTTTACTACGGCCCTAATTGGAAAGAGCAAATTGTCCTTTCCAAGGGTGGCAAAAGGTACGTTGATCGCATTCGGGAGATTTCGGCAACTCAGCCTGAGCTGCTAGTGGGTCATTCTTACACTCGCTACCTAGGCGACCTCTCAGGTGGACAAATCCTGAAGGGAATTTCTCAGCGGGCAATGAACCTCACGGGTAGCGATGGCGTGGCCTTTTATGAGTTTCCAACAATTCCAGATGAGAAAGCATTTAAGAATCAGTATCGCGCGTCTTTAAGTGAAGCACCGGTTGATGATGCCACTGCCGAGGCGATTGTAGAAGAGGCCAATGATGCTTTTGGTATTAACATGGAGCTTTTCCAAGAACTGGAAGGAAACCTGGTGAAAGCGATTGGTGTAATGCTGTTTAACAGCCTCACAGGCGGGCGTCGTCGAGGCAGCACAGAGCTAGCAACTGAAGGTTAGACGAAGGTTAGCTGAAGGTTAGATCTGGCGTTCATCAACATTGCGCTCATTGATAGGCAGATTGATAGTTCGTTAATAGATAGTTCATTGATAGTAAAAGCTCATTAATAATAAAGAGGATTTCTGTTGTGTGAGATCCTCTTTTTTGTTTTAAAAGGTCGTCCTCTAACGATTTCAGCCCACGAGGTTAATGCCCTAAGAAAAAGGTTAATGTTCTAAGAAAAGCGTCTAAGCAAAGTAACAGACACATAGTATCAGCCCGTTAGTAAATCTTCCTCAGGGTAGTGGATAGCAGTGGGGCGAGGATCGCCAATGAGGGCAGACATTAGCAGCAAAATACCGACGCGGCCTATATACATCGCAATGATGATGAATATTTGCCCTAGCACCGAAAGGTCGGTAGTGACGCCAATAGACACACCGACCGTGGCAAAGGCTGAAACGGCCTCGAACAAGATACCAATGAAAGAGAGATTGGGGTCACTAAGAGAAATACAAATGATGATAATTACGACGCTAATGGCTGAAGCAAACACCACAGAGATCGCCTTGAGCACTCGAGGTAGAGGGATTTGTCGCTGATAGCTATTGACCTCTTCTTTACCCCGTAGGGCAGCATAGGTAGAAACTAAGAGAATTCGTAGGGTAGTGGTTTTGATGCCACCCCCGGTACTGCCGGGGCTTGCGCCGACAAACATTAGGGCGATCGCCATAAACAATGAGCTAGTTTCCATCGCACCAATATCGATAGAATTAAACCCAGCGGTGCGCATGACTACCGACTGAAAGCCCGCTAGCAACACTTTGGTGCCAAAGTCTCTATTAGCCAGCGTTTCTGGATTGTCAAATTCAATGAGTAAAAAAGCGATTGTGCCTAAAATCAACAGAACGAACGTGGTGCTAGTGACAATCTTAAAGTGAAGGGAGAACACACTGCGAGATTTCTTACCACGAAGGCGATCGCGCAGCCACATCAACGCCTCCATAATCACCTGATAGCCAATTCCACCAATAATAATCAGCGCCGAAATCACCGCCATTAACCACCAGTTTCCGGCATACCCCACCAAAGAGTCCGAAAACAAGCTAAAACCTGCATTATTAAAGGCACTAATGCTGTGAAAAATAGAGAGCCACAACGACCGGCCTAGGCCAAAATCTTCTCTGAATGTTGGCATCAAGCAAAACGCACCCGTTAGCTCAAATATCATCACCATTGAAACAATTGATATCAGCAGCATCTTCACGTTAGCGAGCTCAGAAGTTTCCATTGCCTGCTGAATCGCCAGCCGGTCTTTTAGCCCCAAGCGCCTGCCAATGAGCAGTAGCAGCAGTGTCGTCGCCGCCATATAGCCCAAGCCTCCTAGCTGAATCAAGGTGAGCACCACCCCCTGACCAAACGAGGAAAAGTACGTTCCGGTATCTACAACAATCAGCCCTGTCACGCATACTGCCGATGTCGCCGTAAACAATGCCGTCAGCAGGTTGTTCCACTCACCGCTAGCCACCGAAATCGGCAGCATTAAAAGCAGCGTGCCCACTGCAATCAGAGCCAAAAAGCCAATGCAAACTGTTCGAGAAACGGTCATAGGGGTTACCTACCGCGAATACCTAATCTTCCATTAAGACACCTAACGCCGCAAGCGATCAGCGCCTAAGTTTCTTACACTAAGGCCACGGTATATGAGAAATATAAACAATACATGTCTACGAGCACGGCAACTGAGGGAACCTTCACCCAAAAAATTCAGCGGTTTTACGATGAGTCTTCGCGGCTGTGGGAGCGAACCTGGGGCGAGCACATGCACCATGGCTACTATGGCATCAGCGGCAGGCACCGCAAAAACCGGCGACAGGCCCAAATCGACTTAATAGAAGAACTGCTCAGATGGTCACAAGTGAGCGCAGCCGACACCATTTTGGATGTGGGCTGTGGCATTGGCGGCAGTACCCTTTACCTAGCCGACAAGTATCAGGCCAAGGCAGTGGGCATTACGCTGAGCCCAGTTCAGGCAGAACGAGCAAGTGAAAGAGCTGCTGAACAAGGCATTGCCTTGCATGCGTTTGAAGATTTTGCAGATGCTGATGCGTCTGCGGTGCAGTTTCAGGTCACTGATGCGCTGGCAACACCTTTTCCCGATAACTCTTTTGACTTTATTTGGTCAATGGAGAGCGGCGAGCACATGCCCGACAAGCAAGGCTTTTTGCAGGAATGCTACCGACAGCTTAAGCCAGGAGGCACATTTTTGATGGCGACTTGGTGTCATCGTGAAGTTGACAACTTGGCAGGGCCGCTTACCAATGACGAAAAGCTGCATCTAGACCGGCTGTATCAGCTGTATCACTTACCCTACGTTATTTCGCTTGGTGACTATGGCGATATCGCGGCCAATGTCGGCTTCACCCATTTGGCCATGGCCGACTGGTCACAGCAGGTTGAGTTTTTTTGGCAGGACGTGGTGAACTCGGCACTAGATCCCAAGGTGATTGCCGGGATTTTTCAGGCGGGAACAGAAACCATTCGAGGAACCGCTGCGATCGCCCTTATGACCACCGGATTTAGTCGCGGCCTCATTCGCTATGGCCTGTTACGCGGGTCTAAATAGCGCGTTAGGAGCCCCAATCAGAGCGTCCATTAAAAAGGCAGCCAGTTACAAAAGCAAAAAATCCCCGACTGACTCAAAAGCCAGTCGGGGACGATGTTAACGCACGATCTCTCCTCAAAAATTATGCAGTCGCAACTTACTGTCCGGCAGTCGTCTGCGAGCAATCAAGCAATCGAACCATCGCCGCTGCGGCATAGTTGCGTTGGGCCGTTTGGTTGGGGAAAAAGGCATTGCCCGATTCATTCAGCGGCGTTGCAATGCCACAGTACTCAGACATATTGCTAATCAAGCTATTTGCCCAGTGACCCTGCGTGTCGCTAAAGGTACGGCCAGGCTGGTTAGATACCAGCTGAGTCACCTGATTTTTGTACTCGGCGGCGCGACGCATTACAGCGAGCAGCTCAGCCCGAGTCACTGGCTGGGTTGGCTTAAAGGTTCCGTCCCCATAACCGCTGACCAGACCGAGATCTCTGGCTAGCTGAATTTTAGGGGCGCTCCAACGAGTGGTGGGCACATCGGGATAAGGATTGGCGGTCACTGCGGGGCGGTTAGGTATTTCCAGCCCATCAATGACGATAGAAACTAGCTGCTCACGACTGAGTGAAGCTTTGGGTCTAAAGGTGTTGTCTTCGGCAAAGCCAGAGATAAAGCCAAGCTGAACCGCACGGTTAATGGCATTGGCGTAGATATCGCCGCTGATATCAGGAAAGCGATTGGCCGTCGGCGGCGTAGTCGGGGTAGTGGGCGGCGTAATTGGGGTAGTAGGCGGCGTAGTGGGGGTGGTGGGCGGCTGAGCA
Source organism: Phormidesmis priestleyi Ana (assembly GCA_001314865.1). Classification (GTDB taxonomy): domain Bacteria; phylum Cyanobacteriota; class Cyanobacteriia; order Phormidesmidales; family Phormidesmidaceae; genus Phormidesmis; species Phormidesmis priestleyi_B. The sequence continues at coordinate 22,070 of LJZR01000024.1, read as the reverse complement.
ATCACGTCACCACCTGACTGCTGAACGAGCTGAGCCAGGGTGGAATCGTTAGTGAGGTAGGTTCGACCGGTAACGTTACCGGTATAGGTTTGGCGGGTTAAGCGCCAGCCTGGTCTCATGGTGATTTTGGTAAAGCCGTTGGCAGCAATTCCATCGGTTTGGCCAATGATGATGGGCCGAGCATCGCTACCTGCCGAGCGCCGAGGCATGCCATACATCACCAGCACGCCGTCTTTTTCTTCAATGGTGGGATCGTAGGCGATGTCTTGACCGTTCACCCGGACAATGTAGCCGTTGGTGTCGGTGCTCTTACCGCAGATACCGCTAAAGTCAAAGTTGAGTAGCAGGATATTGACCTGGGTGGGGTTAGAACCGGTGGTGCTGTAGCAGAGCGGCTCGGATCTTTTCTGCTCAATAATCATGAGGCCGTAGCGCTGCCTGCCACCGAGTCGGCTAGTAGGCTGAGCCACCAGGATATAGGGATCTTGAGAGGTTTCTTGAGCCCCGAATAGGCTAGAGTTTGGCTGAGAGGTCGCGTCGCTCTCTACCATGTTGCCTTGGGCCGGTGCGGCAGGCATAGTCATTTCGGTATCGGCAGGGTCAGCCGTGGGTGTGCCCTGAGCCAGTACGGAGGGAACGTTGCTGGCAGTGATGGCGATCGCAGCCGTTGCTAGCGCGGCAATCGTAAGACGGAGTGATTTCATTTTCTTCTGCATGTCCTAAATAGTAGATTTCGCGATGTGGGCGATCGCATCTATGCGATGCGCACCCGATATGGTTTTTGCTCAAGAGACGATTAACTGAACCGGAAATGTGTAGATTTCGCGAACGATTCAATTTTTCTTAATTTTGCCAGTCCCAGATTACCCGTAGGGCCAGCTAAATTACCTCAAAACAAGGCTTGACTGCATCCGTAAAACGACTGTGTGAGAGCGCGTTAGTAGGATTATCGAGTTCTCCGGGGCCGGAGAGGGGCAATCTTCGGTTAATAATGTGTGAACAGTTCGCTAGCATATGTGCTATCGCTTGCCACCTTCCTCGTGCATCTGACACCATATGAAAGTCTGACACCTTGAGAAAACCGATACCTTGAGAAAAGCTTGGAGCTCGCCCCTTGTCATGTATACAGAGATAATCCATTTGATTCGTAACTGCGATCACCGGAGGGTCGCTTTCGCGGTCGTCACACTTATGCTGGGTGCGACCAGCCTCGGATTGGCCGTCCCTAGTCGGGCGATCGCAGCCGATGAAGAAGCCATCGAAAGACTCATTCGAGACAATGCCTGCCCCGGCTGCGACCTCCACGAAGCCGACCTACGAAGGCTCGATCTCTCCGGGGCCGACCTCACGGGGGCCGACCTTGAAGGCGCTAACTTTTACTATGCCAATTTGGACGGTGCCCAACTGACAGACGCTAACCTCATTGACGTCAACCTAGGCTACACCAGTGCTCGCAACACCGTGTTCGACGGGGCCGATTTGCGCTACGCCATTTTTGACCACACCGACCTAACCAATGCCTCAATGATCGCCACAGATCTGCGTGAGTCCTACATTAACGACGCCAACTTTTCTGGCGCCGTGCTAGACAACGCCAATATGCGCGACACCCTATTTCACAATGCAGACTTTTCTGTTGCCAGCAGCTTATGCGGTGCCATCACCTGGTCGGGCACCCAATATCGGGAAGGCTGCGAAGTCGCTGTACCCCCAGAAATTGACTATAAGTTTTAGCCATTAAGTTTTAACAAGACACCGCCCAAGTGGGCAAAGTTGCTTGGTTGATGTCTGGGTTTTTAGCTTCTGGCCCTTTTTTCATCCGTTTGGTGTGCCACCAGTTTTTCAGCTCAGCCGAAAATTTCACGGTATAAAGCGTCATCACCAGCGGATCACTGCGGTAGCTTTGCCCCACAATTTCGACACAGTAGGAAGGATGCTGGCGCGTTGCCAAATCAGCAATCAACCGAGGGCCAATTCGCCGCCAGCTCGGCTCTTTGCTGTGCCATTGAATACGGCAGCAGGGCCAAGGGAGCTGCTCTCGATCGTACAGGCGGCAGCAGGGGCCAATCACACGGTAGGTTAAATGTGCGCCAGGACTCTCAAACATGTAACCAGTCGGCCAGGGGTGAGGAGGGGGCGAGGAAAGGGGTGAGGAAATAGGCAAAGCAGGCAACGGAGGAAGAGCGCTAGCAGGCATGAAAAAAGACGATATTATCTATGATGAAAAAGCTCAGAGATAGAAAGGCGCAGAGATAGACTAACTCAGAGCGTCAAACAATCTGAGCGACTGCTGGAATTGTAGTGGGAAAGCGGACTCATGTCAGACAAGTCAGAAAAAATTACAGCTCAGGTAAGCGATCGCATCTGCAAGCATATGAACCGAGACCACGCAGAGGCGGTACTCACCTACGCCCAGCGCTATGGCAACCAGCAAACAGCCACGAGTGCAACCCTGACATCCATTGACAGCCAAGGCATGGATCTACAGGCAGAAGTCGAGGGGGCAACAATGCCAGTGCGAGTGGCCTTTGACCACGAGCTACAAGATGCTGCTGACGCTCATCATACGCTGGTAGCCATGCTCAAGGCTTAACGATACAATGCGCATAATTCGTATAATGAGATAGCGAAAGAAAAAATAGCGACAAAAATTTAGACTGCTGAATGCAGATCATGACTTTGACGAATGCACAGACAGTATCAACGGCGACGGTTAAAATTCGTTTTTTGCCCGACGATGTTACTGTTATGGCAACATCCGGAGAATCTTGGCTAGATGTTGCAGCCAGAGCTGGCGTCCAAATTGCAACCGGCTGCATGGCAGGTGCTTGTCACGCCTGTATGATCGAAACATCTAGCAATCTAGCTGCCGCAGCAGAAAACGCAGCAGAAAACACCGCAGAAAACACCGCAGAACCAGTTTTAGCCTGTTTGGAAACCGTTCCTAGCGGCGTGAGCCAAATAGAAGTGAATCTACTAAGCGATCCGACTTGGTAGACCTCATTCACTGGGTAGGCCTCATTCATTGGTGAAAAATGCCTCTGAATTCCTTTTGGATTATGGTTCGGTTTTCATTCGGTTTCACCCATAGATAGACTCAAGCCAGGTTGTTACAGTAGAGCTACAAAGCAAGCCAGAAAAGCAAGCCAAAAAGCAAGCAAACATAACCTCAAGAGCGAATCCCGTAGAATCGCGTTCTATCATTTTTAGATAGGTACTAGCATGGATGATGTAACCGGAAAATTACCAGAATTTATGGAATCGAAGTCTGCAAAGGATAACACCCTGCTCGGCTATGTCAAAACGATGGATCCTGAGACTGTTACCCAGCTATCGCGTCCGGCTTCTCATGAAGTGATGCAGGTGATTGAGCACAATGTCATGGGTTTACTAGGCGGCCTTCCTGCGCACGGGTTTGACGTAACCGTTACCACTAATCGCGAAAATCTAGGACGATTGCTAGCCTCTGCCATGATGAGCGGCTATTTCCTACGCGGTGCCGAACAGCGCTTAGCCTTTGAGGAACAGTTTTCAGATTCTATCTTTGATGACCAGTCTAGTGATTCATTAGAGTCATTCAATGACTGATTGCTGGCTAAGCGTCTGACTAAGCGTCTGACTAAGCGTCTGGCTAAGCATCTGGCTAAGCGTCTGGCTAAGCATAAGAACGGTTAGGTATGAGCCTTTTTAGGCATAAGAACGCTTCAGCATAGTTGTTAGTGATGGCGAAGGCTTTTTCAAGCGCTGGTTCGGATATTTTTTCAGGCGCTGCTCCAGGCTCGACAGAGATTTCTCTGTCGAGCTTTGTTATGGGTGAAAGCGTTGTTCTAAATAAAGAGAAAATCAAAAATCTTAGAGCGCTGCTGCTGAGCTGGTATGCCGACCAGGGCCGCGACCTACCCTGGAGACGAACCCAAGATCCCTACGCGATTTGGATCTCAGAGATTATGCTTCAGCAAACTCAGGTAAAAACGGTTATTCCATATTATGGGCGATGGTTGCGAAGGTTCCCTACGGTGCAGGCATTGGCTGGCGCTGACCAGCAGACAGTGCTGAAGGCTTGGGAAGGACTGGGCTACTATGCCAGGGCGCGAAACCTGCATCAGGCGGCTCAGCAGCTAGTGAATGAGTATGGAGGTGAGTTTCCAACGAGCGTGGCAGCAGCGATCGCGCTCAAAGGCATCGGACGCACCACCGCAGGCGGCATCCTTAGCGCCGCGTTTAACCTACCGACGCCCATACTAGATGGCAACGTAAAACGAGTATTCGCTCGTATTGTCGCGCTACCTGTTCCACCCAACAAGGGGATAACCACGCTATGGCACCTCTCCGAGCAGCTCATTGATCCAGCGCAGCCGCGCGACTTTAACCAAGCAATTATGGACTTAGGTGCAACCCTTTGCACTCGCCATCGTCCGGACTGCCTCCTGTGCCCATGGCAAAGCCACTGCACAGCGTACAATCAGAATGTAGTCACCGACTTTCCCATGACAGAACCTCGTAAGCCCATTCCCCACAAGCAAATTGGCGTCGCGGTGATCACCGACGACCATGGCAAAATTCTCATCGACCGACGTAAGCAAGAAGGCTTACTCGGTGGGCTTTGGGAATTTCCGGGTGGCAAAATTGAGCCGGATGAAAGCGTAGAAGACTGCGTGAGTCGAGAAATAAAGGAAGAACTCGGCATTGACATTGAGGTAGGCAGCCGCCTCATTACCATTGAACATGCCTATACGCACTTCAAAGTCACGCTCAATGTGTTCAACTGTAAGCACCTCAGCGGCGAGCCTCAGCCGATTGAATGCGACGAAGTAAAATGGGTCGCCCTTGACGAAATTGATCAGTATCCATTTCCAAAGGCAAACGGTCAGATTATTGAAGCGATAAAACAACAATCATTAAAGCCATAAAACACGGCCATAAGACGCAGCGGAAGCCAGGAAACTATCCTCACCATACACCTGCTCTACAACACCCACTGCATAAAGAATCAAGAGCAAATCTTATAACGTGAGTGAAAGATTTTTATCCTTTTAAGCAGCGCACTGCTTCGAGCATTCCCTTTGCTTTGTTAAGGGTTTCCTGATATTCACTCTCTGGGACAGAGTCTGCGACGAGTCCTGCACCTGCTTGAACTTGGATGGTTTGGCTACCATCCTCAGCGGACCGGACGACCATTGTACGAATGGTGATAGCGCTGTTGAGCTGCCCCTCGAAGTCGTAGTAGCCGTAGACACCGGAGTAGGGGCCTCGGCGATCGCGCTCTAGTTCATGAATAATTTGCATGGCACGGATTTTGGGTGCGCCGCTGACCGTACCGGCTGGGAAGCTGGCAGTAAGCAAGTCCCAGGCGTTTTTGTCGGGGGCCAGATCGCCCACAACATTGCTAACAATATGCATCACATGGGAGTAGTTTTCGATCACCATAAGCTGGTTAACCACAACGGTGCCACTACTGCAAACGCGGCCCAAGTCATTGCGACCGAGATCCACTAGCATGACATGCTCGGCAACTTCTTTAGGGTCAGCGAGTAGATCGGCGGCGTATTCCGCATCTTCAGCGGGCGTTTTGCCTCGGGGGCGGGTGCCTGCAATCGGGCGGAGCGTGGCTTCCATGGGGGTATCTGGCCCGGTGCGGGTGGCTTTGACCATCACTTCAGGACTAGAGCCAATGAGCTGCCAGCCGTTGAAGTTGAAGTAGCACATATAGGGAGAGGGGTTGACCAAGCGCAGTGAGCGGTACAGGTCGAACGGGTCACCGCTGTAGGTGGCTTGGAGCCGCTGAGAGACAACCACTTGAAAAATGTCGCCCGCTCGAATATGAGCCTTGGCTTTGTCTACACAGGCGCAAAATTCTTCGGGGGTGCGGTTGCTGGTATAGGCCAGAGGTGGGGCGGTACTCGCCTCGGGAGAGGTCCAGGCAAGCAGGGTATCTTTTGCGTTTAAAGGCAGGCGAAGCTTAGAAACGAGGTTATGAACGCGATCGCAGGCCTGATTATAAGCAGTCTGCCAATCAACGGCTGGATCGCGGAGGTCGGCGTATGCGATCGCCCATACCTTGCGCTTCACCTGATCAAAAATCAGCAGATTATCCATCTGCATCCATAGCCCATCGGGCAAATCATCGTCACTGCGCGGGTAAGTCGTCACCGTGGGCTCAATCCACTCAATGAGTTCATAGCCCCAAAAGCCAAACAGTCCGCCAATACCAGGGGGGAGCTGCGGCAATAGCACCGGCTTGAGCGGCGCTAGGCAGCGCTGCAAAATATCAAACGGATTACCTTCGTGCGACTGGGTAGTTCTATCTCGAAAACGCTGGGTGGTAACTGCCCCTTTAGACTCTAAAACCCACAGCGGATCGCAGCCTAAAAAGCTATAGCGACCCAATGTTTCACCACTCTCTACCGACTCCAACAAAAAGCTGTAGGGTTGACCAGCACAAACCTTGTACCAGGCAGAAACAGGCGTGTCGAGATCGGCAACCCACTCTTGGTATACCGGCACAAAGTTTCCCTGTTTTGCCAGGTCGCAGAACGTCTTAAAGTCGGGGAAGATCATGGCGTCAATTGCGCAGTCAGCGGTCACAAAGGTAGGTAGATAGAAACTTATTGTAAGGGCGAATCAAAGCGCTAAACCAGAACAATTACGGCCCAAAACAATTACGGCCCCAAACACAGATTCCAACAAATACATATCTCAAAAACATATCTCAAAAAAAAAGGCAGCTAAATAGCTACCCTTTTGGCTGAGTTTATTTTTGCTATGCAGGTTGGCTTTTGTCAGTTGTTTTAGGCAAATTTTTTAGGCAAATGTCTTAGGCAAAATATTGATCAAAGATTGATCAAAGATTGTAGGCACATGCCCAAAAGAGCTGAAAGAACAGAATCTTAAACACAAGGTTTTAGACTTCAAAAGGCTCTTTGCCACTGAACTTGATAGTTGCTGGATCAGGATTTTCGCCAATGCGACGCTCCTTTTTACCGCTGTAGCCACGGCCTTCATTAACCTTTTCAGGCACGACACCATCAGCAGGATGCAAATAGGTGGTTTCGCCGCTGGGCAGCACTCGGTAAATTTTGTAGTCTGTAATTTTGGGTTTGAACTTAGTTTTGAGCTGACGGCTCAGCGCCAAGCACTGCTCCTTACGAGATAAGTAAAGCAGGTTCTCCCCTTCGTTCATTGTGGCAGCGCCACCCGTGGGCATTTCAAAAACTTGCTCCTTAGGAGAAGTCCAAGTAATCGCGTATTTTTCTTCAACAAAGGCCTTAGTTAGGAGGCCGCCGGTGCTGCCTCCAAATTTTGGCATTGTACCAGTCAGACTTTCTGCCATGAATGAATCTCTCTCAAGCTTAGCTGACTGGGATCGTATCATTGCTTCATGGTCACTTTTACAAGCCTGATACGAAGCGTAACAGTTCGTTAGCAAAACGCTACGTCGTCAGCAGGTAAGGCTTCTACCGATTTTTACCGGTTTTGACAGAGGACTTGGAAGAGGGCTTGGAAGAGGGCTTGGAAGAGGGCTTGGCAGAAGGCTTGGGCGATCGCACCTGAGAGCCAATCGCTTTTGCTGAGGCGCCAACGCGTTGACTGGCGTCTTTGCCAGAATCTTTACCAGAACCATACTGAGCCGTATTGCTGACCGTAGGCAGCGTGAAGTGAATTTGAGTGCCCTGGTCTTTACCACCGGAAGTCGCCCATATTTCGCCGTTTAAGCCTTCGATAATTTGCTGACAAATGGCCAGACCTAGACCCGTGCCACCGACCGAGCGACGGAGGGCGCCTTCTTCTTGGTAGAACCGCTCAAAGACGGTCTCTAGGCGATCGCGCTCAATCCCTCTGCCCGTGTCGCTCACCACAACTTCCACCTGCTTGTTGTCGATCACCTTAGCGCTAATCGTGACTTGGCCGTTGGCTTCTGTAAACTTGCAGGCGTTGTCCAAAAGCTTAGACAACACTTCTACAATCCATTCGCCATCGGCTCGGACAAAAGGCAAATCCTCGCTCAAATCGGTTTCTATTTGCATAGCAGGCGCTAAATCAGACGAGTTTTGCCAGCGCAAACTGCTCAGGGCAAGGTCTACGCATTCCTGGAGAGACAAGGATTCTAAATTCCACTCCACACGACGGCTCTCTAAGCGGGAGAGGGTGAGAAAGTCCTGCACGAGCTTGCGCATTCGTTCGGCATCGGTCATGGCTGTGTCGAGCATGATTTGGCGCATGGCATCGTCCATATCGGGCTCGGACAAGAGGCTCTCTAGGCAAACGCGAATGGTAGAAAGCGGTGTGCGCAGTTCGTGGCCCGTGATGGCGATAAGGTTGCTGCGGGTGCGCTCTAGGTCGGCCAGCTGCTGGTTGAGGTCTTCCAAATTGGCGTAGGCTTCGGCTTGGATGAGAGCAACGCTAAGCTGGTTGGCGATCGCCTCGGCGAGCATCACATCTTCGTCGTCCCAATGTCGGCAATTGGCGTCGTCTAAATGCAGCTCGACCATGCCAAGCAGACGATTTTTATGGACGAGAGGCACCAGCAGACAACTGCGAATTTGCCAGCGCTGTAGGCGCTTGCGGACACTGTTCAGACTGACTTCGGAGATCGCCTCTTCAGTCACATCATCTATGGCTAGGGTTGCCTGGTGCTTTTTTACCCACTGGTATAGGGGATTGTTTTTGAGCGGCCAGGGCTTGCCCGCTAATGAGTTGAAGTTGGGCTGACGGTATTCGTGGTGAATGGTGGCAGCGGTATCGCTAGCGTCACTGCGGTAGATAATACAGCGGCCTACATTGAGTACGCTGCCGAGCTCTTGAGTGGCGATCGCAAAAATCTCATCCGGGTTTAGCGACTGACGAATCGCTGCCGTAATAGAGTTAAGCAACCGGGCTCGCTGCTCTTGAATCGCGATCGCTCGGTACGCTTTTAGCTGCTTATACTGCCCCGCCTGCAAGTAAGTAATCAACCGCTGTGCAAACGGATCGCTCTCAACCGCTAGCTCAGCATCAAACACATCAGGAATATATTTAGCCCGAGCACAACCAATCTTCTCGGCTAGATCAGGGCGATATACCTGAATACGGCTCAGCAACGCATCAGCCGCGCGCACGCTCACCTGCCGGTTCAATGTCCAAATCCCCTCGAACCGCCGAGTTTGATCCAAATGTAGCGGAGAAGCAGGCGGCATGGATGGGTGAGCCACCGCTTTGTGGGCATCCCGCCCAGAATGCTCCCGACAAATGAGCGCAGCGCTGTAATGCTTGCCCACCACCACCAGATGCCATTCTTCGGTCAGGGCATCTTCACTGTCAAAACTAATTTTCTCGTAGCCATCTACGGTTTCACTAAACTTGGTTTCTGCGGCTGAAAGCACATAGACCTGATCGCTCAGCTGACCAATCCGCTCATAGCGATGAGCCTCTTGACGGTAAAACCGTTCTTGCTGAAAACTCGCAATAATCAGCGGTGGCTGATCTGCCCCGGCCAGCACCTGATCTTCCATCGCGTGGGAGAGCGCGGTCAGCGACGTCTTGAAATACATTTGAGACCGTAGCGTCGGCAGCGCCTCAAACAGTTCTTCCACGATGGAAGCTGGATTACCCATGTGAAGTTTGCGGTCCTAGCGCTATGACGAGCCTATAGGGAAAACAGTTTTTCAATAGCCCCTCAGCAGCAGCCAGTTGGGCTTTTAATAACTTTTAATTGCTTGGAATTGAGATTTTTTTAGATGGGATTTTTAAAGTTGAGATTTTTATAGTGTCTTAATAAGTATCGTTAGAATAACAGCCAGCCTAGGGGTCACAGGCAAGAAGTTAACTAAAGGTAAAACAAAAGGTAAAACAAAAGGTAAAACAAAAGGCAAAACAAAAAATTAGAGGCTTAGCATGCTAAGCCTCTAAAAATGTTACACAAAATGTGGCGTTATTCGCATTCGCTCATCTAGCAAAACCTAGATAACGAAACGCCTAGATAATGCCGCCCATATCGCTAGTGTCCTTAAGGAAACCACTGTAAGCTTCCATGCCATGCTCGCCAATGTCTAAGCCCTTGAGCTCTTCTTCAGAAGAGACTCGCAAGCCAACCAGAGACTTGATGACCACCCATAGCACCGAGGTTAAAATCACGGTGAATAGGCCAATCGCTACAATACCAATAATTTGAGCGATGAGCTGAGTGATGCCATGGCCAAAGAAAAGACCTAGATCTTTGTGGAACAGGCCAACAGCCAAGGTACCCCAAATACCACAGACTAAGTGAACAGAGGTTGCACCAACCGGGTCGTCAATTTTAATGCTGTCGAAGAAGCCAACAGAAAAGACTACGAGCACACCGGCAATACCACCGACAATAATCGCACCCCAGTAGCCAATGCCGCCGCAACCTGCGGTAATGCCGACCAAGCCAGCCAAGATACCATTGATGACCATAGACAAGTCAGGCTTGCCGCTGAGCGCCCAAGCCGTAAACGTTGCTGCGATACCGCCTGCCGCTGCTGCCAGGTTAGTCACCAATGCAATTTGAGGAACATTCAAGCTAGCTGCTAGCTCAGAACCAGGGTTAAAACCAAACCAACCGATCCATAGAATGAGGCAACCCAAGGTTGCAATGCTCATGTTGTGGCCAGGAATGGCATTAACACCGCCGTTTTGGTACTTGCCAATGCGAGGCCCAAGGAAGATTGCGCCCATGAGAGCCGCCCAACCGCCGACAGAGTGAACCACAGTAGACCCAGCAAAGTCGCTAAAGCCAACACCTTCACCCAGGAAAGTCATTGCCGAGAGCCAGCCGCCGCCCCAGACCCAGTGAGCTGTGATGGGGTAAGAAATAGCCGTGAGCAAAACGCTGAAGATAATGAAGCTGGAGAACTTAACTCGCTCAGCAACCGCACCCGATACGATAGTGGCCGCAGTTCCGGCGAAAGCCGCCTGGAACAAGAAGAACACGGGAACAGTTAGCGTTAGCCCATCAATGAGGGTATCTGGCTCAGAACCGGCTAAAAAGAAACCCGTAAACCCAAAGAAGCCGTTCCCAGACCCAAAGGCTAAGGCATAGCCCAAAGCCCAGAAAGAAACGGTTGCCAGCGCAAACACAATGAGGTTTTTAGTGAGAATGTTGACGGCATTTTTTTGACGGCAAAAGCCAGTCTCTAACATGCCAAAACCCGCGTTCATAAAGATGACGAGGATAGAGGCAACCACAATCCAGATGTTATCTAAGATTATTTGCACATCAGCAGCAGCTACTTCGTCTTGAGCGTGAGCTGCAAATCCCCACGTAGCCACAATCACAAAAGACAAGGGGATGCAGGCTAGCCAACCCCATGCATATTTATGACCAAACGTGCGACCTATTGCACGCTTAGCCATTTCTGTAAACGGAGGAACATTTGCGTCCCAGGGCGAGGATACGCGCCTGTTCTGCTTTTTTGTTTCGAGTGTAAAGTTAGACATTTTTTAGTCTCTGGCATTCCTAACGCAATTTTAGTCAGACAGTAATCTGGGGCCGTATGGGGCTGCCATTGAGGTAGCTATAACCAGCCGGCTTTTGGCTGCGCTATCAATTGGGCTTTCCCACGCATGTACCTGTCAAACTGATGGTGCCTATTCCACCAAGTCTCAGTCAGTCATTCTGTGTCGGCTGATACTTTTGATTGATAAGGACGTACCCTTGGCGTTTCTTTTTTGAACAAGTTTTAGAAAAACTTTACAAAGCGTCTTGATTTCTACTTGACTTGTTTCCTTACGCATTGTGCCAAAACACCACTTTTTTTTGATTTGGAGCGCTATCGATCGTCGGATTCTGTAGAAACGGTCAATCTACGGATATTTAGAGGGTTTTCATAAGCACCTTGAAGGGTTTTGAGTATTTACAAACTCTTTAAGGGATGTCGCACGTAAAAAATATTTGCTGATATTGTTTATTTGATTTTTTTATTTTGTGTAAATTTTCATGATGATCTTTATTCTGATCTCATTGGGTTGAAGTTTAGGGATTAATCATGTGCTTGAGGTACTGACGGGCACCTAGTGCTGCGAGCTGATTTTGCTTGTCGTTGACCATTGTTTTGAGCTGTTGCCGGTAGGCCAGTACTTGTGCTTGCAGCTCCGGATGATGAGCAGCGAGCATTTGCACGGCGAGCAATCCGGCATTTTTGGCATTGCCAATGGCTACAGTAGCGACCGGGATGCCGCTCGGCATTTGCACAATGGAATATAGAGAATCTATGCCGGATAGGGTGCTGGTTTTTACAGGGACGCCGATGACGGGCAAGGGAGAGAGGGCGGCGACCATGCCGGGTAAATGCGCCGCACCGCCTGCACCTGCAATAATAACTTTGAGCCCTCGGGTGTGCGCTGTTTCAGCGTAGGTGACCATTCGATGCGGGGTGCGGTGAGCCGATACGATGGCAACTTCGTGAGCAATGTTGAATTCTTCGCAAATTGCGATCGCATCTATCATGGTCGGCAGGTCAGAGTCGCTGCCCATCACAATGCCAACCTCTGCCGATGTGCCTGCCTGTAAAGTAGTCATAGCCTAGGGATATCTCTTACGCATGTATAGGATTCATGTCTGATAGTACTGTTATTCTTAACGCCAGGTTGCCGTATCGGGCTGGCCTGTATCAGATTGTGATAGAAGAGGCTTGGGTAACGGCAATTGAAGCAGTCGATGAAGATATTGCTACCTTGCCTGAAGCTAGGTTACCTGAAGCGATGATGATAGATGTCGCAGGCGACTGGGTGACCTTAGGGGCCGTAGACTTACAGATTAACGGGGCGTTAGGGCTGGCTTTTCCGGATGTGAGGCACAGCGATTTTGAGCAGCTACAGGCGATTTGCGAACTGCTTTGGCAGCAGGGGGTCGATGCGTTTTGTCCGACGCTGGTGACGACTTCTATCGAAAATTTTCAAGGGAGCTTGGCGGCGATTAGTGAGTTTCAACAGCAACAAAACGATCAAAGAAACAACAAATCTGCCCAATCTGCCAAAATTCTAGGCATTCATTTAGAAGGACCGTTCTTAAACAAGGCAAAGCTGGGCGCGCATCCTTTAGAGTATTTACAGTCGCTGACTTTTGAGAATGTAAAAGCAACCATCAACAACTTTGCCCAAACGGTTCGCATCATCACGCTTGCGCCTGAGATTGCGGTGGGTTTGGAGGGCGAAAAGATCATTCGGTGGCTGTGCGATCGCAATATTACTGTCAGCCTGGGCCATTCACTCGCGACCGCCAAGCAGGCCAATCAAGCCTTTGATCAGGGCGCTAGTATGGTTACCCATGCCTTTAATGCGATGCCTAGCCTGCACCATCGCGAGCCTGGATTGTTGGGCGCAGCGCTCACGCATCCTCACGTTTTTTGCGGGTTTATTGCCGATGGAGAGCATATTTGCCGCACCATGCTAGATTTGTTGGTTCGCATTGGCCGAGGCAGTCCGCATGCTGTGATGGGCGGATTGTTTTTGGTGAGCGATGCGCTTTCGCCGCTGGGTTTGCCCGATGGCAACTATGCCTGGGACAGCCGAGAAATTGAAGTTGTCAATGGCACGGCCCGGTTGGCCGATGGCACTTTGTCGGGCACGACGCTGCCGCTGATCCAGGGCGCGGTAAATTTGGTGAAGTGGGAAATTTGTTCTGTGGAAGAAGCGATCGCACTCGTCACATTGGCACCCCGGCAAGCCCTTGGGATGCCTGGGTTAGCTGTGGGCAGTAATAGCGCGCAGCTCCTACGTTGGCGTCAAGATGAAACAAATACTCTCCTATGGGAGAGACTTTTAGATTCCCGAGAAGCTTCATCCTAAGCAGGCGATGAGGAGATCAGGCGATCGCACAAGCAATCGAACGCTAGAAGAAAAAAGAATGACTTTACTAAAAAATGCCGAGGCACACACAATGGGCCTCGGCATTCTATGCGTTATCTATGTGTTAAGTGTTACCAAAAACATGAGATGACCAATGAGGTCAAAGAAGTTGAAATTTGCTATTTTATTTACCTCGAACATCTCGGTTATAGCGCACCAAATCAATAACCGTTGCGGCATCTGAAATTTGCCCTGGGGTAGAAGCTTGGCCCGCCAAGACGGCAGGAGAGATTGATGCAAGACCTAGCGTAACCAATGAGACAGACAAAATAAGGCGTTTCATGAGAGGAATCTCCTAAAAAGTAAAAACGTTGCAGTGCGAAACCGCTTGGGTTCGATACTTATTAGAATGAGCGCCACGCCTTAACTAGGGCTGAATTTAAACTGAAGGAGAAGTCAGAGTTCCATTAGATAACCCTGAGAATTTTGTATTTTAGGATACAAACAAGATGCTATCTTCTCAGGGCTTAACTCAAGAGATTCGCTCAAGAGATGCGCTCAAGAGATGGGGTGCCGAGATGGGGTTCAGCTACTCTACCGTGACTGACTTCGCCAGGTTTCTAGGCTGATCGACATCTAAGCCCCGCCGCGCTGCAATGTGGTACGAAAGCAGCTGTAAAGGAACCACCGTTAAAATTGGTGAAAGCAGCTCGTCTACGTTGGGGACAGGCAGCAGTGCATCAAAGGTTTCTTCTGCATCTGGATCATTCATGGGTACTACGCCAATGAGCCGGGCATCGCGGGCTTTGGCTTCTTGCGCATTGGAGAGCACTTTTTCGTAAACGGTGCCTTTGGTTGCGATCGCTACAACCGGCACTTTTTCATCTAGCAGCGCAATCGGCCCATGCTTCATTTCCCCTGCCGGATAGCCTTCTGCATGGATGTAGCTAATTTCCTTCAGCTTCAGCGCGCCTTCTAAGGCAATTGGATAGTTAATACCACGACCGATAAAGATAAAGTCTCGCGTCTCCGAAAAGTCATGAGAAAGCTCCTCTACATAGCGCTCCTGACTTTCTAGCACCAACTCTAGCTGAGCAGGCAGCTGCCGCAACCCTTCAATAATTTCGGCTAGCCGCTCAAGCGAAATCGCCTGGCGTCGGTAAGCCAAATCTAAAGACAAAAAGTAAAACGCCATTAGCTGAGCGACAAATGTTTTGGTCGCAGCTACGCCAATTTCTAGACCCGCTTTAGTATCGACAATGTGAGGCACCAGACGGCTCAATGAACTGTCTGCGCGATTGGTAATGCCCAACATGCGCGGTGAATAGTCGGCATTACCGCTTTTGCTGCGGCGCTGCTGCTCCATATCAAGCGCGGCCAGCGTATCAGCCGTCTCCCCTGACTGGGTGACACCGATGGTCAGCGTATGGGGCATCAGCGGCGCAGGCGCATAGCGAAACTCAGAGGCATACTGCACCACAGTCGGAATGCCGGACACTTGTTCGAGCAAATATTTACCGACTAGGCTAGCGTGCCAGCTGGTGCCACAGGCCAAAATTTGAACATGCTGCAAGTCGTCTAACAGTGCATCAGGCAGATTCAACTTAATCGGAGAATGGCTGCTTTGAGTGTCCCAGGCCGTATCTAAATAGGTTTCTAGGCAAGTGCGTACGACGCCTGGCTGCTCATAAATTTCCTTGAGCATAAAGTGCTTAAAGCCCTGCTTTTCCACCATGATGGGGTTCCAGTTCAGGGTTTGCGGATACTTTTTCAGGCGATGGCCGGTAAAGTCGTATACTTCAGCACCTAAGGGCGTCAGCCGAGCAATTTCACCATTCTCTAGCGTCAGCACGGCTTGCGTATAGGGCATAATCGCAGGCGTGTCAGAAGCACAGAAAAACTCGCCCTGACCAAAGCCAATGACCAGCGGGGCCTGCTGACGCACAACGATGAGTTCATCGGGAAAGTCGAGCGAAATGAGCGCGATCGCAAAGGCCCCTTCCAAACGGGTCATCGCATGTCGCGCCGCTTCCAGCAGTCGGGACTGTTCGGTGAGCACCGCATCACCTGTCGGATTTTCTAAATACTCCGCAATTAAGTGGGGAATCACTTCAGTATCGGTATCTGAGCGAAACTCATGCCCCTTGGCTTTGAGTTCTTCGCGCAGCTCGCGATAGTTTTCAATAATGCCATTTTGCACCACCGCGATCCGCTCTTTGGTATCAGTATGCGGATGCGCATTGTGCTCTTCGGGCTTGCCATGGGTCGCCCAGCGCGTATGGCCAATACCCAAGCGAGCCGGATCTTCTAAGCCTTCGAGCTTTACCTGCAAGTTTTTGAGCTTGCCCTTCGCCCGCGTTCGCTGCAATTGGCCTTCGCTAATGGTCGCGACCCCAGCCGAATCGTAACCTCGGTACTCTAGCGTTTTAAGACCTTCGATCAAAATACTGCTGGCAGCTTGAGTACCAATGTATCCAACGATTCCGCACATACTAAAGACTCCTTAAGACCGCAAAAAGACAAGACCGCAAAAAGACAAGACCGCAAAAAGACCGCAAATTGGTTAAGAGGGCGCGAGAGGCCATGAGGATATGCTCTCACGTGAGATTACGTGAAAGCACCTGTGACCGGTTACTAGCGCTCGCAAACTAACAAAAGAATTTTGATAGAACTAAACGAACCTACTTTACCCAACCTGAGCGACGCTGACGACCCTTTGACACATCAGAGATACATCAGAAATCAATCAGCGTCTTAAGCATCCCAGTTGGGCCGGTTCTGAATACAACGCCAGACCGATCAATTCCAGATAATGTTGCGGATAAAGTTGCGATCGCGCTACTGGGAAATAAAGCCCGTCAGCAGTAGCGGAATAAAGATGACGGCAAATGCGATCGCAAACACAGTCGCTGGCGACAGCTTAATCAAATTGGGATCAGGCTTATTGGGATTGGGCATGCCAGATATCAAAAGCTAAACAAACTGACCAATAACGAGCTTACAAATAGCTAGTCACCGCTTCGCTGAACATAGAATACGGCTTCACCCCTACCAAGGTATCCATGAGCTCGCCATTTTTAAACACCATCACCGCCGGAATACTCTTGATCCCAAATCGTTTAGCAACGGCCTTATTGGCATCCAAATCCAGCTTAGAAACCGTCGCCTTACCTGCATACTCATCTGAGAGCTGATCCATCAGCGGAGCCACCAGCTTACAAGGCCCACACCAGCTCGCCGTACAGTCTACAACGACCACCGAATTGTCTTTTACTAAGGCATCAAATGCGGCTTCGTCTGCAATATATTCTGCGGCCATGGTGCGATTACTCCAAAAAAAACTCTAGGCATCAGGGTTTGCAATCATTCCTAGAAAAGAACCTATCTCCCAAAAATCACGCAGCGCCCACTTAAGATCATACACCCCCTCCGGATCGAGCCTCACTTCTATCGCTTTGGCCACTTAGCCGCCACCCAAACAAAAGCCCACCCAAACCGCCCGCCCAAACGCCTACCCAAACAAAAGCTCTCTCAGCCAACGCCAAGAGAGCCTTATTCATGAGCGAGCTGATAAAACACCCCTAAGTCACTAAGTCAGCATTTCAATGCCTAACCTAAGAGGGAGAAACATCCTTACTTACCCGCCAGCTTCTTCACCTTTTGCATAATGCTCTCAGGATCTAAACCTTGGTGATAAAACTGCTCCCACAGTCCGCCGCCGCCTTCTTCATGCGTACCCGCATGCGCAAACTTAGGCGTATAGCCACGCTCTAGCAGCCAGGTGCCGTAGCGAGCCCCTAGTCCAGTCTTCTCATTAAACGACTCGACCACCATCACTAAAGGCGACTTACCCACCTTCTCTAGCATCTGCTCATCGACAACGTTCAGCGTAGATTTATTAATCAAGCCGATATTCAAGCCTTCCTGCTTCAACCGCTCAACCGCATCTAACGCCCGGTACAGACCATCACCAAAGCTCACGATGTAGCCATCACTGCCTTCACGCACCACATCGTCCTTACCAGGCACAAAGTCATAGCCGTCACCATACAGCGTGCTGCCGTCTTCACCATTAAGCATCGGCACCTTGGCACGAGTCGAAAAAATGAACCGAATACCAGGCTGATGAAAGACCTTCTCTACACAAGCCTTCATCTGATTGGCATCCGCAGGAAAATACAGCCGAGTCTCATAGCCATCGTCTAGGCCATTGTCGGCAAACATATTGTTAATACCGAAGTGGCAGGTATTATCAGCCATGTCATCAATACCCGAGTGGGAAAAGTGACACAGCAAGTTGGCTTTATTCAGCCGCGCCATCGTAATTTCAGAAATACACATCTCTAAAAACGCGCTGAAGGTCGCAAAAATACCCTGCTTCCCTTCGACCATGCCAAAGCCCGCAGCTGCAGAGAGGTTGCCCCGCTCCATAATGCCGCCGCTGATAAAGATTTCGGGATATGCCTCGTGAATGTGATTCAAACCGCAAGACCCTTCTAGGTCACAGTCAACCACCAGCACTTTTTCCTTGCGCTCGGCGTCACTCATTCTACCGAGTACTTCTACCGCCGCCTGACCAAACACATTGCGGTTGGAGCCCATTTCATCACTAGATCCTAAAAAGGAATAGCTATGCTTAGGCTTCTCAATGTTCTTAAGATAGTCAGCAGCGGCTTGGCGACCGTGCTTTTCAAGATACTTAATCGCTAAGTCGGTCGGAATCACATCGTGGCCGTGGGTGCTGCCTTCTAGGCCATCAATCCCCACGGTCATTGGGCGCTTACAAATCACCGCAATCGGGCCATCTTCATTAATCGCCGCACAAATATTGGCATATAGGGCGTCAATATCTTCGCCATCGTTAACCAGCACCTTTAAGCCATGGCCTTCTAGCGTCTTCTGCACGCTATAGCCGCCTAGATACTCTGAAGGGTGACCTGCGATCGTCACGTCGTTGTCATCAATGATGAGCTTAACGTTAATGCCTTGAGCTACCGCTAAGCGAGCCGCTTCAGCGTCATCACCTTCCTGCTGCGCCCCGTCAGACCCCAATAAAAATGTTGTTTTACCAGGATTCGCCAGCGCCACACCATTGACAAATGGCCACATATGTCCGAGCCGGCCCGAGCTAAATTTCACCCCAGGTGTTAGCCCCAGTTCTGGATGACCCGGAAGCTTGGAGTCAGCGGCACGGTATTGCATGAGCTGCTCAGCTGGCAAATCGCCATTCAAAGTAGCCATTAAATACTGCGTACCTACTCGATGACCGGCCTCATCAAAAAAGGTGGGCACAAACTTGTCGGGATTGCCTCTAAATAGCGCATCTAGAATCATCACCTCAGGGACTGTGTCATAAGGCCCGCCTGTATGGCCACCAACGCCGCGAGCACCGCCTGTTGCGGTAAAAAATACAATCGCTTCTCGGCAGAGCTGAATGTTGGCCTTAAGGGCCGATCTTTGCTCGTCGGTAAGCTGGCTGTTGGCTGGATCAAGCTTGATGCGCTGATAGGCGCTTAGGTCGATCGGAAAGGTAGATTTGGGCTTAGCTTGGGTTGCTGTCATTGAGCTATGTCCTGTACGTTACTGAGTTTTCAAAGCACGATGCCTTGTATGCCGCCTTGTATGCCGCCGTTGGTGACTGGTTAAAGCTTTAAGCTAAGGGCTATGAAAAAGTTAATGCTTCTATTCTCGCTGATCGTGACACCAGGGTTAAGGGGGCAATCAACATTTTGTGTTCTAAAAGACTGTCTGAGCGCCTTATCTCTATCTATCTATATAGCTCATATGTCTATAAGGTCTTTGAGTCCTTTGGCTCCTGGGTTCTTTGACTCATGGGTTGCAAATTTATGCTCTGAAGCTATCTGAGTGCATGGGTCTCAAATAAACCTAAACATAAATTTAAATTTATAAATCCTGACCGAATCTTTCAAGGGTGAAGTTCTATTCAGCATTGCCCTAGAAAACTTGATGTATGTGCTCGATAGATCACGCTAACTTTCTCAGTTACTAAAGTTGATATGAAGCAAAAATCACAATTGTGCCTATTTTTGCTGTCCAAACTAGTATTTTTCTAGTATTTTTGAGATGTTATCTCAGTATGAGTACGGAATCCCCCCAGGAAACTGAAGATTAAAGAATTATGAAAAAGGCTTCCTTCATCAGTATTTTCTCTGTGGTCTCTGTATTGGGATACGGGGTTCCGTCTTTAGCGGCGGTTATCAACTTCGACGATCAGGGGTTTTTAGGGCCTAACGCGTTTGAGTTTGCAGGCGATGCGCAAACTTTAAACATCACTACAAATGTAGGCAATGTCCGATTTAGCGGCGGCGTTATTTTGACTAATGCGACCAATACGCCCGCTAATCCATCAACGGCTTACGGCACCGCAAACAATACCGCAAATGCGGGTATTCCCAATAATCCCACCCGACAGAACCCACTGACTATCGAGTTTGAAAACCCAATTCAAAACTTCTTTTTGGATGTTTTTAATGGCCTGCCTGTCAGCCAGGGTCTGGAGTATACGGTCGCTGATGATATTGGTAATTCTGCGAAGTTTGTCTTGGCCTCTAACTTACAGGGCGGCTTTCAAAAGATTGGCTTTGCGGCGGCTGGTAGAAAGGTCACTGTGACAGCAGATACGACTCCCGGCGCCGCTTTCCCGTTCGATGATGGAATCTACGGCTTTCTAATCGACAATGTTTCGTTCAACACAACGCTGCCTGATGACTTGCTCACACCAGTAGGCGCAGTTCCAAGTCTGCCTACCCCTGAGCCCATCCCTGAACCTGAGCCCATCCCTGAACCTGAGCCCATCCCTGAACCTGAGCCCATCCCTGAGCCTGAGCCGGTGCCGATACCATTCCCAACACCAACGCCAGAACCACCGACTTCTATACCTGAGCCCGGAGGCGTGGTTGGATTGCTAACAGTAGGCGCGATCGCTCTACTCAAAAAAAAGCACTAGCGCAAAAAAGCACTAGCGTAAAATAGCTTCCTGCTCACTTGCAACTGGGCCGCAAGAACTGCTGACGGCGGGCTTCAGTGCGCGATCGCCACTCACAGCCCGCGATATGATCGTTCACTATACCCACTGACTGCATAAAAGCGTAGGCCGTTGTCGGCCCTACAAAAGACCAGCCGCGCTTTTTTAAGTCCTTGCTCATCGCAATTGACTCTGGAGTTTTACTCAGCCCTTCTAGCGTTGGGTAGTCGATGTTCTGTGGCCTAGCATCTGCGCTCGGTTCGTACTGCCAAAAGTAAGCCGCCAGCGAACCAACCGTTTCAGTCAGCTCGCAGGCACGCTGCGCATTATTAATCACCGACTCTATTTTGCGACGGTGGCGGACAATTCCTGCATCTTGCAGCAGCTTGTCTACCGCTGTTGGCCCATAGCCAGCTACCCGCTCAAAATTAAACCCATCAAAGGCGGCGCGAAAGTTCTCCCGCTTACGCAATATCGTTAGCCAACTGAGTCCCGACTGAAATCCCTCCAGGCAAATCTTTTCAAATAGCTTATGGTCATCGGCAACAGGGACGCCCCACTCATCATCGTGATAGGCCAAATAATCTGCTTTATCTCCAGGCCACCAGCAGCGCACACAGTTATCCGAACCTCGTACCAATCCATCCATGGCAAATCTCTTATATATGTGCGCTTATATGTGCGCTTGTATAGGTTTATCGACTTCTCTATAAACCTATCAGCCGCCGTACCTCTCTAGCCACTAAAAACAGCATCATACAGCCAAAAAAATTCGTTTTTTCAACCGGCTGCTCAGCGGCATCTCATTAGCCATACCGCTTAACTGGCACATTCAAAAACAACGGTTTTACGTCCATAGAAGGATTATTTTGCTAGTCCACCCGGACAAAGTGTCCATACCATTCGCGCAAGCAATGGTTCCAAAAGATACAACTTAAACATGCGAAACGAAACAAACGGTTTCAACCCAAACAACACTTTCACTTCGCATTCTTCTCACCCTTCTCAACCTTGCCTTTTTAAGTGTCGCGCCCTAGAAACTTTCCGCTAGAAATCTCTAGAAGAGAGCCCACAAGAAAAGCGTAGAGGCCACAGAAGTTCCAAATTACTCCTTCAACGTTTTCGCGTTGTTATTCCAACCCCTTTTGAGGATAATTCCATGAAACTCTCTCGTATTTGGGCTCCACTGGGTCTTGCTGCCGCTGCGCTTCTCGCAGTTCCTTTTGGTGCTTTCGCTCAAACAGCCCCTAGCTACAACTATGTAGGCATTGGTGGCGGCGACGACGGCTTCGTTGTCAAT
>LJZR01000104.1 GCA_001314865.1 Phormidesmis priestleyi Ana | reverse complement strand
AGTTGGGCAAGTCATCTCGATTTTCATCTGCTCTACTCCTTGACACTGCCAACGGCTGTAGCTTGTTTTTCTTTATCCTTTACATTAATGCACTACCCATGATTCAGACAACGCAAACGATGATCGCGCTCCTAGAGCGGATTGCGATCGCCCTAGAGACGCCCGCACAGCCGCCCGCCCCCGAGGGTTTCTGTGGCTATGGCCAGAAGGTCTACTGCAACCTGACGAAAGGGAATGGCGAGGGCTGGTATGTGTTAGAGGACGGCAATGCGTTCACGCAACCGCCCATCTTTCGGGGTCGGGTCGTGGGCTTACGTTTTCCGACAGTAGAGCGCAGGGGGAAAGAGGTGGTTAAGTTTCATTTGTTCATGCGAGCCGGGGGAGAAACAACAACTTTTGAGGCCGGTCGCGATTGTTTCTTCAGTAAGACGGTGCTTGCGGCCCTGGCACTGGCCTCACCTGAGGTGCTGTCGCGTCCTCTTCAGCTAGCAACTTACGTTAAAGCGCTACGTACAGGCGATAGGACGCTGGCTGTGGCGCTTAGGGATAGCGCAGGCAATAAGCTGTCGTGCGATTGGACGAACGATGATGACTGGCAGGCGATTGTGGGGCTGGCGTTGGAGAACGTGCAGGTGGCGATGGGGGGGTCTTCGTGAGGAGGCTCGCCTAGCTAACTGCAGTACCCCGACATAGGGAAACAGCATTTACAGGCTCCCCGGACTTTTAGGCAGAGGAGCACATAAGTAGTGAGATTGCTTGCTCAACATCTCTATCCAATAAGCCATAATTATCATCGGTCTGAACCAACCGCCCCTGATGTGGCTCCATATCATCGCGGTCGTCAAGAATACAAAACAAGCCGTTGAAATTATTGTTTTTCAACCAAGCATCAATTTCCAAGCCTCGCGGCACGATCTCATCATCAGTTTTACCTTCAGCCTCTAAACAGGGCGTGCTGCCGACAAAGCGATTTGGGATGCCCTCACTGACTAGGCGACGGCACAGGACATCATACTTGTGGAAAAACCGCCAATCTGAGCTGATTACCAAGTCAGCGTCAACTAACTGAATTAACCGAATTAGCTTCTCCACATTAGCGGGGTCCAAAGTCCCAAACCCAGCTTTTTCCATCCAGGGAGTATTATTCAGGACGCCGTCTATGTCGAGAAAAATCAGGGGCGACATGGCGTTACAAAATGGGGGGTAAAATCAACTGCTGTCAATTAGGAGGGTACCCACAACCCGATAAAATACCAAACCCCATGGGCGTGGTTCTGGCTCAAGTCGATTGGTCTGATATCCGCCCGCCGTTTTGCTGATGTTATCAACAAATCCTCCAGTTAGCTCATGTCTTTGTTCTGGGAGTGCGCTGTCGCGCTGAGCGAGTGACCTATTGAGGTATTCCTGTGGAAGACAACACAACATTTCAAGCTGCTATCCGCTATGCAACCGGCCTCTACTATCCGCGAATCGCCGATGCCCCCACGTCCGCCTTCATCGCCGCCCGCAAAGTCCTCTCCCCCGGTTTCTATGAGTCGCAGCCAGTTTCAGAGCACCTATGCTCTAGCGCACCTCAGAAGCCGTATAGACAGCAATCATTGCTGACGAAGCAGCGTACCCGGCTGACCCGGTTAAGGACTCGCCTCATGAGCAAAACGCCCCTGTTCTTCTTTGAAGCGTATCAAGAGAAGCTGTCGTGCGATTGGACGAATGATGATGACTGGCAGTCGATCGTGGGGCTAGCGCTGGAGAACGTGCGGGTGGCGATGGGGGGTTAGGGGCTGGAGTGGGGGCTGGGGATGAGGGGGATGAGGGGGATGAGGGGCTGTGGGGGTTGGGGCTGATGGTGCGGTTTTCTGGGTTAGAGCTGTACAACCCGGTACTAATTGAGTGTGGATACTAAACTTGAGCCAGAAACATTAGGAGAGTGATCGCTGTGGCTTCTATTACCCTTGACGTTAATTGAGTTGCTGGAACTGCATCGCAGAGACATTGAGAAATCCGGTGGAGCATTTGGTATCCGAGATTTAGGATTGTTGGAGCCAGCGGTCGCACAGCCTCGTATGGTGTTTGATGGAGAAGCTTGTATCCAAGCTTGCTGGAGAAACCGGCAGCATTAGGGTTTAGATGGGTTAGTTGGTTCGCTACCGCATACCAACTAAGCACAGTCACTTTTTCATCAGTGACTGTGCTTAGTTAGTACTTGCACTTTTCTTGTTGGCGAGGTTAGTTTTGGGGCAGTAGTTACCTAGTAACCATATACTATGAGTACTGACGACCAGCGCTCCACCTCAAACACCGTTTATTTAGAACTCTCAGACGGAAAATCTCATAAATTTTACGGAGTGACCGTGGATGGTACAGAAATCACCATTCGCTACGGTCGGATTGGAACTGCCGGACAGTCTTCCAGTACCTCCTATCCTACGGTGGAAGCCGCGCAAGCTGAAGCAAGCAAAAAAATTAATGAAAAGCTAAAGAAAGGCTATATACAGATTGCCGCTAGAGATGATGCCGCCGCACCTAAGCAGCCGACTGAAGTGGACTCATCAACAGCTAGCGGTATGAGCGATCGCATCCTCGATCTGGCGACCCTGGACAAGGCCCGGTACGAAGGTCGCCGCGTTCTAGGAATTCCCGTTGAGGGATCGCTCAGCGCCATAGAAGTCGTCGTCACTGGCAACCTGGGAAGCATCAGTCCTCATGTGCTAGGAGCATTTACCATCAACCTGGATGCTGGCAAAGACATCGCTTTCCACTTCGATGTGCGCCCCAATCAGAGACAAATTGCCCATAGTACCTGTATCTCTGGTCAGTGGGGTGCCGGGAACTCGCTAACCCTGCCGCCTGAATTTACCTCTGGGGTGCAATTTACGCTCAGAATAGCGATTGAACAAGACATTGTGATTTCTCTCAACGATCGCGTCCTTGATCGCTATACCCATCGTCTATCTCCCACGCTCATCAGTACCGTTCACATTGTCTATTATCCTGAAAGTTCGCCGATTCAGTCTCTTAGAATATTCGACCAGTCTGTCAAACTGTTTGAACGGACAGATCCGCCAACCGCATTACCTGCGGGCGATCGCACCATATCTGTGACTGAGAACCCGCTGCCCCAGGAACCCGCCAGTCCTGATCAGCCATTCTCTGCGCCGCCGCCGTCAACAGAGGTGCCGGAGCTGCCTCCCCCCACGCTTGAACTGTTGAATCAAGCCACTCTTAGTTCGTCACTCCCGCCTAGCGTCGCCAAAAAACAGCTCCGGTCAGTCCGCTATCCCCTGGGGTTTGTCTTTCGTGAGGTGCATTATTGCGATTTGACCATTCCCCTGCCGCGCTCGCTCGTTTGTTTTGAGATGGTGGGCACCTTCAATCAGTTAAACGAGAGCGGGTTTACAATCCGGTTGAGTGCCCAGAAAGACGATGTTTACGCATTTAAGTTTGACCCTGAGCAGGGTCAAATGTGGCAATGGACTTATGTGGCTGGAGTGATGAGCAAGGAGGAATCCATCGGTATACCCAGTACGATTGCATCGGGTCAAGTCTTTCACTATGTGCTGACGATGACCGCAGCAGGCAATGTCGTCTTTTATCTGAATAATCAACCGTTCTCCTACAGTCCCCCACAGCAACTCACTGCACCCCCGGATATGCTGCGCCTGCAATACGTTGCAACTGGCATCAAGCTGCAATTGGCTAGAGTATTGGAGCCGCTAGAAGCGAAAATACAGGCTTCTCATTCCAGGCAGGCGATCGCTTCCGCCGCGCAAGCCCAACAACCGCTATCGCCTAAGATTCAAACCATATCAGCACAGGAAACGATGGATATGCCGCAATTTCTACAGGATTTGCCAGATCGGCTTGAGCCGCTGCGATCATTTCTAGAATCTAATCTAGTGCCTTACATTAGATTCACAGCGACAGAGGTAGGGCGTCTCAACGCTGGGGGCAACTATCCTTCCGATTGGGGTGGCGATCCGCTGGAACTTTGGCAAAGCAAAATTGGTGGTCATCCCTACCTACCTAAAGGCATGAGCTATCCTGCCGATGTTACAACGGGCCAGATGATGATGTTTCTCATGCAGGTAGACTGTGCTGATTTACCCATCGTTGATGGGCTTAATCTGCCGCGACAGGGACTTTTACAGTTTTATGTCGGGTTTGATGTCCCCATGTGCGCTCTGAGTCCTGAGCAACACCGCATCCTTTACTTTCCCGAAATTTCTCAAGACAAAAATGATTTAGCTACCGACTTTAGCTTTTTAGCAGAACCTGCGAGCGCGATGGAATGGTATGACCATGTGTATGCTTTAAGTTTCTCCGCTCAGCAAGATGTGTTCTGGGATGCTCGTGGTCAGTTGGATGAATCGCTCAAGTTTCCTGAACATCTGACGGAACTCCGCGAGAACTTTGAGGAGTGGATTGAGGACTATGAGGATAGAAGCTCCCGGTACTCACAAAGCCAAGGTGGACGGCGAAACAAGCTAGGGGGTTATCCAGAGCTTCACTCTGAGGTAGGAGAAGTTTTAGACGGAGTCTCAGGACGCTTATTGCTGGAATTTGACGACGAGTCTGACGAGAATGGCAGATTCTATTTTTATATTGAAGACTCTGATCTAGCCAATCTGTGCTTTGAAAACGTCAAATCGTATATCGTTCCAGGGTAAACGCATCTAAAAGGGAGCAGACAAGGTTATAGGATAAAGGATCTATCCCCTGTCTTATGTCTTCTACTTGCGGATCGTGGGAGCTTGGCCGCCTGCTTAGGGCAATACTTTGGTGAGATTGCTGACCCCATTGATCGCACCCGCGCTCATCGATTGCTCGATATCATAGCGAGTGCTTTGTTTGCAGTGCTAGCAGGCGCAGACAGGAGGCTGGCAATTGAAACCTATGGCAGAGCTAAACTGGCCTGGCTCTGCCCAAAGGTATCCCGTCCCACGATACCTTCTGTATTTCGTCCGTGATTGATGTAGTCAGTGATGAAACAAAGCCATGCTATCTTACTTGCTCTTGATTCTAATTATCGGTCCGTTTATTGGGGCGGCGGCGATCGCCTTTTTCCACAGTCACTCTCTGTTATCGCCGCTGCTGGTGCTGGTCGGAATGATGGTTGGCGCGATCACGATTTTGTTTTCTGGATTTGCCTGGTTGCAGTCTCTCCACAGTGAGTGGATGCAGTCTCAAGCCGTAGGATTTATTCTCATTCCCGCGATTCTGCCGTTTTATGCCTACCTCGGTGCGGTGTCCGGCGCAAGTTTAGTCCCAATGCTCTATGGTTACAGCAAAGATCAAGAGATCTCTGGATGGTTCATCGTTGCTGCCGTGGCGCTCACCATCATTGTGACTGGGTTTATTCCCGCCGCCGTGCTGACGACGCAGTCTATTGATGCTAACGGCAGTGGCGTTTCTACCCGCGAAAATGAGGTGTTTCTGATTCTGCTGCCGATTGTCACTGCCGCGATAGGGACAGCCAGTGCATGGCTCTCCAGTGCATTCACCTTTTGGGTATTCAGTTTGTGTCGGCTACTGCGCTAGGTTTTCGAGCTGAGCAAAACGGCGAGTAATGACAGCACAGCTAACACATAGTCCCTGAGGCCGACGACGTCAACAGGAAAGGCTGAAACCTTTTTCCTAAAATGCTTTGAGGACTTTTTCAGACAGCCAAAATCGGTCTTAAGATGAGTGGGCCAATCGAGCTTGGAACATCACCCTCAGATTTAACCGACATTCCGCCCTTCCAACCGTCACAATCAGAATAAAGTCAGGGTCAACATAGCAAGTAGTACTCCTGAGCGGCAGACCCCAGAAACCGGAGTATTTTCCGATGATTTTCATCTAGGT
>LJZR01000103.1 GCA_001314865.1 Phormidesmis priestleyi Ana | reverse complement strand
TCCATAATCAGCAAGCTTGAGCAAAAAAGTGACCCGATCTACTCCTATCAAAGCCGCTGCCATTCCGGAAGAAAGGCGCTTCATTTCAAACAACTTAACAGCCATTGCCCACTTAGCTTCTAGCTCAAACTGCGCTTGAGTACTGCCTACGGCATCTGGCAAGGTCTCTGGATAGCTAATCGTCAGTTGATGCATCGCTCTTCTTCTCATCTTGCGCTGATTTCATAACGCTCATTGTGCTCACCGCACTGTCGCTGACTTTCTCTACTCATGTGGTCGCGCCGCGACAAACCATCTTTTGTGTAGTTGTGGAAGAGACAGACCTCCCTTTTATTTTTCCAACCAGCCCTCAGCTTTTAGCTTTGCAATCACAGCATCACGAATGAAAGCAGATTTATCGGGCATCTCTGCCAGAATTGCGTCAACGCTGAGCGGAAATCTAGCTCCTTTCGGAACCTTTGCAAGGGGTTCATCGTAGATTTGCATGAACTTTCCTTGATCGCTTCTATCCTGCTCTTTCTTCATGATGCGTTGCCCAGCAATGCCGTCGAGTATAACACGGCTTCCGATAAGAAAAAGCAATCAATAAGAACACGGATTTCACGAAAAAACCGAGTATTACGCGGTATAATAAATTCGTAAGCAAAAGGGGCAGAGAACTTTGCACGGTCACTCCACCCCTTGCGTTAAACCCTAATCCAAGGATTAAACATGACCATTAGAACACAAGCCCAAGACCTTAAGCCAGCAGCACCCGAGGTTTCCCTCAGCGGCCAGTCCTGCGCTATCTGGCAGCTACTGAACCTACGCCTTAGCCTGACGCACCCTGAAGCCATAGACGCCCGCTATACCCATACGGTCAAACTGCTGCTGACTAAGCCAACGCTAGGCTATAGCCCAGAGGCAGAATCAGACGAACTGGTCTTGAGCCTGACGCTAAAGAGCGAGCCGCTGCCCGTGCGCCAAACGCTAGAGCGCTACATAGCAGAAGAACTCCCCGGCTGGACGATGCGCCAGTGGTGGACAACAGCCGATGTCTTGGCTACAGACGAACCGTTCTAAATCCGCCGCCTGCTGGGTAGTCCGAGCGACTGCCCAGCCTACCGATACATTCTCAATTCCACTGCAATTCAATCGAAATTCCAACACTAAAGGACTTTCAAAAATCATGACTCAGACAACGCAAACGATGATCGCGCTCCTAGAGCGGATTGCGATCGCCCTAGAGACACCTGCCCAACCGCCCGCCCCTGAGGGCTTCTGTGGCTATGGCCAGAAGGTCTACTGCAACCTAACGAAAGGGAATGGCGAGGGCTGGTATGTCTTAGAAGACGGCAATGCGTTCACCCAGCCGCCGATCTTTCGGGGACGGGTGGTGGGCTTACGTTTTCCGACAGTAGAGCGCAGGGGGAAGGAGGTGGTTAAGTTTCACTTGTTCATGCGAGCAGGGGGAGAAACGACAACTTTTGAGGCAGGCCGTGAGTGCTTCTTTAGCAAGACGGTGCTTGCTGCACTGGCGTTGGCCTCACCTGAGGTGCTATCGCGTCCTCTTCAGCTAGCGACTTACGTTAAGGCGCTACGCACAGGCGATAGGACACTGGCTGTGGCGCTGCGGGATAGCGCAGGGAATAAGCTGTCGTGTGATTGGACGAACGATGATGACTGGCAGGCGATTGTGGGGCTGGCGTTGGAGAACGTGCGGATGGCGATGGGGGGTTAGGGGCTGGAGTGGGGGTGCTGAGGGGGTTGGGGCTGAGGGGGTTGGGGGCTGGGGTCGTCGTTCAGCTCTCAGCAATTCCAAATTCCAGACTACGTACGTTCAAAAACATTGATTCCTCGTTCGTCTCACATCATGGTCAAATCTGAAACCCCTTAACCTCGTTTCGCAATGCCGGAAAATCACGTCTGTAAGTTGGAATTTGGAATTGCTGCTAATCCGAGCAATCGTTGATGAACTGATCGTAAAATTGATATTTAAGCTGATATGCATCCTTCTGAAGGTTAAGACAGTAAACTAGAGCGTCTTCAGACGAAATGAGTCTTTTAAGATGAATCGCCAGTTCTTGAGAATGGGTCAAGCCGCCTAGAATGCTTTCTTGTCCAATATCTGAATTTCTGCTGTCATGGATCATATGGAAATAGTAGAACTCTGATCTAATTTTGTGCGATGATTGTCCGTTAGATAGGCGTTCAGAAATTCGTTGCCAAAGGCAGGAATACTCCACCGAAACCAGTACCTCTGCCCAAAAACGAAGAAATGCAACTAACCCCACCTGACAATGCTTTTCTCCTAGACAACTCACCAGTCGTTGATAGCTCTCATTTCTAACATTTTGAGTGGTGGGTGTTTCCGATGTTATTAATATCATTTCAGAAGTTGCACCTAGATTGAGTAAATCTTGGAAAAGTAGCTCTCGATGGGAAGATAGGGGAATCCCTTTTGTGTTGCGTGGAAACTCCTCATTTAGAATCCCTCTAACGGTCTGTTTGATCTGCACATCCGCCAGAGCATCAATCACAAACTCGTAAAGGTTGACAATTGAAAGTGATAAGAAGCGACGTTGGATGAGAATTGCCAGGAGATTTTGCCAAGAGATTTCATCGATCTGCTTAAACAATGGATGAGATCTAAACTCTGTAATCAAGTCAATTTCATAATCGTTGAGGGTTTCAATCATGATTTTTAGCCCGTAAATAAGATTTTCAGATCATTTCGCCAATTTTGATTTGGATTTGGGTGAAAGCGGCGAGCGACTTTCCACATTAACTCAAAATCCTTTTGTAAAGTCTGCGTGATAAGTTGATTGGGAGAGTTTGTTGTTAATTCTAACTGAAACGTATTAATAGCAAGTGATCCGTGTAGAAAAGGAGCGGCCAACATATAACGACCAGCTCGATAAATTGCGAGAGAAGGAAACGTATCATATAGTCTAATCTCGATGCACTTAGAAGTGTCTGTGACTCTAATGATTTTTTCTAGCGTTTCCAGGTTGGCAATCACACAATCTTGAATGTTAATCTCATCCCCAGTGCTGTTATTGGCATATTTCCTCAAAACCTCTTCACGCAGCTTTGCTGCTTCAGAATAAGGCCAAGCTAGTAATATTCTGACCTTGACGCCATTTTGGAGGCATCGAATAAGATGTTCAAAATAGTCGTTCAAATTGGGCGCAAAGGTTTGAAGGATATCTACTTGCCTATGCTCTAAATTGTCCGAATCGATCAAATTATCAATGGCTTTCCCAAAGCTATCTCTAGGAAAAATCGGATAAATATAATTCAAACCGATATCCGAAAAGAATATATCGTTATTCTGGTATTGACGGTACTGTTCATAAACCCGTTTATGAAGCTGCGGGAGTTTATGTCCTTTCCCCACAATTTTAAATTTTCTATAGATATTCTTCAACCTTTGGGTAAAAGCTTCTTCTTCAATTGGCGAGTACGACTTAACATACGCTTCTAAGAGTTCACTTTTAGTTGGACATTGAGCTTCTTGAAAACACATCAGGACTTCAGCTTCAAGAGAGGTTAACCCGTACTCTGGACGATTGGAAAGTGTTTCTAAAAAATAATTCCAGCTCATAATCAGTCCCTACTTGACCACGGACGAAATGACAATAGCATTCTGTAACACCCTTACACCTGATTACACCTGATTACAGTTTTCCAATATTGACGCATCTATAAATGCAGTCAATGATAATCCTACCTTTTAGGATCTTCAGTGCCTACATGAGCGCCCCCTACTGGAGCAATCATCTAAAAATGCTGTAACACTCGCTAGTGAAGAAGGATAACCATGATGATAACTGATACCGTTTTCACTGATCGTTATCAAATCGAAAAATTATTGAGTCAAAAATCTGGACGACGAACCTTTTTGGCGAAAGATCTCCAATCCCAAGTGCCAGTCATTATTAAGCAGCTGCGATTTGGAGATGTCTTTGAATGGGACGATCTAAAATTATTCGAGCGCGAAGCCGCTACGCTTAAAAATCTTGATCATCCTGAAGTTCCTAAATATCTCGACTATTTTGAGTTTAATGAAGCCGATAATCCTAGTTTTGCTTTAGTGCAATCTTATATAGAGGCACCTTCATTAGCAACTCTCATCACTAGAGGGTGCAAATTTTCCGAAGCTGAAATTATCGAATTAGCCGATCGCTTATTAGATCTACTTGCCTATCTCCATCAGCAACACCCCCCGGTGATTCATCGTGATATAAAGCCTAGTAATATTCTGATTGGAAACCGCTCTGGCAATAGTATTGGAGATGTCTATTTGGTTGATTTTGGCTCAGTACAAACGGTTGCAAAAAAAGAAGAAGGAACCATCACAATCGTTGGTAGTTATGGCTACATTCCTCTCGAACAATTTGGTGGACAAACGACAACCGCCTCAGATTTGTATAGTTTGGGGATGACGTTAATTTATCTATTAACGGGCACCCATCCTGCAGCGTTACCCCAAACAAATGGACGGGTGAAATTTAATGCCGAGATTAGCAAGTGGTTCGAGCGATGGCTAGACAGAATGACTCATCCTCATCTTGACAAACGATTCGATAGTGCCAAAGCGGCACAACTTGCGTTGAAATCTGAAGATGGCAGTTATGGGAATTTCGATCGATTAAAACCCGCCCATACTCAAATTCGTCTATGTCGGGATCAAAACCGATTACAAATTAGCTGGCATAAAACAAATGAAAAAATTTTTTTCTGGACGTGTTTTGGATTGTTATTTTGGTTCGCCGTTTTTATTTCTTACATACCATCACTTTGGTATATGTGGTCTTTATTGCTTCTGATAGGCTTAACTGGGATTACCCAAAAAAAGGATCATTACCTCAAAACAAACTGTCATTTAATTATTGATGATCGCCACATTTACAACTTAAAAGATTACAAAAAGGGGCGAAAGTCTATCAAATTATCAGAACATCTACGAACTCAAATCGGAATTTTAGCATACAACCCTGGCTATACATTTGACAAATGTTTAGATACAAAAGGCAGACTTATCCAAGGCAGTACCATTACCATCTTGCCGAAACTGTATGTGTATTGTGGAAATTTTGAATATTCCTTTCCTGCTCAATTTTCCCAAGCAGAATTATGGTGGTTAGGTCAGGAATTAAGTGACTTTCTCGATCTTGAACTTCAAGTCATTTATCCCACTCCCAAAGTTCCTCCCGCAAACACCTGTGCAGGTGGTTGCTGATGAATGAAATAGAAGCCGAACTCTACGCTAAACTTTGTGAATTTAAGCTAGACGATCCCACTGCTCTCTATCCTATGTCTGTTAAATTAGCATGGGAATATCATTGGAGTGAAATTTATACTTTGCGAGCGATGTGCGAATATAAAAAGTACATTTTTTTAGCGGCGATCGCTGAAGGTATGGTGTCGCCGTCGAGTGCGATCGATTGCGTCTGGCACTATCATTTACTCTATACCTATTCCTATTGGGAAGAGCTATGCGGCAAGATTTTAAAAAAATCGCTCCATCATTATCCCGGCGATAGCGGAGCCAGCGAGCGATATGAGTATACAATCGAACTCTATGAAAGTTATTTTGGCTCACCGCCAGCCGATATTTGGGACTTTCCTCCATTACATAGCAATCATCTAGATCAGCGCCGATGTTATTGGCAAATTCCCAATCCGATTTATTGGGTGAAAAAATATCTATCTCTATATCTCTTTCATCATTCAGTCGGAAGCAAAGACGAAACGGTAAATTTCAGCGCATAACTCCCCTGGAGCAGCCCTTTCAAGGTGCTTTCTTGTCTTCTTTAGCTTTGGCGAGCAGGCGAGCGGTAGAGACGTGAGGCTTCTTTTTATCGTATTTAGGCTTG
>LJZR01000102.1 GCA_001314865.1 Phormidesmis priestleyi Ana | reverse complement strand
TAAATCTTAGAACGCTGGCTCCCTCTATTGGCTCTGTCCTCCTACAACTGCCTACGGGCAAGCGATTCACTCACTTCATTACATCTTTTGTCAGTCAATTAGGGGAGGCACTGGTTCTGTCTAGTTGGGGTGCTGAAGGCGGGCGAGACTCCTCACGAAGACCCGCCCACCTTCAGCACCCCTTATAGGGCTGGCCCTAAGCCCTAAGACAATCCAATCAGTCTAAAGTATCACCTCGTTTTGAACAGTCCCCTATTTTGTGGTGGAAGTGTTTCCCTAAACTGCCAAAAATTGAACCAGGCCTAAATACGCTACCTCTTCACTCTACGCGGCTGTTTCGTTCAATTACAGGGGAATCGTTTTGAAAAGTAATGTTTCTGATCGAACCACGCCAAAGATACTCAGTGAGAATTTCTCCTTGTTTTTTTTCTTCCTCAGAAGTCTTAGGAAGTGACCATCGGAGAGCTTTATAAAGGTTAATTCTATAGAGATCGAAAGTAGCTTCTAAAAGATTTCCATAACTACGTGCAGAGGAGAGTATGCGTTGATGGGCAAAAAGTGCAGTGGTTACACCTATAGGTATTGCCCACCAAGTCCACCAAGCCCATACAAGAACAAACAAAATACTCCAAATCCATAAACGCACAGATGAGTTAAGACTCTCTCTTGCCTCCTGCACATCTTTTCTAGCATTATCTGGTAAGAGTAGCCAAAGACAAGGCCAACAAACAACTGAGTCTAGTTTATACTTATGCCAAGGACGCCGTTCTGCTGCTCTAAGTATATTGCCCAAGACTGTAGGCATAAGATACTCAACCTGAGATGGAATCCAACGGCGCTGATATTCTAATAGGTAAAGTTCTCTGATTGTTTCATATTTTGTGTCATCAACGTCAGCAACAGTTTGTTGATGACGTTGATGACTCAGCACCTCCCATCGAACTTTCAACTTTTGAAGACGCCTTTCTTGACGCTTCAGCAACTTACGATACAACCAGCCTAACGGGGCAACCCACTGAGGCCAATAATAACCCTCTAAGAAATGTAAGCAGATAGACTCAATTTGCTGGACAGCGAATGCAGAGGTTGTGATGATAAGCAGAATTGCAGCCAATAACGCTAATTGTAAAGGTGCTTCTAATGATTCCAAATACTGCTGTAATTGACTAGCATCATTATTTAGCAACCAAGCTGTAATTCCACCGGCCCAAAAGCAAAAAGCAGGTGTTAGCAAGGCTGCAATCCATTGTTCTGCCAGCTTCCCCCCTATAGTATCAATAAACTTAGTAGGCATCATCGCTATGTGTCTTCTTCTAAGACAAGAGTAACTTTATGAGTCGGACAGATAGGAATTTCTTCGCTACTATCAAACCGGTACCAAACATAATCGTTACCAAGAGGACATGTATGTCTTGGAGGAGAAGTTGCAGCAGTCATTCCAGGCAAAGCTTCAAACCCCCCTCTATCAGCTCTCTGTTTCTGATTGAACTGCCGTACCCAGTTTCGCGTACTCTCGTTACCTGCTAGGAGCTGGGTAATGGAGTTACTCACTTGTTCACCAGCTTGATATTGAGCTATCAGATGCGATAACTGGCTGTCCATCACTTGGGCATCGTCAATTCCCATAAGATCGTTCAAAAAAGGCCGTATAGACTTTGCGGCTTCAATCAATCTGTCAATTTGGGCCATATTAGTCTGAAATTCCCGAAAGAAAAAAATCAAATAAGCTGGTAAGATCCTTACTCAAACACCAAAATACGTAAATGCGGCCCAGTAGTGGGGATGCAAGAAATCGTTTTCGTCGGCATTTAACCAAACACTTTCATTGTAGAGATAATCTATGGCCTCGTACAATAATTGATTAGAATGATTCTCCTCCTTTAAGGAAAGGAAGTATGCCATCTTATCTCCGTTCGTAGTACTTCGTATCCATCGCTGGGCATTGGCTAGGGCCTCAGACGGCTCCAGATTTTTCCTTCGCCAATATTGATAGAACCGAACAATCAGCATTGTTGTACTCAGGTCATCTACAGCCCAAAGAGAAGCCAAGACACCAGCTACGCCAGCCTGCAACAGTCCTGTAGGCAAACTGATAGCCTCATCTGGAAGCCGCGCGCCTGGCAAACCAGTCTCGCAAGCGGAGAGTATTGCTATACGGACATTGTTCAGTTTACTATCAAAAAAATCTCTTAGCGTCAGCACTTCATCTTCCGCCATTATTAAGCCGCTTTCGAGCGGCTTAAACAAATTTGCTTTACCATGACAGGAAAAGTGCAGGACGCTATGTTGGCTTAATGCCGCCATCACATTAGACCGACTAGCACGTTCATGCTCCACCGTTTTATTTATGGAGAAATAGGAAAGTGCTGACTTAACCTCTTGCTCTGCATGCGTCAGGACACTCGCTTCGGTAGGTCTCGGTTCATTAATAGCAAGAAGCGTATCTGTTAATATACTATTTGCAATAGCCTGAGCAGCCGTCAGTGAACGAGCATTGGGTGCGTATGAAAAATCAATACTATCTGACGCATAGCGACGTTGAGCTATATCAGTGCGATCACCTTCCTCGTATGAACCCCAGGTCGCATGAAGTGGTAAAAAGTTAAGATATCCAGTTGGGATAATAATTGCTTTGTTGATATCTTGATTCTCTAAATACTCAACAACTGGTTTCATCGTAGTGTGCCAGAGACTTCTCAAAAGAAAGTCCATTGTTCTTAGCCAGCTGCTAAAGCTTGTGCCACGGTCACGATATGCCTCGAACCAAGTCGGGCCAAAAGGAGAGACCTTCTTATCTGCACTGAGAATCGCCATATTTCCTTCTACAAAATCCTCGATCAATCTTGGCAGCCATATTGGATTTATCTTGCAAAGCTCATTATTCCGAGATTTTTGAATTATAATGGCAAGACCACCATCATCAACGTACAAGTAATAGATTAATGGCTGCTGAGGCTTTACTGCTTTAGAGATATCTTTCCATGTAATTGGAGTAAAAAAGTCTTCAAATCCGTTCTGGCAACGAACCAAATCTATTGCATCCTTGAACTGTTTTCGAATTGTGCTAGCTTGCTGACGCAAATTTCTCTGCGATAAATCATCTAATTGATCCAGTGTAAGATCAGTCGTAGAACGCTCTTCTATCTCTAACTGATAAAGAGCTTCGGATGCCTCTTTATATCGCTCATACACGGATGGATAAGATGCTTGCAGATTTTCGACCTTTGCACTGTCTCTTTCCAAAACGTCGCTGAGTCCTCTAGCTCGTCCACGCTCGATGATGGTTGCGGCAGCTTCGAAGTCGCTGTTTTTAGCATGAGCATATGCAGCTAAGCGAAATAGATCATTCGTTTCAACCAACTCCGACTCTTGGTTACTGCGAAACAGCGAAGCCTTGTAGAGAATTTCGGTAGCCTCTAGTGCTATCTGATAAATCTCACAAGCTTTTGACCACTGCTGATGTTCACTATACAGATTTCCGAGTAAGTAGGCTGTCTTTCGACAATCAACAGGTAGTTTCTCTGGTTTAAAGACAGTCAGAGCATTTCGGTAAGAGACTACTGCCTGTTCAAAGTTGTACAACGGCTCTCCTAAAGAACGATTAGAGTAAATAAGGCCTAAGTTCATCATAATCAGTGCCCAACCGGCAGGCATTATTTCTTTAGTCCTTACTCTAAGGGCTTCTCTGTTGGCATCAATTGCCAACTCAGCACTTTCTCTATCACCTCTTTTAGCCTTCTCTCCATAGCTCGCCGCCAAATTAGCTATCGCAGCCGACCAAGCTTCTGGGGAATTCTCGGAAGATAATAATTGTATAACTTGCTTGTTCGTATCGATAGAGGCTTGTATATTTGTAGACCAATCGGCAATATGAGCTTTGACATAATACGCCAATCCCAGATTAACCATTGATTGAGCCCATTCGTTCGGCATCTTCTCGGACGTTCTTACAGAAAGCGACTTTTCATAAAAATTAATTGCTGTACTTACATTTTTTGCTCTTGACTCCCTGATTCTATTTGAGTAGATTAATCCCAAATTATTCATCAATTGCGACCACTCAACAGGCATATCTTCACGTTTTATGCTTTTAGTAGCGCTTCTACAAATAGATATAGATTCTTCTATGTTTTCCGCACGGTCACCCTCTACTCGAAGATAGTAGGCTACTGCTAAGTTAAGCGTTACTTGAGACCATTCATACGGGAAGTCGTTGTAGTTGAGTATAAAGAGCGCCTGCTTGTAATAATCTATTGCCTCTTCAATATTTTGTCTGCGATCCCCTTGTTGTCTTTCATCAAAAGCAATACCTAGGTTCATCAGTGCTAAAGCTCTATCGTATCTATGCTCGTCCTGAGTAAGAAACTGAATCGCCTGTTTGTAAGCATCTATTGCCAGTTCTATGTTATCTGATTTGTTTCCTCGTAGACGAGCAGTATAAGCAGCGCCTAGATTCATAATTGACTGAGTCCATTCGAGAGAGCCGTACTGTTTCACCAGTAATATTTTCTTATGCAAGCTAATAGCTTCTTCTATGTTTTGTGCTTTTTCCCCTTCAATACGGATGACATAGGCACTTGCTAGGTTCATTGATATTGTGGCCCAGCTTTTAGGATCGCTGTTTTGAGAAATCACGCTAAGAGCTTGTCTATAAGTGTCAATTCCCCTCTCTATATTCTTAGATCTATCATCTACAGCACGATAAACATACGCAAGCCCTAGCAAGTTCATAGCCTCAAGCCACTCGTCTGGCATGGCTTGATACGAAATCACTTGCAAAGCCATTCTATGTGCAATGATCGCTAGCTCTAAATTTACAGCACGATCACCTTGAGGCAATAGCTGAATGACTTTTCCAAAAGCACTAATTGTTACAGCGCTAACTTGTTGCATATGAGTATCAATACCTGCATATACAATGGAACCCATTGCATCAAATGCTTTGATCGTATGTTTCGTAAATATTGCTTGATTATCGATCAAAAATTCTTGAAATTTCTTTTTTGTTACGCTGCGAACCATCTGCTCAATACACTGATATATAAAGCGTTGCTCCTCTATTAGCTTTCTACCTTCTGATGTCTTAGAACTAGGAATCAATTTTAGTCTTTCAGCAAGTTGTGTAGAATAATCTATTAAATCTTGAGCTACTGATTCATTTCCTCCTCGCCGCATCGCTTCGGCAAATAGGGCTAACTGCTGAACTAAAATGGGATCGATGAGAGTTTCATTGGCTCTTAGAATCAATTCTCTCTCTTCTTGTGTGGGGTTCTTTATAAGTTGAACAATCAAGTTCCAATATTTTTTAGTCTCTTTCTCGCTCATAAATCTAGCTCATGTAAAAAGTGTAAAACTTGAGAAAAAGGAGAAACAAGTAGATTTTCGTATAGTTTAGGAGTTACGCATTGACAGTAAAGCAAAACTATGGTCAAGCGAACATAGATTCTGTGACGTTTTCTACAATAAACTGTCGAATGACAGGCACGAAGAGCTGTCTCGATATCTCATAACAGTTGTTGAGGAGTCCGTTGATACACATCGTTTGCAACTTACAAAAAGCCTGTAAGGCACAAAAGAAGTGATTGCGAATCGCCTGTTCGTCTCGAACATAAAATCGCTCAATGTTACACACTTGCTTGATGACTCGATGAAAACATTCAATTCTCCAATGGTCATCATGGACGGCCTTGAAGGTTTCTCTCGTGAGCTGTTGAAGTGCTTCCAAGTCGGGTCGATATAAGATGTAGTATCGCGGTTCGTTTTTGAACGGCTGACAGAACACCTTGACCCAATCAAATGCCTTCAAATAGACCATCAGCCCTTCACTAGGAATCTCTACAGTCTTTACCTGTAGGGACGTACCGCGTTCTATCGAGACTT
>LJZR01000101.1 GCA_001314865.1 Phormidesmis priestleyi Ana | reverse complement strand
AATGTGTTGAAAACCAAGGGGTACCACCTAGAACATAACTTTGGCCATGGCAAGCAACATTTAGCGACCCTGCTGCTGACGCTCAATCTGTTGGCGTTCTTATTCCACACCGTGCTCGGCTTAGCGGATGAACGCTATCAAGCGATTCGACACATTCGAGGGACTCGGCAAGGCTTTTTCCAAGATATCTTGGCGCTCACCAAGTATCTGTACTTTGATAGCTGGAATGCACTGCTAGCGTTCATGTTGGCACCTACGCCACCGAAGAAAGCCATGCGGCGACGACGCTCAAGTCGCGACACGTCATAACACTCAGTAGCCTCATGGCAGCGTGACTCTCCTTCAACTTTTGCTCTCACATTAATGTCCGCATGTTGGAATTTGGAATTGCTGTTTAATCTCCTTCCGTTCCGGTGACTGGTAGGTCAATTGTTTGCTGGTGGTTTTTCCCAGACTCACCAAGGATTCTGCCATTTTAACTGCGGCTGCGACAGCATCAATCACTGGCACACCCAAACGGGTTTCCAATTGTTGTTCTAAGCCACTCATGCCAGCACACCCCAAGCAAATAGCCTCAGCACCATCTGATTGAATCGCTAACTGACTAGCTTCAGTCAATATGTCCAGAGTATTTTCTCTATCTTGTTCCGTGTCAAGCACTGATAATTTTGTTGTTCTAACAGAGGCGCAACGTTCTGTTAGACCTATTTTAACAATTGTTTTTTCTACCATGTCCCGTACTCGGTGAAGGGTCGTTACGACACTCCACTTGGCTGCCACCATATTGGCAACATACAGGCTAGCCTCAGAAATACCTATTACGGGTTTAGTCGTAATCTCGCGGGCTGCCTCAATGCCGGGATCTCCCCAACAGGCCAAAATAAAGGCATCAGAGTCACGATCAAGAATAATCTGTTCTAAAATGCCGGGAATTGCCAAATATTCATCATAAAAGCTCTCAACCGATTCAGGGCCGCTTTGGGGTTGTACTGTCACAATCTCAGTACCTGGAAATTTAATTCTTTGGGCCGAGGCATTGATATTGGCCGTCATCGCGTGGCATGTATTGCTATTGATGATTTTGATACGGCAGGTAGGTAGAGACATAGCAAGGTGGGGAAAAACATCTTTTTGCGATCGCGATCAGCTGACGCCGAGCGTGATCGCAACGTTGTTAAACGCTTGCCTCAAGATAGGGCAGAATGGGGGATAAGAGCCAAGGCCCGCTCACAAATAGGCTAAGGGTGGGAGTGGATTCATCGTTTTCAGTTAGCGCGGCATAGCCCTTTGACCAGTCGAAGAGGGGCGCAATCTGCTTCAAACTGGTGTCAAAACCCGTGCAGAGACTAGGAGCACAGATTTCGACCCGCAGACTCTCAATCTGTTGATGCTGAGAAATTAGGCTCATAGTAGCGCCTGCGGTTGCTGAAGAATGCGCTCTCTGGCATCGGGGCCAAGCGTCCATACCAGCACCTCGCCCCGCTGACCGCCAGCCGCCAGATACTCTCCGGTCGGATGCCAGGCCATACAGGAAAAACCCTCCGTGGCTCCTTCTAATATTTGAACCGGCTCTACGGCAGCCTGCCACAGCAGAATCCAGCCACGATCCGACAGAGAAGCCAGCAAACAGGTTTGGGGTTGAAAAGCCACATCCAGAACCGTGCCCTGATGCAAATCCAGCAGCCAACTCTGCCAACCTTCATCGGGAATGAGTATCCACATGGCAACCAAGTCTCGCGTGGCAGTTGCCAAAATGGGGGAGCGATTGCTATCTGAAATATCGGCCCAGGCGAGTTGCCGAACCTTGCCGGGAAAGCCTCTCAGCAGAGCAGGCAAATCAGCTGAATTGGTTGTGGATTCATGCTTCAAAGCGGGGACGTTATCCCAGGTGAGGACGCCGACGCTATTATCTTGATTAGCTGACGCCAGATAGGCTCCGTCAGTAGACCATTGCAGGTTTTGACTGGCGGCCATCATCTCCCACTCATGCTGAGGGGAACGCCAGCGAGACGTTTCCCAGATGTGAACCCGTTGCCGAGCCGACACCGCTAGATGATGGCCATCGGGAGACCATCCTAAATCCTGCACAGTAGCAGGCAATTCCAGGGTGGCCACGGTTTTATCCAAGTCGACATCCCAAATATGAACCGCCTTGCCGCAGTTACAGGCCAGCCAGGGTTGATGGGGATGCCACTGTAAACGATCAATCCAGGCTGACCCCCAGATCCAGGTATTTACTGGCTCAGGTGAGTGAGAAGACAGACGCCAAACGGTCACTTTCCCCTTTTGTCCGGCTGCCGCCAACCACTGACCATCTCCGGAAAATCCCAACACATCCACAGAAGTCCCACTGGCTTCTTTCAGAATAGTTTCCTGAAAGTCTTGCCATAGAACTACCTCCCCAGCAGCGGAGGCGATCGCCAATGTATTCCCTACGGATGCCCAGACCAATGCCGTAATGTACTCCGACAACGATCGGTCAATTGTCAGATCTAACAGGGGTTTGAGAGAGATCATAATATAGCCTGAACAAAAAGAATGGAGGGGCCTGCCGTCAGAAAACCTAACTCACACACCAGAACAAAATGACAAATAGTGAACACATCCCTCAGCACTAGTCCCTCAGAACTAGGGAGCCAGTAAGGGCGGAATACGAGCCAGAATTCCCTTCTGCAACAGGGCAGGACGGTCTCTACGCGATATCATCCCATCACCTCTGGCTGCATACTGAGCCGCCAATTGAACAATGGCAGGCGTGCTGTCGAGAGCGGGCAAATCGCCAAACATCAGGGTCATCTTTTTAGGAGCAGCGAGGGCGATCACACAAAACCGACGGCAGGCGCTGAGGCATTCCACCGCCTCAAGGGTAAAGTCGGGCGGTAGGTGCCCCTGCTGCTGCAATTGCTGTAATTGTTGGAAAAGATGATATCCCCCTCGATGGCCCAGATGGTCTCGCTGGGTTGCTGAGAAGGCGCAGGAGGTGCAAACAAATAGGGCATGGTGTGTCATGGTTTAGCTCCCTTGAACTGCTTTGATTACATCTGCTGTCCTGATATCACCAATAGCTTTGTGGATTTTGTACTGCTGCATCGGCTGGGTGAGGATGATGATAACTGTTTCCACTGGCGGACAACCCGGCTCTTTGCATTGCAACTGGTTGATCGAAATCGTAGTTTCTGCATCCAACTGGAGCAGGTCAGCCACCTGAGCCTTAAGCTGCTGTAAAATCGCCAGATCGAGGCTGGGCTTGGGTTGAGAAAATAAGTCCATAGTAGAGATTGACAATAAGGGAAAATTACGAATTTCGGACTCGGTACTGCTGATGACAGGCTAAGCAACTTTGCCGTACTTGATCGAGTGCATTGACAGGATTTGATCCTAGATTCTGACTTGTTATAACGACTTGTAATGTTTCCAGACTGACTTGAAAGTCATTGATGATTCGAGCGAATGACTCTGGTTCTTCCCAGATCAAAGGCTTAGCACCCCAGCCCTCAGATTCCAGCATTGTCGTTCCAGTCGGGAAAGTTTCATCAGTATGTTGCGCTAGCATAATCAATGCATTCACATGATCTAGCACATGGCTATCAAAGGGGGCATTGTTATTAATAATTGACTCCAAAGAGCGATAGTGAGCCGATAGTGCCTTCATATGCTCCCGCCGATAGGCAATAATCGTCTCAACTTCTACTGGAGATACCGGAGTTGTATCAATGGCTGAGACAGCATTTGACTGTCTATATAAACTGGCTATCCCTTCATCATAGGTACTCGTTGACACTGCCGTAATTACAGCTATTAGAAGAATGATGCTAAGTCGCAAGATGATTCGCATAAAGTCTTTTTTTGTCAGGGCTAAATTAGAACAATTGCTAAAGCTTCTGTGGGTAAAGAAGTTTGTCAAAGGAGCGTTCTTTCGACAACAGCCAATTGCATCTTTTCAACGACCTCGGCCACCGTCAAGGCTCCTAGTTCCCCGTCTTGGCGGCTACGCACACTCAATGTTTGCTGTTCTACCTCGCGCTTACCCACCACTGCCACCACCGGTATTTTCTCCAGTTCGGCGGTGCGAATTTGTTTGCCGAGGCG
Source organism: Phormidesmis priestleyi Ana (assembly GCA_001314865.1). GTDB lineage: Bacteria > Cyanobacteriota > Cyanobacteriia > Phormidesmidales > Phormidesmidaceae > Phormidesmis > Phormidesmis priestleyi_B. Next base: position 1,885 of record LJZR01000101.1, on the reverse strand, counting down.
ATTGCCGCTGGCATCAACCTCCACTCGGTAGCCCTGCTGTTTCAGGGTCTGGGCTACCCCATTGGCATAGTCACGCTGGCCATCGCTCACCGGCAGCAGCCGCAGCTGCACCGGGGCCAGCCACAGCGGGAAATCTCCGGCGTAGTTCTCCACCAAAATGCCAAAGAACCGTTCTAACGAGCCAAAAATGGCCCGGTGAATCATGATTGGGCGCTGCCGTGAGCCGTCGTCGGCCACATAGTGCAGGTCAAACCGCTCCGGCAGGTTAAAGTCGACCTGAATGGTGGAGCACTGCCACAGGCGACCAATGGCGTCGCGAATTTTGATGTCAATTTTGGGGCCGTAGAAGGCTCCGCCGCCCTCGTCGGTTACGTAGTCCCAGCCTTTTCTATCCAGCGCTTGAACCAGGGCATTGGTGGCCAAGTCCCACACGGCATCGGCCCCCACCGACTTGGCCGGACGGGTAGATAGGTTGACCTCGTACTGAGTAAAACCAAAGTCTGACAGAATCTGCTCGGTCAGGTTCAGCACCGCCAAAACTTCGTCGGTGACTTGATCGGGTAGACAAAACACATGAGCGTCATCTTGGGTAAAGCCCCGAACCCGCATCAACCCATGCAGCACGCCAGAGCGCTCGTAGCGGTAGACCGTGCCTAACTCGGCCCAGCGCAGGGGCAGCTCCCGGTACGAGTGCAGCCGATTTTGATAGGTCAACACATGGAAAGGACAGTTCATCGGCCTGAGCTGATACTGCTGCGCTTCAATCGCCATCGAATCAAACATGTTGTCTCGGTAGAACTCAAAGTGGCCCGAGGTTTTCCACAGGTCGAGGTTGGCAATGTGGGGAGTGTAGAGCAGGTCATAGCCCCCGGACAGGTGGGCACTGCGCCAGTAGTCTTCGATCAGCTGCCGCATCCGTGCCCCCTTGGGGTGCCAGAATACCAGCCCGCCCCCGGCTGCCTCTTGAATGCTGAAGAGATCGAGCTCTTGCCCCAGTTTACGATGGTCGCGCCGTTTGGCTTCTTCTTTTTGTTTTAGGTAAGCCTGTAGTTGTTCGGGCGTCTCCCAGGCAGTGCCATAGATGCGCTGAAGCTGCGGGTTGGTCTCGTCGCCTCGCCAGTAGGCTCCGGCAACACTTTCTAGTGCGAAAGCATCGGGATGTATCTCGCCCGTGCGGTTTAGGTGAGGGCCAGCACATAAATCCCACCAGCAGGGAGTCACGATATTGGCGTCAGGCACAATCGCGGGGGGTGGATTGAGTAGAGAAGGTTCTGCGATCGCAGGCAATGGATCGGGACACCCAATGTAGTAGCGGGTGATCGGCTCATCGGCAGGAATATTATCGAGAATTTGTAGCTTGTAGGGTTCGTTTAGCTGCTCAATTTCAACCCGAATGTCATCGCGATCCACCATTTCACGAATGAGCGGCAAATCTGCCTGAATGGTACGGCGCATCTCAGCTTCAATGCGCTGTAAATCGTCGGGCGTAAACGGGGCAGCCCGATCAAAGTCATAGTAAAATCCCGTGTCCGTACAGGGGCCAATGGTGACTTTGGTTTCTGAGAACAGGGCTTGCACTGCCATGGCCAACACATGAGCACAGGTATGGCGCAGCCGCGCTAAATGCGCAGCATCACAAGCCAACGAGCGAATTGCAGATTGTGGAAGAGAAACTTGAGCGACCATGACAACTCAGAATAATAATGATTATCATTATCAATTTATCACGACGGTGGAGAATGGGGTTTTTTGCACGTGCACCGAGCTTTGCTCGGCTGTTGTTTACAAAGCAGCAGCCAAGGCGATCGCGCAATTAGCGTAAAACGGCTTTAGTCCGAGTATTGAGGAAGTCTAACCGAGTGGCCTGAACATCCTCTACCGCTTT
>LJZR01000023.1 GCA_001314865.1 Phormidesmis priestleyi Ana | reverse complement strand
TGGGCTTTCTTGGTTTCAACTATTAACCATGCGTTATGCCGTCTAGCCCAGCTCTGAACCGTGATTCACGCTCCCATCTGACGGAACCAGTGCCGTTTTTACGACACGGATAGATACCTACTCAAGCCGAAGTGTTGAAAGTGTAATGAATAGAGAAAGACACTTTTTAATTACATCCCTTACATTAGGGACAGGCAAACATTAGGCACAGGTAAATAGCTAAAGTAGCGCTTTCCCCTCACCCTAAATCCTTCTCCTTGGGGAGAGGACCTTTGAATTGGGCTTACTTTCCTTCAGTCGGAAGTGCCTTCTTCCACTTTATTAGGTTGCTAAATATTAGGTTGCTAAGATAGCACGGCAACCGCCGATGATTCTCAGTGAGTTGACTTTGTGATTAAGCTTGTTTTGCATCTAATAATAGAGATAATAGAGACAGGCATAAACTGCTGACAGCAGCCAAAAGGAGAGGCCCTTTTTATAGCTAAAAAGGGCCTCTCCTTAATAGGGCGTTTAGGTCAACGCTATGCAGTCAAGAGCTTACAGTTTGTAGGCCGCTGAGTGTGTTTTAGTTAGATACCGCTAGGGACGGCAGAGTGATGATGTAGCGATAGCCACTAGCTGGTGAGCCTTGAACCGAGGCGCTACCACCATGAATTTCGGTGAGATGACGGCTGAGTAAAAGGCCAAGCTCTTGTCTAGAAGTATCTACTTGTTGGGCATTGGCCAAGGTTGTAAATACTTCTTTAGAGTCGTTTGGAAAGCTGTTGACTAGGGTATCGGTAGTGACTGTATGAGTTGTCTGTTGGGTATATGAATGCATGTTAGACGGTTCGATATCGTTGGTGCTGACAGTGAAATTTGGAGAGAACGGTGTGGATCGATTTGCTGTCGCACTGTTGGCTGGATTACGCTGACTCCAGGCAATTACAACTGGCGGTAGATCTTCGCCTAGCCAGGGGTTAGAGAGCCAAATCGCGATGCTGATACCATCTTCTTTTCGAGAGATATGTAACCGAATGGTGCTGCCTGCTGTGGACATTTTGATGAGGCTGAACACCAAGTGGTAGATCAGCTGCTTGATGATGCGCTTGTCAAGAGTCCAGATACGAGAGCCCGGTTCGATAGTCAGCTTGATTTGGAGATCTTGTTGTTGAGCGAGGGGGCTGAGGGTGGCGATCGCCTGCTGAATCACCATCTCAATATCTACCGCTGCTAACGAAAGCTCATAGCCACTCTCTTCAAGATCACCAATTTCAACAATTTCGTTCACTATAGAGAGCAAGCTTTGGGAACTGCCGAGAACAATTTTGGCGTATTCCTGCTGTTTGTCACTCAAGGGGCCGTAAATCTCACGGCTAAGCATATTGGCCATGCCAGTGATTGAGGTGAGCGGATTACGAAGATCCTGCGTGAGCTGAACAATGAGATCAAACCGAACTTTGTTGATTTTAGCAAGTAGTGAGGTTTCGCTTTGTTCAGTGTGATTGTTTTGCTGTAGCGGATGCTTTGCTTGATGTAGCTTTCCTTGCATCTGTTGTTTTTCAAACTCGCTGATACACCAACGAGCGCTAAGCTCAAGAAGCGTGACTTCCTGCTGAGTAAAGCTATGGGGTAATAGATCCATTACGGCTATTGTGCCGATGCAGCAGCCTTCGGATGTGAAAATTGGAACGCCCAGATAAGACTGAATGCCATACTGCTGCACGAGCAAACTTCGAGAAAATGCTGGATCAGCCGTTGCGTCTGCCAAGGCAAAGGTTTTGCCACTGTCGATTACATGCGTACAAAAGGACTCTTGCCGCGCAATACTACGAGCTGAAGCGAGCTGATTCATGAGCCCCAGCCTAGAGAGTCCGACAACAGATTTGAAATGTTGTTGAGTGGCATCCATGATGCTAAGGATGCAGAGGGGCATTGCGAGAAGGCGAGAAACGGTTTGGGTTGCTTCGTCAAAAACCGGAATTGCTTCAGTGTTGAGCAGGTTCAGCTGCGAGAGAACTTGTGTGCGTTGCTGATCTCTCTGCGCAGGCGATAATCCTTCTAAAAGACAAGAAAGCCGCTGAGTTGGCATAACGCCGGAGTCGGCGGTGCTTGCCTCTGTTGTATTGGAAGTCGCGTAAGTCATGCGCTGCGCAGTTAAGGAATGAGTTGAATTCATCATTCCCAAGGGTTTGAGGAGATAAACCCGTAGCTTTACAGAAGACTTCGCAGAATGTTTGCAGTCTGCACTGAGAACTTATGTAGACATCGGTTTGACGGCAGACGGCTGCTGGGCGGGTGCTGGGCAAATGCTGGGCAAATGCTGGGCAAAGCTTGGGTTCGTACCTGTCTGTCAATCCCTGGTCCATGCCTGATCCATGCCTGATCCATGCCTGCTCAATCCCTGATCCATGCCGGGTCAATCTCGGTCTTTGTAGGCCGCTGGCCTACTCCGAGCCTGATTGGTGAAAACATGGAGTAGACTGATGAGGACTATATATAGATAAACTTTTGTCAGATTATGCAACCTGCTATTGCGATAGGAACTCTGCTGCAAAATCGCTACCGTATTGTTCAGCTATTGGGCCAGGGTGGTTTTGGGCGAACCTATTTAGCGGCGGATCAGGGGCGGTTTAATGAGCGCTGTGCCATTAAGGAATTTGTGCCGGTTCAGGGTGAAGATAAGTTTTCAAACAAAGCGACGGAGCTGTTTCAGCGAGAGGCGTCTGTGCTCTATCAGATTGAGCATCCTCAGATTCCTAAGTTTCGAGCGACTTTTGAAGAAGAAGAGCGTTTGTTTTTGGTGCAGGACTACGTAGAGGGGCCGACTTACTATGAGGTGCTCAGGCAAAGGCGGCAAAATGGCAGAACATTTTTAGAAACTGAGGTCAGGCAATTTTTGCAGCAAATGCTGCCCGTGTTGGCGCATATTCATGCAAAGGGTGTGATTCACCGAGATGTGAGTCCGGACAATATTATTTTGCGGCAGCAAGACAATTTGCCAGTGCTGATTGATTTTGGCGTGGTGAAAGAGGTGGTAACGCGGATGCAGCTAGATGGCGTCGTGAGCCATGCCACTACAGTGGGTAAGGCCGGTTATGCCCCAGCTGAGCAAATGCAGACAGGACGGGCTTACCCCAGTAGTGATTTGTATGCGCTAGCGGTGACGGCGATTGTATTGCTAACTGGTAAAGAGCCACAGCAGCTGTTTGACGATGTGAATGGGGTGTGGACTTGGCAGAATACAGTGACGGTGGACCCTCGATTGGCGGCGGTGTTGAACAAGGCGCTGAGCTTTAGACCGGGCGATCGCTTTCAATCGGTGGTAGAAATGGCGCAGGCCCTGCGATCGCCTCAGGTCTCTAATCAGTTTGGGGATACCAGTGTCTATAAGCCCAGTGGTTTAGAAGATGGACTCACGGGTGCAATTCCAGGTAGCAAACCCGCGCCCTCCTATCAGGCAGGCCCTTCGCCAGTGCCGCCGATTTCTCAAATGAAGACCGTGGCAGTAGGTAGCCCGATGACGAACTATGGCAGCCCAACGGCTGTCAATCGGCCCACAACAGTTGGCCAGAATGCGCAGGGCAGTGTTCCGGGCAGTGCTCAGGGCAGTGCTCAGGGCAGGGGACGATCTCCTGACAATCCTGGGACGCGAATCGTGATGCCTTCGGAGCGCGATCGCCCTTCAATGCTAGAAAATCCTTTGGCCGTAGGGGGCCTCGCTGTCGCCTTGGCAGCGATCGCGGGTTTGGCAGGCTATGGCCTCGTTCAGACTTTGGATACCGCAGATACGCCGCCGCCCGTCGTGACCGTGCCGCCGCCTGTGGTTGAACCCGAACCCGAACCCGAGCCAGAACCTATTCAGGCTGATCCTAAGCCGGTTGAATATAATCAGCCATCCCTGGCGCTGATTCCCGGTGAGACCAAGATTGTCGAAGGCAATATGCGCCAGGGCGACAAGGTAAACTATCCCCTGACGGTAGAAGCGGGGCAAACGCTGAGCGTATTGCAGTCGGAAGATGATGCCAGACTGAGTGTGCTAGCCCCAGACGGGCAGCCGGTCAGTAGCCGAGCCAATGGGGTGTTTGAGTGGGAGGGTGTACTGGAAGAGGGCGGTGAGTATGTGATTCAGCTGAGCCCAGTACGAGGTGTAAAAAGCAGTGACTATCGCCTATCTGTGACCTTGAGTGACCCGCCGCCAGTGGTCGAAGAGCCCGAGCCAGTTGATCCAGAATTGCCGGTTGGTCCAGGCTCGCCAACGGTGCCTGTACAGCCAGAACTCCAATCACAGCGCGTCTCTTTTCCGCCTGGGCAAGACAGCATTTTACTCGCCAATAGCATAGGCCCAGGCCGAATACGTCGATATGTGGTGAACGCGCGCGAGGGCCAAATTCTATCCGCAGAAATTGTGGATGCTCAGGGCGGTCGGGTTGATTTTGATGTGCTGCTACCCACTGGCGAGATGGTGGCAGATGCAAGCGGGATTGTGGCTTGGCAAGGGTTGTTGCCTGTCGGTGGGGACTACAAGATTGATGTGCAAGCCGATGAGTCCGCAGAGTTTACACTCTCGATTCAAGCGACCTCCGAGATGCCAGATGCGCTAGGGCAATAGACAAAACAGAACTAACCAAACAGAACTATCGGAGTGTGAGTGAAGTTGGCGGCGTTGTTAGTAACGGGGACAGATACAGATAGCGGTAAGACCATGCTGATGGCCACGCTGATTGCCTACTGGCAAAAGTACTGCTGGGCCTATCGGTTGGGTGTGTTTAAACCCGTGCAGTCGGGCGTGGGCGATCGCGAATTTTACTCGCGTATGTTTGAGCTAGACCAAACGACTGAGCAGATTAATCCGCTGTGGTACAAAACGCCGATTGCGCCTCCTTTAGCCGCAACGCTAGAGGGAAAACGAGTAGATCTGGCGACCGCCTGGCGGGGCTTTGCTGCGCTAGAAGCGACGCGAGACTGGGTGCTGGTAGAGGGCGCAGGTGGCCTTGGCTCTCCTGTGACGGATGAGCTGACAGTTGCTGATATTGCCTGTGAGTGGCGGCTACCAGCAGTGCTCGTGGTTCCGATAAAACTCGGGTCGATTTCAGCAGCGGTGGCAAATGTGGCCCTAGCCGCGCAGAAAAAAGTACAGCTTCGGGGCATTGTGCTGAACTGCGTACAACCTCGTAGCCAAGGGCAAATCGATAACTGGGCGCCAGCTGAGATGATTGAATCGTTTACGCAGATTCCGGTGCTGGGTGTTTTGCCCTATTTAAAGCAGCCAAAAGACTTGGAAACCCTGGCCGATGCAGCGGCGCAGTTGGATCTAGAGCGGATTATGCCGAGGCCGTTTTGGGCTTAGGGGAATGGGGGAGAGGGAATGGAGAATGGGCGGATTGAGGTGTTTGGGGTGTTTGGGGTGTCATTAGATCTGTAAAAGAGGAGAGTGTTGGGTTTAGGAAAATCTGGCAAGATGGAAGGAACTGCTGATGAGGATTTATGCAGACACTTTCACGTTCTTTGGTTCAAGATTTTTCGGTTTTGCGACCTGAGATTCAGGCTTTGCAGGGTGAGCTAGTGACGTGGCGTCGGCAAATTCACCAGCGCCCTGAGCTGGGCTTTCAAGAAGAAATAACTGCGAAATTGATTAGCGAGCGCCTCACAGAATGGGCTGTTCCCCATCGGTGCAATGTTGCTAAAACTGGCGTTGTGGCAACCATTCAAGGTTCTGCTGCGCCTCCCGATTCTGCTAATTCTCCCCATTCCTCCAATTCTCCCCATGCCCCCAACGCCCTACCCGTTCTTGCTATTCGAGCCGACATGGATGGCCTCCCCGTGCAAGAACTCAACGAGGTGTCCTATTGCTCAGTCCATGAGGGCAAAATGCACGCCTGCGGACATGACGGTCATGTGGCGATCGCGCTAGGAACCGCAAAATATTTGCAGGCGCATCGCGACCAATTTGCCGGTACGGTCAAGATCATTTTTCAGCCCGCAGAAGAAGGGCCGGGGGGGGCTAAGCCGATGATCGAGTCGGGCGTACTGAAAAATCCGAATGTAGATGCGCTAGTCGGGCTGCATTTGTGGAATAACTTACCCATGGGAACATTGGGCGTGCGCAGCGGGCCGATGATGGCTGCGACTGAATTTTTTACCTGCACAATTCAGGGCAAAGGCGGACATGGGGCTATTCCGCAGCAAACCATAGATGCTGTGGTTGTCGGTGCCCAGGTGGTGAGTGCGCTGCAAACGATTGTGTCTCGCAATATTGATCCGCTGAAGTCGGCGGTGGTCACGGTGGGCGAGTTTAAAGCGGGGACGGCTGTGAACGTGATTGCCGATAGTGCTTATCTGAGCGGCACGGTACGCTACTTTGACTCGGCCTATGGTGCGTTGCTGCCAGCAAGGCTAGAGCAGGTAATCGCCGGGGTCTGCGGGGCGCATGGGGCGACTTATGTGCTGGACTATCAGCGGCTGTATCCGCCCGTGGTAAATGATGAGGCGATCGCTTCTCTAGTCCGTTCGGTTGCCTGCTCGGTTGTTGAAACGCCCGCAGGCGTCGTGCCTGAATGTCAGACGATGGGCGGAGAAGATGTGTCTTTCTTTTTGCAGGAAGTGCCGGGTTGCTATTTCTTTTTAGGGTCGGCCAACCCTGAAAAGGGGCTGGACTATCCCCATCATCATCCTCGATTTGATTTTGATGAAACGGTGCTCGGTGTGGGCGTAGAGATGTTTGTGCGGATAGTTGAAAAGTTTTGCGCCCCCAAGATGACTTAATCTGAGAGTTGGGGTTTTGTTGAAGGTTTGCTGGCTTTATGAGTGCTTCTGATTCGGCTTCAGATATTGGCCCAGATATTGGTTCAGATATTGGTTCAGATATCAGCCCAGATATCAGCCCAGATATCACTAGAGATACTCGGGATGTCGCATTCGATTTTCGCTTAGAGGCGAGTATGCGAACCGCTGTGCTGGAGGCCGTTGTTGAAAAGCTAGATGAGTATGCTTTTCCAGAGATTGCTCACAAGATTCAAGCGGATTTGCGCGATCGCCTCTCAGCAGACGGCTACCAGGACATCAGCAGCGGCATGCAGTTAGCTGAGACCCTAACGGCTCAGCTGCAAGCCCTCAGCGGAGATCGGCAGTTAAAACTTTACTTTAGCCCTGTTGTATTGCCTCATCTAGCGCCGCAAACAGAAATACCGTCTGCTGAACTCGCGCATCAGCGCCGCCTGAGCGAGCTACGAAACTTTGACTTTAACCGGGTCGAGCGGCTGCGAGGCAACATTGGCTACTTGGAGTTGTTTAGCTTTGAGCCGCCAGAATTTGCCGGTGATGCCGCCGCCGCCGCGATGCAGTTCTTGGCGCATACTAGCGCCCTCATCATCGATCTACGTCGCAATCGGGGTGTTTCAGCGAATATGGTCGCTTTGCTCACCAGCTATTTGCTGCCCGCCTATCCGTCAATTCATTTAACCGACTTGTATTGGCCTAAAGAAAACCGCACTCAGCAGTCATGGACGCTGCCGCATGTGAGCGGCCAACGCTACCTACACAAGCCTCTGTACCTCCTCACTGGGCCCGACACATTTTCGGCAGCAGAAGAATTTGCCTATAATCTCAAGCACCTAAAGCGGGCGGTCATTGTCGGGGAAACAACCGCAGGCGGGGCAAATCCAGGTTCCGGCTTTCGGCTGCACGATCATTTTTGGATGTTTATTCCGACGGGGCAGGCCATCAGTTTGGCGACTGGCAAAAATTGGGAAAGCACGGGCGTGCTGCCTAGCTTTAAGGTTCCAAAGGAACTGGCTTTAAAAACCGCGCAGCTATTGGCTATTCGAAAGCTACTTCGCGATGAAGCAGAAGGAAAATCGATCAGACCGCTAGAAGCTAGCCTCCGTAAGGAGCTAGAAGATTCGCTGAAGATTGTAGAAGGCGATTTGGATCGAATGCAGCATGATTTGGTGAGCAATCTGAGCAAGATTCGATAACTCACTCACCGGGTTGATCACTGGGTCGGTTCGTAATCGTAGCCTGTGCCAGAAAGGCTGCTGCCGCTTTTTTGAACGACGGTGACTAGCTGAGAAGGTTGGTTGCGATCGCCCGTCGGGAAAAAACGCACTGCGCTGGTAGCGCCTTTTGTGTCAAAACCTGGCTCAGAGAGTGCCCTTGTCACCTCTTGGCGACTGTCGCCACCGGTTGCGATCGCCGCGCCTAAAGCCATGACTGCATCGTAAGCAGTGACCGTTCGCCAGTTGACAGCAGCCCCCCACAGCTTTTGAGATGTTTGCACAAAAGGACTTTGCTGATGACTCAGAATATGCCACGGCACGGCCACCGTAAGACCAACCGCGTCCTGGCGGCCCACGTCTAAAATATTGAAGTCGTAAAGACTGTCTCCGCCGATTACCGGTAGTGCCTGACGGTTGACCGAGAGCACCTGCAAAGAGGCATCGCTTGTTTCGTCGGTGAGCGCCAGCATAATTACATCTGCCCCTGCCTGCGTTGCACTTTGCAGCGCTCTCCCGGCGCTAAAGCCTGGATCGTCCACATCAAATTCAGCCACCACTTGGCCGCCGTTGCTTAGTAGCTCGGTTGTAAATTCTGACTGTACCGACCGACTATATGCACTTGCCCCAGTGTAAAAAACAACTGCCTGCTGTTGGTTAAGCTCGTTAAGCATGTAGCGAGCAAGGGAAGCAGCCGCAAGGCGATCGCTCGGCACCGTTCGAAAGATATAGTCGCCCGCATTGGCAATGCTAACCGCCGTGCTAGTGGGCGAGATCATCGCAAGCTGGCCAGCTTCATAGGCTTCAGCCGCAGCAAGAGACATATCACTAGAGTAATGGCCCACCACGCCGAGTACTGCTGTGTCGTTTACCAGCGCGGTGGCAGTTTCTTGAGCGGTTTGAGGCGTACCGCCATCGCTAATTAGCAGTACCTTAAGCGGCCTGCCATTGATGCCACCGGCCTCATTAATCTCCAGCTGCGCCTGAGCGACGCCTCGCATAATCTCCAACGCTGGCCCCAAAAAATCGTTGCTTGCAGGGATAGCCGCAGCGATGGTGTAAGCGTCATTATTTCCAATTTTGGCGTTGTTGAGATAAATCAGCGACTCTGGATCGTTGCGATTTTCGGCCAGTGCGGCCTCAAAGCTCGACTGAGCACTCGCATTATCACCTGCTGCCAATGCTTCTAGTCCCTGTTGCTTCGTCGCAGAAGCGGCGATTGGCAAAATAGACTTTCCGGTGACGTCGGCAGTGCGGCTTTGGGCTGTTTGATTCCCAGAACCGCTTCCATCTAGCCGTTCTGGCCTATTGCCAAGTGGGTTGCCAATAGACAAGCCTCCGTCGCCGGCAAACTTACTGTAGAGCCACCAGCCGCCACCGCCCAAAATGGCGACGGTAATCAGGAGTGCGGCGACGAGGGCAGGAAGCTCGTTTCGTTTGGCCATGAGAAATAATGACTCTTAATTATAGTGATGCAGCTATAGCGATTCAGTTGCTGTATTTAGTTGCCGTGGTTTAGTTGCCTCACTGCAACTGACATACCGTGATGCAGCTAATATGCAAAAAGTATCCAAAAGTATGCAAAAAAACGAAGGGCTAAGGGCAAGCCCTGTAAATTACACAACTTGTAAATCACATAATAAGGGATAGCCAGAAAAATATAAGTGACTGCGATAATGTCTAGAGGATTCTAGACATGAGCCGGAAAATGAGGCGAAATAAGATTGCGATCGCGACTGCTGCGCCGCCCGCCATGACCGCAATAACCAACTTCATTACCACATCGCCTGGAACAAACATCACCACAGCTGCCAGCGTCAGGCCCACAATAATTAAAAAGTCCCAGCCTTCAATCACCCGGCGGAGTTGCAAGATTAACAAAACTGCCAGCATGGCTAGCCATGCCGTCCCTCCAATGAGCCTAGTGCTAATTAAGCTAAAAGCTGCGATGCCAAGCAGTCCCCCTTCGACCCCGACAAAAGCAGCGCTAGAGATGAACTGAACTAGAGAAAGGGGTGGGGCCGCAGGCTGAGCCGTCTGAACCGGCAAAGGTGGGGACAAGGGTGGCGCGGTTTGAGGCGAAGCAGCAGGGACAGCAGGGACAGCAGGGACAGCAGGGACAGCAGGGACAGCAGGGGCAGAAGCGGGACGCGGCTTTCTCGCGGGTCTACTGCTGCTAGAGAGGGCGCTGAGCACATCTTGAGCCGAGGGATAGCGATCGCTTGGGCGCGCATCCAACATTTTGTTAAGAACCTGGGCCAGTTGAGGTGAAACCCGAGCGTATCTTTCCCATTGCCATGTGTTCGTTGAGCTATCGCGTAGTTCGTTCGATCCCCTATTGGTCAAGAGCACAACGCAGGTGGCAGCGAGAGCATAGAGGTCAGAGGTCACGTTAACCGTGCCGTTCATAATTTGCTCAGGCGGGGCGTAATCGGGTGAGCAAATGGTGGTCGGGCCACGCTGCACGCCTGTGGGTGCCGTGACTTCTTTGACTGCACCAAAATCAAGCAGATACAGCTGCCCATTTCGGCCCTTCATGATGTTTGAAGGCTTGACATCTCGATGAATGGCGCTGTTGCTATGGACAAAATCCAAGACGTTGAGCATAACGCGCAACACTTCTTCAACCTCACTCTCCGGAAACTGCCCATCTCGCTCTAGGATTTTGTCGAGATCCTCGCCATCAATGAACTCCTGAACCAGATAAAAAAGCTCTTCGGTTTGGTGAGTGAGTGGATTGGTAACGAGTATTGGAAAGTAAGCGTATAGATTAGGAATTTGACGATGCTGCAAGCCAAAACGCTCTAGCACTTCAGCCTCGGTTGCAAACAGCCGTTGGGCCGTAGCCATTTGCACCGAGGTTAGATTTCCGGGGGGCTGAAATAGCTTGACAACACATTTGCGCTTGGTAGGAGAGTCAAAATCGCTGGCTAAAAAAGCCGTGCCAAACCCGCCCTTGCCTAAAATGCTGGTCGGCAGGTAGCGTCCACCTAAAATTAGCTCCATGCGGCAGGCACTGCAATATTTTTGCTTGAGGGGTCTAGGCACTTGGGGACTGTCTAGATCGGAAAAATTGTTGAGAGGAGCAGGACAGTTAGGACGAGTGCAGTGCAGTTGCATGGGGCGGGTTTCTGCTGAGAAGATGGCTATCGGCTAGCCTCAGCATCAGCAATGGCTTTTGCTGACCCCGAGACTGGGGTGGAAAGGGTGGGATCTAAGATTTGACCCGTTGTTGCAGTCGTCGCGTTACTAAGCGCTGTGGTATGGCTGCTGGTGTTAACCCCATTGCTAGCATCATTAGCGCCATTCACACCATTAGCACTGTTAGTACTGTTAGTACTGTTAGCACCGTTAGCACCATTAGCACCAACCGTAGAGGCAGAGGTCGCAGAAGCGGTTCGACCGTCGCCTGCGGCGGCTTTGGCATTCATGGATTTGGGGCCGGTTTTGGCGGCTGCCTTAGCGCCTGCAAGGCCCTTTAAAAAGGGCAGATCACTGCTGGTAAACTGAGGCAAAATTTCGTTAGTAAATGCCTCTGCGGCCTTAGAACGGTATCGATTGGGATTAAAAATCACTGACAGCGTTCGTTTGACTTCTACTGACTCAATTTGGGCTCGGTGAAGCACGCCCATTTGCAGCTCTTTTTCAATGGCTGCGGTGGAAGAAAAGGCAACGCCAAGCCCTGACTGAACGGCGTTTTTGATAGCTTCAATAGAGTTGAGCTCCATTTCTATGCGCAGTCGCCGGGTTTCAATCCCGCCGCGTGTGAGCACCTGATCGATCACTTTACGGATGGTGGATTGAGAGTCTAGGGTGATGAACTTGAGCTTGTAAAGGTCGTTGCGGGCGATGACGTCGGTGGTGGCGAGGGGATGGAATACCGGCATAATCAGCGCAAACTCGTCTTCGGCGTAGGGGATGACCTCTAGGGATTCTTGCAGTTCGGATGGTATTTCGCCGCCAATGATGGCGAGATCGATTTGTCCGTTGGCAACGGCCCAGGCGGTACGACGGGTGGAATGGACATGCAGCTGTACGGCGACTTCGGGGTATCGCTGGCGAAATTGGCCAATCATGCGCGGCAGTAAGTAGGTGCCGGTTGTTTGGCTTGCTCCAATGATCAAGGTGCCGCCCTGAAGGTTTTGCAGATCTTCAATGGCGCGGCAGGTTTCTTGGCACAGGCTGAGGATGCGATCGCCATATTCCAACAATAAATGCCCAGCCTCGGTGAGCTGAGCTCGACGTCCGCCTCGGTCAAACAGGGGCACCGCGAGCGATCGCTCTAAATTTTGTACTTGTAGGCTCACGGCTGGCTGAGAGACATACAGACTGTCAGCAGCGCGCTTGAAGCTACCCTCAGCGGCGATTGCCTTTAAAATTCGCAGCTGATCAAGGGTAAACGGAAGGTCAGACATGACGGCATAACCTGGCTAAGCAGGAATCCAATAAGGATGAAAAACGTGGCCTCTCATCGGCAGATCTAATCATCAAAAAGTGACTAACCAAATAAAGTAACAACGAGATATGCGAGGCTGTATGCGGTTGCCCTACATAATTGCGCCTCAGATGTACAGTCGGTTGAGCCGGTTGTGCGCCTTGGTTGTGCGCCTTAGATGAGGTATGGCCAGCAGCACGACAACCGCAATTGACATCGCTGCTACAACTCTCTGAATTTACCAGGATATTGAGAATCTTGCCGAACATTGCCTCGCTCTATAAAGCTATAAATTTTTTTCTAGAAAAGATACCCCTTGGTTGAAACACCAATTTAGATTCAATCGTTACAGTGGTTGGTTTAAGAATCGGTTAATGTGATGCACAATTGATTCAGAAGAGGTGTGTCAGAAGAGATGTAAGCAGAGTTGCAAGAAAAGGACTCGGGAAGCATAAGGGCACAGTCATCACCCTAGTGCAGTCATTATTACAGTCGCGGTCATTATCACAGTCGCAGTCATCACAGTCGCAGTCATCACAGTTGCAGTCATCACAGTCGCAGTCGCAAAGCTAGCAAAAAGCCGCTAGCGAAAAGCCGTTTTCAATCGCCGTTTAAAAACCGATGCGTTAATGAAGCTTAATGTCAGACAGCAAAATATTTTGAGAGCGACGGTACGCCACTATGTGAGCACCGCAGAGCCCGTTGGCTCTAAGTCGTTGGTTACTGGCTACGACCTACAGGTCAGCGCAGCGACCGTTCGCAACGTCATGAGCGCCCTAGAAGAGTCTGGTCTACTGTATCAGCCGCATACCTCTGCCGGACGCATTCCGTCTGACTCGGGCTATCGCGCTTATGTGGATGAGCTCATGCTACCTTCTGAGCCCCTCACCCGACAAATGGAGAACCATATCAGTCAACGCCTCGACTGGAATGGGGAAGTTATGGAGGCGCTGCTGCAAGAGTCGGCTCAGGTGCTAGCAGGCTTGAGTGGCTATATTGCACTTGTGACGATGCCCCAGCGCAATGATGCCAAAATTAAACACTTACGGCTGGTGCGGGTGAGTGAGGCACAGCTGCTGTTGGTGGTGATTGATACCTACACGAATCACTCTATTTTGATGCCGCCTACTCCAGCGATCGCTAAAAACTTAGCCGCGCCATCAGAGAGGGATATGCCCCCTGCGAGCGATCGCGAACTACAGATTTTATCTAACTTTTTGACTGAGCAGCTCAGGGGCCAAGCGCTATGCGATGTGCAGCTCGACTGGAGCGATTTAGATCAGGCTTTTGCCCGCTATGCGGGTGCGCTGAGCGATCAGCTACAGCAAGCAATTGGGAACTTAGCTCGCAGATCGCGCACCAATCCTGCGACCCAAATTCTCATCAGCGGCCTAGCTGAAGTCCTCGACCAGCCTGAATTTTCTCAGCGTAGCCAAATTCGTAGCTTAGTAGAGCTGCTAGAAGATGGACGAGACCAGCTCTGGCCTTTAATCTCAACAGCGAATACCGGTTTATCCACTGATTTATCCACTGAGACCTCTACTCAGGAAGGTCGCTTGCGCGATCGCCGCTTGCGAATTTGGATTGGGGCCGAAAATCCGGTAGAACCCATGCAGTCGTGCGCGCTGGTAACGACCGTATACGGCAATGCGCCCGGCCCTGTCGGTAGCTTGGGCGTGTTAGGCCCTACTCGAATGCTGTATGAAAATGCCGTGGCCGCTGTAGAAGCTGCCGCAAACTATCTGACAGATGCAGTCGCCGATACGCTAGAAATGAGCAATCGGCTGACGCCAGAGGGCTAGCCTCTGCTGCCAGATTTTCTGCCGGATTTCTGTCGGATTTTCTGCCAGATTTGTGTCGGATTTAAAGCCTATCAATATCTCTGCCAATACCTCTATCTAATCCTCTGTCAATGCCTTTAGTGGGCCTTTCGGCGAGGAGTCGTGCGGCTAAAACACCCCCTAAGAACCCAAACAGGTGACCCTCCCAGGAAATGCCTTGCTGAAGCGGTAAGACGCCCCAGATAATACCGCCATATAGGAAGGCAACCAAGATAGAAAATGCGATCGCTACAATGCTGCGCTCAAAATATCCACGCAACAGTAAAAAGCCAAAATAGCCAAAAATAACGCCACTCGCGCCAATATGCGTAGAATTAGACGCACCGATTAGCCAAGTGCCTAACCCACTACAGAAAGCCGCAATGACGCTCACCGCTATCCAGTCGCTGGTTTTGCGCAACATCACCAGCCAGCCTAAGCTCACCAGTGGAATGGTATTGGCTATCAAATGAGCAAAGTTACCATGTAAAAAAGGTGCAAACACAATGCCCCATAGGCCGCTAATGGTTCGCGGTCTGATGCCGAACCATTGATCTAGGCCACCGCGAAACACAGTCCAGTCCACCGCCTCTACGACCCATAGAAAAATGACGAGGAGTAGCAGTGTTGTTATTTGTAGCCTGAACTCACGGAAAATTGAGCGTTTGGGTTCCATCAAAAAGTCGTCCTCTAGCACGAACGAAGCCATCAACGAAAATACAGCCTAACACCTACAAATTCCAGCTGCCCAAATTCCAGCCGATTCAAAGATTAACTGAACTCAAAGACCAGCTGCCCCAAAGATTGGTTAGCACATGAGCCCATCGCTTGAGCGTAGACAAGTCTATGGCTTGAGTCTGCGGTTTAAGTGCGCAGGTGAAACAGGTGAAATGCCTAACCTACAGCAAGCCAATTAAATGCAGCGGGCCTTGGCCAGTAACGATTTCGGCCAGCAGTGCCAAAAAGCCCAGCATGGCTAAGCGCCCGTTCCACACTTCAGCGACGGGCGTCATACCCCAAGCAGACTTGTCCTGAGGATATATTTTGACCTTCTTTTCGGGCTTTTCCAAATCGGAGAAGCGGACGGGCTGATTCGCGATCGCCTCATTGACCATCGCCGCCAAATCAGCAATAAAGGTTTCATCCGTATCTAACGCAGGCACCCGATGAAAGCCCTTAATCCCAGCTTCTTCAGCTAGCTCACGATACTCAATATCAATTTCTTGAAGCGTTTCAATATGCTCAGAAACAAAGCTAATCGGCACCACCACCAAATCATTCACGCCTTTTTCGGCAAGCTCTTCAATCGCGTCTTCGGTGTAGGGCTGTAGCCATTCAATGGGGCCTACTCGGCTTTGATAGGCCAGCGTATGGCTATTAGGCCGTCCTAACGCCTGCATAATCAGGTCTGTGCAATGCTCAATTTCACGCTGATACGGGTCACCAAATTCTTCGACATAGCTCACCGGCACACCGTGAGCGCTAAAGAAAATATGCGCTGCGTGAGGATCGCTGAGCTTGTCTAACTCAGCGCGGATGAGATTGGCCATCGCGCTGATGTATCCAGGGCGGGCGTACCACGAGGGAATCAGCGTATAGTCAATTTTGTTGAGCTTGGCGTCGTTTTGCCACAATTGCTCTAGCAGCCGAAAGCTTGAACCACTGGTGCTAATAGAATACTGAGGGTACAGCGGCAGCACAACCAGCTTTTCAATCTCATCGCGCTTAATTTTATCGACGGCTTCTTCAGTAAAGGGATGCCAATAGCGCATTCCGACATATACTTCAGCGTCTTCGCCTTTTTCTTCAAGCTTTATTTTTAAAGCAGCGCCCTGTGCTTCGGTAATGCGTCGTAACGGAGAGCCACCCCCAATTTGCCGGTAGTTTTCTTGGGAGGTTTTGGCCCGCCGGCTAGAGATAAACCAGGCCAGGGGCTTTTGTAGGGCAGGAAATGGAATACGAATAATCTCGGGGTCAGAAAACAGGTTGAAAAGAAAGGGCTGTACGTCCTCTGGCTTTTCTGGCCCACCCAAATTTAGTAGTAAAACTCCCACACGGCCCATAATGAATCGCGTACCCTACGCTTAATATTTTAATTAGCTTTTGGCTATCGTAACAACTAAAGCGATCTCTGAAACACCAGTCTTAACAGAAACAGCTTAACCTTTCCTTGACACGGGTCTATTTTCATCCTTTGATTCTAAAAAGCCCATATGGCTATGACTAACGCTGCATCTCATGCTTTAGAGACCCAGATAGAGGCCATTAACCAGCGGCTGAAGGCGGCTAGGCTAGGCTTGAAAATAGAGCGTCGAGGGAAAAAGCTCAATTTGCGAGGAACGGTGCCGCCGCGCCCAGATAGCCCAAGGCTGCGACCTTTTCAGCAGCGTATTCCGCTGGGATTGCCCGCTGACCTAGACGGCCTAGCTCAAACCGAACGGGCCGCTAAGGTGATTGCCGCTCGCCTCATTGAAGATACGTTTGACTGGCATGACTATGTAGGGTCAGCGGCCAGTCTGAGACGAGCAGATGCGGATTTATCGGCGCAAATTGCGGCGTTTGAGGTGTATTTTTTTCAGAGTAGGTCGCCAAGCGCTGCCCGAGGCAGATCGGTCAGTCCGCGATCTGCCTCGGTTCGCACGACTTGGGAAAAGGCATATGTACCTTATTTGCGAAAGTTGCAGGCGATCGCCACTCAGCACACCAGCTTGTCTTTACCCGAAGCCATTTACGCGACTGTTCAAAGCACTCAGGCCAATTCCCGCAGTCGTCAGTGCTGCTGCACCGCTTTAGACGCCCTTGCCACCTTTTTAAGTATCTCCTTGCCCACCGAACTCAAAGCCTTTTGGGGTAACTACGGCAGTAGCAAAACTCAAATGCGCCAGCTCCCTACCGATGAAGAAATCCTGGCTGCCTACAAAAAAATCCCCAATCCCGCCTGGCAGTTTGTATATGGCGTAATGGCAACCTACGGCCTGCGTAACCATGAGGTGTTCTTTTGCGATTACGCCATGCTGGCCAACGGTGACGAAGAAGCCGCCATTGAAGTGCTCGAATGCACCAAAACGGGCCAGCACGATGTTTGGCCCTTTCACCCAAGCTGGATAGACGCTTTTGAACTGCGAACAATACGTCTCCCCAAAATCAATACCGATCTGAACAAAACGACCCTTCAGCTCATCGGACAGCAAGTCTCGCTCCAGTTCAAGCGCTACGAAATTCCTTTTGCGCCTTACGACCTTCGCCATGCCTGGGCTGTCCGTACGATTGGCGTGGGCCTCCCCGACACCGTCTCAGCTCGTATGATGGGACATTCTGTGGCCATCCACAATCGCACCTACCAACGTTGGATCACCCGCCGAGACCAGAGAGCTGCGGTACGAGCTGCTTTGAACAAGTAGATTCAATCAGATTCAATCAGATTCAATCAGATTCAATAGCCAATCGATACTAATGGCTAATAATTGAGAGTCAATAATTAAGAGCCAGTAATTAAGAGCCAGTAATTGAGAGCCAGTAATTGAGAGTCAATAATTGCTTGCTATCACGTTGGAACTGCCCAAAGCAAGGTCATTCCTCTAGTGCATTACCATGCCACCATCTACATTCATCACCTGCCCAGTGATATAGGCCGCAGCGGGGTCGGCGGCTAAAAAGCGGATTAGGCCAGCGACTTCTTCGGGTTGGCCGTAGCGAGCGAGGGGGATGTACTTGAGGATTTCTTCAGTGTTTTTAAGATCGCCGGTCATATCAGTGGCAATGAAGCCAGGGGCGACCACGTTGGCGGTAACGCCGCGTGGGGCGAGTTCTTTGGCAACGGTTTTGGTGAAGCCAATGACACCTGCTTTGGCGGCGCTGTAATTGGCTTGGCCTGGGTTACCCATAAGGCCAGCCACGGATGAGATGTTGATGATGCGGCCCGATCGCTGCTTGAGCATAATTTTGCTGACCGCACGGGTGCAGAGGAATACGCCTGTGAGGTTGAGGTCGATCACGGCCTGCCAGTCTTCAGGTTTCATGCGGAGGAGCAGGGTATCGCGGGTGATGCCGGCGTTGTTGACGAGTACGTCAATGCGGCCAAACTTTTCCATGCTGGCCTTGATCATGTCGTCTACTTCGGTCGCGTTGGAGACGTCGGCTTGGAATGCGATCGCCTCTCCTCCGTTCGCAATAATTTCACTGACGACTTCTTGAGCCGAATGACTAGAGCTAGCATAATTCACGACAATTTTGGCGCCGACATCTGCGAGTGCCAGCGCTGCGGCCTTGCCGATGCCTCGCGATGAGCCGGTGACAATGGCGACCTTATCTGCTAATAATCCGACCATGAGCGGTGTCCTACTTTGTAGGGTTCTATGTGGGGGCTCAACCACTTTAATATTTCGTGGGACGACGAAGCAATTTGCTCGGCTTACCTCGCTCAGTAGAACCCGCTCAATAGAACTTGCTCAGTAGAACTTGCTCGGTAGAACCCGCTCAATAGAACTTGCTTGGTAGGATTTAGCTAAATCCATCATGGAATCTGCGACAGAACCCGCTGCATTAAAATCTCTAAATCCGTCACATTAAGATCCCTAAATTATTAGGAAGTAATTCACACAGTATTGGGCTGGGCATTTAGCATTAAGTGGTCGTTTTTAACCCTACAAATACCTACATGGCAGTCAAACAACAATTTAATAGTTTTGATGAGATGATTGGTGGCTCTGATACGCCGGTGCTGGTCGATTTTTACGCTGACTGGTGCGGCCCCTGCCAAATGATGGCGAAAATTTTGACGCAGGTGGGCAGTGAGATGAAGGGTGAAGTCAAAATCGTTAAAATCGACACTGAAAAATATCCCGAAATTGCTTCGCAGCACAGCATTCACGCCCTGCCAACGCTGGTGCTATTTAAGGAAGGTCAGCCCGTGGATCGAATTGAGGGCGTGCTGACGGCTGACCAACTAACCGGTCGAGTGCGGGGCGTACTGGCAGGTCAGGCTTAGTTGATGGCGTTTAGCGGTCGTCAGAAGCTTCAGGATGGGGTTGAGGCCGTCGTTGCCTTGGGTGGAAACTTAGGGAACTCTCGGCGGATTTTGTCTGAGGCGATCGCTGCGCTTAATTCAACGGACGGAATTGAGGTGCTGGCGCGATCGCCCTTTTACAAAACCGCTCCTGTTGGCCCCCCCCAACCGGACTATCTAAACGCCTGCGTCTTGATCAAAACAGTGCTCACCCCTCGGGTACTGCTGCATAGCCTATTGGCCATCGAAACCCAATTTGGCCGAGTCAGGCAGGTTCGCTGGGGGGCCAGATCGTTGGATTTGGACCTGCTGTTTTTTGGCGAGCAAATTATTGACCTGCCGGGGTTGACCGTGCCTCACCCTCGTTTGCACGAGCGAGCCTTTGTGCTGGTGCCACTGGCAGACATTGCGCCGCAGTGGTCGCATCCTATTTTTGGCAAAACCGTTGTTCAGCTTCTATCGGCGCTCTCTTCAGAGGTGTCGGCGCTCTTTTCAGAAGCATCGACGCTCTCTTCTGCCGTGGTTCCTTTAGGAGTCTCTTCAGAAGTGGTCTCTTCAGAGAAGCCCGCAGATCATTTTTCCGGTCATTTTTCTGACCGTTTTTCTGGCAGTGTAGAAAGAAACGTACCTTCTTCACTGCCGCCTTTACCATGCCCCTTGGACAAGAACCCGCTGAGCTAATTCGACAAAAGCTATTTTACGCTGCTCGTAAGTTTGACTTTGACGTCAGTGAACTTAGGCTTCCGAATGGTTCGGTGGGCGACTGGGCCTGCATTGTGCATCCGGGTGGCGCTATGGCTGTGCCTGTGACTGATGACGGCCTGTTTGTGCTGGTGCGGCAGTACCGGTTTGCCATGAAGGGACGGCTACTGGAGTTTCCTGCAGGTACGGTAGAAGCGCATGAGCGTCCGTTGAGCACTATTCAGCGTGAGATTCAGGAAGAGACTGGCTACAAAGCCTCTACCTGGAAAGTGTTGGGTGAGTTCCCCAATGCGCCTGGATACTCAGATGAGATTATTTACGCTTATTTGGCGACAGGCTTGGCGAAGCTTACAGAAGCGCCTGAGCGAGATGAAGACGAAGATATTGAAGTTGTGCTGATGAGTGCTGATGAGCTAGAGCAAGCGATTTTGTCAGGCGAGCCGGTAGATGCAAAGACGATTGCCGCTTTTTATATGGCGAAAGCATCCCTTTGAGCAGTTTTGCAATGGTCGGTGTCTCGCTATACTAAGGCCCGAGACGGTCTTAATGGGTTTCCTTAACTGTTTTTCTGTTTTTAAGACTGTGCGGTTCACTAGGCGCTAGGACAATGGCTGATGAGTTGGTGCTGTTTTGGCATCGCAAGGATTTACGAATTCAAGATAATTTGGGGCTGATGGCAGCGCGCGATCGCACGCCTAAAGTCATTGGTGTCTTTTGCTTAGATCCTGGCATCTTAGAAGGCCAAGAAGTTGCCCCGGCGCGGGTGACCTATATGATCGGTTCTTTGGCTGAGCTGCAAGAGCGTTACAAAGGCGCTGGAAGCGAGTTGCTGATTTTGCAGGGTCAGCCGGATGAGGCGATTCCTCAGCTAGCGAGTGCTTTAGGGGCCACAGCGGTGTATTGGAACCGAGATGTAGAGCCTTATGCCAGATCGCGCGACACAGCGGTTGCCAAAGCGCTCAAAGCAAAAAATATTGAACGATGCACTCAGTTTTGGGATCAGCTGCTGCATGATCCTGATTGCATTAAAACGGGCAGCGGTGATCCTTATAAGGTATATACGCCCTTTTGGCGGAACTGGATGGGGCATACCAAGCCTGCACCGGTTGGGATATTAGAAAACGTGACCGGGCTGAGTCCTCATGAAAAGGCGATCGCAAACGACGCCGGTAATATTGATTTGCCAACTGCTAAGGATTTGGGCTTTGAGTGGGAAAATGAGCTTTTACTAGCGCCGGGTGAGGCCGCTGCGCTGCAAAAGCTAGAAGAATTTTGTGATGGGCAAAGCGCGATCTTTGAGTACAACGAACAGCGAGATTTTCCGGCCATCCCAGGAACCTCTACCCTCAGCGCTGCGCTTAAGTTTGGCACCATCGGTATTCGTACCGTTTGGCAAGCGGCTGACCAAGCCTACAGCCGCGCTCGCAGCGAAGAAACCCACGCTAACATTCGCACCTGGCAGCAGGAACTCGCTTGGCGAGAGTTCTATCAGAGCGTGATGTATTTTTTCCCTGAGCTTGCCAACGGCCCGTATCGCGACCCTTTGAAAAACTTTCCTTGGGATAACAACGAAGATCACTTTAAGGCGTGGTGTGAGGGCAAAACCGGCTATCCGATTGTGGACGCTGCGATGCGCCAGCTCAACACCATCGGGTGGATGCATAACCGCTGCCGAATGATTGTTGCCAGCTTTTTGGCGAAAGATCTCATCATCAACTGGCAGTGGGGCGAACGATACTTTCTGCAAAAGCTATACGATGGCGACCTATCGGCCAACAACGGCGGCTGGCAGTGGAGCGCCTCTAGTGGTATGGACCCAAAACCACTGCGAATTTTTAACCCGGCCAGTCAGGCTAAAAAATACGACCCTGATGCAGAATACATTCGCGAGTGGCTACCTGAAATTCGGCATTTAGACACAGCCGCTTTAATCACGGGCGATATCCCAGAGTCAGAACTGGACGGAACTGGCTACCCAATGCCGATTGTTAATCACAAGGAGCGTCAGGCCGAATTCAAGGCCCGCTATAAAGCTCAGAAAAGCTAGGCTCAGAAAAACTAGGCTCAGAAAAACTGGCAACGCCAACCCCGACCCTATCTCCCTTCCTTGTGTCCTATCTCCCTACTCCCTATCGCCTACTCCCTACCTCCCTACTAAAACATCCCAACTACCGACCAAATCCTGACTGCTTAGTTTTTTTAGAATTACTCTTTTTCGACTTATTCTTTTGGTCAGCATTGCCTGTTTGCTTGGCGCTTTTCCCCACTGCCTTTAGCGCATCTTGAAACAGGTTGTGTAAGTGAAGAGGGACGCTGGCGCTATCCGGTAGCTCTGGAGTCGAGGATTTGCCATACTTTTCAAGGACTGGTGATAGCTGCGTTTGAATATCAAAGTCTGGACGATTGAGTACTCTGCGCAGTACTTTTTCTAGCTGAGAGCCCTGAGTTTGAGTCAGATAGTCCCACACATGCGCGTTCACGCGGGGTTCTTCTAAATATTTTTGCACGAGGCGATCGCGCGTGTCTGCCTCGGTTGTGGTCTCAGGGTCAGGGCTAGGGGTTGCGAGCAAGGCCATTAAGCGACTGTAGTCAGTCAAAAAAGCTTGACCCCAGCGCGGATGCGAAAACACCGTCACCGACTCGGCCTTGCGAATGTCATCAGGCAAAGAGGCTTTGGGCATCACCATTTTGAGCGACTGCTTGCTCTCAATTAGTTTTTTCACTGCCAGGTTTTCTTCCCCAACGGCATCCATTGCCTCAGCTATTTCCTCTTCCGAAATGCCAGCGTCTTTCGCTAACTCCTGCAAAGACTTATCGCTATCTAAGCCCGCTTCGGCCAACTGCCTTTCGGTTGTTTGGGCCTGATAGGCTTGAAATTTTTTATTGAGTTCGTAGCCTGAGAGCGTAACCGGCGGCTCGCCAAAAAACGCTAAAAAGTCTTCATACTGCCGCGCGACCGATTCCCAAGCGGCTTCTTTCAGCTCCGGGGCATCGCCATATAGATGCTGGGGAAACCATTTTTTAAAGTTGCCGATGGCGACGGCTAGTTTGGGTTTACCGAGCTTGCCGAGTAGGGTCAGTGGGCCAGAAAATAGCCAACCCGACTCATCAATAGGCGCAATCCTGGCCAGGACGATTTCGCCAGGTTTTATCCTAGAGGCTATTTCTACAGGTTGTGAGGCATCTACATACAGGCTGTAGTCTTTTTCGGTGAGCCAGTTCATCACCTGGTAGCTGTCGGGGGAAGCGCTACGCACGACAAAGAGTCCGTTGAATGTGCGTGTCCACTGTTCTGCCCATTGTTTTAGATTGGTTTGTCCTAAAGCCTCTGGGTTGGCCTGTAAAAACAGTTCGGCGATGCTGTGGCCCTCAATTCGGCCCTCGCTCAAGAACATATCAATGGCCAAGTCGGTGCGATTCA
This sequence comes from Phormidesmis priestleyi Ana, assembly GCA_001314865.1. Classification (GTDB taxonomy): domain Bacteria; phylum Cyanobacteriota; class Cyanobacteriia; order Phormidesmidales; family Phormidesmidaceae; genus Phormidesmis; species Phormidesmis priestleyi_B. The sequence goes on along the minus strand of LJZR01000023.1, from coordinate 58,797 downwards.
GCCCGGATAACGTGGGCTGAGCCCATCGGCTGAGCTGCTGTGCGCTAAATGTTTCTAGGGCGGTTGCGATCGCATCTTCAGCGTTTAATACAAAGTCGATAAACGCTTTTTTGGTCGCTAAGTACGCTTCAATGCTCTGTGCCGCTTCAGCGGTGTTGAGGTTATTGTTTGCTGCTGTAGAGGCGATCGCCTGTTTTTCTAACATTACCAATTTTTATTCGCCTTGCTTATATGCTATTGCTTTGGGTTCTTGAGCCTAACAGGATTTCAGCCCCTATTTCAGTCGCTGTTGTTGCCTTTCATGCATCAGCTTTGCGAGTTTTCATAACAGCAAGTCCTTACAACAGCAAGTCCCTACAATAGCAAGTCCCTACAACAGCAATAGGTCAGCTAGGTAAAAACCCAACTGACCTATTTGTGCTTATCAAACTCGCGCTGATTAAAGCTTACTGGAGATGGCAATCATCGCTGTGAACTGTCAGCCATTGTTCCAAACCGCAATTTGACTGCAATTAGCTTATGCAGTGCGCTTAGTAACCGCGTAGTAGATAAAGAGCGTGATGATAGCTCCCAATACTGCAACTACGATGCCACCGATGCTCAAGCCCGCAGACGCGCCCGGTATAAACAGTGATGCTACAAAGCCACCTACAAACGCGCCAATAATACCCAGCACCATAGTGCCGATGATACCAAGGCCTTGATCACCGGGGTAAATAGCTCTAGCGATCGCGCCAGCAATTAGACCTAATACGGCCCAAACGATAATGTCACCTAACATAGATTCATTCTCCAGTAAATTACTTCGATTTAGAAGCAGTTAAGAGGTATTTCCTCTCGCAAACGGCTTCCTGAGTGGTCTCACTTTAGCGGAAAACATATCGATTCCTCCTCTCTCATAGGAGAGAAGTAAAGGAGACGACTAGGTACCTCATCTGTCTAATATCAAAAGCCGTTGAATATGAAGCGATGCAGCCAATCCTAAATTCACAATTAAGGCTATGAACTTCATGAAGTTTAGTTAAGAGTGTCCGGTTAAAGCTAAACCCGTGGCGGCTGTTGTGTCGAGATCCTGGTGAGTCGAAACCCTTGTGAAATAGGCTCTGCATTGCCGTTTAAGGCCGTATTTAAGGCCGGTATTTAAGGCCGTAATTGCGTGTCATAGTTGAGGCTGTGTTTGAGGTCATATTTGAGGCCATATTTGACTAGCTATGGCACTGCCTATGGCACTGCGATTATTTTTTAACTTCCACTAAGGAAAGATGGTTTTAAGCCAGATTCAGAGTAGTGTTATTTAAGCTGGCTAGTACTTTAAGCCAATTATCTTGTAGTAAAAGAGGACAATTCAAATGACAGCTTCTTTCTTACCGACTATTTTGGTGCCTACGGTTGGTTTGGTATTTCCAGCGATCGCCATGGCCGCTTTGTTCCTATACATTGAGCGGGGTCAAGCCACCACACCCAGCGGCTCCTCGTCCACCTTTGGCCAAATCTCTGAAGACAGCCAAACAGACGTCGTTTAGTCAGTCGCTTAAAGTCGCTTAAATAAGGCACTGTATAGAGCCCGCTCGTGGCGGCATGATGCTTTGTCCGGTTGTCGGGCAACTCCCTGCCTCTTGTATCCATTCGTGGACAACTCTTGGACAACTCTTGGAACATAAGAATCTAGGTCAATCTAGGTTGTAGAACTGGGCTATAGAAGCGGGCCAAAATCATTAAAAAAAGCGACCTAGCTGTTGTAAGGCTGGGTCGCTTTTTAATGGTTTTTATGGCTTGAGCTTAGCGATGAAATTAAATGGCCGAACCCGTACCGACATAAGAACCGTAGAAAAAGATGCCGACAACTACTAGCACGCCTGTGCCCGCTACAGTTGCCACAATCCAAAGAGGAATTTTACCGTTTTGAAACATGAAACACTCTCCTACTCACAACGTTATTTTTTTATTTTCTCAACCTTAAACTGAGTTTAGCCCTCTAGTTCTAGCGGTCTAGCCCTAGTGGTTCAGTTCTTGGGGGCTAGTTAAAGAAGTAGCTAGAGAACAGCAGACCGGTCACAAAGACCACGAGTAAACCTAAGAACAAAGATGTTCGGTTTAGCTCTACGGGCTGCTTGTTGGGGTTTGTGGGTCTATCAGCCATGGAAGTCTCCTAGCGTTGAATGAACTGCATTGCGGCGATCGCGCCTAAAAAGAAAACTGAAGGCACAGCCAAAGCATGTACAGACAGCCAACGTACGGTGAAAATGGGGTAAGTAATCGGTTCGTTGGGGTTTCCACTGGTCATGTCAAGTTCTCCAAAAAATCGTATTTAAGCTCTTTTGCCAAACTCTTTTGCCAAATAAGCAGGGCGTCAAATAAGTCAAATAAACAAAGGCAACCGAACTATCGAGGCAACACAGTATCGGGGTTGTATCGATTGTCAATGATAGGAATTTCCATTTGGTTGCTAGGGTAGTACTCATTAGGGCGAGGCGTGCCAAACGCATCGTAGGCCAAACCCGTCGAGACAAACAGCCATCCTGCAATAAACAAAGCAGGAATAGTGATGCTGTGAATAATCCAGTAACGAACGCTCGTTACAATATCGCCAAAAGGCCGTTCACCGGTATCGCCAGCCATATCTTAAAATCTCCTAACTAAAGCAAATCAACACGTAATACTTATCATACGAAACTCTTAGCACTCGCCACAACAAATCCCAGAAAATTGCTCAACTTAATTTGACTATTAATTGACTATCAATTGAATATCAACTGATATTCAATTGAGCAATTGCCAGAGTGCAGCCCGTTACTACGCTGCCGTTGGCTCTTCCTCGTAGCGCAGCAAGTAGCCTCGCTGACCCAAAACATAACCTCGGTCGTTCTTTAAAAACTTAACGCGGTAAAAGTTAGTTGGCACATTTTCAACGGCCTTGTCCTTCATCCAAGTTTCTCCGCCATCCTGACTCATCAGCAGGTTGCCACTGCCACCGGTCACCCATATTTCTTGAGGCGTACGGTATGCCAGATCTAGCAAACCCCAGCTAGAGGCAAATTCAGGATTGATTGGCTCACCCCAATCTTCGTAGGCGACATTTTCAGTCCCAAACTGCATTTGTCCGCCTCTGGCAATTAGCCACAGCATGCCGTCTTTGTTAAAGCCCATATTTTGTAGGCGCTTAGAGTTTTCTCGGTTGTGGGGCTGCCAAGATGCCTGTCCGGGTAACCAGGTAGAGTAAAAGTTGCCTCGTGAAGACACCGCCACATATCGGCCCGCATTGTCACGAGTCATATTACGGACAACGCCTACCGCAGATTGAACCAAGCCCTTCCACTGCTGACCACCATCTTCGGTTTTGTAAATAGCGCCAATATCAGTAGCGAGTTCAGCCGAATTTTGACCCGTCGCCGTAATCAGCAAAGGCTGACCCGGTAGCTGAGGGTCTAGCGGAATATTAGACCAGGAATTGCCACCATCGGTGGTGTGCAGCATAATACTCGGCTGCCCCACTAGCCAGCCTTCTTCCTCATTAAAGTCAATAGAAGTGAAGGTATATTGCTGGTCTCCGAGTTCAAGGATTCGGGTTTCCCATGTTTTTCCAGCGTCAGTGGACTCTAGTAGGGTTGTGCGACTGCCCACTAGCCAGCCATGCTCGCCATTGTCAGTAAAGGCAACATCTGCAAGTGCGGCCTCAGTGGGTAAGGCAATAACTTCCCAAGGGTTCGTTTCTGTTTCTGCTAGGAAAATGTTGCCACAGCTGGTCATCATCAGCGCCACCATTAGCAAGGTGATGCCTTTTTTCCAGGTCGTTCCTAATCTTTTTCCTATCCGCTCTAAAACCGTCTGCATGACAACTCCAGCAAAAATCCAAATCTAAATGTGTCTAAACGTAAAATATGAAATTGAAATTATTTTCAGGGCTAGCGTGGCTTAGTTAATAGATGGCCCAGTGAATAGCGCTCATAGTAGAACTCAGCCATTATTCAGCCATCAGGAATTAGCTAGTTTGCTCATTACTGCAAGCCATACAGGCTTAAAAAGAACAGCACACCCAAGGCTAATGCCCCAAAAATTAGGATGTTCTTTTGACCCGGTGTGAGCTTATTAACGCCGAAGCCGTAGTTTAGGTTAGCCTTAAATCCTGAGGCTGCTCCCACCGGGCCGATATTGCTGAACTGGGTCGTGCTTGAGCCACAAACCGGACAGCGCCAGTCTTTAGGCAGTTCTTTAAAAGCGATGCCTGTTGGAATACTACTGCGGTTGTCGCCCTTGGCAGGTTCATAGGTGTAGCCACAAGATCGACATTCATAGCAATCCATTTCCAGAGGGGTCAGCGGTTCGGCTTCCTCCTGTGGGTGGTCGGACTGCTGGTTGGGCTCCTCGACCGGCTTGACCAGCGGAATCATTTCTTCAACCGGTGGTGATTGCTGCGGTGATTGCTGCGGTGATTGCTGCGATTTTGGATCGCTGCTGGGGCTGGCTTCACCATAATCGGACTGGCTAAAGTTACTCTGCGGCTCGGTACTCATTGCTTTAATTGGAACCCATTGGAGTAAAGGTCATCGTAAAAGTGTTTGAGACAGTCACGCCTAAAACAAAACATCTAATAACAGTCGAAGTAAAATATGAGAGCGACTGTTAACTATTATTGCATACGTCGGGTTTTCTACTGCGCTATTGCGGATTTAGCGGTAAGCGTTTTCTATCGATAGACTTAATTCTTATGAATAGGCCTATGAATCCTTATTAAACAGAAGGGCAAAAAATAGCGCTCATGCCAAAAATCTAGAACTTAGGCCGCTACAATAAGGATGTTTATTAAGACCTATCGAAGGCATTTGCTTTGTTTGTTTTAAGTGGGTACGAGTACTTTTTAGGCTTTTTGATCATTAGCAGTCTGGTGCCGGTAGTGGCTTTAGGTGCCTCTAAGCTGTTGAGGCCTGCTAGCGCTGGCCCTGCGAGTCGTACGACTTATGAGTCGGGTTGTGAGCCCATCGGTGGGGCATGGATTCAGTTCAACATTCGCTACTACATGTTTGCACTGGTCTTTGTGATTTTTGATGTAGAAACCGTCTTTTTGTATCCGTGGGCGGTTGCCTTTCATAAATTAGGCCTTTTGGGCTTTGTAGAAGCCTTAATATTCATTGCAATTTTGGTCGTTGGTTTAGTGTACGCATGGCGTAAGGGAGCTTTGGAATGGTCATAGGATCAGGCATGAAAGCAGGAGCTTTGCAAGGTAAGGGTAGAAACGGCCTCGGCGCTGATATGGGCGCTGATATGGGCATGAATCCAGGCGAGCGGTTAATGAACCCCGCTGAAAATGCTGGTGTTACCCAGGATCTCTCCGAGAACGTGATTTTAACGACGGTTGATGACCTGTATAACTGGACGCGGCTTTCGAGCTTGTTTCCTTTGCTGTATGGCACGGCTTGCTGCTTTATTGAGTTTGCGGCGTTGCTGGGCTCTCGTTTTGACTTTGACCGTTTTGGACTAGCGCCTCGGGCCAGTCCCCGGCAGGCTGATTTGATCATCACAGCCGGTACTGTCACGATGAAGATGGCCCCTGCATTGGTTCGGCTGTATGAGCAAATGCCCAAGCCTGCTTATGTGATCGCAATGGGTGCTTGTACGATTACTGGCGGCATGTTTAGTTCTGATTCTCCGACGGCGGTGCGCGGTGTAGACAAAATCATTCCGGTGGATGTTTATATTCCGGGCTGTCCGCCTAGGCCGGAGGCAATTTTTGACGCGATTATTAAGTTGCGCAAAAAAATTGCTAACGAGTCTATGCAGGAAAGATCACAGTTTGGGAGTACTCACCGTTTTTACACGCGTAGCCACAGCATGAGGACGGTTGCGCCTATTTTGACGGGGACATATCTGGCTTCTGGTACTCGTGAAGCGCCTTCTCGGGAGCTAATGGCGGCGATGGGAATGCCTGTTGCGCTGGGTGAGCAGGAGTCGGCTCAAAGTGAAGTTAATGCTGATTCGCAAGGCGATCGCACAGGTAAGGAGGCAAAGTCGTAAATGGCTGATACTGATAGTAAATCGACAGATCAGGCGGCTGAAGAAACTGCCCTTGTAGAACCGGGTGCTGTTTCTTCTTGGCTGAGTGAGCAGGGATTTGCGCATGAGGTCATGGAGCCTGACCATGCGGGCGTTGAAGTGCTGAAGGTTGATCCTGAGTTTTTGCTACCTTTTGCGACTGCGTTGTATGCCAATGGTTTCAATTACTTGCGTTGCCAGTGTGCTTATGATTCTGGGCCGGGTAAAGAGCTCGTAAGCGTGTATGACCTAACTAAGCTGAGCGATGATGCGGATGCGCCACCCGAAGTGCGAATTAAGTGCTTTTTGCCGAGAGAAAATCCTCGAATTGCTTCAGTGTATTGGATTTGGAAGGCGGCTGATTGGCAGGAGCGCGAGTGCTATGACATGTATGGCATTGTGTATGAAGGACATCCCAACTTGAAACGGCTGCTAATGCCTGAAGACTGGGAAGGGTATCCGCTACGCAAGGACTATATTTCACCTGACTTTTACGAGCTGCAAGACGCCTATTAGCTTGTTGGCTTATTAGGTTGGTTTATTAAAATTAAAGACCTTCTACATTTGCTTTGTGTGATGTAGAAGGTCTTTTTTGTTTTGCTCTTTATCTGGCTTTTTATCGACTGGGTGCTGGAAAGAGGCTTCGAGCGGTATTAAAGGTGGCGATCGCTTCGGGTGTGCCGACATAGCGCCAGTGCCAGGGTTCAAAGCTGACGCCTTGGGCGTTGTTTTTTGGGAAGGATTCTTCAAAGCCGTATTCAGCGGCGTTGCTAACGAGCCATTGGTAGGCGGCAGTGTATTCAAAGCTGAGTTTGATGTCGGTATCGGGCTCGTTGATGTCGGCAATATCAACGGCGTAGCCCGTGTGATGTTCGCTATGTCCTGGAGGGGCGCTGTATTGGGCGGCAGCGGCTTCACTGCCTTTGCGCTCTATTTGTTTGGTGAATAGTTCCTTTTGGTCGGCAATGCTGCGAAAGCCTGAGATTGCCATGAGCTGTACGCCTGCTTGCGCTGCATCACGCTGCATCAGCATGAAAGCCCCTGCGGCTGCGTGGTCTAATGCTTCGTCTCGTTCGTAGTTTTCTCTGACGAAGGGGCCAACGCTGACGAGCTGAGAGGTGTTTTCGCGGTAGGGAAGATGGCCAAATTCTCGGGGTGGAGTGCTGGCGAGGTTGCTAGGTACGTTTGCCGCAGGGGATGGTGACTTAGCAGAGAGGTTCTCTTGAGGGTAGTTGCTTTCGCTGGGTAAGGCAAAGGGTGAATCGCTGCCAAGCTCTACGGATTCTGTTGCTGTTGCCGGATTGGGTACGGCAGGGACGGGCAGTGGAGGCCGAGCTGCGATGGGAACTTCGGCAGCGAGGGGCGATCGCGTATCATTGAGTGCGTTGTCAGACGCTGCACGCTCAGGAGTTGCCTGCCCTGAGAGCGTGTGTGTCAAAAAAGACCCCATTAAACCCATGACGACAATCAGAGTCGCAACCAGGGCTACCTGTACCCAAAAGGGTAGCTTTTTAAGTGCGAAGATAGCAGGTTTCATGAGAAAGGTATCCAGCCAGGGGCAAAAATCAACAAATGCATAAAAATGAGTGACTTCAACTCAGCTAATTTAACTCAGCTAATTTAACTCAGCTAAATAGTAGTTGCTTTGCGACACAAGAGTTAGTCGCGTCTGACTAGCTGATCGGCAATCCAACCTTCTGCACCTGACTTGGGGAAGTAAACTTTGTGCCAAGTGTAGCCCCCAGCGTCGGCGGCGGAGGTGCGAATGACAATGCGATCGCCTGGGTAGGCAATATGCGCTGTGCCGTAATCAGTGCCAGGCCCCGAGCGAATATTTTTGCTGCCGGGCTCACCGATAATGATCGCATTGGTATTATCTGCGGGTGGCGCAGGCTGCACGGGCGGCGCAGGATTGCTGCGAGGGGGAGCCGCATCGCCATCGACCTGAATGAGCTGTCCAGCAACCCAGCCTACGTTGCCGTTGGGCGTCGCGATCTGATACCAAGGATTGCCGCCTGAATCCGTGTTGCGATCAACGATTTGGACGCGATCGCCCACCCCGACCGTATCAATCACGCCAAAGGTCGTGCCAGCGCCCGCTCGAATATTTTTGCTACCCGGTTGACCCACAATGCTGGCATTGGCATTGGGCACAGAAGCGGGTGGCCGTGGCGCTGCTTCTGCGGGTGACGGTGGCACTGGCGCTACTTCTGGGTTAGCCTCTGCTTCAGCGGCTGTTTTTTCTGCGGTGCTCTGGTCAATATTTTGGTCAGCGCTTTGGTCAGCGTTCTGACTCGATTCCGTAACTTGCTCTTGACTATCGCCTTTATTCCCCAGTGCGCCTGGTAATCGCTCCATTACAACTAGCGCGCCTAGCAGTACGCTAAACCCAACCATGCCACCTACAATCACGGCATTTTTCCATTGACCAGAAGGCGGAGCCGACGGATAGGCGCCCTGTGGGCCTGATACATAGGCATTGGGGGCCACATATTGGCCGCTCTGCTGTCCGAACTGGCCCGATCCGAACTGGCCCGATGCGGCAATTTGGGTTGCGGGTTGCTGAAGACCTGCGTTTAGTCCCGGTGCCACCACTTGAGTATTGATGCTCTCTGGCCCTGATTGGTAGTTCTGGTAGGCGTAGGCGGGTGTACTAGCATTAGGAGCCCCGCCCGCACCCGGAGCAGCGCCGCCGCTTGGGGGTGCGGAGATAACCGTTTGTGATGACTGCCAAGTCTCGGGGAAAGGGGTCTCTGGTGCGCTCATGTTGCCTAACATGAGGCTATTCAAAATAGAGAGCATTTCTTGAACCACTGGGAAGCGGCTTTGCGCGTTCATATGAATCGCACAGTCTAGAAAATTGGCAAACTCACTGCTGACATTGGGCGCATGCTGACGCCATAGCAGCACGCCTGTTCTAGGGTCAATATCTAGCTCCTGTGGAATTTTGCCAGTGAGCGCATAAATGGCTGTCATGCCAATGCTGTAGATATCGCTGGCAAATACAGGGCGGCCCGACAGCTGCTCGGCGGGCATGTATCCCGGTGTGCCGACCACTATTGAGTGCGAGCTGTGAGCATGGGAATCGATAACGGTGTTCATGGTTTCTTTGACCGCACCAAAGTCAATCAGCACCGGTTTACCGTCTTGAGCTCGCAAAATGATGTTGTCTGGCTTGATATCGCGATGGACGATGCCTTCTTGATGAACATGGGCGATCGCAGGCAGTAGCTGCGCAATCATCGTTTGAACCGCAGTTTCTGAGAGCGGGCCTTCTCTTTGGACACGCTGGGTGAGCGTATCGCCCGCGACCCATTCTTCTACCAGGTAAAACTGACCGGCCTCTGAAAAGTTGGCGTATAGTCTGGGAATTTGCTCATGAGCTTCGCCCAGCTTTTCTAAAATGGCCGCTTCTCGTTGGAAGCGGTCTTTGACCATTTGGTTGGTTTGGGGATTGTCTTCAATGGGCTTTAGCTGCTTCAGCACGCAGCGCCTGCCAGAAGGCATCTGGGTGTCTTCGACCAAAAAAGTTTTGCCAAATCCACCATCCCCTAAAACGCTCAGTACCTGATAGCGATTGCTGAGCAAAACGGGCGGCTGGTTGTCTGAAGACGTCATTACTTTATTCTCGAAAATATATACAGATAAAAAATAGTGAAAGCGAGCTAAAAACTCTATAAAAACTCTACAAAAGGCGGCGTCAAAAGCAGGATAAAAGGCAGAGCCAAAAGTAGGCTAGAGGATGCTAAAAGCATCAGGTTTAACCTGACTGATTCCTGATACTTAATCGGCCAATAATTTATTGGTTTTACTTTAAGCGTTGTTGTGCTGAGTTGATCGCTGGTTTACACAATCTGAATATTGCTTTGAATATTGCCTTATACATCGTCGATTTGCAGGCTTGGTGTAAGTTAGTGTGCGAGCCAACTTCTCTTAAATAATTGAATTTTAAAATAATTGAATTTGAACGCTGAGCTTGATTGCTGAGCTCGATCACTCAGCTGCTTTTGGGGCGGGTGAACAGACAGGTAAACGCACTTTTTTTGAATGCTACGGCCATGTCAATTGATACGTCTAACACTATTCTGACGAGTCCCTATATTGAGCTGAATAATCGTGGTAAGCAACTGCGATTTGACTTAACTAAAGCTGAACATCGTTTGGGCCGAGATGCTCGCTGGGCCGATTTTGCCATTGTAGAACCCGGTTGGGAGGTGATTTCGGGGCAGCATGTGAGGCTACGGCAAGAGGGTGAAAACTACCGCATTTACGATGGCAACGAACAGGGCAAAGCCAGTACTAATGGGCTGTTTGTGAACCATACGCGGGTAAAACCAGGGGTTGGGCTGCTGCTAGAAGACAACATGCAGCTACAGATTGGGCAAAATCCGCAAAATATGATTTTGATGAAGTACGTGGTGCGTGCCCAATCGCCAGTCACCAGCAGTCGGCCCAGTACTTCGCGCATTAACTTAATGGCTTTGGACTCGGCCAAAGTGGATCTAGGCCGAGAGCCGAGTGGCAAGGGCGCGGTTATGGTACTAGATTCTCCTTCAGTGTCTCGGCATCACGCCTCTATTGGGCGCTCGGCGAATGCGCAGTATGTTCTACGCGATCGCAGCGCCAATGGAACCTATGTCAATAAAAAGCGCCTTACCGAAGCGCACACCCTCAAAGACGGCGATTTGATTCAAATTGGGCCATTTACCCTGCTGTTTCGGGGTGGGTTTCTGGAGATTTTTGACAATGGCGATCGCATCCGCCTAGACGCCCTCAACCTTGTGCGCAAAGTTAAATACAACAACAGTGAAAAGACCATTTTAAACGATGTGTCTTTAGCGATTGAGCCGGGTCAGCTGGTGGCTATTGTTGGCGGCAGCGGCGCTGGCAAATCTACGCTAATGAAAACGCTGCTCGGCATTGCGCCTACTACCTCTGGAATGGTGCTGCTCAATGGCGATAATCTCAGACAAAACTTTGACCTGTATCGCTCAGAAATTGGCTATGTTCCACAGGACGACATTGTTCACCGCAATCTCACTGTCGAAGAGGTTTTGTCTTATGCCTGTCAGCTGCGACTGCCGCCAGATACCGACATTGCAGCGGCTATCACTCACACGTTAGATCTCGTTAAGCTTAGTCATGTGCGGCATACCGTGGTGGATCAGCTCAGCGGCGGACAGCGCAAGCGAGTCAGCATTGCGGTAGAGCTGCTGGCGAATCCTAAGCTGTTCTTTTTAGATGAGCCGACTTCAGGGCTTGATCCGGGCTTAGATAAAAAAATGATGGCCCTGCTGCGAGAGCTGGCTGATCAGGGGCGCACGATTATTTTGGTGACGCATGCGACATCTAACCTAGAGGTGTGCGATCGCGTTGTATTTATGGGCAGTGGCGGGCAGCTGTGCTACTTTGGCCCACCGCAGGAGGCGATGACCTTTTTCAAAGCCCCTTCTGCTGACTTTAAGCACTTTGCCGACATTTATATAAAGCTGGACGAAGGCAATACCGACGAACAAAGGAACCGAAACGTTCAGCGATGGGCGCAGCAGTTCAAGACCTCAGCCCTGCATCGCCAGTATGTGCAGTCGGCTCTATCAGGCGAGCAAAACAGCAACACCGCGCGGCCCAAGCGGCAAAAAGCGTCATGGGTAAGGCAGTGGTGGATTTTAGCTCAGCGCTATTTCAGCCTCATGATGCGCGACAAATTCAGCCTGTTGCTGCTGCTGTTTACCGCGCCTATCGGCGTTGCCCTACTGCGCCTGGCCCTGCGTGCCGAAAGCCCGCTAGCCGAACCTGCGGTGCCTATTGCGCCCGAACACGCGCCTATGGCCCTGCGGGTATTGTTCGTATTTACCTGTGCCACCATTTGGGTCGGCTTGTCAGGCACTGCGCAAACCATTGTTAAAGAGGCCAACATCTATCTGCGCGAGCGGCTGGTCAATTTGCAGCTCGTCCCTTATTTAGGGTCTAAATTTTCTATTCACGCAGCCCTCGCTGTCATTCAGTCGCTGCTGCTGTTGATTGTGATCATCGTTGGATTTGAGTCACCGCAGCCAGCGCTATTGCCTTGGCCTATTGGCGTGATTATCACCACTTTTCTCACGCTCATTGCCAGTACTAGCTTGGGCCTCATGATTTCAGCACTGGTCAAAAATTCGACTCAGGCCAATAGCGCACTACCTTTGCTACTGCTGCCTCAAATTATCTTTTCTGGTATTTTGTTCGACCTTGAGGGGCCAGCGCGGGTGATCTCTTGGCTGATGATTAGTCGCTGGTCTATTGGCGGCTATGCGGCGGCTTTAGATGTTAATAGCATGGTGCCAGAAGCCATGCCTGGGATGTCGCTACCGTTTGATGGCGCAGCCGCTTACGCGGCGACCTGGGAAAATCTGGCGCTAAACTGGGGCGTGCTGTGTGCCCATAGCCTGGTGTGCTTAGGCATCAGCCTATGGCAGCAAAAACAAAAAGATGTTTTGTGAGGTGAGGGCTAGAAGTCCTCTATTGCCTGCCTGAATGATATTGCCTGCTTGAATGATATTGCCTGCTTGAATGAATTGAATTGACCAATAACTGTTCGTATTGGCGGCCTGCGATCGCCCATGTATATTCTGCTTCAATCAACGCTCGCCCATTTTGCGAGAGTTGGTTTCTTAGCTCAGCTGAGTCAAAGAGCTGACCGATGGCGATCGCATAGCCTTTAGCCGTATTTGCCCGCAATGCCCGTAGCGGTACGGTTCTGCTATCTACACCGCCATCGACACCGCTATCTACAGTGAGCCCCTCTAGACCGCGATCACTGGCCACCACCGGAATCCCGGCTGCCATCGCTTCTAGTGTCTTGTTTTTAATCCCATAGCCTGTCCGCATTGGCACCACACAAACCGTAGACTCGTGCAGATAGGGCGTCATTTCAGGGACTTGGCCTGTGACAGTGACGCCAGGAATCTGGCCTAATGCGCGAATTGCCGCGTTAGGACGGGCGCCGACTAAAAACAGGGTGGCTTGGGGGTAGCGATGCCGCACCTGTGGAAAGATTTCCTGCGCTAAAAAGGTAACCGCGTCAATGTTAGGCAGATTGTCCATCGCGCCAATAAACACCAAGCGTTGACCGCCCGGATCTTGCGATCGCATAGGAAACAGGTCTAGGTCTACGCCGTTAGGAATAACGGCAATGTTTTGTTTCCCGCTTAGCTCAGCAATTTGGGCTCGGTCTTCGGCAGTAGTGACCACCAGGTGGGAGAACTTTTGGCAGTAGCGTTTTTCATAGCGTTTGAGCAGGGGAAGGTTCAGGCGATCGCGCCAGGGCTTCTCGGCGGTTCTGCCTGCTAGCTGATGGGCGCAGGTGCCATACACAGAGCTATGAATATTGACCACCGAAGTGGGGATATGCTCAGCGATATTTTGGGGCACATATGCTTCATTCACGCTGTGCTCGCAGGTGATGGCATCAAATTGGCCGGTTTCAATTTGTTGAGTCACCCAGCTTTGCATGGGCTTGGAATGAGTTGTGCGAACGCTGGGCGGTACGCCGCTAATGGCAAAGTTTAACAATCGCTGAACTTTGCCGAGGGCTCCCCTGCGTTCACTGCTGTGTTTATTGACAGCCGGACGAGGAAATACCGCTAGCTCATCTACCCAGCTTTTGAGTGAGGCGACTTCTGCGTCAGTTACATCGCTGGTGCGGTGAGTGGCTAAGGCAATGTGATGACCTTGTTGCTTCAGATGCTTGAGCAGGTTGAAGGTTCTTACTGAGGTGCCGCCTCGGGTGGGCGGATAGGGGAACGTGGCAGACAGCATCAAAATATTCATCGCGAGGAAGCGGGCGGCGTGGCCAACTTAGCTTTTTGTCTGGCGTTTTCAGGTAGCTGGGCGGCTTTTTGGCCCTGGTCGCGCGATCGCGCACAGTACAGATCCAGCGGCACCGTCAGCATATCTATTGCCGGGCCTTTTCCGAGCACGTAGGACATAGCCGCTCGCGGCAAGTCTTTTAGCAGCCACCGCAAAAGGCTGCGGTTTCGCTCTTTGGCGGGTAGTGGCCAAGCCAACTTAATGCCATGCAGTTCGTGCAGGTAGCGGTTGGAAGTACCATAGCGATACCACTGGCTATACAGCGCTTTGAGCGTTTGGCGGTGGCGGTGCTGCACGGTAGCCTCGCTGGCATAGCGAATTTCCCAATTCCCCTCTTGCTGAATGCGCCAGCAAATATCCGCATCCCCACCTGTAGTGAGGTAAGGGCGAAATAGGCCGACTTCTGCCAGTGCCTGGAGCCGAATGCCGAGGTTTGCCGTTTGCCCATAGGGGCAAAACGGGTGGGCCAGGGTGTCTTGCTGGCTCATAATGCGCTTGCGTTCGGCGTAGTGCTCTAGCAGGGTGGTGCCGGGAAAGGCTGTAATTTCACCCGCCACTAGGCCCACAGTGGCGTCTTGAAAGGGTTGCATCAAGGCGGTGAGCCAGTGGGGCTGTGGGTAGCAGTCGGCGTCGGTAAAAGCCAAAAACTCGCCAGTAGCTTGGCAGATGCCCGTGTTGCGAGCCGCGTAGGCGCTTTGAATGTCGGTTTCGCGAAGGGCTTTGAACGTGATTCCTCGAGCGGCAAAGGTGGGGGCAGCTTCGGCTAGGATCTGAGGGGTGCGATCGCTACTTCCATTATCAACCAGCAGGTACTCAACCTTTTGTGCCGGATAGGTTTGCGCTAGTAGGCAATTTAACAGGCCAGGCAAATCCTGCTCACCGTTATAAATGGGGACGATGACCGAAACTTGAGGAAAGTAGGAAGGCGTATGCGTAGGAGCCACTGGTTTTGAGGCAGTCATTCAAGCGTGCCTATCGAATCGTCTTCAAGATATTCTTACAGGATCTAGGATGCCTCCGAGAAATATTTACGTCTAAATTATTTAGACGTGAATTACTCAGACATAAATACCAGAAGCCCAGCATTCTCAGCATTTTTCTCAATAGCATTTTTTTAATAGCATTTTTCTCAATAGCTATGAACGATTCGCCAAACGATTCGCCGACGGCTCAAACAGCCAACGCCAGCGTCCCCCTTTCCCCGCAGGTCAGCGTCTGCATTCCCACCTACAACCGCGCCAATATTTTGCCCTACGCGGTCAAAAGCGTCCTGAACCAAACCTACTCAAATTTTGAGCTGTTAATTTGTGACGATGCTTCACCTGACCACACCGCTGAAGTGGTTGCGCAGTGGCACGATCCTCGAATTCGCTACATTCGCCACCCGCAAAATATTCAACGCAGCCGCAACATGCGCTCTGGCTATGAAGCCGCCAAAGGCGAATACTTCATCAAGTTTGACGATGACGATGCGCTCACGCCCACTTTTCTAGAAAAAACGGTTGCTATTCTCAATGCGCAGCCAGAGGTCGATTTTGTATGCACTGACCACTGGGTAATCAACGCCAGAAACGAGCGTGATGAGGCCGCAACGGCGGCGAATTCGGCTA
The DNA here is from genome assembly GCA_001314865.1 of Phormidesmis priestleyi Ana. GTDB lineage: Bacteria > Cyanobacteriota > Cyanobacteriia > Phormidesmidales > Phormidesmidaceae > Phormidesmis > Phormidesmis priestleyi_B. The sequence goes on along the minus strand of LJZR01000023.1, from coordinate 43,312 downwards.
AGTGGAGAAAGGATAGGCTAGGCAACGGCGTGATCGACGATTTGATCACTGAAACCTTTGTCCATCAGAGCTTACAGGTGGGCTCATCGCTGTTTCGTAAGCGCAGCCTAAACGCGGTGGATTTTATGCGGTTTGAGGCTGATGGCTGTGAGGATTTTGATTTGCTGGTGCGATGTGCGATCGCCGGACAAACCGCTTATTTTATTCCTGAAAGGTTAATGGAATATCGCTTTCACGGCGGACAAACCAGTCTCAAGCAAGACATTCACTTTTTGCAGGCCAAGTCATTTTGCTTGGATGGCTACCGGTTTACGCAGCGTCCTAACATAGAAGCTGCTCGTATCCGTAAGCTCAACAGCCTAAAGCAGGTGCTCGCGACCCGCCTAATTGAAAAAGGCGAAACCCAACGAGGCCGCGATTTAATCGCTGAGCTAAAAACGGCTGGCACACTCTCACCAAAGGCTCAAGCCTCTCAGATGCTATCTTACCTACCGAGCTGGGCCAGACAAATTGCTTTTCAAGGGTTTCGCCAGGCTAGGCCCAAAGACTATAGCGAGAAAGTACGAGATGCTGCCAAATAAACGCCGCTTCCCACGTTGGAAAATCTACAGCCTGCTCCTATGTACGGGCATTGGCTGTGCGGGGATTGGCTGTGCGGGAATCGGCACTGTTGCCATTGGGCGTAAGCAAGTGGCCTATTCTTTGAACACCTCTGCCCAAGCACCCTCTCAGACACCCTCTGCCCAGGCACCTTTGACCCAGACATCGCCAGAGGGTGAGCCCCTAACTGCCATGGATAATCATCAGCCGCTGAATGCCCACCAGCGATTTCAGGTGGCGGGCGCCGTTGTCCATGTGGTGGAAGTTCCCGCAGCGATGTCATTATCTGTGGCCGTGTCAGATGATTTGACTCCTGTGGCTCAATTGGCTCAGCGCGAAAATGCGGTCTATGCCATTAACGCAGGCTTCTTTGACCCGCAGAATGGTCAAACCACTTCTCATCTCACCTTGCAAGGGCAAGTGGTGGGCGATCCTGCTAGCAATGAGCGGCTAGTTGGCAATCCAGCCTTGAGTGAGTATCTGGAGCAAATTTTTAATCGCTCAGAGTTTCGAGCTTACCGCTGCGATGTGTCTGAATCGCTCAGCTACGATATTGCGCCTCATCGGTTACCAACGCCTCAAGGCTGCGTGATGGAATCTGCTGTTGGCGCAGGCCCAGTCCTGCTGCCCGAGGATGGCGCTTTTGCAGAAGCCTTTACCGACTACGCAAATGACGATCCCGAAAATGGCGATCTCATTCGCGATGCGATTGGCAGTATGCAGCGCAATGCCCGCAGTGCTATTGGCATAGCAGGCGACCAGATGGTCTTAATAATGGTTGAAAAAAACGCAGATTCGGTTGGCATGACGCTAGCTGAACTCGCCGAATTTGCGCGGTCGCAAAATATTCAAAAACTGCTCAACCTAGATGGGGGTAGTTCGTCGTCGCTGTATGTGAACGAGGGCGATGAGTCGGCAATATACTTTGGCCGTTCGGATGAAGCGGGCAATCCGGTTGAACGGGCGGTGAAGTCGGTCATTATTGTGAAGTAGCACCTGTGAAGTAGCACTTGTGAAATCACACTGAAGTCACACTATGGTGAAGTCACACTGAAGTCAGAAGGTATGCTGTGGCGCCATTCGTTGAGTTCCAGTGACACTGTGCCTTCTACGACGACTGCGCCAACATAGCCTGTGGGTAGCGAAACCGGATGCAAATGCCAGCTGGCGAGGCCTCTATCTGGCACTTGCAGCAGCAGCGGCGGCCTCAGCTGAACTTTCACACTTTGCATCGACTGGCTCAATCCTTTGCCGATCGCTTTTAGGTACGCTTCTTTGCAGGTCCAATATTGTAAAAATGCCCGCACGGGATCTTCACTGGCGGCGACTTGGGCTATTTCCTCTGGGCAAAGGCAGCGGCTCATCATGCTTTCTAGCCGCTGAATGGTTTTAATAATTTCGATGTCAACGCCGACTCTATGCGAGCCACCTAGCGCGCAAAGGGCCAGTTCTCCAGAATGTGAAAGGTTGAAATGAAAGCCGCAGGCGGCTGATGGTGAGACTGTGGTAATGCTGACCTGCGGTTTGCCGTAGTCGCCGTAGTCAAAACGGATGGACTGGGGCGATCGCCCTAACTCGCCCCCGAGTAAATAGCGCAGCGTGCCTCTGGCAACGATAAATTTGCGTCGGTCATGGGCGAACCGAAATCGGTCGGCACGGGCTATTTCATCTGCCGACAGGCAAAGAGAATAGCGGGCCACAGTCGCTGCTGAAACAGTCAGCGGAATTTGCCAAAGCTGGAGGGCGCTACCCGTTGGCTGATTCATCTAGGGCAAAAATAGTAAATCTTCATTTAACATAAGCGTGAATGGCATTGACACAAAGTGCAGTCAAATGCAGGCACAATGCAGCCAAAAGCATTCGCACAGCATTTGCCAAAGCCGCGTATTCTCCAAAGTAAATCTATGACCCGAACGCCTTTACATATTTGCATTATCGGCGGGGGCTTTGGGGGCTTTTACACCGCGCTATATCTCAAAAAATATAAACACCTACGGCAGATTCAAACCACGTTGATCGAGCCCAACGATCAGTTTTTGTTCACCCCAATGCTGTACGAACTAATTACCCGCGAACTAGAAGAATGGGAAGTCGCGCCAACTTATACCAGTCTGCTGACGGGTACTAACATCACCTGGAAACAAACCCGTGCCACCCGGATCAATCTCAATCAGCAAACGGTTACGACTGAGGCCGATGAAGTGCTTGCTTATACCCATCTGGTGGTTGCAACGGGTGCCAAAAGTCGTCCGGTCGATATCCCAGGGGCGAATGAACATGCGCTGACTTTTCGTTCGCTGCAAGATGCCCAGTTGCTAACAGCGCGACTGGCTCAGCTGGTACAGATGCGATCGCTTTCAGCAACCGCTAACTTGGCAGGGCGTCCTATTCGGGTGACCGTGATCGGGGGTGGTGCAAGTGGCGTGGAGCTAGCCGGTAAGGTGTCAGACTATTTAGGCACTAGCGGCCAAGTCACCTTGGTCGAACGCGGAGATACTATCCTCAAGCATTTTGAAGACGGGCTGCGGCGACTGAGCCAAAAATCGCTCTCGCGTAGAAAGGTTCGAGTGCTGACTCACTCGGCTGTATTAGCCGTGAAGGCTGACGCAGTGATAGTACAATCCAACGCCAGCGGCCAAACTGAGACCATTCCCAGCCAAATGACCTTATGGGCCGTTGGTACTCAGCCGCGTGAATGGATTGGTGAGCAGGCGGTCGCGCAAAATGAGCGAGGGCAGCTGCTAACGGAGCGATCGCTGCAACTGCTCAATCACCGTAATGTATTTATTCTCGGTGACGCTGCCGATATGCATAGCCCTCACCAAAAAACAGCACCCAACACAGCCCAAGCAGCTTTTCAATCTGCCAGTCGGGTCGCTGCCAATATGGCAGCGATCACCGATATCGGTTCAAAACGGCGGGTTAAACCTTTTAACTATTTACATTTGGGCGATATGCTCACGCTGGGCCTCGGCGAAGCAGGTCTCTGGAGCTTTGGCCTAACCCTAGGTGGCCCACTTGCTGCGATCGCTCGGCGCGTAGTCTACATTTTTCGTATGCCCACGCGTCACCATCAGCTCAAGGTGGCCCGCCGCACCCTTGGCCTGCTGATCCAAGGACAGCTGTTCAAAATCAAGCCTAAATCATCGCGGTTCTAAACACTATCGCTCCTCTCCCTCGTAAGATATAAAGGCCAACCCAATTTAGGTTGCATGTGGTTTTAGATCGGCAATGACAAACTCTTCGCAGCGTCTCAACCTCTTCAGCCAGCTTCGACAATGGTTTACCAAAACGCCCGATCGGGCACTTGACCAGGCCTATGAAGCTGCCCTTAAAATTCGTCAGCTTGAAGACAATCACTTCGACGGCAATCCTGTTTCTAATCGCTCTGGCAACTACAGCCGCAGCTCTTACCAGCTGTTGCAAAAAGACCTCAAAAAATATCTCAGCATTATCAATCGCAGAATGGCTGAGTTTCGTGCCAGTAACTCGGTATACGCCATCTCTAGCGTGGGCAATGGTGCATTGGTCAGCCCTGCAAATGCGCCCCTTTCCGAAGACCTTCCGCTCGATCAAATCAATGGCCCAGCCGTCTTTTTTACGAAACTCAAACTGATCGATACCATCACCGATCGCTACCAAAAGCCTTCTGTATTAGCCCTCAACTCACTGCAAACTCGTTCCTCCAACCCATCTGCACTCGCAGATGTCGAATCTGCTCGCCGTACGCTCTCCGATACCGACCAAAGCCCTAACGAAGCTTTGAGCAGCAGCAGCAGCGTCCTGCCGCGATCTATTTTGCGCACCGTTGATCGCATCAAGCAGGATCTTGATCCCGATGCAGAAACCGAGGTGGTACGCAACTTTCGCAACTCTAAAACCCAAACCACTGTTGCCATTACCTTTGTCCTCCAGCTCATTATCATTCCGCTGCTAGCTCAGTATTTGAGTAAAAACTTCATCGTTAGCCCCATTGTCGAGCGCAGCCGCGACCTCACTCAGGCCGATGTTTTCCTGAATCGGGAAATGGAAGAAGACGCACTGCACGAGCTTCAGCAGTACGAAGAAAGATTCCGATTTGAGGTGCTCATTGGTAAAACGCCCGCGATAGGCGAGGCTGATATTGAAGAACGCGTGAGGGAGAAGGCCTTTGAAATTGAGGAAGACTATCGCCAGCGCAGCGCCGATGCCGTAGAAAATGTTTTCGCTGATGTGATCGCGGTTCTCACATTTTCACTCATCCTCACCAGCTTCAAAGAAAAAGTCGCCACGCTCAAAGCCTTCATTGACGAAATTATCTATGGCCTGAGCGACAGCGCCAAAGCGTTCATCATTATTCTGTTCACAGATATATTTGTAGGCTTTCACTCTCCCCATGGTTGGGAAGTGTTGCTAGAAGGCTTGTCTAACCATTTGGGCTTACCGGCCAGCCGCAACTTTATTTTTCTCTTCATTGCGACCTTCCCAGTCATTTTAGATACGGTCTTCAAGTACTGGATTTTCCGCTATCTCAACCGAATTTCTCCCTCGGCAGTGGCCACCTACAAAAACATGAATGAATAGGCCCTCATAGCATTGGAACTCTAATTAGAAAGAAGGTGTCTGAGAGATCAGTGCATGTTTCTTTATGTGAGTTTCCCACCTGTGAAGGTATCTAAGGCTTCTCTATTATCCGTTTATCGCCCAGCTGCTCGCCCAGCTACTCGGTCAATTAGCAGCAGCGGCACTCAAACAAAAACGAACCACCGACTCGAAAGAGCTCGACATCGCGTTCTCACTGGTCAGCCAATAGGCCGCCAGCTGCCTTCTTTTCTTTCTGCTGCGGGGCCTTCTGCGCTTTTGGCGATCGCGATGGGCACAGCCGGTTTTGTTTCGGCACTGCTGCTGTGGGAAGGCATTTTGCAGATTGCTGTCGAGTCTAGCCACGGTATGGCCGATCATCCGGCCCTAGGTAAAATTGATCGCCCAGGTATAACGCTTCAAACGAGAGAGGGGTTTAGTCGTACCCGACTCAATCGCTTAGGAATGAGATCTGCCGAGCCCACTCCCAAGCAACTTGGCGACTATCGCATTTTGATGCTAGGCGATTCTTTTACCCGCGCCGAGGAGGTGAGCGATGGGATCAACTTTAGCGATCGCCTCCAAGCCTATTTTTCATCAGCGCGCGCCTCAACTTTTGCTTCTGCCCAGACGCAGCCTGTTCCCGGTAATTCACCTCCATCCAACAGTGACGTTAACGCTGAAGTCAAGGCTGACGTCAACGTTGAAGTCATCAACGCGGGTAAGCCCAGCGCCTCGCCCGCTGGCTATCTCCACGCCGCAGACTTTCACAAGCGTACCTTCGCGCCCGACAGCACTGTCGTTCAGCTCACAGAGCACGACTTTACGATGGATATGAACAATGAAGCTTCAGAGTTCTACCTAGCCAAAGATTTCACTCCAGAGGGCGAACTAACCTATCAAATACGCCATAACAAAGCGTTTGGCAGTGCTGACCCGCTGGCGCAAATCGTCACGGAAAAAGCACCCTGGCTGACTCCACTGATGAGAATGTCTGTACTGCGCCTGGGTGGACGCAACCTCAGTAACGCCCTATCTGCTGCCGATTCTCACAGCGCCGAAGCGGAATCAATAACTCCTCCAGCCGAAATGCAGCGCATCCAGGCTGAAGACGCCGCCATGGTTCGCTGGAGCGTTCAGCAGCTCAATCAGCAGTTCCCCAACCTCGTAATTGTCTTCATTCCGGCGATGAACTACCAAGATGCTGCGGAGGTCAGTAGTGATCCGCGCAACGCCGCTATCGAAAAAGCACTTGTGCAAGCGACCGCTGACGAGGGTGTTCCTTTGCTTAACATGCGTTCTGACTATTTAGAGCACTACCGCAGCGAGGGCACTCACCTCCGGGGGTTCAACAATACGGTGCCAGGCGAAGGCCACCTCAACAGCGCTGGTCATCGCCTGATCGCTCAGCGTCTCATCAACTTTTACACTCAGTCCGACAGCCCGATTAAGCGCAACTAGCTTTTCCTATGATTTTCTCTAGCGTCGAGTTTTTCCTTTTCTTCGGTGTGGTGTTGCTGTGGTTGGCGATCGCCCAACGACAGCAAACTAAAAAACTGTTTCTTTTAGCCGCTAGCTACTTTTTCTATGGTTACTGGGACTGGCGCTTCACATTTTTGATGTTGACGATGACACTCGTTAACTATTACCTAGGTGCAGTGATTGCGCGATCGCGTACTCAGGCTGTCATTCAGGCGAATTACCAGAATGCTTACCCTGTTGCCTCTCAAATAATTCAACCCAGTGAGAGCGAGCCCACCTTTCAATCCAGCAACCTTCAATCCAGCAACCTTCAATCCAGCAACCTTCAATCCAACATCCAGCGTACTCAAAAGCTGGCGCTTATCTTTGCTATCGTTTTCGACCTTGGCGTACTCGGCTTTTTTAAGTACTACAACTTCTTTGTTGACTCAGCCAATCATGCGCTAGCCTCCGTTCACATCGACAGCAGCCTGCCGCAGCTCGGTATTATTTTACCGGTCGGTATCTCGTTTATTACCTTTCAGGTGATGGCCTATGTCATCGATATCTACCGGGGAGATACCGACGCTGCCGATACGGTTTGGGACTTTGCCCTGCTCACCGCATTTTTCCCTCAGCTGGTTGCAGGCCCCATTTTAAAGGCCAAGCAGTTTCTCCCCGAGCTGAATAAAAAAATTGTCCTTCGCCGAGAAAATTTTCTGGCGGGTATGCAGCTATTTCTCCTCGGCCTGTTTCGTAAAATTGTTGTTGCCGATCGGCTCGCACTCTATGTCGATACCGTGTTCGATACACCGCAGGACTTTAGCTCATCTACCACCTGGCTAGCAGTCTTTGCCTATGCCATTCAAATCTACTGTGACTTTAGCGGCTACAGCGATATGGCCATCGGCATCGCCAAATGCCTTGGCTATGAGATTCCTATCAACTTTAATATGCCTTATCTCTCTGGCAGCATCACAGAATTTTGGCGCCGCTGGCACATCTCGCTCTCTACTTGGCTGCGTGAATACATCTATATTCCGCTCGGTGGTAATCGCAAGGGCAAGCTGCGTCAGTATCTCAATCTTTGGTTAGTCATGCTGCTGGGCGGACTTTGGCATGGAGCAAGCTGGAACTTTGTGGCATGGGGCGCACTGCATGGCTCAGCTCTCGTGATCCATAAGTTCTACGCCGACTATGTGGTCACTAAGATTCAGGTGCCTATTAAGGGGGTGCCTATGGCTTTGGGTCGGGCGACAGGTGCTGCGATCGCCTGGGCACTTACGCTGCTGTTCGTCTGTACAACCTGGGTACTGTTCAGAGCCACTAACTTCTCCGACGCTACCATCGTGCTGCAAAAAATGTATAGCTGGACGCCTACTGGTATCAGCTGGTACGCCACCGGGTTATGGATTGCTCTTCCCGGTCTCCTCATCGCTGACTACTTAGGACACCTGCTCAACCAAGGACGTTATATTCAGCTCAATCGCTTTAGTCACTGGTTCTGGCTCAGCTTTTGGCTCCTTGGCCTACTCTTCCTTGCCCCTCAGAACCCTCAGCCATTTGTCTACTTCCAGTTCTAATTCAGTCAGTTCTAATTCAGTTCTAAAAGCTCGAATAAATGCCCGTAAATGCTTGGGCTTTTAGATGCCAGACAATTAGATGTCAGACTATGAGATGAGTTCTATTCATTGCGCATGCTGAACCTAGCGTGCTGAATAGAACTCAGATAGAAGCTAAAACAGAAAGGTTCAAGAGCAAGCGGACTAAGATGCGGTGCATCTGTGTCACCTGTCGCCTATGCACCCGTGTTCTTACTGGCTGTTTGAATGTACAAAATGAGCAAAAAGACGGTAGGTACAAAGACAAACAAAACGCTAGCTACAAATCCTAACTTATTAGTTTCCATGAGGTTGAACCTAACTCCCGAATAATTTTGCGAATCTTATGTGCTTAGCATATCACTCTAAAGCCCTCTAAAGCCGTATTAACCTGATGGCCTAACAGCCCCCACCAGACTAGGATGCCACTGGAGAATGAAGCCTAAAATGCATCCTCTAAAATGCATCCTTAAGAGGCTGCATTAGGAATACCTTAAAACGATGCTGAATATAGCTTGCCTATAAGCTATGAGTCTTTATCTGCTCTATGAACTTCTACATGGGCCTCTATCTGCTATTCAAAGACTTTAAAGTAAAGCCTTTACTTTAAAGTCTTTGCCTATTCAGCTGCAGAAGTTGCTGGCTCACTGGATTCAGAGGTTTGTTCAGAGGTTGTTGACTGGGCAATGCTCTGTTTGGCCGCTGCTTCTGCTTTGGCTTTTTTTAGGCTCTCTTTTTTATCTGGCTTAGTCACCACGCTGGCGGACCCTTGAATCGTCGTCTGGCAGGCTAGGCGACAGCTAGACGGTCGTTTTCGTAACATTTTTTCTTCAACCGCTGTTCGAGGCGACAAGTTTTCAGCGCCTTCAACGATATCAACAACGCAGGTGCCGCATTGGCCGTAGCCACCGCACTGCGTGAGCTTACCCATAAATGTGTAAATATCAATGTTATTTTCCTGAGCTTTGAATCTCAAGTTGGAGCCGAGGGATGCCTCAATCTCCTTGTTTTCTTTAATAAACTTAATGCGAGCCATGACCTGGGTTTTATCGAGGATTTAACTAAAGTTTACTTAGCGCTTAAGTTAAGCACTTTCCTTGCGCTAAATATTGAGTGATAGTTACACTTCTTTGTACACCTTCATTTTCACACTATTGTGACTAATGTGATGTGACTAATGTGACTACAGTGTGAGTAAAGCGGGCTAAGACGGTGCAAACCTATCTTCTTAGTGCCCAAGCATCAGGGGGGTAGTCCCCAGATGTCGAGCCTTTTCAAGTTTGGAGAGGGTCTATATCTGGTAGCCTTAGTAGTATCTGAAGTCTTGTCAAAAGACATCAAATTTTAATTAACGAAGCGTTCACTCTAATAAAGCACTTAAAGTACTTCATCTAAGGTCGTTCTCATAATTAAGGGATTAATTATAGGGATGATTTTGCGAAGCGCTTGCGGAAAGAGTGGTTTACGTAACAACAAAACCTGTCTAGGCGTAATGTTTAGACGAAAACAATCTATCAAAACTCTATCAAAACAAGGAGGAGCGTAGTCAATGGGTCTACCTTGGTACCGAGTACATACCGTCGTCCTAAATGACCCAGGTCGGCTGATTTCTGTACACTTGATGCACACGGCGCTAGTGGCAGGCTGGGCGGGTTCTATGGCCCTGTTCGAGCTATCCACATTTGATCCTAGTGATCCTGTGCTGAACCCCATGTGGCGGCAGGGCATGTTTGTGCTTCCCTTTATGACTCGTCTGGGTGTGACGGGTTCTTGGGGCGGTTGGGATGTCACTGGAGCAATCGGTGTTAACCCCGGTTTCTGGTCTTTTGAAGGTGTGGCGATCGCGCACATCATCCTGTCAGGTCTGCTCTTCTTAGCAGCTGTATGGCACTGGGTCTATTGGGATCTCGACCTATTTCGCGATCCGCGAACGGGTGAGCCTGCGCTCGACCTGCCTAAAATGTTCGGCATTCATCTATTTCTATCTGGTTTACTGTGCTTCGGATTTGGTGCTTTCCACCTCACAGGTCTCTGGGGGCCTGGGATGTGGGTCTCTGACCCGTACGGCCTCACTGGCCATGTTCAAGGGGTCGCACCCGAGTGGGGGCCAGCTGGCTTCAACCCGTTCAACCCTGGCGGCGTGGTCGCTCACCACATTGCAGCGGGTATCGTTGGGATCGTGGCGGGCTTGTTCCACCTCACGGTAAGACCTCCACAGCGTCTATACAAGGCTCTGCGGATGGGTAATATCGAAACCGTGCTGTCTAGCTCTATTGCCGCTGTATTTTTTGCAGCTTTTGTCGTCGCTGGCACGATGTGGTACGGCTCTGCTACCACCCCAATCGAGCTATTTGGCCCGACTCGTTACCAGTGGGACAGCAGCTACTTCGGTCAAGAAATTGACCGTCGCGCTCAGCGGGCGATCGCTCAAGGCGCTACCGAAGCCGAAGCTTACTCCGCAATTCCAGAGAAGCTAGCGTTTTATGACTATGTCGGTAACAGCCCTGCCAAAGGCGGCTTGTTCCGGGTAGGTCCGATGGACTCTGGCGATGGTATTGCAACAGCTTGGCTAGGTCACCCTGTGTTTCATGATGGTGAAGGTCGCGAACTCACTGTTCGTCGCCTGCCTAACTTCTTTGAGACCTTCCCAGTCGTCTTGGTAGACCAAGATAACGTTCTACGGGCTGATATTCCATTTCGTCGGGCAGAGTCCAAATATAACTTTGAGCAAACAGGTGTAGAAGTGAGCTTCTACGGCGGTGAGCTAGATGGCCAAACCATTACAGACCCAGCTGCGGTTAAGCGCTATGCGCGCAAAGCTCAGCTAGGTGAGCCCTTTGAGTTTGATCGTAAAACATTAGATTCTGACGGCGTATTCCGCTCTAGCCCTCGTGGCTGGTTCACCTACGGACATGCGGTCTTTGCACTGCTGTTCTTCTTTGGCCATATCTGGCACGGCGCTCGTACGCTCTTTAGAGACGTATTTGCTGGGGTTGACCCCGATCTATCTCCTGAGCAGGTAGAGTGGGGCTATTACCAGAAGCTAGGTGACTTTTCGACCAAGGCTACCAACAAGGGCTAACGTCTTTGTTACAGTCAGGTTTGTTACACTCAAGACAACATGTTGTTCATTGGTAGTGCGCTATGGAAGCAGTTGCTTACATTCTGATTTTCGCCATGATTATTGGCACCTTGTTCTTTGCGATCGCCTTCCGCGAACCCCCAAAGATCACCAAGGACTAATATTCATCACAACTCATCCCTAGCTTCTTCGCTGAGGATAGAATAGGGGCTCAGGTATCGACAAACTGGTATCTGAGCCTTTCACTTTTTTACTCTTTTGACCTATCGCCTTCCATTCCACCTGCTTGCACAGATCTCTTTCGCGGTAGGGGAACTTACGGCTCTATCCTATGCAGTGTCCATTTTGCCAACATCCCCATAATCGCGTTTTAGAATCCCGCTCGGCTGAGCTAGATAGAAGCATTCGCCGTCGGCGCGAATGTTTGGCCTGCGATCGCAGATTTACCACCTACGAGCGAATTGAGTACGTGCCGATTTCAGTCATTAAGCGCGGGGGCGATCGCGAGTCTTTTGACCGCTCCAAACTGCTGCGAGGCATTGTCACCGCCTGTGAAAAAACCGGCGTTAGCCCACACACCATTGAGCTCATGGTCGATGAAATAGAAGCCGACCTTCAGCAGCAGGCTGTTCGAGAAGTCAGCAGCGAGAGCATTGGTGAAAGAGTGCTCTCCCGTCTTCAGCAAGTCAGTGAAGTCGCCTACGTTCGATTTGCCTCTGTCTACCGTCAGTTCCAAGGCATTCGCGACTTTACCGAAACTCTTAGCCAGCTAAAAGACCAAGGCATACACAATAAGCGACTGACCTCTTCCACGATCTGCGATCCGTCGCCCCACCATTCCCCCACTCAAGATCCCGACATCCATCGCGATGGCGAAGAGCAATGGGCTTCGCCACTCAATGCTTGAAAATCAACGCCTAAATCTCAGCGTCTAAAACTCAGCGGCTAAATCTCAACGCCTGAGCCGCCGCTTTAGCCGCTGATACCGTCACTTTGTGACTAACAAAATTGAGTGACTTTTGTCTACTTATTGATCTACAATTAGTGTTCTTGTGACAGGAGACCTCAAAGGCTATTTAGCCCTTTCCCACTTATAAATTTAGTCCTGAAACTTAGGTGGAGCTTTCGGAAGGCTCCCATTAAGCCTGCTTAATCTCGCTTAGCCCAATGGGCATAGCACTTTCAAGCAGTAAGACTTTACAAGCGGTGCGCGCGCTGCTTTGGTGAGTGTATTCGTAATGTGGTAAAAACTGCATGGCGAATCGCAAGGCAAAGACTGTGTGCTCGCGAGGTGTTCACTCGTTCGCGGAGAAAACTGTAGGAAAACATATTTAGCATGGCCAACCCGGATACCCAAGAAACCAACCCAAGCAGTGATATTGGTTTTACTCATGAGGACTTTGCTGCCCTCTTAGACCAGTACGATTACAACTTTAACCCTGGCGATATTGTGCCCGGTACAGTATTTAGCATTGAGCCTAGGGGCGCGTTAATCGACATTGGTGCAAAGACAGCGGCTTATCTCCCGATTCAGGAGATGTCTATTAACCGGGTCGAAGGTGCTGAAGAAGTTTTGCAGTCCAACGAGACTCGCGAATTCTTTATCCTTACGGACGACAATGAAGATGGCCAGCTGACCCTCTCTATCCGTAGAATCGAGTATATGCGAGCGTGGGAGCGCGTTCGTCAGCTTCAGCAAGAAGATGCAACCGTCCGTTCTATTGTATTTGCTACCAATCGCGGTGGTGCGTTGGTTCGGATTGAAGGACTCCGTGGATTTATTCCCGGCTCACACATTAGTACTCGCAAGCCCAAAGAAGATCTCGTGGGTGAAGAGCTTCCCCTCAAATTTTTAGAAGTTGACGAAGAGCGCAATCGCCTCGTGCTCAGTCATCGTCGGGCATTGGTTGAGCGTAAGATGAACGGCCTACAAGTGAGTGAGGTGGTCATTGGTACTGTTCGGGGTCTGAAGCCTTACGGTGCATTTATTGACATCGGCGGCGTCAGCGGTTTGCTGCATATTTCTGAAATCTCGCATGACCACATTGATACGCCCAACTCGGTACTCAATGTGAATGATGAAATCAAGGTGATGATTATTGACCTTGATGCTGAGCGCGGTCGCATTTCGCTATCGACTAAGCAGCTAGAGCCTGAGCCCGGAGATATGGTGAAAAACCCTGATCTGGTCTATGAAAAAGCCGATGAAATGGCTGAACGGTATCGAGAGCAGCTTAGACAAAAGGCGCTCGGAGAGAGTGGTGAAGAAAGTGTAGAAGAAATTGACTATGTTGTAGACGAAGACGTCGCAGCGACTGACTAAAGCGATGGCGAGTAGCGCCAAATAAAGCTGAATAAAGCTAAAGCTCAATAGACAAATCAAGTTGGTGCTACTTAGAGCTACGACTAGCGTTGCTAAAAGAGGCGAAAGATCGACAAATCTTTCGCCTCTTTTTTTTTGCCTCCTTTATCTTTTTTGCCTCTTTCATGCAGAGATATATAGGGATGCAGAGATATTAGGTTTTTAGAGGTATTAGGTCTGTAGATAGTCGATTTTTAGAGATGTCAGGTTCTGGGTTGAAAGATGGCGATTATCAAGTGTCAGGGACACTGTTTTGAAGATATTCAGGCGGTTATTTTTGATAAAGATGGCACATTAGCCAATGTGGAGCCGTATTTGAGGCTGGTGGGTGAAGCGCGATCGCATTGCATAGAGGCTCAAGTCCCCAGACTATATCTGCCCGTTATGCAAGCCTTAGGGATAGATGAAAATGGGATCGATCCAACCGGACTGATGGCGGTAGGCAGTCGTGAAGAAAATAAGATTGCAACAGCGGCCTACGTCGCCGCAGCTGGTTATGGTTGGACCTCTGCATTGGCGATGGTAGAAAAGGCTTTTCTACAGGCTCAGACCCAGTTACCCGCGAAGGTCACTCAAACGCCTTTGCTAGAAGGTGGCACAGCGCTTTTGCAACGGCTCAAATCAGTAGGCGTCAAAGTAGGGATTGCCTCTGCCGATACACACGAAGAAGTCGCTGCTTTTGTCAATTACAACCGGCTAAACAGCGTGAGCTGGTACTGCGGTATTTCAGCAGGCAAGCTTGCTAAGACCCATCCCAACTTTTTAGCCTTTGCCTGTGAGGCAATGAACATTGACTGCTCAGCGACACTAATCATTGGAGATTCTGCCTCCGACCTACAGCTGTCGCGTCAGGGTGGGGCCGGTTTTTTGGGCATGACTGGCGGCTGGCAGCGCGAGTTTGCTATCAACCTGCTAGAGGATGTGCCGTCTGATGGCGGGGCTAACGCAGCTATTGCTTTTGTTAATCGACTCAGCCAAGTTGAATGTTTCGACTAGATCTATATCAATTCTTTAGATTGGCGCATATCCTAGAGTAGTGAATACTCATACTTAGAAAAGTTTATTGGCTGCGGTTTTTATTAAGCACGCCGTTGAACCTTAGTTTGCGGTTATTAAAATATAAGTCCGGTTAGCTTGGGTTGCATACGTTTTATGTATTTTTTGAATTTAGCTTGAGGAGGATTGGCTATTGTCTCGTCGCTATCTGTTTACGTCAGAGTCGGTTACAGAGGGGCATCCCGATAAAATTTGCGATCAAATTTCAGACACTATTCTAGATACTGTTTTAACCCTTGATCCGAGCAGTCGAGTCGCTGCTGAGGTGGTGGTCAATACAGGTTTAGTCGTTGTCACAGGTGAAATTACTTCTACGGCAACCGCTAACTTTGTTAAGGTTGTGCGTCAAAAGATTGCTGAAATCGGCTATACCAATCCTAAGAACAATGGTTTTTCAGCAGATAGCTGCTCAGTGCTTATTGCGCTTGACGAGCAGTCTGCCGATATTGCCCAAGGGGTAGACCAAGCACAAGAGACGCGTGAGCAAACCAGCGACGAACGCTGGGATGCCATCGGGGCAGGTGATCAGGGGATCATGTTTGGCTTTGCTTGTAACGAAACGCCTGAGCTAATGCCCTTGCCTATTAGCCTAGCGCACCGAATTTCGCAAAAGCTATCTGTTGTGAGAAAAAGCGGTGAATTGGACTACTTGGGGCCAGATGGCAAAACGCAGGTTACGGTTGAGTATGAGGATGGTAAGCCTGTTGGCATTGATACTATTCTTGTCTCTACTCAGCATGCGGAGACCATTGGTGAACTGAGCAGCAACGAAGAGATTCAGGCCATCATTAAAAAAGACCTATGGACTGCTGTGGTGCTGCCCGCTTTTGCCGGGATGCCATTGCAGCCAACTGACAGTACGCGCTTTTTGGTTAATCCAACCGGCAAGTTTGTCATTGGGGGCCCTCAGGGTGACTCTGGTTTGACCGGTCGCAAAATTATTGTGGATACCTATGGAGGCTACTCTCGCCATGGCGGGGGTGCGTTTTCTGGTAAAGATCCCACAAAGGTTGATCGTAGCGCGGCCTATGCCTGCCGATATGTTGCTAAAAACATTGTGGCAGCGGGTCTGGCCGATAAGTGCGAGGTTCAGCTCAGCTATGCGATTGGCGTTGCGCGTCCTACCAGCATCTTTATTGAAACGTTTGGTACGGGCAAGGTTTCTGAAGAAAAGCTTCTGGAACTTGTGAGCGAGCATTTTGAGCTACGCCCGGCGGGCATTATCGAAACGTTCAACTTGCGGGGATTGCCTGCCGAGCGTAACGGTCGCTTTTATCAAGAGGTGGCTGCCTATGGTCACTTTGGTCGTGATGATCTCGATTTGCCTTGGGAGAAGCTAGATAAGGTTGCTGTTCTTAAGGCTGCCATTGAGGATGCCATTGAAGAGCGTGTTCCGGTAGGTGTGTAGCCCCTAGACAGTGGAACCTTGATTATTTAAGACATCAAAGGCTTTCCGTTTATCGGGAGGTCTTTTTTTGTGACCAGGGGTAAGGCGACCAGAGGTAAGGCGACTAGAGGTAAGGCGACTAGAGGTAAGTGACAAGGCGTCAAGTGTATAGTCAGAAGCAATGTCGTAAGCTATTTAATTATTGTGATAGTGCGTAGCTCCTCATTTGCTAGTAAATTGCTGGCAGGTAGTCGTAAAGCTTATGGATTCTTTTCCTCCGTATCAGCCCAAAACGCTTTCTTTAGGGCCGCTTGAGTCTGAAATTGTTGAGATTTTGTGGCAGCTCGGGCCCACTTCGGCTACCATCGTACATCAGCATATTTTGTCGGATATTGAGCGAGAGCTGACCTATTCATCGGTTTCTACCGTGCTTAAGCGGTTAACTAAAAAAGGTTGGGTGAGCTGCGATCGCGGTATTTGCTCCACAGAAAACCGCAAAAGTAAGGTGTATATTTGGCAAGCGCGGGTTTCTAAAGATCAGGCAAACGTACTTAAGGCGCATGAGCAGCTTCATCGCTTTTTAGCCGTGGGTAGCCCGGAGATTGTGGCGGCCTTTGCTGACACGCTAGATGAGAAGAGTTTGGATCAAATAGATGCGATCGCTCAAAAAATAAAAGCGGCTCGTGCGGCTCGTCAGATGAATGAGGTTCAATGCGTTCATAAAACCCCAGCGCAGGTAGAGCAACAGCCATGATGCACCTTCACCTATTGGGAATTGCGCTAGCGGCCTCGTTTTTGGTGAGGCTGTTGAGCCGTTCTCACGACAGCCTCAGGGCTCAGCAGCCGATGATTCAGCAGTCCTGGCAGAACCGTTGGCATCGGGCCTGGGTCGTTTTGGTTGTTCCGCCTTTGCTGCTGCTGACGACTGCTTTTTCTGTGGTGGCCATGGGCTATAGTACAGCGCATCCGTGGGACGGGCAGCTGAGCTATGCGGTTGCACTGTGTTTTGTGATTGCCGCGATCGCAGTATGGCTGCGCCTGAGTTGGTCTGCCTTTAGAACCTGGCAGGAGATGCATGTCTATCCGATGAGGCCCATTCAGATCGGAAAGCGGACAGCCCTTCGCCAAAAACAATGTCGAATTCTCGACGTGCCTGCGGTGTTTAGCGCACAGGTGGGGCTGTGGTCTTCAGGGCTGTGGTCCTCAGAATTAGTAGTGAGCCAAGGGCTGCTAGATCACTTAGACGATGAGCATTTGGATGCGGTGCTAGCGCATGAAGCCGGTCATGACTACTATCGCGATACGTTTTGGTTCTTTTGGCTAGGGTTACTAAAGCGGTTAACCTGCTGGCTCCCCGATAGCGAATCGCTGTGGCAAGAGCTGTTGTTGCTCAGAGAAATGAGGGCCGACCGATGGGCCGCGCGCAGTGTAGATACGCTGGTTTTAGCAGAATCTCTCATGAGTGTGATGACTGCCCCACTGTTACCCGCTTCGGTCTGTGCAGAGTTTAGCTGTGCGGCTCCTCACAGCCGATTGGCCCAAAGAATCGATGCGCTCTTGTCTATCGAGACTGCTCTAGCGCAGGATTGCATCAATAGTGAGAATAGTGAGAATACTGAGCGCCAGACAAAGGTAGATGTCATGGCCGAACCAGCCAGCGACTGGGCGACGGCGCTTAAAATTGTTCCCTGGGAGTGGATTGCCCTGTCTCTCATGCCGCTATTGATTATTCCGTTTCATCGCTAGCTAATGCTTTTTGCGCCGGATGAATCAAGCCAAATAAATCAGTCAGATAAATTAGGCTTCCCATACCAGCTGAGGACTGGCGGCGTTGTTTCAGCTAAAACTCTGCCCTTTGAAATCACTGTTGTAACCGTCGCTCTTTCTAATATGGCTTCATAGCGGCTGTGAGCATCTAACACAATCAGGTTCGCTGGCTTTCCTACCTCAATTCCATACTCGGCTTGCAGGCCTAGCGTTCTTGCCCCAAACCGAGTCACCATATCAAAGCAGGCGTCTATTTCGTCGAGGCCTGTCATTTGGCACACATGCACAGCCATTTCTGCGACCGACAGCAGGTTGCCTGTACCGAGGCTGTACCAGGGGTCTTGAATGCAGTCATTGCCAAAGCTAACGTTGAGGCCGCTTTGCCACAGTTCTTTGACTCGGGTCACCCCTCTTCGTTTGGGATAAGTGTCGGTTCGTCCCTGGAGAGTGATGTTAATGAGTGGGTTGGCAATGAAATTAATGTTTGATCGTCTTAAAAATCCTATGAGCTTTAGCGCATAGGCGTCATTGTAAGATCCAAACGCTGTGGTATGGCTGGCTGTCACTTGGCCTTCTAGCCCACTGCGAATGGCGCAGGCCGAAACGACTTCCAAAAACCTCGACTGCGGATCGTCAATTTCATCGCAGTGAATATCAATGAGTCGGTCGTACTGTTGAGCCAATTCAAAGATTCGGTGAACGGATTTCACCCCGTCCTCACGCGTCATTTCATAATGCGGAATGCCACCGACGACATCTGCGCCTAGCTGTAGCGCTTTCTCCATTAATGCTTCGTTTTGCTCACTGCCATAGAGCCCGTCTTGCGGGAAGGCAACTACTTGCAGCGTCATCCAGTCTTTAACTGCCGCCTTAACTTCTAGCAGTCCTTTGAGTGCGTTCAGGTTGGCTTCGCTGACATCCGCGTGAGATCGGACAAATAAAACGCCCTTACTGGCCTGTTGCTTGAGCGCCTGAAGGGCTCTGGTTTTAACATCTGCCTGCGTCAGGCTGGCTTTTCGCTCCCGCCAAATTTCAATTCCCTCAAATAGCGTGCCGCTTTGGTTCCATCGCGGTTGGCCTGCGGTGAGGGCTGAGTCTAAATGAATGTGCGATTCTACAAATGGCGGGCTCACGAGCTTTCCTGCTAGGTTTAGCTCGGTAGGTGCGGTGAGGCTTAGGTTGGGCGCGATCGCCTCAATGCGGTTTCCGGCGATCGCAATATCAACCAATTCATCGTGGTCGGTGAGTCGAGCCTGTCGTAGCAGCAGCGTAGCATCCATAACCAACCTTGCGCTATGTAACGTGAGTTGAGTAACACTCCCCAAAGAGTATAGGATCCACTTGAGGAATTATGTTCATCAATGCGCTTACGGGTTTATCTTTTCCAATTCATGTGGCTCAGCGGATTAGTCCATGATTTAGGACATGATTGGGCATAGAGGGAGGCCAGCGTGTTTTAACTTAGGCGCTGGTGCGCTCTAAACGATTTTTTTAAACCCCCATGGATATACAGCAGCGCATTCAGCATCAGCGCGTACAGCATATTATTGATAGCTATGGGCTCATGGGTGCAGCGAGTGAGGCCGATGGATTTGATACCTATGTGAACGACTTGCTGAACCAGTATCCGTCTGGCTTGCTTGAGCTAGCGCTGGTAGAAACCTTGTCCAAAAACTGGTTAGCCATTCCCATGCAAAAAGGGGTGGCCTTTTTAGCCGCTGCCCACGAATGCATCAAGCTGTGGCAAGAAGAAATTGCGTCTGGATCTGTATCGCTGGGCTTTACGCCTGCTCAGTTTGCCAACATCACCGGACTCGATCCGCAGATAGCGTTTTCATCGCTAGCGACTTTTCCTGAGAGCCCATCAACATTATCGAGCCAAGCCGCTATTGATTGATTGTTGAAGAGGCTACAGCATAGCCTGTGCCACCACAGCAATACCGACCACTGAAATTCCACTTTGCGTTAGGGCTTCAGCGGCACTTCGGGCGGTAGCACCGGTGGTATAAATGTCGTCAATGAGTAAGACAGAGATGTCCTTGACTTTTTTGTTCGTAGGCTTAGCCAGTCGAGATAGTGAGTTGCCTACCTGAAACACCTCGCTCAAATTTTCTTGTCGTGCGGAGAGTCCGAGCTGGTGCTGAGGCTGCGTGGCGGCAACCCTGATTAATCCATGAGCCAGCATAGGTTGTTGACTCCATCGGCAAAAGGCGCGGGCAATGAGCTCTGCTTGGTTAAATCCTCTGCTTTTTTGGCGGTCGGCATGGAGCGGAATAGGGACTGCATAGATATTTGAATGATTTTGCAGGGTTAGCCGTTGACTGGTCGGCTGCTTGACTGGCTGTGTGACCGGCTGTTTGCCCGGCTGTTTGGCCTGCTGACTCAACCACTCTTGCGCTAGCGCGGTGCCCAGCGGAATGGCGACATCAGGGCGATCGCCATATTTCATCGCCAAGATAGCCCGTTTCAGGGAACCGCTGTAATGACCAAACGCAATGACCGGTAGATCATTAGAATTATTGGTTTGATGTGTTGTTGGATGCGTTGTTGAATGCGGCGCTACTGCTGCTGAGAGGTGACGGCGGGTTTGCGATTGATAGGTTGTCTGCTGATCTGGCTTGTTTAGCTTGTTTGGCGGGTAGATCTGACGCTGGCAGTCAACGCAAAAGGTTTGATGGGTTGGGCGATCGCACACCGGGCAGGATCGTGACAAAAATAAACCCAGTGCGTTTCTAATTTCTGCCCTGCCAATTAGTTTCAAAACTTGCCTACTTCAGGAACAACGGTTCTGATGCTGCCATCTGGATAAACTAAGCAGATAACATCTTGATCGTTATGGTTAGCTTGCCCTCGTGAAGAAGAAGAATCCGACTGATCGGCGCCGATATTGGAGCCTGCGCCAGACGATTGGGCCGTTTTACGTGAACGCATAATAATTACTGTATATAGTGACGAAATTCTAGAACTCTAACTCTATTGTTCTAGATCAACCCCAGTTGTTGCGAGCGTATAAGCAAGCAACTTTTTTAGTGCTGCTAGCTACATCTAAATAAATTATAAAAAGAATAGCGATAAACCTTATACATCAAAGCATCTAGATGTTTTTTAAACTCCTTTTCGACATCTTTGTCCAAAGTCTCTTCACATGATTTCTAAAGTTTGCTAATTGAATTTACTACAGCTTCATCTAAATCTTGAAAACTCAAGTGAATCCACAGAAACTCTAGAACTTCTCGTCGCGATTACGCACAAATGGTTCAGTCGCCTCGTACTATTAAGTTAGTGTAAATGACGCACTCCGGTGCAATAGCGGAGTGTAAATTTTGGTCATGACCTGTTTAATTGCAAAAAAAACTTATTCGGCAAACCCTTGGGTGTAGAACTTCGCAGCTACGTTTATCTTGACAACCTTCAGGCTCAGCATGCCGCATATATTGGCACTGTCTCTATTGGATTTTTGCCGCTACCGGGTGACGCCTCTCTGTGGATTGAGGTTTCGCCGGGCATTGAGATCAACCGCATAACTGATGTTGCCCTTAAGTCGGCCGTTGTGCGCCCTGGCGTGCAGATGGTAGAAAGACTCTACGGTGTGTTAGAAATTCATGGCAGTCAAGGGGAAGTTAAGGCGGCTGGCCGAGCGATTTTGGCATATCTGGGTTTGACACAGCGCGATTCGCTGAAGCCTGAGCTGATGTCTAGTCAGGTGATTCGCAATCTCGATCCGCACCATGTACAGTTGATTAACCGTACTCGCCGAGGGCAGATGATTTTGGCGGGTCAAACGCTATATGTTATGGAGTGTCAGCCTGCTGCCTATGCTGCCTTGGCGGCGAATGAAGCGGAAAAAGCTGCTTTCATTAATATCTTACAAATTTCTGCCATTGGTAGCTTTGGTCGCCTTTATTTGGGCGGTGCTGAGCGCGATATTTTAGCGGCGGCGCGGGCAGTAGAAGATCATATGTCGGCGCTTCCAGGACGCGTGGACGATGATAATGACTTAGATGAATAACTTTTTCACGGTTTTGTATGAGCAGCCCTCGCATTCATCCCCATACTATTGAAGAAGTTCGTGAGCGGGCCGACCTGGTTGATATTGTTTCTGAACAGGTTGTGCTTAAAAAGCAAGGGAAAGACTTCGTTGGTCTGTGCCCTTTTCACGATGATAAGTCGCCTAGCTTTAGTGTGAGTCCGAGTAAGCAGTTTTACTATTGCTTTAGCTGCGGAGCGGGGGGAAATGTCTTTAAATTTATGATGGAGCTGGGGCAACGCTCTTTTTCAGAGGTTGTTTTAGACTTAGCTAAGCGCTATCAGGTGCCTGTCACCACAATGGAGCCAGCGCAGCAGCAAGCGCTACAGCATAAGCTTACTTTGCGCGAGCAACTGTATGAAATTGTGGCTGTGGCGGCTAAGTTTTATGAGCATGCGCTGTTTCAACCCGATGGGCAAAAGGCGTTGGCCTACTTGCGGGACGCTCGCAAGCTGAGTGATGCCACGATTAAGCATTTTCTGTTGGGGTATGCGCCTGAAGGCTGGCAAACGCTTTATGGCTACCTCGTTGATCAAAAACGCTATCCAGTCAGTTTGGTAGAGCAGGCGGGACTGATTGTGCCGCGTAAGGAGGGAAGTGGCTATTACGACCGGTTTCGCGATCGCCTCATGGTGCCCATCCATGATGCTCAAAATCGTCTGATCGGCTTTGGCGGCAGAGCGCTCACCGATGCAGACAAGCCTAAATATTTGAATTCTCCTGAGACCGAGCTGTTTGATAAAGGCAAGACGCTGTACGGCTTAGACAAGGCTAAAGCTGCGATCGCCCAGCAAGACCGTGCCATTGTCGTTGAGGGCTACTTTGATGTGATTGCCCTCCACGCGGCGGGGATTACCTGCGCTGTGGCCTCCTTGGGGACTGCGCTCAATGCAGGGCAGGTAAAGCAGCTGCTGCGCTATACCGAGTCTAAGCAGATTATTTTTAATTTTGATGCCGATACAGCGGGCGTTAAAGCGGCTGAAAGAGGCATTGGTGAGGTCGCTGATATGGCCTATCGCGGCGATGTTCAGCTGCGCATCCTCAATATTCCTGACGGCAAAGACCCCGATGACTATCTGCGCGTTCACACCGCCGAGGAATATATTGCCTTGGCCGATCAGGCTCCGCTCTGGCTCGACTGGCAAATCAATAAGCTGGTGAGCGATCGCGACCTCAAGCAGGCCGACCAGTTTCAGCAGGCTTCTCAGGCCGTTGTCGGACTGCTCAGCGATATTGCCAACGCAGATACTCGCACGTACTACATTCGCCACTGTGCCGAACTGTTTAGTCAGGGCGATGGCCGTATTGTGCCGCTTTTGGCTGAAAACTTGCTCGCTCAAGTTCGCCGCAAACGACGTACCCCTGGCGATCAAAAAACACAGCCCACCAACGACGTTCAAGTCCTTAATCGCAGCTTTTTAGAAGAAGCAGAGGCCGCGCTGTTGCGCATCTACATTCACAGCCCTGAGCACCGACAAGCCATTGTCGAGGGCCTTGAAATTCGAGATTTGGGCTTTAATTTTTCTCATCATCGCTCTCTATGGCGCATGCTGTTGGCGCTGGCCGATGCAGAGCCTCATGATTTGCATGATTCGCATGATTCGCTAGGTGACTCGTCATCAGCGTCGTTTTTAAATAAGTCTTTAGATAACTTTTCAGGTCAGCCCTCAGGTCAGCCTTCAGGTCAGTCTGCGAATCTACTAGAAACCCTCAGAAACTTCGCAGCTGAATCGACTGGCCCGTTATCGATGGTTAATCATCTGCTCTATTTAGAGGAAAAGACTAAGCTAGATGTGCTCCGAGAGCCCCTAGTGATTCGAGCTGCGATCGCCTGCCTAGAAAAAAACATGTGCGAAAAGCGATATCGTCTTCTCCTCAACCTGTGGTCAAGCAGCGATTTTACTGACTCTCCCGACAAGCACGCTCAATATCAAAAGCAGATTGTTGCTGAGAAAAACCGGATTGCGCAGCTAGAGAAAGAGCGCAGCGTAGATTTTGCCGACCTCGCTAGCGTGCCTTGGGTGCAGTAAGCGCCCTATAGCGGGAAAACTAGAGGCAAGATGCTGAGTATTGAGCCGGCTTATTTTTCATGGCAGCCTCCCCTCCACCTGATTTCTCCCCTCCACCCGATTTCTCTCCATCCGATTCCTCCCCTCTTTTGCCCGCCCAAGAACTCGGTGCATTGGGTGAGCAGCTAGTTGCTCAGTGGCTGATTCAAAAAAACTGCAAAATAGTCCAGCGGCAGTGGCACTCTCGCTTTGGGGAAATCGATTTAATTGTCCGAGGGTGGAGCGGCCAAGGCGCACTGCGCTGTGAAATGTTGGCCTTCGTTGAAGTGAAAACTCGCAGTCAAGGCAACTGGGATGCCGACGGCCTGCTAGCGGTCACTCGTTCAAAACAAAACAAGCTACGAACGACGGCACGCTACTTTTTGGTCAGGCATCCTCACTTATCACAGTTGCCCTGTCGGTTTGATATTGCACTCGTTCGCTGTGAAAATTCCCGACCTCTCAACCAACTGAGTCTGCAACTGCCCAACTGTCAAAAATATCTGAGCCTACAAACGTACCTTCGTAATGCCTTTTGAAGTTCTAAAATCCAGAAGCGTAAGAACATGAGCTTTATGCTTTTTAGGCAAGTGTCTCAGGGCAATAGCCGAGCCCGGTTACAAACTGCTGACGAAACTCTTCAATCTCTCGCCGGTCGGGCTTGCCATGAGACACCACCGCGACCTGATATCGCCGCATCACATCCACCGCAGACTGTCCCATCTCTAGACCCCAAAGCGCCATCCGGACTCGAATGCCGGGTTCGTGAGCAGTGCCAATTTCATTCAAGAATGCCGAGAAATTGTGCTGTGCTCGAATGCTGACGCTGTCATGGAGTTTTACCTTAACTATCCAACCATTGATTTGATGAATGACTGTGATAAATTCAAGCGGTAACTGTGTCACCCCCAGCAAGCGTTCAACTACGCGTAGGGTCAGGCTTGCATTCGTCAGATAATAGATATATTCCATCGCCTAGAGTAATGGGAGTGCTACAGTCTAATAGTTTTGTTTATTGCTCAGTGGATCATAAAACGCTCAATTCTATTATGGCGCAGTGTTCACCAACTAGCCGTGATCGGCAGCTTTCCGCCTACAACTACCATTTGCCTGCTGCGTTAATCGCTCAAAATCCGGTTACGCCGCGAGATAGTTCCAGACTGCTAGTGGTTAAAGAAGCTGTGGCCGAAAAAGCTGTGGCCGAAAAAGCGGTGGCCGAAAAAGCCGTGGCCGAAAAAGCCCAAAATTATCAACATCGTCACTTCCGCGATTTAGCTGAGCTACTGCTGCCAGGTGACCTGTTAGTTCTCAATAATACGCGAGTGATTCCCGCGAGACTGTTTGGTAGGAAACAAATTGATACTTTCCGTTCAAATACTTCACCGGCTGACGATTTACTTAATGAGACTCGGTCTGGGGCTCAGTCTACGTATTCTGTGGGTAGCGCTGTCGTTGAAGTTTTACTCATAGAGCCTATAGATGCTGACCGTTGGCTAGCCTTGGTAAAACCTGGGCGGCGGTTACAGCCGGGTGCCACGATTGTGTTTGGTGAGCCGGAAAGTCCGATGATGCATGCCCTAGTGGAGTCGCGAGATGAATCGACCAATGGCCGCGTTTTGAGGCTGATTCCACAGGGCGATCGCACCATTGAAGAAATCATCTATCAGCTCGGCCAGATTCCGCTGCCGCCCTACATCACACAGTCCAACTCGCTGCCGGAGCAATATCAAACGATTTATGCCCGCAAACAGAGCCAGCGCACAGGCACAAGCCTAGGTGAAAAATCAGCCGAAAACCCGTCAACAGCATCACTTGTTGGCAGTGTAGCGGCCCCTACTGCCGGGCTGCATTTTACCGATCGTCTATTGACTGAGCTTGCAGAAAAAAACATTCAAACTGCTGAAGTTACACTGCATGTAGGTATCGGCACCTTTCGCCCTGTAGAAGTGAGCGATATTGAAACGCATCAAATGCATCAGGAACGCATTGAAGTGCCCGCAGCCACTGTTGAAAAAATTCAGCAGACCAAGGCCAATGGCGGCAGAGTCATTGCGGTTGGCACAACCTCCACTCGGGCACTAGAAGGCGCAGCAGCCATTAGTGGCAAACTTCAACCTTACAATGGCAAAACTGAACTATTTATTTATCCCGGCTACCAATGGCGGGTCATTGATGGGCTCATTACCAACTTCCACTTACCTGGATCTAGCCTGATGATGATGGTGAGCGCGTTGATTGGGCGGGAGCGGCTGCTAGCCCTTTACGAAGTCGCTATCCAAAGCGAATATCGTTTTTACTCATTTGGGGATGCCATGTTGATTCTGCCGGAGGCAACTTTAAACCGCCAAACGACAGCCCAATGATATTTCTTCGATATTTCTTCGATATTTCTTCTTTTTGGCCAGTATGGGCTAGCCGACTTAGCTAGTGCGATCGCTACATCGCTCGTTCAGCTGCACACATATTGATATTCCTAGCATAGGCAGTGATCAACGCACACCTTGAAAATTTTTAGAGCGATCAAAAATCACCCAAAAATCGTTGGCAAAAATCGTTAAAGTAAAGGAACGTTAACTTTCTTAAGCGGGCCTGATTGCTATGCGCGTAATTTTAATGACCGGAAAAGGTGGGGTGGGCAAAACCTCAGTTGCAGCTGCAACCGGCTTACGCTGTGCAGAAGTCGGCCACAAAACGCTCGTACTCAGCACCGATCCGGCTCATTCGCTCGCTGATAGCTTTGACACCGAACTCAGCCATGACCCCAAAGAAATTAAGCCCAACCTATGGGGCGCAGAACTCGACGCCCTGCGTGAGTTAGAAGGCAATTGGGGCGCTGTAAAACGCTACATCACCCAAGTATTACAGGCCCGAGGCCTCGAAGGGATCGAAGCTGAAGAGCTAGCCATTTTACCCGGCATGGACGAAATCTTTAGCCTAGTGCGTATGAAACGCCACTATGATGAAGCCGAATTCGATGTCCTCATTATTGACTCTGCTCCGACGGGAACTGCGCTGCGACTGCTCAGCCTCCCTGAAGTTGCAGGCTGGTACATGCGTAAGCTCTACAAACCTTTTCAGGCTGTTTCTACGGCTCTGCGGCCTTTAGTTGAGCCGTTCTTTCGCCCTGTAGCAGGCTTCTCTTTACCTACCAAAGAGGTCATGGACGCGCCCTACGAGTTTTATGAGCAGCTAGAAGCGCTTGAGAAAATCCTCTCTGATCCCACCATTACCTCTGTCAGACTGGTTACCAACCCTGAAAAAATGGTGATTAAAGAGTCGTTACGTGCCCATGCTTATCTCAGTTTGTATAACGTTGGCACTGACATGGTTGTCGCCAATCGCATTATCCCCGACACCGTCAGCGATCCCTTTTTTCAGCGCTGGAAAGATCAGCAAACCCAGTACAAAAAAGAAATCCATGAGAACTTCCATCCTTTGCCCGTGAGAGAAATTCCGCTGTATTCGGAGGAAATGTGCGGTCTAGAAGCGCTAGAGCGACTCAAAGAAACGCTATATGGAGACGAAGATGCGGCGCAGGTGTACTACAAAGAAACCACGTTGCGAGTAGTGCAAGAGGAAAATAACTACAGTTTAGAACTGTACTTACCCGGCATTCCAAAAGATCAGGTAGAGCTGAGCAAAACCGCTGATGAGCTAAATATTAGAATTGGCAACCATCGCCGCAATTTAGTATTGCCTCAAGCGCTAGCGGCTCTTCAGCCCTCCGGTGCCAAAATGGAAGATGACTATCTCAAAATTCGCTTCTCTGCAACTAATGCATAGGGATGTATAGGGTGTATGTCGTTCAATCATGGCAGTCGCACCAGAACCAATTTCTCAGGTGCAGCTGATTGCAAACAGCAGTTCAAATAGTCGTTAGTTCAAATAGTCGTTATTGACGGCAGGCCCGAGCTAGCGCTGACTCTGTTCAACTTGTGCTTTCATCATTGCTATATCAGCGGCAGGTTTGCGGCAGAGCAGTCCTTCACAGACCATACCAACCGTTCCTTCAGGCAGCGTTGGCTCTAGTTTGATGACTGCTGTTTGCAACGGCCAGGCTTGTAATTGAGGCATTTGCTCGGCAGTGGTTCGAATGAGCGTGGGATGGATGAACCAGTCTAGAGCATTGAGCAAGCTAGGGCAGGCTCGGGGTGCTTTTTGTAGCATGGTGCTAAAGGATTTTAGGGCTGCTTCGGCATGGCTGAGATAGTCCAAATTTTCGGTAAGAAGAAATAGGCGAATTAAATTGGCGATCGCAATGCCATTGGCCGAAGGCACCGCACTGTCTTGATAGGCCCGCTCCTGCACAATGAGATCGCTGCTCGCATTAAAATATCCCCCTTGCTCACTGCCCAGGGTTCGATCAAACTGAGCTTGAAGCGCGATCGCACTCGCCAGCCAATTTGCCTCTTGTTCTCTGTAGTCATCGAACTTCAGGCATGATTGCTGAATATCTAACAACGCTTGGATGAACAGAGCATAGTCTTCCGACTGCGCTAAAACGGCAACCTGCCCGTCATAGTTGAGTCGATAAAAAGCATCGCCGACTTGCTGCCGCTGTTGAATAAACTCAGCGGCTTCTATCGCCAGCGCCAAATAGTCGGCTCTGTCAAACACCTTGGCGGCTTTAGCCAGTCCCGAAATCATTAGCGCGTTCCAGGCCACAATCATTTTTGTATCGGTCACTGGAGGAATTCGTCCGGGCCAGTTATTTTCCTTGGCCGCCTGCG
Organism: Phormidesmis priestleyi Ana; assembly: GCA_001314865.1. Lineage (GTDB taxonomy): Bacteria > Cyanobacteriota > Cyanobacteriia > Phormidesmidales > Phormidesmidaceae > Phormidesmis > Phormidesmis priestleyi_B. The sequence continues at coordinate 14,631 of LJZR01000023.1, read as the reverse complement.
CATCGACCGCCGGTGCAAATATGATGGTTTCTGCCGGTAGTGTGCCATACCGATGCTTAAAGAGCTTTTGTAAGGCCGTCTCTACCGTTTCGTTTAGCGGCCCACTGCCTTGGCGTTGCAAGACATTGCGCCCTTCAAAGTTGCCTGACTCGCTCACCGTAAACGCTTTCATGAGTTCAGCGAGTTCTGCTTGGTTAAGCAATGCTTCGATTTCAGACATTGACCAAACGTAAAAGTCGCCTTCTTCAGGCTCAGCTGCATCGGCCTGAGCAAAGTTATCAGCATCCTGCGCAGCATAGAAAAAGCCTTGAGGCGATTTCATTTCACGCTTTAGCCAGCTCACCGTGGCGTCTACTGCGCGAGCAATGGCCTCGGCCTTTTCTCCACTTTGCCAAACCTCGGCCAAGAAACCCACAATCAGTCCGTTGTCGTACAGCATCTTTTCAAAATGCGGCACTGTCCAAGTGGGGTCTACGGTGTAGCGATGAAACCCGCCTGCTACATGGTCAAAAATACCGCCCGTGACCAGATTCAGCGCCCTTTGACGGGCAAGGTGTGTGCCGTCAATAAGAGGCTCGTCTGAATTGGTCGCTGAAGATATCAGGCGATCGCCTTGCAGCACCAGTTGGGCGTAAGGAATCATCGGAAACCGATTGCCCACATCAAAAGGCATGAGCGATCGCCCACAGGCATGAATGCCCCTGCGCAAAACTGCATCATCCAACTCTCCTGCTGCAAGCTGCGCCGACTGCCTGAGCCCACCTAAAATTTGTGACTTTACCGAAGCGACCTTCTCAGTGTCAGTGTCATACAGGTTCCGCAGTGCTTGCAGCACCTGCAAGAAGCCCGGACGCCCATACCGAGGTTCTACCGGAAAGTAGGTGCCGCCGTAAAAAGGAACCTGATCGTCTGGGGTTAAAAAAATGTTGAGCGGCCAGCCGCCCTGCCCCGCAATCATCTGCAAGGCCTGCATATAAATGCTGTCGATATCGGGGCGCTCTTCGCGGTCTACCTTAATCGGCAAAAAGTTGGCATTGAGATAGGCTGCGATCGCCGCATCCGAAAAGGCCTCTCCTTCCATGACCGTACACCAGTGACAGCTCGAATAACCAATCGAGAGAAAGATTGGTTTATTCTCACGCGCTGCTGTTGCCAACGCCTCGTCGCACCAGGGCCACCAGTCAACCGGATTCTCAGCATGCTTTCTCAAATACAAACTGCTGCTGTGAGTCAACCGATTTGTCATAAGCCATCGAAATCCATTTAGAATTTCATCATATCTAATGCCACAGCTCCCTATCCAACCAGCATGTTTGATCAGGTTGTATGGTATTTATTTGATGAAGAACCCATCATAATTTATTTGTTGAGGCGAGTACTCCTGTGACCCAATCTCCCTTAGAGCCCCCTAATGAGAATAATCCTTCGACCAGTGCTGCTGACACCCCCCGGCGTGAAGATGAGCGCGTCGTTGGTCAAACCACTGGCCCGAGCCGACCGCTCACCTTTGATGAAGTGGTGGCGCTGTTTGTCGCTTTTCTCTCTTTGGGTAGCGTTTTGCTATGGGGACTCACACGCGGTGGAATCGACTTGTTTAGCGAGTCACTCGCAAGTGCTGACAATTCTATCGTGAGTTCTGACGAAGATGGCGGCGCACCTTTTGCCTTTCCTTTAGGATCAAACAACGAAGCGACAGCAGGTGACGTCGATCAAGAAAATGCCCGCGCCTTGGCCGATGGTAATGATGGGGCCGGGGCTGTAGCCGGAAGAGACGGCTTGCCAGCGCGTCTGCCGCGTGAGCGTCGCAGCAACAATGTTTGGGGGGACGTGAAAGCGGGTATGGCTGGTGCTGCTGCGGGTATCACAGGTGTGGTTGTTACGCCCGAAGAAACCCCTGCTGTCCCAACGCCAGACCCACTGCCGCCAGTCGCCGCTGATTTTGCTGCTGCGCCGCTCTCGGCTGCTGCAACAGCACCTCCCAAAGAGGCAATACAGTTTGCCGATGTTCCTAACAACTATTGGGCAAAGCCATATATTGATGCGCTAAGCAGTCGAGAACTCATCTCTGGCTTCCAAGATGGCGACTTTAAACCCGAACAGCCGGTAACACGGGCGCAAATTGCCAATATTGTGTCGAGAACGTTTGAGCTGACTGCTGACAAAGAAAATCTAGAATTTGCTGATGTGACAGGCGACTATTGGGCCAAAGAATCGATTGGTGAAGTAGTAAGAGGTGGCTTTATGACCGGTTTTCCCAACGATACCTTTGCCCCCAACGATCCGGTGACTAGGGCGCAAGCGCTCACTACCCTAGTGACCGGACTAGGCATAGAGCCACCGACCAATATTCAAGCCTCGCTTGATCGCTATGCGGATGCCAATACGATTCCCAATTGGGCCAATGAAAAAATGGCCGCTGCAACAGTTGGAGGATTGGTTGTGAACTATCCTGAGCTACCGCAGCTCAATCCGACTCAGCCAACGACTCGCGCTGAGCTAGCGGCTTTTCTCTATCAGGCATTGGCCAAACAAGGTGTGGTTGAGCCGATTGAGTCTGAGTACTTGGTCAAGCCCTAGAGCTCGGCGGTTTTGGTTCCGCGGCGAGCTTCTATCCACCAAGCGATCGCCACAAATCCAATCACCAACACCAGTGCAATGCCCGTAAACTGGGTAATCCACTTGATAATGGTGGGCAGCGGTACCAGCTGCCCCAAAAAGTAGGTCAGGCTAACCATGACAGAGGCCCAAGTGGCCGCACCGATGGCATTGCACAGCAAAAATTTGCCGTAGGGCATTTTAGTGATGCCTGCTAGTGGCCCTGCAAATACTCGCAGCAGCGTGACAAACCGACCGAGCAAAACGGCTTTGTCGGCGTTTTTGCTGAAGCGATCGCGGAGTCCAACCAGCGCTGTCTCAGGCACGTTAAGAATTTTGCCAACGCGCACTAATAGCGGCCAACCGCCATAGTAGCCTAGCCAGTAGCCACCGCTATCGCCCAAAATAGCGCCCGCCGTTGCAGCACCTAAAACGTACCAGACGTTCAGCTCATCACTGCCCGCTAAAAAACCACCGACGAGAGTGACGGTTTCTCCGGGAATAGGGATGCCCATATTCTCTAGTAAAACACCTAAGAATATGGCCCAGTAGCCATACTCACGCGCAATATCCTGCACGATCTCGATAGAAATGATTTCGCCCATGCTATAAGTGCTTGCTCCAGTACACTAATTGCCCAATCGGATTGCCTATCAAAGCAGTTATCAAAGCAGCTAGTGTTGAAAATTGTTAACTTTCTATATACTCACTTATCTTGGCGCAATATTCCATCGTGTGTCAATTCGATATTTACGGATACCCTCTTAGCGCACCAAAAAGTAACCATACCTTGCCACGCTTCACTTCTCCTTTTAATAGGCGCTGTGACAGTTACGGTTCTTTAGTTTTTACTTTATTTTAAGAGCCGAGCGAAAAAATGAATGTGTTTTAGGCGATCATCTAGATTTTATGGCTGCTCCTTTTATCTGGTCTATGGTTTGTGGGTTTTGGCAAAGCTGGCCATAGAATTTGTTCCTAACATTTCACTGGGAAAAGTGGGGAGATCTAAATGGTCGCTGCCACGACGGCTGCGCACGGCTAGGCGATAGCTGGTGCTTTGTAGCTCAGCCTGTAGCTGGCGGTTTTCCTGCTGAATTTTGGCGACGCGATCTTTAACCGCGCTCATGCGCTCTGCAAACTTTTCCTTATAAACTCTGGGTAGTTCTTGCACGACCTGCTCTAGCATCCTTGTTCGGTCGGTCAGTTCTTGTGTCGTCTGACGCAGCTGGTAGGTTTCTTCGCTTTGGGTTTCAATCTGTTCTTGGTAAAAAGCAACCTGCTGTTCCTGTTTTCGCAGCTGCTCGCGTAGCGACTGCATTTCTTGCTGATGCTGTGCCGATAGTTCGGGGGCCGGCATAAAATCCTGATTGCCCTTCACTAGTCGGAAAAGTTCTTGGGAGAGCTGTTGCACTAGCTGGTCGCGCATCGCGAGTTCTTCGCGTAGGCGGGCTATTTCTGACTGAGTATTTACACCTGCCTGGGTCACTTGCGCACCTGTCTCCTAGCGATGGTCTTTTCGTGATACGAGATTCACCCTTAGAATCTATACCACTGATGTTCTAGGTCTCGAAACCTAGTGAAGACTGAGATGCCATGTGATAAAGAATACCGGTGTGTGAGGCTGTAAGCGCACAGGCACATCGGCTAGGCTAGGAATAGCCCTAGCCAATAGCCAAAAAAGGCAGACACTACCGCTTGCGGTAATGTCTGCCTAAGATAACTTTACTAATTTAAGATTTTTCTGATTTAGGAAAATCTTGTGATAGTTGCGCTTAATAATTGCGCTAGCTGCCTAAGGGCGCTGAAAATTCCACTTTTTGAGGTTCGCGATCTTCGCTGCCTTCGGCGGGCTCTTCAAATCGAATGGTGAGATAGCGAATCACTTCTTCGCTCAGGCGCATGGCGCGCTCCATAGGGGCGATCGCAGTGCCGGGCGCAGCGTAGTTCATTTGAATATAAATGCCTTCGCGGTAGCGATTGATTTCATAGGCGAGACGGCGCTTGCCTCGGTGCTGGGTTTCCATATCCTCAGCGCCGCTTTCGGTCAGCATATCCTGATAGCGGCTAATCGCCTGATCGACGGCTTCGTCGCCTAGATCGGGCCGTAGAATGTACATGGTTTCGTAAAGCGTGTTCATAGCTATAAAATGAGATCCTTATGGTCGTAGGGCCTTTAGCCTGGCTTACAATGCTTTTTAAGGCTTTTTAAGATCTGCTTACAAGAAGTTTTTGAAATAGCTTCTTCGCAGGCTTCCTTAGCAGGCTTAATTTAAGCTTTTAACAGGGGCGAACCCGTTTGGTGTTAGCGCGGATAAAAGCAAGGGTCTACAATCATACCAATAACTGACGCATAACTGGTCAAGTTGTCACTAGAAAAACAGCCGCAAACCTATGGCGCATCGCTACGTTAGAGTTCAATCGTCATCGGGTCAGCTGCACTACGGCTTGTTACAGGCTGACCGCACTGTGCAACTGCTAGACGCACCGCCGTGGCGCAATGGCCAGTTAACTTCGCTAGAGCTTGCTTTTGAAGACTATCGACTGCTCGCGCCCTGTGCGCCTTCTAAGGTGATTGCAGTGGGCCGAAACTATGCCAAACATGCAGCTGAATTAGGCAACGACCTCCCAAAGCAGCCATTGCTTTTTATGAAACCGCCGACAGCGGTAACGGCTGCAGATGCACCGATTTTCTATCCACCTCAGTCGGAGCGGGTGGACTATGAGGGCGAGCTGGCTGTTGTGATTGGCGATCGCGCGACCGACTGTGAAATTGAAGAGGCGCGTAGCAAAATATGGGGCTATACCATTGCTAACGATGTCACTGCTCGCGACCTACAGCGGCAGGAAAGTCAGTGGACTCGGGCAAAAGGGTTCGATTCGTTTTGTCCGCTAGGGCCTTGGATTGTCAGAGAAATTCCCGCTGGCGCGCAGCTACAGACCTTTCTTAATTCAGCTGCTGAGCCTGTTCAGTCGGCTTCTATCGCCGATATGATTTTTTCGCCTGAGTTTTTGGTTGCTTACATTAGTCAGGCAATCACACTGCTGCCAGGCGATGTTATTTTGACTGGTACGCCTGAAGGCGTGGGGGCCGTTAAATTAGGCGATCGCATTCGCATTGCCATTGAAGGCATCGGCAGCTTAGAGAACGTCGTACATCCCAAAATAAAAGCGCCAGCCTCAAAAGAGCTAGCGCTGCAATGATATGAAATTTCCAGAATGTAGTCTCTAGAGTGTAGTCTCTAGAGTGTAGTCTCTAGTCCTTAAAGCTTCTGATCAAGCACCTGCCCAATCTGCCTAATTTTCCCAGTCTCCCTACTCTTCGTAATTGGCTAGTAGGGGTTAATAGGGCATCTGCATATTCACCGCATCAGAGATAGTGGGAATCTCAGCGTATCTACCCAGCACCGATTGCGCCACAGAATAAATCACAATCGCCATGCCGCCTAAAAACATAACGTTAGAGAGCGTTTCGCCAATCAAATTATCGCCCGTCAGCTGAAGCAAGCCCAATACCAGCAGCGTGATAGAAATTACGAAGCTGACTAAAATTGCCTGCAACACGTTGAAGCGAATGAATCGGCTGATCTTTTCGTTTCTAATGACAAAGAGAAACAACAGGATGAAAACGCCTAGCCCCCAAATGCTATTTTCGATTGCAATGAGGGGCTCTAACGGCAGCAGAATGAGGCGAATAATATTGAGTAGCGGCGGAGCTTGACTAGCCAAAAATCTAAAAAAGTAAGACCCTGCATCCAACGCAGAAGCTAGGGGCATGACATATGCTAGCGCCGAAAAAGCTCTGTCGAGTGGGGAAGCAGAAGCGTTCATAACAAACTCCTATGTTTTGGCTATGTTTTAGATACTTTTGTAGGCCATCAAGAACAGCCGCAAAATGTCTTTAGCATAGCGTATTCACTCTAGTTGGTAGGGATTTTGCTGGTTAGAGATTCTGCTGGGTTAGAAGTTTGTAAAACCAAACACTCTAAGCAAATCAGGTAGCACTATCAGATAGCTCCGCTACCCGAAAGCCCATTGCACATTCGTATTGGGCGGGTGCTTGGCCCAAAGGCTTAGCTACTAGGCGGCCACATCTTAGCTGCCCATTGTGCCAGCGGGGTAAGCCACTTTGACTTGCCATGGGGCAGCTCTGGCAAACCTTAGCCGGTTGCAAAAGCTGGTTTTCGGTAAGAATAACTAACATACGTTTGCCGCTCCACTCACTATGCCACCTGAGAATACCCCTGAGAATATCTGAGTGCCCTGATATGGATGCCTCTATCTTAAAGCAGTGGTCTGAGGAAAATGTATGAGGTTTTACACAAGCGATAAAACGGCAAAGATTCTTTTTATTTCTACAGGAGACCTTGATACAAGCAATCTGAAAAGCCAAGATCCCCTGTAATTTAAGTTGCCGAGTTATCTGCGGTTTTGACTGGACGGCGTTTCTACTTCTCTGACCTGTGTGTTGTTTGACTGCCCGCTAGACTGGTGTGCGCGCGGCTGCCGGATGAGCCTAGGTTTGGGCTTAGGCTTATCCTCTACATATTCTTCTGTTCGCAGGTGAGCCGGACGGGCTTTGTCATAGGCCATTTGTAAGGCAGCAGCGGCAATCGTGCGAATGTCAAATTCTTCACTGAGCTGAGACACAATGGGTAAGAACGAGGCCAGACGCTCGCTAGTGACGGCTTCTCGAACCTGTGACTGAAGTTTTTCTAGATTACGAGCCGCAATTTCAGCCTGAGTGGGCACCTTGGCATATTCTACTTTTTTGCCAAAGCGCTTTTCTACTCTAGAGAGTTTGTACTTTTCTAAGGTCGTTACAATTGAAATGGCGCGGCCTTCTTTGCCGGCTCGGCCAGTGCGACCGATGCGATGAACGTAGCTGTCTAGGTTGTCGGGCAATTCGTAGTTAATCACATGGCTCAGATCGTCTACATGAATGCCACGAGCGGCAATGTCGGTGGCTACAACCCAGCGCACCTGTCTTTGTTTGAACCTTTGCAGCAGTCTTTCACGCTGAGACTGGGTGAGGTCACCATGGTATTCATCGGCGCTGTGCCCAGCGGCCTGAAGCTGTTTGGTGAGTTCAGCAGCCGTGCGGCGAGTCCGCACAAAAATAATTGCCGATTCAGGATCTTCTATTTCTAAGATGGGCATCAGCGCTCTGGGCTTGCTCCAGCCAGTAGGCACAACATATCCAATCTGCTTGATCCGAGCAGCAGAGGTTTTTTGAGGCTCTACACTCACAGTAACGGGAGATTTGAGAAACCGAGTTGCCAGCTTTTGAATGGCCGGGTCCATGGTGGCCGAGAAAAAAGCAGTTTGGCGCTCGTCAGGCGTGTAGGACAGAATTTTTTCGACATCTTGAATAAAGCCCATGTTGAGCATTTCATCGGCTTCATCTAGCACCATCATGCTGAGCTGATCGAGCATCAGTCCGCCCCGATCAATTAGGTCAATGATGCGACCGGGTGTACCCACTACAATTTGAGAGCCTCGCTTAAGGCGGCTGAGTTGCTGGCCGATAGATTGCCCGCCGTAAACCGAGGTGACATAGAGCCTGTGGTCGGTGTTGAAGCTTTCCATTGCCTGACTCACTTGCATGGCCAGTTCACGAGTCGGCGTGATTACTAGTGCCTGCACATAGCGATGAGCAGCATTGATCTGCTCTAGTATGGGCAGTGAAAAAGCCGCCGTTTTGCCTGTTCCTGTTTGCGCTAGTCCCACGACATCGTGCCCCGAGAGCAGCTGCGGAATGGCCCGAGCTTGAATGGCCGTAGGCTCGGTGAAGCCCAATGCACTGAGGTGGTCGACACGAGCAGAAGAAAGTCCTAGATCAGCAAATGAAGAGGTCATTACGTTCCTATATGCGAGAGTTAAGCAAGTGTTTTTGTTACGACGGCGGGTACTGCAGCGGGTACTGCAATCGATCCGAATAGGTCATAGGCATCGGCAGCTTCGATGAGTACAGGGATGAGCTGGCCGAGCGGGGCTTGACCTTTGACATACACCAGTCCATCGACATCGGGGGCAAAGCGATCGCTGCGGCCAATCAGTTCGCCAGTAGATGGATTTTCTTGCTCAATCAGGACATCTACGACCTTGCCGATTTGGGTTTGGTTGCGCCGGAAGGAAATTTCTTGCTGGGTGAGCATAATCGCTTCGCGGCGAGCTTCTTTAACGGACTGCTCAATTTGATTGGGCAAATCGTAGGCTGCGGTGCCTTCTTCGGGGGAGAAGGTGAAAACGCCGACATGGTCAAACTCATGCTTTTGGACGAAGGCTTGTAGATGCTCGAAATGTTCTTCAGTTTCGCCTGGGAAGCCCACGATGAAGGTGGTTCTGAGGACGGCGTCGGGGAGGGCAGCTTTGAGGTTGTGAATGATTTCATCGTTGACCTGACCCTGCCAGGGCCGGTTCATTGCCCTAAGGACGGCGGGATGCGAGTGCTGTAAGGGCAGATCTAAGTAAGGTAGGGCATTGGGTGTGTCTTGAATGGCCTGGATGACGGCGGGTGTGAGCCCGGTAGGGTAGGCATAGTGCATTCGTACCCAGGGCACATCAACGTCGCCGAGGGCTCGAATGAGCTCAGCTAGCTGGGGTTTGCCATAGAGATCTACGCCGTAGTTGGTGGTGATTTGAGAGATGAGAACCAGCTCTTGAACGCCTTGGGCTGCAAGCTGGTGTGCTTCGGTGACAATGGATTCGATAGGGCGCGATCGCTGTTTGCCGCGCAGGTGCGGAATAATGCAGAAAGCGCATTTGTAGTCGCAGCCTTCGGCTACCCGAACATAGGCTACCCCTTCAGAGGTGGTGCGATACCGAGGCACTGTTTCATCAGCAATGTAGGTAGGCTCTGCCGAAACGACTTTAACCCGCTCTCCGGTTTCAGCTCGCTCAATCACATCGACAATTTTGCCGTAGTCGCCAGTCCCTACTAAGGCGACGGCCTCGGGAATTTCTGCTAGCAGTTCGTCTTGAAAGTGCTGTGCTAGACAGCCCGTGATGACAATTTTTTTGTTTGCTTCGGCCAGTTCTACCAGGGTGCGGACTGATTCTTCTCGGGCGGATTGAATAAAGCTACAGGTGTTGACAATGACATAGTCGGCATTTTCTTCGCTAGCGCCTATGCCGTAGCCCGCTTGCGCCAGTAGGCCAAGCATATGTTCACTATCTACTCGATTTTTTTCACAGCCTAGGTGCGACAGTGCGATGGTGGGCTTTTGTCCCATGAAATACTCTCAGGGTAAAATGCTCAGGGCCGCTACTATTAGGTAAGCTGCCTTCAGCAAAATGAACATAGGAGTAAATCTGGGTTAAAACAAGCCAATCTCCTATCTATACAAATCATAACATAACTACATAGTTGGGGGAGAGTGAAGATTAAGCACCTAGCTTTTTAGAATCTCCTGTGGTTTGAGCTTTAGCTGCTAATTTTATATGAGACGATATCACGAGTCCGAGATCAGAACCCCCCGTGGACTTAATTCAGATTTTCAAAACAGCTAATCCGATGATTGGCGTAGTTCATTTGCTGCCCCTCCCGACATCTCCGAGATGGCAGGGAGACTTGCGGGCGGTAATTGCCCGCGCTGAGCAGGAGGCGACGGCCCTAGCCGCCGGTGGTGCTCATGGCATCATAATCGAAAATTTTTTTGATGCGCCGTTTCCTAAATCCTGTGTAGACCCGGCGGTGGTGAGCGCAATGACGCTGGTGGTAGAGCGCCTGAAGCAGCTAGTGACGCTGCCGATAGGCATTAATGTGTTGCGTAACGATGCTCGTAGCGCCCTGGCGATCGCCGCCTGTACGAGTGTGAGCTTTGTGCGGGTGAATGTGCTCACCGGCGTAATGGCCACAGACCAAGGCCTGATTGAGGGCGAGGCGCATGCCATATTGCGCTACCGCCGAGAGCTAGGGGCGGATGTCAAAATTTTGGCTGATGTGCTGGTGAAGCATGCGACGCCGCTGGGTGAGCCTCACTTATTTGCAGCGGTAGAAGACACGATTCAGCGTGGCCTGGCCGACGGCGTGATTTTGTCGGGCTGGGCGACGGGTAGGCCGCCCAGCTTGGAAGACTTGCAGCTGGCTAAAGCGGCGGCTGGCGATACGCCAGTGTTTATTGGTAGCGGAGCGAGCGTGGATAATGTTGCCGAGTTAATTCGCTCAGTAGATGGTGTGATTGTGTCAAGCTCACTGAAGCGTAAGGGCCAAATTGAGCAGCCAATTGACCCGATTCGAGTGCGTGATTTAGTTATGACGATGCAGCAGGCGCTGCTTACCCCCGATGTGAAACCTATCTTAGGGACTCATCCTATGGTTGTCGGCTAGTGGCTGACAGTTTGTGCTGGATGAGGAACTGACAGGATTTTGATCACTCACGGGTATTTTTGATCTAGGATTTCAGTGCCATTCTAATCAACTGTTGTAATCAATTGTAATCAACTGTTTAGTTAACCCTCTCAATAACCCCCTCAATAACCCCTCAATCAACTATGAGACGTCGTCGCCAGGAAACGCTTTGGATTCATCGCTGGTCGCGCCCGATAATTGGCGCGATCGCGGCTGTCGGAGCCGCCGGTACGGGCTATTTGACTGCGACTAAGCTGATGCAAACAACAGCTGCCTGTGGCACTGGCTGTGATAAGGTGCTCAACAGCAAATGGGCTGAGATATTTGGTCAACCCCTGACGCTGTTTGGCTGTTTGGCCTATCTTTCTATGCTGGTGTTGGCGGTTGCGCCGCTGCTGGTGAATGCTGAAAGTAATAAAGACTTACGGGTCAAGCTAGAAGGCTGGACCTGGCCGCTGCTGTTTGTCGGTTCTACCGGCATGATGATTTTCAGTGGCTTTTTAATGTTTGTGCTGATCACTGATCTTAAAGAGGTGTGTCCTTACTGCATCGCCTCGGCACTGATGTCTACCGCAATGTTTGTGTTGACTGTGATAGGTCGGCGCTGGGATGACCGGGGGCAGCTGCTTTTTAGCGGAGCGATTATCGCGATGGTTGCCCTAGTGAGTACCTTTGGCGTGTATGCCGCCGATGGTACATTAGGCGCTGGAAATACTGCTGTGGAAGTTCCCGGCGGTGGCCCGGCGGTGACGACTGCCTCTAGTGAAGCGGAGATTGGGCTAGCCAAGCATCTTGCCGAGATTGATGCCAAGATGTATGGCGCTTATTGGTGCCCGCACTGTCATGATCAAAAGCAGCTGTTTGGCCAAGAAGCGGTTGCAGAGATGCCTTATATAGAATGTGCGCCAGACGGTCTAAAATCTCAAACGGCGCTGTGTCAGGCTGTTCCTGAGCTGACCGGTTTCCCCACCTGGGAAGTCAATGGTGAGTTTTTGGCGGGAACACAAAGCTTAGAAACGCTGGCGCTGGCTTCTGGATATGAAGGGCCGTCTAACTTCGTTAATGAGGCGGGGCCTGCTGGAGGGGCTTCTGGGAGTCCTTAGACCTCAAGCCTTAGCGTTCCAGTTTTAGTGAGTTTTAGTTATTGCTTTTCTAAAGCAATAAAAGGCCCGCTTCCTAGGATGATCGCCAGATCATGACTAGGGGCGGGCTTTTGATTACTTTTCATTGGGTTGGTTTTTGCTGAGAACAAGCCGGGTGCCTTTATTTTTGCCAGTGTGATTTTAGGTCGAGCTTTTCGGCGAGTGCTGTTTTGATTTGGCTCATGATCGATTCTTCGTCTAGATCACTAAGGATGCTGGCGGCGACGGCTTTAGGGCTGTTGCTACCCCAGGTCGCGCCGTTGGCGAGGTAGGTTTTGGCGATTTGGGCGATCGCATAGGTTGAAACGCCCGACACGGCTGCCTGGGTCAGCGCCACTGATACATAAGGGGTGGCTGTGAGCCCACCAGTTGGAATGGCCGCCGCTGCTAGGGCGCTTTTGAGACCGCTTAAGCCAAAGCTAACGACGAGTTCACTTAGGGTCAGGCCACCCATCGCCAGTGCAATCTCTTTGAGGAGCTGGGTTGCACCGCGTTGGGTCATTTCTAGCCCATAGATTCGGCCCAAGGCGATGATCAAGGCAATGTCAATTGCGGCGCCGCCGAGTAAATCGACCAATGTGACTGGATTGAGGGCGACAGCGACGGACTTGGTGAGGGTCGTTTTCCAAATGGTATCGTCAGCGGCGCGATCGCGGATAGAGAGCTTTTGCGCAACGACCTGTTCATTAATTTCATCGGCATACAGCAGCGTATTGAGCGCAATCAGCGCCTTGCCGTCTCGCTGTAGAATTTCTAGCACTTTGAGCTTTAGCGCGCTGACATCGGGCTGGCCGCGTTCGGTATGGGTTGTAAGCTTGCCGGAGGGCGATCGAACTGCTTGGATGACAAGGGGCGCAGCAGCGGCGGTAATGACATTTTCCGGCGGCAGTAGGTTATTTAGGCGCTGCTCTTTGAGCGTGGTCAGAATCTGATCTCGGTCGCGTGGAGGATACTGGTCGATTTTATTGAGTACTAGCAAAATGGGCTTGCCCGCCTGTCGCAGTTCGCTGAGGGCCGTATGCTCAAGCTGCGTTAGGTCGCCTGCGATGACAAATAGAATGAGGTCGGCTTGGTGGGCAATTTTTTGGGCGATCGCCTGTCTTTGATCGCCCCCCACTTCGTCAATTCCGGGCGTATCAATGAGTTCTACTCGTGCTAATTGCTGGCCAGTTAGCGTGGCTTTATGCAGATTTGGCAAGAGGGGCGGGTCGTCTGCTTCTATTTGCCAGTGAATGCTTTCTGCCTGTTGTGTCACTCCATGCAGCGGCCCCGTTTGAAAAATAGACTGGCCAACGAGCGCATTGAGCAGTGAGGATTTGCCCCGGCCTACCATGCCGAAGACTGCGATGTGCAATACCTGATTTTCTAACTTGGCTAATACGTTATGAAGGTGGGTGATGTCTGTTTTGAGGCCAGCGCGTTCTCGCGGAGAAAGGTCGAGCTTTTGGATTAGGGTGGTGATGGATGCGATCGCCTGCTGATAGCGTACCTCATCGTTAGGCGACGCCAATCTATCAGCACTTTCTGGGCCTGTGCTTTCTAGATTCGAAGCAGACCTGACCCCATTTGAAAGACTGTTGGAAGAAGATGAGTTGCCCATAGGGGAATAACCGAAGTGACTAAAGCAGGTTCCTAGCTAAATAATACGAAGCACCCATGAATTTTGAAGGGGGGGAAACCCATCTTCGCTAGATAAAAACGCCTTCGTCGGTTGGTTTAAGCCCTTTTAACAAAAAATAAGTTAAGAAAATTGGAAATAGCGTTACGAACTGTAAGGAGGAATTTAAGAATCAATGAGAGAATAGACGTGGTTAATTATTCTTTTTCAGTCCCTATGGAGTTTGAAAGTACTGCTCAGAAAGCTTGCTACCAGAGAATTGTGCCCTGGATGGAACATTTATTTGGTGATTCGGCTGTCATTTTTGAGGACGAACCTTTATTTATTGTGACGATTGGCTCGGCAGTGGCCTCTACCCGTGTAGTGCCCTGGGGAGAGAACGATGCGCTGATCACCACTCGTTCTTTTGTCGTGACCGACCTAACCGTCACCGAAGAGCTAAGCTACTACCTGCTCAGAGCTAATAATGGCATTCACTTTGGTCGTTTTGCACTGGATGGCGAAAATGACATCGTATTTGAGCACAGCCTGGTGGGCTCTACCTGCGACCAAATTGAATTGAAGCACTCTGTGACGACCGTGATTCGTATTGCTGATGACTACGACGATGAGATAGTGGCCCGATGGGGCGGCAAGCGAGCGCTAGAACGCTGGGCTGCTTCGTAGCGCAGTGGTGGAGCTTACCTAAAGCTCTATCTATAAAAGCTCCGCAAAGACTATCCAAAAAAGTAGGCGAAACAATAAAAGAAATAAGATAGTAAAAAAGTGCGGCCTGATACAGGCCGCACTACCTAGGAAATAGAGATTTAATCGTCAAAACATGAGAGGGCACTGGTTCCGTCAGATGGGAGCGTGAATCACGGTTCAGAGCTGGGCTAGACGGCATAACGCATGGTTAATAGTTGAAACCAAGAAAGCCCAACTTC
>LJZR01000100.1 GCA_001314865.1 Phormidesmis priestleyi Ana | reverse complement strand
AGCAGATTGCCAAGTATCAAACATCTTGATTTTGTGCTCACGGTCAAACCTCTTCGAGTCTCCCCGGCAAAGCCGGGGGCTTACCAATATTTAGTTAGATGAAATTACTGGATTAGAGCTTGATACAACTCCGGTTTCGTCAACTCCGGGTAGTACAGTTAGCTCATCAGGAACACAGGCTAGCCACATCGAATCTGATTTCCATGCATACACAGTAAAACCGAACGACACTTTGTCTGGAATATCCTTATCTTACTTTGGAAGCACGGATTATTGGCCTGTCATTAGGGATAGTTCAGGAGCAGGTTTTGATGAAACAACAGCCAGAGGATTGCAAATCGGAGAGGAACTTCTTTTACCGAAGTCACTTTTCTCAGAGAATGGCCAAAAATTAAGTGGACAAACAGAAAAGATTTCTGGAGAAGATCTTAATGACGCAACTGATGGCCCTGGAAAATATAGAGACACAGCAGCTACGACAAAAGAAACTGACTTCGATAAAGAAGGTTCTGATACAGAAGAAGGCTCTGACTCCGATAAGGAAGACTCCAACACTAATGGAGTCAATACTTCTTTAAGCAGAAGTTTACCTGTCGATAGTGGCTTAAAACCACTTCAAGGGTCGCAATTCCCAATAGGCAGAACTGTAGTTACTGTCTTTGACAGTAGTCTATCAGGCACACTAACCGTTGAGACAATGCCCTCAGACAACGGCACTTCTATTACGGTATCAACAGATCTAGCAGACATTGTTGACATCAATGAGGCAAGAGAAGAATTAGACAATATCTTCACGGTTGATTTTGAGAAGCAAGTGCTTGATTGGTTAACAGTAGCAGTAGAAGATAACGGAGAAAAATTCTCAGTTGGTGCAGAAATAGCAAAGACCTCAGATGGTCACATTATTTCGATGGAAGTTGGAAAAAGTATCCTTCAAAATATGTGGGATGTTTCACTGTCCACAAAAAAAGATGTGGAGCTTGATGATGGCACGAAAGCAACTATAGATGCTGAATACGAAGTAAAACTGGCTGCTAGCCGTAAAGACTATATCCCCCCTAGAGGGCCTGTAGCAACGGAGCCAGTACCCGTAGTAGATCGCATTCCGGTCTTCCCGCCGGTAATACCAAAAGCCCCAGGCTTAAATACGTTTCCTAGAGATCAGGTTGCCAAAAATAACCCGAATACATGGGTGCCACGGCCAGAACCGGGCAAGGTACTAACTCAAATACCAGGATTAGATCTAGAGTTTGAATCACCAAAATCAGTTTCGTCTGGAGCTTTTTCAGAAACACCCCAGTTAAATAGCGATCCAATATCTTCAATCTCAACCCCAGAATGGGAAAATAGATTTTTAGATTCTCCCATAGGTGAAGCGAGTACAGCATACCTAGAAGCCTCTACTAATGTCGCTGCGGCGGTTGGCCCTTGGGAGAGTAGCGAAGAAGTACCTGATTGGGCGACAGTTGGCGTAGCGACAGCAGGAGTAACAGCAGCAGTAGCAGCAGCAGCAGTCGGTACTGGGGCCGTTGTTGGAGCTGGAGCTAGTGGAGCTGGAGCTAGTGGAGCTGGAGCTAGTGGAGCTGGAGCTAGTGGAGCTGGAGCTATTGGTAAAGGGATATTGAGCCTTGGTTCAAAATTCGCTTTCTTTTGAATTTGATTCACGAGGAATAACACACTGGTCAAAAAAGAAATTGGGGCTTTTGGCATACCCATCCGAAAAGGCTCAGTCCAGTTCGAAACAGTTAAGACTCAGTTGCAAAGCTGGATTTATCAGCCTTTCCGTTCTTTGCCATATTTGGTTGAGGCAGAGTACAAGGTAGTGCGATTCGTTCCTACACGAAAAGCTGAGAAGCTAATAAGGTAGGGCTTCTGAGAGATAACCCAGTAGGGTAGAGTTCGTACTTTAATCTCTCTCAGATGACCATCTGATCCGAAAGAGCAATAGCCTTCAAGTTCTCTTTGTCGATTTAAGATTGCCCAAAAGTTGTTTTTTGCATCATCAGATAGTGCAGATCCTCTTGAATCATATCAGCATCAAAGTTGTAGTAGTCATATGGAAAACTGTAGCGCCAGTTGAGGATAGCTAGCGCGTGTTCCTTCTCAAGTTTGCAAAATGTAAGCTGCACTCCAATTTCCTTAAAACTGCTCAAAGTTTAGCTATTTTCAGCATTTTGAGGCAAAATAAATTGAAGAGTAGCAGATAACGCTGACGTACCATCTAACGGACAACCTAGCGGCATAACTCCTTTTTAGACGGATTTTTTCCTCAGATCCTCCCAAATCAGGGGGATCTGAGGAAACTTTCTTCATAACAAGCTGCTCAAGGTGGTGCTGAGGAAACTTTCCGCATATCTTCAGAAATATACGAATGTCATGCATGAGCATTATCAGGCATATGTGTTGTACTTTTGGAATACCTGTAGAACCACGCCCCAAAAAGCCCTTAGACCAACTGCGTGAGGTCATTCGGCTCAAGGATTATGCTTACCGAACGGCAAAAACCTACGTACAGTGGGTGAGGCGCTATAGCCTGTGTCATGAAACGTAAGCATTTCCCTTAGCCGTCACCATACAGCCCTCCTCCCCAAGCACAACACCCCACTGCGATCGCCCTTTCCCGACAGCTTCAACAATCGCCAGCCCTTCTCCATAGCGATTTTCCGTAGGAAAGGCTATGCCATCGCACACCTTCCCCAGCACTCGCCTCCAGCAGACCGAACCATCGCCCCACATAAGCCCAATTCCCTACGTCGCTTTTGCTAGGGTCGGGCTCTGAACGACTGCCCACAGCCACAGCCCCTAACCCCCCATCGCCAGCCGCATATTCTCCAACGCCAGCCCCACGCGATCACCTGCCAGCCAGCCCTATTAGACGACACTAACGCAGGGCACAAAAGCTCTATCACGATGAGGGCAGCACGCCTGCTTATAACTACGTCTCCCTCGTTGTAAATGCAGCGCAGCGGCAAAGTGCGCAGGCGCAGGCGCAGGTTAGGGCGAAGGGGAAGGGCGTAGAGCGGTAGCCCGATACCCCAGCCGATGCCTCACCTTAGGGATGAAAGCCAGGGTTGACGATCACCGGCTCTATCCAGCTCATCCGATATGTTGGCTCTTTCGCATCCCGAGAGCCATATAAACTCCTCCGATAGTGACCTCTTCTCCAGTGGGTTCTGGGTGAGTCCCGAGTCTTTGTCTTCTCAGCCTGAAAAGACTTTCTCTCAGAAACCCGCTGAGACGCATAGTCCTTCCCCAGCCAGTTGGGGCTTAGAACAGGTTTAGAAGAGCGGTGCGTAGTCGCAAACCCTCTTTTTTTCGCACCTATGGAAGGCTCAAGGATCTCTCCTAGCGAGATTAACTCAGGCTGCACCTGCATTAACAACAAACACTGGAGCGCAAGATTCCTCAGCTCATCAATAAATCTCGCTTCAGCCTCTTGATCTTTGACTGCATTGACTGCATTGCCCGTCTGTACCGCAAGACCATCTTCGACCACTGAAATCTTTAATTTGGGCGTATCATTGCTGTCAAAACATATATTCGTCCCGTAGATGGCTGATTTCGTATTCGCCATCAGAATGATGATCGGCTTATTAGTCAGTCCGCACTGCATCGCTCTTAAGCAGCGGCGCTCACCAAAATTCAGCCATGTCTCATCCGTCGGCATCGTATAGGCAAAAGCAATGCACTCTAGCCAGTCTCCATCAGGATTTGTCAACAGTCCGTTGGGCAAGCAAAAGATACCACAATCAACCGCTCGCTTCATCGTGACCAATTGATCACTCGGTAAATCGGTTTGCTTCAGAGCATTGCCCAAGGACGCTGACAAGTGATATATCGCAGGCGGAGCACCAGAGCCTACTATCGCTCCAATGGTGTTTGTTGTGGCGTAAAATGCCTCATCTTTTGCCATTAGCGGGAAGTGCGTTCCAAACACTTTGATGTAGTTTTCCGCAATCAACTTCAGCCAGCGGTTCATATCAGGATAATGTTTAGGCGACTGATACTTGCGGGCTCCCAGTATAGCCATTGTTTGTTCGTAGGACGTTTCAAACTGTTCAAGCGTTAAACCCAAGGAGTTTTTCAAGGGAGCCTCAAGCGCTATTCTCTCTAAGCGATTAGCAGCTTTAATGATTTGAACTAGCGTCAGCTTCTTCTTTGGCGAAAAGGTATTGAGCACATTATGTAGACTAGTCATAGACTTCCACAAAAAGCGATATTAGGTCGAGCTAAATAAGTCTCAAGAGCAATGTCTCTTAAACAGACTTCAACCATCGTAGGAAAATGATCCATTATCCGACAATAAAAACTTTATTTCCCTATCTATAAAACCTGGCTGCGGTCACTGTCAGTGTAGGAAAGATGAAAAAATTGATAGTCTGTTCTTCGTGCAGCATCGCAGTTGGATAGCGCCTGTCTTCACCGCAAATGCAAGGCAAAGCGTCAGCGTTGGTTGGGTCGGTCTTCCCATAACAAGCAGCTAACTATTCCTTCTTAGAGGCTTGCTTTATCGCTGTTCTCACCATGGTTGCTGCATAGCTTAGAACCGCGACTCTTTTCATTCCTGCTTCTGTATAACCGTTACCGTTTTCAGTAGCCTCTTCAATCTGACTTTCTACTGTCAACAATACCTTCTCTAAGGACGACTGTTCATCTTCATCAAGAATAGCCCTCAGCTCCTCAAGGAAAATTTCCGTTACAGGACGCTCGTCACGACTTTCGTATTTCTTTCCTTGAGCCCTGACTAAGGCTAGAAACATGCTGTTTGACGTAATTTCTCCTGGCGTGAACCCACCATCTTCCATCGCCAAAATACAGTCGATGGCTACGTTTCCTGTACTCTTTGACTGTGCTCCTGACATCTATACTATCCAGCTGACACAACCTTAAGTTTTACGACTAGAAAACCAATAATCCGGATGCTCCTCTAGCAAGCAGCACGGTGAGTCAGTCGGGGCAGCGGCCGCACCTCTGCAAAAGACCATTGAGGGCGGGGCAAGGGAAAGCCCTTCCCTGGGAGGATCGCTCCGGCTCTGGCCATCGCAGCTGGGTCAAAGCAATGGCCAGGGTCGAAGCGATCACTGCTGGAATCTGTCAGCTCTGGGTAGCTAAATTGAGCTGAACCTACCACAGCCCCCCAACCACAGCCCCCAACCCCCAACGCACTCCAGCCCCTAACCCCCCATCGCCACCCGCAGGCTCTCCAGCGCCAGCCCCACAATTGCCTGCCAGTCATCATCGTTCGTCCAATCGCCGCTTAGGACTGGAACGGCCTGTACTGCGGCGGCTAGCCCATCGTGAGTCGCCTTCATGCATTGCAGCAGCAGACAACGCCAACAAGGTACCCTATGAGGGTTGCCAGACCCTCTAGGAGTGTGAGGAGCGCTTCTCTATACTCGTCGTCGAAAGTCACATTAGACCAACCCTGCCATGCGTCTAGAGCATTGTTCCATACAGACTCAGTGGGGGTTACGGAAAGTGTCGAATACATCATGGTTCAAAATCTCAAATGTGTTGATATCGAGCGGGGGCATGGGGTCGTAGGGATACCGCAAGGCCACCGCTCATGAAATCGGCGCAAGTGCGCCTCTGATTGGACGTGTAGAAATAGAATGCGCTACCAGCCCTGAGCGCGTAGTTCGTTTTCTCTTTGAATGGCTCTCTCTTGAGCTATCCAGCCGAGCCGCTGACCGGGGTTAATGTGGCAGAGCCCCTCAATGATGCAGACACCGTAGTATTCGGGATTCTCGGACAGTTTCTCTTGATACGCTTCAAAGAACAACAGCGGCATTTTGCTCATGAGGCGAGTCTTTAACCGGGTCAGCCGGGTACGCTGCTTCGTCAGCAATGACTGCTGTCTATACGGCTTCTGAGATGCGCTAGAGGGCAGGTGCTCTGAAACTGGCTGCGGCTCGTAGAAGCCGGGAGAGAGGACTTTGCGGGCGGCGATGAAGGCGGACGTGGGGGCATCGGCGATTCGCGGATAGTAGATGCCGGTTGCATAGCGGATGGCGG
>LJZR01000022.1 GCA_001314865.1 Phormidesmis priestleyi Ana | reverse complement strand
GGCTTCTAGGCGGCAACACTATAAAAAGGCCGGTCGCCTTGACTTCAGCGTGATTACCGTTAAATTTCTCCCTGACTAAACTTTTGTCAGTCAATCAGGATGGCGACTGTTTAGGCGACTGCTTAGACAACTGTTTAAGCGACTGCTTAGGCGACTGTTTAGGCAAATTGTTGTGGTTATTGTGGTTGTTGCAACTGTTGTAATTGTTGTAACTGTTGTAACTGTTGTAGCGATTATTACAGTTGCCCTCATAGCTGCTGTATAGCGTTTTCATAGTTGTTGTATAACCAAATGCGGATGCGTATTGCCTGTAAAGAGGTTGCGCATCCGCATTTTTCTATTGAGGATTCATTGGAGATGAACTACCCACGCCCTATTCATGGGATCAGTTGCAGGCGCTTTCTAAACCGCAGTAGCCGTTTTTTCAACTCCCCTCATCAGCCCCTAAAATCTCACATATTTCGGCAAAGCGCGATCGCCTCGCAGGGTCGCGATCCAAACAAGCCTCTTGCAGCTGTCGCAATTTCTCAAACTGAGAGACTGACGGTTCATCTGCGGGGGCGATCGCGCATCGATCCAACAAATCCTCCAGCAAGCAGCCAAAAGCCCGTACCTCTATCCGCTCTAGCGCTTCACCCAGCATCCCATCAGCCGCATCATACACAGACGCCGCCCCAAAATCGCCCAAAATGCTCTCACCCATTCCGTCGATCAAAATATTGTGAGCATACAAATCGCCATGCATAATACCCCGAGCATGAAGATGCCGAAGCGCCAACGCAATCCCTCGCACAATGCGTAATACAACCGACAGTGAAAACGAAACATCCGCGCCATACACATCTCTCGTACAGCTCTCTAGGCTCGGCGGCCCCCCCAAATTCTCATACTCAGGCGGAATAAAAGAAAACACAAGGCCCGCCTGCGCCTTTTCTGCTTGACTCAAATCTTCTGCTTGACCTGAATCTTCTGCTTGCTTGAGATCTTTTTCTTGACTAAAACAAATTTTTCCCAGCACGCTCACCAAGTTAGGATGCTGCCCCGCTAGCATACAGGCTCGCATTTCATCCAACGGCAATCCATCGCTGGTCATCTCGCCTTTAAACAGCTTAACTGCAACCACCTGAGACTCACAGGGTCGATTGGCCGCACCTTCACGGGCAGCATTTTGGCCATTCGCCGCAGCGTTCCATCGCCCCTCATAAATCACACCCGAAGCACCCTGGCCCAGTACCTCACCTAGCTGTAGCTCACCGCGCAAAATCGTGAGTAACAAAGGCTCTGAAGGCACAGCCTTCGCAGAAGCGCGGAGATTAGAATGACCAAGCTCCTCGGCCCAAGAATCGCAGCAAGGATTACCCGCATAGGCGAGCCAGCTCAGGCGCGGCAATGAAAATAGCCAGGTCGGAATTTCTGATAGCTGATTGGCCGAAATCCGAATCAGTTCCAAATTTTGGCAGGCGCTCATTTCTACTGGCAGCGTTGTGAGTCGATTGCCCGCCAGCATGAGCTTTTGCAATTTACTCAGCTGGCCAATATCAGCCGGTAGCGCTTCTAGCTGGTTATCGGTCAAAATCAACCATCGAATAGCAGGCGATAGCACCTGCTCATCTACCGTCTTTAGGCGGTTTCCCTTAAAGCTAATCATCGAGAGCGCCGGACATTGGGCCAGCACTTTGGGAAAGGTTTCAAACGCATTGTTATTAAAAAAGACAACCTTCAGCTTTTTTAGCTGGCTAAAGCTGTCGGGCAACCTGCTCAAACAATTGTTAGAGAGAACTAACAATTCCAGCGAATCGGCCAACTCTAAAATTTCCATCGGAAACTCATGCAGGTTCGCAGCAATTTTCAGCTCTTTCGCCCCCCTTAGCTTTCCTTGCTTGAGTTGCTCTAGTTTTAGTTGCTCTAGTTTTAGCTGCTCTAGTTTTAGCTGCTCTAGTTTTAGTTGCTCTAGTTGTGGGTGACTTAAATTATCCATTATCTTTTCAAACGATATTGGCCAAACGATGTTTTTAAATATTTTCAAATGAAACAGATGCTAAAGAAATGGAATGTTGCTTTTAGCATCACAGGCAAACTTGGGCTTTTACAAGACAAAATAGGCGACTTGGCATAATACTATGGAATCCACAGCACTTACTGCTGGGATTTGCCCCCTTTTCCCTGAAAACCCGCCGTCTCAAATGCCCTCCTTCCTCAGCCCAAAACAGCCGCGAAAACGTCCCTCCCAACGTCCTCCCAACCTATCCATAACCTCTGCAACACCAGCACCTACCATACAGACATTTATTTCAACAAAGCGATATGTGATAATCATCACCATTGCACTGCTGCTTGTTTTTGCCAGTAAAGCCATGGCACAGACAGAAAGCGCCGGTCGTTTTGATGCCATCAGCACCATTTGGCTCATTGTCGCCGCCACCTTCGTCTTTTTTATGAACGCAGGCTTTGCCATGTTAGAAACAGGCATGTGCCGAACCGCCAACGCCGTCAACGTCCTAGCCAAAAACCTGATCGTCTTTTGCGTGAGCACCTTTGCCTTTTGGCTATTTGGCTTTCGGTTTATGTTTGGCGACAGCCTGCATCCTATCATCGGCCAAATCGGTTTCTTAGTCGATTTTCCATTTCCATCTGCGATGCTGCCCAATCCTTTTCCACCAGGATTTAGGTCGTTGGCTAGCCAGTGGCCCGGTCGCTCATTTGCTGCCCTCTTTTTCTTTCAGCTGGTGTTTGCAGGCACTGCGGCGACCATTGTTTCGGGTGCGATCGCCGAACGAGTCAAGTTTTGGGCCTTCATTCTATTTAGCTTTTTGCTGGTCGGTTTTATCTATCCGCTGGCGGGCTACTGGGTATGGGGCGGCGGTTGGCTCGCATCGGTGCCCATTCAGTTTCGAGACTTCGCAGGCTCTACGGTCGTCCATTCTGTCGGGGGTATGGCCGCCCTGGTCGGCGCAATTCTGCTGGGGCCCAGGCAAGGCAAGTTTGGCTACCATTCACCCAGCAACCTGTTTGCAACATCCGAAGGCGAATACAGCTTTGAACCCTACAATCTCAGCCTAGCGACACTGGGCTGCCTAATCTTGTGGCTCGGTTGGTTTGGCTTCAACGGTGGATCAACCACTCGGCTTGAATATGTTCCCCATATTCTCAGCACAACCTTTTTCTCAGCGGCAGCAGGCGGCATCGGCGCAGTCATCTTCAGTCCATTCGCCACCGATCAAAAAGCCAGACTCTCTTCTATTATCAACGGCATTTTAGGCGGCCTTGTTGGCATCACGGCATCTTCGGCCTATGTGGGGGTTGGCATTGCCGTTATCATTGGGTTTACCAGTGGGCTGCTCGTGCTCTGGGCCGAAAAACAGCTGCGATACTGGAAAATTGACGATCCCGTCGGCGCAATTCCGGTTCACCTGGTATGTGGTGGCTGGGGAACCCTGGCCGTCGGCCTATTTGCCAGCTCCAGCTCTAGTGAATATCAGCTGCTCAACTACCATCGCATTAGCCAGCTGCTCTATCAGGCACTCGGCTGGATCAGTGTTTCTGTGGTTGCAGGCATACTTAGCCTCTGCGCCTGGGTTGTCACCGGGTTGGTGCTATACAGCCTCAGCGAAGAAAATGAAAAAGTCAGTCGGCAGCAGCTCACCAAAATTTGGGCAGACAGCCTAAGCAGCAGCGAAGAAAATTTATCGGACAATTTGCTGAAAGAGGCCCCACCGCAAATTTCACGGCTGACCTATCTGCTGTTTATTAGCAGGCGGGGCATCCGAGTTTCAGCCACGATGGAAGAAAGAGGGGAAACCCCAAGTCTGAGTTCCTAATAGCCTGGGTTTCTAATATTTGCGATCGCGCAAGATCCGCCTTTCTCTTTCACCACAATATCGCGCGCTATCTCAATGTCCTCTTTATACAAGGCCAACCATTGCGCGAGCCGCTTTTCTGCCGGTGCAAAATAAGTAGAATCCTGAGGCAAATCACAGAACTCTCGCATCATTGAAACCCATCGACTGTTTTGGGCATGCTCAATGCCATTGTCAAACAGGGCTCTATCAGACATCACCGCGCTAGCAACATTGGGCGTTGAGAGGGGCGTTGAGAGGGTACTGGCTTCACTTAGTACCGCCTGAGTGGCCACAAAGCCATCGCCAGTCGCCAGCGCTTCACCGCCCGATTCCTTAACATAAGAAGAAATCGCTGCGCCCAGTACGGCCAACCCACAGGCCACAATCGCGATCTTAGAATACAACTTCGCCACTGGTGACGGACGATTGCTAGAGTCTGTAGAAGAAACAATCGCAACCGGCTTGGTGATCCCCGGCAGCTGCGCTTCTACCCAGTTCACGTTAAAAACTTCTGCATACAAAGAGCAAGCGATTGTAAGCCTGCCGCGCTTGGTAGCAGCCAAGCCAGAAGCCAGCAAAGCCGACTGCTCAGGGCTGTTGTTTAAAGGCACCTTTCCCTTTTGCAGTAGGCGTAGGTAGGCCAGTAGCAATGAGTCTCTGCGGTCGTAGCTGAGGAGCGATCGCTCAATGGTACGCAAGTGATCAGCCGCCCGGCTGCTTTGCCAGTCAGCCAAAATCTCCTGCTTCACAATCCAATCGACAATATCTTCGGCCTCACGCTCCTTCATATGGGGCGCATAGCGCACAGCGTAATCACACAGCACTTTAGTCAGCTCAGGCTGCTGCCCCACCCAATCTTGAATTCTTTCCACAATAATAGGCACTGCATAGGCATCTACCTTAGGAAAAATTTCCTCCCAACAGCTAGATAGCACTGCTGAATGACTATCTTGAGACTTCAATGTTTTCATAATGCTAGGTTTGCTCACACAATAAAACCAACTAAATCAAATCTGGTACAGGCGATCGCCACAGAAATTGAGAAATAAAAGCTAAACGAAAATAATATCTACCGGATATCCACTGAATTGATACTGAGCTAATCGCACTTATAGTTAGGGCTACTTTAGCTAAGGATGACTTCAGCTAAGGATGACTTCAGCTAAGGGTGACTTCAGCTGAGGGTGACTTCAGCTGAGGGCTACTTCAGTAGCGATGGCGTTTCGGTTATTCAAGCACGATTCCATCAGTATTATCCCGCATCTAGAAAAGAGTCAAGTAGGCAAACCTTCAGTATTATCCCTGACATCAGCCGACAAAAAGTCTATACCAGTATCCGTATTATTTCGGACTTAGGCAACCGTTTGTGTAGAAACAGCTACCTTAAGTCATTTACATTTATGACTTAGTATTGCGTCCGCGTCAGTCACTGTTGAATTTTCTCCAAATAATCGCCTAATAGCATCTCAGTATTCAGCTGCAACAATCCGAACACTGCCATCATCTGCCGCGACTCAAATTTCCATCCAAAAACCGTCTGCCAACACAGGCACCGTCCTGATAAATTGCTAACAGCTTCCTTAGCAATAATATGTATACACCTACTACTGTCTCCTACCGCTAAGTTCTGAAACCCTCTACATATAAGGAATGAAAGCTCCTCAGCGGAATTCAAGATGATACTCGTATCAAAATCATATTTCGTCCGGAAAATATTAATATTTTTTTGTGGCGTTCTTATGACAATAGATTAAATGAACCAATTACTGTCAGCAGATCACTGACAATTTGAACAGAGCTGGTGATATAGCTATTCTTTGCCGCCATCCTCTACCGCCAAATAATCGCCAAATAATCGCCAGATAATCGCCAGATAATCGCCAGATAATTAAAAAAAACTGCATTGGTCTTAACCAATGCAGTTTTTTTGAGCTGATCCCTATTTTTAGTCGCTGCTTATTTTCTATCAGCATCAAGATTCAAAATATCTTGAGCTTCATCTATAAGCACGTTTTCTTCAGCAATTTCATCCAAGTTCAGTTTCTTAGTCAAAACTTCACCTATCGATCCAGCAGCTTCTTTTTCAGTATCCGCAGCTTCTGATGCTCTACTTTGTAGTTCACGCCGCTCAGCTCGCTTTTGCTCCAAACGCTCTGCCGACAATGAGGTAGTGGGCTCTCCAACAGGAACGGTGTTATTGGTCGCTGCCAATGCCGCAGGCGGAAGCAAACTCCACATCATAACAACACCCACTAAACAAACAACAAACCAGTGAGCCAAATTTTGTGCGATCGCTTGGGCAAAAGATTTCACTGTTACAAACACAGATGCAAACACAGAATTTTTCATTTGTTGTACCTCTAAATAAAATTGGAAACAATGCAATCAAACACTTAGCTAGGCACCCACACCGATACCGACCCAGCTTCGCAGCGAAAATCTGCCCATCCGCCATCATCTGTTGTTATGGTCTCTTCAATATGCTCAGTAATATCTGTATAAGTGGTGTTGGGGTGTCCTACCTGCATCCAATTATTGCCCGCATCACCATTGCTCATAACAACAGCCAGCCCACCCGAATTTTCCTCAGTGCCTAGCCTTGTCCAACCGATCACATTGGCATGAGAAAAATACTCATACTGATCACCATAGGCGTATTTTTGCCGCGCTTCTAAGAACTTATCAATAATCCACTGGTGGCTGTCTAAAAAAATCTCGTACTCGTTACCAGCTTTTGTATCTTTGTAATGAGCACCGTAGTAATCGGCATAAAAAATGCACGGGTAGCCGCCCTGGCGTAAAAGAATAAGAGCATAGGCAAGCGGCTTAAACCAAGCTTCTACCACTGACTCTAAAGACTGTAGAGGTTGCGAGTCATGATTTTCTACCAAGGTAACAGCTAAAGCAGGCTGGTCTTGAACCAGGCTATTGTCAAAAATGGTGCGCATATCGTAGCTGTTGCCACTTTTGCCCGCTTCACAAAAATTGTAGTGTAAAGGTGCATCAAACAAAGCGACATCGCCGCCAGTGACTTTAATAAAATGATGCAGCGCTTCCACTTCATAAGACCAATACTCTCCGACTGCAAACAGTCTTTTGCCTGCATACTTTCGCACATGCTGAAGCCAGTCGGGGAAAAAGCCTGCTTTCACATGCTTAACTGCATCAAATCGAAAGCCATCAACCTCTGTAAGATCAACATACCATTCACCCCACTGCATCAGGTCTGCTCTGACCTCTGGATGATTGACATCTAAGTCACAACCCATCAGATAGTCAAAACTGCCTTTTTCAAGGTCTACTGCTTGGTCAAACTGTTTATCTTCAAACAGATAAACAGCCTCAAATTCGCCTTGCTCGTAAGCGTTGTAATCAACTGCGTTAAAGTGCCACCAGTGCCACTCTAGATCCGAGTACTTGCCTTGACGCCCTGGAAAGGTGAAGTTAGTCCAGGCTTTGATGGTCACCATGTCACCAATCGGCTCATGGCGATTACTGGGCGAATAAGGCGTTGCCGGAAACTCTTCTTCAGCATCGGCCCCTAGCTTGTGATTTAGCACCACATCGGCATACACTTGAACACCCGCTTGCTTGGCCGCTTTGATCGCATCTATATATTCATCCTTGGTGCCGTACTTGGTTCTAACAGAGCCTTTTTGGTCAAACTCTCCTAAATCGTACATGTCATAAACGCCATAGCCCACATCGTAACCACCCGCAGTCCCCTTATAGGCGGGTGGTAGCCATACAGCGGTAATACCGACTTCAGCCAAATCAGCCGCTTTCTGAGCCAACTCATTCCACAAACTTCCGTCTGGTTCGTTGTACCAATGGAAGAATTGCATCATCACGCCGTTCTGTGCAGGCTGTGCAGGCATATTAGGTGCAGACATATTTTAGAGTTTCGCTCCGCGGAAGATGTAAAGAATATGGACAAAAACAGTCATGAAAGCAGTCCTGAAAAACACTTGAAAATCATCATCTTACCTAAGACGACAATACAGAATATTCCAAAGGAGGTATCTTTACAATCTGTTATTTCTTTTTAAGCGCGCACACCAGAAAATGCGCTCACTACACAGCATTAGAAATACTTGTGTTGGACTCGTCTTTTGTTTGCTCTGGTTCTTTTGTCTGCCCTGGCAGTGTCAGGCTAGTTGCTGTCGCTTCTGGATAATGGCGAATTTCCCACACCTTGAGCAGAATCAAATACTCATAAAAAGCTTGAAGCACACACCAAGTAAAGCCTGCTCGGCCATCTAAAATGCCGCCCAAAATAAAGTACATATACAAAAAACGAACAATCGGGCGACCTGGAATGCGCAAAGACAAATCCTTGAGCGCGCGACGCCTTTCTACCTCAGTTTTGCCCATGAGTAAGGCTCGCCAGCTAACTTTTCCATCGGTAAGCTGTTTGACGGTTTCTTTGGCTTCATCGGTAGAGTAGCGATTGTGCTTTTCTATCCATCGGCTAAAGCCTTTGCCGCAGGTGTAGTGAGGATAGGTCTCCTGCAAAAAGCCATGCGTACCGTTCACGACTTCACGCTCAGTATGGCCATAGTCATCGAACCAAACATGCGCTTTATCTAACAGCCTGAGCTGATAGCGGGGATACTGTGTACTGTGCTTAATCCATTTGTCCATGAACATGACACGCTCGGCAGCATAGTAGCCCACATGCTCGCCTGACTGAGCCGCAACCTCGCATTCAGCAAAAAGAGCGGGCGTCATGCGTTCGTCGGCTTCTAAAATGTATGACCAATGGTGCCGGGTCGGAATGTTACGCAGCATCCAGGTGCGCTGCTGACCATGGCTCACAAAGGCATGCTGAATAAACCGTACCTGAGGATAGCGCTCGGCCATGTCACGAGCGATTTCAGGGGTGCGATCGCTACTAAACGAGTCCACCACAATCACATCATCTGAAAGCGCAGCGGATTCTATACAGGCAGCAATATCTAACTCCTCATTGTGAGTCAAGATAAAAATTGAGAACATGTCTATAATTTCTGCCTATAGTTTCTGCCTATAGCAGGCTAGTTTTGCCAAAAATACGCTCCACAAAAAGATGTCTTTCTAGACTAGCCCATGGTAATAGAGCACCATTTATTGTTATATAGCCTATTCCAGCAATCTATTTTCAATTTTGAATAAACTTTCTGCCCACCACTATAAAAGCGGCGTAACGCAAGCACCTAGCGCAACGGCACGGAGAAACGCAGTATCATTTTCAACTCAGCAGTTAGAAATATGCACTCCACAGTCGTTCGCCGCCTGTAAAGGAACTTCAGCGCTCATCCGAACCGCAAAATCTTGACAGCCAATAGCGGCTTCAGAAAAAGCCTCAACTGGGCGTACCGAGCATTTGAGACGATAGCTCTCGGTAGCATAGAGGCAGCCTGCACAGGGAATACGGTGCATTTTCCGAACATTAGCCGCACCCTGACGCACCATGCTGACAATATTGAGCACCAACATCGCCGTAATCAACCAGGCAAATGCCGCACAAATCAGCGGCAGGGCCGGTCGTATCCAAACAATGAACTTGGCAGCCAGCACAAAGGCAACCTGAATAATATCGATCATAAGATGCAAGCCAAACTCGCAGCCAATAGGCCTATCTGAGTGGGGTTAACGAGCCCCACGCCAGCCGTTTGCTCACTATCCTAAAAGCTGTGCTCAGCAACTCGCTTGCCTATCACAAAAATGATACAAAGCGTCAGCTCAACGACACATTCGTTTTCAAATGTTTTCAAATGCCATAAGCTTGCTCATTGCTTAGCTTTCGTCTAGCGTGTTTGGGTGTCTTAACTTCTGTGCAATATCGGCATGCATCAGGGCGATGGTGGGGTCGCGCTGAATAGCCTGAAAATAGTTTTCGCCCAGTGGCGTTAAAGAGTTTTTATTGGGCTTAATCATCAGGCGAGCTTTTTCCAGTAGGATAGCGGCGCTCTCCGGTTCAATTTTTTCCTTTTTACGCAAATCTAGCAGTTCATCTATTTGCACAATGAACTGAGAAATCGGGCGTAGCCAGCTAAAAGCATCGTCGCTAATCACCAGGCGGAAAAATTCACCGCTATTGGCGATGCGTCCGTGGGTTTGCTCGTACACAATGCGCTCAGAGTCTAGCAGGGCTTTGTGCAGCCGTAGCAGCTCGGGACGTATTTCTTTAAGGCGAGCGATCGCAGAGTTATCAGAAAAATCAGCAGAGGAATGGGCACTCATGATTGCAGAGATGGCAGCTTGATTAGACTAGCATTTTGGCCTTGTCTCTGTAGTGAATTCGGTAGTGAATTCGGGAATGGATTTGGGAATGGATTTGGGAATGGATTCTCGCTGCTAGCCTCTCAGCATGTTCTTCGATATAGGCACTTTAAATATAGGTGCTATGTATGGATTTACGGCTAGCTAAGAGCAGTTTCGAGTGTATGTACAGTTATTTGTGTAGGGAACCATACAAATAGCAGTTCGTTAAGCTTTGTTATTTCATGAAATCTCTCTTTTTCAAACTGACCAAGCTATCGAATGATTTTCTAATGACTGTGCTAACCGTTGCGGTCGTAAGTAGCCTTGTTTTAGTTGCCATCGGTAGCTTAAACACCTCAAAAATATCTCAAGAATTTCGGTACGGTATTACCACCGACTTTGAGCTTCAGCGGCTCAGCGGGAACATTACCCACTACGACGAAATTTTAACCATGTCAGCACGGATGTCGGCAACGACTGGCGACCTCTCCTGGAAAAAGCGCTACGACGCCTACGAACCGATGCTAATAGAGGCCATTGATCGCGCCATTGAGCTAGCCCCAAAAACTTACGAGCTTCAGGCGGCCCAAATCAATACAGCTAACCTAAAGCTGATTGAGATGGAAAGCAAGGCGTTTGAACTGGTGAGCCAAAATCAGCCAAAACAGGCTTTGATTGTTCTATTTGGTGAGTCTTACAAAGCCCAAAAAGAAATATACGGTAACGGATTAAGGCAGTGGTCTAAGGTACTCAATGCACAAATTGAAAAAAGCCTTAATGAATATGGAGAAGGACTCGCCTTATCAAGTATGTTTAGCGGGGCCAGCTTTTGCATTTTGACAGCAGCCTGGATTTCCCTGTTAATCATGGTTAACCAGTATATTCATCGCCGCAAAGTGGCTGAAAAGGGTTTGCGACAAGCCAAGCATCAAGTCGAAATTAGCCATCAGGAACTCCAACATTCTGAAATAGCACTGCAACAGAAAGCCGCTGTATTAGAAAGAACTTTGCAAGAGCTTCAGCAAGCCCAAGTGCAGATGGTACAAAGTGAAAAAATGTCTAGCTTGGGCCAGCTGGTCGCAGGAGTTGCGCATGAAATCAACAATCCGGTTAACTTCATTCACGCTAACTTAGATCCGATTAGCGAATATGCCCAAAGCTTACTGGCTTTAGTATCGAGCTATCAAACCCACTATCCTCAACCCATACCAGAAATAGAAGCAGAGATTGAACAGGCCGATCTGGACTTTATCAAAACAGATTTACCCAATATTTTAGGATCTATGCGAGTCGGCACCCGACGGATTCGACAGATTGTGCTATCGCTGCGCAATTTTTCCAGGTCGGATGAGCAGGGCCTAAAATCTGTTGATATTCACGAGGGCTTAGAGAGCACGCTGATGATTTTGCAGCATCGCTTAAAGAGTAGTAGTGATACACCTGCGGTCGTCATTCAGCGTGACTACCAAACACTCCCTCCAGTAGAGTGCTATCCGGGCCAGCTCAATCAGGTGTTCATGAATTTGCTAGCTAACGCAATTGACGCAATAGATGAGGCGGCTGAGCAGCGAGCAGCCTCAAATCAGAGGAGTCCAAGCAGCAGAGGCGAAATTACGCTGCAAACCGCTTTGGTTGAGCGAGCAGGTGCTAACTGGGTGAAAATCGTGATTGCCGACACTGGACTCGGCATGCCTTTAGAGGTTCAAGCCCGAATTTTTGACGCTTTTTACACCACTAAGCCAGTCGGGAGAGGAACCGGCATGGGGCTTTCTATCAGCCACACGGTAATCACTCAAAAGCACGATGGCGAGCTGTCGGTGATATCAACGCCGGGTGAGGGCACACGGTTCACTATTCAAATTCCTATTGTGGCAACGGTAGCGGCGGCGGCACAACCTGTTGTGATGGCCACTAAACCACCGCATTTAAAAACAACAACAGGGCAATTATATTTGTCTGCACCTGTCTAACTTTTCGCTATCTTGTCTGTTTCTATCTGACTTTGGGCCATGCAAGCTTTTGCTATGAGTTCACTATATTAAGAGGTTTTTCCGTTGTCATCCTTTGCAAGCTCTATGACGTTGGCGACAGTGGGGCTAGTGTTGTATAACCTGGCTCAAAAAAATCAGTCTGCTACCGTTCATCCGTTTCAAATTCTGTCTATTACTTATGTTATTGCAGCTATTATCAGCGTCACTATTTATCGAGCTGTGCCCGAAATGGGAATATCTTCGGTGAAAGAGGCTTTACTGCCTGCTGTAGGATTGGGATTTACAGTAATTTTGGTTGAACTTGGATTTATGTTTGTTTATCGTTCTGGTTGGGAAATTGGCCTAGCTAGCACGGTATCTAATGTAGCCGCTAGCACGGTGCTGCTGCCCGTGGGTGTTTTGTTTTTACAAGACAAAATTGTGCCGGTTAATTTGTTTGGAATCATTCTTTGTCTGTGTGGGCTCTTTTTTGTTTCTCGTTAAGGATTCAGCAGGGTATTTGCTTAAGCGATCGCTCGCCCGGTAAGCTCAAGGTGGGCGAATAAAGACGAACAAGCGAGGCGAGCAGCGTGCTAAAAATTGGTGGTGTCAAAATTTCTGATCAGGAATGTGAAGCAGGCACTCTGCGGTGGTTCTATCGGGAAGCACTGCCGATGAATCCTTCAGAAAAGCCGCCTGTGGTGCTGCTACACGGGCTAGTATCACAGAGCTACAGCTGGCGCAACACGATGGCAGCATTGGCTGGCGCAGGCTTTCGCGCACTCGCCCCCGATTGGATTGGGCATGGCTATTCGGCAAAGCCTGAAAAAAATGAGTTTGCCTATACGCCTGAAGCTTTTTTGGCGGCCTTTGAGGAGTGGATCGCAGCGATGGAGCTAGCGCACTTTACGTTGGTGGTGCAGGGCTTTTTAGGCTCGGTCGGCTTGCTGTATGCAGCAAAACACCCTGAACAGATTGAGCGCCTAGTGATTGTAAATACGCCACTGACGGCTGAGGCTAAGCTGCCGTTCAAAATTTCTCAGCTGGGTTTGCCGTTGATCGGCGAAGTGATGACGCAAGACCCTATTTTAGTAGATCGAACGCTAGAGGGCGGTGGCCCCTATACTGTTGCTGATGATGACTTGGATGTATATCGTAAGCCCTTTTTAAAGAGTTCAGACGTGGGGCGATCGCTCCTAGCCACGGTTAGAAAACTCAACCTCAAAAAAGTTCTCCCCGATATTGACACAGGCTTCAATGGCTGGAGCATACCCACGCTAGTTTTATGGGGCACAGCGGATAAATGGCTGCCGGTCACCTTGGCCGAAAGCTTTGTCAAACAGCTCACGAATGCAGAACTCATTAAGTTAGAAGAAACCGGTCACTACGCTCAAGAAGACTGGGCTGAAAAGGTCAGCGAGCAGATAATTCCGTTTTTACGGCGAGCGAACTTGACGCCCTAAAATCTGGACACTCTAAAATCTGAACGCTCTAAAATCTGCGCGCCCTAAAATCTGCGCGCCTAAAAATCTACGCCGCGCTTGAGTTCTACGCCGCGTT
Organism: Phormidesmis priestleyi Ana; assembly: GCA_001314865.1. Lineage (GTDB taxonomy): Bacteria > Cyanobacteriota > Cyanobacteriia > Phormidesmidales > Phormidesmidaceae > Phormidesmis > Phormidesmis priestleyi_B. The sequence goes on along the minus strand of LJZR01000022.1, from coordinate 71,200 downwards.
CGGCATAGTGCTTATGACAAAAGACCTCCGAATGGGCGCTCGCGAGCTGAAAGTAAGCAGGCTGATGCTTACAGCGTCCCGTGATAATCACCTCGGTATCTTTTGGCTTGCGTAGCAGCGTTTGAATAATGGGATCTTCGGGAATAAGCTCCAAATCAACCGTCGGGTTTAGCTCGTCTAAAATAATCGTTTTGTACAGTCCAGAGGCGATCGCCGTGCTGGCAATCTCCCAGCCGCGCTCGGCTTCAACATAGTCAATTGGCTGCTGCTGCCCGCGCCATACAATCGCATCGCGACCGCAGCGCTGATGGTCTACCAGGTGGGGATAGCTTTTGCGCAAGGCCGCGATCGCCGCATCTTCGGTATAGCCTTTACCGCCCTTTAGCCACTGCACCACCATCACTCGATGAGACTTGTCTTGGCTGATGCCTTTGCCAATCGCTTGCAGCGCCTTACCTAAGGCACTCGTAGACTTTCCCTTACCGTCTCCGGTGTATATTTCAATGCCTTCAATTCCCATCTCAGCAGCGGTTTGGTGAATCTGCGGCTTCATCTCTGAATGCAGATCTGCGATTTCAATCAGCTGCGGCGGTGCGCCCCGGCCCGTTGCAATCACTTCTAAATGGTCGGGCTTGTTTTGCAGCGATCGCACCACATCGGCAATCGGCAGCAGGTCTAAATCTAGCACCGGATTAATTTCATCGAGTACCACAACCGAATAAAGGCCCGACGCGATCGCGCCCTTAGCAACATCCCATCCTCTTTGCGCTTCTTGGCGGTCAAACTTAGTAATATCTTCCGGCCCAAAAAACTCAGCTCGCCCCGTCCGCACCTGATCGATCAAATGCGGAAAACCTCGCTGCAACGCTTCAATAGCAGCATCTTCGTCATAGGTGCGCCCAGGTCCCTTTAAAAAGCGCAGCAGCAACACTCGGCTCTCCATAAATTGATGAATCCCCAGGCCAATGGAGCGCAGCACCACGCCCAGAGCAACCTGTGACTTGCCTTTGCCTTCCCCGTCATACACATGAATTTGACCGGTCTGACGTTCAGAATTGTTCTGGGCAGTACGAATACCAATGGCTCTGGGCATAAAAGTTAGGTGACACCACAGACTGATCTTATCGCAAGTGAATTAGGTCTATCGAAGGAGAACCCGCTTACGATGATCCATTTTCAAGCGCATTGATTACTATATACGGATAGATACGGGCATAACAGTCACTAAAAAGCACTTAACTTTGCACTGACTATACCGACATGAACAGGTATGAGCGGATATGAACTGACATGAACGGATGCGATTCATGAGTTTTGCTCCTTCCCCTTAGCAGGTCTGCTAAAAGCCCGTTAAAGGCACCTACTTGCGAAAAACCTCCTGATTCACTGTCTGCTACAGCGAACCATGAGAAACAGTGGGTAACTTTAAAGAGTCAAGAAAGGGGTAAAGATGCTTGTTTGCTGCGACCGTCTTTTGCACCAAAAAGGGTATAAAAATGACTTCGGTCTTTGATAAAAAAGCCGGGGGTAGTAACGCTGCAGATAGTCAATCTGCCAGCTACCACGCTGCGACTCATAACACTAATGATAGAAACTCGGCTGATAGAAGCCCGGCTGATAGAAGCCCGGCTGCTAAAGACCCCGCTACTAAAGACCCCGCTGCTAAAAACTCAGCAACGAGCGATTTTCTAGCAGCTAGTGCTGCTATGGATAATATCGCGGATAACCTTAAAGACTCTAATCAAATATCGGGCCAGCTATCAGACACAAGAATCACTCAGGCCAACGAGGGCACTCAAGGGAGAGAGTCCGCTTTTCCCCTAGCCGGTGTTCAGCCAACCTTTGATTCGATCCCAACTTTCTCTCAGCAACCATTTTCTGGGGATTTTTCTCAACCCTCCCAACCTTCTCAATCTTTTCAAGCCTTTCAACCTTCATCTGGACAGTCAGCCACACCGCCCGTCACTCAACCACGCCGCCGCCTCACTGGCTACTGGGGCCAATATTTCGCTTTCTTTTCTTTAGAAGAAGTGAAGTACATTATCAGCCTGTTTGTATCGACACGAATCGTGCTGACCGCGATTGGCCTAGTTTCTTACACAGTGCTGCCGACTGGCTATGGCAAGCAGGTGAGCTGGTCGGCTTGGCGCTGGTTAGACTTGTGGGGCGTTTGGGACTCGTTATGGTACATGGATATCGCCCAGAACGGCTACTCCACACTCTCTAAGCTGTCTGAATTTCCCGCTCAAACGAACTTGGCTTTTTTCCCGTTGTACCCAATGCTCATGAAGGGGTTGGGCGATTTGATGGGCGGCCATTACTTTTTAGCAGGGCTCCTGATTTCAAATACTTGTATGCTGATTGCCTGCTTCCTGTTGTACCAGTTGGTGCAAATGCAGTGGAATAAAGCGATCGCACGGCGCTCAGTCAAGTATCTCTTTTTATTCCCAGTCTCTTTTATTCTATCGGGTGTTTTCACTGAGTCGCTGTTTTTATGTTTGTCTCTGCTGTGCTTTTATCTGGCTAAGCGCAGGCAGTGGTGGCTCGCGGGGCTCTTTGGCGCGCTCATGTCAGCCACTCGCACCTTAGGCGTATTAATTGCCCTACCGTTGCTGTTCGAGTACCTAAAAAGTTTGGACTTTCAACCTCGGCGCATCCGAAGCAATGGCTTGTTCTTGGCATTGATCCCATTAGGACTGCTGGCTTTTTGCGTTTATAGCTATCAGATAACAGGCGACTTTTTATTTTTTAAGACGAACCAAGCGGCTTGGGGACGGGAGCTGATGAGCCCGGTTACTGCTTTTTGGCAGGGACTAAGTGACGGCATTACTGAGCCCAGCTTTAAAAAGCTGCTGGAATGTGCCTTTTTTGCAGCGACGTTGGGTTTGCTGAGCTGGTTCTACCGGCAAGTTGGCTTTGCTTACTGGCTGTTGGGCATGTACTCCATTTTTGTGCCGCTTTCAACGGGTGTAGATTCAATGCCTCGATTTACGCTGCCTATTTTCCCCCTGTTCATTGCGCTAGCATTATTGAGCTGCAAAACCGGTTGGAATCGTTGGATGACGCTTGGTCTAGGCCTTTTGCAAGGGGCGCTTATGGTGCTGTGGTGTACCGGGCAAGGATTAGTAATATAGCCAAATCACCCTCTAGGCGATACCCTATGCCTTATATATATCTGCATACATTCTGTGCAGTTAATTTTATAAGGATAGTGTGACTCGGGTATGGAGTACGAACCCATATTTCCCTTGCGAGCGATCGCGTTCCAGGTGTTGTTTTTAATGGTGGCGATCTCTATTGAGGCGGGCATTTTTCGACAGCGGCTGCGGCTTGGGTTTAAAACTAGCGTGCAGTACACCACAGTCATTAATCTGGCCGCAGTCGTTGCTGGGTGGATTGCCTTTTTGGTGATTGAGCCGCTGGCATCGCCGGAGATTAAGGTGCAAATTATCAGCTATTTGCTGTTTGACCGACTGCTGATTACCAGCTGGACCGCCGAAATTGGGGGCGCCATTTTGGGGATCGGTCTGGTTGTTTTTTTTGCGACCTATTTCATCAAACTAAAGGGCCTAGAATGGATACTGCGCTTGGCTGATGCCTGGAAAATTCCGAAAAAGATGGAGAAACTCAACCGTGAGCAGCGCTATATGCAAGCTCGGGAAGGCCGGACGGAGTCGCAACAGGCGCTTGCTGAGTTTACCGATTCGGTGATTCAGGCAAATGCAGCCAGTTTTACGGCAATTTTGTTGCTGCTACTGCTACGACAGGCAGCAAGGAGCTGGGCATAGTGCAGGACGCTTTTAAAGACTTTACGAACCAAATGCGATCGCTGCTGTGGCCCGAGAAGTATTTTGCCTGGCAAACATTGCTCATGCTGAGCCTGTTTTCTTGGCTGGTAGCCATACTGCTGAGCAACATTGAAGACGGCAACCCAATTGCGGTAGAAGTACTCAGCACCCTGAGCTGGATGTTTTTGACCTCGGCGATTTGGTGGGCGCTAGAGAAAAACAAAATCAAGGTATACGGCTTTTCCATTGGGCCTTGGATTACCGGGGCGGTGTTTTGTCTGTTTGCCTTTCGCCCCTGGGAAGATGGCCGCTTTCGCTGGGCACTTTCTTGCTGGCCGCTGATTTCAGTCGCAATTATGGCGCTGCCTGACTTTGTGAACTGGGAGCTGAAAGTCTCTTTACCCGCAAAAGACAAGCGACAGCCACTAATTATGGTTTTGCTCGTCAATCTACTGCTCACCAGCTGGATTTTGTTTTATTTTCGGGTGCAGGACTGGCTGCGTAACTATCCGAGCCTGCTGATTAATGATTTAAACCGCAGTGCTTTTGTGTACGATTTTGAGCCAAACCGTCAGCCCATTGTTCAGGGAATACCGTTGTTAGAGAGCACCGCTAGTGCGATCGCAGATGAGCTCAGCGGCCAGCCCTGGTATCAAGCCGAACGCTGGCTATACACCCGCAAAAACCGTCTTGAAGACATTGCCCTGCGAATGAACAATAACCTGGCTGCGCCAGATGAGCAGATATTTTGGCAAATAGCGGTACCTGAGCCCCAGCGACTAGGCAGTGGCTACCTGCTGACTCTGCGGGCGGATTGGATTGGGCCAGTCGCAGGTAATCAAAGCTTTTATATTGAAAAATCGTGCAAAATCACCCCCGAAGACAGAGCCCGCACTGTTCCTAATACCCCGGCTTCCGGGGAGGCGAATGCAACCGCGACCAATCCAGCTCAATCTAGCACCACTCCATCTAGCACCACTCCATCTAGCACCAACAGACAAAACGCAGCGGCTCAGGTTTCTAGAGTAGCCGTTGTAGACTGCGGTGAAGATGAAGCGACAGTGCAATGGACAGGTGAGCCCGAGTGATCAGCGGCCTGAGTTGGGTAGTTTGATAGATGAGTTCTTATCAATTAATCTTTATAGGGTAGATAGCGCTATGGATATTGCGGCCAAATCAGGTTTTTCTCAATCGTTTGCCCGAATTTGGACGGTTGCAAGCAACGTATTTTTAGAAGTGGTTCGCGATCGCATTCTCTATGTCGTGGGCGTTTTTGCCATTGTCATGGTGCTAGCCATTGCAATGCTGCCTGAAGTGTCAGCAGGCACCGAAGACAAGCTGATTTTAGATACAGGACTAGCGGCGATTAATCTTCTTTCTTTGTTTGTTGTCGTTTTTATCGGTACTGGACTCATTAACAAAGAGATTGAGAAAAAGACAGTGCTCGTGCTGATTGCCAAACCCATTAGCCGCTTAGAATTTATTTTGGGTAAGCATCTGGGGCTAAGCCTAGTGATGGCTGTGCTCATCAGCGCCCTCACGGCTGTAATGCTAGGGCTATTGTCCATTAGTGGCATTCCCTTTCAGCTGCCTTTAATACTGCTGGCCGTGCTGTTTATGTTTTTAGAAATGGTGTTGCTGAGCGCTGCGGCCATGATGTTTGGCACCATCACCAGCACAGTACTGGCGACGCTCATGACCCTGGCGATTTTTGCAGTGGGTCACGAAACGCGCAACATTTTAGAGCTAGATAAAATTGCTGAGAGCGAGAGCTTTCGTCGCATTGCCGAAGGGTTATTTTTAATTCTGCCTGACCTAGAGCGGCTAAACCTAAAAAATGAAATTGCCAACGGCTTTGTTGCCCCACCGAGCGGTGGCGGCCTCGTTGAAAATGCCATCTATGGACTCATTTACACCGCACTATTGCTGACAATTACAGTGACTGTGTTTGAGCGTCGTCAGTTTTAATTGAGTTTTACTGGCAGCGAATTTTGCTCAAGGTCGTGAAGAGTGCCATGTCGGGGTGAGGTTACGCCCGCAAGCGCACCTGACGAGCAACTGGCGAGCAACTGGCGAGCACCTGGCGAGCAACTGGCGAGCAACTGGCGATAAGTATGATAAGAAGCGCTAGAGTGAAGGCTTAAGATAATTTTAGAAAAATTTTAGTGCCCTTTTTCTCCATGTCTAGCAAACTCGCTCAGCTTCAAGCCATTTTTCGCGAGATGGATCGCGCCCTGATTGCCTACTCAGGCGGTATTGACAGCACATTGGTAGCTAAGGTGGCCTGGGATGTGTTGGGCGATCGCGCCATTGCCGTCACCGCCAACTCTCCTTCTTTAATGCCAGAAGACTTCGCTGATGCCCAGTCGCAGGCGGCAGTGATGGGCATTCGTCACAAAGTTGTTGAAACCCATGAAATGGACAATGACAACTACACCTCTAACCCGGTCAACCGCTGTTATTTTTGTAAAAGCGAGCTGCATGATACTTTGCGTCCGCTGGCAGATGAACTGGGCTATGAATATGTCGTAGATGGGCTCAATGCAGATGATTTGCAGGACTATCGGCCAGGCATTATGGCGGCGAAAGAAAGAGGCGTGCGATCGCCCCTAGCTGAAGTAGGCATCACCAAGCTAGAAGTCCGTGAACTCTCCCAACAGCTGGGTCTGCCCTGGTGGGACAAACCCTCCCAGCCCTGCCTAAGCTCCCGATTCCCTTACGGCGAACTCATCACCACCGAAAAGCTACACCGCGTAGGCCGCGCCGAACGCTACATACGCGACTTGGGCTATCGCAACCTACGGGTTCGCTCCGACGGCGACACTGCCCGAATTGAGCTGATGCCAGAGGAGATTTCGGGGTTTGTCAGCAAGGTTGATTTACCCACTCTAGTAAACGCTTTCCAAGGATTTGGGTTTATGTATGTGACCTTGGATTTAGAAGGGTACAAAAGCGGCAAGCTAAATCGGGTGCTAACTGAGGTAAGTGCTTAAACCCATGAAAAAACTACACCTCATTCGCCATGCCAAATCCAGTTGGGCCGATAGTGCGATCGCAGATATTGATCGCCCACTCAATCAGCGCGGATTAGCCGCTTGCAAAATCATGGCCCCACAAATAGTGAAAGCTGGCTGTCGGTTTGAGGCGGTGTTTTGTAGCCCAGCACTGCGAGCCCAATCAACCATTGAGCAAATCAATCAAGCCTTGAGCCCGCAAAACATTACCTGGCAGGTAGACCCCGATCTATACACATTTGAAGCCCAAGCCTTGCTGCGCTGGTGCCACCGGTTAAACGACGATTTATCGGAGGTCGTCATCGTAGGCCATAACAATGCGCTCACTGACCTAATCAATCAGCTAGGCGACCAGCCCATTGAAAATTTGCCAACCTGTGGATATGCGCAGCTAGCCTTTAGCGGCAGCACATGGCAATCGCTAAAGGCCAACTCAGGTGAACTTGTGAGCTTTTTGAAGCCGAAAATGTTTAATTAAACCCGATTTCAATCGAACTCAGCTAGCGAGCAGCGCCTCCCCTCGGCGATATAGTTCTTGGGCATAGTCTGTCCAGGTGCCTTGGCCCCAGTAGCGAAAACAGCTTGTTTCTACCAACAACAAATACAGCAACGCCTCCTGATAATCTGCTCGTTGCGTCACGCTCGCATCTGCCTGCACCAGCGGGTCGTACTTGGCATGAAACTTGGCGCTAAGCTGATTCATCGGCTCCAACACATTTTCATAGCCCTTCACCCAGCTCAAATCATCCGTCCAAGAAGCCCCATCCATATGGAACTGATGATCGGTTTCAGAAAGTTCTTTAATGGCAGCCTCCACCGCCTCTGGTGTGGCCGTATCTGGGCTCACCCGCTGCCAAATCTTGTGCTGGCTAATCGCCTGGCAAATGGGATAGTTATCCGGATTCACGCCAGCGGCCTCAATAAGCTCAATATATTCTGTGCCATTGAGCCCAACCACGCCCTCTGTGCCAAGGCCATTGTCTCGAATGCCCTGCCAAAAAGGCACAAAGTCGCGGCCATACTCATTCATCATCACACCGCCGTTTTCACCATCGGCAATTTGTGACACACAGCAGGGCACCGATACTTCGCCAATTTGCTGACGACCCCGACTTTTTGCTTCGTGGTAAGGCTGCATCTGCGCCACCAGCTTTGTATCGCTACCCTGCGTTTTAATCAAAGCCGTAATGCTGATCGTCTCACCGTGAGAGTTACGCGCCACCAAGCGATTGGGAATGTACTTGTCGTCATGGTGTAAGCTGCTGCCGTCTAGGCGTTCTACCGAATGCTCTTGTACCAGCAGCCAGCGATAGCCGCATTCCTTGAGCGCTTTGATGTACTCATACAGCGTGTCCGGATGATTGGGCAAATGCATCTCCGGCGGCGAAAAGCCCTTCACTCGCCTCAGCGCCTCCTCTCCAAACATTGCGGCAAAATGGTGCTGCCACGCCTGAATATGCAGCTTAATGTCTGGAATAGGCGTAGAGGGCACTACCGCATGGCTCCACATTGTCCCCATCCACTCTACATAGGGCTGATACTCGGGCTCGCACAGTCGCTTGAGGTCGTTAATGATATCTTCGCGACCCATTTGGCGAAAAGCCCAAAACAAATTGCCTGAGTAGTCGAGCATAATACGCGGATTATCGCCCTGACTCACGAGCTGCGGTATCCATTCGCCCATACGTCGGTAGCACCAGCCAAACACAGAGGCGTTGTGATTGTCGCCTTCGTTAGGGTTTTCAAACATGTGCTGGAGGTTGCTGATGGGCGTGCCGTTAGGCCCAGCTGGAATCGTAGGCTGGTGCATATGGAGGGCACAGGCAAATCCAGCGGTAATGTTTTCAAGGCGCAGCGGGGTATCGACCAAAAAGATGGGGTCAGTGTGGTGAGTAATGGCAGCGATCGCACTTTCCTGCCCACATAGGTTGGGTAACCCATTGCGCATATCATTAGCCATATCCTGAGGCAGCGAAGATTTGCTCGGGGCGGTTGCAATCATAAAAAGCACCTGTGAAGGTTATCCACCTTTCTATATACCGCCGAAAAAAGCAAATCAGCAATAAGTAAGGTGAAGCCTTTTATCAAAACCGTTTAGGTTGACGGCTAGCTCAAGCATTTATTTTGGCTAAGCAACTCGCTCAATCCTTTCTGTAGAGGCATTTTAGAAAACTCAACCCTCAAAGGCGGCGCGGCCAACCGCAAAATTTACTTCGCACTCTTGTGAAGCACTTACCTATTTCTGCTTGAATAAACCTATAAACATAAACTTTCAATAAGCAACCGTCGAGGACTGTCGAGTATGTATGTCGTGCAAATGGCTTCCGAATGCGCACCTGTGATCAAAGCCGGAGGCTTGGGCGATGTGGTCTTTGGCCTCAGCCGCGAGCTGACCTCACGCGGGCATTGCGTGGAGCTGGTTTTGCCCAAATACGACTGCATGCGCTACGACCATATTTGGGGGCTCCATGAAGCATACCGCGACCTGTATGTGCCTTGGTTTGGCGGTGCCATTCACTGCTCGGTAGAGTGCGGCTGGGTGCATGGTCAGCTGTGCTTTTTTATCGATCCGCATTCGGGCGATCGCTACTTTAACCGAGGCAAAGTATATGGCGACTGGGACGACCAAATGCGCTTCGCCTTCTTTAGCAAAGCCGCCCTAGAGTTTTTGTTAAAAAGCGGCAAACGGCCAGACGTCATTCACTGCCACGACTGGCAAACCGGGCTCGTTCCCGTCATGCTCTTTGAAATGTACCAGTATCACGGCATGGAAAAGCAGCGCGTATGCTACACCATTCACAACTTTAAGCATCAGGGCACCTGGGGCGTAGAAGTTCTACAGGCAACCGGGCTAAACCGAGCCGAGTATTATTTCACCCCCGAGCAGCTAATGGACAACGGCAACCCGATGGCCATTAACTTTATGAAAGGCGGCATTGTATACGCCAACTATGTCAATACAGTGTCTCCCCACCACGCCTGGGAAGCACGATTTACCGAAGTCGGCTGTGGCTTACAGCCCACGCTAGCCGCTCATCAGTCAAAGTTTGGCGGTATTCTCAACGGTATCGACTACGGCATTTGGAGCCCAGAAGTTGACGACCAAATCGAAATGACCTTTTCAATTGACGACTTTGAAAATAAAGTGATCAACAAAAAGGCACTCCGAGAGAGATTTTTGCTCAGAGAAAGCAACCAACCGCTCGTGGCATTCATTGGCCGGTTAGACCAACAAAAAGGCATGCATCAGGTTCATCATGCGCTGTATTACTGCCTTGACAGAGAAACGCAGTTTGTCATGCTCGGCTCGGCCTCAGAGTCTTCGATTAACGACTGGTTTTGGCATGAAAAGCTGTTTTTAAATGACAATCCTGACTGCCATTTAGAAATTGGCTTTCAGGAAGAGTTAGCGCATATGATTTATGCAGCAGCCGACATTATTATTGTGCCCAGTAACTATGAGCCCTGCGGTCTGACCCAAATTATCAGCCTCAAGTACGGCACCGTACCTGTGGTCAGGGGAGTAGGTGGATTGGTCAACACTATTTTTGACTGGGACTACGATGAAACCCATCCGCTTGAAACCCGCAATGGATTTGTGTTCTATCAAAACGATCGCGTAGCGCTAGAGTCTGCCCTGGGTAGAGCACTCGATTTATATCACAATGAGCCTCAGCTATTTGCACAGCTAGCCAAGCAGGGAATGGTTTACGACTACTCCTGGAAAACACCGGGCGATCAGTATGTTGGGGTGTACGAACATATTCGTCACAAGTAGATCTATCCGTAGATTTGATTCACCTAGAGATCTATGCTCATGACGTTCCCCTTAGCGGGTATGTTCGGTAGGATGAGTGCTCGTAGAATACAATCATTAACCTGATTTGCTCGCCATGAAGTCTCGACTCCCTAATCCCTATCGCCAACAACCTGTGCCGGTCAGACGAGGGCGCTATAGCCGTGAGCGAAAGTCATCCTCAATTGGTCAGCTGCTAAAGCTGTTGGCGATCGCGACAACTGGCGGCGCTGTCATGCTCGCAAGCCTAGCGGGGCTTGCCTTCATGCGCTCGGGCGCTCAGTTTATAGAAGGTATGCAAACCGCGCTAACGCTTCAGCCTCCCGAAGAAAAGGTTGATATCCGCACAATAGTCGTCGAGCAAGTACGCAGCGTCAGCGAGCTAACCACGGCAGTATTTACCATGGAGGCGGTCGTGCCTACGCAGAGCGATCGCAAACTGGGCGACTACACCATTGGGACCACTAACCTGCTATATGTGGCCTATGGTGAAGTACGCGCAGGCGTAAACCTCGAAAAGCTGACACCTACAGATGTCGTAACCTCAGCAGAAGGCACCCAAATTACCCTGACGCTGCCACCCGCCGAAATTCTAGATACCAAAATAGACGTTACCCGGTCCAACGTGTACGACTACAGTCGAGGCTTTTTAAGCCTAGGGCCCGACAGAGCCCCCGAACTGCAAGAAATGGCCCAAAAAGAAGCGCTCGTGAAAATTGAGCAGGCAGCCCGCGAGCAAAATATTTTAGACCAAGCCAATAGTCGAGCTGAGCTAGTCGTTACGCAACTCCTCAAAAGCACTGGATTTAACGAGGTAACCGTCAAAACTTCAGTAGCAGACACCAGCAATTAGTCAAAAAATCAAAAAAACCTAGCAAAAAAAACCTCCCTGGCTCTTGAGCCGAGGGAGGAATTAACACAAGACGTAAATAAGAGATGGGAACTACACAAGCGTTTTATCTAAACGGCTACCCATGGCTGTTGAACATGGGTGCCTAGAAAAGTTAAGTCAATCTAAACCGTCAAGCTGAACAGTCAATCTGAACAGTCAAGCTAAACAGTCAATCAAAGCGTGCATCGACTGCTGGTTCGACTGCTGAGCCGACTGCTGAGCCGATTACTGAATCGACTCACTGCTGTCGATATCGGCATCCGCATCAGGAGCCGGTGGCAAAATAACCCGATCAATCACATGAATGACGCCGTTACTAGCAGCCACATCCGCAAAGATAACGTTTGCATTGTCTACAGTCACAGTATCGCCCACTTCAACAGCAATTTCGCTGCCTTCAACCGTCGCTACATTACCCGTTTCTAAGTCGGTAGACAGAACCATGCCAGGCACAACATGGTAAGTGAGCACCTGAACCAGGAGATCCTTATTCTCAGGCAGTAGCAGCTGCTCTACAGCGCCTTCAGGCAGGTCTGCAAAGGCTTCATCAGTCGGCGCAAACACAGTAAAAGGACCTTCGCCACTGAGCACTGCACTCAGATCCGCTGCTTCGAGGGCAGCCGCTAAGGTTTCAAAAGAGTCGCTGTTGCTGGTGAGTTCGGTAATTGTGAACTCTTCAGTGCTCATCTCTTCTGAAACTTCAGCGTCGTCGCCTTCTATGACCTCTTCTTCTACGGCAGCTTCTTCTACGGCGGCTTCCTCTTCTAGGGGCGCAGTTTCAGCAACAGGGGCAACTTCTGTACCTTCCGCTTCAACCGCCGACTCGTCTTCCATGACATCGGTTTCGACTAGCGGCGCAGCTTCCATCGCTTCAGACTCAATAATCGTCTCGTCTTCTACGATGGCATCGGCTTCTACGACGTCAGCTTCTTCTGTCATCGCTTCGGTTTCTACAACCTCAGCTTCTTCCATAGTGACATCAGCGGTGGCATCGGCTTCTACAGCATCGGCTTCAGCTTCAACGGCAGTAGTTTCATCTATTTCATCGGCTTCAGCTAAGGGTAGCGTTTCAGCCGTGGGCTCAGCCACTTCCTCTAAAGGAGTTTCTACCGAAGAGTCTACAGACAGCGGCGCATCGACAGGTGCTAGGTCTGCGGCATCAGTAGTAGTAGTAGTAGTAGTAGCTTCAGTCGCTTCAACGGCAGTTGTGCCTAGTTGTGGCATGGCAACGCTAGGCAGCGCTACAAAGGCTCCAATACTGCTGGCGACAAGTCCAATCATTAAGCTTTTGGCCTGTTGATGGGCTTGATGGCCAATAAATCGGGGGCTGTTGTTAGTTTGCATAGAACCTAATTCCGTGAGTCTTTGTGTGTTTTCTGGATTGAAAATCAGAAGTTTTTACATCTATTCACCAGTAGGGAGAGTAGGCTGTCCGCTATCTGGCCGATTATGTATCAAACCTCTTCGCTTAATTTACTTACTTTCGTAAAGCGTTTACGAAAGTTCATTAAGCTTGCATTAAGGATACCGAAAAACCTGACGTTGAAATAGTTTGCAAATAGATAGATGCGGATTTGAAATAAAGCCGTCAAGATACTATTACGGCTAAAAATAAGAAAAATCTGCTTCTGAATTGCTGCCGTAAACCAGGGCTAACCCCTTGTAAAAAAAGAAGTGTAGCAATGGTTGTTACACGGACTTTCTCTCTGAACATCTATTAAATAAAAGGACCCGTTTGAATGTTAGAGCTTTATCAGTTTGAAGCCTCTCACTACAGCGAAAAGGTAAGGCTGCTATTGGATTACAAGCAATTGCCCTATCAAACCATTGAAGTTACCCCAGGGTTAGGCCAGATAGATCTCTATAGAATGTCAGGACAGCGGCAGGTGCCAGTGCTCAAAGATGGCGATGAAGTAGTGCCTGATTCGAGTGCGATCGCCCGCTACCTAGAACGCAAATACCCTGAACGGCCCGTGATCCCCGTCACGCCAAAAGAGAAAGGGCTGTGCTTGATGATGGAAGCTTGGGCCGATGAATCGATTGGCCTGAATGCGCGCAAAGCGATGATTGGTGCATTCAATCAGCATCCTAACTTTAGGACGGCGCTACTCCCGATTTCCACGCCTGACCTGGTTAAAAATGTGGTGGGTGCTGTCCCTAGCGATGTTTTGAGCCTGTTAGGCACAGGCGTTGGCTTTGGGGCAGATGCGGTGAAGTCGGCAATGGAAATTTTGCGCCAGGATTTAGAATCGCTGTGTTTGATTTTAGAGACGCAGCCCTACCTCTGTGGCGATCAGCCGACGCTGGCCGACTTCGCCGTAGCAGGACTGTCAATGTATCTAAAGTTTCCCTCAGAAATTTACCTCGACTTACCTGTCGGCATCTGCAATAAGGGCGTGCCTGGACTGGTTGACGATCCCGCCTTTGAGTCGTTTTGGCTGTGGCGTGATCAGCTGTACGGTAACTTCCGCAAAATGCGAGGAAACAAACCGAGTGCGGGCGCGAATGTGACTGGGCCAGTCGCAATTGGCATTGATTAGGCCCCATTGCTGTGACTAGTTCTCGTGCCAGTTCTGTTACCGGAACTGGCACAATCTAAAGACTACGTTTACAGAGCATAGAAATGAATAAAATAGCAGCGCTGTTATCTGATGCAATCGGTAGTGATGGCATACAGCTTTGGGATGCGGTTGAGCCTCGCCAGCAGCTGCAAGTAATGAGCGCAATCGCTACTGAAGCCCCTCCAGCCTGTGTAGCCCTGCCGAATACGAGTGATCAGCTAGGCCAGGTAATGGCGATCGCAGCTCAACATGGCTGGCGCATAATGCCTATGGGTCAGGGCAGCAAGCTGGGATGGGGCGGATTGGCCCATGGCATTGATATTGTCATCAGCACGGCTCGGCTAAACCGGATCGTAGAGCACGCAGTGGGCGACTACACGGTGACGGTAGAGCCTGGGCTCAAGATTACAGCCTTGCAGCAGGTACTCGCTGAGCAGCAGCAGAGTTTGGCCATTGATCCGGCCTTTGACCAGTTGGCAAGTGTGGGCGGAGTTGTTGCCACTGCCGATACCGGGTCACTACGGCAGCGCTACGGCGGGCTGCGAGATATGTTGATTGGCGTGCAGTTTGCCCGCTACGATGGCGAGCTAGCACGGGCAGGCGGGCGTGTGGTGAAAAATGTCGCAGGTTATGACCTGATGAAGCTGCTGACAGGCAGCTACGGCAGCCTAGGGATTTTGAGCGAGCTGACGTTTCGACTGTACCCGGTACAACGCTGTTCGCGATCGCTGCTTCTATCGGCTGGTTTGCAAGCCATTGAGGCCGCCACAGCAGAGGTGCGACTATCGGGCCTAACACCCGTAGCGATGGACGTGGTGGTGGATCGAACAGCTGCCGAAGGAACGAGTTTGGTGGCTCGCTTTCAAGGAATTGAGGCAGGGGTAGAAGAGCAGACCGAGCGGCTAAAAAAAATTGCCACAACGCATGGCATGGCCTGCAAGCAGCTAGATGGAGAGGCCGATGAGGCCTACTGGCGACAATCGGCACAGGCCATTAGGGCAGACACACTACTGTGTAAGGTGGGCTTAAGGCCCAGTGGAATTCCCTGGTTAATTGAGTTGGCAGATATGGTTTTTCCGGGGGCGCAAGTGCGTTTGTATGGCAGTAGCGGGCTAGGCTGGATTCAGGTAGAGATAGCAGAGCGGTTGACCGATGAACGGCTAGAAAATGAGCTGTTAGCGGGATTGGCGAAAGTGCGATCGCATTGTCAAAAAAATGCGGGCTTCCTAACCGTTTTACAGGCCCCCAAGGCAGTTAAAGCAAAGCTAGATGTATGGGGCTATGAAGGCAATGCGCTAGATGTAATGAAAGCAATTAAAGAAAAATTTGATCCTAACAACCAGCTAAGTCCAGGTCGGTTTGTCGGCGGCCTATAAAGTTGACCCAGAACGCTTGCTCTGGAAAGAAATCTCTCTTCAGAAAGAGCACAAAGACCCACCTATGGGAAGAAACAGGCCGAGAGGTGGAGAAAAACGATCCGGCTAAAGAGTACGATCAAAGCCTGAACAAGCCAATATTACTAGGAGAGCTTGCTGTATGAGCATGACTTTAAAGGTGCCTTCAATCGTCTGTGGCGGCTGCGCAGATACGATCACCAAGGAAATTAAGGTTCACGATACGAATGCCACTGTGAACGTAGATATCGAGAAAAAAACAGTGGAAGTAGATTCCGATTCACTCTCTGAGTCCTCGGTGAAACAGGCGATTGAGATCGCAGGCCACAAGGTCGCTGCATAGCTATCAAGATGTCTTTACGTCAATGGCTGTGGCTAGGGGTGCTGTCCTTTTTTTGGGGCAGCGCTTTCATTTTTATGGAGGTGGCGCTACCGACCTTTTCGCCGTTGCTGATTGTAACGGGGCGGATGGGTTTGGCAGCGTTGGTGCTTAACGGGGCCTTACTGTGGCAGGAAAAGCTCCGGTTAGAACTCAGTACTTTATCGCGATCGCTCTGGCTAAAATGCGCTGGACTAAGCCTGCTAAGCAATCTGCTGCCCTTTGGCCTAATTGTATGGGGGCAGCAACACATTAGCGCTAGCCTAGCGTCTATTTTAATTGCAGCAACCCCGCTGTTTACGGTCGTACTGGCGGTGTTTTTAGTCGGCGAACGACTCACGGTCGTGCGCGGGTTTGGGGTAGCGCTCGGATTTGCCGGAGTAATTGTCTTAATTGGCCCGGAAGTGTTGCGCGGTTTTGACCTGGGGGGATTAGGCGAGCTAGCCATTTTAGGTGCGGCGCTTTTTTATGCAATCGGCGGCTTCGTGGGCAGCCGGTTCAACACAGTGCCTTCGCAGTTACTCTCTACAATGACGGTGACATCAGGGGCCGTCATTATGGCGACATTTGTCATTGTGTTAGGGCTGGTAGATCCCACCTCACCGAGTCTGCTTGTGACGAACTGGCGCTGGTCGGCGGGGCTGGCATTACTGTGCTTAGGCGTTTTTCCAACCGCGATCGCCTACCTCATTTACTACCGACTGCTGGCGCAGGCAGGCGTCGTCAATACGTCACTCGTGTCATTTTTGGTTCCACTCAGCACGCTGGTGCTGGGTGCGGTATTCTTGTCCGACCGGTTAGATCTGGCCGCCATCATCGGCATGAGCTGTATTCTATCGGGCCTGGCAATTCTAGACGGGCGAGCGCTAAAGCTGCTGAAAATCAAAATCAATTAATAACGCTGTACTGTGTGACCCGTATGACAACGCCCCCCAAAAACATCATGGTGAAATGCCCTCAATGCCAGCGAGTGTACATTGACTGGCATACGCCTGCGGTCGGGGATGAGGCCGCAAAGACGGCTTACAAGCCCAGCACAGTATGCTCTAAATGCGGCCATCGCACTCAAATCAGCGATTTGAGCTTGATTCAAGGCGTATTGCAAAAGGTAGCGTGAGTAGCGCAAAACCTTGAGTCATCGCAAAACAGCCTAAATCGTACTGGACTTAGGCTTTATGTCCAGTGCAATCTTAACCATTCAACAAACGCAGACTTTTCAGCAAACGCAGACGCTGTGAATGGAGTCTGGAGATTTAGGTAGATTTAGGTAGATTTAGATAGATTTAGTCTGTAGCTTCGGGCAAAGGCGTCGCACCATCACCGATCCCGCCATCTGGTTCAACAGGGATAGGTATCAAATCAGGAGCAGTATCCTCTGGCGCAACATCCGGACTAGCAGGCATCGGGTCAGTGGCTGGGGGCTCACCTAAAAAATACTGGGCCTGCTCACGCAGTGACTGCGCAGGGCCGCTTTGGCCAGCTTGCTCTAGCAGGTCGGCAGCCTTAAGGAAATCGGCAACAACACTCTCAACAGCCTCACTAGGCAACGGATCTGAGCCGATAGAGCCAACAATAGAGGCTTCTCTGTAGGCCTTACCAATCCGGGCTTCTGCGCGCCCTAAGTAAGCCGCTGGATCAGTATCGTTAAGCTCAATGGCCGCATTATAAGTTTCAATCGAATCGTCAAAGTCTTCGGAGAGAGATAGGTCATAAGCGCGGCTAAAGACCTGCTCGTATTCACTCGCAGGACGAACTTCGATTTGGTAGCTACCACCGTCGCCCCCAAATGAGCTAGCAACCGCGCTATAGGTGCCTGACTCAGGCAGTTCGATGACAATGGTGGAATTCAAAGTACCGCCGTAGTCGTCGTTAGAGGTAATGACTTCACCATCTGGCCCTCTAAGCATCAGCATCGTATCGAATTCTTCGCTTTTTAGCTCAATTGTCATCACCTGACCAGTCTCGCCTTCAAACATGTAGGCATCTTCCATTGGCGCTAGCGTACCCTGCTGCTGTAGCAGTGTCTGAGCCTGCGCGACGCCGCCTACACCCGTTATTACGGCTGCGGCAAGCAGTCCTTTGGCAATTGCCTGGGTCTTAGGAGAATGCCCTTTGATAAAATTCATAGCTGTAGGTGATTCCTTCGGTTGGTCAGTCAGTCGGTCAGTCGGTCGGTCAATCGATCGGTCAGTCAATCGATCGGTCAATCATTCAGTCAATCGGTCGGTCAATCGGTATCCACAAATTTAGGATACTAATGAAGTTCTACCGATATCTTATGGGACACTATGGTAGCTGTCTTGAGGAAGTGCTTATGCTCGTACGATTGACGGCGTACAGGGGAATTGTTGTGCTGCTAGGTGGAATATTTGGTGGAATATTCGTTTCGGTGAATAGTATGGGTGCGATCGCAGCACCGCTGCCACTAGGGGAAACCTCCCCAAAGAGCGCCGATACCACGTCCAAAATAGCACCAGAAACAGCGCCAGAACCCTTTGCTGAAGAACCCTTTACTGAAGCGCCTGAAGAAATTCCGGAAGAGATTTTGCGGACAGAAATTATTACAGCAGCGCGATCGCCTCTAACAGGCGAACCCCTAAGCGCCGCTGAATATGCGCAGCTACAGACAGAGCTTGCGACACCCGCACTCACCCCAACGCTGAGCAATGACATTCGCTATCTAATTTTCTTACTGCAAATCAGACGCGCAGTTACACCTATTCTCCCTTTCGTTAGATAGTAAATCGGGTTAGTTAGTAGTAAAGATGTAGTACCAAAGCCTAGTGCTATGGAATGTTTTAGCGTTGAAAAGCTCCCTAAGGTCACTACGTTTTGTTAAGCTAACAAACATATCAAAAACACCTCTCAATAACACCTCTCAATAACCGTGCTGGCCCACAACCGTTAGCGCTTTTCAAATTAACAATTATGAAGAACGGGTAGTTTATATGTCGTCAACGATTGCGCTTGAACAAATTGAGCGAGTTGTCTGGAATCAGCACCAAAATCCTTTTGAAGTTTTAGGGCCTCACCCCATTGAGCAAGATGGCAAGCAGGTTTGGGTGATTCGCAGCTATTTGCCTAATGCCGATATGGCATGGGTATTGCTGCCGGGTGCGCGTACAGAGTACGCCATGAGCAACGATCAGCATCCTCAGTTCTTTGAAGCAATCATTGATGTTGAAGAACTGGTGAACTACCAAATTCGCTACAAAGAAGGCGCTTGTGAGCATGTCGTTTATGACCCCTACGCCTTTAAGTCCCCGGTTATTACCGACTTTGACATTCACCTCTTTGGCGAAGGCAACCACCAGCGCATTTATGAAAAAATGGGCGCTCACCCCATGGAGCAAGCTGGCATTGCAGGTGTGTACTTCGCCGTGTGGGCACCCAACGCCCGAAATATTTCGGTGATGGGCGACTTCAACAACTGGGATGGGCGGCAGCACCAAATGCGCAAAAACGGCGGCGGCATTTGGGATTTGTTTATTCCGCAGCTCAAAGTAGGTGATACCTATAAGTACGAAGTTAAGAATAACGACGGTCATATCTACGAAAAATCTGATCCGTATGGCTTTCAACAAGAAGTGCGGCCTAAAACAGCCTCGATAGTTACTGACCTCACCCAATACAAATGGAAAGACAACGACTGGATGGAGCATCGCCGCCAAACTGATGCGATGAGTCAGCCCATTGCCGTGTACGAACTGCATTTAGGATCATGGCTACATGCGCCATCCGCAGAGCCCGCAAAGCAGGCCGATGGCAGCGATGCGCCTGTGGTCACCGTAGCTGACCTCAAGCCCGGTGCCCGGTTTTTAACCTATCGGGAACTGGCTGCCAAGCTAATTCCCTATGTGCAAGAGATGGGATATACCCATATTGAAGTCATGCCAGTGGCAGAGCATCCGTTTGATGGCTCTTGGGGCTATCAGGTCACGGGTTATTTTGCCCCAACCTCTCGCTATGGCAGTCCCGACGATTTTATGTACTTTGTAGACCAATGCCATCAGCATGGCATTGGCATCATTGTGGACTGGGTGCCTGGGCATTTCCCTAAAGACGGTCACGGACTAGCTTTTTTTGATGGTACACACCTATACGAACATGCCGATCCTCGTCGTGGTGAGCACAAGGAATGGGGCACGCTTGTGTTCAACTATGGCCGCAATGAGGTTCGTAACTTTTTAATTGCCAATGCACTGTTTTGGTTTGATAAGTATCATATTGACGGCATCCGGGTTGATGCGGTCGCTTCGATGCTGTATTTAGACTACTGCCGGGAGCCGGGAGAGTGGGTGGCAAACGAATATGGTGGCCGAGAAAACATTGAAGCGGCAGAGTGCCTCAAGCAAGTCAACCATGTGCTGTTTAGCCACTATCCAGGAGCGCTTTCCATTGCCGAAGAGTCTACATCTTGGCCGATGGTATCTTGGCCAACCTATGTCGGGGGATTGGGCTTTAACCTCAAGTGGAACATGGGCTGGATGAATGATGTTCTCGATTACTTCGAGATGGACCCGTGGTTTAGACAGTTTCACCAAAACAACATTACGTTCAGCATTTGGTATGCCTTTAGTGA
The DNA here is from genome assembly GCA_001314865.1 of Phormidesmis priestleyi Ana. GTDB lineage: Bacteria > Cyanobacteriota > Cyanobacteriia > Phormidesmidales > Phormidesmidaceae > Phormidesmis > Phormidesmis priestleyi_B. Next base: position 50,794 of record LJZR01000022.1, on the reverse strand, counting down.
AAACTTCATGCTAGCGCTCTCTCATGACGAGGTGGTGCATGGCAAGAGTCATATGATTGGCAAAATGCCCGGTGACGACTGGCAAAAAATGGCGAACCTACGGGCGCTGTTTACCTACATGTATGCCCATCCCGGTAAAAAGACGATGTTCATGGGCATGGAGTTTGGTCAGTGGAGCGAGTGGAATGTATGGGGCGACTTGGAATGGCATTTGTTGCAGTTTGAAGCGCATAAGCAGCTTAAGCACTGTATTGAGCGGCTGAACTACCTGTACCGTCGTGAGCCAGCGCTGTACACGCAAGACTTCTCTCAGGAGGGGTTTGAGTGGGTGGACTGTAGCGATAATCGGCACAGCGTGGTCTCTTTCCTGCGGTTTGACAAAGAGAGCGATGAGTTTATTCTCACGGTGTGTAACTTTACGCCTCAGCCTCATAGTCACTACCGAGTTGGCGTGCCGACTAAGGGCTACTATCGCGAGATTTTTAACAGCGATGCGCGTGAGTTTGGCGGGGCTAATATTGGCAACTTGGGCGGTAAGTGGTCGGAGGACTGGGCCTTTCATAGCCGCGCCTATTCGCTAGACTTAACGCTGCCACCTTTGAGTGTGATTATGCTGAAGCTAGATGTGCAAAAAACTGAGGCCGCTGAACTAGCTGCAGGGAACTAGAGGCTCCGGAAACTAAAGAACCCGGAAACCAAAGGACTCTGAACTAGAACAGCAGACCCGAAGGGGACTCTTAGCGGCTACCAGAGGTTAAGACTGGTAAATAACCAGTCTGGCTATTTACCAGTCTGGTTATTTATCAGACTGGTTATTTATCCGTTGGCGAGGGGGGCTAAGAGGGTCAACCCTTTATTGATGCATTCAAACTCAACGGGCGTGGTGCCAATAATTTCACCATCGACGACGACTTTTTGCGGCGGGTCGGTGGTGACTTTAATACTAGGTGCGCGTAAGCTGAGGATGTTTTCGTTTTGGGTTGGGCGCTTGGCGATCGCAGCGGTAAAGAGTTCAGCGATCGCGCCGACTCCCTGTAGCCTTGCGCCTAGCCCCTGAGCTTCGCGTTGAGTGAGGCCGATGGTGATATCGAGCAGGCCATCATCGGTAACGACTTCACCAAAGCCTTGGGCCATCACTGAGGTAGGCGGTGCGGCATTAGCGACAGTAATTGCGCCGCAGTCAAACTTGCTGACTTGGCCGCTGATTTCTAGTTCAGCGGCGAAGGCTTGCTGATCGGCAAGCTGCTGCATTCCAGCAACGATATAGGCAAAAAAGCCAAACCTATTTTTCATGTCTCGGTTGGCGCGTTCGACGGTTTCGGCTTCAAAGCCAATGCCTGCGAGCAGCACCATAGGCGCGCCGTTACAGGTAGCCACATCCACCTGACGGGTAGTGCCCGCTAAAATAGTTTCGCAGGCAGCGCGTAGGTTAGTAGGAATGCCCAGCGCCACTGAAAAGGCATTGGCAGTACCGCGTGGAATTACACCGAGAGGAATACCAGTTTGCATGACGGCTTCGGCAACAGCAGAAATAGTACCGTCACCGCCCGAGGCAATAATTAAATCAGCGCCAGATGCGATCGCCATCTTTGCCTGTTCTACCGGACTCACATCAGGCTCAGTCATCACAACATTGAGCTGAATCTGGGGCTCTAAAATAGCGCGAATGAGCTTGAGATCTTGATTAGGATTGCCCTGACCTGCAATCGGATTAAAAATGAGGTGAGCAATCCGGCTTTTAGCTAAAGCCAGCACCACAGCCCGAGCAGTGGCTAAGTTGGTTGCTAGCGGCACATTGTGCAGCTGACACACGCGCAGCAGTGGCGAAATATCCGCCTGATAGTAAGGAGCATTGAGGGCGTCAGCCAGAAAAATAACAGCAGCTATTTGGCCTTCAGCCACGCGGGCAGCGATTTGCAAATCACCCCCCATTTCGCCGGGAAGCAACTGCTGTACGGGGAAGTCAGTAGCTTGACGAAGGTAATCACCCGTTTGGAAAGTAGCGATCAGCTGATAGCCAACCAGCAAAGCCTCGTACTCTCTTACAAAGCCAGCAAGGGCGTCTTTTTGGCTGTCGTGAGCAATCAGCGCAAGGGTTGTGGGCATTTAGGAACGTTTTTTCACGGGGCTTTTGGGTGAGATTTTTAGTGAGATTTTGCCGGGCTTTTTACCGGGCTTTGAGAGGAAGCCTACCGAAAAAGCCAGTCATCAGCTGAAGGATTAAGCGCTTGAGCGGGCCAACGCTGTCGAGAATCCAAATGCCAGCACGACGCGAAATGAGCAGCGGTAAAAACCGGTTGGAAAAAGAACGATTGAGCAAATCGGTAAGACTCAGCGTAAACCAGTTCTCGGTCCTACGCCATCGTTGGTAGCGTTTAAGGACAATCAGGCTGCCTATATTTTCTCCTCGGCTAGCGGCTTGCTGGAGCACTTCGGCGAGGGCAGTGGCATCACGAATGCCCATGTTAAGCCCCTGCCCACCGACGGGATGGCAGCAGTGGGCAGCATCGCCAATGAGCGCAATGCCCGCTCGCACGTATTCCCGGCTTTGCATGAGCTGTACCGGAAACATAGCGGGTTTGTTGACTAGCGTCAGTGCGCCCATATCAGATCCGTACCGAGCTTGGAGCGCTTGCAAAAACGCCGCTTCGGGTAGGTTTAGTAGGGCTTCAGCTTCTTCGTGAGGCGCAGTCCATACGATTTGGCAGTGATTGTTCGGCAGGGGCAAAATGGCAAAAGGACCACTGGGCCAAAATTTTTCGTAGGCCGTGTTGCAATGAGGCCTTTCAGGCTTAAGCACGGCAGTAATGCAAGACTGCCAGTATTTCCAGCCAACGGTTTTAATGTTGGCGAGGTTGCGTACCCACGACCTTGCCCCATCTGCCCCTATCAAAAGCTGGGTTTGAAAACGATACTGCTGGCCCTGTCGTTCTACAATCAGCGCTGTGGCGGATTCAGTCTCAACGATTTGGCTCTCGCACCAATAGTCAACATTTTTCGCCGCGCGAACGGCCTCCTGAAGCGCAGCCATCAGCACGGTATGTTCAGCCGAGTAGTACACCGCATCGCTGCGGCCATCCTGGGGCCGAAAGGTAATCGCCTTGGGATAGTCGGCATCTGATAGCTTGACTCGCTGAAAGTGCGTCAGCTGGGGGCCTACCCTCTCCCACAGACCCAAACCTTTTAAGATGCTGGCCGATACCGGAGAAAACGCATAGGCCCGCTGCCGTCCGGCTGCATGCTCGGCGGTTTGCGCTTCAATCACGGCTATTTGCAGCCCCGAGTTTCGTAAACTACAGGCGCAGGTAAGCCCGACAATGCCCCCACCCACAATCACGACATCGTAAGTTTGCAGATGAGCGTTGATCGATCCATTTTTTGACCGAAGGGCTTCTGGGCTTTCCAGGGGCCGTGCTGAGCTATCAAGAGAGCTATCAAGATCGGCGAGCATAAATTAACACAGCGATTCATATTCCTTTACATTTTGACGCGCAAACTTAAATCTATCAACCTCACCAGCCTATCAACCTAACAGCGTCCAGGTACCGACGCCTGTTGCCAAACCTAAAGCCAAAACAACGGGCGCAAACCAGGCCGATAGCTTTTCAGAGAAGGTATGAATATGAGAGACGCCGCTATAAAGCGTGATTAGCGATTGGGCGATCGCCCATAGTAGAACAGCTAAGAGGAAAGCATCAGCCATCCATAAAGACGAAGGCGACAGCAGCTGCGGTACAAAGAGACGAGTGATGGCGCTGATAACAGTCAGGATGCCTAACGGCAGCATCGTCGTCCCTAGGATGAACATATCGGCTACCCAAAGGCTCCGAACACGTAGGCCCAAACGAGTCAGGGCCACGACTAGCACCATGCTCACAAACATCATCGCGCCGGATGCCCATAGCTGCGAAGCCACCAGCCAGCTGCTTTCGGTAGTATGTTTAACCCCGCCTAGCACAAACATCAGATTGGCCAGTACCGCTAGGCCGTAGCCCACTAGGCTAGTTTGCCGATGAGAGAGCCGGTAGTAAAGCGGCAGCATTTCACCAGCAGGATTGCTCAGCAGCTTTAGCATGGATGTGACGCTGGAGATCGTCGGCCAGCGAAACCGGCGGTAGGGGCGATAATCGTGGTCAGGCCTAGAGCTGACGCCCGGTGCCCAGTAGGCTTGCCCGGAAAGTGTAGGCCATCGGCCAGGTAGATTAGTGGCGTTTTTGGCAGCGTTTTTAGCCGTATTTTTCAAGTTGTCGCGAGCTATACCGTGATCGACAGGCCGACGGGTAGGATTGGGCTGATCAGAGAATCGGGGCGCCAGCTTGTTGTTTTTAATCGTTTTTTCAATCGATAAATCACTGGTGCGGCGGTGGCGAGAAGCCCGTACAGATTGAGGATTTTTTGGACCCGCGAGCCAATGGGGCCGCCAGTCGGTGAGATGCTGAGCAATGTGGCCCAAAAACTTGATGGGCCTTGATCGCCCAGCAGTGCCAAACTGCTTGAGGTACTGCTGAAGCTGATGGTAGCTGCCCACTTGTCCCTGCTCGCGGTACAGCCAAGCGGCGCGTCTAAAGTCTTTAGCCGCTTCGTCAATCTGGTGCAGATCCTGGTGAGCTAAGCCTCGGCGATAGTAGTATTGGGCGTCTTCGGGGTCACAGGTGATGGCATCAGAAAAGGCAGCGATCGCGCTTTGCACATAATTGAGCCGGTAGCGAGCCATGCCCTGATAAAAGTAAGTTCTACTCTCTATAGAGTTGAGAGCGATCGCCCTTTGGCAGTCGGCCAGTACGCCCGAATCATCTCCCATGAGGTAGCGGACTTCAGCCCTGCGTAAGTAGGCTTCTGAAAAGTCTTCATCAAGCGCGATCGCCTGGTTATAGTCGCCTAGCGCCGCCCGATAGCGCCGAGCAAGCGTATAGCGAACACCGCGAATATAAAAGTCAGCAGGCGTTTGCGGATGGGTTATCGCCCGTTCAGGGCTATAGCCCTGCTGACACTGATCGTAGCGCTGCCTTCTGACCCGGTCTACTAACACTTCGTACGCCTCGCGCAAAGCCCGAAACTGCCTGAGCGCATTGGGCCGATTTGGATGCAAATCAGGGTGATACTGTTTGGCTAGGCGACGAAAAGCCGCCTTTATTTCTTGATGGCTAGCATTCTGGGGTAAGCGCAGGCGTCGATAGTAATCGCCGGGAGAAGAAGGCATGGATGGAACGCTTAGGATGGAATGCTTAGGATGAATCGTTTAGCTGAATGCTCAGCAAAAGACAAAATATAGAGATAGCAGAGCGCAGTTACGCAAAACCTGTGCGGCAAAACCTGTGCTGCAAAACTTGCGCGGCAAAACCTGTGCGGAATCATTTTAGCGGGTTTCCTCAGCCCCAACTAGTCATACATACACGCGCTTTCAACCAAATCCACGCACTTTTTTATACGAATTTTTGCTGCGACTAGTCATGGATTCGACCATTAGGCATGATGGTCCCGGTGAGTCGGGCGCCGAGCAGCTTAACCATAATCTTGTCGCCATAGCCAACTTTGGCGCCACTCAGGTCAGCCCCACTCAGATCAGCCCCACTCAGGTCAGCCCCGATCAAATCTGCACCGCTCAGATCAGCATGGCTGAGGTCAGCCTGGAGTAAATTGGCGCGGAACAATCGGGCTTTTCGAAGGTTGGCGCGGTTGAGGTTGACTTTGTGCATGAAGGTGTCGCTAAGATCCGCGCCACTCAAATCCGCACCGCTGAGGTTACGTCCAGAGAAGTCTTTCTCTTTGAGGTTGGCGCCTCGCATATCAGCGCCGCTGAGGTCGGGGTCTCGTTTGGCACGCGAGTGAGCGGCAGCCTGTGGGTAAACACTCGCTGCCGAGGGATAGGAGGATTGCGCTGTTCTATTCTGCTTGAGGTTGGCTGAGGTTGGTGCTGATGGTTGGCTAACGCGGCTGTCGGTCGGTGAGGCGGCGCTTTTGCTGGCCGCTCGCTCGGTCTTGCCACTACTCTGGCTATTACTCTGGTCGTTACTTTGGCTATTACTTTGGCCATTATTCTGGCCGTTACTCTGGCCATTATTCTGACCGTTACTCTGGCCATTATTCTGGCCACTGCTCTGGTCTTTACGCGGCCAGGCGCTGCTGGGATAGTTCGATGAGCTGTAGCTGTTGTAGTTGTTGTTAGAGGCGTAGCTGCTGGCGGCGCGGCGATAGGCCTCGTAAGGCGGACGGTAGCTACTACTGCCGTTATTAGATTGGCTGCTACTACCTGTGCGACTGTAAGGGCGATAGGTAGAGTCATCACCAGGGCGATAGCGGCCATTGCGAGCGTAGGCTGAAGCTCTGCTCGCTGCGCTTTCAGTTGACCGGGTGGTTCGAGCCGCAGATTTGCTAGGGGTGTCGGCAGTGGATTTGCTATCAGAGAGTTTGCCGTCTTTGAACTGCGATCGCAAAAAGGAACGCGCCTCATTGAGTTGCTTAAGCTTATTCTCGGCTTTTTCTCTCAGGCGGGTGCGATCGCTCGGAACTCGATCCGGATGCCAAATAAACACCAGATCCTTATAGGCCTGATTCACCTGAAACATTGAAGCGCCAGGATCTAGCTCTAACACTCTATAGGCTTGTTCAATCTGATCCATACGCGCCGGTTAGCAGGGTGTTCAAAGCTTAGATTAGATTATGACGGATCGGTTTCGCTCCCTGCCTTAATCACAGTAAAGCTTAAGACTCACCTTAATGTTCCGTATTGCTCTGCGTGAAAGAAAACTTAGAAAAAATCCAGTTAGTCTCTTAATCCTTCTCCCAAGCATCCGCCCTAAAGGCTGTTAAACTACTGTTCTACGAGCTTCAGCGACTCTATATTCCACAGTACGCCGCCTAACTCTGTGTAGCGCACATTTTGAACGCGGTTACGCACTGCGCTCATAGAGTACTGCCCAACCAAATGAATAAAAGGCAGATTTTCCTGAACCAGCTTTTGAGTCTCAAAGTAAAGCGCCTTTCGCTGAGCCTCGTCTAGCTCCTGAGCAGCCTTTACATACAAGTCACTAATCTTTTGCTCCCAGTCGTATACTTCGCGGTTGGGCAAAGGCGGCTGGCCTACCGGCTGCTGATTAAACAAATGCAGTCCGCCGTTAGTAAGCCATAGGTTGGCGCTGCTGTTAGGTTCTACGCCCGCACCAAAGCCTAAAATAATGGCGTCCCAGTTTAAGGTGGTGTCTAAATTTTCGACCAATTTGTTAAAGTCCATCGGCTGAAAGTTCACTTTAATCCCCAAGCGATCCAAGTCTTGCTTAATTTGGGCACCTGCAAACTCTCGAATTTTGTTACCGGCGTTGGTTTGAACCGTAAACTCAACCCGATTGTCTTGGGCGTCGTATAATTCAGTGCCTTTGTACACAAAGCCTGCCGACTGTAGAAGCTCACGGGCCGCTTCTAAATCATAGTCATAAACAGGAATGCCAGAATCTGCATGGTAAGGGCTTTGGGGCGCAATTTGAGAGTTTTGCAGCTCACCGAGCCCCTTAAAAATATTGTTGAGCATGGTGTCGCGGTCAATTGCGTAGGCAACAGCTTGGCGAAACGCTAGCGTATTGAACCAAGCTGACTTAATGGGGTCAACAACAGGCTTACCGTCTATTGAGCCCTTGTTAAGATTAAAGGTTAAAAAGAGGCGAGTACTGGTGGGGCCTCCGTTGTATACCGTGTAGTTACCCTGTGCTTCATCTTGCTTAATCAGCGCAAAGTTATCCGGTGTGACGTTGAGCAAATCGGCGTCGCCCGAGCGGAAGCGCACAAATTCGGCATCAGCAGAGGCCACGACCGGCCAAGCCATTTCAGTGATGTAGGGCTGCTCGCCACTGGCACCTTTGTTCCAGTAGTAAGGATTACGCTGAAAAACAATCCGCTCTCCCGGCACAAACTGCTTGATGGTATAAGGGCCGTTGCTAACAATTTCGGTCGGATTGGTGTTAGTGCCCCAAGTTGTGAGATACAGCGGATTGCCGTCGCTATTTTTGTTGGTAATGGTGTCTTGTAAAATGTGCTTTGGCATAATAGCGATGCCAGTGACTCGTAAAAAAGGCGCAAAGGGTTCAGGAATTTTGAACTCGACTCGACGATTGTCGAGTTTGCGCACGGTGGGAAGCTTGCCTTCTGCCCCAATTCGCAGCACATCGCGCGTATCGGTCGGGACATCTTCATTCAGTACGATGTCGTTAAAGGTAAAGAGCACATCCTCTACCGTTAAGGGCTCACCATCTGACCATTTCAAATCCCTTTTAAGCGTGTATACAATCGTTTTGCCGTCTTCTGAAATCGTCCAGGACTCTGACAGCTTAGGAATGACATCGCCCGTAATCGGATCAGTGCTCACCAGCCCTTCGTACATCATGGCCAACACCTCGGTGCTGGTGCTCTCTTGAGACAAGTAATAGTTAAAGGTTTTGGGTTCGCCTGAGACCACTCTAATGAGCGTGGGGGTTTTGCCTTCGGTGGTTCTAAAGTTGTCAAGCCGTAGGGCATTGAGCGGGGTATTTTCTAGGTTGGTACAGCTAGATAGGGCAATGGTTAGGCCGCACATGAGCAGTCCGAGCAAGCATAGTCTGACGCATAGTCTGACTGGCCGACTGATAAACCGACTGACCAGCCGACTGCGTTTAATCCGATTCAGCCAGTTCACACGCTGCTTGCCTACATATTGCTCGTCTGCATACTCACCCATGCTCAAACCCATCCAACCATTTTGATGTACCTAATATAAAGAATAATCAGCCAACTGCGTAGCATAGGCAAGTTTCGGTCTGCACAATCGAGGGATAACCGAGATTAAAAAGGATAAACGAATGGGGTAATCAGCACCGTGATCAGGCCATACAGCAGATTTAGCGGGATGCCAACTCGCATAAAGTCGGAGAACTTGTAGCCGCCGGGGCCGTACACCATGAGATTAGTTTGGTAGCCAATGGGGGTGGCGAAGCTAGCAGAAGCCGCAACCATAATCGCAATAACAAAGGGTAAGTAGCTCACGTCAAGCTGATTGGCGATCGCGAGTGCAATTGGAAAAATAAGGGCGGCGGCGGCATTGTTGGTGATAATTTCAGTCAAAATGGTTGTGATCGCGTAGACAGCGACTAGCACCCAAAAGGGATTGCTCCCGGCCAAGCGGATAAAGCCATTGGCGATCGCGACAGCGGCCCCACTCACCTCCAATGCCTGACCAAGCGCCAGGGCAGCGGCAATAACCAACAGCACCGACCAGTCAATGCCGCGAATAGCCTGAGAGGGCGAGCAGCAGCCAAAGACCACCATCCCAACAGCAGCCAACGTAGCGGCCTGAAGCATCGTCAGCCAGCCAACGGCAGCTAAGAGAACCATTAAAACAGTTAAAATCAGCGCCCATCGCGATCGCTCGTACCGCATAGGCTCAGAATTTGGCACCGTGCTAATGAGATAAAAATCTCGCGAGATGCGGCGATCGCGAATAAAAGAGTCGGCGGTTTCGAGCAGTAGGGTGTCTCCGGATCTGAGGCGAATATCTCCTATTTTATTGGTCAGGCGATCGCCATTGCGAGCCGCCGCCACCACCACCGCATTGTACCGAGTACGAAACTGGCTTTCGCGAATGGTTTGGCCCAGCACCGGACAGGTATTAGACACCACCGCCTCAATCAAACAGCGCTCAGTGCGAGGGCTCTCTAGCTTAGTCACCTGATCGGTGGCAGGTTCTAACCCTCGAATTCGCTGCAAGTCTAAAACAGAGTCAATGACGCCCACAAACGACAGCTGGTCTTCCGCTTGCAAAACCTCTTGAGAGCCAACAGCTGAGATCACCTGCATACCCCTTTGAATCTCAACCAAATAGAGATCAGGCAGATGACGCAACCCCGCCTTTTCGACGGTTTTGCCCTTAAGCGGACTACCCGGCGGCACCTTCATTTCGATGGTGTACTGACGAATATCGTCTGTGTTGCTCAAAATCGCCTGACGGTCGGGCAGCAGCCAGTTCTGGGTGAAAAAGAGAAACAAAAAACCTGCCAAGGCACAGGGCACCCCCACCCAAGCAATGTCAAAAATCTTCAGCCCAGCATCTTGAGTAGCCTCTATCAACAGTCCGTTGACGACCAAATTAGTGCTGGTTCCAATTAAAGAACATAGCCCGCCAAAAATAGCCGCATAGCTCAGCGGGATCATCAGCTTAGATGGACTAAACCTCAGCTTTCGGCACCAGTCATTGACCACCGGAATAAACATCGCCACCACCGGCGTGTTATTGAGAAAGGCACTCGCACCCATCACCGGCAGCATGAGACGAACCAATGCTCTAGAAGGCGTTTTAGGCATTCCCAACACCTGCTGTGATACCCACTGCAAGGCTCCCGTTTGCTGTAGGCCAGTGACAACGATATACAGAACCCCAACGGTGATCATGCCTGAGTTGCTAAATCCAGCCAGGGCTGTTTTTTCATCTAACACGCCGCTCAAAAAGAGCACAGCGGCTGCGCCTAAGAACACAATGTCGGGCGGTAAGGGGGTCAGGGCATTGCCCAAAAAGGCAGCGATAGTGACGGCGATCGCAAGCCAAGCCTGCCATGGCATCACCTGTAAGGGGATGGTGGCGATCGCCGTAAATTCATCAAACCGATAAAACAAAAATACCAGCACCAAACTAATCATGACGCAGGCTGCGAGGAATAACTTCCTTTGTACCTGTCGTTGCCGCAGCGCGAGTCTTACAGACATCCTTACAAGCCCTCAAAGCATGAGTGGTATTTTACGGGAGTAACCCTGTCAATTGAGAATTTCAACCGAGAATTGTAGATCACCTCTGTTCCAATATGATCAAAATTTGTATGATCAAAATTTGTGATCACAGGATCAAAAGTTCAGTCAAATTTCAACCAACAGCGAGTCTAGTCATAAAATTCCATGACTGTGGGATGATTTTATCTACGGACTGCCTAGTGCCTCATCAGTCTATATTTTGAATTTTGGAGCTATTGTTGGAACTATTTTTTTAGGACTACTTTTGAAGAGGACTCTTAAGCACAACTAAACTCCGTGCGGCAACGGGTACTTTGTCTGCTTTGCGATAGGTCTTGACTCGCTTTGCAAAGCCTTCTTTTTTGGTGTCTATCAGCAATCGCCATTTGAGATCCCGCAAATTCTCGGGCAGGGCAAACTCCAACAGTTCATAATGCGCGTTGAACATAATTAAAAAGCTGTCGTCAAACACCTGCTCGCCTCGGTGCGAAGGGGTTGCAATGCCCTCACCGTTCAAAAACACTGTCAGCGTTTTGACAAATCCTGCATTCCATTCCTCATGCATAGTGCCGCCTTCTACATTGAACCAGCCAATGTCAAAAATCTCTGAACCGTGAATTTTTCGACCGTAAAACCAGTTGCGACGACCAAATATAGGATGTTGTTTTGCCAAAGTAATGAGCTTCTGGGTGTAGCGCAACAAATCCTTGTTTTCATCTGTGAGCGACCAGTTTATCCATGACAGCTCGTCGTCATGGCAGTAGGTATTGTTGTTACCGGCTTGCGATCGCCCCATTTCATCACCCGCTAGCAGCATTGGCACGCCCTGCGACAGCATCAAGGTCGCCAAAAAATTACGCTGCTGCTGGCCCCTTAGCTGCACAATCTCTGGGTTGTTGGTTTTTCCCTCTACCCCGCAGTTCCATGAGCGATTGTGCTCTTCTCCATCGCGATTATCTTCACCGTTGCTCTCATTATGTTTGTTGTTGTAGCTCACCAAATCTTTGAGCGTAAAACCATCATGGGCAGTGATAAAGTTCACGCTGGCATGAGGCCGTCTGCCCGTATGCTCATACAAATCCGAGCTACCCGTAAAGCGCGCGGCAAACTCTCCTAAAGTCGCGTCCTCACCCCGCCAAAAGTCTCGTACCGTATCCCGATATCGCCCGTTCCACTCCGACCACAGCAGCGGAAACTTACCTACCTGATAGCCGCCTTCACCCACATCCCAGGGCTCTGCAATCAGCTTTACCTTAGAAATCACTGGGTCTTGATGAATAATGTCAAAAAACGTTGCTAGCGTTCCTACTTCATACATCTCGCGCGCCAGTGCCGAAGCCAAATCGAACCGAAATCCATCAACATGCATCTCTTGCACCCAGTAGCGCAAACTGTCCATCAGCAGCTTGAGTACCTGCGGATGACTGACACGCAGCGAGTTGCCGCAGCCCGTGTAGTCCATGTAGTAGCGCTCGTTGTCTTTTACCAAACGGTAGTAGGCAGCGTTGTCAATGCCTCGAAAGCTCAGCGTAGGGCCCATTTGGTTCCCTTCACCGGTATGGTTGTACACCACGTCAAGAATCACTTCTATGCCCTCTGCATGAAGCGCTTTCACCATTTGTTTGAACTCAATGACCTGTTCACCCATCTCACCCGCTGAGCTGTAGCTTGAATGGGGTGAAAAGTAGTTGAGCGAGTCATAGCCCCAGTAGTTGCTTAGGCCCTTACTCGCGAGGTAACCGGGTGACTCATGAAAATGGTGAATTGGCATCAGTTCTACAGCCGTAATCCCCAGGGATTTAATATGCTTAATGGCTGCCGGATGGGCCAGCCCAGCATAGGTTCCTCTGATTTTTTTAGGAATTTTAGGATGCTGCTGAGTGAAACCTTTAACATGCATCTCGTAAATAAACGTTTGGTTCCAAGGCGTCTCTAGGCGCTGGTCACCTTCCCAGTCAAACTGGGTATCAACGACGATACATTTGGGGACTGATTCGGCGCTGTCTGTTTCATCGTAGCTAAGGTCTTCGGAGGGTTCGTGCCACTGGTAGCCAAAGGTTGCCTGAGAGGAGACCACATTGCCTGCAATCGCTAGCGCGTACGGGTCAATCAGCAGCTTGTGGGGATTGAATCGATGCCCATTTTGCGGCTCGTAGGGGCCATGCACTCTAAAACCATACTGCTGCCCCGGCCCAACGCCCAACAAATAGCTATGCCAGACAAAGTTATACACCTCATTGAGCGGATATCGCGTCTCGTTGCCCTGCTCATCAAACAGGCATAGATCTACTCGGGTTGCGTTTTCACTAAATAATGCGAAGTTTGTCCCCTTGCCGTCCCAAGTTGCGCCCAGTTCATTTGCCGTACCGGGTAACTGACGAATATCCATGTAATAAATCTAGAGTTTAAATAAAATATGCCTAGTAGCCTAAACGGTAGCGCTTTAGTAACGATTGCGCAAAATCCAAAGGGGGGAATTAGTGCTGCGACTAGAGTACCACCTTAGAAATGCCGGAAATGCAGGCAATAGTAAACAATCTATACGAACTGCTGACTTTGCCGATAAGAAAGATAGAACTTACGAGAGACTGTTTGAGTGAGTATCGAGATGTGGCAAGGATTTAAAGGTACGGGATAGGAAAAGTACGGCATAGGAAAAGCACGGCAAAAAGTACGGCATAGGCACGGGGGCGTTATGACAATTGCGAGCATTAATCCAACGACTGGAGAAACCCTAAAAAGCTATGCAGCGCTGACATCCCAAGAGATCGAAGAGGCGCTATCTCTGGCTCACGAAACAGGGATGAACTATGCCACCGTGGACTTAGATCAGCGATCGCGCTGGCTACATCAATCGGCAGATTTGCTACTTGAGCAAAAAGAGTCTTTGGCTCGACTAATGACGCTGGAAATGGGCAAAACGCTAAAGAGCGCGATCGCTGAAGTTGAAAAATGCGCCTGGGTCTGCCGCTACTATGCCGATGAGGCAGCGGGCTTTTTGCAGGATGAGGCGGCCACTACCGACGCGAGCCACAGCTATGTGCGCTTTTTGCCATTGGGCCCGCTACTCGCCGTCATGCCCTGGAATTATCCTTTTTGGCAGGTGTTTCGCGCCGCTGCGCCTGCCCTAATGACGGGCAATCCAGTACTGCTCAAGCATGCGTCTAACGTGCCGCAGTCGGCACTTGCGATCGCCTCCCTGTTTACGCAGGCGGGCTTTCCACCCGGCATGTTTCAAACCCTGCTGATCGGCGCAGCAGCCGTAGAGGCTGTGATTGCCGACGCTCGGGTAAAAGCGGTTACGCTCACGGGCAGCGGCCCTGCTGGCGCAGCGGTAGCGCAAACGGCGGCCCGCCATATCAAAAAAGCCGTCCTAGAGCTCGGTGGCAGCGATCCCTTCATCGTGCTGCCTAGCGCAGATTTGGAGCAGGCGATCGCCACTGCCACCACCGCTCGCTTGCTCAACAACGGCCAGTCTTGCATTGCCGCTAAGCGATTTATTTTGGTGGGCGACATTGCCGACGCCTTTGAAGCCGGATTCGCTGAGAAATTTGCTCAGCAAAAAGTCGGCGATCCGCTAAAGCCAGACACGGATATCGGCCCTTTGGCCACCCCAGAGATCTTAAAAGACCTAGACGCACAGGTGCAAAAATGTCTGAACTTGGGCGCAACGGCCTTAGTCGGAGGAGATATTGCCGCGCTCAAACGGCAGCTGCCCGCCGAACTTCAGCAAGGCAACTTTTACCCACCGACCATTCTTACAGCCATTCCACCGGGCACCCCTGCCGACCAGGAAGAGTTTTTTGGCCCGGTGGCGCTGGTGTTTCGGGTGGCAGATATAGCGCAGGCGATCGCCCTCGCAAATAACACAGCCTTTGGCCTAGGTGCCAGCGTCTGGACGACCGACCCGGTAGAGCAACAGCAGTTCATTAACCAGTTAGACGCAGGCGCTGTTTTCATCAACGGCCTAGTCAAATCCGATCCACGACTGCCCTTTGGCGGGATTAAACAATCGGGCTACGGACGAGAACTCGCCCGCTATGGCCTACTGGAATTTGTGAATGTTAAATCTGTGTGGATCAAATAAGGGCTAATTGAAGGGCTAATTGATGAATACTGCTGAACTGCTCGTCCGCTGCCTAGAAAACGAAGGCGTAGAATATATTTTTGGCCTCCCTGGAGAAGAAAATTTACAGCTGCTTCAGGCCTTAAAACACTCTTCTATTAAGTTCATTACCACCCGGCACGAGCAAGGCGCGGCGTTTATGGCCGATGTATATGGCCGGTTAACGGGCAAAGCAGGCGTGTGCCTTTCAACCCTGGGCCCAGGCGCAACCAACTTAATGACGGGCGTCGCCGATGCCAATTTAGACCGGGCGCCGCTAGTGGCCATTACGGGGCAAGTCGGCACCGATCGAATGCATATTGAATCTCATCAGTATTTAGACCTAGTGGCCATGTTTGCGCCCGTGACTAAGTGGAACAAACAGGTAGTACAGCCCAGTAACACCGCTGAAATTGTTCGTAAGGCCTTTAAGCTGGCCCAAAATGAGCCCCCTGGAGCCGTGCATATTGACCTCCCCGAGAACGTGGCCGATATGGCTGCAATGGGAGAGCCCTTGCGGGTTAATCTTCCCGAGCCTTCCGTGGCCTCAATAGAGAGTTTGGATCAGGCAGCTGCCGCGATTGATCAAGCCACAAAACCGATGATTTTGGTAGGCAACGGCGCGATTCGCAATCGGGCTAGTGACGCGATTCGCCGCTTTGCCACCAAGTTTGGCATTGCAGTGACCAATACCTTTATGGGAAAGGGCGTCATAGACTATCGGGACGCGCGATCGCTCTGGACAGTCGGTCTTCAGCAGCGCGACTACATCGCCTGCGCCGTAGATGAAAGCGACCTGATTATAGCCATCGGCTACGACCTAATTGAATACAGCCCCAAAAAATGGAACCCTCAGGGTCATTTGCCCATTGTGCATATCTCTCCAACCGCCGCTGAAATTGACAGCAGCTATATTCCGACCGTTGAAGTAATCGGCGATATTTCCGATGCCTTAGATGAAATCTCTCAAAAAATGAACAAAGCAGAGAGTGAAACCATCCATCCACAGTTTGCCAATCTCCGCGCTGATATGCAGCAAAACTACGACCAATATGCGACAGATACGGGATTTCCAATCAAACCCCAAAAGCTACTATACGACTTGCGTCAGGTACTCGCGCCTGAAGACATTGTGATCTCTGATGTGGGTGCCCATAAAATGTGGATTGCTCGCCACTATCACTGCGCCGAGCCTAACACCTGCCTGATCTCTAATGGGT
Source organism: Phormidesmis priestleyi Ana (assembly GCA_001314865.1). Taxonomy (GTDB): domain Bacteria; phylum Cyanobacteriota; class Cyanobacteriia; order Phormidesmidales; family Phormidesmidaceae; genus Phormidesmis; species Phormidesmis priestleyi_B. Next base: position 34,726 of record LJZR01000022.1, on the reverse strand, counting down.
TTGCCTCAATGGGAATTGCCATTCCAGGCGGCATCGCGGCCAAGCTGGTACATCCCAACCGCAAAGTAGTTGCCGTCACGGGCGATGGCGGATTCATGATGAACTGCCAGGAGCTAGAAACCGCCCATCGCATCGGCACTGTTTTCGTCACCATTATCTTTAACGACGGCGGCTACGGCCTTATTGAATGGAAGCAACAATCTCACTATCAAGCCTCTGCTTTCATTAAGTTCAACAATCCCGACTTTGTTAAATTCGCTGAAAGTATGAACCTCAAAGGCTACCGAATTGAATCGGCCGCAGATTTCATTCCGACTCTCAAAGAAGCTCTCGCGCAAGACGTTCCGGCTGTTATTGACTGCCCCATTGACTATCGAGAAAATCTGCTGTTCAGTGAGCATGCTAAAGCACTTAGCTGTCCCCTACCGAGCCCAAAACCGTAAATAGCCCGCTTTAACGATGCCCTCTGTCAGTATCCTATTTCAATGCTTTCTTTTCTAACGATCGCTTCAGAAGCATAGCATTTGTCACTGGCATCCACTTTTGTTCGTACATAAACGTTGTCTACAATAGCTACTGAGATAAACGGTACACTACTGTTTCGAGCAGCGTTAAGTCACTGAGAAGATTAGCAACGTTTTGCGGGCTCTTTTCCAAGCCCTTTTTGATATTTTCTAAATGCACAATAATTGCGTTAAAGGCAGGCTGATTATGGGCTTGAACACCTCCCTTCGTACTTTCCCATGTTTTTTCAATCTTCTCGAAGGTCGCTTTGGCCGTGTCATATTCACCCATTTGAATCTGATCCTTTATTTGAATGATCAGCTCAGCCATCTCGCTCACGTTAGACTCATTAATAGGCTGTGTGACCGCACCCTGAGGACTTGGCGTTGCGGGCTTAGAAACATCTGACGTGGTAGAAACATCTGACGTGGCAGAAACATCTGACGTGGTAGAAACATCTGAAGTGGTAGAAGGAAATGTAGAACAGGCAGTGAGGAGGCTGAAAGCAGCCGCTGCGGCCAGCGAAAAACTCAAAGAGAAGATTCGATTGCAGTAAAACATAGCCGCTATTGATAAAACAGAAGATAAGACAAAAATTGTCCTGTATCCTTAGAATTAAATCATACGCGATCGCCCGCTCAACCTCATAAGGAATTATCCGCTAAGAAGAGACTGCTCGGAGTAAAATCGAAAAATTCAGAATACGGCTCGTTTAGCCAGCTAGGTAAGAAAAAAGCCCCATCCAGAGAAAACAGCATGGCACTTTTAGGCGGAATTGAAGCAGGTGGCACTAAATTTGTATGCGCAGTGGGCACTGGCCCCGATGACATCCGAGCAACTGCCCGAATCCCCACAACAACGCCTCAAGAAACACTCGCTCAGGTCATTAGCTTTTTCCGTCAGCAAACCGAAAAAGAAGGCGATATGGCGGCTATTGGCATTGGCGCTTTTGGCCCGGTAGATGTGCGAACCCACTCTAATACCTTCGGCTGGTTTTTAGACACACCCAAACCTGCCTGGCAGCAAATTGATTTTGCAGGTGTCATTAAGCGTGAGCTAAAAGTACCCGTTGGGTTTGATACCGATGTCAACGCGGCTGCGTTAGGCGAGCACCAGTGGGGAAATGCTCAAGGCTTAGAGACTTTCATCTATCTTACAGTGGGCACTGGGATTGGTGGCGGTGGCTTGGTCGGCGGCAAACCCATTCACGGCCTACTGCATCCAGAAATGGGCCATATCTTAATTCCGCATGACCTGTCGGTAGATCCTTTTTTAGGCTGCTGTCCTTTTCATCAAGACTGCCTAGAAGGCTTAGCTTCCGGCTTTGCGATAGAGCAACGATGGCAGCAAAAGGGCGCTTCACTGCCCGATGACCATCCGGCTTGGGCATTGGAAGCGAACTATTTAGCAACAGGCTTAGTGAACTTTATTTTGATGCTTTCGCCCGAACGAATTGTGATCGGCGGCGGCGTAATGGAGCAAAAACAGCTTTTTTCGCAGGTGCGCGAGCAGGTACGCAAAAAGCTGAATGACTATATAAACGTGCCGCAAATTACCGACAATATCGCTGACTATATCGTGCCACCCAAACTAGGCGGCCAGGCAGGAATTTTAGGCGCTTTTGTTTTGGCACAGCAGGCCGCAAGCTAGGTATTGGCCCGATAGCAGGGTAATTGCCAGCTTACTGTTAAGTCCCTAATGAGGCTTTGTTGTGGCTGAGACACGCGCTTGACAATGCTCCATAGCTGAATTGCCTCTGAGGCTGTTTTAATCGTGACTTGTAAAGGCTCAAAGCTACTGCATTGACAGCTAATATCTAGCTCTTGCAGACGGTGATACACCTGCCAACGATCTTCACAGCACACGGTAATGTTAGTGAGTTCATCTAACGTTGGGGTTGCTGACTCATGGGAAGACGACGCAGAACCAGAGGTGAAACCAGAAAATACAGAATTAGACATGAGCACTTAACTAAAATCTCCGGATAACAAAATGACTGAGCAAATGACTAAGAAAAAGACAAATAGAAATTATTTTCAAATAGTAAGAAAGCGGAGAATCATTGCTTTTTCAAATGTATGCGGCCAACAGAGGATTGAGCGAGGATTGAGTGAGGATCAGTTGACCATGGCATAAACGCTTAAATAAAATTAGTGAGAAGATCTTCTATTAAGATTGATAAGCAAAACTGAAAAGACCAAGTAAATGGTTACCCGTTGCAAATATAAATAGTGACTTTAACTAGAAGGTAATTTCAATAGCGCTTTGCTCAAGGTTTAGCCAGGCCACGATAATGGTCATGGCAACAGAGTGTGGTGTAATGCTGACGTAGTACTAAATAAGCGGATTAATTAGCGGATACAGCAAGTACATCAGATGCATAAGTTAATGAGAATATATATCAGTCTATAGGGGGAAAACATTGATTTTTAAGGCATGTGGGTTTCTCAATAAGCGACTATACTAGGCTCATCGACCGAGATAAAGGATTGAACAATATGGTTACTTCAACTGCTGTCATTACCCCTTTTGGACAGGTTGGCGACAACGCTATCCTGCTAGAAAAATCTGTTACAGAGCCCGTTTGTGAAGGACTGAACATCGTACTTGCCAGCATGCAAGGCATCTACGTTCAATATCAAAAGCATCACTTTGTAGTTGAGGGTGCTGAATTTTATCAGCTACATCAGTTTTTTGAAGAAAGCTACGATGCCACGAAAGGACATGTGCATGATGTTGGCGAGCGCCTAGATGGACTTGGCGGCGTACCAGCTGCGAGCTTTGCGACACTTGCTAAACTGTGCTGCTTTGAGCAGGAGCCGGACGGTATTTACGGCTGCCGCCAGATGGTTGAAAACGACCTAAGGGCCGAACAAGCGATTATTCAGGTATTACGACGCAATGCGTCGCAAGCAGAAAGCTTAGGAGATAGAGCGACTCGGCATCTATATGAAGGCATTTTGCTAAAGACCGAAGAACGCGCTTACCATTTAAATCATTTTCTCGTCTCCGATACGTTGGTACAGTTAAATTAGGGTTGTAGACTAGGCATCTAAACTAAGCTCAGCCATCGGTGCTTGGCCATTGGTGCTTGGCCATCGGTAAATTCTGATTCACAACACCAAAGTCTCATCCAAGTATTTATCGTGTTTAAAAGCAGCAGCCGTCAGCGGTTAGCTGCTTTTTTGCTTTTTCCTGATAGCCAGCGACTAGATAACATTACTAGACAGCTATGTAGATCCATTAGCTAACCCTGAGTTAATGGCTTATACAATGAGACTGTTTCTCATATGCTTATTTATACCCTTAGTTGATAATTAATGTCAAGAAAGTTTTGCCAGCGTTATCAATCGGGATCGCTCAATTCTAAGATCCTTATCTGTTTAAGGATTAAGCGGGAAGAAGGCGTAGCTGAATTGAATGCTGGGGCCAGCGGTGCTACTGAATCGAAGAAAAGTTCATAGGTATTCATAGAGCTTTGACAGGAGCTTTGACAGGAGCTTTGACAGGAGACTTAACAGAATAATTCTCAATAAGGATCTTAAAATGGCGCTAAGATAGAAGGCATTTAGTTTTGGTAAGGCTGAGTGCCCGGCTCACATGGCGATCGCAACAGATCAGGCAAACATCGGTATAAACATCGGTACAAACATCGGTAATAGCAGCAGCACCGTTCACTTTTGCCTGCAAGGACGCTTTCTCTCATTTTTACCCGGAGAAAAGTCTCCTTACCAAAGGATTTCTGTAGAGGTGATACAGCCTCAGGTAGAGTCTCAAGCTCAACAGTCTCAAGCTCAGCAGTCCCAAGCTCAGCCAATCTTGCTCAGCAAAGATTTACGCCGCATGATGTACCGCTACTTGATCCCTCAAGACTGGATCAGGGTAGTGGGCAAGCAAATCGTGAACCGGCATAGCGGGCAGCTAGAATGGCAAGCGACTGAAATTTCGAAGCTGTCTGCCGCCCCTCAGATAAAGCCGATTGAACCGTCTAAGCTCGAACCGTCTAAGCTCGAACCGTCTAAGCTCGAACCGTCTATAGCTAGTAGCCAGTCAGTTCAAGTACTGGTATGTCATGGTTCTAGCTGTCGTCAGCGGGGGAGTTCGGCAGTGAGTGGGGCGATCGCACAAGCCTTTCCAACAACTCACCCGTCTCAAAACACTATTACTGTTCGCGCTATAGGCTGCCTAAAACGCTGTAAAGCGGGCCCTCACCTTGTGACTATTCCCGGCGGCAGCTATAGCCAGGTCACATGCGAGTCAGGTATTGCCATCGTTCAAAAAATAGTGCAAGACAAACAGCTCAAGAAATAATCGAAAAAATAGCTTGGAAAAACAGCTTAAAGAAAGAATTAAAAAGCACTTTCCCGAAAAGGCTATAAAAGGCTATTCGCTTTGAGACTCCTTTAAGTAGCCGGGTGTTATTTCTTCATAGCCCGTACGTTGGGGTTGCCCACTTCTCCTACCAGAGTAAGCGTTACCAGTGCGATCTTCCCGATTTTCAAAGGATGGATCACGCCTTGATTTTGTAATGCCCATGTCTTTATGCACTTGCTTGTTCTTAGGCGAACAGTAAGACATGCCGTGCATTTCCACCATCAGCCGGCGAGCCAGCTTAGCTCGCTTTCTTTTTAAGTCAGCTTGTGAGCGAATTTCTGAGGCCCACTGCCAAGATAGATACAATCCCCAAGTCGATACGCCAATAAAGCAAACTATCAGCAGCCAATAGCTCCAGCGAGTAGGGTCGAAACCGACATCGTTCATTAAACACCATCCTTAATCGGGCACCATCCTTAATCGGGAAAGGCTCCCACCAATATTACTGCGAACATCTTACAAAATCAATGCTGAAATGCTTATGTTTCAGAACTTAGGCAAAATTAGCACCCACAAAACAACGCCAATCGACACTGTTTGGGAAAGCTCGGAATAAAATCAATTGACATATATTTTCATTAAATGCCCCCTGCGACACCATGCCGAACTGTAAGCAGGTATTTTTTACGCGGTGTCCTTAGCAAGAGCCGCTTTAAATCCGCTATTAAAATATATTCCTATAAGCTTAGATCAGTTGACCTGTACTCCATAAAGGCTGAAATGCTTTAACTGAAAGGAAAACATACTACTTCAGAACCTTATTTTCATGAATAGCTTGACTTTTTCAAGGATTCTAAATAAGAATGATTACTAACTTGAAAAGGAAATAAGGTTGTGACCTTTCTGTCCGATACGGCCCTTAAACATGAGCTAAACGCCAGAGGATTCCGCTCGACTCCGCAGCGTCAGAAGGTTTTAAGGATATTTATGGCGCTCACTCAAGGCGAGCATTTAAGTGCAGAAAACCTCCATCAGGCATTGGAGGAAGATGGCGAGCATATCAGCTTATCTACGGTTTATAGGACACTTCACCTAATGGTTTATATGGGACTGCTAAGAGAGCTAGAACTAGCCGAAGGACACAAACACTACGAACTCAATCGTCCTATGCTTGATCACCACCATCTGGTGTGCGTACATTGCAATCAAACGCTGGAATTTTCTGAGTCTTCTATCTCTGAAATCGGCAAAAAAACCGCCGAAACATCTGGTTACCAGGTTTTAGACTGTCAGCTAACTCTGTATGGAATTTGTTCTAAGTGCTACATGCCAGAGGCCCGAACATGATAGACAATTTCCTCTATGGGCAGATTCTCGTTGTCCCAATCTGCATAGCGCAGCTGTAGGCGTTTTTCTCCGGCATGTTCTCCCAACTGGCCACCATACTTTTCGGCATGAGTGCCCAAGCCTTGAATCCGGACTTTGCCGTTAAACACCGTTGCACGGGCTAAATAAATTACCAAATCGTCCCGAGAGGGTCGGTTAACAGTTGTGCTTGCAGTCAGGTGGGCGACCCCACGTTCGTCTAGCTCCTGAGAAAGTGCTAATGCCGTATTACGAATGCCGCGAAGCGCGACGATGACGGCGGCTACTGCCATAGTAATGTCAACTCCCTCATCGCTCAGAATTTGACTGCCCGAAAGGTATTGAAAGTTTTGTTCTCCTAGGTCATCGCGAATTCGACGGTGAATAAGATTGTTGGGATGATAGCTAGTGAGCGCACCCACTATCGCTCCGCAGGCTGCCCGAGGTTCACGCCAGGGCGCTTCGCGGGTTTTACCATATACAACATGCTTCCCGCCTTCTCGCAGTCGGCCTACGTGAGTTTTAAGGTCAATCGCCACTAGCGAAATAGACTGTGAATTGCCTGAGTAGAGCATCTTCTTAAGGTTTTCGTCTAGCTCGTGGGCGACGGTCACATGGGCGAGTGTAGCGCCGTTGTCGGTGCCGCCACCTGCTGGGAAAAAGGCTTCTAGCTTCAGTTCACCAATTTCAGAGAGGGTCGCAAAGCGAGAGGCAACCACGTCTCGGTAGCGCTTGGTGGCTTCACCCTGATGAATGCGATCGCCACAGTTTGTATAAGCCAAAGTCGTTACGACACTTGGCAAGCTCAGGTCTGCCCCACAAGCCTTTACGGCAGTAGGGCTTTGAGCAGCCAGTTGAAGCTCGTCTCTCAAAATATGCAGGCCGTTGATCAGCGCATAGCGATCGCTCACAATCTCATTCAAATAATTGTGATAGGCATTACGCTCCATACCAAAGCTAGCGGGCAGTTGCCAAAACTTATCAACGCGCTTTTGAGTCGCGGCAGCATCAAAGGGAAAAGTCATAGGCCGGTTATAACACGCAAAACATCGAGGATGGAGTCTAGCGAATAGTGTAATCGTTGCCGTCACTTTATAATCATGGCGTATTCATGTATTCAACGAACCTCAGCTCAAAGAAGCTCAAAGAAGCTCAAAAAAGATCAAATAAAGAATTCTCAAAAACAGATTATTTTCTTATTCTGAAAAAACAACAGACTCCATTGAACGAGTCCTGCCCAATTGAATCATCTCGAAAAAGGATTGCTTTGAGTAAATATGGAAAAATAGATTTATTTATCTCGTAGCCCTATTTATCAGGAAGATTCAGTGCATATTTTAATTACGGGTGGGGCAGGCTTTTTAGGTCAGCGGTTAGCGAGGCAGTTGTTGCACCATCCCCAGGTCAAACGACTGACCCTAGCGGATGTAATGACGCTGCCTAATTTTCAGAACACCGCCGATCAAGCAGCCAATCAAGCAGCCAATCAAGCAACCGATCAAGCAACGATTGTCAGCAGGCAGGTAGACCTTACCAATGCCAAAGCGGTTAAGGCACTGATTACGCCGGATATCACAGCGGTGTATCACCTGGCCGCCGTGGTCAGCTCTCAGGCTGAGGCCAAGTTTGATCTCGGGGTGGCGGTCAATGCCGATGGTACGCGCAACTTGTTAGAGGCGATTCGTCATCAGGCGACAGGCGCTCAGCTTATTTTTGCGAGTTCTTTGGCGGTATTTGGCGGTGAACTGCCTGATGTAATTACCGATAAAACAGCGGTAACGCCGCAGTCATCTTACGGCACGCAAAAGGCGATCGCAGAGCTATGGGTCAACGACTATACTCGCAAAGGATTTATCAATGGAGTAGTGCTGCGCTTGCCAACTGTGGTCGTACGGCCTGGCAAGCCAAACGCAGCGGCGTCTTCTTTTGCCAGCAGTATTATTCGAGAACCCTTGAACGGGCAGGCGGCGATTTGCCCGGTCGATACCCGGCTGCCGCTGTGGTTAGCGAGTCCTGAAACGGTGACGGCCAACTTAGTGCATGCGCTCAGCCTGAGCAACTACAATTTTGAGGCTAACCGCACGATTAATCTGCCTGGGCTAACCCTTACCGTGCAAGCAATGGTTGAGTCTCTGGTACGAGTTTCAGGGCAATCTACTGCTGATTTTATTCAATATGAGCCAGAGGAGAGTATTTCTCGGATTGTTGCTAGCTGGCCTAGCCAGTTCGAGGTGAATCGCGCGATCGCTCTCGGATTCACACGCGATCGCAGCTTTGAGGATATTATTCACGCATTCATAAAAGACAACCTAACGTAATCAAGAGAAACAATAGAAAAGGGGGAAAGGTGGCCAGTTTTTGATTAAAGCCGCTATGTTAGATTTAATGGTTATTAGCTGTCAGGGCTATCAAATATTGTTGGCCAAAAAATAACCATCAAAATAAATCATAAGTAACCTATTAATATAAGTGACTTAAGTACGTGACCTATCAAGTGATCTAACCAATCATCGGGGCCCATGTTTAAATCTTTAATTCAACCGATTCAGCTCTTTTTGCAGGGTGCGACCGGAAAAGATCGGTATCAAAAGCAACAGTTAGCTCAGCAGCTAATGAGGCTGCAAGTGGCCTACGACCGTCTTCAGGAAAACTGTGGAACACTTCAGCAGGAGCATGATACGCTTCAGCACAAAATAACGCAGCTGCAAAAAAAGCATGAAAAATTGCAGCGCGATCGCAGTCTGCTACAGCGCGATTGCAATGAGTTAAACATCCTTTTTAACTACGCCGACAAAGAAAATAAAGATTTAGACACTGAGACCAGCAAAATGCGATCGCATATTCAAAAGCTGGAAAGCGAAAATGCCGCCCTTCAAGGCAGAATCGCCGTGTTAGAGCACAAGCTAGAAATTCGTGCGTACAACGACCCAGCCTACGATGCTGATACCGCCAGCTTAGATGAAGCCAGTAAAAGACTACTCGGCAATCAAGCCGACTTTTCAAACAGCTCTGATAACCTTGGCGATATCTTTAGCAATGGAAACAGCAATGGAAACAGCAAGGGAGACAGGACTGGAAACAGCAATGAAGACACTGCCGCCGAGATCACGATTGATTTATCGAATGTATCGCTAGCGCTCGTGGGCGGGCATGAAACCACGCATCGCGAAGTTGCTGAAGAACTTAAAAAGTATGGCCTTAAGCGCTGCATTCACGTACCGCCTCACAGCCGAGAAAGTAACAGCCGACACCAAATTAGAGACAAAATTAGCAACTGCGACCTAGTGGTCACCATTACGAGCTATGTTGACCACTCCGTATCTAACTGCGTAAAGCAGCTAAAAGATACTCAAGTACTCACCGGCGAGGTCATCAGAGTTCACTGTCATGGCAAAAGCGGTGTGGTCAGAGAAGTGCTTGAATACTTTGCCTCTCTTGAATATCTTGCATCTTAGATATCTTTCAAGTATTTTTCAAAATCCAAGTATTTTGATAAGACTCCCAGTATTTTCAAAATATTAGGTATAAAATATATTTGCTTTATGGCACATAGCGCTAAGCTAGGGGCGCAGAGTGTATTTTTGTATAAAGCAATACAAATATAGAATGTTCAGCCCAAAAATGAATCGTTCTCATCGGCCCGCTTGGTTTGCCCCGACCCTACCGATTGCTTGCGCCTTGCTAGCCTCCGTTGTGAGCTGCAATCAGGTCAGCACCAACGCCTTTGAAGCAACCGCCGACTTTGAAGCGACCGCTGCCACAACCTATGTTTGGCAGGTAGAGTACAACCCTAGAAACGCCAACCAGGATCGACCCAATGATCGACGCCTAGAGCAGTTTGAATCTACTACCGTGGTCAATGTCAATGGCATTCGGCCTGAGGCGGCAGGTTCTGGCCCAGATAGCAAAGGGCTGTGGTGGCCGGTGCTGCCGCCAGAACCAACGGTTGATGATATTGAAGATCGGCGCAAAAGAGCTGAGATTCCGCGATCGCCCGAAGTCATTAAAAAAGTAGACTACAACATCACCTTTAATCAAAGTGGTGAAGCCAAAACGCTCCCGACCAACAATGACGTCTATCGTCAGGCCGTTAAAGCCTTTGAAGCAGATAGACCGCTAGCGCTGACGCTAGGCCCCCAAGATGCCTCAGTGCTGACTGCCGAGATTCAGTAAGACTGCCAAGATTCAGTCAGACCAATAGTCAATTAGTAGTTAGTCAATTAGTAGTCAATTAGACGAGAGGCAGCAAGATAGGTAGCGCACGCGGTAAAATGTCGCAAAGTAATTGTGACAATCATTCCTCATGGCTCAGCCCCGCATTCTTTCAGGCATCCAAACAACCGGCAACATGCACTTGGGCAATTATTTGGGTGCGATTCGCAACTGGGTAGAGCTGCAAGAGAGCCACGACTGCTTTTTGTTTATGGCCGATTTGCATGCCATTACAGTGCCTCACGATCCTAAGCTGCTGGCCGAAAACACGCTCAAAATAGCCGCGACCTACATTGCCTGTGGCATTGATCCCGACAACTCCACTATTTTTGTGCAGTCTCAGCTACCTGAGCATAGCGAACTGGCATGGATTTTTAATTGCATTACGCCGCTAGGCTGGCTAGAGCGGATGATTCAGTTTAAAGAAAAAGCCGTGAAGCAAGGCGAAAATGTCAGCATGGGACTGATGGACTATCCGGTGTTACAAGCAGCTGATATTTTGCTCTATGAGCCAGACCTGGTGCCTGTTGGCGAAGATCAAAAGCAGCATTTGGAGCTAACGCGCGATATTGCCGCTAGGCTGAATTTTCAGTTTGGCAGTGAGGAAAATCCAGTGCTTAAGATCCCTGAGGCACTCATTCGTGAGGCCGGTGCGCGAGTCATGAGCCTGACTGATGGCACTAAAAAAATGTCAAAGTCTGATCCATCTGACCAAAGCCGGATTGATTTGATTGATCCACCTGAGGTCATTACTAAAAAAATTAAGCGGGCTAAAACCGATCCAGAGCGAGGTTTGGAGTTCGACAATCCTCAGCGGCCAGAGTGCAACAACTTGCTAGGGCTTTATCAGCTGCTCTCTAATCAAAGCAAAACGGCAGTGGCAGCTGAATGCCAAGACATGGGTTGGGGACAGTTTAAACCGCTGCTCGCTGAGACCACAGTGGCGGCACTAGCGCCTATTCAGGCCAAATACAATGAGCTAATGAGCGATCGCACCTACCTCCAGCAGGTGCTCGCCAATGGCAAAGAGAAAGCGCAGGCAGTGGCCACCCCTACCCTCCAAAAAGTAAAAGCGGCAATGGGATTCGTGCAGTAAGGATTTTGCGCAGTAGGACGCTTGCGCAGTCAAAATGCTTTAATCCGCTGCTGCAAACGCCATTTGCCAAAAGTCTTTTTCCAGTCGGGCCACCTCTAAAACCACCTTTTCTGCCCGTGCAAGCTCAGCATCAGTCGCCAGTGCTAACGCGCTATTTGCCTGCTGCTCTAGCACCCCAACATAGTCGGTAAAACGCTCATTACCCCACCGATCACCAAACTCTGTGTAGGGCTCAGGCATAGGGCTATGACCCTGCCAACCCTGATTGTAGGCCCGCTCAATCGCCCAAAAGGCAACAGCCTGCACTGCATAAGATTCACGCATGAGACCCTGCATAAAGAGGCAGTAAGCCTGACAAGTCGGCTGCATCGCCGCAGGCATGGCTAAGCCTCGTTCTTGGGCCTTACTCTCAAACCACTGCAACTCGTCCTTAATCACGGTTAGGCCGCCGAGTAGGGTGTCAAAGTGGGCTACCGGAGCAGCCGCAAGCAGCCGTCCGGCAAACCGCGTAAACTCAATTACAAACAAATAGTCCTGAACCAACCAGGTATTGAACTGCGCAGGCACAAGCGTACCCTGCTGACACTGCTGTAAAAAAGGATGAACAGTTGCACTTTGCCATGCTTCAGAATGAGCATGAAGAAATCCGGCACAGGCAGCCTTTGGCATTTTTAAACTCGGCTTTCTAAAGACTTTAGATACTCTGTGTTAACCCCAGATTCTCTCGTGAGGGCGATTTTACCCGTGCGGGCAATTTCAGTAATACCAAAGCGATTGAGCACCTGCTCAATCGCAACCATTTTGCCGGGGTCACCAACAACCTCTAGGGTGAGTGACTCTTCAGAAACATCGACGACGCGCGCTCTAAAGATTTGCGCTAGGCCAACGACCTCAGCCCGGTTGGCACCGTTGGCTTTAACCTTTAGCAGCATTAGCTCACGCTCTACGCTGGGCGTTTCGGTGATGTCGTCTACTTTAAGGACGTTGATGAGCTTAAAAAGCTGCTTGGTTAGCTGCTCAATCACGGCATCATCACCAGGCACCACCATTGTGATCCGCGAAATGCCGGGTTGCTCGGCGGGGCCAACGGCTAAACTCTCAATGTTAAAACCGCGTCGGGCAAACAATCCCGCTATGCGGGTTAAAACGCCCGCTTCATCTTCAACCAGTACAGATAGCGTATGCTTCATCGCAAAAAAATCGCGGGCCTCTTAACCCTCTATTTCAACCTTGCTATCTTATCTTGCTGCGGGGCTCAAGACGGTAAATCGGGTTTGCCTATGGCTGACTCGAACCGGGAGAGGGTGCAGCTGGTGCAATCGGCTCAGGCGAAATTGGCGGTAGGCCGCTAGGAGAAGTCAGCTGGCCGCCAGAAGGAATCGGCTCAATGCCAATGCCGCTTTCGCTGTTGGGGCTGCCGAGGGGTGGCGCAGTTTGGCCTTCAGGCAGCTCAACGCCCTGCTCTCGCAGAACGTCTTCTAACGTTTTCGCTTCCTGGGTAGGGTCGAGTGAGGCGTCACTGGGCAAGGTGGCTAGGGCCACGCGATCGCCCCCTACTGAGCGCAGCAAATCTAATACTTTAATGACATCTTCGTAGCGAGCGCTCCGAGAGGCATACAGCACAATCGTACCGTTGGGCGCAATTTGCTGGTGCTGCTGTAGTACATCGTAGAGCAACCCTAACGGTACGGGGCTTTTGTCTACATAGACTTGTCCGGCGCTGTCTACGCTTACATAGAGGCGATCGCGACTGTTCCCTTCCACCGGTGCGCTGTTGTTAACAGCCGGTAAGTCGAGGGCGATCGCCTGCTGCCGAGTCAGCCCCACCGCCGCCAAAATAAAGAAAGTCAAAATGCAGAAGATCACATCGATCATCGGCAGAATTTCAATCTGCACATCTGATGGACGGTTATCGAGGTCAAGTTTCATTGCGGTAACTGAACAATAAAGAGGATTGCATAGGCTAAGAACATCTCATTCAGAAGGTGCGGGTACGCACGGAACCTATCAAAATACTTTCGGCTTCTTAATATCGGGTTCCGGCAAAGGTGTATCGACCATCGGTGAAGGCGGGGTATTAATGAGGTTTTCGCTCAGCAAGCTAGGCTTGCCATCGGTATAGGCCCAAGCCTGACGGTACAACAGCTCTAGCTCATTGCCTGCAAGCTGGAACATTTTAGCCTGACCAAATACAAACCCTTGGAACAGCCGGTAAAAGGCCAAGCTCACAATTGCGATAATTAGACCTGCCGCCGTACTGATGAGCGCCTCACCAATGCCCAGGGCAGTGCCTGCCGTGGCATCGCCGACGCCTAAATCATTGAGTTGAATGGAACCTAAAGAGTTAATTAGGCCCACAACGGTGCCTAGCAGACCCAGCAAGGGGGAAAGTGCAATCACTGCTTCTAATATTTTTTCACCCCGACGCATCGTCGCGAGTTCTTCGTTCGCTGAGGTTTCTAGCGCTAGGCGAAAAACTTCAGGGTCTTGATCCTTGAGTTTGAGAGCGCCGTACAAAAACCGCCCCATGGGCAAACCGCTCCCACGCTGAGAAATTTGAGTGGCCGCAGACCATTCACGCCGGGCGGCCTCTAGAACCCGGCCCGAGACCTCACGCTCTCGGGTCAAAATTTTAGACCAAAACCAAATTCGTTCCATGATGGTGCCCAGCGCCAAAATGGATAAAAACAGCAGCGGCCACATGGCGATGCCGCCCTGCCTAAATAGTTCTGAAATGTTCACTAATGACCTCCTACCCGCCAAAGCACTTTATAAGTATCTGTAGAATCAATGTAATACTACAAAGCGCGATTATTTTCTGCCCTAGTGTAGAGCATAGCGGGCAGGCAGCATGTCTAATATTTCATTAGCGGCGCGATCGCACACGCCCACCTCGCCCATCGCCTGCCGCATCTGCGCGTAGCCCTTTAGCATGGCCTCACGCTTACACGGATCGTTCAGCAGCGCCAACGCCTCTGCGCTAATTTTTTCAGGCGTCGCGTCCCATTGCAGCAGCTCCGGCACAATCGGCTGATTTTCCATGAGGTTGACTGGCGAAACATAGTCGCCAGTAAATCGCACCACATATTTAGCAATAAAGCCGGTCAAATTGCTCAGTCGGTAAGTGACCACCTGCGGCACGTTCATCAAGGCAACTTCTAGGTTAACGGTGCCAGATTTATTAATCACTAGATCTGCGGCGGCGATCGCCTTTTGCCCATCTGCCTTATGAATGAGCCTTGCATTGAGCCCATAGCGTTCAACGGCATCGATCACCATCGGTTCAAAGTCTAACCGCGATAGCGGAATTAAAAACGTCACTTGGGGCTGCGCCTGCTGAACCAGCCTGGCGGCCTCAAACATCCTCGGCATAATGTACTTTAGCTCCTGCTGCCGTGAGGCTGGCAGCAGCGTCACGACCTGCGCTGCTGGCTCAATTTGCAAATCGGATCTGGCCTCATTTTTGGAGATAGGGTCAGCTAAAATATCCACCAGCGGATGACCCACCCAGCGAACGTTGGCACCTGCTTGCTGGTAGTAGGTGGCCTCTTCGGGAAAAATTGCCAGCAGCTTATCGCTCACATCCAGCACATTTTGAGTGTCTTTTTTAGTCGAAAACACCCACTGCTGAGGCGCAATGTAATAGACAATCGGCAAATCTGGCCGATGCGATCGCATCAGCTTACCCACCGCAATATTCGGCCCCATATAGTCGAGCAGCACCATTAGATCGGGCGGACTCTCGAACAGATGTTGATTCACGCGCTTTTGAGCTCTGCGTCCTTCCTTTAAAAAAGGCAGCGCTTCAATCAACCCAATTGAGCTGAGCTTAACCGTGTTGTAAATGATCTTCACGCCCGCATCGGCCATCCGCTGCCCGCCGACCCCTTCCACCTGCAAATTCTTCAGCTGGCGTTTTTCTGCCTGCCGGTATAGCGCACTTGCCAGCAAGCCCCCCTGCAAATCGCCAGAGACCTCACCCGTATGAATAAAAATTCGAATGGTCGATTTTATCGTTTCGTTTGCCGTCACTTTCGCCGCCCCGGTGTCGGCCCGCGCCGTCCTTTTTCCTGCGCCGATGACTTTAAGAACTCGTACAGATGCCGCACATGCACATTATCGATCATCCCCTCTAGCTTGCTAATGGCTTCTTCTAGGGTCAGCCCCGATCGGTACAGCAGGCGAAACGCCTCTCTGAGCTCTTTATAAACCTGCCCGCCCGACTCTTCAGCAATCCCCGAACGGCGTAGCAGCACTTGGTTGAGCCCCCGGACGCGGGACGGATTGCCCTCTACCAATGTGTAAGGGGGCACATCCCTTTCTATCCGGCTCATGCCGCCAATCATGGCATAGCGGCCAATATGAACAAACTGATGCACGCCCACTAGGCCGCTCAGCCTCGCATGAGACTCAATAGACACATGCCCTGCCAGGGCAACAGAGTTTGCAATAATCACCCGATCGGCAATTTCGCAGTTGTGGGCCACATGAGAGTAAGCCATGAGTAAATTGTGATTACCCAGCCGGGTTACTTCGCCGAGCCGAGTGGGTCGATTAATGGTGACGCATTCGCGAATGGCATTGTCATCGCCAATTTCCACTAGGCTCATTGAGCCATCGTATTTAAGATCTTGAGGCTCTAGGCCAATCGCGGCATGGGGAAAAATTCGATTGCGATCGCCCA
Source organism: Phormidesmis priestleyi Ana (assembly GCA_001314865.1). Lineage (GTDB taxonomy): Bacteria > Cyanobacteriota > Cyanobacteriia > Phormidesmidales > Phormidesmidaceae > Phormidesmis > Phormidesmis priestleyi_B. The sequence continues at coordinate 18,551 of LJZR01000022.1, read as the reverse complement.
CTTTGGTGTAGCCCTCAATCACCACATGAGCACCGATACTGGTGTCGGCCCCCACACTTACTTTTTCGCCAATTACTGCATAGGGGCCAATGCGAGCGCTCGGATGAATCTGCGCGCCCGCATAAATCACAGCTGTAGGATGAATCAGAGTAGTCAAAGCCATGCCTCCAGCAGAGCCACCGAACGAATCGGGCTAAAATCAGTCAGGCAAATCGATAGATGCATATTAAAGGTACAGAGCGACAAAAGTCAGGTAGGTAGGGTCAGTTCGCAAATCTGACCGCCTTTAGTCGAGCACAGAAAACATCAATGTACCTTCGCAGGCCAATTGTCCATCTACCACGGCGCGTGATTTCATCTTGCCAAAGCGCAGCCTTTTAATCGTAATCATTTCAGTGGTGATAATCAGCTGATCGCCCGGTACAACGGGCCGCCGAAACTTAACCTTATCGATCCCAGCAAACACACACAGCCGCCCATCAATACCGGGCACCTGCGAGAGCACAATTCCGCCGACCTGAGCCATCGCCTCTACAATTAAAACACCCGGCATAATCGGCCTGCCCGGAAAGTGACCCTGAAAGTGAGGCTCATTAAAGGTCACATTTTTAAGCCCCACGGCCCGCTCTCCAGCCACATATTCAGTAATTCGATCTACCAAGGCAAACGGGTAGCGATGGGGTAAGAGCTGCTGAATTTCTTCCAGCGTGTAGGTGGTTTTAGCCGGTGGAGTATCAGTTGCCGATATCAGGGCGCTGTCTGTAGAGTTTTCCGCAGAAGGGGCTTGGCCATTGTTTTCGGCGTTTTTTGACCCTTCTTGAGGAGAAACAGACTGAGCTGAGTCGGCGGAGGCGGGAGCACGAGTTGGCATAGGAAGTTTTAAAGTCGTAGCAGCGAGGAGTAAACCATTTAGCTTTGGCCAATAGCTTTGGCTATCTTTGGCCATCTTTGGCCCCTTAGCTTAATACATTAGCGATCGCTCAGATCTTCTCAGATCTTTATGTACTCAGGGCTAAGCGACTAACCATCGTGCAAATGCATCCGACAACGGCTAGCCAATACATCACTTGAGAGACCTTCTATGTGAGAGAGAGATTCAAGTGATTGAAGCTTGCATGGGAAACCCCTCACGATTTTGCCATTAGACGGTGCGCTGCGCTATGAATAAGTTAAAAAAAGCTTAATTTGCTCAGCTCGCCTGCTGCCCAGGCATCTTACGGCTGTCTTGCGCTAGCAGCTTCTGGCTAACAGCTTCTGACTAACAGCTTCTGGCTAGCAGCTTGTTGGCTAGGGCGATATGCAGCCCATGACTCGCTTTGTACGCTACGTAATGAGCGATGGGGATATCGCCCAGCAGGCTTAAGTCACCCATTAGGTCCAACAGCTTGTGCCGAGCAGGCTCATTTGGAAACCGCAGGGGTGGATTCAGCCAGCCTTCAGCGCTACATACCAGCGCATTGTCTAAGCTACCGCCTTTAATCAGACCTTGCGATCGCAAATAATCAATCTGATCGGCCAGCCCAAAAGTGCGAGCAGGCGCAATTTCAGCAGCAAAGCTTTCAGCCATCGTGAGGGCTTCTGTTTTCGCCCGTTCCTGAGTGGTTTTGTGAGCCGGGCATGGCGGTGACCAGCTGTGCCACTGATTGCCGATGGGCGCCAGCTCAAAGTCAATGCCATAGCTAAACCGCAGTTCTGAGCTAGGAAATGCCGTCACTAGCGCATCGCCTGATTGCACAGAGATCGGAGTCTCTACCGCAGCAGGCAGGTCTTTAGCAGCGGGCTGCTCAGCGTAGCCTGCTGCCAACAGCAGCGCCATCCATTCTTTTGCAGAACCGTCGAGTAAGGGCACTTCAGGCCCATCTATCTCAATTCGCACATTATCTATTTCCAGGGCCATCAACGCAGATAGCAGGTGTTCCACCGTGCGCACTGTCGGCGGCTGTTCGGCGGACTGTTCGGCGGGCTGTTCGGCGGGCTGTTCGGCGGGCTGTTGAGTCATCAGCCCCACCGCTCCCAGCTCAGTAGAAAGCTGGGTTTTAACCACATTCGTCACGACAGCGGCGATAGGCTGAGCTTGAGGCAGGTCAGTGCGAACAAAGTAGCGACCAGCACCCGGCTCAGCCGGAATGAGTCGCACCCTCGTGTGCTGACCCAGGTGCAACCCAACGCCAGTGGCTGTCGCGATCGCACCCAATGTCCGCTGATTCACTGCCTGCTGATTTACCGCCTGCTGATTCACTGCCATTAGAAGCGTTCTCCAAAGCCAAAGTGGAAACGGCTGCCCTCATCACTGAGGCCATAGTCCAGTCTAAGTGCGCCCAGCGGCGTTTGCACCCGTACACCCGCACCATAGCCAAACCCGCTTCCCGGCTTGCCGCGCACAGGCCCAGGATTACCCGGCACCGCATCACCTGAGCCCAAGTCACTGCCATAGTCAGCAAAAATTGCCCCATTTAAGAACTCACTAAAGAGCGGAAAGCGGTACTCTACCGTGCCCAACACAAAAGAGCGCCCGGCGCCAACCTCGCCTTCTTCATAGCCGCGAATAGAATTACCCCCGCCGAGTGGAAAAGCCTCGTAAGGAGGCAAATCGCCTAGGATAGTACCGCCTTGCAAATTGAAGGCAATCGTCTCGCGCCCGCTCTCATTACCAAAGAAGTTAACAGGCACATACTGGCTGTAACTGCCCTGAATTTTGTTGTAAAAGATGCTGCCATTGCCTAGCGGCACTGACTGCTCGGTGCCCAAGCGGAACAAGCTACCGCTCGTTGGCACAACGGGGTTATTGCGCCTATCAAGCACTGCGCCAAACTGCACCGTAAACAAGTCATCTCGACCGTTATCACTAGCTGTGAGCAAATTGCCCAGCTCATCTCTAGGCTCTACGCTGCCGTCAGCATCGACCACTGCGATCCGTTCATACTGAGTTCCTAACGACAGCGACAGCCCGTTGTCTAGCGGACGGCTAAAACTAATGCCGCCGCCCAGTCGGTTAATACGCGGCGTATCGCCGTTAGGCAAATCAACGTCTTGCCCGTCATCGGGCGCGTTGTCAAAAATGAGTGAGGTAGAACGCCGATTGAATAGGCTAGCCGTGTAGGAAGTGCGATAGGGATCACCGGCAATCCACGGATCGGTAAAGCTGACGTCAAAGAGAAAGTCACCGCGCGTGGTGACTCGGCCTTCGGTTCGCAGCTTTTGATTATTGCCACCAAAGTTATCTTCGTTGTAGCTGAGCTGGCCAAACAAATCGCCGCGCAGGTTAAAGCCCAAAGACGCGCCAATAGAGCCAGTATCTCGCTCGGCAATGTTGACAATGACCTTCACTTTGGAGGGATCTTCATCGCCCGGATCTAAAGACAAGCGGATATCTTCTAAAATGCCCAGACCCACTGCTCGGCCCAGGTCATCGCGCACAACGCTCTCTTGAAACACATCTCCTGGCTGCGTCTCAAACTCGCGCGTAATGATGAAGTCACGTGTTTTACCCCTGATGGGGTTGCCGTCTTCATCCATTGTCTCGCCGTCGGCGTTGATGTAGCGCACCTCCAGAGATTCCACGACGCCTTCAGTGGCAATTAGCGTGATGGTGCCGTCATCGCTTTGCTGCTGGGGTGCTGGCGCGACCTGAGCTAGCACATAGCCGTTTTCCTGATACCACTCGTTAAGATCTAACACCGAATTTTGAAAGTCGCGCAGGTTCAAAATTTCGCCATACTGGTCGGCAAAAACCTCATCGATCACTTCATCGGGAAGTACCTGGCGGTTACGCACATCAACGCTGGTCAGCACAGGGTTGGGCTCTACAAAAAATGTCACCTTTACCCCTAGCGGTGTATCAGCGGGCTCGGCTCGCACGTTGGAGAAAAAGCCCGTGCCAAAGATGTCGTTAATATCTTCTTGCAGCTGGGTGCGGGTAGTCGTGCGGCCCGGAACGGTTCCGACAACGCGGTACACCGCATCTACTAGCTCGTCAGTCAGCGGTCTTTGGGGGTTAGAGGAAACCACCTCTACCTCGGCGACCAGAACTCGGGTCTCGGCCTCGGCTTCTCCGGTCGGTGCGGTCTCGTCTGCTTCTATCTCAGCAGGCGTTTCAGCGGGGACGGGCAGCGTGTTATTCGGTGCCGCAGGAACCGAGTCTTCTAAAACATCTTCATTGATGTCAATTTCAATGTCGCCCGGTTCAACCTCGTCGGGGTCGGCCATATCACCTTCGATCGGCTCGACAATATCGGCATCGTCTAAATCAATTCCGTCGGCATCAACCGGCACCTCAATGAGCGGCTCCTCATCAATGAGTTCCTCCTCTCCAGGGGGCTCGAGCAGTACTGGATTGCCCACTGGCGGATCAGATTGCTCCTGTGCGAACTGAACGGGGGCGGAGCGATCGGTTCCAACTAGCAAACGCGATAGGGAGGGCTGAGAGGAAATTTCGGCTGTGAGCAGTTGCTCGGGTTGCTCAACCACAGGCTCTAGACGCGAGCGGTTTGCTGCGGTTTCTAACGCTAGCTGTGAGTTACTATTTTTGGCTGAGGCTGGACTGACCGCAGAGTCAGCTGTTGACGGGGTTGACAACTTGGCGGCAGCTTCAGCTGCTCGACCTGGTAAACCGGCGATCGCAACCAAACTACAGCAGGCTAAAAGAGCCGGGGATACACGCATAACCAGTCAATCCTTACTTTTATAAGTTCACTCCTCACAGCGCCGTTATTGCTGGTGATTGCCCAATCTTTCAACCCGAGTGATCTCAAATCAGTATGGGTAAAAAATTTAGCAATCACCGCTTTAAAACAAGCGCCCACACACCGGGGCATAAAGCCTGCTCAGACTAAATCAATTTCGACCGATTTTACAGTACTGTCAACCGTCGTACGAAAATTCACTGTGCCAGAAGCAGAGGCTGCACGGTAGAGACCCGAGGAAGACAGCAATGATGGGCAAGCGTTAATTTGATACAGAGGCGTCTGCGTACAGAGTTGACCGGCCAATTGACAGCGGCTGATGACGATTGACGGCGCTAGATGGCGCTAGATAGCACTAAATGGCGATCGCCGATCAATCGCTAGATAGCGCTTTTTAGGACACCAGCCACAGCAGCGCTGTGCTTATGATGGCTGCGCCAACTGCGTCAAAATTCGGCTGAGCACCGTTTGATAGCCCTCTGCCACATCGCCTAAGTCCTGACGGAAGCGGTCTTTGTCCATCACCCGCTTTTTCTCATCGGCTTCGTTGGCATCCCATAGGCGGCAGGTATCAGGGCTAATTTCATCGGCTAGGAGCAGCTGTCCGGCTTGGTCTACGCCAAATTCCAGCTTAAAGTCCACCAGGGTAATGCCACAGCTGATAAAAAATTCGCTCAGTACTTGGTTGACCTGCTGGGCCTGGGCAACCAACTGGTCGAGCTGCTGGGCAGAGGCCAGGTCCATGGCAAAAATGCGATCGCGCGTCAGCAGCGGATCGCCCAAATCGTCATTTTTGTAGTAAAACTCCACCAGTGACGGTTCTAGCAGTGTCCCCAATGGCAGCCCCGTTTGCTTGCACAGGCTGCCCGCAGCAATATTGCGCACGACCACCTCTAACGGCACAATAGCAACCCGCTTTACGCGCATTTCTCGGTCGCTAATGGTCTCTAGCAAATGCGTCTGAACCCCTTTTTGGGCGAGTAGGCCATACAGATGCGTTGTGATTTTGCAGTTAACCACGCCCTTGTTGGTAATTTGCCCTTTCTTTTGCGCATTAAAGGCCGTTGCGTCATCTTTGAAATAAGTGATCAAAACCTCTGGATCATCAGTTGCGTAGATGATCTTGGCCTTGCCCTCGTATAGCTTTTGATTGTCTGTTGAGGCATTAGTCATGGGGCGTCGAAATAGAATGAGGTCAAAATGAGATCAGAATCTAGGTCAAAGCTAACGTCTTACTTGGCGTTTTCTGAGCGTTTTACTTGGTCATCATTACATGTACACCATCCCAATCTACCGCAGGCGGGTGCTGTATATATGCCTGGGCGCGTTCTAAATGAATGGCCACCGCTTTGTCTTCTGGCTGCATTTTTAGGGCTTGGTCAAATAGTGAAATAGCGAGATGAAAAGATCTGTGGGTATAGGCTTCTCTCGCCTGGGTATATAGCTTTAAAAAAGCTTGAGTCGCTTCGCTCAAAGGCTCTGATTGATCGCCGATGAGCTCATATATTTTCACGGGCTCTAACTTGCCTTTGACACGAATGACATCTAGCTCGCGCACCCATACTTCATCCCGACAGCGCGCGTAGGTATGCTCGCTGAGCACAATATCGCAGCCATATTGCTTGGTAATGCTCTCTAACCGGGCGCTCAAGTTTACGCCATCACCAATGACGGTGTAGTCCATTTTGCGTTGAGAACCAATGTTGCCCGATACAACTTCGCCTGAGCTGAGTCCAATGCCAACACGCAACTCGGGCTGACCTTTGGCAAGGCGATCGCGATTAAACGCCACCAGCCGCCGCCGCATATCCAACGCCGACTTCACTGCCGAACTGGCGTGATTGACCAAGGGCAACGGCGCTCCAAACACCGCCATTAACGCATCGCCAATGAATTTATCTAAGGTGCCTTCGCAGTGGAACACCGCTTCGACCATGGTTTCAAAGTATTCGTTGAGCATCGACACCACATCGGCAGCCTCTAGCGCCTCGGTTAAGGTGGTATAGCCTCGAATATCTGAAAATAGCACCGTTACGTCTTTGCGCTCTCCGACCATGAGCACATCCTCGCCCAAGGCCATCACCCTATCTGCCACGCTTGGCGTCATATATCGATACAGCGTCGTTTTCATCCGCTTTTCCTGACTGATATCCTCAAGGACGACCAGCCCGCCCCTGACACTGCCCCTGACCATGCCTTGAGACTGAACTGATGTGCCTTCTGGTGCGCCTTCTGGGGTGCCTTCTGGCAGTTGAGGTGTACTCAACGGGCTCACCGTTAGGTTGATGCTTTTATTCCAGCTCAACACATGTTCAGAAGAGGTTAGCCGCTGATCAGATCCCCACAGCAAATAGCTTTCTGCTTCGGGGTCAGACTGGTTTGAGTGATCGGGCACAACCAAGATGCAGCTCTCGGGCCTTGGCCGCTGGCTCACCTGACTACGCTGCCTCAACTGGCCAACCGAGCTGCGCCCTAAATGCTCTTTAATTCGGTCGGCCAGAGAGGGCGGTGCTTGCAGCCAAGGCGCCAAGGCCACAGATACTCGCAGACTTTGCTCGGGTACATAGTGACGTGCGCCATTGGTGAGGCTGTCTTCTAGGCGATCGCGCAGTTTGGCCAAAGGCAGTACCTCCCATAGGTATCGTCCCTTGAGCATTTGCTGCCATCGCTGCGCTGCCGCCACATTCACACGCTCTTGAACATCGCTATTTAGGCCGCCCCGGTAGTCAGTCGTCTCGCCTACCGGGCAGCCCATGAGCTTCAGCGCCGCCTCATTAATCGTGACAATCCGCCCCGCCATATCAGTGGAGATTACCGCATCTGACAAACTCTCTAAAATGTCTTTTTGATACTGCTTTTCTAGCAAAATTTCCTGAAACAGCTGCGCATTTTCGAGCGCGATGCCTGCCTGCGTGTTGAAGGCTCGCATAAATGCCTCGTCAACCGGCGTAAACTGACCTTGCAGCTTGTTGATGAGCTGGCTAACGCCCATCAGCTTGCCGCTGGAGTTAAACACGGGCATACACAAAATATTTCGCGTTCGGTAGCCGGTTTTCAAGTCGGCGGAAACATCGAATCGGGGATCGCAATAGGCGTCCATAATGTTGAGCGTTTCAGCGGTTTGGGCGACATGCCCAACGATGCCTTTATCAGCGGGCAATCGCAGATCAATCAGTGATTGGCCGTCGGCGCTTTGCACCTGAGACCACAGCGCGTTGTTGGCTTCATCGAGCAGCCACAGCGTGCTTCTGTCGGCCTGCATGAGACTGCGGGCGGCGGCCATAACCGACTGTAAGGTCACTTCTAAGTTTAGGCTTTGCTCCATAGAGGAGATGGCTTTGAGCAAAGCCGCTACGCCTTTTTGATTACGAGCCGCCAGGTAAAAGGACTGACAGGTCTCTAGCAAAATGCCAATTGAGGGAGCAAATTCGGCAAAGCGAGCCTCGTCTTCAGCAGAGAAGGGTTCTGTGCCTCGTTTGTTCAAAATTTGCGCGATCGCAACCACCTGCCCTTCACTGCTCATCACGGGCATACATAAAATATTCCGTGTCCGATAGCCCGTTTTCCGATCAGTCGCATCGCTAAAGCGGCTGTCGGCATAGGCATCTGGAATGTTGAGTACCTGACCAGTCGAAGCGACATAGCCTGCGATTCCTTTGTTGAGAGGCAGCCTGATCTCTAAGCTTTCAGCCCCGCTAAATTTGCTATCTTTTTGGTTCTGGGACTGATTCTGGGACTGATTCTGGGACTGATTCTCTGGCTGGCTCGCTTCTCGGCTGTTTCCTTGAGCCACTTTGGACCATAGCTCTTGGCGGGCCTCGTCCACCACAAAAATTGTCGTTCGATCCGCCTGTAGAATCTGACCAATTTTCAGCGTAAACGTCTCTAACAGCTCATCTAGCATGGGCTCTAGTGATTGATTGTTGATCAAATCAATCACTTTGAGAAACTGCTTGAAGTCTCGCGTGGTTCGCTCTAAAAAGCGAATAAAATCGGGAATGGAAAGATCCTCAACCTGCCCCGCCAGTCGGCCATGGCGATGCTGAGAGAGAGCTAAGAAAACACTACTCGTCGTTGACTGAGCCATGATTGCGGTCTACAGCAAAATAATGATAGGGCACCGACTCTATGCTTCCCGTCACATCCCATCACCTTCGCCTTGAGAACTAACCAATTAGCGCAATTGGTCACATGCGATCGCACTTGTCCCGCTATCAGGATAAAGTGATCTGGCTAGAGTTATCCAGTCGATATGGCTTGAGATAGTGACTTGAGATAGTGACTTGAGATATTGGCTTGAGATATTGGCTTGAGATAATTGTGGCTTGAGATATTTTTGAGGCATGACTGATGCGGGTAACTTCTTGTTTTTTCTCTTTGTTGTTATTAGCGACACTCGTAGGCTGCAACGCTACACCCAACAACGACACCTCGGCCTCGGCTGACAAAACAGCCCAAACCACCGAGGGGCAAACGCCTACAGCAACTGACAAAACAGGAGCGGCTGACAATCAGGCCGTTGCCGATGAGAAAAACAGCACCAAAGATCGACCCAAGCCGCTGGCACCAGCGTTAAAACCCGGCCAGTACTGCTACGAATTGAGTAATGATACGGAAGATATTCAAACCCGTATTACCGTGGAGGCGAGCGATCGCATCACGGGCAACAGTCAGGGCAGCATCCACGACGACAAAGCGGGCTACTACACCAGCTACACACAAGCGCTAGACGGCACAATCGACGGTAGCAATCTCAATTTAGACATTACCACCTGGATTGAATACGACCAGCAAAATGCTCAAGAGACCTGGAAAGTTGGCCCCAACGAGCTGCGCACAGACCGAGAAACACTCAGCGGTGTCAGTTGCGATATCGTCAACAAAGCTTTTCAAAACGACAGTGGATTAGAAGCAAAAGACCTAACAGAGAGCGCCAACCAAGTAAAAACGACGGCGGTTTTCTTTGAGGCAGGCACCAATGGATCAACGATGAGCGGCGCAGTGGTCAGGGGCGATCGCGATCTTTACACACTCACTGCCCAAGGCGGGCAACAGATGTTTCTCTCTATTTCTTCTTTAGAGAATAATGCCGTTTTTGATGTTGTTGCGCCGGGCGGCATAATTTTAGGGACTGAAATCGTTGAGGATAGGTTCTTCTTGCCCCATACGGGCGAGTATCAAATTATTGTGGGCGGCACCCGAGGAAATGCGACTTATGATTTGGCGATCGCCATTGAATAGGCGAGTGAATAGGCGCGTGAATAGGCACGGGCTTGTCATGTACAAATAATGTTCAAATTTGTGCAAATTGTGACATCTCAGAAATCTTGAAGATGCAGTTTGTTGAAAGTGAGTCTTTCTTTGAGTTCGGGTATCTGAGCTATCGGCGCACCCCAGTGATTCTGCCGCTTTACTCGGCAAATTCACTCATGGATGTTGTTAATACGACACATCATATAAAAGCGATAAACGGTCTGCAAACGCAGCCTAAATAGTGTAATTTTGGTCATATTATTTACGGACACTGGAATGCTCAGTACCGTAATGTATCAACCGTCAGTCAAGGCGCTGATATTTTAGGCAGATTTTCGAGAGAGAGGTTTGGCGCAATGACAGAGCCGATCCTTTGATAAGGAAATCACTTGATACCAGTATTCACTACAGGGGTTCGCTCTTCATGGCAAAGAAAAGTACATCTAAACAAAGCAAAAACACCAATACGGATAAAAGCGCGACTGCTAAAAAATTAGTCGAAAAAAGTAATACGGCTACTGGCCTGAAAGATAAAGGTTCTACCAGTAAAAGCGCTACCAGTAAAAGTGCTAAAGATAAAAGCGCTAAAGATAAAAAAGCAGCGTCTTCTGCCGAAGAATTGTCACCCTCCGTTTCGCTTGATCCAACCTTAGAATTTTTACAGGCGACGCATCCTGCGGTGCGATCGCAAATGGCAGCAACCTCAAACCTGCCCACCTTCCTAGAGTCAGTGCAGTCCCTCAGCTTAGAGGAACGAAAACAGATCGTCAGCCAGGCGATTCTTTTAATCAGTGAAAACTTTGTTCATCTACCGCACAAAGAATCGATGCATGGTATCGCCCCCGTGCAAAAGCTCAAACTGATACAGCATCAGCTCGCTCGATCCACACCTGAGAGCATGGGCAGTGAATATCAGTTTCACCGCGACATGCTCGAAGTATTCACCTCTGTTCGCGATCTGCATACCAACTATCTGCTGCCAGAACCCTTCGCCGAAAAAGTCGCCTTCCTCCCTTTCGACATTGAAGAATACACTGAAGATGGCCGACCTCAATACCTTGCTAGCCACTTCGTGCAGGGCTTTTCTCACCGATATTTCAAACGAGGGGTGAAAATCATCACTTGGAACGGCGTTCCGATTCGGCGCGCGGTAGAAGTCTCTGCGAATGAACATGCGGGCAGCAACCTTGCCGCTCGCTACGCCCGAGGCATTGAAGGACTGACGCTACGTCCGTTGCAAGGTTCGCTGCCACCCGATGCGCTATGGGTTGACATTGGCTACGAAGATCTTGATGGCGTTAGCCGTACTATGCAGCAAGAGTGGTTAGTCACGCCGCTAGTGGCCGATCCAAGCCGAGTAGATGCCGATGCCATCAGCAAAAATGCCGCTTGCTTAGGGACTGATATTCAGGCAGATATTTTGCAGCGGGCCAAAAAAATGCTGTTTGCCCCGCAAATTGTAGCCGAAGAACAAAAAGCGAGTAAGAAGCCTGCTAAACGCCAAAAACCTGCTGCTGAGGGCATTGAAAGCGCCTTACCGGGCATTTTTTCGGCTAAAAGCGTGACAACCTCAGCGGGTACCTTTGGCTACATTCGCATTTTCACCTTTAATATTGACGATCCAGACGCCTTTATAAAAGAGTTCATCACCCTGATTGAACTGCTGCCGCAAAACGGTCTTATTATTGATGTTCGGGGCAATGGTGGCGGCCATATTTTTGCCAGCGAAGGGCTTTTACAGACGCTGACTCCGGGAGAAATTACGCCTGAACCGACGCAGTTTATTAATACCGCGCTGAATGCTCGAATCTGCGATCGCCATCGCACCAATCCAGTTGGCATTGACCTAAGCCCCTGGGTGGATTCCATCCTAGACTCGGTACAAACCGGCGCTGTTTATTCTCGCGGTTTTTCGATTACGCCCCCCGAATTTGCCAACCAAATAGGGCAAAAGTACCATGGTCCCGTTGTCTTAATTACCGACGCGCGTTGTTATAGTGCAACCGATATTTTCGCAGCGGGTTTTCGGGATCACAACATTGGCCATATTTTGGGCGTAGATGCCAATATGGGCGCAGGCGGTGCGAATGTTTGGACGCATGGCTTGCTACAAGCTCTATTGACCGTACCTGAGCCTGCCGATAGCGAAACGCCCTACCAGGATTTGCCCAAGGGTGCGAGTATGCGAGTCGCCATTCGGCGAACGCTGCGAGTCGGCGCGTTGGCAGGAACCCCGCTGGAAGATTTGGGCGTAGTTCCCGACTCGCTCCATGCCATGACCAAGCGAGACTTACTAGAAGCGAACCTGGATTTGATTAATCAAGCGGGCGACTTACTCAAGCAAATGCCGGTTAGAGAACTGAGCGTTAAAATTCAAAAAACAAAGTCATCTTTGTCAGTAAATGCAACCACGGCTGGCCTTTCACGGCTAGATGTATATGTTGACGGCAGACCGGTAAAAACCTTGGATATTGAATCCGGCGAGTGTAATTTTGAGATTGATTTGCCCGCTAATGCCCAGCAGTTAAGGCTGGCAGGCTATGAAAATAACGAATATGTTGCAGCCAGAAAAATAGAGATCTAACAAATAGAGATCTAAAGAGCGCCGTAAGTAGATGTGCATAATTAATTACCTAAATCCCGATGCCCCCCTAACCCCCCAAATTTGGGGGGAACCGGACTCAGAGCCCCCAAACTTGGGGAAACCCATTATTGGCTCAAGGGACAAATCTTATATTTTTAAGGGGGCATTACGAGTGAGTTAAACCATCTGTTAGTATTTTGTAATTTATTTTGCTTGGCTACTTAGTCCATACTTCAGCGCAATCCTTTAGCGCAATATTTCCATAAACTAGAACGCGCACTACACGAATCGGTGTAGTGCGCGTTCTTAATTTGTCGAACTATAGACCTAGCTTGGGCCTAGTTTGGGTTTAGTTGGGTAACGCTTAGTTTGGCAGCGTCGTCGTAGAGGCTACGTTGTTTACCAAGCCCCAAAAATGAAGGAACCCTTGACCTGTAAAGATCTCAGTTAGCGCTGCTGCTAAGAAACCAAACATCGCCAAGCGACCGTTCCAAATCTCAGCACTGGGGACGAAGCCAGCTCGCCAGCTAGTTGCGGGCTCAGCATAGGGCTGTTCCAAAATGTCATTAACCAAAGTTGTATCGTCTTTCATAATCTAACTGCCTCAAAAGGTGTTCAGCTACATAGTAGGCAGGGCTTTTCAATGCAGCGTCTGTCATCGGAGAGAAAGAGACACAAATCTTTGCAATACCTCTATGCCCCATCCTACTTAGATTTTGCGATCGCCCCAAAAACATCTAGCGTCATTTTCGCAAATGCGCTTTCGATAGCTTCCTTATTCGCCTGCAAATAGCCTGCGCGATCAACTGTAATAATTTTGCCGCACATTCCTAAAGCAGCGATGCTGTTGCCCGGAAACTCGGAGACAATTTCATGGTCGGCGCTTCTGGGGATCAAAATGAGGCGATCGCCCAAAAACATCAGGTTAAATGGAATCTCCTGCTGTTGCATGATGTCAATCCATTTGAAAACCGTCTGTGGGTTGGATTGGACTGAAAACACCATGACGTTGGCCGGATAGCCTTCTAGCAAATCGTAGTCTGGCAAATCTGGGCGACCGGGCGATCGCTTTGCTAGCGGCCATAACTCAGCGGGCAAGGGCTGAGCGTAGTTCATCGCCTGAAAGTGAATATGATTGACCGATGCGCCCGAATGGAGCGAGTTAAAAAACAACAACGTATGTTCTAACTGTTGAAACAATGTAAAGGCATCTTCTAATAGCTTGAGAGAAAGTCGCTGAGGTAAATGAACCAGGCCCGTGGTGGAATCTGTCGGCACCCATAGAAAATGGCCATCTGGATCGATAGGGGCGGCGTTGTAGTAGGCTCTCCAAACGAAATGTTGGAGAGGGCGCTGGAGGAGGGGTTGGCGGTTGAGCAGGCTGAGCGGATCGCGCGGGTTTTGACAAGAGAACCGGCAGCGCTCAGGATCGGGTGAAATGTCGGCTTGGCGGCCAACGGGCTTGGGCTGACCGCCGGGGCGCAGGGCGCGATAACCGTTGAACTGACAGGTAAAACCGAGTCCGTCTATTTGTTTTTCTTCGACTGCGCCTTGGATGGGGCGGTTTTGGGTGAGGTTGCGGGCGTAGTAGGTGTTTTGACCGTTGTGATGCTTAATGCCAAAGGCGATCGCATCTCCTTGAAGCCAGCGTCCTTCAGTATCATCTGTAGTAGCGATGAACTGATTAATGAGTTTATTGTTAGCCACTGCCTGCTGCCATGCGCTGTATAGCTGCTGGGTGAGCGACTGGGCCAAACTATCTGAGTGAGAATCGGAATGAGAATCTGAATAAGAATCTGAATGAGAATAAGTACGACTCATCATGAATATCTGGAATAAATATATTGGAAGGCCATAGTCATGATTCTATTGAAGTGTGGTTTTCTCAGGCCTTTTCTTAGGCCTTTCTTTGGGGGATTTTTTTAGGAAATAGGCTATTTTAAGCAGAATTTAGAGTGAGCTGAGTATAATCCGAGAGGTTTACTACTAACGATATTTTTCGATATTTCTATGGCTACACTTTCACCCTCGGATTTGTTAGAACAGCTCAATTGGCGCTATGCGACTAAACAGTTTGATCCGAATCAGCCAGTTGCTGACGAGGTTTGGCAGGCTTTAGAAGATTCTTTGGTGCTGACGCCTTCGTCTTATGGATTGCAGCCTTGGAAGTTCATTGTTGTGACTGATCCGGCTGTTAAGGCTCAGCTTAAGCCGCTTTCTTGGAACCAAGACCAAATTACAGATTGCTCTCATTTGGTAGTGTTTACGATTAAAAAGAATTTGTCGGCGGCGGATGTGGATCGGCTGATGGAAAGTACGGCGACGACGCGGGAGGTGCCGGTTGAGTCGTTGGCGGGTTATCGCAATATGATTGTGAGTGATGTGGTGCAGGGGCCGCGCAGCCTAAATGTGAATGATTGGGCGACCTCTCAGGCATATATTGCGCTGGGCAATTTTATGACGAGTGCGGCAGTGCTGGGGGTAGATACTTGCCCGCTGGAGGGGATTGAGCCTGCGGGATATGACAAGGTGCTGAATTTGCTGGGGTCGGGGTTTGCGACGGTGGTGGCTTGCGCGGCGGGCCATCGCTCGGCTGCGGATAAGTATGCGGAGCTGGCGAAGGTGCGCTATCCCCATGATGAGATGGTGGAGGTTGTGTAGGGTTTGGCCGAGTTTGTAGAAAAACGGCTTTGTTAAAGGTGGGTGCTGCGATCGCACAATTTCCTGAAAAGGCGATGCGATCGCAGCACTTGTAATACGATGCTCTCAGCGGGCGATCAGAAGACTTAGGGAAATGCGCTTTAATAATGTCCTAACTATCATGATGACCGAAGCCCTCATCCCCAACCCTTCTCCCTGGGGAGAAGGGAGCCAGAGTCAAAGTCCTTCTCCCTGGGGAGAAGGGAGCCAGAGTCAAAGTCCTTCTCGCCAGGGTGAAGGGAAAGCAGTACTTTATTTTTTGCCTATCTCTTACAGCTATAGATTTTTAAGGCAGCTATGGAACTCCTGAAGGTTATTCCGATTGTTTTGAGGGCGATCGCATCTCCCGCTGCAAAGCAGGTGCAACGCAATCAGCTTTTTATCAAAACGTTGAAGGACTGCGGTTTAGACGCGGAACATCCACCGGCTGACTTTAGCGGGATTTATGCCTATACGTTGGTGGAGTATGGGCTGGCTGATGAGGCGGGGAAGGCAGAAGCGCTGCTACGGCTATTTGCAGAGCCTGCGATTAAGGAGGCTTTTAAGCAAGCGTTTGATCGGTGGGATGTGACACCGTTAGGCTCGGCGCTAGCAGAGCGGCTGGACTGGCAGGATTATGGCAATGAGTGGAATGGTATTGGTAATGCCATTCGTGCGCAAAATATTGATATGCAGCAGGAGGGAAAACTTTTCTTTGCTGCCTTTATCGGTGTGGTGAAGCGGAGCCAAACGCCGAAAGAACAGCTTCAAACGGTGATATTAAGCGAAATACAGAAAGAGATAAAGCAGCTTAGGGCGCAGCTATCGCCAGTTATCGATCAAATGAATTCGCTGGCGGAGCAGTTGGATGCTTGGTTTGAGGTGTTGGGGTATGGGCAGGAAGCGCATCAAGTAACGGCAGAGAAGTTCTTTGAACGGATCATTACGATTCCAGTGCGGCGGAAGCGATACGACAGAGTGGTGGTGCGGGGTGTGGAAGGCGAAGCCAAGATTGCCGACTTGCGATCGCTGCAAGAATCTGTTGAACAACACAAAGCCGATGAGGGTTGGCTAGTTTCTAACATGCGGGTGAGCAGCGGTGTTCGCAAAGCTGTGAAGGATGATGAGCAGTATGAGGCGATCTCTTGCTACACGTTAGATGAGCTGCTAGATGAAGATGCCGACTTTAGCAATTATTTAGCCTGGTTAGAGGAAGAGATTACGAGCCGCCAGATTGATGCAAACTATATTTCGTTGGGTTGCTCAAAAGAAGAGATTGATCCTAAAACCAAGGTGCTGCTGGGCGTGAGTCACTATGGGGAAGCTGAGGGCTGGATAGAAGGCTATGTGGATCAGTGGTTGGCGGATTCTTCTAAAGAACATTTGTCGGTGTTGGGAGAGTTTGGCACGGGTAAGACTTGGTTTGTGATGCATTATGCTTGGCTGGCCTTGCAGGAATATAAGGAGGCCAAGAGAAAAGGCATCGCTCGGCCTCGGTTGCCGTTGGTGATTCCGCTGCGCGACTATGCCAAGGCGGTGAGTATGGAGTCGCTGTTTTCGGAGTTTTTCTTTCGTAAGCATGAGATTCCGCTGCCAGGATATAGCGCCTTTGAGCAGCTGAATAAAATGGGGAAGCTGCTGCTAATTTTTGATGGGTTTGATGAAATGGCGGCACGGGTAGATCGGCAGGCCATGATTGATAACTTTTGGGAGCTGGCGCGGGTGGTGGTGCCGGGGGCGAAGGCGATATTGACCTGCCGGACGGAGCATTTTCCCGATGCGATTGAGGGGCGCGAAACGCTGGGGGCAGAGCGCAAGGCTTCGACGGCAAAGCTGACGGGGGAGCCGCCGCAGTTTGAGGTGTTGGAGCTGGCGAAGTTTGACGATGGGCAAATTGCGCAATTGCTGGGCCACAAGGCGAATGAGGCGGCGGTGCAGCAGGTGATGGGCAATCCGCAACTGTTGGATTTGGCACGGCGTCCGGTGATGGTGGATTTGATATTGGAGGCGTTGCCGGACATTGAGGCGGGTAAGCCGGTGGATATGGCGCGGGTGTATCTGTATGCGGTGACGCGCAAAATGAAGACTGATATTAAGAGCGAGCGGACGTTTACCTCCTTGGCCGATAAGCTTTACTTTTTGTGTGAGCTGTCTTGGGAGATGCTTTCGACCGATCAGATGAGTTTGAACTATCGGGCGTTTCCGGCGCGATTGCAACAGATGTTTGCCGAGCGGGTGAAGGAAGAAAAAGAGCTGGATCACTGGCGTTACGACATGATGGGGCAAACGATGCTGATTCGCAACTCAGAGGGCGATTACAGCCCGGCGCATCGGTCGTTGTTGGAGTTTTTTGTGGCGTATAAGATTGTGGCTTCGCTGGGGGCACTCGCAGCAGATTTTACGGCAGTGGCGCAGCAGCAGTCGCATTTGGATGAGGCGCTGCCTAGCAGTGACTACACCTGGGATGGCTACTTTAGGCGACTGTGCAATGAGCAGGGTGAGCCAGCCATGATCGCAGGGCTGCAACGCTTTGCACAAATGTCGCTAGATGAGCTGCTGCCGCTGTTGGGGCAATCCAAGCTGGCTAAGGCCGTGTTGGATTTAGCGCATCCGATGTTGGCAGAAGTGACGATGCGAGAACAACTGTTGCCCTTGTTGCAGGCGACGGCGCAGCGAACGCTCAAAGCAGTTGGCTACCTGGGCGGGAATGTGGCGCAGCTGATGCTAGCGAAAACGCCCCATGCGTTGATAGATACCGATTTGCGGGGCGCTAAGCTGCAAGGGGTGGACTTTTCCAAAACCTTTTTGCGCCGGGTGAATTTGCGCGAGGCTCAGCTGGCTGAGGCTCCTTTTTCTACGGTGCTAGGCGGCGTGAATTCAGTGGCTTACAGTCCAGATGGCACTCATTTGGCGATTGGTGATAGCAAAGGCACTTTACAGGTGTGGGATGTGGCGACGGGGCAAATTGTTTTAATTTACTCGGCTCACTCACAGGGAATTAATTCGGTGGTGTATAGCCCGGATGGCGAGCAGTTGGCCTCCGGCAGTTCTGACAATACGGTGAAGCTGTGGAACGCGGCGAGTGGCGATTGTATCCGCACCCTCTCTGGTCATGAGAATTTGGTTTGGTCGGTGGTGTATAGCCCGGATGGCGAGCAGTTGGCCTCCGGCAGTGCTGACAAGACGGTGAAGCTGTGGAACGCGGCGAGTGGCGATTGTATCCGCACCCTCTCTGGTCATGAGAATGGGGTTTGGTCGGTGGTGTATAGCCCGGATGGCGAGCAGTTGGCCTCCGGCAGTTCTGACAAGACGGTGAAGCTGTGGAACGCGGCGAGTGGCGATTGTATCCGCAC
>LJZR01000083.1 GCA_001314865.1 Phormidesmis priestleyi Ana | reverse complement strand
TTCAAAGCCGTATTTGTGAGCTGCTTTTTAAGCTGGTGCAGACTGATGATCCTGCCAAGGTTGAGCAACTTTGCCGCGATGAGATTGGATGGCTAGAGAGTGAACCATACGGTCAAAGTACTCGCACCAAATTTGTGAGCGCCTATCGCAAAGCAGTAAACGCTTACTTCTCTGAGCATTCGCCTGCTGCCAACCTGCTACGACCAAGAAAAACAAAAGCGGGCATTGTGAACAGCCATTGCGCCCTAGATTACCTGTGGGCGTCTGGTGATGATTACGACTATGTGAAATCGCAGAACAAAACTAAGACTGCTGAGCAGCGGGATAACCTCACAGGCTTTAACGCCGCCGCCGCTGTAGAAGCGACTAAGCAGGCGATCAACTCTGAAGATTGGCGGGAACTAGCAGCCGGTTTGATTATGGCGACTCAATCGCGCCCTAGTGACATGCTCAGCAGCGGCGAATTCAAAGCCATCAGTAAGTATCGGCTTGAGTTCAAAATCCGCGCTAAGAAACGGGGTGCTGTTGCCACTGGTGAAATATTTTGCCTGATTGAAGCTGCGACCTTCATTGATGCTTTTAGCCGGTTGCGCCGGTCGCCTGAAGTAATGGAAATGAAAGATTGGGCGCTAAAGGATATCGACAGCGGCAAGAATTCGACACTCAACAGGGCAGTAAAACGAGTCTATGGTGAGATCATTCCGGTTCCCTATGGTGAGAGTGAACTGAGCTGCAAAAACTTACGCGCCGCTGGTGTGAACGCTGCTTATTGGCTTCATGGCAGAGATGACCAAAGCTTAGGCCGATTTGCTGAGCTTCAGTTATTGTATGAGAATCCCGGTACGGCTGCGAACTATGAGGATTTCTACGCCGCCGATGCTGAAGGCAATCGACTGTTAAAAGTTGGCGTTCTTAAGGATGCGCCGCTTGATGCCAAGCCCAAAAGTGAGAAGCGTAGCTCAGTGAGTGTTGATGCCCAATTGAGAGACATGATAGGCAATGCTGAGCAGTGGGGTGAAGGTTCCCACGCTGACAGGCTAGAACGCATCATAGCCCGTGCATTGCAGGCAGATAAGCTCGAAGCGCAGTTAGCCCGTGAGTGTGAGAAAAGGCAAGCGCTAGAACTCAGGTTGAAGCGGCTAGAGAGTGCCACTGAGCAGCCAACGGCAAAAGCTACGGTAGAAACTGCGACCGCTGATGATGAGCCTGCTGGCTTTGATTGGCGCAAAGTTCCTAATGCTGAGTTGAATGGCGATCGCCGCCATGATGCTTACGACGAAAAACTAAGACGTACATTTGAAGCAATCCAAAATTACAACGCTGGCTTAGATGACTCTGAACAATTCGCTGTCACAGGTTCACTGCTACGCCAAATAACAGGCGTTAAGCCCGGTAAGGTCAAGTTGTGGATAGAAGGTAACAAAGCCGCCCTAGACAACTACAACGGTGGTTACGGCAGCCGTCAGAACGTTGGCAAGCCCGATCCAAAGTCAGTTATCAAGTGGAGTGAGCAAGCCTATGGCGAGTATGAGTGGTGAGCCACTTACCTTATTAGACAGGTTCTGCCGTGCTTGGTGGGACAGGTAGAACCATCAGGATTAATAATAGCTAAGGTTAACTCTAAAGAAAACTAGTCAACAGATATAAGATCTCAGGAGAAATCCGCTAAAATTCTAACGCAAACGTACTACACAATTTTAGTCCTTATGCATCAGTACCGCGCTATCACTACCGGACTGTTACTAATTTCATCAGTTACCATTCTGTCGGGCTGCTCGCCAAGCAGCATCGGAAAAGGCCTTGGCAAGTTGGCAAGTAACGCTATTGCGGAAAAGACTAATGAACAAACTGACGAAGAATACGAGTCAGGCTCTAACTACAGTCCTAACTCTCCTTCTTCTAGTTTTGGACAAAGAGAAGGTCATGCGTACAACGCTCCTCATGGAAAAGGTGAACTGGTGACCTTCACATATGATGATCCGTATACATCAAATTCATACACTGCGTGTGGAATCATCGTTTCCTGGGATGGGGCGAAATATGAGATTGACATACCCGCTAAAAATCCTGACGGTACCATGGGGACAAAAAGAATACACAACGTTCCACAAGATGACGCAGTTGACGGATGCCAATAAAGAATCTATAGGACTGGTGGAGCTACACCCGATCGCCCGCCCGAATTCACTGGCACCAGCCGCCGCCCCGGATTTGTGGCGATCGCAGCCGTCCACACCACAGGGCGGCTTTTTCTTGCCTACGATTCAGAGTTGGTTATGATCGCGCTACCCATACCCGCAAACCCCAAAGCCTACCAATATCAAGCGGTGCAGAACTTCAGTAGAAAGGAATATCTATAAACTGAAGTTCCGCACCATGTTTTGAAACCGGAATAAAGCCAGTGAGTAACCGGGGAATCAGGGCGGCGACAGCGAAGCCAGCCGCCCGCTACTCAGACTGCTGCTGATTGCCTTCAATGCGAAGACTGAAGCCGGGAAAGTCCACTTCCACGGAGCCGCCTATCTCTATCGCCCTGGTGCCCCACAGCGACAGTATGAGTGCCACGCCGATAGCAGAGATAGCTAGTGGCATTTTGATGGTCATATAGTTTTCCTCCAAGAGATAGCAGGGCGCTCAGTACTAAGCTGTGTCAGAGGCAATATCCCCATAGGCTTTTTGGCCCCTACTTACTCCTGCGTTAGAAGAAATCCACTTAAAGTCAGCTTGAAGTGCTCGGAGTGGAGCTGTTGGCGATCGCACTTTTTTTGATCTGGCAGTCAAAGCAGTCAAAGCAGTCATTTTTCGATGAGTATTTGTGCTCATACTTTTAGAGCTGTTGGCGATCGCCCTGACGGTTCTTGTTACTATATTCTCTTTCTTGTTCCCATAGCGAGAATAAACATTGTTGCAATATTGTTGTTTATCTTGTTCCCCAAAAGAGAGAGAAAAGTAACAAGAGCCACAACGCTCTGATATAAAGGGTTTCAGACTCTATTGTTGTTGTTTAATTGTTGTATATTCTGTTGTAGTTTAAAGATTGTTGTTGTTCCTTTATTCTGTTGTTGTTCTTTTTATCAATATGACTGGGAAAGACTGTCGAGTGTCAAATTAAATGACAGTGCGTGTCAAATAAAGTGACAGTGATTGATGTAGTGCTTTAGCTGTGTGGGATATAGCGATCCGTACTGCTCTGAAGAGCGCTTAGATTTCAGAGCGCTGATACAAAGCTTATTGCGTCTAAAGCTTATATTTCATAGGGCTTTCAGCTTGTATACCAGATAATTTGACACGCCATTTGTGCCAAATAATTTGACACGACATAGGATGATGCTAATAGTCCTGAAAGTCAGTCTCTACAGGCATTAAAGCCGTTATCTAGAGTTTTTCGTAGATGACAAATAATTTGGTACGAGCAGAAGAAGAAAAAGTTTTGCCCGAGCGGTTGCAGTCGAGTGAGCAACGCGCCGATGTCATCGTGCCGAGTGAGCCGCTGAGCGATGAAGTCAAACTCCGCCTAACCTTGCTGCAACGCTTGGATACCTGCAAAGGCAAAGCAGACTATGGAACAGAGACATCGCGAGTCGCGCAAGCGTTGGGGATGAGCTTGCGAAGTCTTTTTCGCCTACAACGCCAGTATCAAGAATTAGGGATAGCAGGCATCAAGCGTCAGGGCCGCTCGGATGAAGGTCAATTTAGAGTGAGTGATTTTTGGCAGACATACATCCTCCAAGCGTACCGAGACGGCAATAAAGGTCAACGACAAACGAGCCGAGCGCAAGTCGCGAAGCTGGTAGAAAGCCACGCAGCAGAATTAGGAAAAACAGAATATCCCAGCCGCAGTAGTGTCTACCGAGTGCTTTCCGCCGACATTCAACAGTTAGAGCATAAGCAAAAGAGTCGGTGTATCGGCTGGCAAGGCGAGCTGCTAAAGCTGCGGACGAAAGAAGGTATCGAGCTAGATATTAAATACAGTAACCAGGTGTGGCAAGTAGATCACACCAGGGCCGACATCATGGTGGTCGATGGCCACGGCACCCCGATCGGCTGTCCGACCCTAACGACGGTCATCGATACCTATTCCCGCTGTATCGTTGGCATCCAGATAGGCATGAACTATCCAAGCGCAGTGGTTACCTGCCTAGCTCTGCGTCACGCCATCCTGCCCAAGCAGTACAGCCACCAGTATGAACCGAACAACCTATGGGAAAGCTATGGCGTCCCGCAGTACCTGTACACCGATGCCGGTAGTGACTTCACCTCATCGCACATTGATCAAGTAGCCGATAGCATCGGTATTGTTCTGTGCCTGCGACGACGGCCTTCTGACGGCGGCATCGTAGAACGCCCCTTCGGCACGATTAACACAGAGTTCTTCTCCACGCTCCCTGGCTATACAACGCGCCTTCTAAAGGGTCACAAGAGCGCCGTCGAAGCAGATGCGCGTCTGACCTTAGAGCAGCTAGAAGGGTTACTCATCCGCTACATCGTCGATAACTACAACCAGCAGCCCGATGCCCGCACTGGAAAGGAAAGTCGAATGTCCCGGTGGCGCTCCGGTCTAACAGCCAGCACCCGTGCCTTAGAAGAGCGAGAACTCGATTTACTTTTGATGCGCCAAGACCGCCGTCGCGTTTATCGGGGCGGCTACATCCGATTCGCTAACCTTCTGTATAAAGGCGAATACCTAGAAGGCTACATCGGTCAACAAGTCGTCCTGCGCTACAACCCTCAAGATATCACCAGCCTGTATATCTATCGCAACCAAGGAGAACTCGATGTTTTCCTCACCCGCGCTCACGCGCAGAACCTAGAAACCGAACGGCTATCACTGCCAGAAGCTAAAGCCATCAGCCGCCGCTTACGCCAAGCTCGCCAAGAGATCACCAACGAATCAGTGCTGTCAGAAGTAAGAGATCGCACCCGTTTTGTAGAAGAGCTGCTGTCAGGAGATCGCCAACCAAAGATTAAAGAGAGTGATTACGGCTCAGAAGATAGTGACGAGCCGCTAGAGGAGCCTACTGAGCGCCGCCCGCTGCCCGTTATTCGTGTGTATGACTATGACCAGCTACACCAAGACCACGGTTTCACTTAACCCATTCAGAGGCATCTAACATGGCCGAGAAACACACAGTTACTGAGGCGTTAGACGCAAGTGACATCAACGAACGAATTCGACAGCTAGGCAAGCGTCGCGTTCTAGAGCTGCCTCAGATGCTGAACTTTCATATGTGGTTAGATGGTAAACGCCTTGCGCGACAATCGTGCCGTGTAGTGGGTGAGTCTCGAACCGGCAAAACGATTAGCTGTAATACTTATCGCTTGATGAGCAAAGTCACTCAGCTTCCGGGAGAAGCTCCCCATATACCCGTGCTGTACTGGCACTGCCCCGAGCACCTTTCCGTAAGTCGATTGTTCACAGGTTTGCTAGAACTGACCCACTATCAAGCGACTAGAGGTCGCATTCCAGAGCTGCGCGAGCGGGTGTATCACGTCCTTGGCAGTTGCCAAGTAGAAATGATCATTCTGGATGAAGCCCAACGCATAAACGCTCAGGCTCTGTCAGAAATTAGAGACATTTCAGACATCTTAGAAATAGCGGTGGTGCTAGTCGGCACAGATCGTTTGAACACAGTGATTCAGCGTGATGATCAGGTGTTGTATCGCTTCCTTTCTGCTTACCGCTTTTCCCATCTTGGTTCTGAAGAGCTACGAGAGATGACCTCCCTGTGGGAAGAACACATATTGCAACTGCCCGAGCCGTCTAATCTAGCCAATGAAAAAGCCCAGCACCTACTGTCTCAGGCAACGCGAGGCTACATCGGCGTCCTAGACCAAATCTTATGCGAAGCGGCGATTCGGACGTTACAGACGGGAAAGTCATGCATTACGTTGCCAACGCTTAGACAGGTGGTAAAAGAATGCTCCCTCGTTACCAAGTAAACAGCGCATCCAGCTCGCCTGTGCAGCCGTGGCTATTCCAAGTGCAGCCATACTCAGAAGAGAGCTTCGGACACTTTCTAGGCCGATTTCGTCGTGCTAACCATTTGAGTAGCGCTCATTTATCGGCCATGCTGAAACAAAGGCCGTATGTCGTGTCGTACTGGGAAACGCCGTCTCGTCGCCGTCAGCCTGACGCATCTGCATTACAGCACCTATCGCAACTAACAGGTGTAACTGTAGAGTGTCTCAAGTCAATGCGATCGCCTCCAGGCACAAAGCTCCACCTCCTGACGCGGCTGTGTTCCTGCTGCTATAGCGAGTCTCCTCATCACAGATGGAGTTGGCAGGTAGCCGAACGCTCCCACTGCGAGATACATCAGCATCGGCTTCTAGAGGTATGTCCTGACTGTAGAAGTACATTGCAGTTGCCAAGTTACTGGCAGACTGGAACATGCGATTCCCCTACGGGGAGGCTAGGCCAACGCTGCCATCTTCCGTTCCAAGAGATGTCTGTTGCTCAGAAGCCGCAGAAAAGTTAATCCGCCAGTCTGATAGACCAGATGACCTCGCGTCCGGTCGTAGGTTCGTGAGTTTCTTGAAACTGTTGTTTAACCTGCTTAAGCCGATTTTCTTGCTCTACAATGCGTTCAGGATAATCCCACTTTCCAGGCGTCAACCGACGAGAGATAGTGGCTTGTTCGTGCTCGAATCGAGATTTGTCTTGAGCAGCGCAGGCTTTAAAGAATAACGGTTTGAGAGAATTAATTTGATGGTCAAGTTTGGCTCGTTGAACTCGCAATGCGACCATTTGGTTGATGACGTTATCTGGACTTGCAGTGTCTGTGCTCATGGTAGTTGTGTGAATGCAATTGCAGATAATGTTACGAAATATTTTGAGGTGGCATAGCAAGACGACGCTGATATCAACTTCTACCCAGATTCAGAGTATCGTTTGGGCCTATACGCTCATCTTCCTTCGCTACTGAAAATCGGAACAAGTATATGCTATGATCGGAACAAGTAAGCAGTTCTGATATGGCCACTCAAGTTGTTAAACCGATCACGCGCAGCACGTTTGCCCCCTATGCGGCACTAGGCAAGTCGAACGCCTCCATTCGAGAACGTATCTGCCACCTGCTGTTCCGCCTAGTACAAACGGATAATCCAGCCAAGGTACGCAGTGTTTGCAAAGAGGAGATCGAATGGTTAGAGAGCCAGTCTTACAAACCTGCAACGAGAGCCAGCTACGTCGCGGCCTATCGAAAAGCGATCGCTGCCTACTATGAAGAGCACCCACCGGCAAAGTCACTGCTAGCGACGAAAGAAACGACTAAAGGCACTATCGTTCAACACTGCGCTCTCAACTACCTGTTTGCCGCCCCAGAGGACTATGCACAAGGTCGAGAACAGACCAAAGCTAAGAGTGCTGCTCAGCGAGATAATCTCACCGGTTTCAACGCTGCGCTAGCGGTTGATGCGACTAAGAGAGCGATGCAGTCAGACGACTGGCGAGAGCTAGCTGTTGCCCTGATCATGGCCACCCAATCCCGCCCCAGTGACATGCTCAGCGGTGGTGACTTCAAGGCTATTAGCAAATACCGCCTAGCCTTCACCAGCCGAGCCAAGAAGAGAGGCGAGAGTATCCAGGGCGAGATCTTCTGCCTAGTAGAGTCAACCTTGTTCATAGACGCCTTCAGTCGCCTGCGCAGAACGCCCGAAGTGATGGAAATGAAATCATGGTCACTCAAAGATATTGACAGCGGTAAGAACGCCACTTTGAACCGAGCCGTTAATCGCATCTATGGAGACATCATCCCTGCGCCTTACGGAGAAGACCTTCTGAGCTGTAAGAACCTCCGCGCCGCTGGCGTTAACATTGCCTACTGGCTACACGGACGTAAGAACCAAAGTATAGGCCGATTTGCAGAACGTCAGTTGCTCCACAGCAGTCCCGGCACCGCTGCCAACTATGAGGATTACTATGCTGCCGATGCGACGGGCGATCGCTTGCAGAAGGTTGGCATCCTCAAAGATGCGCCGCTGAAGAAACAGCCCAAGAGCGAGAAACGTAGCAGCGTATCGGTAGATGCCCAGCTCAGGGAGATGATTGCCGATGCCGAGCAGTGGGGTGAGGGAAGCCATGCTGACCGGTTAGAGCGCATCATGGCCCGTGCGATGCAGGCCGACAAGATAGAGGCTCAGCTTGCTCGTGAGTGTGAGAAGCGGCAGAGAGCGGAGTTAGAAGTGAAGCGGTTGCAGTCGGCGATCGCAAAGCTACAACCGAGCGATCGCCCCTCTACATCATCGTCAACTAACGAAGAGCGATTCTCCTACGGAGAGGCTACGCCAACGCAGTCAGTTTCTACCACTGTCGATCAAGGAGAGCGATCGTCCATCACCAACTCAGAGGAGCGATCGCAACCCGTCGTTACTGCCATCTCTAAGAAAGAGCGATCGCGACCAGCCGCTACAGACGATGATACCGGTGTTGACTGGCGTGCAGTCCCGAACGAAGTCTTAAAGGACGATCTGCGCAAAGCTTCCCATAAGGAGAGATTACGCCGCTCTGTAGAAGCTGTGCAGGAGTACAACGCAGGCCGCGAGCTATCTGAGCAGTATGGCATCAATACATCGCTGTTGCGCCATTTAGCAGGTGTCTCACCGAAGGCGATTCGCCCTTGGATGAACGAACACGAGGAGGAGCTGACGGCCTATGCCAATGCACAGGGCCACATCTACCAACAGAACAAAGGCAAAGACGATCCTCGCTCTGTGATGAAATGGAGCGAAGCTGCCTACGGCGAGTACGACTGGTAAGCCGACTTCTCTATAGGCGATCTCGTACCGCTACAAACCAGCGGTCGCCTCAGAAGCACACGGCATTGCGCAAATTTCATAGGAGTGATCGCCTATCAAGGGAGCCATATCCCAAGCTCTGTCCAGCTTTACTTACAGCTACCCTTGCATCTCTAAACTTGTTCCCTTTCCAATAACTTGTTCCCTTATACTTTACTTGTTCCGATATATAGCAAGTTGTTACTTGTTCCTATTTGTGGTCTTGCCTGTTCCTTTTTATATTGTCTTGTAGTTCACAGGAACAATCCTTGAGACGATTAGGAGAGGCTGAAGATACTGATACTAAAAGGTTGTAGAGCATATTGTATTGTTGTTTTAGTTTGTTGTTCTTTATTTCTGTTGTTGTTGCAAAAGTTGTTGTTTAACTTGTTCCGATACGAGAGTTGTTGCTTATTGACTGTAAATA
>LJZR01000099.1 GCA_001314865.1 Phormidesmis priestleyi Ana | reverse complement strand
TAGCAGATTGCCAAGTATCAAACATCTTGATTTTGTGCTCACGGTCAAACCTCTTCGAGTCTCCCCGGCAAAGCCGGGGGCTTACCAATATTTAGTTATCTAGCTGTTTAAAATCTATTCGCATAATTGCTCGTCCCCTTGATGTTTTGGCTATCTGACTGTTCAGGAGTTTTGTTGCCCAGCACTCTTAGCTACTTAGCTGTTTAGTTGTTTAATTGTTCAACTACTTGACATAACCTCTTTACGAAACACATAATCGCTCAAAGCACTCCCCATTTTTGAGCGATCGCGCAGCGGTAAGGGCACATCAGGACGGGATCGCGTGTTTTGTGCAGGTTCAAACCCCAAAGAAGTATTCTTATTTGGGTTACGCTAAAAGTTACACTACATGTTGGAAATAGTCTGACGCTAGGACTTACACTCGATCGCTTGGCGGATGCCATCTAAACTCTATCCAGATCGCTCGCGCTTCGACTAGCTGATCGTTGTTAAGCCGTAGGGCAATCACTGTCGCTCTGCCAATCGCCGTCCTACCTATAATGTGGGGCCGCCGTTGCTCCAGGCAAGTTACTTTCTCAAATTAATGAACTGATCGCGCAGCTACAGAAATTGAAGTGACATGTGATATCGCACGTCATTTCCCTATCCTTAAATAGTATGGGTAAGCAGATGCAGGTGAGGACTTAGTGTGGAGTATCAGCATACAAATGGAATTGCCAGTCCTGGCGCAAGGGTACCCACTACTATTCTTGTAAGGTGCGGCAGAAATATACATTAGCTGTACTGAAACATTGGTGCAATACTAACCACTACGACAACCTAGCAACGATTTGCCTACACTTCTTTCAGAAGTGTCAGTGTCTGCCGAAAAGTTATCTAACTGCATAACAACATCAAAATTCATTATGAGCAGTGTAAAGACAATACTCTTTTTATCAGCTAATCCTAAAGATACTGGCCGACTTATGCTAGGTAATGAGCTGCGCGATATTGGTGAAGGCTTGCGGAGATCCCAGAAGCGAGACCAGTTCAAGCTAGAGCAGAGACTGGCGGTGCGTCCCCGTGATATTCAAAGGGCGATGCTAGATGTGTCACCTCAGATTGTTCACTTTTCAGGTCATGGAACTGGTATAAGCGGTTTAGCTTTTGAAGATGAACGTGGCGATACGAGACTGGTTGACGGAGCTGCATTAGCTAGCTTATTTTCACTTTTTTCTGAAAAAGTAAAATGTGTTGTCCTCAACGGTTGTTATTCAAGCATTCAAGCTCAAGAAATCTCAAAGCATATTGACTATGTAATTGGCATGAACAAGGG
This sequence comes from Phormidesmis priestleyi Ana, assembly GCA_001314865.1. GTDB lineage: Bacteria > Cyanobacteriota > Cyanobacteriia > Phormidesmidales > Phormidesmidaceae > Phormidesmis > Phormidesmis priestleyi_B. The sequence continues at coordinate 4,896 of LJZR01000099.1, read as the reverse complement.
CATTGGAGATCATGCCGCGATCGAGTTTTCAGTTGGTTTTTATGATGCTTTAGGAGCAGGCCGTTCTATCGAATTCGCGCACAGGTTAGGTTGTTCCTCTATTCAATTAAGCGGTATCCCTGAACATCTAACGCCCGTACTTTTGAAGAAATCAGGAGGTAGGGCTCCTATTAAATCGTCTACTGGCGCTCAAGTCTATGACAGTACCACTGATTTCACAACTCACAGCCCCAGCTTTGAAAGCGTAGCTTCAACGTCTGAGAATAAGCGACTTTCTAGACTCTTCAACCCAAGATTTAGATTTGTCTTATTGACCAATCTGAGTGTCATTACTCTAATCACAGTCATTCGTTTATCAGGAGCGCTGGAATTCCTTGAGTTGAGAATCTATGACTATTTGCTTCGGCTAAGGACTCAAGAATCAATGATAGATAAATCTCGTATTACCGTTATTGAAGCAACTGCTGCTGATCACCGAATAAAGCGTGAAAAGAAAGAGTCAGGGCCTGGAGCAGTTTCTAATGAGGCACTCAATGAAGTCCTTCAGAAACTGGAACAGACAGAATATAAGCCAGCTGTCATCGCGTTGGACATCTACCGAGATTCACCTACTGATCCTCTAGTAGAACGATTCAGCCAAACGCTAGATTTGTTTGCCGTTTGTGAAACACCCAGTGAGAAAAATGAAGCAGGTGTAGATCCGCCTTTGCCAGAAGGTATTCCACCTGAACATATTGGTTTCAGCAATTTCCTGACTGACACTGATGGGACTTTGAGGCGTCAGCTGGTTGAGATGCCACCTCAGCCTAACCATTCTTGCCAAGCTAGAAAATCTCTCGGTCTATTAGTTGCACTTCGCTATATAGAAAAACAGATAGGTGCGTCGTTAACAGAACAAGATATCTGGGTTCAAGAAGATAATTTATCTTTAAATGACAAGCTCATTGAGCGAATTAAAGGATACAGCTTTGGTGGATACCAGTACCTTGATGCTAATGGAGTACAATTTCTACTCAACTACCAAACACCTCGAAAGAATCTAAGGGAGGTTTCTCCACATTTTCAACTGGAGGACGTCCGGCAAGGAAAGGTATCAGGTGAATATCTAAAGGATAAAATTGTATTAATTGGCGTGACTGACCGTTCCGAGGCAGTTGACTATGTTCAAACTCCATATGGGGAAACAGCAGGTGTCACTATTCATGCCCATATGATCAATCAGCTCGTTAGTACTGCTCTAGATGGTCGAAACTCGATATGGGCGTTGCCACAGTGGGTTGAAGGACTGTGTTTTTTTGGAGTTGTTGTTATTAGTTCCTTTCTAAGCATTCGCATCACATCTCACAAATGGTGGCTTGTAACCAATGGAATTGAATTATGTTTTGTATATGGAGTTTGTGTATTAACGATGAACTTAGGTTCAGGGTGGCTTCCGATGCTGCCTGCAATGATTGGACTGACTTTATCAGGAACTATCGTCCATTGCCGGTACTATGTAATTACTCGCACATATCTTTAAAATGAAGGCCATAGTTACCCGTCAGCAATTATTAATTCTGACTTTTATTGTATTAAATTTTATAAGTAGCGCTTTTGTAACAATGCCATTTTCCTCTAGCGAAGCCTTTGCCCAAAATAGAGTGCAAAAGCTTTGGCGACGCTTTGTAAATCGTCCTAGTCGAACTCAAAGACCTGAAACGGTTGGACGTGGTGGTGGCAATCGCGATAGATGTCCCTTCACTGATCAAGAGTTAACCGCATTAGTTCCAGTTTCAGAAGAGTTAGGTCTCTCCTATGTAGAAAAAACAACAAAGGCTTACCCAACTTGGTATTTTTTTGTGCCCTATCAACCTCGTTTAGGAATTGAAACAGAGTTTGTCTTGATAGACGAGACTGAAAAGATAATTTATCAAGAGACTTTCCCTCTTAGGGATACTCCAGGTATCTTGAAATTCTCACTTCCCGTCGAAACAACTGGATTAGAAGTGAATCAAGATTATCGATGGGTGTTTTCGGTTATTTGTAATCCTAGAAATCGCTCTGGTGATGCTACTGTTAATGGATGGATCGAACGCCTACCCGCAGAAACACTACCGATAGGACTCCAAGATACAGATGAGATAAACAAGTTTATCTTTTATATTGAAAGATTAATTTGGTTCGATGCGGTTGAATCACTAGTTCAATTGCGTAGTTACAACTTTCAAAATGTTGAATATGAAGAATCTTGGGAATCACTGATGGAAATATTAGGCTTAGAAAGCGCTACAGACCAAATTAACTCCCTTCGCTGACTGGAACTACTGCCATTCCCCTTGCAAAACAAAAGATGCCCAGTAGTAGGGCATCTGCCATTTTGGATCTCCCCACATAGATATTTGCGCATCTCTTAGCGCTTGTGCTGCTGTCATATTGTTCTCGTTGTCTAGCATTCGCGTATAGAATCGCGTCATTAACTCCTTGGTTGCATCATCACTCACACTCCAAAGGCTTGTAACGATTCGATCCGCTCCCGCAGCTAGAAGGCCGCCGGTCAATCCAGTTAGACCTTCTCGAATTGTTGTGTCACCACTTAGACCTGTTCTGCATCCGCTAAGGACAACTAGCTCCGTTCCGGCTAGGTTAAGTGAGTTAAAGGCGTCTAAAGGCGATAGCAGTCCTGGTTGTATCTCACCTTGTTCATTTAGACTAGATAGTACAATACCTGATTGCTTTGGCTTGCTTGAGTTAAAGATCCCGTGAGTTGCGAAGTGAACAATACGGAACTGACCTAAATCAGTGCTAAGTACATCTTTTAAGTTAGCGTTATATCCAGTGTAAGACTGTCGTTCCGACGGAGGGATCAGCTGTTCTATTTGGGATAGCTCTTGTTTTGTGTTCGGTAATTCACTATAAAACACGTCGGCAATGTTAAGCGTTTCGAGCTCTATATGTTCAAATGAGGAAAATAGTTTAACATTCTTCACACGGCTATCTTTGTGACTAAACACAGGGTCGGCGTAGATAGCTAATTCTTTTTGGGGAGTAGGATTATTGGAGCTCTCTCTTCTAATAGCGGCCAATGACGAGCCTGAAGGCAACGTCACAATCTCGTGATTTATCATAAGAGGACGCATATAAGGGGAAAACTCACCCTGTATTGTATCTGGGGGGACGAGCGATTCCGTTTGCTTCCCGTTTACTGTAATATCAGGAAGTGCTCCAAAGGGTAAATACTGCAATAATCCGTCACAGACAAAGACCAGCCTTTTTTGTTTTAGTTGGTCTGCAACTGGCCCTAAAATCATCTTGCTTAACTCCTCGCCGACCTTAGCCGTCGTTTGGGGTCTAACTCGTCCGCTGGGTTCCGTTAATAAGGCTAAGAACTCGTGTGCTTTATCTTCGATAATTGCCCTTGGCGGCAATTCGATAGTTTGCAGCTCATTGCTACTTGATATCACCCATAAGTAGCTTCTCTCTTCCCCTAAGAAATACTCTAATAGAAGAGTGTCTTCACCTACTTCCTCTGTAATATTTTCAAGCGAAAATAGCTTATTGAGAAGATCTCTCCTTTCTAACAGATGGCGCTTGTTTGTCGCTAAAACTTCAGACATCTTTTCATTTTGAAATAATCTAGAGCTTCGAACCCTTGCTCGTTCGCTAGCCTCAAAGGCTAAGACATCAAAGAATGCGGATGGAGATTCAGCATGTTGCTGCATTAGTATTTCGATATACAGTGAAAAGTATCTTTGCTTACAGCCAAGGTATGCCTGAGTGTTTTCACAAATATCGGTTTTGAACGGCGTCAGCATCTCCAAAAAACCATGGGGCAGGTTTGTGTTAGAGGACGTTATGTCTCTTTCTATCTCAGAGTCTTCTGTCCAAGAATTGCCTGAGGGAATATTGATTTCACTAGATAAACTACCTAGTCCAGCCACATTGTAGCCATATGTCAGTTCCGTAGACAGAAAGTCGTCTTTGTCTAAAATATCTTCTTTTGGAGAATAACTCTCGTGAATAGTCAGTGCTACTTCCATTGATTCTTGAGCCTTCTCAAGGTTTCCAGATAGAAACTCTGCATAGGCGATCCAGTAACGGATCTCTCCAGCCTTTGCTTTATATTTGAGATCCTCTTTTTGTTCGTCCGTAGCACCCTCCTGATGGGATATCAGTGCTGCCTTGTAGAATGATTTTGCTAAAGAGGGCTTGTTGAGTTTTAGATAGAGAGCTGCTAAATTTAGATTCGTGTTGGTAGTTGCCACACTGCTGAAGGTGCCACTGGCCGACGAAATCAAGGCAAGAACTGATGATTTTTCATTAGCTGTTGCAGTAAAGTTACCTAAATCTTGATTTTCGTCTATAGAGACATCTGGAACTCTAGAAACAGACTCAAGACTCAAAAGCGATCTTGGAGCCTTAGCAAAAAGTTCCGAGCTCTGAGAATAAGCCTCAATAGCTTCTAAATACTCATTCTTCTGTGTATAGGCATATCCCTGGATTTGGTAAAGATACCCCTTCATCCACATAAGTTCATCTAAACTCTCAGCCTCTGGAGGCCAAAGCAATACGGCAGTCTGTCCGAGTTTGAGCACTTCGTCATAGAACTGTTGAGTTAGCCTTTCTGACGGGTTTACAAGCGTCACAAAGACACTTATAAGTGAGCTAAAAACGTCTTCTATGTACTTATTCTGCTGCTCTGTCAAAGAAATATCGCGATCCCCTTCCATAGCATTGATTAGAAAAGGTCTGGTTCCACATTAGTTTGTGTGCGGTAATTTAGAGAGTGGTCTCCTGCCGTTGAGGGATGAAGCGATGAGTAAATTGCGCATCCAATCATCGTGATAGCGAAACCCATTGAGTTGTTCAAAGGGACATAGGCACCCCTCTTTTAGAGTTCTTGTCTTGCGACAAAAAGGA
>LJZR01000098.1 GCA_001314865.1 Phormidesmis priestleyi Ana | reverse complement strand
TCCTTGCTTAGAGAACAAGAAGAATAGACTATCGATGCTGTCAGAATCTGCCCGGTTGTGCTCCGATACGCTTAGACATAGAAAACGTTAGTGTCAGGGAAGGTTAACCTCAAGTTAGCGAAGTTCTCTGATATGTCTATCAGAAGGCATGTCAAAGTCAGAGGACACAAGAGCTGGTTCGACGGCGACTGGGCGTACTGGGCGGCGCGGCGCGGGAAGCATCCGATGATTCATATTCGAGAGGCTTTCCTACTCAAGCGTCAGCACGGCCGATGTCCTATTTGTAGAAACGTCTTTGACATACACGATTCCATCGAGAGAGACCATGTTTGGCCAACAGCCAATGGTGGACGGGACGTGTACGACAATCTGCAAGTATTACACCCAATCTGTCATCACCAGAAAACTAGCTGGGATAAGCAGGGCTACTGTCCTGTTCGTCCTTGGCGTGGAGAAACGGTAGGAGAGGCGCTGTGTGAGCCGAAAGGCTCAGGCACGGTGCTGAAGGCGGGCGGGTCTTCGTGAGGAGACTCGCCTAGCTAACTTCACTACCTCAACTACGACCGCAGCTTACTGCCTAAGAGACGGCGAAACAACCGATACCCAGCCCGCACCCAGTCTAGGAAAACATAGGGTATCGGCAGTCCCAGGGGCAGAACGAAGGGCCGATAAACCCACCAGTAAGCACACTTCACATCCTGCCAGGCTCGACAGGGCTGGGAATTTAAAAAATCAGATACATCTACCACCAGACCGCGTCCTTCGTTCTGCATCACGTTGCGGCCATGCACATCGTGAGGAAACATGCCCCGACTGCGTACATAGTCGAGGGCGGCATCGATATCGCGAATCACCTGGGGCGGAATGGCAATACCCCGATGGAGACAGTCGTACAGCGTTACCCCGTTCAGGCGCTTGAGTACTAAAAATGGCGCTTCGCTAACGTAGCACTGCGAAAACTTCGGATGGTCAGCCAACCGCCGGTAAACCTCAACTTCGGCTTCAATACCGGGGCGGCCCGGAGCATACACCTTCACCACCTGTTCGGGATAGTCGGGGTGTAGAAACACGGCGGCGTAGTTGCCCACCCCCAAACAGCGCCAGGGAACTGGCACCCGGTGAACCACCACAGGACTATGAGGATTGATGCTTTCGAAGTGCAGCTCTGGCAGCAGCTCTTGGCGAACGCATTGCGCAAGCGCCGAAATGTGGTCAAGCATATAGATGGGTGAAATTGCCGTCACAGAACGGCTCTAAGGTTAAATTGTGACAAGACCTATTGTAAATGTCTATCGGGTCAGAACAGGTGAACTAATTATTGATATACGGTCATTACAGCGATCTCACCCAAAACTGGGAGTTGTAGTCGGGGTTTGAGTAGGTAATCGTACAAGAAAGTTACGCTAAGGCTATTTGTCGTCCATGGCATAGGAGCCTCTATGCCATGGACGACAAATAGCCTGACTCATCAGCTAGGCACATTTTTAGAAATTCGTGAACTCAGTCCAAGCGCTGAGTTCACGAATTTCTAAAAATGTGCCGACAATTGGAAGACTTTACAAGGATAATTTCCTGACTATTGCTGCAGTAGGTCAAATCTTAGAGAGTTTCTCCCTAACAAAGCCGAGGAATTACTTCTATTTAGTTAAGAGTTTATGAAGCAATAATTTCCAACTATTTCCCTAACCCTATTAGAAATGACGTCAAGAATCCAGTTCCGTTAGTATCTCTTGTAAGGCTACCTGCATTCGCTCAATCCGAACCTGAATCTTTCGATTTATCGACACGTCTTTCTTCCGAATTTTTCGACTTACCTTCGTGTATAGCTCTTGAATGCTATCAAACGTCGGCTGGGTAGAGATTTCTGAAACAGAAAGGTTGGGCTCTGGAAAGACAGCTTTTCCTCCAGACTTTATTTCGGCAATTCGCTGCCTCAGTTGACTCTTCGTTAAAGGCCGCTCCGCCAGCTCACTAATCAATTGAGTCTGCATATCAGGCTGAATACGAGAAACTAAAACGGCTTTAGACGGATCAACTTTTCCATCACGAACTTTTTCTAAAATGAACTCCGGAAGGTTGAGTAAAGGCAATCTGTTAGACACAAAGCTTGCCAAAGAAATTCCAAATTCATTCAAAATTGATTCAACATCGTTCAAAATATCGTCACTGATTATTTCAGAATAATCAGTTTTCCTAGATTGAGCATTGCGAACTTTTGTTAGTAGCGAGGGAACCTGAGCAGAATCTAAGTGAGTGCGTAGACTGATTAATCCGATAAGACTGTCAGTCTCTTCAATGGCAGAAATGTTCTCACTAAGCAGATGAGCAATGAGCGCAATTTCTAATGCCTCGTCATTACTCATGTGTTTAGCGACACCAGGAATTTCAACGTGCCCTAGCTCAGAAGCACTCCGCCATCGCCTCTCGCCAGAGACGATTTCGAACAGACCATCACTAGATAGCCTTGTTAAAATTGGCTCGCAAACGCCATGCTTAGCAATGGAATCTTTCAACCGAGCCATTGCTAAGGGTTCGAAGTACTTCCTAGGCTGTTTCATTCCGTCCGGCAACCGAAGAGGCACAATCTTATCAATAGGAAGAAGCGTCGAGGATTGACTGGACTGAGATTTTAGTAAATTTAGTTCACCTTTGAGACGGCTTAGTTCATCTGAAAGGCTCTCTGCCGGTCTAACTTCAGAACCGAACACAAACTCGTTGGCTAATGATGACTCCAATGATTGTCTAGGTCTACGGCTCATATCCTACTTAATCTCCATTAGTTCTTGAAAGAGCTGATCGAACTCTTTAGCTGACTCTGATGCAGACTTTCCAGATAAATCCCAAACAGTTGCCCGTTGCCCAAAGGTGTCTGCTACGCATTGTTTTTGATGAATTACAGTCTTGAGTATAGGAACATTAGACTTGCTCAAAAGCGTGATTGCTTCATCTTTGAGCTTAGTACCCTTTACGGCACGGCTTAGAAATAACGCAGCAGCGGGGGGACCATTACGGACTGACTGAGCTTGCCGCACTAGCTTAACTGCATCAGCGGCACTACGCAAATCAACGCCCGTTGGCTGACAGGGGATAACTGAGACATCCGCGCGGAATAGAATTGCGCGGGTTACCTCAGAGAGTCCAGCAGGGCCATCAACAACGATATAGTCATATTTGTCGTTAATGTCAGGTAGTTGGTCAATCACTTCATCTGCGGACTGCAAGATCGATACATCAACGGCTGTATCAGATAAGCTCTTGATCCATATTGAGCTAGAGAGTTGGGCGTCTGAATCTACCAAGCACACTGTGTTTCCTTTTCTGCTTAACCAGTAGGCAAAGTGAACGGAAGTTGTCGATTTTGAACATCCCCCTTTTTGATTCGTAAAAGCAAAGACTGTCATAGTGAATTACTCACAAATGGAGATACAAGGTAGGGACGACCATTTAAGGAACAGGGATACGTCAAGCATGGCTATCGGGAAATTCTTGAGGTTAGTGTCTGCCGATTCGCCTGTATTTATCCTAAAAATATTAACTTTGAACATTTGATTATTCCAGAATAATCGATTTGTTAAGCATATATCCTACATCCGAAATTCACCCTTGTATAGAACACTGTTGGCTCGCTCCAGAAGCATTCGAAAATCGATAAGCTGTAGCTTCGCTATCGCTATCAGAATGCGTGATATCGAAGCGCTGACTTGTCAGTTTGCCAAAGCGCTTCCTAAAGAAATGCCATGTCCCTAAAGCCTCAACCGGACTCGTTGATACTTGCCGATACACAGCGAGTCGCCAAAGCCGTCTTCAACAAAGGTAATCCTTACGTGACACTTCAGGATGAACTCGGCCCATTTTTTGAAGACGCCGACTTCACCGAGCTGTTCTCAAAAGTGTGCCAATCAGCTATCCCACCGTGGCGGCTGGCGTTGGTTCCCATCATGCAGTTCTGTGAAAATCTATCTGACCGTCAAGCTGCTGAGGCTGTACGCTCGCGTATCGATTGGAAGTATCTGCTGAGGCTAGAGCTAACTGATACGGGCTTTGATCACAGTGTCCTGAGCGAGTTTCGGGGCCGCTTGCTGGCAGATAACGTTGGACATCTGCTACTTGATAAACTGCTGGAGCGCTGCCAAAAACTGGGACTCGTCAAGGCCGGGGCAAGCAGCGTACCGACTCAACCTGCGTCTTGGGAGCAATCCGTAGTGTGACATACTCCCGACGCTGACCGCTAGGTGGTGGGCGAAACACTTCGCGCTGCCCTCAACGACTTAGCCGTCTTAGCCCCTGAATGGTTACAACAGATAGCACCAGAAGACTGGTGTCAGCGCTATGGAATGCGAATTAAAGACTATCGACCGCCCTCAAAACCGGCAGAGCGTATCGCCTATGCACAGCAGGTTGGAGAAGATGGTGACTATCTACTCAAATGCCTAGCCGACTCATCGATCGCCGCCGAAGGTAAAGCCCTTGAAACCGTGCAAGAACTAGAGGAACTGTGGCCGTATCACTATGAATACAATAATGAGGAGGATGGCCCGATCCTGCGCTAGAAAAACGACAAACAGCTAACGAAGAAGATACCCACTATCGAGTCACCCTATGAGGGGTGCTGCGAGCATAGCTGCAACGAAGTGCCATAAGGGCAAAGGCGAAACCTGAAACGACGCAAACTCGTTACGCTATCGGGAAAAATCTGAATTTCCCTCAAAATGATAGTTCAAAAGAACTAACTTTAATCCCTTGTAGGGGTAACTGAAGGGTTGCTGAAACAAAGTGCCATAAGAGCTACTTCGTCTCCTGAAACGTCGGAAACTCGTTGGAGGTTGAACCCGAATTACGTTTTTTTCTGAAAATTCAGTACAGAATCACTACTCTACAACCCTTGTGTACCAGTATTTTCGAGCTTATGGCACTTGGGCGTAGCTACCCTTCAATTAGGCCTTGTATAGCAATGTTTTCAGGCTTATTGCACTAGGCAGCAGCTAGTCGGGTAAGAGGGCACACGTCACCGTGTCCCCCTCCCCTAAGAACGGCTCGTGACAGTCATCCCATCAAGCCGCTCAAGCCTTAAGCCATTCAAAACCACACTCTCATTGTTGTGTAAGTATTGGTGGCAGGTATGATGAAGATGAACAAGATTTTCTTCACTTTCTCCGCCACCATCTTTTAGAGGCAATCGATGATGGGTGTGTAAGGCTTCTCCGTTAAACAAGGCATCTTGACAGACTGGGCATCGCCAGTTCTGGCTCTGAGCAACTTTGTAGTATTTCGAGCCGCTGTCCCAATAGGTTTTCCCGTATCGGGTTTGACGATGCAGCCAGTAGTCTTGAAGTGCTGGGTCATCCGGTGAGGCCGTCCCTTTGACCTTGACATGGCGTTGAATTGGAATCCTGTCTAAACGCGCGAGCGTCAGTAGTTTCCGGTCGCCTGTTCGGTCAATGACATGGGTGGAGAACGTCCACGCACGCCCTTTGAAGGTACGGTAGTACTTCCTTCTAATCCATAACTTTGACTTGTTTGGATGACGCCGACAACACCATTTCCAGAGTGCGCTCCAGAGCTGATGGTCAACGTAACCAAACACGTCTTTACTGACACCATGTTTGTAGTAGTTCCCCCAGCCTCGCAGAATGGGATTTAGGTAATGAATTACCGCTGCTGGAGAGACCGAAGCATTCTGCTTCAACCAGCTCCGTAGCCGCGCAAGGAGTGCGAACACCTTTTCCTTTTGCGGTCGGCAGAGACACTTCCCGTTATAGTGCCGAAGCGAGAAACCTAGAAACGGAAAACCCTGTTGGATATTCACGATTTGGGTCTTTTCCATATTCAGCGCTAACCCGCGTGGTTTAAGCCACGCTTGCAAGATAGGGACGATGGCCTCGATGTCTGCTTTTGTTTTCGCCGTCACCAGGAAGTCATCCGCGTAACGACAGTAGCCGTAGGTCGGCGATGTGCGTTTGCGCGGTGACTGTGACTTTGCCTTTGAAGAGGGCTGGTAGGTTCGAGTTGTTGTAAATGACAACAACAAATCCTGCATCCCATTCAAGGCAATGTTCAACAGTAAGGGCGAAATTGAGCCACCCTGAGGCGTACCTTCAGGCGTGGCATGGAACATCTCAGCCTCTACATAACCTGCTTTGAGCCACTGCTTGATCAGCTCTCTTCCTGGCACAGGGCCGATGGTGTCGAGCAGAAAGCGGTGATCTACTTTGTCGAATGCACTCTTTAGATCCGCGTCGAGTATCCAGGTATCACGGCCACCTTTAAGTCGTAGAAAGCACTGCTCAATAGCATCGTGACAACTACGACCAGGGCGAAAGCCATAACTGTGGGACTCGAAACGGGCCTCCCAATGAGGCTCTAGTGCATGCTTCACTATCGTCTGGGCGACTCGATTTTCGAGAGCAGG
>LJZR01000097.1 GCA_001314865.1 Phormidesmis priestleyi Ana | reverse complement strand
TTGCAAAGTTCACTTCACCTTGCCAAAATTTCGAGCTAGCGGCGGCCTTTACAAAATCAGCATTAGCGTTGCCTCTTGCATGCCAAGCCATGGAAAGGCTCATGCCGTCTATGGCAGGGCATGAACCTTTCAAAATTTCTTCTCTGTACAGATTTGTCGCAGCCAGCAAGCCAATTCCCTCCTGATGCGCGGCTTTAATGACAGCCTCTGCTCGGGGAACCAGAGAGTTATCTGGAACTAATAAGACCGCATCAGCACCGTTACGCTTGGCCGATTTCACCATATCCTTAGCAGTCGCGTCAAAGCCTCTTTTGTCAAATTTATCACTGGCCAAATTAAAGTCACCTGCAACTATGTCGCCTCGGAAAAAGTTGCGAAAAAGACGTCGCCCTCACTAAATCGATTCAGCAGAAACTGATAGTTAGGTGTGACGGCAACCTCTTGTTTCAGCGATAGCGGTTTGTGGCAACTTAACACAGTCGTATTAGAATAAGTTTCTTCTAAAGTGGTTTGGCGCTGTTGATCGAACTGGCCGTAGGTAGTTAGTAATTCAACAACATTAGGATGAGGTGGTTTCTTGTAGTTTGTTTGGCTCAGATTGCTAAAAAAAACAACCTTTTCTAGGCGCAATCGCTGATGTTGGTGTTGGCGGTATAGTCTTGCATACTCTTGTGAGATTTTTTGCCATTGATCAGGGTCGCAATAACTGCGATCTAGCAGCAGCGTCACAGTAGGAATCGGGAGCACCAGCTTAACCGCTAATCCCACCGTCAGTAGGACACACCAACTACATACAGTGAGTTTGAGTAACCGTTGATCCAGGTTTAAAACAGAATGCTTCATGATTTTGTACTGAATAGAAAGACAGGCCGTCGTACGTAGGCATAGCTTCTCTGTGAGATGCTCTGAGATTAAAAAGACTGTTAAAAGAGAGAGCTAAGGGAGTGTATGCTAAAAAACTCAAAGGCTCGTTTGAAACAAATCTTTTAGCAAAAGCTCTACCTTCTCAGGTGTGCCTTGATAAACAGGTGTTTCGCGCAGTGCTGCGATCGCCTCCAGTTGAGATTGATTCACCTCCCCATAGGCAATGGGATAAATCCTCACGCCACTTTCTTTAATGACCCCTTCAAGCTGCTCTAAGCTAAGACCAGTTGTCCGTTCTCCATCCGTCAGCAGCAGTAGAGAAAACTGACCTTCTGGATCTAACGACTGCTTATCCATTAACTCAGCGATACCAACGGCTAATCCGTCATATAGGGCGGTGCCGCCATATGCTTTAAGCTGTTCAATAGCGGTAAAGAATCGTTTTTGTTCTAGTTCGTTATAAGGAGCTAGCGGTACTCGAATCGTTGGTTTGTCGCTAAAACTAACCAAACCTACTTGGTTGCCTGGGTTAATTTGACTACTGGCTGTGCGCAAAGCATCTTTAACCGCATTTAGACGATTTCCCTGATCCATGGAGCCACTGGTATCTACGACCATCTCCATATACACTGTGCGCCCACCGTCTTTGCGCTGCTTCCAAAAAGATTGGGCAGCCTGAAGTACATCGCCTGAGGGTAAAGGTGGAAAATCTCCTTTCTGAATATAGTCTGTGCGTTCATAACCTTGTTCTGTAGCCAGTCGCTGCATATCTTCCGATGTCGCAAAGTTTACAAAACTCTGCAAAGCTTCTTCCTCAGCTGAGGTTGTCCAATCAAATACTACCAACGGAGAGGTTTCGGGAACGCCAAAAGGAACATATTTGAACTGTTCAAAACCGCGCTGCTGTGTTAGTCCGACAAAGCTTTGATGTGCCATGACAATTGCATCAAATGCCTCGTCGTCGCGAAGCCATATTTGCTTAAGATCTAAGTAAGTGGGTGTGGTAAGGGTGACTTGTTGTTGAAAGGCGTTAAACAATGAGCCCACTTCCGGCGAATTTAGTTCGGCTAGCGTGAGGGGTTTTCCATCTTGGTCGTGCCCTGCCGAGCGCCACAAAGAGGTATATAAAAAGTTAAGTGCTGAAGATGCAATGTAGGGATTAGAATAGCCTATTTTGTTGATCTCTCCTGATAAAATGGCATCCATTAATCGGTCAAACGTAACTTCGCCATTTTGTTCTAGTGCCGCATATACCTGTGGGCGCAAAGCAAAAATAGCGTGACTAGTGACTAGTCCTTCGGAGATTGTTTCATTGGGTACACTATTTGCTTTTAGGAGTTCAGTCCACAGTGCATGAGCAGGTGTGTAGCCTGCAGGCTGCCCTTTCCCTGCTGCGATAATTTGTTCTCCAATACCCGAGGGAATGTTACGAATGCCTACTTGAATAATTTCGCCTGAGGGTAGTTGCTGCTGTTGTTTGTTGAAAGCTTCAGCAACATCTACCAACCAACGTTCGTCTTTTCGAGCGGCGTTGGCTTTTTCTGCAGAGCTATACACTTCTACATAGACAATATTTGAATCGTTTGTAGGGGTTGCGCCTGCCAGTGGATAGGTTTCTGGGTCAGGAACGATTTCTACTAAAGGCGGAATTACAGCATTGTAGGCATCGGTGTCTGAAACTAACTCAGTGGAGATTGAGATTTTGGGTAGCAATGTTTCTTTAAGGTACTGCTCAGCTTCTGCGAAAGAGTTAATGGAAGGGCTTACTACACTACAAGCCCAAAGTAGGCTAAGACATAGGCCAGTGGCAAAGAAAGCTTTTAGTTTAATAGGCTTTAGTCGTATTTTCATGGTTGTTTGATCCCTTTGTTAGTCCTGTAAAAGTCCGCTTTTGTTATTAATAATGAGCGTTTGTAGCCGAGTGGAAAGGGTTGAGGCAGTGCTGAATTGAGACAGCCCTTCAATGAGAATTTGGTCGTGGAGCGATCGCATCTGATGGTGGGTTTGCTTGATCCGAGTTTGACTAGCATCTAACTGCTGTTGAGCGATCGCCTGATACTCTGCCATTTTCACTCTGTGGGCAGTCTGCAAGGCCAGTGCAAACTGAGACCCTAAATCCACAACAGTGTAAAGTGCGTCGATCAAATCAGGTGTCAGCGTTGGCTCATGTTTAGCGATACCAGCTGCTAATGCCTGAATGCTTTTCATTTCTGTTGCGACCTGCTGCCAACGATCTAGATAGCGTGAATCACTGTTGATCTTTACAGCTAGATAGCGTGAATGACTATTGATCTTTACGAACGGCGGCATTTGCGAATCGACATACTGATAGAACATATCTGGATCGAGCAAATTGTAGTTAGTTGAGTCAGGAAGCGCGCACGGGTGACTAGCGCTAAGGCACTCATAAACAATGGCAGAAGCAACAATAAGTCCACCGCTTAGTAGGACAACCCATCGCAGCCCTAAGCAAAAAACAAAAAGGCCATAACCTGCGATTAAAGCGATGTTGAAATAGCGCGAAGGAGTGAACGTATAGAAAATTCCAAAGAAACGTCGCTGTAAGCAGATAGTCATATTCAATAAACCTGAACATTTAAAGGTGTTATTGAATGGCTATGATCTCAGGTTAGACCATTCAACCAAGCTGTAATATTGCTTTACATTAAGACTCTGGCAAGAACCAGGAGGATGCTGAACTGGTTGCTAGACTGTCGGGCAGCGTAAATCCGGGTGCCTGCATATTGCTCTTTGGCCTTGCTCTTTGGCTTTGCGATCGCACCTTTCACCTTTCACCTTTCACCTTTCAACGAACATATCTCTATCCAACAAAGTAGTGAAATGAGTGATTGCCCTCTTACAGTCGGCATTTCAGTAAGCCTGCTCTATAGTGGACCCGAAAAACTAGACAGCTAAGCTCTGAATTACTCAAAAAATGATAGGAGTTATTCATGAGCAAAAAACGTAGACAGTACAGTCCAGCATTCAAAGCCAAAGTTGCGATCGCCTGCATTCGAGGAAATAAGACGACGGCTGAACTAGCCGCACAGCATGAGATCCATCCGACCCAGATTAATACCTGGAAACGAGAACTTCTAGAGAATGCCAGTACGGTGTTTGCCAACGGTAAATTAGCTGACAAAGCTCAATCTGAGGCTAAGGCCGAGAATGATAAACTGTACCGTCAGATTGACAAGCTGAAGGTAGAACGAGATTTTTTAGCCGAGTGCTCAGCACAACTGGGACTGCTACCCGAAAGTCCTTGGTAGATGCTGAGCATCCGGAGCTGTGCTTGGTTCGTAAATGTGGGCTGTTAGGCATCAGTCGCGCGAGTCTGTACTACCCAGCAGTCGGCCCATCAGACGAAGAATTAGGGCTGCTACGACCCAGCTGTTTAGTCTTTGGGGGCCACTTCAGTGACACAAGGCGAAGATGCTTTCAGAATTCGCGTGTACTCTCTATCCAACAACTTTGCATCGGCCTGTAATCTAGCTCTCAATTTATATCAAGACCACGGCTTCGATAATATGGCTCAGGCTCAGCGCAAAGCTGGTCAGAGCCTTGATTTCCTCAGCTCTCTCTTTAGAATGAAATAACCCTGGGCGTAACATAGCAATACTCGCAAGATTAAAAGGCCGCATTTTCTGTGTTAACTAACTCAATATTTTCAATGTCACCCGCCGTGACAGGAATGGACAAATAGCTGCCATCCCCTAAAAAATAATTGAGATACAGATCAGAACCATACTGCGCCATCACGGTGTATTCGCCAGGGGGTAAGCCCACCTGAAATTGTCCCTCGACATTACTATTGACCCATCCAACTAAATTAGGATGCTGCAACGCCACTTCTAATGACCAGCGAGGGGAGCCCGATCCCATAATTTTCCCAGAGAAGATCCAGATTTTGGTGCTTATGGGTTGAGGGCCAGATCGGTGCGGATTTGCATCCATTGAAGGCA
Organism: Phormidesmis priestleyi Ana; assembly: GCA_001314865.1. GTDB lineage: Bacteria > Cyanobacteriota > Cyanobacteriia > Phormidesmidales > Phormidesmidaceae > Phormidesmis > Phormidesmis priestleyi_B. The sequence goes on along the minus strand of LJZR01000097.1, from coordinate 1,612 downwards.
TCTGATCCCCACTCAGGGAGAGAACCGTTCCCGTAATTCCTTGGGGTTGCTCAGGCAATTGTTGTTGAGCAGATGTGGTGGGGCCAGCAAGCGTCACTTGGGTCATTGAGTTAGAACGTCCTAATGAAAAAATCCATGTTATTCCCAGTATCAATCCAATCATCAAAACAAATGCACCTAGACGGTTAAGTCTGATGACTTCATATGGGGCCATAAGCTTCACAGTGTTGAGATTGTGCCTGAAAGACATTTTAGAAAACAAGCGTTAATGATTTCAATGATGAATCGCTGGAATGGCATTAGGCAAAATGCCATTCCAGCGACGAGAGGCAGGAACAACTATCTCTCTACGCAGCAACGACATATTTGGGGATAAACGACTGTTACTTAGCCTCAATTACGCCAATCGAGTGGCAGTACCGGTCACAATGCTCCGAACCTGAGCAGAAGTCAGATTGCGATTCGCACTCAGCATCAATGCCACGACTCCCGCCGTATGAGGTGTTGCCATTGATGTTCCATTCTGGAAACCATAACGGTTTCCTGGGAGCGTCGAGTAGACAGTGACCCCTGGGGCCATCACATGCTGCATTTGACTATTACTGCCTGCTCGATTCGAGAACGACGCGATCAGCCGATTGCGATCTACTGCTCCCACCGATAGTCCCCACTGCGTTGCATACCGTGCAGGATTTCCGGGTGAAGGTGAAGAGGCATTCCCTGATGCACTCACCGTAATGACATTACGATCCGCCGCATATTGCAGTGCACTCCGTAAGTCCGATGAATCCGGCCAGCCCAAGCTCATATTAATCACCCGAGCGCCATTATCCACGGCATAGCGAATCGCCTCAGCCAAGGAACCTCCATTCGTAAACCTGCCGTTATTATCCACATTCCCCATACGCAGAGACATGATACGAGCCCCATGGGCCACCCCTGTCATGCCAATGCCATTATTTGCTGCAGCGATCGTTCCTGCCACATGGGTACCATGCCCCTGCCCCGAGGATGTCGTACCGGGCAACACATTATTGTTGTTTTGACCAACCCCAAAATTCCAACCATAGATGTCATCTACGTATCCATTTCTATCATCGTCAATACCATTACCAGCAATCTCCCTGGAATTAGTCCAGATATTATTGCGCAGATCTTGATGGTTGATATCTACACCCGAGTCAATCACCGCCACGACAACTCCTTGACCTGTATATCCCCGCGCCCAAGCCTCCGGTGCATTTACCAGATCATTGCCCCAGTTGTTACCGCCCAGGTTTGTAACATTGGCAAACGGTGTGCTCTGGCCAATCGCCCGTGCTACGGCTGCCGCTGCATTGACTAAACCATATCCATAGGTCGAATTAAATTGCCTAAGGGGATTAGCCGAAAGGCTCAAATTATAGTTAGTACTCCCGCTAAAGGGATGGACTCTGGCATAGTAAGTACCAGCAGTCAACGTGCGAGTGATACTTTCAGGATTCGTGCCACTGGCAATTGAGCGCTGAATTACGACGCCTGCACTGTTAAGGAGTTGTACATCCGCATCTGCTGTAAGCCCATTGAGAGCCAGGCTAAAGTTACTGGTAGCCGTCACATTAAAGCGATAGTA
>LJZR01000010.1 GCA_001314865.1 Phormidesmis priestleyi Ana | reverse complement strand
TACTCCGGTTTCTGGGGTCTGCCGCTCAGGAGTACTACTTGCTATGTTGACTCTGACTTTATTCTGATTGTGACGGTTGAAAGGGCGGAATGTCGGTTTCACAACTGTGCAGTTTCATAACTGCTTGCGATATGCTTTATCGCACCGTTCTGTCTCAACGCCACTCATGGGTATATAGCCGTTGCGCTCATATAGCTGTACGGCTTCTTTGAGAACACTGGCCGTTTCGATCCATACTTCTTGAAAACCATGAGTCGCTGCCGACTGCTCTAGCTGCGTTAATAAGTACCGACCTAAACCCTGACCACGGGCTTCAACAAGTAAATACATTTTGCGAATTTCCACGGCATTTTGGCCGCGTTCAATCGGATGATAGCCGCCTGTGCCGACAATTTGGCTGTTTTTTTCAACCACCCAAAACTCACCACCTGTTTGCAGATAGTATTTTTCTACTTCTACGGCATCTTGGTCACTACAGCCGCCACAGTTAACCTCCCAGCCTAGGCCATATTCAGCCAAAACAGTTTTGATTACGTCAGCAGCAGCGGTGCGATCGCTCGTCTCCCAATCTCGAATCAAAAAGTCCTTAAACCTAACCTGCATTCTCTTTCTCCCAGCGTTCACTCTAGCTTTCCACAAAATATATCGCTGGCTTGTGGTGTAGTTGTTCTATCAATTCAAGAAGGCAAGATTCAAGAAGGCAAGATTCCAGACAATTAGCTATGAATCCTCGGCTCTGGGTGCAGCGTGTTGAGTATTTTGCTTTCTTGCTCAGCCAGCTCAGTCAATCGTTCATTCACGAGATTGGCGTTGAAGTAAGTAGTGGCTAACAGCCAGTAGCTGCCATAATGCCGTGCTTCTGAGGCCATGAGTGACCGGTAAAACTTGGCTAGCGGTTGGTCTGGGCAATGCGCTGCAATGAGCCCAAGTCGCTCATGGCTACGGGCTTCTATCAGCGCAGAAACCAGCAGCAAATCCAACATGCGGTCGGGTTCTTGTCGGCGCACATGTTTTTTGAGTTCTGCGCCATAGGGCGGAGGGGCTACTGGCTGTAGCGGAATGCCCCGTTTGTCTAGCCACTGGTTGACCTGTTCGTAGTGACTGAGTTCTTCCTGGGCGATCGCCGTTAATTCCCTAACCAACTTATCGCTCGAAGGATAGCGCGACATCATCTGAATCGCAGTGCCAGCGGCTTTGCGTTCGCACTGAGCATGGTCCAGCAAAATAATATCTATGTTGGCGATCGCCTGAGCCACCCAAGCCTGGGAAGTTGGTGTTTTTAAAAACTTGATAGTTGGCGGCTGAGACGGCGATAGTGCAGCAGAGGGCATAGAGACGTTCTGACCATTGTTGAATTGAGCGCAAATATTTTAGATGGTAAAACTTATCAGTGTGAACACCGGCGTAAGTGCGCTACTAAGCCTTCAAGACCTAGACGATAGCTATCTGCACCAAAGCCACTAATTTGGCCAACCGCAACCGGTGCTAGGTATGAGTGATGGCGAAAGGTTTCTCTCTGATGAATATTGCTCAGATGAACTTCTACGGTCGGAATGGCTACTGCGGCCACGGCGTCACGAATGGCTACGCTAGTGTGGGTATAGGCACCTGGATTAATCAAAATGCCCTGGTGGAGATTCAAACAGCTTTGAATCTTGTCCACTAGGGCACCTTCATGATTAGATTGAAAAAAATCAAGGCTTATGCCTAACTTTTCAGCCGTTATCCATAAGTCATTACTAATGTCTTGAAGCGTTTGGGAGCCGTATACAGTGGGCTCTCGCTTGCCCAACATATTAAGATTGGGCCCGTTCAATACAAGGATACTGAGCAAATTTACCTTTTGATTAAAGCAGCTTGAACAAGGCTGCTTTGTCGCTACGTTATGTTTACGTTGTTTCTATGCTATGTACGGTTACGGCTGATTGCGGTTCCATCGCTACCGACTAAATCCGCTACCGATTAAATCGACACATTAAATCAACATATTAAATCAACATATTGAATCGATACATTGAATGCCGATGTATAACTATCGACCGCGACGGCTGCCGCGATCATCCACCGGGATTGGAATGGGCTCATGCTCAGGCTGTGTCTGAGGGCCTAATAAAGCATCTACCACTTTTTCAACCCATTCTCTAAGCTTTTCTAGAACCTTATCGATGTAGTCCATGAGCTAGATTGCTCCCTCTCATACTCTTGCAACAGTTCTTGTGGATAGGAGCCTAATGTAAATTTTAAGACTTTGCCCTTAGAACTTAGCGATATTCTTCTCGCAGGCCGCCAATCGTTGGCATGAGTGCGAATGAAAAAACGCTCGCTTAATGTATTTATGATAACCAATTAAGCGGAATGATCAAGGTGTGAAAGGGGAGAATTTACATAATTTCCTGTATTTCTTTAGAAGTAGGCAGCCTTTAACATACCTAGAAAGCCATGAAAACGGTGGGTTCTAATGGTCTGTTATCTCTGTTCTAACAGCTGTAATCTCAGCCAATTTAGAGCACTCAGCGCACTTTGCTGGCGAATGCGATCGCGCGAGCGATCGCTGCCAAACAAATGTTTTTGAGTTTGCACGCCTGCTGCTGAAGCCAAGCCGATATAGACCAGGCCTACAGGTTTTTCTGGGCTTCCGCCGTCTGGGCCTGCAATGCCTGTAATGCTGATGCCCCAGTCAGTCCCGAGGCGATCGCGCACGCCTTGTGCCATGGCCGTAGCGACTTCAGCACTCACCGCACCGCAGCGTTCTAGAACCCGCGCATCGACCCCTAACAAGCCCTGCTTTACTCGGTTGTCGTAAGAAATAATGCCACCCCAAAAGTAGCGAGAGCTGCCTGGCGTGGCCGTGATGTACTCTCCTAGTCCACCCCCCGTGCAGGACTCGGCGACGCTTAATGTCATTGATTTTTGCTGTAGCAACTCGCCCACTGTGCTCGCCAATGTGTCATCGTCGGCGCCGTAGCAATCGTTGCCGCTAATTTTCCTAATTTCTCTAGCGACCGGATCGATCAGTGCATTCGCTGCCGCTACCGACTCAGCCTTGGCTGAAATACGGAGCTTGACTTCACCCTCGCCCGCATAGGGCGCTACAGTCGGATTTTCTAAATCCAGCAGGGGCCGCACTTTGCTGGCCAATGTCTCTTCTCCAATCCCCCAAAATTTGAGCGTTTGGCTGTGAATGACGCCCTTGGCCCAGCCGTTGTTGTGCAGGTAGGGGGCCGCTGTTGCTTGCCACATGGCTTTCATTTCGTGGGGTACCCCCGGAAAGGTCATAATCAAAAGGCCTGGTCTCGCTTCCCAGATGACGCCAGGCGCGGTGCCAACCGGATTGGGTAAAACATCGGCCTCTGCGGGCAGCTGGGCCTGCCGACGGCTAGCTGCGTTGAGCTGACGACCTCGGCGAGCGAATTTTGCTTCTAAGTCCACAACAACTGCGGGATTTTCGACGAGGGGCGCATCGAAAAATTCGGCCAAACTTGCCATGGTGAGGTCGTCGGGCGTGGGGCCAAGGCCACCGGTAAAGATAATAAGACGGGCTCTTTCGCAGGCGATCGCAACTGCCCGCTGAATGCGGAGCGGATTGTCACCTACTACCGTTTGATAATGGTGGGCAATGCCCAAGCTGGCTAGCTGCTGGGCCAGGTAACGCGCATTGCCGTTTACAATATCTCCCAGCAACAGTTCGGTGCCGACGCAAATGATTTCTGCGCTTCTAATTTCTGCGTTTCTGGCTGCTGTGCTTTTGAACTTTGCGCTTTTCACTTCTGGCTTCCTTGTTTCTGCGCCTTTACTTATAACGCCGATATGAAAGTGTGCATTATAGCTTTGCAGAGGTCGCTTAATTGCTTTAAGCTGGCTTGTTTTCGGCTGCGGTGCTTTGTCGGAGGGGCTGTCGGAGGGGCTGTTGGGTGGTTGCTAGCCAGCGGACTCGTTTTTCGCAGTGTAATTGCCTGTTTTTTGCCCCCTGGATTTGACGAAGCTTACTACTTTTTATACGCCCAACATCTTGACTGGAGCTATTTTGACCATCCGCTAGCGGTTGCTTTCTCAACTGGAATGGGCCTCTGGCTGACGGGCATTGTTTCGCCGTTTACCCTGCGGCTGGGTGCGCTGGGATTGTTTACCGCTAGCCTGTGGTTGCTGTATCGAACGGGGTGCTGGCTGTTTGGCGATCGCGCAGGCTGGTTGAGCGCTGTGGTAGCCTCTCTTTCTCCGCTCTTTTTATTGACCTTTGGAACCTTGAGCGCGCCGGATAATGCGCTGATTTTTTGTTGGACGCTGACGCTGTATTTAGGCGCTCGTGAGTTTTTTCCAGATTACGAAGGGCCGTATAAACCAACCTCACGAATTGCTTGGCTGGGCCTTACGGTAGGGCTTGCCTGCTTAAGTAAATATCACGGTGTGCTGCTAGGGCTCGGCCTAGTGGGTTTTTGTGGGTTTAGTCGTTGGCGAGCGCTGCGATCGCGATGGATGCTACTGAGTGTATTTTTGTTTGGCCTTTGCTGGGTGCCTATTTTGTATTGGAACGCTCAGCACGACTGGATCTCGTTTCGATTTCAGCTAGGCGATCGCTTTGCTTTAGCGTCTGGAGCCTCGGTATTTTCAGCGCTTACTGAGTATTCACTGACAAATTTGCTAGGGGTGTCCTTGGCCGAAATAGGATTTTTATTTCCGACCATCGGTTTACCGCTTTGGTGGGTGACACTGACAGCGTTTCGAACAACGCAGCGCCAGCGCGCACAGGTGCAGTTTGTATTGTGGACTGGGCTGCCGACAGCACTTGGATTTACGCTGATCGGGGGCCTAACGCATATCTATCCGGCTTGGCCCGCACCCGGACTATGGTGTCTGACGCTGCTGCTAGGTCAGGCGGCAATGCGCTGGCCCAAGCCCAGGGTGCGACGATGGTTACAAGGCACTGGACTATTGGTGGGAACTCTTTTGCTTTTTGCGCTCACGCATATTACGCTCGGTACGCTGCAAAAGCCGGGTCAGTACGCTTTATTTGGCGGATTTGTGGCGCCCCAGCAAGATCCTTCAACGGCGCTGATTGATGTGATGGCACTACGCAGGCAGCTAAGTGAGTTGGAGGCTTTTGGGGAGGCGATCGCCACCACTGACTTTGTGCTGACCCACGAGTTTTGGTTAAGTGGATATGTGGCGATGGCCTTGCCGCCTTTAGTCGATCTCCCTGTCAGCGCCTTTACTGAAGATCCGCGAGGTCATGCCTTTTGGTTTTCTCCGCCAGACTGGATAGGGAAAAATGCGCTGTTTTTAAGTTTGGCTGATTTTGATCAAAGCGTCGTGGTTGATGAAATTTTCCCTTACTTTCAGTCAGTCACGCTGATTGACACTGTCGATATTAAGCGTGGAAACGCTGTGACAGAGACGTTTTACCTGTACCGGGCCCATCGGATGATAAAGCCCTATCCCTATCCCTACTAGCAGCGTGCGATCACCTCTCACTTAGACGAATAACCCGCACTAGCGAGCATGATGGATTGCTCGCCAACCGGTGTAGCTGAGCAGTGCGGTAGATGCCAATACAAAAGGAATGCCCGCTCGCAGGCCTGAGAAAGCCATGGCTAAACTGCCCACCCACAGCGCCAACGCATAGATAAACAACACCGTGAACCGATGGGAGAAACCAGCCTTCAGCAAACGGTGATGCAGATGGCGCTTGTCGGCTACAAATGGTGAAAGCCCCTTTCTAAGTCGCAGCACAATAACTGTTGACATATCTAAAATTGGAATGGCCAGTGTCAGCGAAGGAAGAAGAACCGCGACGGTGGTGACCCCTTTGACTAAGCCAATAATGCCAACGCCTGCAAGCGTAAACCCAATAAAATAGGCGCCACCATCGCCCATAAATATTTGTGCTGGGTTGAAGTTGTAGCGTAAAAAACTGAGAGATGCGCCGGCCAGCGCAGCGGCAACCAGCGCGGCAGCCGGCTGCTGCATGTAAAGCGCAACCACTGTCATGACGACCGCTGCAATGCCAGAGACCCCAGCGGCTAGGCCATCTAAGCCGTCAATCCAGTTGATGGCATTGGCCATACCCACCAACCAAAAAATAGTCACTACCCAGCTGATAACGTCCGGTAGCTGGGTAATGCCCGTTTCTGACCAAGGCAGATTTAAAAATGCGATATCCACGCCAACATACCAGGCCATGGAGGCAACGATAATTTGCATGATGAGCCGACTAATGGCAGATAAGCCAAACAGATCGTCTAATAGGCCAATGGCAAAAAAGGCAACGCCCCCCAGCGTAACGCCCCATATAGAGTGATCAGTCACCGGATCGAGCGGCAGTCCATCGGCGCCTAAAAATCCGCCGGTAAACCACACGACTAATAGCGCGACTAAGACACCTGAAAAGATGGCAACGCCCCCTAACCGAACCATGGGCTGGCTGTGAACTTTTCTATCACCGGGCATATCTACTCTGCCGCTGGCGATCCCTATTTTTCTAACAAGAGGGGTTAGTACCAGCACGATGACTGCTGAAATGACAAACGCGGCAACGTGATAGAACGGAAACTCCATCAGGAAAGGTTATGTAGGGTTGGCAAGGGGGACTCGGCGACAGTATACCCCTTTACAATCTACCTAAAGTGCGAAAAATATCAACAATTCCTCATATACTTTTGGTGAAGTATTTTGGATAGTCTATCCGACTTGTATTAGCTGGTATAAAACAGCCTCAAACACGCTTGTGAGGCATTTATAAGGCCTGTTCGAGATATAGCGTGTTCGAGGCATATGACTAGGCTGGTTGCCTAGATTTTTATACTAGGGCAGGCTCGGCGACTCTGAGATGGGGATATAGCGGGAAGCGATCGCACAGAGCCAGCACTCGCTTTTTGCAGTCAGCTTCTATCGCGCTATCTTCAGGGTTTGTGAGTCGGTCGGCGAGGATGTTGGCAATTTCCACAAACTCTGGTTCGCCCAAGCCACGCGTGGTCATGGCGGGAGTGCCCAAACGCAGGCCACTAGTGACAAAGGGAGATTCCGGATCGAAGGGAACGGTGTTTTTATTCGCGGTGATGTTAACTTCGCTGACTAACGCGTCGGCAATTTTGCCCGTCATCTGAATAGATCGCAAATCCATCAGTACCAAGTGGTTGTCGGTACCGTCAGAGACGACTTTAATCTTGCGTGCCTGAAGCTGAGCGGCCAGTGCCTGAGCATTTTTGACCACTTGCTTACAGTAGTCCATAAACTCAGGCTGGAGTGCTTCTCCAAAAGCCACCGCTTTCGCTGCAATCACGTGCTCTAAAGGCCCGCCTTGACTACCAGGAAAGACCGCCTTGTCAAACTTTTTGCCTAACTCTAGATCGCGGGTCATGATCAATCCACCACGCGGGCCTCGCAAGGTTTTGTGAGTGGTGGTGGTGACTACATCGCAGTGAGGTAAAGGGTTGGGATGCTGATCGGTTGCGACTAAGCCCGCAATATGGGCAATGTCGGCCATGAGATAGGCGCCGACTTCATCTGCGATCGCCCGGAACTTTTCAAAGTCAATCACGCGGGGATAGGCCGAATAGCCGCAGATGATGAGCTTCGGCTTGTGCTCTAGGGCGATCGCCCGAATTTCATCAAAGTCTAACTGCTCAGTTTCGCGGTTTACACCGTACTGCACCACGTTGAACCACTTGCCCGAAAAGTTAACCGGCGAGCCATGGGTCAAATGCCCACCGTGAGATAAATCCATGCCCATAATGGTGTCACCGGGCTCAAGCAAAGCCAAAAAAACCGCAAAGTTAGCCTGTGCGCCTGAGTGAGGTTGCACATTGGCATGCGCTGCGCCAAACAGCGACTTGACCCGATCAATCGCAAGCTGTTCTACCTGGTCAACGAACTCACAGCCCCCGTAGTAGCGTTTACTAGGGAGTCCTTCCGCGTATTTGTTGGTCAGCACAGATCCCTGAGCTGCCATGACCGCTGGAGAGGTAAAGTTCTCACTGGCAATCAGCTCTAAGTGGGTTTGCTGCCGGTTGAGTTCTTTGCTAACAATGGCAGCTATTTCTGGGTCATTTTGCTGCAAAAAATCGATATTTGGCTGGGTCATCTACTCGATCCTTAGGTCACATCAACGACAAACAAACTTTACTTTTCCTATTTTGCGCCCTGTCTTTTTTCAGAACCTGTCTTTTTTCCAGAACCTGAGCGCTCTCACTTCTATAGTCTTTATTCTGATCGCCTTTGCCTAATCGCCTTTATCTAACAGTGATCTGGCACTGATCTGACAGGGATAGGTTCGACGACATATGGGGTTGATAGAAGGTTCTTATGATAACGCTTTGCTACCCCCAACCTATTCGCGATCGCTCATAACTTCTATGAATGAACAGAATGAAATCTGATACGAACGTCGGATAGATCTCAACAAACTCAATAAATGAGAGGAAGAACCGGATGTTCATGTCAAAATGTAACGCTTTGAAACCTATAATAGAAAGACTAATCACATTGTTTCAGCGCTCTTTTGGGTCGCTGCAAGCTGCTGCGCCGCCTGTTTGTCACTAATTTGCCATCAACAAATGACATTCACTAATGTCACTTGCATCGTTTGTAACTTGGGTTGTAACCATGTTGTAACCCCATAGTGAAGCAACCGTTAGTGAAGGTAGTGAAGGAATAGAGCTAGCCCGGTGGCACTGTTGGCGTATAGAGTAGTGAAAGTGTTTATTCAACCCTTGGCAGGGAGCGCAACCCTTTATTTAATTAATTTCATTCAATTAAGCCAAATACTTGGTCGATGCTATTGACTAAATTAGCGACTTGCCGCTGTTCATTTTTCTCCAGTTTGAGGCATTGATGCTGCAACTGACTCATCCTTCAACTACGACCGCTGCTGCTCCTGCTTTTGCCCATCTTGAGGAGTCATATGAGCGATGTCGTCAGATTACGGCAGAGTACTCAAAAACGTTCTATATGGGAACGTTGCTTATGCCCGAGGCCAAACGTCGAGCCATTTGGGCTATTTATGTATGGTGTCGGCGCACCGATGAACTCATTGATGGACCTCAGGCCAAGTTTACAACTGAGAGCACGCTCGATCATTGGGAGTCTCAGCTAGAGTCGATATTTCTGGGCCATCCTAAGGATGATTTAGATGTTGCTTTGGTTGATACGCTGTCGCATTTTGAGCTGGATATTCAGCCCTTTAAAGACATGATCTCAGGGCAAAGGATGGATCTACATCGCTCTCGCTATGAGACCTTTGAGGAGCTTAAGCTTTACTGCTACAGGGTTGCAGGTACGGTGGGGCTGATGTCTACCACGGTTATGGGGATGGATGGCAGCGTCAATACGGCTCCCTGGCGAAAGGCTAGTCCTGTGCAGCCACCGATTCCAGAGGCGGTTTCTTTGGGTATGGCCAACCAACTTACAAACATTTTAAGAGATGTGGGTGAAGATGCTCAGCGCGATCGCATTTATCTTCCCTTAGAAGATTTGGCCCTCTTTGACTACACTCAGGAAGACCTATTTAACGGCGTCATTGACGATCGTTGGCGGGCATTAATGCGCTTCCAAATTCAGCGCGCGCTTAAGTACTACCAAGAAGCTGAAAGCGGCATCAGTCGTCTTCATCCAGATGCTCGCTGGCCCGTTTGGACAGCATTGATGCTTTATCGCAAAATTCTAGACGTCATTGTTGAGAACGACTATGACGTATTTAATCGTCGAGCATTTGTGCCTAAAAGACGTAAGTTTTTGTGTTTGCCCAAGGCGCTGATTCGAGCCCGGATTTCATAGGCCATTCATCAATTTTTCTGAGCTTTAGCCTGGTATAACTACAACAAAATGCCGTCTATATAGAAAATATAGACGGCATTTTGTTGTGATGAGTAGATGATGAGATCAGAAATCTAACTGATGAGATCAATTATCTAACTTAAGAAGGTGTTGTTTGCGCAGCTAGCATTTCTTTGAGCTTGGCTAAATCTTGAGCCCAGCGAGGATCGGGCTCAGCGGCTGCTGTCTGAGTCTCCGAGACAACTGTAGTGTTTCCACCGCGACGGCTACCGCCTTTTTTAGATTTGTTACGTTGGTTGTCGCTCGCTCCACTGCTTTCACGAGGGGTAGCATCCTCCTCTTTTTCAGTCCGAGGCATTGCCTTCTCAACCTTTAGCGTCGACTCTTGCAGCGAAAAGCCGTTATATTTTTCAACTAGCGCGTCTGCGATTTCATCAGTTTTGGCGGTTACAAAGCCAAAACCACGACATTTTCCTGTTTTTCGATCAGAGATTAGTTTTACAGAGACTAGATTGTCGGTGTCTTCAGTGAAAATAGCTTCAAAGGCTTCGCGCTCTAAATCCCTAGGCAAATTGCCAAAGTACAAACGAACTGACATTTATCAAGACCTCTAACTTTTAAATTCAATTACAAGCGCCAAAAGCGCTTAAAAGATAAGGCGCTTGTGTGCTCTATTTGTGGAGATGTGAAAGGAGATGTGAGATATGAAAAACTTTCGATCTAATCGCTTTGCTGGCTGATGCGCTTAGCTGCTTTTCTTGACTGCTGATGCTCTAGCCGATAGGTCCTATGCAACAAGGCTTTTTTCGCTTGGGAACGCGAGTTCGGTGCTTGCGCAACCGAATGATTACCCTGTTTTATCTTCTTTTAAAGTATCACGATGTCTGTAGTCAGACCAAGCTGAATACAAGAACTTTCACCTGATTTTGAAAGGTGTTTTTAAGCAGTGGTTTAAGCAAAATAAAAACCAGTCGGAAAACCGACTGGCCTAGATGCTGTGTTGAGAGTAGGAGAACCCGTGCCTAAACGCCGATCGTGAATTGCAGTAAAGTACTGCTTGCCAATATCGATGTACAGGTCAAGTCCTTGCGAGAAATCTAACATCATTTGATAAATTTCGCAACATTTCTTGATGTCTTGCATTCTGAGGAACGGTTGATCTGGCTGCTCTGCTGATTCAGGCTGGTTCTGTAACCTGATTAAATGAATGGTCTAATTAAATCAATAGCCTAGTGAAATCAATAGTTCTAATCAGATCAAGCTGAAAGTCTAGCTAAGCTGATTGGTGACTTCTTCAAAGAGTTGACCGAAGCCTAGTAACCAAAGTGCATAGAGTATTGCGATCAACGATATGAGTAGCGCGTGAATTGGGTGAGCGGCCTGCAACCGATTTCCGCTGGCGGCGCGAAGCTGATCAATATCTATCCAGGGCTGATTGCCTCGGCGAAACCATCCTAGTACCTGTACGCTGTTGCCGATGAGCGCCGATGGCTTTGTTTGTAGGCTAATAAGATTGCCGAAAGGCCCTATTGCGGTAAAAAAGTGAAGCTTTAAGAGATGGTGGTTTGTAGTTTTGAGGATAAGGTCTTGTCCTAGCCAGTTGGCGATGCCGGGTCTGCCAATGAGGATGCCAGAAAATTTTGCCGGTAGGCTGTTGACTGGCAGCAGGCTCGGATCTTCAATCCAGTGTGGCAGCGTGTGTGAAGCGAGCATTTGAAAAGACAAATCGGGAAAGAATCGGTTGATGCGCAGTAGGCTACATATTCCGCCTCCCATCAGCACACAGCCCCAAAAAAGTTGTGTGTCTCGGTGCATCCAGGCAATGACTAACCATTGCCCCCAAGCGCCAACTGCGCCGACTAGCAGGAGTGTTAATCCGGTTAATAGCCCACAAGCAACGCCAAAAAAGGGTAGGCTCTGACGAATGAGTATGGCCCATTCGGCCTGAGATAGCGCTTTTTCTCGACGCGGCGGCGCAGTGAGGGGAACTTCTAGATCAAGCTGCCAATGGTGGGCGTAGGCCATGATCAGACGCAGGCGATCGCCCAGCGGCGGATGGGTGTCGCTCAGGCTCATCCAGCTGCGCAGTGGATTGAGGCTATCCCAGACAAATAGGTTGTTGAGGGGCATGTGCCCATATAGCGATTGGCGGATAAGGTCGGTGCTAGTCGGCAGTAAAAGCGCTAAGCTTTCGACTAGTGGTGGGGTATAACCCTGGGCGGAAACGCGCTCAGCGAGGCCGAAGGAGAGTTTGGCGAGCGCCCTGGTTAGGGCGTTGGGATTTCCGGTCGATTCTGTGGCTGCGCGATCGCCATAATAGGTCCGCACTCGGCTCATCCATAGTCCTGGAAGTCTGAGCAGCCAAAACAGGCTGTAGCTAATACTAGCGAGCACCCCGATGAGCCATTGAACAGGTTTAGCTTGATGGTTTCCCCATAGCGATAGCACCCAGTAGCTTTGGTGAAACAGCTGAAGAATCAAGTTTTGCACTGACAGAAAAGCCCAGTATCCGGTCTGCCAATGCGATATTTCGTAGCTGACTAGCGTGGCGATTTCATCGGCGGTTAGCTGGCTTAATAAGCCTTCGCTGATCACTAGCCGCGCATTGCGCGGTAGCCAGCCGTAAGAAAAAATGAGCGGTATGTCGGTAGGTAGTTTCCATAGTTGGGGAAATGGCCATTGTTTTTGCTGACAATGGCTGTTGAGTCGAGTAGCGGCTTCGGGGGATATGGCCCGCAGCTTTTGGATGGAGAACGGTTGACGGCTGGCGGTGAAGCGTAGCCATAAATCCCATAACCAGGGAGAGGCGATCGCCACAACCAGCAGCACAACGGCTATCCTTGGCGCGAGGTAGCGATAGTTCTCAGGAATATAGCTCAGGCCACTCAGCAGCCTAAAAGGTAAAAAACGGTGCATCAAATTCAGGAATTTGTTGCTTTCTATCGCCACTATCCGCCCCAAATAAAGGCTGATAGCAAAGAGCGTTGTTATCCCAAAGGCTTGGGCCAGCCAGAGGGGCGATCGCTTCATTTTCCCGAGCCGACGGCCCTGATCTAGTCTGCCTGCATGGGGCCATTCATAGGTTTTTGGATCGCCTGGTTGAATGGCTGGGGGGCTAGCTGGTTGATTGGCTGGTTGATTGGCTGATTGACTGGCTGGTTTGTCGAATAGGTTAGTGGAAAGATTTTGAAGATCAGACTTAGACTCATCATGAATGTCGCCTTCAGCGTCAGCTCGTGGTCGAGACGATGGTGTTAGGGGCTGAAATCCGCTGTTTATTGAAGCTGTAGGCTTGGCGACTGATAACGCTTGAAAGCCGTTGCTGTGTGCTTCGATTTTTTGTAGGGTAGCTTGTCCCCATTGCTGAAAGGAAGGTTTGGCGCTTTTACTAAATTTTTGGCAAAGGGTTTTGGCGTCTGCCCACTGCCGTCGGGCCATGTAGATATGCACTAGGCCCATGTTTGCCTTAGCTTGATAGGTTTGGCTAGAGCATTGGCTTAGTTTGAAGAGAAGTTTTTGAGCCTTTGCGTAGTCGCCTGTTTGGTAGGCAGCTGTTCCTGCCTTGAACAGCCTTTCAAGCTGTTCGAGTTCCGTTGCATTGGCTGACATAGGTTTTCATCAGTAGCGTCCGTTGGTTAAGGGTACGCAAATTGACCAAATATATAACTTCCTTGATAAGACTAGGGAGACTACTGCTTGGGGGTTACGGTATGATTAAGGAATAGTTAACAAACTTTAACGAAGAGGCATACTAAGGGTTAACTATTGGTTCTTGGCTTTTTGTCTTCTCTGACTTACTGCTCGTATGCCTACCGCTATCCTCTTTTGTCTGCTTGCTTTAGTTAGCTTTTTCGCCTGGTTTATCAGCATGTTAGTGGGGGGTGGCAGTCCGCTGATACTCATTCCCCTGGTCACGTTGCTGTTGGGCGCTCAGTCGGTGGCGCCTGTGCTGACGGTGGGTAGCGTGATGGGTAATATGCAGCGAGCTGCGCTGCTATGGGCGCATATTGACTGGTCACTGGTGCTTTGGCAGGTGCCAGGTGTGATTGCGGGCTCGGTGCTCGGTGCCTATGCGTTTACGCAAGTTGAGGCAGAAGGGCTACAGTTTTTTATTGCGATCGCCCTCTTATATATGGTGGCGCATTCTCTGTTGCGCGATCGCATCAATCTTCCGTCGGTTGCCGTACAGGCATGGCACTTTTTGCCATTGGGCTTTTGCAATGCAATTGCTTCTGGTCTCATTGGCAGCACAGGCCCCATCCTCAACCCGGCTTACCTTAGCTACGGCCTAGAAAAAGAGCAGATGGTCGCTACTCGGGCGGCTATTTTAACACTGACCCATATGGTCAAAATTGTGACCTATGCCTTGCTAGGCGTGCTGTCTCCAGCGCTCATTGGCTATGGTTTGATTGTCGGCTGTGCTGCTTTTCCGGCTAACTGGCTAGGTCGTCAGGTGCTAGAGAAAATGAGCGCTGAACAGTTTCAGGTTGCTGTTGTTGGCTTTATTGGGGTGAGCGGCGTATGGATGCTTTGGCAGCAACGCGCTATGTTCGCGCATTAGTTACTTACGCACCAGTTATTTGCGCACCAGTTATTTGCGCACCAGTTATTTGCGCATTAATCCTCTTTCTCTAAAATATTTTCAACGAGTTCGTATAGGCGCTCTTCACTTTCGCCTGCGATTTGTCTGTCTTTAAGGTCAATTAAGCCTCGTGCTAGATGAGCTGCTCGCTTTTTGTAGTTGTTGTTGGCACTGAGCAAGTCGGTAAAAACTTCCTGCTCTACTTCCAGGCGGCTGGCTTCATCAGCAATGGGTGAGGCATAGGCGGCTTCGTCAACGTCATATCGCAGTAAAAAGATAAGTGCATTGCACTGTTCTTGCAGCTGCTTTTGAAGGGCTTTGGTATTAAGCTCTAAGCGGTCAAAGCCGACGGTGCCGTGAATGCGAAGTTCTACGATGGGCTGATCGGCAGGAATGATGGTTTTGGCTTTGAGAGATTTTTGGATGAGTGCGATCGCTTCTTCGGTGACTTTTTCAATGGCATCCTGGGTTCTCATCTGTAGCTGAAGCCTTACAATCGATCGCTGATAGTAGTCCTGCTTTAGCGTTGCTTTAATACCATCGGCATCAATTTCAACCAAATACGCACCTCGATCAAACTGGCTCTCTTCTACATTGTTCGCTTCTAGCGAGCCCGGATTGAATATCCAGCCATCTTCTTCATAGTTTTTGTGAATATGGCCTAGCGCTAAATAATCAATCCCTGCTTTTTTGAGCGGTAGCATCTCTTTGTAGCGTAGCGCCCCCGAATAGCGAGAAATTTGTCCTTCTAGGCCATGATGAAACAGCAAAATAGACGGCCCTGGTGCGGCTGGCAGATCGCTAAGCGCTTCAGCAATTTGTTCAATAGCTCGGGGTGCTGCTGCCCCGTACCAGCTAGAGCCCAGCACCCGCACACCACAGTCAAGATCAATATAGCCCCCTCGCTGGGTGTCTTCGTTCCAATGCGTATAAAACGGTTCACCCTTACCAATATCTCCCGGTTCTAGTAGCTTTAGCAGCCCCCAGTCAGAGAGATACCGCAGCCAGCTCGACTTAGTCCCATAGGGCGCATTGTCGTGATTGCCCTCAATCGCCAAAACTGGAATATCCGCCTCTTGTAATAGCCGAAAGCAAATTTGCGCCTGATTGAGAATCGCAGGCTGAATGTTGCGATGCTCAAATAGGTCGCCACCAACAATTACAAAATCCACTGATTCACCGACTGCATATTTTTCCAGCACGTCTTGCAAGGCGTAGAAAAAGTCCAGCGTTCTTGTCTTACTGTCGTAGCGATCAAACCCGAGGTGAATATCAGAGATATGAAGAAATTTGGGCATGGTTATTTTGTCCGTAATCTTGTCGGTGTATTCACCTTTGAAGGGCTGTAGCTATGAACCTCAATCTTCTGGGCTGCTCTTACTTCTGGGCTAATCTTATTGATTAATCTACTCGTTAACTCATGTACTCGGTGGTCATGTACTCGGTGGTCATCTACTCAATGGCGCGATCGCAGTATTCTACCGACGAACTCACGTAAATAAGATTGAGCCATCTGGGCCAGAAAGACTTGCTTTAACAGCCTCAGAATCAATGACGTAGCCTCGGCTAAACGACTTCTGTGGTAGATGCTGCCAATTCCTCTAAGCGCTCCTGCTGATCTTGCGTGATGCAAGACTGTATGACGGTTTCAATATCGCCTTCTAAGATGCTGTTAAGGGAGAAGTTTTGATTGAGTCGGTGATCGGTGACTCGGTTGTCTTTGTAGTTGTAGGTACGAATTTTTTCAGAACGCGAGCCGGAGCCAACCTGAGATTTTCTCATTGAGCTAACTTCGTCTTTTTGCTCTTGTAGCTTGGCCTCATATAGTTTGGCTCGCAGAATCTGCATGGCCCGTTCGCGGTTTTGGAGCTGCGATCGCTCCTCCGTGCAAAACACCCGAATTCCTGTCGGCTTATGAATCAAATCCACCGCCGTCTCTACTTTGTTCACATTTTGACCGCCCGCTCCGCCAGACCGAGCCGTCGTCATGGTGATATCCTTCGGATCGATATGAATTTCCACATCATCTACCTCTGGCATAATCGCCACCGTCGCCGTAGAGGTATGTACCCGTCCGCCTGACTCGGTGAGCGGCACCCGCTGTACTCGATGCACGCCCGACTCAAACTTTAGTTTGCTATAGACCTGATCGCCCTTTACCTCAATCACGGCTTCTTTTACACCGCCCATATCTGCTCGCGACTCACTCAGCAAGCTCGCCTTCCAGCCCTGCGTCTCGGCATATCGACTGTAAAGCCGCATCAGATCACCGGCCCAAATACCCGCTTCATCACCGCCTGTCCCAGCCCGAATCTCTAACATAATATTTTTATCATCGTTCGGATCTCTCGGTAGCAGCAGCACCTTGAGCCGATCTTCTAGCCTCTGCTCACGATCTTCTAGCTCATCGACTTCCATCGCCGCCATCTCATACATTTCAGAGTCGTTAGCGGCCTCCTTATATATTTCTTGAGCGCCTTTTAGTTCCTCTTGCACCTGCTGCCATTCGTGGTAGGTGGTCACAGTTTCTTCTAAAGACGCCCGCATCTTAGCGATTTTTTGAAACTCGTCAGGATCTTTGGCCACATCTGGGTCAGCCATTCGACGAGTTAATTCCTCAAAGGTCTGTTCTACAGACGCCAGCTTTTTGAGTAAGTAAGGTTCAGTCATCGTTGTTTTCCTGGTTATTTACCTGCGTGCTGATACAAAAATAGGTTTGCAAGAAAAATGTTCAATTGCTTCAAAAAAGCCTAAAAGTGTAGTATCCAAAAATGTAGTACCAAAAAAATATTCCGAGCCGCTCACCCATCAGGTATGCTGCTCGGAATATTTTAGATAAAACTATCGTCGCTACTTTTTCGCTTCGCTATCAGCTGCTTTAGCATCAGTTGTTTCAGCTGTTTCAGAAGACATACCGTACTTCCGTAAGAACCGCTCTACGCGACCTTCAGTGTCAATAATCTTTTGCGTACCTGTATAAAAAGGGTGGTTACCCGACCATACATCAACGCTTAGCTCAGGCTTGGTTGATCCTACAGTCATGACCTGTTCGCCATTGCAGAATACTTTGGCTTCGGGGTACCACTTGGGATGGATATCAGCTTTTGGCATGGGTTTAGAGGGGGAATGTCATCAAAAGAATGTTGCGCAGAGACATAGCATGCTGTGTCTCTACAGGGAAACGAGTGAGGGAATGAATAATACAGTCGAAGTTAACGCTTCGAGAACTGACCGGCCTTGCGGGCTTTCTTCAAACCGTACTTCTTACGCTCTTTTTGGCGAGGGTCGCGAGTGAGATAGCCTTCTGTCTTTAAAGGCATCCGGTTGTCAGGATCAAGTTCACATAGGGCACGAGCAACGCCTAGCTTAATAGAGTCAGCTTGACCCGTGAGGCCGCCACCGCGAACATTCACTAGAATGTCGTATTCACCTTCAAGTCCTAACGTCTCTAGCGGTGCTTTAGCCGAAGTAATATAGGCGGCATTCGCTTGAAGATATTCTTCTCCAGGCTTTTTGTTAATAGTCATGTTGCCACTGCCAGGAACCAGACGGACTCTGGCGACAGAGGACTTGCGACGGCCAGTGCCCCAATATACAGCGCGATCAGAATCAGCCATGGTTTTATTTATTTCCGGGAGTAGTGTTTACAGTCATTGATTGTGGGTTTTGAGACGCATGGGGATGTTCAGGGCCAGCGTATACTTTGAGCTTGGTGAACAACTTACGACCCAACGCATTTTTGGGGAGCATGCCTTTAACGGCTTTTTCCACAATGCGCTCAGGAATGCGCGCCTGAAGCTGGTCAAAGGTCTCTGTTTTCATACCACCAGGCCGACCTGAATGACGACGGTAGAGCTTTTGAGAGTTTTTGTTGCCAGTAACGGTAATTTTATCGGCATTGATAACAATGACAAAATCTCCAGTGTCCATATGAGGTGCATAGTTGGGCTTGTTTTTGCCCCGCAGCACCTGTGCGACTGCACTGGCGAAGCGACCCAAACGCTGGTCAGCGGCATCTACCACATACCAATCGCGTTCGATTTCTTTAACAGGAGTAAGGGTAGTTTTAGTAGCCATATTGAGGTGTGAACTTGAGGTGTGAACTGGAAGAGTAATCGATCAGAGAAATTTAAGAAGGGAGTGAAAATTGGGGCTGAGTATCGACCCAAGCCTCGGCTGGGAAAGGAAAATGGGGATAGCCGACTCGCAAAAGACAAAGCCCTTGGGGGGGAGCTGAATATTTTACCAAATCACGGTGCTGATTACGCCAAATAGCCGTGAATGCCTCAGGCGTTAGTTGTGACTGCCCTACCTCAACAACGAGACCCATGATTAAGCGAACCATGCCGTACAAGAAACCTTTGGCTTGAAGCTCTACCTGGACAAACTGGCCAAAGCGATGGCACTGTATGTCCTGCATTTCTACCCACGAGTGAGCCCTGTCTGAACCTGCACGATGAAATGCGGCTAAATTATGATAACCCACTAGGGGGGTCAACGCGGCCAGCATTAGGCTTTCGTCTAATAACTGGTGGTAGTAGTGCCACACGTAAGGCATCACAAACAGGTTGGGATACTTGCCGGTATAAATCGTATAGCGGTAGCGCCGCCATTGGGCTGAAAACTGAGCGTGCCAGTCGTCTGGAACAGCAGCGGAGGCTCTAATAACAATGTCATTGAGCAGTCGGTTATTGATGATAGTCGCCCACCGCTTAGCGGGGATCGCCTTTGGGGCTTCAAAATGCGCGGCCTGTGCGGCTGCATGAACGCCCCTATCGGTTCTACCTGCGCCTTGAAGCGAGGTGTGATAGCCCAAGACCGATGCGATCACTGCTTCGATCTCAGCTTGCACAGTTCGCTCTTTGCGCTGGCGCTGCCAACCGTGAAACTCAGTGCCCTTATACTGAATAATCAATGCAACTCGGTGAGTACTTTGCTTATTCTGAGGCAAGTTCGCTAGCTGGTTAGAAATCACCAATGGATTCAGATGGATTCAGATAGATTCAGATGGATTCAGAGTCTAGATTCAGAGTCGTTTATTTAAGTCAGCTTTAAGTCAGCTCAATAATGGCCATCCGGGCATTGTCACCACGACGGCTAACCGTCCGTACAATGCGTGTATAGCCACCCTTACGATCAGCATAGCGCTCGGGTGCTTGGTCAAACAAAGCGTGAACTAGCTGCTTATCGTATATATATCCCATGGCTTTACGACGCGCAGACAGCGAGCCATCTTTGGCCAAGGTGACCATCCGGTCTGCTTCGGCCCGAATGGCTTTGGCACGCACTTCAGTCGTTTTGATCCGACCGTTGCGAATGAGCTCAGTGGTCAGTGCTCTCATCAAGGCTTTACGCTGGTCAGCAGCCTTACCTAATTTTGGTGTACGACAACCATGTCGCATTGTTTTTCTCCCTTCCTAACTGTGTTCTTAAAAAAAATAAGGCGCTATACAGACTTGGCCGGTTTCTCTAACGGCAGCATAATACCGAGGTGAACCCGAAGCGCCTCAACGACTTCCTCAGCCGATTTTTGACCAAAGTTTTTGATCTCTAGCAAATCTTCTTGGCTGTAGTCGAGCAGATCTGAAACAGCGTTAATTTGCGCTCGCTTTAAACAGTTGTAGGCGCGAACCGACAGCTGCAACTCCTCAATGGGAATTTGATAGGTAGGATCTTCTTCTTTGACATCTTCGTCGCGCTTAGGCTCAAGGGTGACATCCTTGAGCGGACTGAACATATCTACTAGCAGCGCCGCTGCTTCGCTCATGGCCTGTTGAGCGGTGAGGCTGCCGTTTGTCCAAATCTCCATTACTAGGCGGTCTTTGCGATCGCCCGTAGGGTCCAGATAGTTCTCTACGCTGTAGTTAACCTTGCGAATCGGCATAAATACCGCGTCAATTTGCATGAAATCAACGCCGCCCGTTTCTTCTCGACTGCGGTCAATGGCACGATAGCCCTTGCCTTTCTCGATCCGAAACTCCATTTCCAGCGTATGTCCTGCCGAAACAGATGCAATGTAGCGATCGGTGCTAATGAGCTCTACCTCTGAGGGTAAATCAAAATTAGCCGCCGTTACCTTAGCAGGGCCTTGCACAATCAGGCGACCAATCTGGGGCTGATTTGCATAGCTCTTTAGCACTGTTTCCTTCATGTTGAGCAAGATGTCTAGCACATCTTCTCGTACACCCGGAATCGTAGAAAATTCATGACTTGCGCCTGCAATTCTCACCGATGTCACAGCCGTACCTTCTAAGTTAGAAAGCAAAACTCGACGGAGGGCGTTACCCACCGTTGTTCCCTGACTGCGCTCTAACGGCTCAATGACAAACCGACTGTACTGACTTTGGTCATTTTCAACAATGGACTCTACGCAATCAACTTGAAATGCCATTCACCAACCTCTCTCTTTGCTCTGTAGCTGTCTTTATCTGTAGCTGTCTTGACCTAGGCCTATGCTTAGGCAAAATCGGTTTTAAACTCTGCGTCGCTTAGGGGGGCGGCAACCATTGTGAGGAATCGGCGTCACATCTCGAATGAGGGTAATTTCAAGGCCGGCACCTTGTAGTGCCCGAATCGCCGTTTCTCTACCTGAGCCAGGGCCACTGACCTGAACTTCGCACTGCCGCATGCCCTGATCAATGGCACGACGAGCCGCGCTATCAGCCGCTGTTTGGGCTGCAAAGGGGGTTCCTTTCTTTGCGCCTTTGAAGCCACTCGAACCTGCCGAAGCCCAAGATACCGCGTTACCGGTAGCATCGGTGATGGTCACGATGGTGTTGTTAAAAGTGGACTGAATATGGGCGACTCCGTTAGGAATGTTTTTTTTCTGCTTACGGGGTCCGGTCTTACGAATCGGTTTTGCCATTGGGTCTAGGTATCCGAGGTGTTCAAAGTAATGCTTACGTCATATGGATTAGGTCGCGTTCACTAGAAGACATGCTTAGCTTCACTTCTAGAATTTCACGCAAAAACGCGAACTGACCAAACATCAGTCGCGCCCCTGTCATCTAACGGCTGCGTAAACCGAAAAAACGGCTAATCAGCGGCTAGAGCTCACTGCAATTTACTTGCGTGGTGCCTTTTTCTTACCTGCAATCGTTCGCTTACCACTGCGACGAGTGCGGCTATTGGTGCGAGTTCGCTGTCCACGTACGGGTAGGCCCACACGATGACGACGCCCTCGATAGCAACCGATGTCCATCAGTCGCTTGATGTTCATATTTACCTGACGACGCAAATCACCTTCAATTAGGTAATCGCCTTCGACAGTCTCTCTGAGCTTGATGACATCAGCGTCTTCAAGATCTTTTACCCGAACGTCAGGGTTGACGCCGGTTTTCTCGATAATTTCTTGAGCCCGGCTTAAACCCACACCATAGATGTAGGTTAGGCCGATTTCTATCCGTTTGTCTCTTGGCAGGTCAACGCCCGCAATCCGTGCCACCGATTATTTCTCCCTCGCTTGCCTGTTCGCCTAATTGCGCGAACGAAAATCATGAACTATGGCAGTTGTTTTGCTCTCTGCCGTTATCTGGTCTTGTTATCTGAATCTTTGTCTGGATATCTCAGTATCTCAATAACTTGGCTAATGCCGAAGTTGGTCTTTGATACTTCTGATGCCGAAGCCAATTGAGTCTAACCCTGGCGCTGCTTGTGCTTGGGGTTAGAACAAATGACCATTACCCGACCGCGACGGCGAATAACTCGGCATTTTTCACACATTTTTCGTACAGATGCGCGGACTTTCATGTCCCAAAGTTTTTATTTTACTAAACAGGTTCATAATGCTAACAAAGATCTGCACATCTGAGCAAGACAAGTCTCAGACAGATTTGCAGATCTTTGAGAGATTCTTAAATTAGAGCTTGAATTAGGGCTGGGTGAAAGTGGGCCTAAGCGCCTCGGCGAAGGGCTGCTTCTACCTGCTTAAATTCCTGCTCTAACCGCTCCTGAAGCTTGGGAGGGACGGGGCGATTGGGGTAGGCGCTGTAGTGGCCAGCCAAGGCGTTGAGCGCAGTTCGCATGGTGGCGAAAGAGCTTAGGTTAGAGACATTGGTGTCACGCCGATAGCGGGAGGCAAAGTCATTGATTTTTTGCTTGGCTTCATTTTGCAACTCTATTTTGTTAGGTGCGTCTTTGGGGAGGGCAATCGATTCTCTGAGGCTGTCGATCATGGCGATGGTGTCATCACTGTAGTTGCCAGTGAGGCCATCGCTAGGGCCAACTGCACTACAGCCGGTTAGGCCGCCAGTCAGGCCAATGACGGCGACCAGCATGAGCGCAAATATTCGAGATAATAGGCTTTTCATAAAAGAACGGAAGGTTGGCGAACAGTAGCTTTAGTCCAGTTAGTATCTTAACCAGTTAGTATCTTAATCTGACGGGGGACTTCGAGAATAGTCCCTAAGAGAGAGCGATCCCCCTGATTCAACCGCGTGTATTTAATTGAATCAGGAGGGAATTGGAGCAGCCTATTTTTTAGGCTTTTTTAGGCAGGATTTTTTTAGGCAGGAAAAATCCTCAGCCGTCGGTTGGGTTCATCTCCAAAGCTGAGTGATTTTAGCCGATAGTGCTCGGCTAGCTCATGCTGCATCTTGCGAATTTTAGGCGATCGCGGCAATAGTTCTACCGGCTGGCTTTTTGGAATCACAATTTGCTCAACGGCTAGCCTTGCTTCTTCTAGCGCTTCTAACTCATCATCTGCGCCGCTGTGGGTAAACAGATCTAGATTGATCGCCTCTATGGTTTCGCCGTCGTCGTCTAAATCGAGTACTCGTCGCAAAGAACGGGTGATTTGAGGGATGCTGTTGGATTTAACGGTGTAGATTGGCACCTGACGAGCTTGGGCAACCTGCTTGAGTTTAGAGTGGTTTTTGAGATGCGATCGCAGCGCCAAAACAGCATCTGCCGATCCCAAATCCTTGGTAAATGATACGGGCAGCTCCAGCGTGCGGACGACATGATCTAGCTGTTGACGACTGATGCCATAGGCATAGATGCGCGTGCGATCATCGTCCGCCGCCTCCAACTCCAACTCATCTGACTCAAACTCAGGGCTGCTAACCTGCGCCATGCGATTGGGTGATAGCGGTAACTGCACGAGCGTGTCGTTGAGCAGCGCTTGAGTTCTCTGCTGATCATCGATCACGATGGCAGGGCGACTGGCCCGCTTGCCAAACGAATCAGACCCAAGGGGTCGCATTTTGCCTGAAGCTCTCCAGCCGTCGGTGCTGGCTTGGCCTGCGCCTCCCCTCAGGCTACCTGTTCTCAGTTGTCCCCGACGGTCAGACCGAATGGCTGGGGTCACCAGGCCAGAATGCTGTGGCGGCTCGTTGGTGACGACCATTTGATTGTTGACGTCAATTTCTCTAATTTGCTGACCGGGCACTCGTCCGCGCAGCAGAAAATCCACCGTGTTGGCAACATCTTCATGAATGACCCAGCGCTGTCGCTCGTGCATTTCTACGGCGATATCAAACGTTGGCGGGGCTTTGCGTTCTAGGACGCTCTTTTGGCTACCGCGACGGCGGGCTTCATCATCGCCTAGCGTGACCGATTGAATGCCGCCTACCAAGTCACATAGGGTCGGATTTTTGATCAGGTTTTCTAATCGGTTGCCGTGAGCTGTGCCCACTAGCTGTACGCCTCGCTCAGCGATGGTTCGAGCTGCGATCGCCTCCAGCTCGGTCCCAATCTCATCAATCACAATCACTTCTGGCATGTGGTTTTCCACGGCCTCAATCATCACCTGATGCTGATTTTCAGGCTTGGCAACCTGCATCCGCCGGGCGCGACCGATTGCCGGATGTGGAATATCTCCATCCCCCGCAATTTCGTTAGAAGTGTCAATAATGACCACCCGTTTCATTAGATCGTCAGCGAGCACCCGAGCAATCTCTCTAAGTGCGGTTGTTTTGCCAACGCCAGGCCGACCTAGCATCAAAATAGATCCGCCGGTTTCAACTAGGTCTCGAATCATGCCGATAGTGCCAAACACGGCTCTACCGACGCGGCAGGTCAAGCCAATGACTTCACCGGCTCGGTTCCGAATGGCACTAATGCGGTGCAATGTTTTTTCTAGACCGGCGCGATTATCTCCACCAAAATGACCAACGCGGTCGATGCAGTGCTGTAAGTCGGCTTTAGAAACAGGCGTTTCAGAGAGGTATTCTACTGATTCAGAAAACCTGGCTTCGGGCTTGCGGCCCAGATCCAAAATGATTTCAATCAGTTGGTTGCGTTTTGGATGATCTGTCAGAACGGTGCGAATGTAAGCCGGAAGAATGGCCAACAGCTGCGGTAAGTCATCTGTGATGGCAGTGGATTCAGCCGCAGATTCAATCGCTGGCGACGCGGCTGCCGCTGAATTTTGTAAATTCTGTGAGGCGTTCTGTGTGTGTGGGGACTGAGGCGTTTTGGCGGAAGTGTCCTGGTTAGGCTCCGCTGAAGGACTCCTTTCAAACAAGTCGTCGTCAAAACTCGGCATAGAGAACTAATTTTACAAACGAAGGGATAGTGTCATCAAAGACATCAGCCAGCGTTGGGCTTAGTAAACCTCTTAGCGACTAGTCCAACAAGCCATCACGACTAGTACAACGAGTCCGGCAGATTTACTTCGATACGACCGACTGTTTTAACGGCTTCACCAAGGATTCGGCGATCGCCACCGCCTTCCATAACATCGGGGATACTTCTTCAAGATAAAGGGTTTCACTGATAATGGGCATGAGTAGATGCCTGGCGAAGCTGCCATAGGCTATGCCGGAGACGACGCGATCCCCAATTTTGTAGCCGTTTTGGACATTTTCAGAAGATCGGCCAAGCAACCCAAGTTTCTTTAACTTTTGTACGGTGTACTGGTTTGTCCCACCTGCGAGCTGAATAAAACCCACTACATCGGACTCAATTACTTTTTGTGCTAGCCGAATGGCTGCGTGAGTGGTTCCCTTGCCAATGTCGCCGCTCATTGGCCTGCCGTCTGTCTGCCACATAACATTCTGAACATTCTGATGGGAGCTCAGGCCAAAGAATGGCTTGGACGGCGATATCTCAGGCGATATACCCATTAACTGCTGCAAATCTTTTAAGTAACTGATGTAACCTGCTGAATCGGGGCAGCTCACAGACATTAGTTGAAGATGCGTAGTATGTGCGGCAATCGACTGCCACAGGGTTTTGACGGCTGCAAGCTGGCCGACCTGGGTATGAATTTCTAGGGCGTCTGCCTGGGTGAGTACTTGGCGGGCAATCGCATCTATCGTGGTTGGCTGCGATCGCGCCTCAATTAATCCCAATGGACACACCGGCAAACACCGCCCGCAGCCATAGCAGCGATCGCGAATAATGCCGCCTGTCGATGCGATCGCACTAGCCGGACAAATGTTTTCGCAGGGCCGGGGGCAGTCAGCCGGACATACCTTCGGATCAAACCAGGCTTTACGAAAGTGTGGATCTTCCCCCGCGCTCATGCTGACCATGAGCCATGGCTGCTGATACGGACGTGAGTGCGCCTTTGCCAGCTGTTTTGCGACTTCTAGTCCCTCTTTAGCCGCTGAGATCACCGCTAAATCGGCGGCTACATCAATGCAGTCAGCGCCTGCTAGGGCATAGGCCAGGGTCAAATTCCTCACCGCTGGCAAATCCTGATAGCTCGCACCACAAATCAGCTTGAACCAGCTGCCTGACTGAAGCGATCGCAGAGGAGAGGGTTTGAGTAAGGGTGCTCTTTGTTGAGGGTTAGACAGTTTGAGGTTAGGCAGTTTGGGGTTAGGCAGCAATCGCTTCTGTAAGAGGAAACCAGGTGAAGGCGCGATCGCCGCCAACTTCTACTACCACTTTTACTTGAGGCTCTAGCGATGGCAGCGTCGTCAAAAATTTGATTTCTTGGCTAGACAGTATATGGCCCTCAATCAACCAGAGCAAAAGCCCTTTTGACTTAGGCGCGAGACTCTTCAAACGATAACTGACAATTGGGGGGATGAAATAGCGATCGCCTGTCGCCGAATCATCCAGATTCTTTTTGCCCAGATGAGGTGGTCGCACCCCGTGAATATCGAGTAAATAAGCCGACAAATCACCCAGTCCTCTCGCCGTCATATGCGTACATTCGTAGCCCGCAGCGCGTGCCCGCCGCCGATAGCGCCCTTCGTGTCCGCCCTCCAAAGGCACTCGCACGCCTAGCGCACCCGCTTTTTCAAGGTCACGGGTAAATGAATTAAATGCGATTAGTCCCATAAGAATTTACGGCGTAATAAAGACGACAGGTCGAAATAGCGTCGGGTAATATATCTAGTCAAATATTACTTTAAAAATAAGACGCGCTCAAAAAATAATCCCTACGACTCATCTTAATGACTTGCCGTCTTGAGGACAAAACTCCCTAAACGAAAAATTCCTGATACAAGTGAGTAAACTGGTGAGCGACCTTTAAAAATCAATTTTTAGGTTCAAGAGGCGAAATAGTAAGGTATGATACATTTTCGCTAAGATGCAGGCTATTTCAAAACTGTGTCTACATCTTTAAGCAAAAAAAGGAATCAAAATAAAAGTCCGATCTTTTTGCTTAAAACCTTGTAGACATAGCAAGAAAAACATGTATTATTAAAGACTGTCGCCGTTTAACGGAAACTAGAGGAACGCAGGTTTGATCGCAGCGTTCAGCTGCCAGAACGGCCATTGCTAAAAACGCTAAAAGCTCTTTGTTGACTTAACTAGATCTCTAGATCTTAAGTCTTTATGCAAAGAATTCTGTGTGGCTAATGGCTTCCAACTTTAATTGTGGACACTCTGGTTGTGAGAACTGTTTGTGAGCGCATCCTCCAAGTCTAAAAAGGCGAAAAGGTAAGGTAAGTTTTGCAGCTCCCAAAAGGGTTTACACCCTTGGTTGAAGCTCTCAACATAAAAAGCCCTATCAATTGTTTTCCAGTGTGGCTAAGCAGATTAAGTCGCTTTGCCGCTTGCTAAGCCAGAGCTTAACTTGTAGGCTCTGGATGTTAGTGTGCGGGCGCTTCTGCAACTAGCTGGTATGTTCAAAAAACCTGCGAGTAGATGGCCTTTTCTCGGTCTTTGGATTCCAAAGATTAGAACGGTCGTCGGTTTCCAAGGTGGCGTTATGAAGCGGAGTCGAGATTAAGTGTCTGTTGGAATTTTGGGTACCAAGCTTGGCATGACCCAGGTGTTTGATGAAACTGGAATCGCAATTCCAGTGACCGTCATTCAGGCTGGCCCCTGCACAGTGACGCAGGTAAAAACAGAAAAGACAGATGGCTACTCGTCTGTACAGATCGGATTTGGTGACTGCAAGGAAAAGGCGCTCAATCGCCCTAAGCTTGGTCATCTAAAAAAATCTGGAACTTCTCCAGTTCGTTATCTGCGTGAATATCGCACCACCGAAAAAGACGGTGCGTTCGAAGTGGGACAATCGCTATCTACTGATCGCTTTGAATCTGGCCAGCTGATTGATGTTAGCGGTATTAGCATCGGTAAAGGTTTCGCGGGCAACCAAAAGCGTAACAACTTTAGGCGTGGCCCCATGTCTCACGGTTCTAAGAACCATAAGCAGCCCGGTTCTATTGGTCCTGGTACAACACCCGGCCGAGTGTATCCCGGTAAAAAAATGGCCGGTCAAATGGGTAACGAAAAAGTGACCGTGCGCAAGCTCAGCGTGGTTCGGGTAGATAGCGATCGCAACCTCATTCTAGTCAAAGGCGGTGTCCCCGGTAAGGCCGGTTCGCTTTTGAGCATTACGCCTGCAACCATTGTTGGGCAACAGTAGGTTTAGCAATAAAAATAGGTTGGCTAATTATTGGTTAGCCGTCGCGACTCAAGCGGCAACCCCCAAAGAATTGTTAGGCGAAAAAAGACCAGACCAAAGGATAGATCATGGTTGATTGTGTAGTTAAAGATTGGCAAGGCGAAGCGGCAGGCACCGCGACGCTAGACCTCAAAGTAGCCAGCGAAGAAAATGCGTCGCACATCGTCCACCGGGCCCTCGTGCGTCAAGTAAACAATGGTCGTCAAGGTAACGCTTCTTCCAAAACTCGCGCCGAAGTGCGCGGTGGCGGACGCAAGCCCTGGCGGCAAAAAGGCACAGGTCGTGCCAGAGCCGGTTCTATTCGCTCCCCATTATGGCGTGGTGGTGGTGTAATCTTTGGCCCCAAGCCCCGAGACTACACCACCAAAATGAACCGGAAGGAGCGTCGCTTAGCGCTTCGAACTGCGTTTCAAGCCTGCTCTGAAGGGATGATCGTCGTTCAAGACTTCGTCAATGAACTATCCCAGCCCAAAACCAAAGAAATTATCTCTGCTTTGGGTCGTTGGGGAGTTGACGCCGACAGCAAAATTTTGATGGTGACGGCTGAGAAAAATGACATCGTTGAGCGCTCTGTTCGCAACCTGCCCAATGTCAAGCTGATTCAGGCAACTAGCCTCAATATCTATGACATCTTGAACGCCGACAGCTTAGTTGTCACGGCATCGGCCCTCGAAAAAATCCAGGAGGTATACGGTGAGTAAACTTGTTCAATCGCATGAGCTGCCTGACATTATTCGCAAGCCGCTCATTACAGAAAAAGCCACAATCGCTTTAGAGAACAACCAATACACCTTTGATGTTGATCCCAAAGCGACCAAACCCCAAATTATCTCAGCCATTGAGTCGCTCTTTGAGGTAAAGGTTACAGGCATCAGCACTCAAAACCCGCCTCGGAAAAAACGGCGTGTTGGCCAGTTCATTGGGTACAAAGCTGCTTATAAGCGAGCTGTTGTCACCCTCGCTGAAGGTGATTCCATTACGCTCTTCCCAGATGTATAAATCCCTGTGTTGAAGCCAGCATTAAGCCATCAACATTAAGCTACCAACATTAAGTCACCAACATTAAGCCAGTAGACCGTTAGATCAGCACATCAGACGTAACCAAAGCGACGAAGTAAAGCCATGGGCATTCGCTCTTACAGACCCCTAACTCCCGGCACGCGCGAGCGTACCGTCTCCGACTTCTCTGCCATTACGACAGATAAGCCTGAGAAGTCACTCACTTACTCGGTTCACCGTCCCAAAGGGCGTAACAACCGGGGCGTTATCACCTGCCGACATCGTGGCGGTGGTCACAAACGCCTATATCGTCAGATCGATTTCAAGCGCGATAAGCGCAACATGCCTGCGAAGGTTGCCACCATTGAGTACGACCCCAACCGCAATGCTCGCATTGCCTTGGTCAACTACGCAGATGGTGAAAAGCGATACATTCTTCATCCTATTGGACTAGAGGTTGGCACCACTATTATCGCCAGCGAAGACGCGCCCTACGAAGTAGGCAACGCCCTGCCGCTCCATCGGATTCCTCTAGGTACTACCGTTCATAACGTCGAACTGGTTGCTGGAAAAGGTGGTCAGATGGTTCGCGCTGCAGGCGCAGGCGCTCAACTTGTTGCTAAAGAAGGCGGCTACGTCACACTCAAGCTGCCTTCTAGTGAAGTTCGCATGGTTCGCCGTGAGTGCTACGCCACTATTGGCCAAGTTGGTAACGTAGAGCATAGAAACCTGACACTGGGTAAAGCAGGGCGCAAACGTTGGGCCGGTCGTCGCCCCGAAGTCCGCGGTAGTGTGATGAACCCGGTTGATCACCCCCATGGTGGGGGTGAAGGTCGTGCGCCGATTGGGCGTAGTGGTCCGGTTACGCCTTGGGGTAAGCCTGCTCTGGGTTACAAAACCCGCAAGAAGAAGAAAGGCAGTGACTCCCTGATTGTGCGTCGTCGTCGGTCTTCTTCTAAGCGCGGTCGCGGCGGTCGCAACGCTTAAAGCATCCTCTGCTGAGGTTCTACTTTTTCTTAAAGCTCTGTTCTCCTAGGAAAACAAAATGTCTCGTTCCCTAAAGAAGGGGCCATTCGTGGCGGATCACCTTCTCACCAAAATCGAAAAACTCAACGCAAAGAACGAAAAGCAGGTCATCAAAACCTGGTCTCGTGCTTCGACCATTATTCCTCAGTTTATTGGTCATACCGTTGCTGTGCATAACGGCCGCCAGCATGTGCCCGTATTTATCAACGAGCAGATGGTCGGCCATAAGCTCGGTGAGTTTGCGCCAACGCGAACTTTCCGAGGCCATGCTAAGAGCGATAAAAAGGCACGTCGCTAAGGAGCATAAAACTATGACAGTCACAATTGATTCAGATTTACAGGTAAAAGCGACAGCTAAGTTTGTTCGCATGTCTCCCATTAAAGTGCGCCGTGTACTTGATCAAATTCGGGGTCGTTCCTATCGAGAAGCCCTGATTATGCTTGAGTTTATGCCTTACAAAGCTTGTGAGCCTATCCTTAAAGTGCTTCGCTCGGCAGTGGCAAATGCTGAGCACAACAATGGGCTTGATCCGGTCGGGCTATACGTGAGTGAAGCCTATGCTGATCAAGGACCTACGTTGAAGCGCTTTCGCCCTCGGGCGCAGGGCCGAGCTTACCAAATTAAAAAGCCGACTTGCCATATTGCTATTTCAGTAGCGCCTGGCACCGAAGAGTAGCGCTTTTTTTGAGCCTTTAATGGTTTATTTCCTGAATGGTTCATCGTTGTGAGCCGTTTCTCTGTTTATTTTTCGCTATCCATCGCCCAACTGCAAACATTTCTAAGGAGTACATCAGTGGGACAGAAGATTCACCCAATAGGGCTTCGTCTTGGCATCACCCAGGAGCATCGCTCCCGCTGGTATGCCGACAAAAACCGTTATCCTGAGCTATTGAAAGAGGATTACGAAATTCGTCAATATGTTGAGAAAAACCTGGCTAATGCAGGAATTTCAGATGTTCATATTGAAAGAAAGGCAGACCAAATTGATTTGGAAGTTCGGACGGCTCGTCCGGGCGTGGTTGTGGGTCGAGGTGGCGCAGGTATTGAGGCATTGCGCGTTGGATTACAAAAAGAGATTAAAGACGACTCTCGCCAAATCAGAATCAATGTGGTTGAAGTGGCTCGGGTTGATGCTGATGCTGGATTGATTTGTGAGTATATTACCCAGCAGTTAGAGCGCCGAGTTTCGTTCCGTCGGGTTGTTCGCCAAGCGATTCAACGCGCCCAGCGAGCTGGTGTGGAAGGAATCAAAATTCAGGTCAGTGGCCGACTCAATGGGGCTGAAATTGCTCGAACTGAATGGACCCGTGAGGGCCGTGTACCCCTGCATACGCTCAGAGCCAATATTGATTACGCCTATCGTACTGCGCAAACAACCTACGGCATTTTAGGGGTTAAAACCTGGGTGTTTAAAGGTGAGATCATCCCAGGGCAAGAAAATCAGCCTGAAGAGGCAGCTGCTCAACCCCGCCGTCGTCAACCTCGCCGTCGCCAGCAGTTTGAAGACCGCTCCAACGATTCATAGCCGATGATTCATAACAGAGATCTGCTGCTGTGAACTCTCAACTCTACTTTTTTTGTGATCCATCATGTTAAGCCCAAGAAGAACCAAATTTAGGAAGCAGCATCGCGGTCGGATGCGCGGTATGGCCCACCGAGGTAACGAGATCAACTTTGGTCAGTTTGCCCTTCAGGCTACCGAGTGCTGCTGGATGACGTCTCGCCAAATTGAGGCGGCTAGACGGGCAATGACCCGATATATCAAGCGTGGCGGAAAGATCTGGATTCGGGTTTTTCCGGATAAGTCTGTCACTATGCGAGCTGCTGAAACTCGAATGGGTTCTGGTAAAGGTAATCCCGAATTTTGGGTTGCGGTGATCAAGCCGGGACGAGTGGTTTTTGAAATTGCGGGCGTATCTGAAGAAATAGCTCGTGAGGCGATGCGGTTGGCCTCTTTTAAGCTGCCGTTTAAGACTAAGTTTATTGCCAAAGATAGCGAGGAGGTTTAATCACAGATGGCACTGTCAAAAGCAAGTGAATTGAGAGCGCTGAGTGACGAAGAAATTACAGCCGAAATCGCCAAGATTAAGCGTGATTTGTTTGACCTTCGGTTTAAGAAGGCCACTCGCCAGATGGAGACAGGGTTTCATGAGTTTCGGCATACTCGCCGTAAGCTAGCTCAGCTCATGACTATTGAAAATGAACGTAAAAGAGCGCTTCAACTGAGTGCTAAAGCCAGTGGAAAAGTCTCGACTACAGCGACAGCTACACCAGAGGATGCTTAACGAGCGATGACAACGAAAGAAAGAATTGGCCAAGTGGTCAGCGACAAAATGGATAAGACGGTGGTGGTTGCGGTAGAAACCCGTGTACAGCACAAAAAGTACGACAAAATTATGGTGCGTACTCAGCGCTACAAAGCGCATGATGAGGAAAATAATTGTAAGGTTGGCGATCGCGTAAAAATCAGCGAAACTCGCCCGCTAAGCAAAACCAAGCGATGGATCGTCGCTGACATCCTCAGTTCTTCACAAGATTAAGGCATCACAGCTAAGGCGAGGATAATTCAGTGATTCAGCAAGAGACTTATTTAAACGTAGCCGACAAC
Source organism: Phormidesmis priestleyi Ana (assembly GCA_001314865.1). Lineage (GTDB taxonomy): Bacteria > Cyanobacteriota > Cyanobacteriia > Phormidesmidales > Phormidesmidaceae > Phormidesmis > Phormidesmis priestleyi_B. The sequence continues at coordinate 130,575 of LJZR01000010.1, read as the reverse complement.
AGCGGCGCTCGAAAAATCATGTGCATTCGAGTGCTGGGTGGTCGTAAGCAGTACGCCGGGGTTGGTGATGTCATCGTTGCCGTTGTTAAAGACGCGTTGCCTAACATGGGCGTCAAAAAATCCGATGTGGTCAAAGCCGTTGTCGTTCGCACCCGCAAAGGCATTAGCCGTAACAGTGGCATGAGTATTCGCTTTGATGACAATGCGGCTGTGATTATCACGCAAGACGGCAGCAACCCCAGAGGTACTCGGGTGTTTGGCCCGGTTGCCCGTGAGCTGCGTGATAAGGGATTTACCAAAATTGTTTCTTTAGCGCCGGAGGTGCTCTAGATGTTGACCAAACAAAAAAAAGTCGTGCGTCATAAGATGCATGTCAAAAAAGGAGATACCGTTCAGGTAATCTCCGGTAGAGATAAAGGCGTAATTGGCGAAATTGTGGCCATTAACGCCAAAAAGTCTCAGGTGATTGTGCAGGGTGTCAATATGCGAACCAAGCATGTTAAGCCCCAGGCAGAAGGTGAGTCGGGCCAAATTCTAACCAAAGAATTTCCCATTCACAGCTCTAATGTCATGCTTTACTCCACTAAGCAAAAGGTCGCTAGCCGCGTGGCTCATACCTTAACTGAAGATGGTCGTAAGGTACGCATGTTGAAAAAGACTGGAGAAATCCTAGACTAGCTTGCCTGTTTGATGAATCAACGCCCTGACAAAGCCCAGGGATTACTTTTTAAAAGGAAACAATGGCCGACTCACTTAAGACCCTCTATTTAGAGAAAGTGGTGCCCAAGCTCACTGAAGAGTTTGGATACACTAACCCTCATCAAGTTCCAAAGCTTACCAAGGTCACGGTTAACCGTGGTCTGGGAGAAGCATCTAACAATGCCAAAGCGCTTGAGTCTTCTATCAGCGAACTGGCAAACATCACTGGGCAACGTCCGGTGGTCACGAGAGCCAAAAAGGCGATCGCAGGCTTTAAGATTCGTGAAGGTATGCCAGTCGGCGTCAAAGTGACGCTTCGAGCAGACCGGATGTATGCGTTCACGAACCGCCTAATTAATTTAACCCTGCCCCGCATCCGAGACTTCAGGGGCGTTAGCCCTCGCAGCTTTGATGGCCGAGGCAACTACACCCTGGGCCTGCGTGAGCAGCTGATTTTCCCAGAAGTTGAATACGACAGCGTTGACCAAATTCGCGGTATGGACATCACTATTGTCACCACTGCGAACTCCGATGAAGAAGGGCGTGCCCTTCTGAAGGAATTGGGAATGCCCTTCCGAGATAACTGAGGCCGACGGCAAAAAAGAGGATTATGGCGTCTAACGACACGATTTCAGATATGCTGACGCGCATTCGGAATGCTACCCTTGCGCATCATCAAACAGTCGATATCCCATCGACAAAAATGACTCGCAGTATTGCTAGCGTTCTTAAAGAAGAAGGCTTTGTCGGCGAGACCGAAGAAAAGGGTGAAGGCATTGAGAGTAAAATCACCCTAACGCTTAAGTACAAAGGCAAGCAGCGTCAGTCCATTATTCGCAACCTGACCCGTGTCAGCAAGCCAGGACTGCGCGTATACTCCAACCGCAAAGAGCTTCCTCGGGTGCTTGGTGGCATTGGCATTGCAATTATCTCTACCTCCAGCGGCGTCATGACTGACCGCGACGCAAGGCGACAGGGCATTGGTGGAGAAGTCCTTTGCTACATTTATTAAGCTGTTAAGCTATTGCCCCCCATTCGCCGAAGCATCCCTTCTAAAGTAGGAATAAAGTAGGAAAGAGAAAATGTCTAGAATTGGCAAACAGCCTGTGCCAGTCCCCAAGGCTGTGACCGTCACCATTGAAGGCCAAAACGTCACGGTTAAAGGCCCAAAGGGCGAGCTATCACGAGAGCTCCCACCTGAGATTGCCTTTGTCCAAGAAGGTGAAGAAATTGTCGTGACTCGCCGCAACGAATCACGCAATGCCAGGCAGCGACACGGTTTGGTTCGCACCCTGATTGCCAATATGGTAGAAGGGGTCTCTAACGGCTATCAAAAAAAGCTGGAAATTCAAGGGGTAGGCTACCGAGCTTCTCTCCAAGGCCAGAAGCTGGTGATGGCACTAGGCTACAGCCATCCCGTAGAATTTGAGCCACCTATGGGTATTCAGTTTGGGGTTGAAGGCAACACCAATGTGACGGTAACCGGTATTGATAAAGAAGTTGTGGGCAACACCGCAGCGAGAGTCCGTGCTGCAAGACCCCCCGAGCCCTACAAGGGTAAAGGCGTGCGCTATGCAGGTGAACAAGTTAGACGTAAAGCCGGTAAGGCAGGTAAGTAAGAGGTCGTTAAATTATGAAAGCAACCCGTCGAGAATCTACCCGTCGTCGCCATGCGCGTGTTCGCCGTCGGGTAAAAGGCAGCGCCGAGCGTCCGAGGCTCGCTATTTTTCGCTCCAATCAGCATATTTACGCTCAGGTGATTGACGACACCGAGCATAAAACCCTGGTGTCGGCCTCCACTTTAGACAAAGAGGCTGACTTAAAAACCGGATCAACTGCTGAAGCGGCTGCTACAGTAGGTAAGCTAATTGCAGAACGTTCTTTGGCAAACGACATTTCACAGGTCGTCTTTGATCGCGGCGGCAAACTCTATCACGGTCGAGTAGCAGCTTTAGCTGATGCGGCCCGTGAAGCTGGTCTGAAGTTTTAAAGCGCTCCTTTTGAACTTAAGACAACACATCACTTACGCATACATCTAACAGCTAGAAACATGGCAGACAACAGAGATAAAGATAATCGCCGGAAAAAAGGCAATAAGAACCGCGAGAAAGAGTCGGAATGGCAAGAGCGCGTCGTTCAAATTCGCCGTGTTACCAAGGTGGTAAAAGGGGGTAAAAAGCTCAGCTTCAGAGCCATCGTGGTGATTGGTAATGAGAAAGGTCAAGTCGGCGTCGGTGTCGGTAAAGCGAGTGATGTGATTGGCGCGGTTAAAAAAGGCGTGGCCGATGGTAAAAAGCACTTGGTAGAAGTGCCTTTGAACAAAGCCTATTCCATTCCTCATCCTTCTACAGGCAGAGCCGGTGGGGCGCGAGTGTTTATGCGACCAGCTTCGCCAGGTACGGGTGTAATTGCTGGTGGTGCTGTGCGGATTGTGCTAGAACTTGCGGGCATTCGCAATATTTTGGCGAAACAGCTCGGCTCTGATAACCCACTTAACAATGCTCGTGCAGCAGCTGAAGCGCTTGAGTCATTGAGAACCCTGGGCAGTGTGGCTGAAGAGCGCGGCATCCCTGTGGAAAAACTTTACGCATAGGTTCCTCATGAAATTAACAGATGTAAAGCCTAAAGCAGGCTCAAAAAGAAGTAAAAAGCGCAAAGGTCGGGGTATTGCTGCTGGCCAAGGTGCTAGCTGTGGGTTTGGAATGCGAGGCCAAAAGTCTCGTTCGGGTAGTGGGACTCGTCCTGGTTTTGAAGGGGGACAGCTGCCTCTTTACCGACGGATTCCTAAGCTAAAGCATTTTGAGATAGTCAATCAGAATGTCTACACTGTGCTCAACGTTAAGGGCTTGGCTGATTTGCCAGCGAAGAGCGAAGTCACGCTAGTTTCACTGATGGATGCTGGCATCATTACGTCTAACGATGGCCCCTTAAAAGTCTTAGGCGATGGTGAACTTTCGGTTGCGTTGAATGTGAAGGCAGCTGCATTTACTAAGTCGGCCAAGGAAAAAATTGAAGCAGCGGGTGGTAGCTGCGAAATCGTTTAGGCTTGTTTGCCTTGGCCTGGTTGCTTTGATTGATTTGTTTTACGTTGTTTGTTCTACTTGCTCCCTTTGCTTGCTCCTCCTATAGGGCCGGGTAGCTTAGTCAGCAGTATCCACAAATGTAAAGTGTCAAAGTAAAGTGTCAAATAATTGGGGAGCAGAGAGTACCTTTTTCTTACCAGGACTCCCTGCTCCCTTTATTATTGAGTAAAGGCCAGTTGAGTAAAGGCAAAAGGCAATCAGCGCAGTGTTTATTGGGATTTAGATATGGTGATGAGTCAAGGAAAGTCGCCCAGCGCTCAGGAGACATTTTTACAGATGGCTCAGGCCGCTGGGCTGCGAAGTCGGCTGCTGGTGACGGTGGGTCTATTAATTCTGGTGCGATTGGGAATTTATATTCCTGTGCCGGGTATTAACAGAGAGGCGTTTTCTACTTTTGTTAATCAAGGTGGTGCAGGCGGCGTCTTAAGCTTTTTAGATATTATCGGCGGCGGCGGTCTGTCGCTGGTGGGTATTTTTGCGTTGGGCATTTTGCCCTTTATTAATGCCTCAATTATTATGCAGCTGCTGACTGCAGCGATTCCGGCGCTAGAAGATTTGCAGAAGAATGAGGGCGAGGCGGGTCGGCGAAAAATTTCGCAGGTGACTCGTTATGTGGCTTTTGGCTGGACGATTTTGCAAAGTACGATGCTCTCGTGCTTTTTGCTTAGAGACTTTGCTTACGACTTTGGTGTGCCCTTTGTGGTTGAAACCGTGCTGGCGCTGACGGCTGGTTCGATGTTTGTGATGTGGGTGGGCGAGTTAATTACTGAGCGAGGGCTAGGGAATGGGGCGTCGCTGTTGATTTTCTTGAACATTGTTTCTTCGCTGCCTCGAGTGTTGGGCGAGACGGTGGATTTGGCTCAAACGGGCGATCGCAGTACCATTGGGGGTATTGTCATCCTCTTTTTGGTCTTTATTGCAACTATCGTTGGTATTGTCTTTGTTCAAGAGGGCACACGTCGCATTCCGATTGTGTCGGCCCGTCGTCAGGTTGGCAGAAAGCTGTACCTAGAGAAAAGCAACTATTTGCCTCTTCGCCTCAATCAGGGTGGTGTGATGCCGATTATTTTTGCCTCGTCGATGCTGATTTTGCCGCTGTCGCTAGTGGGCTTTATCCAAAATCCTGCCTTTTCGCGGTTTATGACGCAGAACTTTAGCCCGACTTCGCCACTATACATTTTGGTGTATCTGGTAATGATTGTCTTCTTTAGCTACTTCTATGCGTCGCTGGTGGTAAATCCTGAAGATATGTCTCGAAACCTGAAAAAAATGGGTGCGAGCATTCCAGGCATTCGTCCGGGTAGAGCAACGACGGACTATATTGGCAAGGTATTGAACCGGTTGACCTTTTTGGGCGCTATTTTCTTAGGTTTGGTTGCTGTTGTACCTAGCCTTGTTGAGAGTGCAACTCGCGTACAGACCTTTCAAGGGTTTGGAGCTACTTCCCTGCTGATTCTGGTGGGTGTGGCCATTGATACGGCGAAGCAAATTCAAACCTATGTAATCTCCCAGCGCTATGAGGGCATGGTGAAAAGCTAATGACCAGACTTATCTTTTTAGGCCCACCTGGTGCTGGTAAAGGAACTCAAGCAAAAGTGCTCTCTGAGCGTTGTAAGGTGCCTCATATCTCGACGGGTGACATTTTGCGGGCGGCCGTCAAGGCTGAGACGACGCTCGGCCAAAAGGCAGAAGGCTATATGAGCGCGGGCGAGTTGGTGCCTGATGATCTGATGTTGGACTTGATTGGCGAGCGACTTAGCTCGGAAGATACCGCTCATGGCTGGCTTTTAGATGGGTTTCCTCGAAACGTGGAGCAGGCGGAGTTTTTGACAGCGCTGCTTGATGAGATCGAGCAGCGCTGTGACTCTGTGATTAATTTGGAAGTTCCTGATGATGTGTTGGTTTCCAGAATGCTGGAACGTGGACGGGCGGATGATAAAGAAGATGTGATCCGAAATCGTCTAGAAGTTTATCGAGCGCAAACTGAGCCGTTGATTGCTTTTTACCAAGCCCAAGGGCTGCTGCGCTCTGTGGATGGCAATCAAGCATTGAGTAACGTAACGGATGCGCTGAGGGCCATTGTTGACAAGCCTGATGTTAATGCTACTGCTGATTGATAATGCTGGTGTTGTAGGGGCTGAGCCTGCTGTATAAGCCGATTAGCGTAAGTAACTAAAGGGTGCCTACTACGGTGCTTACTGAGGGTTGACGTTTTCTTGTAACAAGATTGAGCTTACGTCAATTGATGATAGTAAGATGACCGGGAATCTTCCTCTATAGGGTCGGGTTTCCGGTTTGGCATTATTTAGGGTTTTGTTAGGATTTTAAAGTATGTGTTTTATTTGTGAGCGAAAAAGAGAGGAACGGTTAGTTGTCTAAGCAAGATTTGATTGAGATGGAAGGGACGATTACTGAGTCGCTTCCCAACGCAATGTTTCGGGTTGACCTAGATAATGGGTTTAACGTACTTGCCCATATTTCGGGTAAGATTCGACGAAACTATATTAAGATTCTGCCGGGCGATCGCGTCAAAGTAGAACTTACTCCCTATGACCTGACTAAAGGCCGCATCACCTACCGCCTCAAGAAGCCCCGCTAAGTGTAGGTCTCTTGATGTAGGTCTTAATAACATCCTTAAAGAATTAAGCAGCACATAGCTAGGGCCTTGAACGGTATCTTGGTTATGTGTTTTGTTTTGGTAGAGCGCCAGCGCTGAAGTGAACTGATGTTCGAAAACCCTTCAAAAAACATCGCTACAAAAACATCGCTACAAAAACATCGCTATTTGAGTGCGAGCGGTTCAATCCGGTTTAAGCATTCGGTTTAAGCAATATTTCTGATGCTAGCGAGTAACGGATCGCCGCCGAAACGAACGACATCGGTGCAGGGCAGTCCTGTCTTTTGAGCGGTCTCTGCGATCGCACGCAACCCCTCCTCCGCACTCAATCCGAACGTATTCAGCGCAATTCCAACCACCTTTGCAGGCGCAAATGTCCCTGCTGCTGTTGCTACCGACTCATATAGCTGGATCACCTCATGCAGCGGCGGAATCTTAAAATCTGGAAAGTGCTGAATATGGCTCAGGTTTGCCTTATGCACCAAAATTAAATGCGTTGGCTGTGACCCTCTAATTAGCGGCAGCGTTGCGGTAGAAGCCGGATTGAGCAAAGAACCTTGACCTTCTACAAACAAAATATCGTGGTCTTCACCATTCCTGAGTAAGCACTGTTCAACTGCGCCTGACGCATAGTCAACCCGAACCGCGTCTAGGGCTACGCCATCTTCGCCAAGCATTAAGCCGGTTTGCCCCGTGGCGATGAGTTTAGATCGCAACCTTTGGGCTTTGGCAGCACGGTTGAGTTCGATGCTGGTAGACATTTTGCCGACGCCCATGTCGGTGCCAACGGTTAGGACGCGATCGCATGCTAATAGCCTCGCTAGGCCCCCACCCACACTGAGCCCTATGGGCTCTCGCCGAACATCCCAAACCCATCTTCCCGGTTGAATATTGCTGGCAACCTCTGAATCCTCATTCATCTGAGTGTGCAGTCCATTCATGACCGAAAGCCCAGCTCTAACGCCTTGCTTAACCTGGGCGTACCAGGGCTCGGGCAGTTGGCCGCCCGAAGGTGCAAGGCCAATCGCAAGTACAGTTGGATTAAGTGCCAATGCATCCTCTAACGAGGACACAATGGGAATATGACGGTCTATACCAGTGAGCGATGCAACTGACTCGCCCTCAGCAGTTTCGTCAATAACGCAGACGATCGGGTTTTGGCTGTAGCGCAGCAGAGAAATGCCAGTTTTGCCTTTGGCCCCTTTAAGGCCACCGTGCATGAGAATCGCGATGTGATCATCAGGAGCTAGCATGGCGAGAGAGTCCGAGTCCAGAGTGATTGTTAGGTATTAACGCACCGTTTTGGAGCTGAGCGCCTTGGAACGGATCGTCTTTTAAATTGAAGTGGCTATCGAGATCGAGATGGTCGGCCAAAGGCGAGAGATGGGATAAGGCAGTGTTAGCGATCGCGCTATCTGAATAGCAGCCAAACATCACGCCCAAACCACAGGCTCTAGCGGTATGAATCATCCGCCTTGCCTCGCTTAAGCCTCCCGCCTTCATTAGCTTAATATTAATGCCATGAATGCAGTGTGCTAAGCGGGGAATATCGGCGCCCGTGAAGCAGCTTTCATCGATAAAAATGGGCAAAGGTGACCGTTCATAGAGCTGTGGTAATAGGCCGTCATCCGCGACAGATAAAGGCTGCTCCAAGTAAGTAACGCCCCGATCTGCCAGCCAATGGGCCATCGTCAAAGCATCGGGTAAGTTCCAGCCGCCGTTGGCATCAATACTGACTTTAGCGCCTGCGGGCACTTCGGCTAGCACTGCTTCAAACATGGCCTGATCGGCTTCAATCCCGGTTGGATTGCCTAGTTTTACTTTTACAGAAGCAACTGGCTGCTGATCGCACCATTTTTGCAGTCTATCCGCTGCGCCTTCCGGTGAGCTAATACCCACGGTGACTGCTGTGGGGCTAATTTTTGCCAAGTCTAAGCCCCATAGCTGCCACAATGGCAGCCCTACCTGCTTACCTAGCCAATCATGCAGCGCCACATCTATCGCTGCTCGCGCTGCCGAACAAACACCTGACTCAGTCAGCCTCGCCTCAATCGCTTGCTGCTGAAACGGATGATATGCAGACAGCCAAAGTGCAAGCGCTTCTAAATCGGCTGTAATTTGTTCAGTCGTTTGAGTCTGTGATCCAATCGAAAAAGGCGAAGCCTCGCCCCACCCATCAATGCCATCTGCTTCAATTCGTACCCATAAGTTCGTAGAGCCTGCTGTCGTGCCACGGCTGATCGTTAAAGGCACTCGCTTGTGAACTGTGAATGGTTCAATGTGAATATGCATGCAGTTGGTGGGCTACCTCAGCTGAGTTTTAGAGGCGATGCGGGTCTTCTTTTGATCGCTCTTTGACAGCTCATTCCCCGTTTGCAGCACTGTCGCATTTTCTTGCAGTACTGTTGCCGCATGGGTATCGCCCATCTGGATGGCGGTATTTGCCGCCGACTGAAGCATGGTAACGGCTCCTTTGCGATCGCCTGCCTTCAGCTTTTCCTCAGCAATCTGTGTTTGTCGGTACTTCGCGAGTGCCAAAATGTTTTGCTGAACGCCAGCGTCCACCGCAGGTACATAAGCATCTTGCGCCTCAATGTTAACCGCAAACTTTTCGGTAGATTGGGCTGTGGCTTCTATCACGGGGTCGTCATAAGTGACCTGGAGCTGTGCAATGACGGCTGTGCTTGCCGTTAGTCGCGGTACATATAAGTTCAGTAAAACCACGCGCGGCTGATCCTTCATTAAATCGCCAATTCGCACAATGGCTTCATTGCCTTGCTGCACGACTGGTAGCTCTACGGTTTCGGGCGCAACTTGGGCCACGGGCTTAAGGTCTGCAAGGCGGGTGCCATCGGCTAGCTCAATGTTTAGAAACGCATTGGTCAGCCCAACTGATTGAATGCGAGTGAACAGCCGCCCAAAAATGCCCACGGCTTCTTCAGCATGCTGAATGTAGTTCAGCGAGCCGCCACCCGCATCGGCAATTTGTTCTAATACATCTTGATTCCAATGGTCACCAAAGCCCAGTGTGCTGATGGTTAGGTTGTAGCCCACCGCAACGTTGGCGAGCTTTACCGCGCGAGCATTGTCACCATGCTCATTTTCACCATCTGTGAGCAGCAATAGCTGCGATATTCGACCTTCTTTGCCGCTGGCAAGCTGCTCAATGCCTGCTTTTAGCCCGTCGTCTATGCAAGTGCCGCCGCTGGCTTTGAGTCCGTCAATTTTGCGCTTGATGTTTTCTAAATCCGTCGCGGGTTGGTTCTCGACTAGGATTTTGGCCTTGTGGTTGAAGGTGATAATTGAGATGCGATCGCGCGCCGTCATTCGATCAATCAACCGACTAGCCGCCTGCTTCACTGTCTTTAAGGGGATGCCGCCCATTGAACCACTGCAATCGAGCACAAAACACAGGTTAATCGGCGCTTGGGAGCCCTCTCCACTGGCCGACAGTGAGACCGACAGCTGACGCTGACTGTTGTCTTGCCCTGTAGGGACATGCGCATCGCTGAGTGCCCACTTTAAACCAACTTTCATGCTTAGCCTAGCTCCTAACGTTGTAACCAACTGACTTGAACACTAACCAACTTAAACAATGCGCCTAAACAAGATGCCCCTAAACAATAGGCCAACAGTCGGTCCAAGGAAATAGGTCAAAAGCATTTGCTAAGACATGTTTTATCAGATCTGAAGATCTAACATCAGCTCGGTTGGGATCAATTCCATATCAATTCCATATGGCATCGCCAAAAGGTCGTGAAATGCGGAGTGAGGAGTGAGGTTATCCGCCAAAAACAGGCTAGAAACCGGTCAAAAACGGACGGGCGATCGCAGTCCACCAAGTTCGCTTGCGAGCTACTATGGAAAGCATATTAATTGAACGCACCCGCTGAGCTATCTATGAGTTCTCCCATCAAGGCAATACAAGCTCCCTACGGTGGAGGCGCCATGGCCTACAAGACTCCCCCACCTGACCTGCCTTCTTTGCTGCTCAAAGAGCGCATTGTGTATCTGGGTACCCCCCTTGTCTCATCTGATGACTTTAAGCGTCAGATGGGCGTAGATGTTACTAAGCTCATCATTGCCCAGCTCCTGTATCTAGAATTTGACGATCCCGACAAGCCCATTTTCTTTTACATCAACTCTACAGGGACATCTTGGTACACGGGCGACTCTGTGGGCTTTGAGACCGAAGCTTTTGCCATTTGCGACACGCTTAAATATATCAAGCCACCGGTTCACACCATTTGCTTAGGTCAGGCAATGGGCACTGCTGCCATGATTTTATCCTCTGGTGCCAAAGGCTCACGCGCCAGCTTACCTCATGCCACGATTGTGCTTAATCAGGCTCGCTCAGGCGCCCGAGGTCAGGCGACAGACATTCAAATTCGCGCAGAAGAAGTCCTGGCGAATAAGGCTTCTTTTCTGGATATTTTGTCTACTAACACCGGTCAGACGACTGAAAAGCTCGATAAAGATACTGACCGAATGTTTTACCTAACGCCTGAAGAAGCTAAAGAGTACGGCCTAATTGATCGCGTGTTAAGTAGCACCAAGGAGCTGCCCACCGCGATTCCAGCTGGCGTTATGTAGTTTTTTGCGTTATGTAATTCATTGTTTCGCTCCTTGCTGTTCCCTCCCCCTTGCTTCTTCTTATGTCTGTCGATGGCATCCTGCGCGTTCCGTACAATCTACCCGGCAGTCGCTCATGGCAATGGGTGAGTGTATACACTCGCATGAGCCAAGAGCGTATTTTGTTTATTAATCAGCCACTGACGGATGGGGTTGCTAACTCAATTGTCTCGGCGTTGCTCTATTTAGAATCCGATGACAACACCAAGCCGATTTATCTGTATATCAACTCTGTTGGCGACCCCGTTATGACAGGGCAAGCCGATTCTTCAGCGGGAATGGTTTCAATTAGAGCTGGACTCGCCGTATACGATACGATTGCTTATATCAAGTCCGAAGTGGTGACTATTTGTATGGGGACTGCTTACGGGATGGCAGCCGTTTTGCTCTCGGCAGGTGCTAAGGGTAAGCGAGCTGCCCTACCTCATACGAGCATCGCCCTGACGCATCCCCAAACGCTGACTCGCGGGCAAGCGACTGACATTGAGATAGAAGCAGAGCAAGTGCTAGAGAAAAGGCAGCTCATTCAGCAGATATTGGCTAACAATACAGGCCAGAGCGTCGATAAGATTAAGCGAGATATGGAGCGGATGTTTTATCTATCGCCAGAAGAAGCTAAAACCTATGGCTTAATTGATCGGGTCATTGAGAATCCGGCAGCGAACGTAACGGCAGATGCGGCCGTAGAGGTTTGATTCTAGCGTTTTGAGGCATAGCGCCTGGGCCGGTTGTCAATGCCCACCCATTTTTTCCGCCCATTTTTCTCACCCATTTTTCTCACCCATTTTTCTCACCCATTTTTCTCACCCATTTTTCTCACCCATTTTTCTCACCCATTTTTCTCACCCATTTTTCTCACCCATTTTCAAGTGTCCACCTTCCACTGAATTAATCCCATGCCTATCGGAACTCCTAGCGTCCCCTATCGCCTTCCTGGCGGCACTTACGAACAGTGGATCGGTATCTACGAGCGATTGTTTCGTGAGCGCATTATCTTTTTGACTGAAGAAGTTGATGACGGTATTGCAAACGCGATTGTGGCTTACATGCTTTACCTTGACTCAGAAGACTCAACGAAGCCGATTTACCTATACATCAACTCGCCAGGGGGCTCGGTCACAGCGGGTATGGCGATTTATGACACGATGCAGTACATCAAGTCTGAAGTGGTGACTATTTGTGTGGGCTTAGCGGCCAGTATGGGTGCGTTTTTGCTGAATGCGGGTGCGAAGGGCAAGCGACTGGCGCTGCCGCATTCGCGAATTATGATTCACCAGCCTTCGGGTGGGGTGGGCCGCTCGCAGGCGACCGATATTGAGATTGAGGCGGCGCGGATTGTGAAGGTACGGCAGGACCTCAATGAGCTAATGGCGCAGCATTCGGGACAGTCTGTAGAGAAAATTGAGAAGGACAGCGATCGCGACTTTTTTATGTCGGCGGCAGAGGCTAAAGAGTACGGCTTGATTGACCGAGTGATTGAAGAGCGGTTGCCTGCATAGCTGTCATAGCCGCAATAAATAGCCGCAATAAATAGCCGCAATAAATAGCCGCAATAAATATTAGACGATGAGTTCTATTAAGCACCCTCACTCATGTGATATTACGGATGCAATTGGGCTGGTGTACGCCATATCTTCTGCATATCAAAACAAGCTGATATGAACCTGGCCTCCCACTATCACACATTAGGATTGCACCGAGGGGCCTCGGCTCAAGCTGTGAAAGCTGCTTATCGAAAGCTAGTGCGACAGTATCATCCCGATATCAATCCGGATAAGGCAGCGATTGAGCAATTTATTAAAATCAACGATGCTTATACCGTTTTGTTAGCGGCTGATCACGCTCGCGAGGCGAAGACGGCAGGGCCTGATGTGCAATCCCATGCAGGCGGCTTTGGCTTAGACAATACGCTCAGCAATCTAATCCAGACGTTAGAAAAGATGGGTTTTGGTAGCCTAACTGATACGCCAAAGGCTACTGCGAGCGAGTCAGCTATAGCAGAAGCCGCGATTGGGGCACCAGCTCATAATGCTGAGACCTACGAAACGATTGCCGACAGTGGCAGCGCTCATAGAAATGCTCAAAAAGCCATTGACTCCCAGCTGCCAAAAAAAGCACAGTTGGGAGTTTCTCGGCAGTCATTGCATCCGCTCTCTGGGCAAGAAGAGGATCTAAAGCTAGAAGCCTACGGACAGCTCAAGGAGCTGTTGAGGCAGCAAAAATTTCCTAGGGCGATCGCACTCGTAGAAGGCTTGGCCCACCGTATGCCTACCGATACCGAAATCGTTCAGTGGCAAGCTATCGTATATCAGCGGTGGGGCAGAAGGTTGATTAAAGCAGGCCAACCCCAAAAGGCTCGCATCTACCTTACAAAAGCGCTGCGAACTGACCCTAACAACCAAGCGCTATGGCGCGAGATCAATCTCGACTTCTACCAGCTAGCCAATTTAGAAGGTTAGTTCTACCGGTTGAAAAGCTCAGGTCTTTAGCCGATTTCTTAAGAATTGCTCACAACTCGGCTGTGGTCAAAGCTATAGCAGAATGTAGCGACCTCAGCCTTATGCGCGTAGAGTGCAACTGGCAGAGCTATCAGCGGCGGACAGTCGGTTTCTGTCGTAAGGGCATGAATGAGCGTGCTGAGCTGTCCGGCGGCGATCGCTTCTCGAAACTCTGCTCGACAAACGATATGCCGATAGCGTTTGCTAAACCCAGCGAGCCATTCCTCGTTGGTATCTGGCTCTTGGTTGGCCTTCAAGGATAAAGAAATTGCGGCATCTTCAATATCACCGTCACAGTCTTCAATTTCTTGCAGTGCTGCTAAGGCTTCAGGGTAGTCGGCAAGGCGGGCTCTGAACTGAGCAATTTCTTCAGGTGTTAAAGCAATCATTAAAAGCGATCAATCTTTTCTTAGCTGCTCATCATACCGGAAACGATCTGATAAAACCACCGCTCAAAGCGATCGCCCCAAGCCGTCAAAGAATACAGATCCGCCGCGTCCTGACGGCACTGACGGCGATCTATTTCGCCAATACGGGCGATCGCACTCACTAACGCTTCAATATTATCCGGCTGTACTAGCCAACCTGTCTGGCCGTCGCGCACAATCTCAGCCGGCCCACCTCGACGGTAGGCAATGACCGGCACCCCGCAGGCCATCGCTTCTATCGCTACCATACCAAAGGCTTCGATCCATTTTGGCGTCATTAAAAGCGCCTGAGTAGACCCTAATGCTTTTTGGAGTTCAGGTGTGGATAAAAAGCCACAATAATTGACCGGTGCAGGCGCTTCATTGATTTGCTTGGTAAGACTTTGCCAGTACGCAGCATCTTCTATCTTGCCAAAAATTTTGAGCGGGCGGCGGGCGCTAGCTGAGGCTGCGATCGCATCTTCTAATCCTTTCTCTGGCGAAATCCGCCCAACCCAACCTAGCGAGCCTTCAGGCTCATCGCAGTAGTCATACTGCTGAAGGTCTATCGCACTGCCCAAAATTTGCCAATCGCTCAAAGATGTTTGTCTAAAGGTTTCAGCTTGCGATCGCGTATAGGCGCCTAACCGATTTGGGAATTGAAGGGCGGTTTGCGCAATCACCTGATCCATCACATCTAGTAACGATCCCATGGTGACAAAATGGGCCAGCGGTGTTTCGAGCATCGCCGTGAGCTGAAACGGTTGCCAGTCGTAGGCAAAATTCACAATTAGGTCGTACCGTGCCTGCTCAGCCTGCACATACTCGCAGGCATTCGCCAAGGCTGAATTTGCGACTGGGAATGGTTCAGATGGCTGCAATCTGGGCTGAGTCTGAGCCGTGGGCTGAAAGCTCCCAACCATCTGAACCAGCTCAACCTGGCTGTGGTCGGGCAGCACAGAACCCAAAGGCGCCACGATGGTGATGCGATGGCCTCGTTGGCCAAGAACCCGCGCTAGATTAACGACGCTTGCCTCAACGCCGCCGCCCAAGCCAGACCCTAAAGGCCCGACGGGTGTAGAAAGCAGCAGGAGTCGTAGAGGTGTTTTTTGAGGCGGTATCAAGGGCAAAATTGCCAAGGTTCAATCGATCAATCAATCTAAATAGCTTAAACACCGCTTAGACATAGCTTAGGCTAAATAGCCTAGAAGCCTTGCTGCGATCGGCGTAAAGAAGCTTCACTGGCCAGTAAATCTATCGGTGGAGATCCGCTACCGCCGCCAATGCCACCGCCGCCACTGCCGCCTGAAAAAGCACGCATGGCCGGATCTTCATCATGTCCGCGACGAATTCGATTGAGTTGTTCGAGGGCCCAAGTCGCAGTCTGCCGTACTTCGGAATCTTCATCTTCTGTCGCGTGGCTTAGCATTTGGCTGATTTGTACGACCAACTCGTATACGCGAGTGAGATCACGAATCGCGTTTTTACGAACTTCGGGGTTGTCATCTTGTAGGGCGATCGCCAGTGCCCGACTCATGGGTTTAAGTGAACGAATGCCGATTTCTGAAAGCGCTGCCAACACCAGACTCTTCTCTTTAGAGTCTGCATCTACCATAGAATTAACCAGAGGCTGCATGGCCAACGAATTACCTCGCTGACCTAGTTCCCAAATCGCCTTACGTCTGCGGGCCGGATCAGGATTTCGCAAATCCCCAATGAGGCCATCAATCACATCCATTTGAGCCATCGGAGCCGTTTCGCCTATCTGACCACCCATCTGGCCACCCATCTGAGCACCCATCTGATTATTGGTGCTCAGCGATTGAGATACCGGAGAGATTGAACCAGCTATCATGCCGCTGCTGGACGCAGCCGTTCCGATATTTTGCCGATTTCTTCCTGTTTGAGTTGCTGTATTTGATGGCTGCATTCCCCCATTAGCAGACCCACCAGCCAGCGATCGCTCTGACCGAGCTAACCCTCCATTGGTTTCAAGTTCACCCCACTCACCTTCACCTTCTTTATCGGCTTGGTCGCGATTGGCAACATAAAAGCCCACCCCAAAGCTCGCTAGCATTGCCGCAATGCCCAGCCCAAACCCAAATAGCCTACCTAGCCCACCTGCCTGACTATCACCCGCTACGATGGTGTCTTCCTCTGCATCCACTGCTGGAAGTTCACTGGCAGTCGGCTCTAGGACTGGATTAGACGCATCTGCGCTGGAAGAATCGGGACTTGACTCTGAACTCGGCCCTGAATTGATGGAATTAGGGAGCAGCGCTGACTGTTCGCGAAGCTTTTGGTAGGTCTCATCGTTCAGGCTACCTGTTTGTTCTAGTCCTGCATCGGCTTGAAACGCGATGACCGCCCGTTGGGTGTCAAATCCATATAGGCCATCAATAGCGCCGCTGTAGTATCCTGCTTGCTGCAACCGTACCTGAAGGGCTTTGACTGCTTCACCCTTTGAATTGATGTCTAAATTGCCAGCACTGATTCCACCAGAGGCTTGAGCAATCAGCAGGGGCTGAGACACCGATGGGTGTTGTCTTGAATGACTCTCCGAAGAATCTAAAAAGGGTTGTGAAAAACTCACCGCAGATGCAGCGCTCTTTGTTCGCATGGCCGGGATACCCACAGCCGCCAAACAGGTTAAAAATACTAAAGTAGAACGCCGAATCATTGCTATCTTGCCTAATCTATTCTTTTCGGTTCGTCTTTTCGGTTCGTCTTTTCGGTTACCTGTCAACTCAATTCAAGAATGGTGCCTAACCCTTATTCCTTATAGCGTTTTGACAGTAATCTGGAGCGTCTATTTTCTATTGGTTGATTTCTATTGGCTTATCAACGAACCTACACCCTAGGGAAGCTAATAGTCGGACGAAGAAATAATAAGGCTTCTAAACAGCCCGCTGAAAAACTGTGACAAACCGGTGAAGATCACCTCACTCAAAGGCTAGGGTGCCCGATTGGGAGCTCGCTATGCGAGTCTTTTGCGTGCTAGTAGCACAAATTCGTAAGATGTAATAACGCACAACTATCGCAAATATATGGCCATTAAGGCATGGAAAGCAGCGTTAATGGATACGGTTTCTAGATGTGTCTTTTAGAATTAAGCACATCCTATCGTAAACATTTCAAGGCAAAGCCTGTAAGGATCCTGAGTTTTTGAGTTCTTTATAGTTATTGTCCGTAAGTTTACTTAACTGTTTTGGTATTGCTAGAAAAAGTTGCGGTGTCTTCCCCCAAATCTACTGACTTCTGATTCAGGTATGGCCGTAACATTGATGCTTTAGTCAGATGCCTTATGGGTTGATGAAGTTTTAATATCGGTGGGCGATAGCCAGGATGCTAGCCTTGGTGAGAAGGCTGCTGGAAATTTGGCGGAGATCCAATTGGCTAGGAAAAATCGCTGATTGATCAGATAAATGCTGAGTAGCGTCAACAGGACGCCGCTCCACTGCAAATGGCTAAGACTTTCTGAGAGCAGCAGCGTGCTAAAGAGTAGGGCAAAGACAGGGGTTAAAAAAGTCAGTGCGCTGAGGCTAGTCAGGTTGCCTTGGGCAGCGATATAAAAGAACACACCATAGGCGATCGCACTGCCAAAAATAGTGGCGTAGCTGATTTCTAATATTCCAGGTAGTGAAAGCCCTTGCCAGGGTAAGCTTCCAGCGCTCTGAGATCCCACAGTTTCAGCTAGCGACGCGACGATTAGCGGCGTTCCGCCTATCACCATATGCCAGCCAGTGGCTGCCACCGGATCGGCCCACCGTGCAACGTACCGAATCAAAATAGTGCCCGCTGCCATTGAGAGCGCTGCCATCAGCATCAGCCATTCTCCCTGCTGAAACAAAACGGACAAAACTTCTTGCTTAAAAGTAATTACAGGCTCTAGGTTGAGCCACTGCCCCTGAAAAAAGGTCAAAACCCATTCATCCGGAAGGCCAATAAAGCTAATACCAATGAGTCCAACCAATAATCCTAACCAGCCCAACGGCCCGATCCATTCCTGAAATAGAAAGCGAGCCATAATCGCTACGGCTAGCGGCTGTGAGTCAATCATCACCGAGCCAAGTCCTGCACCGGTACGCTCTAGTCCCTTGGCTAAAAAGCCCTGAAATAAGGTCCCATCTATCAACGCAAATAGCCCAATCCATAGCCAAGCCCGCCAACCCTTAGGCTGCTCGCGTCCTAAGAGCACAGAAACCAAAACCACCAGCAGTCCTGCCGGTAGTAGTCGAATCCCTGCTAAAAAGAGGGGCGTCGTTTCATTCATGACCCCTTTCATCGCGACCATGGCCGTTCCCCATAAAAAGAAGGGGGATATTAAAAATAAGGGGTTAGTGGCCAGGTTTGAGAGCGGTTGTGGCATTGGCAGGCGAGGCGCATTGCGAACTGCTCTAGATCTATCTGTTTTGGGGCTGTCTGCTTTGGGGCTATCGTTGTTATCGGGTAAGGATGGGGAAGAAGGGCGGGAATCCATGTATGACGGCAGCTATAAAGGCGGTGAAGGAAGCGCAAGGGTGCTGGAATGAACGGTGCTGGAATGGACAAGTCAGAATCGGGCTGTTGGCAAGGTATTTGGGTGGAGGTATGACAGGTCGTATACTTAATCTAAAGTAATGTAAGGTCTGGTGCGTTCCAGATGCACTTTAAGAGATTTATATGATTTGGCCTTTTAAGCCTCGCTATCGCAAACAAATTGCTCGGATTGAAATTACCGGGGCGATCGCAGGGGCTACCCGCAAGCGCGTATTGGAAGCCCTCAAAGAAGTTGAAGAAAAGAAGTTTCCGGCACTGCTGCTGCGAATTGACAGTCCTGGCGGCACGGTAGCCGACTCTCAAGAAATTTACAGCGCCTTGAGAAAGCTGCAAGAAAAGGTCAAAATTGTGGCTAGTTTCGGCAATATTTCGGCCTCGGGCGGCGTGTATATTGGCGTCGGTGCTCAGCATATTGTGTCTAACCCTGGCACTATCACGGGCTCTATCGGCGTGATTTTACGCGGCAATAATTTAGAGAAGCTGCTAGATCGAGTGGGCGTATCTTTTAAGGTCATTAAGTCAGGTCCCTATAAGGATATTTTGTCGTTTGATCGACCGCTGACCTCAGCGGAAGAAACGATTTTACAAGAGCTAATTGATGTGAGCTACGGTCAGTTTGTCCGCACTGTTGCCGAAGGGCGAAACCTCCCAGAGGAGACTGTCAGACAGTTTGCTGATGGTCGAGTCTTTACTGGGGAGCAGGCACTAGCCCTAGGCGTCGTAGATCGGCTCGGCAGTGAAGAAGAAGCTCGCCGTTGGGCCGCAGAGCTAGGCGGTTTAGATCCTGAAAAAGCAGAATGCTACACCTTTGAAGAGAAAAAGCCTCTGCTGAGCCGCTTGCTTCCAGGCAGTCGCTTTGATATTACTGCACCGTCGCGATCGCCTTGGGCGCTACTCCCCGCTCATTTGCCCGCTACGCTAGCGCGGATAGACTTTGAGGTGGCTACCAATGGTGTTCCCCTATGGATGTATCAGCCGCCTAGCATTTAGCCCCATTGATGCAGATGATGCAGAATTTGATACAGATTGATTTTGATGCAGATTGATTTAGATATGACGATGCAGATGGAATATTAAGGCAGCTAGGACGAATCGCCAAATGCAGTGGTTAAATGAGACAACGTGAGATAGCAAAGGAAGCAAAAGCCGTGGACTGGCAGATACGAGCTATTCGAGGAGCGACAACCGTTCCAGAAAATTCGGCAGAGGCAATTGCCGGGGCCGTCACCGAAATGTTAGACGCTATGGAGCAATCTAATCAGCTCGATCCAACCCAAATTATCAGTGCTACGTTTTCAGTCACTCGTGATTTGGACGCTATTTTCCCAGCTGCGATCGCCCGTTCTCGCCCCAAATGGGACTGTGTGCCATTGCTAGACGTCCAGCAAATGCATGTAGAAGGCGCCCTGCCTCGCTGCATTCGGCTCATGATATATGCGCCTATGGCAGTTTGTCAGGACAAAGTCAGACATTCCTACCTACGAGGCGCTCGCGACTTACGCCCCGATCTTTGCCTGACCTCTGATTAAGCAGCCATAACTAACCCTTTGAAAGAGCTAGCGTGAGGGTAAGTCCTCTCTTTAGGAGAGTCGTTCAGCCCTGTCTAAAACTTACGATTGGCTTGCTGTAACAAGTTACGTAAGGACATATTCTGTATGACTTCAGGACTACAAAGTAAAAATTCTAGCAACCAAAACCATCCTGAGCTTTCTGCTTTCAAAGCGCTCAGTACAGATGAACAGTTAGGTTTGCTATGGGTGCTCTATGAGCACATGGGCGAGTCCATTACGCCCGCTGCTCCCGGTGCTGCCGAAGCGCAATTTACCCAGCGATTGCTAGAAGATGTAAAGGCCATGGAGCACTCAGATCAGCTAGCCTTTATGCGTGACTTAGTGCAAAAGACCGCCACTGAGAAAACCAAAATGTATGGCGGCTACACCGAAGATAATAAGCTGCTGTTTTGGTATCAGTTGGCCGAAGAAATGGCGGCTGGAACGGTGGTTCCTATGCCCGAGGGCTATGAGCTATCTTCAGAGGCTGCCAAAGTGTTTAACAACCTAGCCGCGCTTGACTTTAATGCGCAAATTACGGTGCTACGCCATGCCGTGCTAGATATGGGCGCACAGTAGCCACGCTAGATATGAGCGCTCAGTAAACCTATCTTGAGATGCCTTCATATCAAAGCAAAACGCCCTTTGGAGAATCCAAGGGGCGTTTTATGGTTTTGGAATTTGCTTTTGAAGAATCTGCTTTTTTAAACTTGCTAAATTCTTTTCAGGATCTAGTCACTCTTTTTTGGCTTGTGATGAAACCGAATGCCCAAGAACAAGTCGTACATGAAGCCCAAAAAGTCTTGAGTCTGCATCAGCCCTAAAGACTGAGGCGAGCCTTTTTCGTCCAGTAAAGGCTTCATGACCTCATAGGTTGGCTTGTACTTGTACCAGGGAATAGAAGGCCACAAATGATGTATCAAATGATAGTTCTGACCCATGATCAAAAAATTGAGCACGCGACCGGGATAAACCCGCGCATTTTTCCAGCGGTGCTGAGTCTTAAATGGGCGATGCGGCAAATAGTCAAAAAATAAGCCCAGTGCTAAACCCACAACTAGCGCTGGAGAAAACCAGAAGTTAAAAAGGTAGTCAATGTAGCCAAAATAACAGGCCGCATAGACAAAGAGCCCAACCGCCAAACGGCTTAAGAACCATTCTAGGAGTTCATACTTTTTCCACAGCCGACGCTGAAAAAAGTAAATCTCATGATAGAAAAAACGGGCCGCAATCAGCCAAAGTGGGCCTCCGGTCGAAACAAAGTGGTCAGGATCGTTTTCAGGGTCATTAACATGGGCGTGATGCTGTAGATGCACCCTTGTAAATACGGGAAAAGTAAACCCCAGCATTAAAGCGCTGCCGTGGCCCAATGCTGCATTGATAATAGGATTGCTATGAGCCGACTTGTGCGAAGCGTCGTGAATGACAGTTCCGACTAAATGCAAAGCCAATGTATTAAACGCAAAACAGCACCAGCTGGGCCAGTACCAAACGAAATATCCAATTGTCGAAATAATAACGAGCGAGACAGCCCCGAAAAAAATAAGCAAATTGGGGCTGAAACCACCATCTGCATCTAGAAACCGCTTAGGGACTCTCCGGGTAACTGCCAGGGGCTCTACTGCCACCGACACCATTACATACGCTCCTACATACCACGTTCTTCGGTAGTATACGCTACCTAAGACGAATAATAAAGTTTTGTGACGTTCTTTAAGGTGTTGATCTCAGCTGATCTCACTTAAATCGAATTCACTTAATTGACCTTAACTCAGTTGACCTCATGATTCACCTGTTTATTTGCTTGCCTGTGACATTAGCATTGTCATAGGCGATCGCCTCATAATCCTTTAGATAATTTTTCTTGAAGCGTGGCTGTGTATGTTGAGTCATGTTGAGTCCTTTGGATAGACGACAAAATGGTATCGTTTGAGCAGATATTTTTTGTCTGTTGACCTTAAAGTTGCTTAGTTGATAAAGCGTATGAGAACGCGCCCCGCCCTGCGCCGCACTAAAATTGTTGCGACCATTGGTCCTGCTACCGAAAATCCAGATACGCTGCGAGCCCTGATTGAAGCAGGCGCAACGACACTACGACTGAATTTTTCTCATGGTGATCAAGAAAACCACCAGAAAAATATCAAGCTTATTCGTCAAGTTTCTTTTGAACTTAACCAGCCTGTGGGCATCTTGCAGGACTTGCAGGGGCCTAAGATTCGCCTGGGTAAGTTTGCAGATGGCCCTATAAAACTTGCCAATGGCGATCGATTCATTCTCACCAGCCGTGAGATCCCCGGCACTCAAACTGAAAGCTCGGTCACCTACGGGCCGCTGGTTGAGGAAGTGCCCGAAGGGGCCACTATTTTGCTTGATGATGGCAAGGTAGAAATGAAGGTTGTCGGGAAAGAGATGGCACAGCGCAACCTCATTTGTGAAGTTGTCGTCGGTGGAACGCTCTCCAACAGCAAGGGTGTGAACTTCCCAGGCGTATATCTGTCCATTAAGGCGTTGACAGAAAAAGACCGCAAAGATTTGATGTTTGGTCTCAATCAAAACGTCGATTGGGTGGCGCTGAGTTTTGTACGCAATCCTCAAGACGTTTTAGAGATTAAAGAGCTGATTCAAAATGCGACCAGCCGTCGTGTGCCGGTCATCGTCAAGATTGAAAAGCACGAAGCCATTGAGCAAATGGAAGCAATTTTGTCGCTGTCAGATGGTGTGATGGTAGCTAGAGGCGACTTGGGGGTAGAACTGCCTGCTGAGGATGTGCCGGTGCTACAAAAGCGGTTGATTGCAACCGCTAATCGTATGGGTATTCCCGTGATTACGGCCACCCAAATGTTAGACAGCATGGTAGACAGTCCGCGTCCGACTAGGGCTGAAGTCTCTGATGTTGCTAACGCTATCTTTGACGGGACAGACGCAGTGATGCTCTCGAATGAGACGGCCGTTGGCCAGTTTCCGGTAGAGGCGGTGGCGACCATGGCGCGAATTGCTAAGCGCACCGAAAAAGAGCAGCTCAAGCGCGTCACCGAGGAGTTTAGTAAAAGTCACACGATTCCGAATGCAATCTCTCAGGCAGTGGGGCAAATTTCGGCGCAATTAGGTGCAGCGGCCATTATGACGATGACCCGCAGTGGGGCTACGGCTCGTAATGTCTCTAAGTTTCGACCTAAAGCCCCTATTTTGGCCGTGACGCCTTTGGTGGATGTCTCCCGGCAGCTACAGCTGGTGTGGGGCGTTAATCCGCTGTTGGTGGTTGACTTGCCTTCAACCCGGCAGACTTTTCAGGCGGCGATGAATGTCGCTCAAGAGAGTGAGTTGGTCAGAGATGGCGATTTGGTTGTGATGACTGCCGGTACGCAGCAGGGCGTCTCGGGCTCTACAGACTTAATTAAGGTAGAAGTGGTTACGGCTGTGCTGGGTCATGGCCGAGGCGTGGGTGAAGGGTCTGTGAGCGGGCGCGCCAGAATCGCGCATGACACGGCTGCCGTTAAAGACTTTCACACGGGTGAGATTTTGGTGGTGCCGCGCACTAGTGCGGACTATATCGACGCGATTCGGCGAGCAGGCGGTATTATCACCGAAGATGACAGCATGACCAGCCACGCAGCGGTGTTAGGACTGCGCTTGGGCATTCCTGTGATTGTGGGTGTTGAGAGGGCGACTGAAATTATTCGCAATGGCACCATCATCACGCTGGATGTGGGTCGGGGTGAGGTGTGTTCGGGCGGGCCGAAACGTACTCAAAAAATGGCCTTGGTGTGATGCGGTTATCTGATTTAGTCTAGCCGTTCAGACGTTCCTTCTAGCGATTACCTGGCTAGAAGGACGCCTACAGACGGGGCACTTTTCTAGCGGTTGTAGAAAGCGGGAGAGCCTTGGTAGATGCGATCGCGCTGTGCCGGAGAAATCCTAGAAGAACCCTGACGGCTGCCATTAAATTGATTGTCAGGTTTTGGGCTGACGGCGACTGAATTTTCTGGGCCGCCAAAAGGCAAGACAAAAGCATGGTTGGCGCGGTCGTAGGTGAGTACAGAACCGTCTTCAATGTTGTAGATCCAGCCGTGGATGACGATTTCGCCCTTATGTAGGTGCGATCGCACCGAAGGATAGGTTCTTAGGTTCTCAATTTGTGTGAGGACATTTTCGGCCACTAGCGTAGAGAGTTTTTCCTCTTTGCCCAAATGACTGTAGTTTTCTTCAACAAGCTCACGCGTAGCTTCGGTATGTTTGAGCCAGTTGTACACCAGCGGCATCTTTTGTTCTAGCTCGCCTACCTGTAGCAGTCCCTTCATGGCACCGCAGGTCGTATGGCCGCAAATAATAATGTGCTGAATATCTAAAGACTTGATGGCGTATTCAATCGTGGCCCCTTCGCCACCATTCGTTGCGCCATAGGGCGGAATAATGTTGCCCGCATTGCGAATCACAAACAGATCGCCTAGGTCTGACTGCGTGATCAGCTCAGGCTGCACTCGGGAGTCGGAGCAGGTAATAAAAAGGACGCGAGGGTGTTGTCCTCGCGCAAGCTCCTGGAGCAGTTTCTTATTTTGAGGCACATAGTTGCTCTGAAACTCGCGGAGCCCCTGAATCAACTCTTTCATGGTCTTGACCGAATATTGCTTAGTTTTATCCTCTCATGTTCGGCAGTCATGAGCGCGGAGAATGTCACAGTCAGTAAAAAATCTGTAGATGCTCGTGATTGGGTGCAGCGATTGACTATGGTAAGATCGATACACATGAGTGACAAGGGTTTTAAAGGATGTCAGCCGCACAGGTTACCGATTCGACATTTAAGCAAGAAGTTTTGGACAACGAAATGCCAGTATTGGTAGATTTTTGGGCCCCTTGGTGTGGCCCATGCCGAATGGTTGCCCCCGTTGTAGACGAAATTTCTGAACAGTACGATGGCCAGGTTAAAGTCGTTAAGGTCAATACTGATGAAAACCCTAGTGTTGCGAGTCAATACGGCATTCGCAGCATTCCTACCCTAATGATTTTCAAGGGTGGTCAGCGAGTGGACATGGTGGTCGGCGCGGTTCCTAAAACAACGCTAGCCAACACCCTAGAGAAGTACCTGTAAAGGTTTATCTGCAAAGCGTTCATTTTATGCAAATCGTTAATGTATCGTATGTTTACGTGACTTTTGTACGACGCTTGCATCTAGAAACTGGAACACAGCGTTAAGGTCTTAAAACGCTGATGCTTCATGTCTTAGGACATGGTTGATATATCCTCAAGGCATACTAAGCAAGACATACTAACTAAAACATACTGAGACATATTTCGAAAAAGGCTCTGGCATCACTTGCGAGAGCCTTTTTCAGTCGGCTCATCTTGGCGACCTGCGCTAGATTGGGTTGCGTTTTTCGATTGCGCTTTTAGATCACATTTATAGTTTTGTAAACAAGTGAACAACATGTAGTGCCGATATAATGCGCCTTCAATGTGCTGATGCGGCCAAGATTTGCAGGAAAGATGTGGAGTGGGGCACCGCCAGATTAAAATATGCCCGTTAGTAAAGTTTGATTCCTTTTATTTGTGCAGGTTATGAATGCTTCTCCTTTTGACGGTTCCCGTCAAAGCTCAAGCCAGGTTTCGGGTTCGCCGCTAGATGCGCAGCTACGTGAGCGCCTGATGCAGCTTTTACATCAGCTGCCGAGCATGGAGCATGGAGAGCTTATGGCACAAATTTTGGAGACATTTGTAAGGATGTCAGGGCAGGAAGCCAAACGCCTAGATTGGAAAATTTTGAGCCACTCGCTATTGGATATGGAGGAAGGCTTTAAGTCTTTTTATCCCTACCGTCATACTCGTAAGATTACGATTTTTGGCTCGGCTCGTACGCCCAGCGATCGCCCGGAGTATCAGATGGCTGCCGAGTTTGCTCGTCGGGTGGTCAAACAGGGCTTCATGGTGATGACCGGTGCAGGCGGCGGCATCATGCAGGCCGGAAACGAAGGCGCAGGTCGCGACAATTCCTTTGGTCTCAATATTCAGCTGCCGTTTGAGCAGGGCGCGAATGCCACCATTACGGGCGATCCCAAGCTGCTGGATTTTAAGTACTTTTTTACGCGAAAGCTGTTTTTCCTGAAGGAAAGCGATGCGATCGCGCTATTCCCCGGTGGGTTTGGCACCCAAGACGAAGCCTTTGAAGCACTCACGTTGATTCAAACCGGCAAAGCAGATCCGCTGCCCCTAGTTCTGATTGATAGACCCGGTGGCAACTATTGGAAGAGCTGGGACTACTATGTGCGTAACCGCATATTAGACCAAGGTTTAATTAGTCCTGACGATACGAGCCTTTATCACCTTACCGACAGCCTCGACGATGCGTTGGAATATATTGCCAACTTTTATCGGATGTACCATTCTAGCCGCTATGTGCGAGGGCAGCTGGTTATTCGCTTAAAAGCACCGCTGTGTGCGGGCGGGATTGATCGTCTCAACGCCGAGTTTTCCGACCTTTTGAGTGAAGGCACCATTCGAGAAGTGTCCGCGTTTGAGGTTGAGCTTGGCGATGAATCTGAGCGGTTGCCCCGAATTGCCCTTCATTTCAACCAAAGAGATGCAGGCCGACTCAATCAAATGATCCGCTATCTCGGCAAGCTAGGTGTTTCTTGTGAAGCTGTTCAGCATCCTGAGAAAAAATAGTCTGTAAAGTGGTTGCCTGCGAGAAAGTAGTCGCCTGCGAGAAGTAGGGCGAGGGCTAAACGAATTAGATTACAAACCTCGCTGCAAATGCAACAAAATTCCTTCGGCGATCGCCTCGGCCATCTGCTCTCTCCAATCAGGATTTGCGAGGTTGGGGGCATCTTCTGCACCCGTAACAAAGCCTGTCTCGATCAAAATAGCAGGCATTGAGGTTTGGCGAATAACGTAGAACCTCGCGGCTCGCACACGGCGATCGCGCATTCTCATCGCTCTGAGCACCGTGGCATGTACCGTATCCGCTAGCCGTCGTCCAGCATCTGAGGCGTAAAAGGTTTCTAACCCGTTGACATCCGGGCGGCTCATGCTAATCGCGTTGGCATGAATGCTCACAAAGATTGAAGCATTCACTCTTTCAGCAGTTTGGACGCGAGGCTGTAGATCAACTTCAATATCGCTATCGCGCGTCATCACCACATTGGCGCCCTGCTGGCGCAAAATAGCGGCCACCCGAGGTGCAATATCATTGACCACCTGCTTTTCCTGAAGCCCGTTGATGCCAACGGCGCCCGGATCACGCCCACCATGACCAGGATCGATGACTACCGTAAAGCGCCCGTTGGGTAACCTGGGTAGCTCACCCGCAGTCTCCTGACGGTTTGCCGCTGGCTGACGAGCCTCGCTAACAACCCTGGCCGAAGCCTCTCTAGCGGCGTTGCCACCTACATCCGGAATGCTGCTAATAGAAACATCCTTAGGCAACACCACAATACCGCCATCATTGACCGCAATATCCCAATCAGGACTCTCTTCTCCTAATACCAACGTAATCTCGGCTCTAGCCGGATTCGCCGAGACCTGATCTACTTGCCAGCCTTCAATACTGTAGCGATTGAGCGGTAGCCTAGCGCTAGTTACGCCTAGTGCTACTGCCGCTTGGTCAATTGCCAGGGTAATAGTGCGTTGACCATTCTTTTCTTCGCGTAAGACCTCTATATTGGCCTGATCTCCCAACGTCCGAATAAAGAATCCATCAGCGGTAGCCGTGACGCCCTGGATACGAGTACGCGCACCTTGTACAGGACGATTGCTCACTCGATTTCTATCCTGCGCGTTAGCTGGGGCGTTTGCCTGTTCATTCTCGCCGACGCCCGAATTTTCTGGCTCGCTAGTCCCCAGTCTACTATTTTGTAATTGAGCCACTCTTGAGGCCACTATCTCTGTCGCTTCAGGCAGCTGCACTGTCCATTGCCTAGAACTTTCCCCCCTAACCTGTACCTGATTAGGGTCAATGGTATAACCAGCATGGTATTCCACCACAAGACGAGTGGTTTCAGCATCTAACGCACCTAGACGCACTGCTTTGATAGCGCCATCGTATGAAAGCGACTCAGGGCTAGACAGGGTTGTCCCTGGCATATCAATCACCAGCCGCGTTGGGTTTGAGAGCAGTTGCGCAGTCGGCTGAATATTATCGTCTGTGGTAAAAATCAGCTGGTTCTTTTCGGTATCAAACCGCCAGAACTCTAGCCTAGCTGCTTCCACAGGGAGCGCCATCAATAGCGCTCCTGATAAAGCCAGACCGGGCAGTAGACGATTCAATCTCACAATGGGTTTCCTCAATACCGAATGCACGAGCTGGATATGTTCATTCTCTTTCACGCCGTTAAATACTTAAACACTGTGAGGGTTTATCAGCACTTTGTAAATATAGAAGTGTGTCCCACAAATGGAGTTAGTTAGAGTTAATTGAATGAACGAATCGTTTGTCCGAGGCTGCTCGCAACATTTTGACTGAATTCTTCAAAAACTGACTCATTGGGTATAAGACGCTATAAACAAGCGAGCTTTTGATACACCTTTTTATTGTTCGGCTATTAGGCTGCCCGCTAACTGGAATTACATAACAATTTCAGCTTATATATAGTCTCTGGTGCATCCTACTGTTTTGTTCAAAAGCCGCAAACAACTATTCGCAAAGTTGTTGCGATCTTCAAACTTCATTCCCGTAGCATGACTGAGTTTCTAATAGTCGTTGTCTGTATGGGCGTGATGTGTATAGCCTCAATCTGTCCCGTATGTCAGGACACATTGACTAATGCACTAATACAGGTAAATTCAACGTTTTAGGGACTGCTGAGGTTAATACTTCGTTGCTGGTCTCGGTTACCAGCACGTCGTCTTCTATTCGAATACCAATACCTTTCCAGCGGTCTTCAACTGCTGGTTGCCCTTCTGCTGGCTTATAGCGTGGCGAAATATAAATTCCAGGCTCGACTGTGACAATGTTATTGGGCGCAAAAGGCTTCCAACTTTTGTCCATGTTTCGCAAAATGCCTGTGTCATGCACGTCTAACCCTAGAAAATGCCCTGTGCCGTGCATGAAAAAGGCTTTGTGCTTCTTTTCTTCAATCAATTGATCTACTTCGCCCACTAACAGCCCTAGCTCAACTAATCCTGCGGTGATAGTGCGTGTGGCCGCATCGTGAAAGGCGTTGAATGGCTTGCCTGGTTGCACTTGCTCAATGGCCGCTAGCTGAGCTTGCAGTACCAAGTCGTACAAAATTTTCTGCTCTTCGGACAAGCGGTTGCCAACTGGTAATGTCCGGGTGATATCTGCGTTGTAGTAGTCGTAAGCACAGCCCGCATCAATCAACAGCAAATCGCCTTCTGCCAGTTGCTGGTTATTTTCTACGTAATGCAAAATGCAGGCGTTTTCTCCAGTGGCCACAATCGAAGGATAGGCTGGTCCCATTGCCCCTGATCGGCGAAACACATTTTCTATCGCCGCCTGAATTTCGTATTCGTAAACGCCAGGCTGCGCCATTTCGCGAGCGACGTTATGAGCTTCTACACTGATGGCGATCGCCCGTCTAATCTTCTCTAGCTCGAAAGGACTCTTCACCCGCCGAAACTGCTGCATCAGCAGCTTAGAATCTTCAATCGCGACTGGGCCTGTTCCTTGTTTCGTCATTTTGGCTAGCAGTTGCTGCCACAGCCGAATGATTCGCCCATTAAACTCACTGTTGTGGCCAAAGTGATAATACAGTCGATCCGCCTTTTCAACATACTGGGTTAGCTTTTTGCCCAGATCATTAATCGAGTAAGCTTCATCCGCTCCATAGCGTTCTTTGGCAGCCTCAATACCTGTTCGAGTACCGCTCCAGGTTTCCTTATCAAAGTCCTTAGGCCGCACAAACAGCACAAACTGATGCTCGTCATGCCAGGGCGAGAGCACGGCTACCGCATTGGGTTCATTAAATCCCGTTAGGTAGAAAAAGTCGCTATCTTGCCGAAATAAATGATCCACATCGTTGTGCATGACAGCTGTTGGCGCACTGCAAAAAATCGCCGTGCCTCCTCCAATAGCCTCTAGCACAGCTTGCCGACGTTGACGATACTCGCTCTGCATATGTGTTGCTAACAGCTGTGTGAATGGGCCTGAACTTTAGAAAGCATAGCCTAAAACTTCAATCCGCATCCCGCTACTTGGGAGACTATCTGCGCTGATGCTGAGTGTGTTATCCCCCTGAGTGACTGGTGTTCCCGACATTAGGGAAATAAAATCGCCTACCCCAACTAAATCGCAGTTAGCATCTGCTGCTTCAGTGCGGTAATGCGTTGGAATCACCACCTTGGGCGTCAGCTCTCTGATGGCCTCAGCGGCTTCTTCGGGCGTGTAGGCTTTTGGGCCTCCACCCACTGGAACCAGTAAGATGTCAGGGCGGCCCAATAGAATTTTGTGCTCTAGTGAAAGGGGGGCTGCTGCACCGCCTAGGTGGACAACCTTAACGCCCGCTTGGCTCCAGACCCAGGCATTGTTAGTGCCAAATCGACGCCCGCCTAGCCGATCATGCGGCATGCTCACCCCTCGGACGGTGAGTCCATTGATTGTATAGTCACCTGGATTTTCAAGAACCTGAGTGTTGGCGTATTGATTGGTTAAAAAGCCTTCGTCAAACAGGCGGCTGCTGAGCAGGATGAGGTCGGCGCTGGCTGTTGGTTCTGCGTAGCCCGCTGTGCAACCGGCTGCCTTAAACGGATTGACTAATATGCGCTGTCCGCCCCCGGTGAATAAAAAAGCGGTATGACCCAACGACGTAATGGTTAAAGATCCACTCTGGGCCTGAAGGGTTTGATAGCTAGAAACTAAGCCGAGTCCCAAGGTTCCGATAAAGCTCGCACTTGCATATTGCAGCAGTTGTCGCCGTTTCATGATGTTTATAAGTCACTTTTCCACATTGCTATCTATCCTGCCGTATGGTGTGACATTCAGCACAGCTGAGGTAGGACAGTTTGTCACCATGAATAGATAGTGATGGATAGATAGTGATGGCTAGATAGATAGTGGATGGCCACATAGGGGACAGAGACGGCAGCTAGCCGAGGGTCGTCAAAAAATTCTTTAGGAGTGCTTTGCCCGACTGGGTCAGGACACTCTCTGGATGAAACTGCACGCCCTGAATATGCGGATAGTCGCGGTGACGAACGCCCATAATGGTGCCGTCCTCTACCCAAGCGGTAATTTCTAAAACTGGCGGACAGGTTTCTTTTTCTATCACCAGGCTATGGTAGCGGGTGGCGGTGAGGGGGTCGGCGAGCCCTGCAAACACCCCTGTATTGTTGTGGCGTACGGGTGATGTTTTGCCATGCATCAGTTCGGCTGCACAGATGACTTTGCCGCCGTATACTTGCCCAATGCTTTGGTGGCCTAAGCAAACGCCAAGTATCGGTGTTTGAGGGCCTAGTTCTTTAATGACCTGCAATGAAATGCCTGCATCATCTGGGGTGCCAGGGCCTGGTGAAATGACAATGCCGTCGGGTTTTTTGGCCTGAATTTCGGCCAGGGTGATCTGATCGTTACGAAATACTTGGATGTCTTTGGCGACGGATATGGTTTGCCCTAACTCGCCCAAGTACTGCACCAGGTTGTAGGTAAAGCTGTCGTAGTTATCAATGACCAGAATCATGATGGCAAACGGTAAGGCGGCCTAGGTAGAAGCGGTGGCTAAATTATCTCAGAAGAAGTGCCCAAAGCGGCGGGACAAAAATGAGTGCGGCGATCAGCATCGCTACGATTGCGGCCATCAAGACCGCACCGGCTGCACAGTCTTTGGCGATTTTGGCCAGATCGTGATAGGTCTGACCCACGGTGAGATCTACCAGGGACTCTAGCGCTGTATTGAGAATCTCCATAACCAGTACTGCGCCAATGGTTAAGCAAATGACGGCGACTTCAACGGTGCTAACCTTGAGTGCCCAGCAGAGCAGTATTGCAGTGATGCCAATGCCGGTGTGAATTCTAAAATTACGCTGGGTGGTAAAGGCGTATGAGATGCCAGCCCAAGCGTATTTGAAGCTGATAAAAAGGTTGGGTGCAACTTGCCAGGAGAGCGATCGCTCAGCCGCTGGCTCAATGGCTTCTGTGCCAATGGGTAATCTCTCAGAGGCGGGGGGCGAAGAAGGCAGCAGGGGCGCTACTTTAGGACTGCTATGGTGAGTTGCTTTGGTTGGGGATAGCTGGCCGTTATGACGAGAAGAAGAATTGTCGCGATCGCTCTCAGCGTTGCGGACGGCCTTGTTATGTCGGGAGAACTGGCTATCACGAGAAAACATGCGCAGATATGTCCTGTTGCTTCGCTATGAGTTAGCAGCGAGTTGGCGATGATACGGTTAGCAATTGGCTGTGAACTTATATCGCTGTAAACCGTTGGCTATAGGCAGGGCTGGGCGTTAGAACTGCTTTGTAGTCTGACCTTTTAGTTTAAAGTGATGATTTAAATTTCGCGATTTGGCCTTGCTAAGCTCACCTTGACTCTAAACATTACCCAGTTATTAAGCTAACGTAACTTGGACTAATTCCAATACTGAGATGCTAGCTAGTTAAGCAAGACGCCAACTGGTTAGATATCGGGTGAGCGAGATGCTCGTGGGATAACCAAGTTGAAAATGCCTCTAAATACCCCTATACATTTATGAGGTTAATGAGCTGAGTTTGTTTATCTAGCATTCTCGTCAAGCTCTCATCATCCGGATGATCCCAGCCTAGCAGGTGAAGGAGTCCGTGAGCTGTGAGCCAGGCCATTTCTTGTGGTAGGGAATGGTTGCCCGCCGGTGCCTGTCGAGCCGCTGTTTCTACTGAAATAACAATGTCCCCTAGGTAGATGGGCTGCTTCTCTAGTATGTCGCTGACCTGTGGCACCTCTGTTTCTAATGCGGCAAAAGAGAGCACGTCTGTTGGCTTAGCTTGCTGACGATAGTCTGTATTGAGCTGCTGAATTTCGGCATCGTTGGTTAGTCGTAGACTCACTTCATAGGCATTAATAGGGGATAGTTCGGGTGCTAATTCGTTTAGCCAGGTCTCTAGCCAGATTTTGTATTGGGCGATCGCTACCCCCGGCACCTGATCAACGGCTATACCTTCTACAAATGCTTCTA
Organism: Phormidesmis priestleyi Ana; assembly: GCA_001314865.1. GTDB lineage: Bacteria > Cyanobacteriota > Cyanobacteriia > Phormidesmidales > Phormidesmidaceae > Phormidesmis > Phormidesmis priestleyi_B. The sequence goes on along the minus strand of LJZR01000010.1, from coordinate 97,458 downwards.
CCTGAATCGGCTGCTGAGCTGCTTTGTCGGCTATGTTTGCTTCAGCTTTTGCTTCAGCTATGGGCTGAACGGTTGCTTGGCCTCTAGAAGTCATAATTTATTAAAGTGAGTAGCTTATCGGGTGAGGTAGGCCAAGCCAATAAAAAGCGTTAGCAGCGCTACAGATGACAGGAAAAAGTGATAGAGCGACTTTCCCCCTTTCTTGACCATGTTTCGCATCGCTAACTTCACATAGCTAGGAGGGGGTTCATTGAGGTTAGAGGCAGAGTTTTTTAACGTTTCTTCTGTCGCTATCAATTTGTCATGGGTCATTACTTCGTCGCTCTTTCTCAAGGACTCTTTCTTAAAGGCTATTTCTCAAGGACTCTTTCTCAAGGGCTCTTTCTCAAGGACTGCATACCAGGACTATATCGGCTAGAAACTTATTTGGTACATTGAGTTTGGTGCATTGAGTTTGGTGCATTGAGTCTAGAAATTATAGTCGTGATCAAACAGTCATGGACATTCTAATGGTTTCTCCCTAGACTGTGCTTTCTGCAACCATCTGATTTTCTTGGCGGAGGTAAGCCTGTGTAAAGGCTTCTAAGTCGCCGTCCATGACATCAGAGACGGCGGTTGTTTCTATGTTAGTACGCAGGTCTTTCACCATTTGATAGGGATGAAAAACATAGTTGCGAATTTGGTTGCCCCAAGCAGCTTCAACCATGTCGCCACGAATGTCAGCAATGGCTTGGGTGCGTTGTTCTTGGGCGATAACCAGAAGCTTGGACTTTAATAAAGCCATGGCTTTTTCTTTATTTTGTAGCTGCGATCGCTCCTGAGTACACCGCACAGAAATTCCCGTCGGTAAGTGGGTAATTCGCACTGCGGTTTCTACCTTGTTCACATTCTGACCACCTGCTCCGCCCGATCGCGATGTTTTGACTTCTAAATCCTTATCCGGAATATCCAGCTCTATACCGTCATCCAAAATCGGCATGACCTCAACCCCGGCAAAGCTCGTCTGTCGTTTCCCATTCGCATTAAAAGGCGAAATCCGCACCAGCCGGTGGGTGCCCTTCTCACCTTTTAAGTAGCCGTAGGCATATCGTCCTTCTATCTCTAACGTGACTGACTTTAAGCCTGCCTCATCCCCTTCCGACTTTTCAACCATCGTTAGCCGATAGCCATTTTGCTCACTCCAGCGCGTGTACATCCGCAGCAGCATCTCAGCCCAGTCTTGAGCATCGGTTCCACCAGCACCCGCATTGATTGTCAGGACTGCGCCTTCCTTGTCATAAGGGCCAGATAATAGCTGCTGAAGCTCCCACTGATCCAGCTCACGATTAAGCTGCTTAACATTGCTTTCAGCTTCATTGAGCAGGCTTTCGTCAGGATCTAGCTCCAATAGCTCCAAAATTGCCTTTGAGTCTTCCCAGCTAGTTATCCAGCTCTGCATTTGCGTCAGGATTGACTTGTAATCGTTAAGTTCTTGCAGCTGCTTTTGCGCGGCGGCTTGGTCGTCCCAAAAGTCGGGCTGTGCAGACAGCTGCTCTAAATCACTAATTTTGGCGTGGAGGGCAGGCAGGTCAAAGATACTCCTGAGCTTTGCTCAGGCGCTCAGAAATGGAATCAATTTCTTGTTTGAGTGTGGTGTTATCGAACATAAATCTAGCTTTAGGGAAATAAATTGACGATAAGCCCTAACTTGAGGGCTGTCGTAGGTCTGTCATAAAAGGTGTCGGAATGGTAGGAGCTTTGCATGCTAAGCCCTTACCATTCCTCAATGGATTTCCTAGGGATTTCCTAGGGATTTCCTAGGGATTTCCTAGGGATTTCCTAGGGATTTCCTAGGGATTTCCTAGGTTTGTTGAGACCTGTCTGTCTAAACAGTCTAAACAGTCTAGTCTCTGCCGTTAATTGCAATCAACAGGCGCAGAATAAATACAAACAAGTTGATGTAGGTCAGATACATCGACAGCGCGGCAGGAATAGCTTGTTCATCGGTATAGGTGCGAGGTAAGACAAAAAAGTCAACAACGGCGGCTCCTACAAAAAGCAAAACGCCAATCGCCGAAATGGCAATTTCTAAGAATTGCGGTGTTCCGGCACCAAACAGGCTAAACACCAGCTGGCCGACAATCACAACGAAGAGCGCAATAATGCCCAACTGAACTGTTTTCGCCAGCGCAAAGCCGTCTTGTTCTGAAAGGTTAGATCCGATTGGACGAGCTGCAATAAAGGTAAGACCACAGGCTAATGCCGCAAATCCTACGCCTTGAATGCCGACGCCGCTACTTTGCAGGGCGACAAATACCAATCCGCTGAGGGTATAGCCGGAGAGCAGGCTGTAGGTTGCTAGCAGGGGCAGTGCTACTGCGTTATTGCCTTTGATCGCAATGCTGCGAGCCACAAAAAATAACACCAGCTCTGCAACAATTGCCACGAAAAAGGTCGGCATAAAAATGCCTGGGTTCGTTCTAAGCACATTGATGCCCCCGAAGGTGCCCAGTGCTGTAAGAATCAGTCCCCCGCCAACATACGGGAGCGCATTGGCGATAACGTTGGGGCCAATGAGCGCGCTGCTTTTGGCATCACTAATGGCCTTTCGAAAATTACTCGTGTTACTCATGGGTGTTCGGTTTCAGTTTCAATGTTCAGTTTTTACTTCGTTGAGGGGATATCTAGCAGCCTAGATGCAGCCTAGATATTTTGTCTGTAATTGATCTTAGCGAATCGGTAAGGTGCTGACGATTACGGTTTTCTATAGATTTTGCTGGAAATGGATTGATTTGGGGATAGATAGTCTTAGTAGGACTTTTGCACTCTTTGAAAAGCTGTAAAAGCCATAAGAAAATGAGTTTTCGAAGCGTAAAAATAGCGCTCTTGACTGATAGAAATCTCTCCCGGTTATTAAGGCGGTTGACAATTTAAATAACTCGTTGTTTTCCGTAGAAACTCGTGAGAAAAATGAATGTTTTTAACGGGTCAAAAAAAATCTAAAGAAACCAGGAAAGTTTGTTGAGTAAAAGAATTTATTCAGAATATTTACGGTTATTGGCGGCTGTAGTTGCCTAAATAAAGGCGTTTTTCTATTGGTTGGTGTTGGTTAGATTTAGCGCATCATGCGTGTATTTGCACAGGCTGTAGGTCGGTCTGATTTTTGACTACCGTGTTTCAACGATGGTGAGCTAGGGGGCACTTCCCGAGAATGAGTTTAATTCACGCAACACCGCTTCGACGCAGCCATGGCTGCATGTAATATGGCTTCTTCAAAATCAGCTCAACTTCGCTCTCGTGGCATGGAACTGCTCATGCAGTACAAGCAGGATCGTTCAGTGCGGCTTCGTAATCAGTTGGTTAGGCTTAATGCCGGTTTGGTTCGTAAAATTGCTCACCGGGTCAGTCATCAGTGTGCTGAGCCTTATGAGGATCTTGAGCAAATTGGTTACATTGGGTTGATTCGTTCTATTGAGCGTTTTGATCCCGGTCAAGGTTGTGCGTTTAGTTCTTTTGCGGTGCCTTATATTCGCGGTGAGATGCTTCACTTTTTGCGCGATCGCGGCACCACTGTTAAAATTCCTCGCCGCTGGCAAGATCTCCAAAAAGAGGGGCAAAAGCGTCAGGCTGAGCTAATTCGTGAGTATGGTCGCCAGCCTACTGACATTGAAATGGCTGAAGCTGTCAATGTTTCTGTTCAAGAATGGCGGCAGGTCAAGCTCGCGAACAAAAATCGGATGCCGCTGAGCTTAGATGCAACGGTATGCCATCAAATCGATTCCAGTATTACCTTGGGCGATACCTTGCCTGACATTCACTACATGATGTTGCAAGGTCTCGAAGAAGATCGTCAGCAAATTCAAAGAGCGATGAATCAGCTTGAAGATAAAACGCGATCTGCCATTGAGTTTGTGTTTTTTAAGGGGCTCTCTCGAAAAGAAGTCGCTGAGCGTATTGGTGTGAGCCCAATGACGGTTACTCGCCGTATTCAGCGGGGTGTAGAGCAAATGGTTGCTTACTTACAGCCTCAACAAAATTTGCAGGTTGACCCTTAATCGGTTTGCCGTTCTGGCTTTTTATCGAACTTTTTATCGAACTTTTTATAAGTCAGCTTTCCTTCAGAGGTAAGGCATAAAAGTTTAAGTAAGCAGTGCGATGCGATTCAATTGAATCGCATCGCTTTTTGCTTTCTAGCTGGTTTTCTAGCCGGTTTTCTAGTCTGTTGTGTAACTTATTTCTCAACTTTTCTCAGCGGGGCCGAACCGGCTTATTTTTTTGATGGGTTGGCTGTTTTTGCTTTAAAAGATCTGGCTATGGAGTTGGAGAAGGAAGCCCCTACTCATACTAAGCTTTGAAAGTTGACAGCCGACGGCCGACAGCCTTTTCGGGGGTGCTGGGCGCTTGTGTAGTCGTTTGCTAGGACGTTGGGTTGTCTACATCTGGCTTATTTGCTTTATTGAGGGAGGCACCTATGGGCACTGCTGGCGCTACTTTTTCTCAAGATCCTTTTTCTGAGGATCGTAGTTTGGGTTGTTGCTCACAGGACGTTGTACCAGCGTCATTGGTAGAGCAGATGGAAGTGGAGCAGATGGATGAATTTGCGACGCTGCAATTGGAGTTGGCCGAGCGTTGGCAGCCGATTGACGTTTTTGATCGTCGCCCTCGGCAAATTGTGGTGGTTCCTTCGCTGAGTCTTGATCAGGCTGAGCTGATGAAGATTAAAGGTGTTCACCATTATGAAGAACGGCTGCTGTTTTCACTGATTCGGCTACGAAACCCTGAAACTAGGTTGATTTATGTCACGTCTCAGCCGCTGCATCCTAGCATTGTGGATTATTACCTAGAGCTATTGCCGGGGATTCCAAGTTCGCATGCGCGCGATCGCCTCGACCTATTTGCAACCTATGACTCATCGCTTAAGCCTCTGTCTGAAAAAATATTGGCTCGGCCTCGACTCATACGACGTATTCGAGAAAAAATAAAGCCTGCTGAAGCCTACATGACCTGCTACAACTCTACTGAGCTAGAGCAAGCGCTCTCTTTGGCGCTGGGGTTGCCGTTACTGGCTGTTAATCCTGATCTGCTGTATTGGGGGACTAAAGGCGGTAGCCGCCAAATTTTTACAGAGTGCAAGCTGCCTTTGCCCGACGGCAGTGACCTGACTCACGATATTGATACATTGTCGGATGCAACGGCGGCACTGTGGGAGCGACAGCCTGGTCTCAAGCGAATTGTGATTAAGCTCAATGAAGGGTTTTCGGGAGAAGGCAATGCGCTATTTTCTTTGGCGGCATTGGCCCAGGTTGCACCGGGCAAGGCGAATCACGACGAACGAGTAGCCGCGATTAAAGCTGAGCTGCCGAAGCTGAGGTTTCAATGCAATAGTGAAACTTGGGCGTCGTTTAGGCAAAAGATTGAGGTATTGGGTGCGATCGCCGAAGCCTTTATTGAAGGTGAAGAAAAATACTCTCCCAGCGTCCAAGGCCGTGTCACACCTCATGGCGAGGTCGAAATTCTGTCTACTCACGATCAGGTGCTAGGCGGCCCAGACGGTCAAATTTTTCTGGGCTGCACATTTCCGGCTGCTGAGTCATACCGGATGGCCCTACAAGAGATGGGCCGTAAGGTCGGCGAAAATTTGGCTGCCAAAGGTGCCCTAGAGCGCTACAGCGTAGACTTTATTGCAGTGCATCAGCCCGAAAATGCAGAACAACCTTGGCAGCTCAACGCCATTGAAATCAACCTTCGCAAAGGTGGCACGACGCATCCGTTTATGGCCTTAAAGCTGCTGACTAACGGTACCTATAGCCTCAAAGATGGCAAGTTCTATACCAAAAATGGTCAGGCAAAATACTACCGAGCTTCAGACAATTTGCAGAGCGAAGCCTACCGCGGACTGTTGCCTAACGATCTGATGGATATCATCATGGTCGAACAGCTGCACTTTAGCTCTATTGACGGGGTTGGCGTCGTGTTTCACCTGATGGGTTGCTTGAGCGAGTATGGGAAATTAGGACTTACCTGCATTGGCAACACTCCTCAAGAAGCCGAAGACATTTATGAGCAGGTGGTTGCGGCGATTGACAGGGCGACCTGCCAGTAGGGACAAGCTCGACTGCTGAGAGGCACTTTACTGATTAGCGCTTTTCATGACTCTGGCCATTTCGCGTTTGTCCTGCTTTTTCTTCAGGCTTTCGCGCTTGTCATGCAGCTTTTTGCCCCGGCTCAGGCCAATGACGACCTTGATCCGACCATCTTTAAAGTACATTTTGAGAGGGATTAGCGTTAAGCCTTTTTGCTCCGTTTGGCCAATGAGCTTACGAATTTCTTGCCTATGCAGCAGCAGTTTACGAACGCGACGCGGCTCGTGGTTGTAGGCCAGATTAGTCATTTTATGGGGCGAAATATGCACGTTGTGCAGCCATGCTTCACCGCGTTTGACATTGGCAAATCCATCTCGCAGGTTGACTTTGCCTTCTCGAATGGACTTTACTTCGGTGCCCAGTAGGGCAACGCCCGCCTCATAGGTTTCTAAAATCTCATATTCATAGCGAGCTTGACGGTTGTCCGCCACAATTTTAACGCCGCCGTCTTTACTTGAATTGGCCATAGTTTAAGTCAAAAGTTTAAGTCAAACAAAGTTTGTAGACTGACAGAATTTGCAGATTTCAGATTATTTAGTCTAGAGGTTCTTTGCAAGCTTTGGGATCTTCTGTTTAGATGTTGACAATATTGTTAGATGGTTACAAGGTCGATATTGATTGGGCGAACAATCTATTGCAGGAGAACGGTTGGCTCAGGATTTGGGCTTAGGATTTAAGGTTTGGGCTCAGGGTTTAGGTTCAGTGATTAGGCTCAGCGATTAAGCACCATTCATGGAGTTCGTAGGTGACGCAGTTGTTCGCGATGAGGGGATCTGCCTCAACGATAGTTTTGGCGGTATCTATTGAGTCGGCCTGAAAAATGAGCATGCCGCCACCGCGTTCTGCCCAGTAACCACTGCGTGCCTGATGCCCATTTTTAATTAAGTTGTTAACGTAGGCTACGTGAGCCGCTACAAACTGATCAAATCGCGGCTTGTCAACGATGCCGCGTTCAATTTTGACAAACCATGCCATTGATCATCTTCTCCTAATGCTGATAATTCTCTGATTTGGCGATTACTTTGGCAATTGGTCGCTTTCTTTTTTTCTCAGGCTATTCTATGGGCATTGAAAAATCTGTGGAACTCAATGAAAAATCGAATTCGCTAGAGCGTGATGCACAGGTTCGTAAGCGATTTTTTATTGCATTACTGCCGCCTGAAGATGTGCGGATAAGGGCCAATGAAATTAAGGGGATAATGCGCGATCGCTATGCCAGTAAGGCTGCATTCCGCTCTCCACCCCATGTTACGCTACTCGCCCCGTTTGAATGGCCAATTGCCGATTTGCCTCGCTTGGCGGCTACGCTAAAGCAGTTTGCTGCCAGTCAGCCACCGGTGCCGATGACGCTAGATGGCTTTGGTGCATTTACCCCGCATGTGATTTACATCAATGTTATGAAGCGCGATCGCCTAATGAGCATTCAGTCACAGCTGCTTGACTATCTAGAGACGCAGTTGGGATTGGTTAGTGAGCGCGATCGCAATCGTAGCTTTGTCCCACATTTGACGGTTGCCTTTCGTGATCTTAAGCCTGCTATGTTTCGTCAGGCTTGGCCAGAGTTCCAGCATCAGGAACTTCATTTCGATTTCATCGCAGGACAGCTCACCCTGCTGATACACAGTGGCAATTTATGGACAGTCAAAGAAAGCTATGACTTCAGCGAGTCTTTAGAGATTTGATCTAGCCTCAAAAATTTGATGCCTCAATGATGATGACTCAATGATGACTCCTGCTCAATGCTCTATTTAGCTCTATTGACATAACTAACATCGCCAAATCTCATCCATTGACGGATGGATGACGAGCATGGCAGTTCCTATGCTTAACGCTGAAAGATCAAGTAACGGAGCCGTTTTATGGCTGTTGAACGCAACAACGAAGATATCAAAAACGAAGATATTAAATTAGACGCAGAACCGGGTAAGGGCGCAGCGGGTAACCAGTGGGCCGTGCAAACCGCACAGCCTGTTGGAAATGCCGTTCAACCATCAGGGACCAGAACCATGCCCGGTGGAGATACGGAGGAGGATATTGCTGATATTAAAGCAGCCAAAGAAAGTGAAAAAGACAGTGATCTCAAAACAACCGACGGCTACGTTATTGATGACTCTGGTCGAATGAACAACTTTGCCATTGAGCCTGAGATGTACGTAGAAGAGAAGTAAAACAACATCCTGGGCAGGGCATTTCTCTACTTTCTCTACTTTCTCAACTGCGGAATTCTCAACTGTGAAATCACGTATGAAACTCCGGCCTGAAAATCTAAGTTAGAAGTCTTAGAGAAATCCCAAAAAAATCACAAGCGAAACATCCAGTAAGGTCTAGCCTAACCTCTAGACCTTTAATACTTTTGAGAGAGTCTTTTGATATTTTAAATCGCGTTAAAACCCTGCCAGGCCGCCTGAAAAAAATCTCGTTCACAAATCATTGCATAGCGATAAGTTGATCGGGTTAGAGCTGTATCAGGCGAATATTTATCCACCAAATCTTCTAATTGTTGCGCTAAGGGTTCGAACTCATTGCTGCTATAGGTTTTAATCCAATCTGTGTAGGCATGAGCCGGAATGCCTTTTTCAGCCAACGCCTTACCTAAATAAGCATACAGACGCATACAGGGAGACATGGCTACTGCCGTAATGCCCACCGGCTGACCCCAAGCCGTCGCCAGCAGAAAGTCTGTGTACTGACGAGTTGTACTACCTGGTTCTACAGCAGTAATATCCACTTCCCAATTCTTGGCATAGCTTTTATGCAGGTTTAGCTCTTGCAGTACGCCATTTGCAAGTGCGTGAAATACCTGGAAGCTCTCCCAGCTAGGCGCTTTTGCCGCTGCAATACTATAGGCCCGTGCAAACGCTTCTAGGAAAAAAGCGTCTTGCCCCACATAGTAAGCAAACTTTTCTCGGTGCAAAGACCCATCGCCGATGCCTTGGACGAAAGGGCTATTTAAAGCGATCGCGGCTAAATCCTGATTCGCTTGCCAGAGGTTGTGAGATAAGGGCATTGCATCCGAAAAGTAAGAAGATTGCTCAAATCATAGCCTAGCGGGCAAGTCGGGCTAGTATCCATAGCGTGAAGGACGCAACTTCAGTCTCTTTGGCTATCAGGTATGTAGTCTTCTGGCAGCTCTACAGTCTTCAGCAATTTGGGCTTTCAGTGATTCTAGCGACTCAAACTTTTGCTCAGGTCGGATAAATTCTGCCAAACTTACTGTCAACAACTGATCGTACAAATCACCTCTCCAGTCCATAATATGAACTTCTACGCTTAGGCTTTGTCCTTCTACCGTCGGTCGGGTTCCAATGTTCATTACGCCCTTCAAAGGCACTCTTTGCAGAGGCGGTTCACTGGTTAAGCTTTGGCCTTCAGCTTTTACGCCAAAAACTCGAACGCTATAAACGCCTGTTCGAGGCAAATATTTTTTAGTGGGTAGCTGTAAATTAGCAGTCGGGAAGCCAATCGTGCGGCCAATTTGCTGGCCTTTTATAACCTTTCCGGTAAGTGTGTAGGGACGCCCTAAAAGTTGAGTAGCCTCCGACAGTCTGCCGGTTTGAAGTGCTTCGCGAATGCGCGAACTGCTGATGCGATCGCCTTTTTCATACATCAACGGTACCTGCACCACCGGCACACCATAGCTCGCTGCGATCGCCTGTAATCCATCCGCATCACCACAGCGCCCCTGCCCAAAGCGAAAATCACTTCCCACGCTAATGCGCTTGGCCTGAAGTCCTTGAATTAATACCTGCTCAACAAATGCCTCTGGGCTAAGCTGGGCAATAGCTTGGTCAAACGGCAGCATCACTAGCTGCGCGATTCCAAGTTTTGTTAACAGCTCGCTTTTTTCTTCAACAGGCGTGAGTAGCCGTTTAGAGACCCCAGAAAAATACTCTTGAGGATGGGGCGAAAAGGTAACAACGGTTGTTACAGGTACCTTCCCCTGCTCATTCAATCCCTCATTTAATCCTTCATGCAATCCATCTTCAACAGGCTGCGCTTGTTCATTGGCCAGTTTCGCCGTTTGCCCAGGTAAAATTTGGGCCATCACCCGCTGATGACCCAAATGGACGCCGTCAAAATTGCCCAGCGCTATATTTGTAGGGGTTTTAGCCGCCTTAAGAGAAGAGATTATCCACACACTTTACATTTTGACATAAAGCCTGCGTGCGCAACGCTTTATTCTGCGACGACCCTACGCAACTAGGACTCGATGCAAAAATGAAATCAAACGCGGCAATGACTCAATATTGAATTCTGAGACTCAAACCGTCGCTACTGCCGCAGTTTCTTTAATTAGCTCAAGAACCATGCCTTCTTTAGCGACGATGCTGTTGGGCAATGCAATAGAAGTTTGAAGGGCAATATCATCCATAAACTCATCGGTGTGAGTGGGGTCATGATGAAAAATCAGTAGCTGCTTTACATTGGCGGCTTTCGCGAGTTTTACGGCTTCTTGCCAGGTCGAATGACCCCAGCCCACCTTGCTGGACCTTTCGTCGTAATATTCGCGGTCGGTATATGTGCAGTCATAAATCATGACATCTGCATCTTTGGCCAGGTGCAGCACATTTTCATCTAGCCGATCAGGAAAATGCTCAGTATCGCTGATATAGGCGGCAGAATGGCCCCGATAGCTGACACGATAGCCGATGGCTTCACCCGGATGGTTGAGCAAGGCGTTTGTGATTTCAACATCGCCAATCTTAACGACTTCGCCTACTTCAATGTCGCAAAACTCAAGTTCAGCCCCCATAATTTGTAGCGGTACTGGGAAGTTTGGGTGCAGCATTTGGTCATTTAGGCGCTGCTCAATGGTGGAGCCGTTGGGTGCGATCGCACCATGAATTTTGAACTTATTGCCGGGTACAAACGCGGGTACGAAAAACGGAAATCCCTGAATATGATCCCAATGGGAATGGGTGAAAAACATATTCGCCTTGACAGGCATCTTTGCCAGCATTGACTGACCTAAGTTACGTAGGCCCGTTCCCCCATCGAAAATCAGCCACTCCCCACCGACTTTCATCTCAATGCAGGCTGTATTACCACCATAGCGAACCGTATCTGGCCCTGGACAAGCTACGCTTCCTCGGACGCCCCAGAAGCATATCGAAAATTGACCGTGCTGATCTGACATGAGCCTTACGTGAAGTGATTTAGAGGAATTACTGTCTATTTTTACAGCTAGTCGCGCCATTCATCCGCCATTAATCAGATGAAGTGATGCATCAATACCGGCCTCAAAAACCAGAATACCCTTATGCATAGTGCCCAAGCCAAGTCAGCTGCTTGCGATACCTATCAATTTTAGTCGGTTACTTTAAGCGCTGAACGGCATCATTGCTTGGGTTTTAGCACTTTTTTCGTCTGGTCTAGATGGGTCTAGATGATAAGTTAAACGCCCAACCACGAACGAATTCCAACGCCGTATAAGCGGTTAAGTTGTACTGTAGCGGCGTGATAGTAATGTGATTGTCCTTTATAGCTTTAACATCGGTTGTAAACTGTGTATTAATTGACAGGATTTCTTTCTCTATAGCTTTTGCCTCTGTTTGCTCCTCATAAGGCACGCTTATCTCGGCCTCACCCTCCTCCATCACTTCCCCGGCGAGCCAGTAGTAGGTTTTACCCCTAGGATCAATGCGCTTTTCAAACTGATCAAAATAGCGTCGAACGCCTTGCCGTACAATCAGGGGTGCCTTAATTTCTGCTTCTGCAACGGGCGGTATGTTGACATTGAGTAAAATAGGTAGCTCAAGCGGCACTTTTTCTAGTTTGGCAATGAGCTGGACGGCAAATTTAGCTGCCGGATCAAAATTTTGGTAAGCAAAGCTAGCAAGGCTGATTGCGATCGCCGGAATATTTTCCAATACGCCCTCCATCGCTGCTGATACCGTCCCCGAATACAGCACATCTGTCCCTAAGTTCGCCCCGTGGTTAATCCCTGAGATCACAAAATCAGGCGTGGCAGGTAACACCGCATCTAGCGCTAGCTTCACGCAATCAGACGGCGTACCCGAACAGGCCCAAGCTTCTACCGCGTTGTCAAATACGCCTTTTACTGGGTCAACACGGAGCGGCCTATGCAGCGTTAGGCCATGGCCGGTTGCAGAACGCTCCCGATCAGGACATACCACCGTTACCTTGTGACCACTTGCCGATAATGCATTGGCGAGCGTTCGGATACCCAACGCAAAAACACCATCATCATTGCTCACCAAAATATTCATGCGATCAAAACTCAAGCAGGTTTCTCTGGCAGGTTACCATAGACTAATTTGTGATTTCTTTAGCGCCTCATACCCCCATGTCTCTGTCTGAAATAGAAGCACAGCTCAGTATAGTTACCCAGCAAGCCACCGAGGACATTAGTGCAGCCAGCGGTTTAGACGAACTCGATCGGGTGCGTGTTAAGTACCTGGGGAAAAAGGGTGACCTTTCTAAAGTGCTAGGCGGCATGGGTAAGCTGTCGGCAGAAGACCGTCCTAAGGTGGGTGCGATCGCCAACCAGGCAAAAGCCGTGCTGCAATCACACATAGAGCAGCGTAAAAACAACCTACAGACAGAGCAAATCCAATCTCAGTTAGCCTCAGAAACGATAGATGTCACCATGCCGGGTGTCTATCAGCCACAGGGTCGCATTCATCCAATTAACAGCATCATTGATCAAATTACCGATATCTTTGTAGGACTTGGCTATACCGTTGCCCAAAGCCAAGAAATCGAAAGCGATTACTACAATTTTGAAGCCCTGAACTTTTTACCCGACCATCCCGCTCGCGACATGCAGGATACGCTGTATTTACCCGGTGGTCAGCTCATGCGTACCCATACGTCCAACACTCAAATTCGATACATGGAGAACCACGAGCCACCGATGCGCGTACTCGCTTCCGGTCGTTGCTATCGTCGCGATACGGTCGATGCTACCCATGCAGCCGTCTTCCATCAAATCGAATTCTTTGCAGTCGATAAAAACATTACCTTTACCGATTTACGTGGAACCGTACAGCTTTTTCTAGAAGCGTTATTCGGCGATATAGAAGTTCGCTTTCGGCCAAGCTATTTTCCCTTTACTGAGCCTTCTGCAGAAGTTGACGTGCGCTGGCAGGGGCAGTGGCTAGAAGTGATGGGCTGCGGCATGATAGATCCCAATGTGCTCAAGGCCGTTGGCTGCGATCCGGAAGTTTATTCAGGTTTTGCCGCTGGGCTAGGCGTAGAGCGCTTAGCTATGGTTCAGAGCAAAATTGATGACATCAGGCGGCTGTACAGCAGCGATCTGCGCTTTTTGAATCAGTTCTAAAGCATTGTTGTTTTACGTATTTGCTCAACGTATTGGCTCAACGTAGACTAGGGGAAGGCAACTCAATATAAGGACTGCCTTCCCCTTCCCCACAGCCCCTCTTCCATTTGTCGGCAGCTACATATCCAGTTTAATTTTGATCTTTTAGGATCTTTAGGATATTCTGGCTCTCTTTTCTGATTTGCTGATTTGCTGATTTTGCCGTCTGATAACAGGATTCAACAATTTTTTTGCTTAACCACAGCAGACAAGTCACCAGGGTTGGTCGTCTATCGATCTGATCTGAGATAAGTTGCTTAGGCCTTTGGGGATAAGTACCGTTAGTTCTGAAAGATCATCTTCATAGATTGTTGTTTGTTCTGGTTGAGCTGCTACTGAAGATGGCCTAGCCAACGGTAAATTCATTAAAGACAGATCGTCGGGAATCAAATGAGCGAGTGCTAAGTCGGCGGGTTCATCGTCTTCGGCAGAATAGTCCATAAAAGCTTGAGGCGCTAGGAAGACGGTTCCATTCTCTGCTGGTTCGTCGGTAGAAGAACTTGATGTATCGGAATTGGTTTTGTGAGAGCTGTGAGAGTTGTGAGAGAGAGAGGTTTGGGCGGCGGTTCCAATCGGGTGCATAAAAAGGCTCCAAATGCGCTTGAACAAGACGACTGGAAATGTCGACGAGGCCTTGATTCTGCTGTTATTTTTCCCAGAACCAACAGTGCTGCTAACTGTGGCTTTCACGGTCTTCTAATCAGTTTGCTGAGTCTTCTATTGCATGCATGCTAGTTGGCGTCTCACGGCTGCTGTCTCTTGGTCTTGTTCGCGATCGCCTACTAGCACCGCAGCCTAAAGACTGTCGTGCTAGCGATGCGTAGTTACACGACTCATACAAGAGACTCACTGACTGCGCAAGCTGTGTAAAATTGAACTAGACCTAAACGACAGCTGCTAAGCGATCGCTGCCGAGCATATAGCTTAAGACAGCGCTAAGTATTGATAAGTATGCATGGGCACAAGGGCAGACCGACTACAGATGAGCGCACTGGTCAGCCGTCAGCTGGTCAATACCAAAAAGATTTGAGTTTTCGACTGGGCCTGGCTGTGTGGGCGTTTAAAGATTGGGTCGGAAATTTTTACCCGGCGAAGAGTCAGGCAACAAACTTTTTACGGCTGTACGGTGAGCGGATGCTGGCAGTAGAGGGCAACACGACGTTTTATTCGGTGCCCAGTCAGGACATCGTGAAGCGATGGGCTAGCAACACGCCGCCTGAGTTTCGGTTTTGCCCTAAGCTGCCACGTGCGGTGACGCATGAAGGGCCACTGATGGCTCATTTACCGGCGGCGCTGTCTTTTTTAGAACTGATGCAGGGATTGGGCGATCGCTTAGGTCCAGTGATGGCTCAGCTACCGCCAAGCTATAGTCCAGCCGCGATCCAAGATTTAGAAAACTTTTTAAAGGCTTGGCCTCGGTCGAGCGCGCCTATTGCGGTTGAAGTTCGCCATTTAGATTGGTTTGCCCAAGGACCGATGGCTGAGCTGAATGCACTGCTATCGGATTTGGGTGTAGGCCGGGTTCTGTTAGATACGCGGCCCATGTATGCCTGGGAAGAAGAAGGCGATGTGGACCCGCAGCTGCGCTCTAATCGCCGTAAGCCAAAGGTGCCTTTGCAGGTGGTTGCGACGGCTGACTTTGTAATTGTTCGTTACATCAGCCATCCCCGATTGCGTCGCAATCACGATTATTTGGCGCTCTGGGCAAGTCAAGTAGGCGATTGGCTGGCGCAGGGAAAGCAAGTTTACTTTTTTGTACATTGCCCAATGGAGGAGGAGTCGCCGGAAATTGCTCGCTATTTTCAGGCAACTTTAGAAGCATCAGCGCCAGTCAATATACCGCCGCTGCCATGGAATGGATTAATAGATCCGCCTAGCCAGCTGGCATTGTTTTAAGGTTTTGTCTTAAGGGTTTGTCTTAAGGGTTTGTTGTTCCTGAGATAGCCGTTGAGTGGCGAGTTCGATAGCGAGTTCAAGCGCGGCTTCTGTACTTTGCGATCGCGCAATGCCCTGCCCGGCAATATTAAACGCCGTACCATGGTCGGGCGATGTCCGCACAAAGGGCAGTCCGATAGTTGTATTTACAGCTAAATCAAAGGCCAATAGTTTAACCGGGATCAGCCCTTGGTCATGGTAGAGCGCTAAATAGCCGTCGTGAGCTATTTGGCTCTGAGCAGGCAGGGGCTGGTGGGTATGCCATGCTTGCCCTGGTTGAACCCACATCGTATCGGGCGGGATAGGCCCCTCTAGCTGAATGTGAGGAAACCGCTGCTGCTGCTCATCGATCCAGGGAATGAGCCAGTCTTGTTCTTCTTGCCCGAGCTGGCCTTGCTCACCGCTGTGGGGATTGAGCCCAGCGATCGCAATTTTGGCATGGCTAAGTCCAAAGTCTCGCTGGAGACATTCAATCAGTAGCTCTAATTTGAGCGTCATGACCTGTGGCGAGAGCATGGTAGGAACGGCCTTAAGCGGGATATGAGTGGTCGCAAGCAGGGTGCGCATCGTCCACTGACTGTAGGGCGATTTAGCGACAAAGAGCATGCCAAATCGCTGCGTTCCCGACATCTCTGCGAGTAGCTCGGTTTGGCCGGGGTAGTGGTGCCCGGCGGCGAGCCATGCTGATTTGGCAATGGGGGCAGTGACGATGCCGTCAAATTTGCCGGATAGGGTGTGGGCGATCGCGGCCTTTAAAGTTTGGAAGCCGACTTCACCGCTACTCGCGTTTCCAATGCCCGTTGTGAGTCCATCAGTCACGGCTTTAGGACTGGCAATATCTATAAAGTTAAGTGTGGCAGGATCTCTAAGGATGGTATGTGGCGCGGCAGATTTGATTTGATCATTAATTTGATCATAGGTACGCTGGAGATGAGCGCGATCGCCAATCACCGTAATATTGGCCCGTTGCTCGAACCGATGGTCACTCAGCGCCTTTAAAACAACCTCTGGTCCAATGCCCGAAGGATCGCCTAGCGTCATCACCAGCCGGGGCCTTTGCTTCGAATCCTGAGTTTGCTCATGCTGACAGGACTTATGTTGAGTGGAAGGATTAACAAGGGTTGCCGCAAAACCAGAGGTCATAGGGGTGACTCTATTGAGTATTAAGTGAGTATTAAGTATTAAGTGTTGAGTTATTAAATGAGTGGGTATATCAAGCACTGAGCTGTAAATGCTGAGCGGTAAGCCAGCTTCCTGACCTACTCGCCTTTGGGTCTAATAGATTCTAGATCTTTTGCAAGCGTATTACAGGACCCAAAACACTCTAAAATGGCGATTGAAAGCCCAGCTAGCAATACTTGCGTAAACAATTTGTAAACGGCGTAGTAAACAAAATGCTGGCTTTCAACTGCCGAATATAGATAAGGTCAATCACCTTTATCTGTAATTAGGTATTTGTTATAAAAACAGGAGATATTTGAGCAATGGGCGGCGAAATTTTCACAACAGCTGTGCTGGTTTCCGGGATGATTTTGGTAGGCCTGAGCGTAGGCTTTTTGATGCTCAAGGTACAGGGCGGAGAGGAATAAAACCCGACACAGGGAGAACGGAGTTACTTAATTATCAGAATTCCGTTCGCTAATCATTTGCTGATATAGCTTTTGTATATAGCGTTCACGCAACGGGTCATAAGACTATTTACATAACCTCTTGTCCGCAGTCAGTTTGGCTGCGACGACTTCTGATAAACTGAGAAGCATATTAAGTTTTGTTTACACCGCACTCATGGTCTTATTAGTCGTTGGCGCAACTGGCACATTGGGAAGGCAAATCGTTCGCCAAGCCCTGGACGAAGGCTACGACGTGAAGTGTCTAGTTAGGAATTTTCAAAAGGCGAGCTTTCTAAGAGAGTGGGGCGCTCAGTTGGTAAAAGCCGATCTGACAGGCCCCAATAGCCTGCCGCCCTGCTTTGAAGATGTCGATGCTGTGATTGATGCAGCCACTTCTAGACCGGCTGAGAAAGAGGGGATTTATGATGTTGACTGGCATGGCAAGGTCGCTTTGATCCAAGCGGCTAAGGATGCGGGCGTCAAGCGGTTTATTTTCTTTTCTATCTATGGTGCGGGCGAGTATCCCAACGTGCCGCTGATGGAAATTAAAAGCTGCATTGAGAAGTTTTTAGAAGAGTCGGGCATTAACTACACCATCTTTAGACCCTGCGGATTTATGCAGGGGCTGATTGGTCAGTATGCCATTCCTATTTTGGAACGGCAGTCTGTATGGGTAATGGGTGAGGCAGGCGCGATCGCCTACATGAACAGTCAAGACATCGCTAAGTTTGCCGTTAAGTCGTTAAAGCTACCGGCTGCTGAAAATGCGACTTTCCCGCTTGCAGGAACTCGGGCTTGGGGCGCTTATGAAATCATCCGCCTATGCGAGCGCCTTTCCGATCAGCGAGCAAGCGTTTCTCAAATGCCACCTGCGCTGTTAAGAGCGATTCGTAAGATTGCAGCGTTTTTTCAATGGACATGGGACTTGGCCGATCGGCTGGCCTTCACTGAGGTGAGCGCAAGTGGGAATGTGATGGATGCACCCATGGACAGCGTGTATGAAACCTTTGGAATTGATCAAAGAGAAATTACAACCTTAGAAGACTACTTGCAGGAATATTTCACCAGAATTCTGAAAAAGCTCAAAGAACTCGACTTTGAAAGCGGTAAGTCGGCTAAGAAAAAAGTTCCTTTCTAAGTTGTTATTTAGCCGTGTTATCGAACTGTGTTGTTAAACGCTAGGTCGGTAGTCACTAGGTCGTTACGCGCTTAACGACACAGCTTTTTTTTAGCGTGCTATATTGGCTCTTGTGAACGCAGAGCGTTCAGTTGCCTCTAAGCTTGTTTTAGAGAGCAATCGTTTAGGGAATTAGGAGGTGATGCCCATGTCTGTAAGTGATACATTCGTGGGTCTCCAGGTTGATGTAAACCGGCTGCGTGCCGGGGCTGTTCTCTAGAACTAGCTTTAGCATCAGATGTTAAAGCTAGATAGCTGGATTTCCTTCCGGCAGTTTGGTTTTAACCTGAAGACCCGACCAGACCGCTCCTATCTTTTATTAGATGGGAGCGGATGGTTTTTTAAATAGATATAAATTATCAAGTCAGGGGCGCTGCCATCGCTCTAGCCAAGTACGAGTCTTAAGAGCGCCTTTTTAGTTAAGAAAAACTAATCAGTTGCAGGATCTAAGTTAATGTTTAGCGATTTATATCTCCATAATGTCGTTTACATATAGCGGCTATGCGTAAGCGATTTACTGCCTGTGCTCCTTCGTTTCAAGGGTTTTATCAGTAGGGCATAGATTGCTACCTCTGTAGATGCACGGTCGTGAATGCATGGAGCAGTGTCAGTTGAAAGTAACCCACGAAACTGTCATAGAGGCTAGAGAAATACAGGAACGATCTGTTAGTATTTTGGGCAGGTTCATGAAGTACATACATATAAGCTGTTAAAAGTTGTGTGTTTTTGTACTTATGACTGGATGTGAGAGGTCAGTTGATTAAAGTGTCTACACCTTGGGCTTGTACTGCGCTGCTAGCTCTTTAATGCACTGATAGCCTTTTTATTTATTTAAGGTGTGAGGAATAAAAAATGACAAATATGACTTGGAAAGCCCTACTAGCAGCTCCCGTTGCTTTTGGCGCAATTGTCGCTGTATCAGGCAACGCAGTCGCTGCTGAAGCGCTATCTGTAGAGACTGAAGCAGTATCTAACGTTTCTGACATCGTTGTTGCTGAGCCAATTCAGCTAGCACAGGTGACAAGCGTATCTGAACTTGCTGATGTACAGCCTAGCGACTGGGCCTTTACGGCACTCCAGCGCTTGGTAGAAGAGTACGGTTGCTTGGAAGGCTACCCCGACCGCACCTATCGCGGCAATCGCGCCTTGACTCGCTACGAGTTTGCTGCTGGTTTGAACGCTTGCTTAGACGTAGTTATTCAGTTGATTGGTGAAGGCAGCGACCTAGACACCATCCGCCGCTTGCAAGAAGAGTTTGCTGCCGAGCTAGCTACCATCCGTGGTCGTGTAGACACGATTGAAGCAGACGTAGCAGAGCTAGAAGCCAACCAGTTCTCGACGACAACTAAGTTGCGTGGTCAGTTGGATGCTCACTTGGTTGTGCCTTTTAGTGAAGCAGACGTTGCTGGCGTAACGCTCGAAGAAGCAGATGCAACGTTTGAATATCGCGCTCGCTTGAACTTTGACACTAGCTTTACCGGCGAAGATAGACTGCGCATTCGTTTGCAGGCTTCTGATGATGCAGGTTCTTTGGTCAATGCAGGTGGTTTATCTAGCCAGAGCGGTCGTCGCGGCGGTATTGAAGATAACGTTGGGTTGGATGACGTTTACTACAGCTTCCCAGTTGGTAACCGCATCAGCGGTATCATCGCGGCTAACAGTGTTGTCACAGATGACTTCGTCACAAGCACCATTGTGCCTTTTGATTCTGCTGTTGCTGATGTCAGTGGCCCTGTCTTTTATGACCTATATCCAGGTGGTGACTTTGGTGCAGGCGCAAACATTGCGTTTTCTGACAACCTCGTGCTTGACCTCGGTTACTCATCGGGCTCTAGCAATGTAAATACCGAAGATGGTGGTCTCTTTAACGACAACAGCTACATCGCTCAGCTCAACTTTTTGACTGACGGCATCTTTAACGCGGCAGTAACCTACATTGGCGCAGGCGATGCTGCAGTCGGCTCTGCTGAGAACACGATTGCAGGCTTGCTCAGCCTCAACTTCGGACGCTTTACTATCGGTGGTCACTACGCGACTACTGACATGAATGGTGTCGATGACATGGATACCTACAGCGGTGGTATTGCGATCGCTGACCTGTTTGGTGTGGGTAATGAGTTCGGTGTATACGGTGCTGTGAGTTCTCAGGGCGATTTAGATCCTCTGGTTGTTGAGGCTTACTACAACCTCAACGTCAATGAGTACCTCTCCTTTACACCTGCTGTTATCTACGCTGACAACGACACTGAAGATGGTGACAACGTCTACGGTGCCCTACGCGCTACTTTCAGCTTCTAGACCCATTACAATGCCGAGCTTGGCTCGGCGTTGTAAATACTACGTTTGACACAATTTTTGGTTTAATTTAAGGGACTTCGCATTGCGAGGTCCCTTTTACTTTGGCGGTTACCTATTTATGCGGCTTGTTGGAGCCTGTTTATGCGGGGATGGCCTGAATTGAATTGTAGTAATCCCCACTGTAGAACCGGAGTATAATGCCAATAAGGGCTGTTTGACAGTAGCCGTCTGCTGCTGTGTCTCTATTGGCTTTTACTTGTAAAATTTGTGGAACTATCGTGTAAAAGTGAATATGCGCTGCTAGCGCTAATAGAACTGAGCCTGCATTACAGCAAAGGCGAGCCGCTGAGAATTTGTCAAATTGCGGCTGAGCAGGCGATTCCTGATCGCTATTTGGAGCAACTGCTAGCCACACTGCGTCGGGCCGGATTTGTAAAGAGCCAGCGGGGAGCGAAGGGCGGATATTTGCTGACTCGCGAACCGTGGAAAATAACGCTGCTAGATGTTGTGAGCTGCATTGAAGGGTTTGAGGCGAAGGCGAAGGAAGTAAAGTCACCCACGACGGCAGAGGGTGCGGCGGTGTGGGAGGTATGGCACGAAGTACGGCAAGGGGCTGAAGCCGTGCTAGAGAAATATACGCTGCAAGACTTAGTAGATCAGCGAAACGCCCGCCAGCAAGTGGATTTGATGTATTACATATAGAACCTATGCGAATTGCTAATAATGTGACTGAGCTGATTGGACATACTCCGATGGTACGGCTGCATCGGATTCCGCAAATGGAGGGGTGTGTCGCTGACATTGTGGTGAAGCTAGAGGGGATGAATCCCTCGGCTTCGGTGAAGGATCGAATTGGGATCAGTATGATTGAGGCGGCTGAGGCTGCGGGCGACATTGTGCCAGGAAAGACAACCCTGGTAGAACCGACCTCGGGTAATACAGGAATTGCACTAGCGATGGCGGCGGCGGCGAAGGGCTATGACCTGGTGCTGACGATGCCCGAAACGATGAGTAGCGAAAGGCGGGCGATGCTGCGAGCCTATGGGGCACGACTAGAGCTAACGCCGGGGATGGAAGGCATGAGCGGCTGCATTCAGCGAGCAAAGGCGCTGGTAGAAAGCCTGCCGGATGCCTATATGCTGCAACAATTTGACAATCCGGCGAATCCGGCAGTGCATCGACGCTCTACAGCAGAGGAGATCTGGCAGGATACAGACGGGGAAGTGGACTTTTTGGTCGCAGGCGTAGGAACAGGCGGCACCATTACGGGCGTAGGTGAGGTGCTTAAGCAGCGAAAGGCTGGGTTTAAGGTGGTGGCCGTAGAGCCTGTGAACAGTGCGGTGCTGTCGGGTGGTCGGCCTGGGCCGCATAAAATTCAAGGAATTGGGGCGGGGTTTGTGCCTAAGGTGCTCAATCAAGCTTTGATAGACGAAGTGATGCTAGTGCAGGATGATGAGGCGATCGCATTTGGCAGACGCTTAGCCAGAGAAGAGGGCATTCTTTCAGGCATTTCTACAGGTGCAGCGCTGTGTGCAGCCGTCAAACTAGCGAAGCGCCCCGAAAACAAAGGGAAGCTGATTGTGATGATTCAGCCGAGCTTTGGAGAGCGATATTTGAGCACGCCATTGTTTCAAGATCCCGAACCAGTGGGATAAAGTCAGCTGAATGAAAACGGCCTAAAATATTTGAGCAGTAAATATTACCTGGGCATCATTTGGACTGTGGTGGACTATTCTCAAGCGGATCATTATCAAACACTTGGCATTGCTAACGGGGCAACACAGGCACAGGTGAAGCAAGCATATCGCCAGCTCGCTAAGCAGTTTCATCCAGACAGCCAAAATACAGACGCTGCCCACGACAAGATTGCGCAGGTGAATGCGGCTTACGAAGTGCTAGGCGATGTGAATGCGCGGCAGCGGTACGATGATAGTCGGCGTGCCCAAGTAAAAGCGACGGCGAATGCAAGAGCTGCCCGCAGCGCGACCGCTACAGCCCAGTACCGCAAGCGACGCACCGAAAAAGATACGACGATTGAGGCTTGGCTACGGGGTGTATTTAACCCAACTGACCGGCTCATTGGTAAAATCATTAAGCCGCTAAAAGCTGAGGTAAGGGCGCTGTCAGCCGATCCGTTTGACGATGAACTGATGGAGGCCTTTCAGACTTATATAGAGAGCTGTCGGGAGTCCTTAGAAAAGGCTCAGGCAAAATTTAAATCGATGCCGAATCCGGCTGGCGTGGCCAGTGGTGCAGCGAACCTATACTACTGCTTGAACCAGCTAGAAGATGGGATTGAAGAGATTGAGCGCTTTACCTATACCTATGACGATAGCTATTTGCACACGGGGCAGGAGCTGTTTCGAATTTCGGCGGGGTTAAGAAAGGATGCAAAGGCCGAGATTAAGGCGGTGCTTTGAGGAAAGGAATTGCTACAATGATTCTTTCGTTTATTCTGCTCTGGGCTTATTTTTTGGGTCTGTTTTGCTATGGTTTTACCGGTTGTCGCAATTATTGGTCGCCCTAATGTGGGTAAGTCGGCCCTGGTGAACCGCATCGCGGGGGGACGGCAGTCGATTGTGTTTGACCAGCCTGGGGTAACGCGCGATCGCACCTATCAACCCGCCTTTTGGAAAGACCGCGATTTTTTGGTGGTTGATACTGGCGGCCTTGTCTTTGACGACGACACAGAATTTTTACCCTTTATTCGCGAGCAGGCAATGGCGGCGCTGGTAGAAGCGTCGGCAGCCATTTTGGTGGTAGATGGTCAGTTTGGCCCGACCGAAGGCGACCGGGAAATCGCTTCATGGCTGCGCAGCCAAAAAATACCCGTGCTGCTGGCTGTAAACAAATGCGAGTCGCCTGACGAAGGCTTAGTACAGGCCGCGCAGTTTTGGGAGATTGGCATCGGTGAGCCCCACGCCGTTTCGGCGATTCACGGCAGTGGCACGGGCGAACTGCTGGACATGCTAGTAGATGTGCTGCCCGAAACTGACGAACTCGAAGAGATTGAAGAATATAAAGTGGCCATTATTGGCCGACCCAATGTGGGTAAGTCGAGTCTGCTGAATGCCTTTGTGGGCTCATCTCGATCCATTGTGAGCCCGATTTCTGGGACGACGCGTGACTCGATTGACATGGTGGTTACTCGCGGCGAGGGCGAGGCCCAAAAGCGATACCGGCTGATTGATACAGCGGGTATCCGCAAAAAGAAGAATGTTGACTTTGGGCCTGAGTTTTTTGGTATTAACCGCGCCTTTAAGGCGATTAAGCGATCAGACGTGGTGCTGCTGGTTATTGATGCGTTAGACGGCGTGACCGAGCAGGATCAAAAGCTGGCAGGGCGGATTGAAGAAGAGGGCCGGGCCTGCATCATTGTGGTCAACAAGTGGGATGCGATTGATAAAGACTCTCACACCATTTATGAGTTTGATAAAACCATTGAGGCGAAGATTCACTTTTTGGGCTGGGCCAAGCGGCTGTATGTGAGTGCGCTTACTGGCCAACGGTTGCCGAATATATTAGATGCGATAGATGCCTCGGTAGAACAGCATCGCCGCCGGGTGACCACCTCAGTGGTGAATGAAGTGTTGGCAGATTCGGTAAGCTGGCATACGCCGCCGACTACTCGGCAGGGTCGTCAGGGCCGAATTTACTATGGGACGCAGGTAAAAGCGCAGCCGCCTTCGTTTGCACTGTTTGTAAACGATCCTAAGCTTTTTGGTGAGAGCTATCGGCGCTACATGGAAAAGCAGTTTCGGAAGAACTTAGGGTATGATGGCACGCCTATTCGGCTGCTGTGGCGAGGCAAGAGTATGCGCGACATTGAGCGGGCGGCAGGGGCAAACCGGGCAACCAAGGTATCGCGCGCCAATTAGGTACTGAGTTGAGCATTGGGTTAAGTGCCTGGTTGGACAGTATAGATTGATTCTATGGATTTACTGCGATCGCTTCCTATCGGCCTCTATATGGAGCAGCCGGTTACCTGGCTACACCGCATTGACGCGCGGGTAAAAGTCGCATGGCTGCTGAGCCTGCTGCTAGCGCCCGTGTTGGCTAACTCACCCTGGCGGATTGCGATTGTTGTATTTTTGGTACTGCTAACGATTACTGCGCGAATTCCCTGGCGAGTATGGCGACAGCAAATGGGACTGCTGCTGGTATTTGGGGTAATCATCACGTTGCTGGTCCTAATTGCGCCAGATGGCATTGCCATATCTCAGCAGCCACGACTGCCGACCGCTGAGATATTGGCCAATTGGCCTGAGGATTTGACGCCGCCTGAGAGGTTGCCAATCCTACCCGATGCGACGGGCTATCGCTATGACCTTATAAATGTGCAGATTGCTGAGCGGCCGTTTAACTTAGGCTTTAATGTGACGCAGCGATCGCTTCGCCTAGCGATTAAAATCAGCACGCTGCTATTTACGCTGATATATGCCACAACGCTGTTTTTGCTGACGACTGCGCCCGAAGAAATCACCGAAGGGATTGCAGACTTAATGCAGCCTTTGAGACGATTAGGACTGCCGGTGACTGAGATTTCGCTCACGCTCACGCTGGCACTGCGGTTTATTCCGCTAGTGCTAGAGGAGGTACAAAACCTCGTGCGATCTGTGAGGACACGCGCCATTAAGTGGCAAAAGCTAGGCGTGCGAGGCAGCTTGCAAATTTGGTTGATGGTCTCTGAGCGGTTGATTGAAAACTTACTGCTGCGAGCTGAACAAATTGCTAGCGCGATGCAGGTGCGAGGCTTTACAAGCCCCGATCAGCATCGGGTGGTGTGGCATCAGCTGCGATTGCGCTGGTGGGACTGGCTGGTACTGAGCCTGTTAGGCCTGTTTTGGTGGGGTCGTGTTGTGTTTGGGGGCGTGGCTTGAAGGCTAATGCTGCCAGATTGATGGCTGAAGTGGGCGCTCGGTTAAATGCTGATACGGCAAATGAGTTGATGCCGCCTTTGCAGCCGAGTAAACGGTTGTTTGTGCGATCGCACCCCTTACAAACCAAAACAGGATCAGACATTTTCGCGGCTCTCTTTCAACCTCAAATGGCAATGCCTGGCACGGCTGGAATTGCGACCCTACTAGAGAGCCCTTATCCCCTTCCCCCAGACTCTTTGCCTGAGCAGGCCGCGCAGATGACTCGTTATTCTATCTGCGCGGGTGCGCCGAGAGTGGTGTCAGGTCAGCCACAGCTATGGACACCTGAGATCGGGCAAGTGCAGTTGTTGCTAGCAGCGATGGGGCAGCAGGCTCCTCCTAAGATCTCGCGCGTGCCTGACGCATCAAGCAGTTATGAATCAACCGAATCAACCGAATCAACCGAATCAGACTGGCCGTTTGATTTGCCTTTTACAGGCGGTTGGCTAGGTTGGCTGGGCTATGACTGTGCCTGGGAAATTGAGCGGCTACCTTGGTTAAAGGAAGACACGCTGCCTTTTCCCGTTGCCTTTTGGTACGAACCGGCTGAGTTTGCAGTGCTAGACCACCATCGTCAACAAATTTGGCTGGCGGCTCAAACCCTTGCTGAACTAGCGCAGCTCTTTGAGCGTTTACTGAACTGCTTGGCGGGTGATCCTTTTGTAGGTGATTCTATAGATTCAAAGCGGGAATTAACGTCGGACGGCTCTGCATATTCCGCCTATCTCGATAACGCTACACAGCCTATAAATAGCAGCCAGACAGATAACAGCCAGACAGATAGCAGCCAGACAGATAGCAACAAGACAGATAGCAGCCAGACAGATAGCAGTAAGACCTATGGCCTGACCTTTGAGACAACGCAGTCCGAATTTGAGCAAGCGGTGCTGAAGGCCAAAGCTCATATTCGAGCGGGGGATGTGTTTCAGGTTAATCACTCGTTGCGTTTTCAGGCCAAAACCCATCTGCACAGCTGGCAAGTGTACAAAACGCTGCATCGTATTAACCCTTCGCCGTTTGCTAGCTACTGGCACACGCCTTGGGGTTCGGTGGTGAGCTGTTCTCCTGAGCGCTTGGTGCATTTAAAGGAAGGCGTGGCGCAGTCGAGGCCCATTGCAGGAACGCGACCACGAGGGGAAACGGTAGACCGGGATGGGGCGATCGCACAGGTGTTGACGGGCGATCGCAAAGAATGTGCTGAACATATCATGCTCGTAGATCTGGCTCGCAATGACCTAGGCCGGGTGTGTGAATGGGGATCAGTACAGGTTGCCGAACTCATGACCGTTGAACGCTACAGCCATGTGATGCACCTAGTGAGCAACGTAGTTGGCAAGCTAGCCGACAAACAATCGGCTGCTCAGCTAGTAGCGGCGCTGTTTCCGGGCGGTACGATTACTGGCTGCCCCAAGGTGCGATGCATGGAAATCATTGAAGCACTAGAGCCGGTTCGCCGCAGCCTATTTTATGGCTCATGTGGATACTTCGACCGGTGCGGGCAGCTAGATCTCAACATTTTGATTCGCACATTGTTGCTCTCGCCTGATCTAGAAGAGCCTGATCCAGAAGGGTCTGATTTAGAAGGGCCTGATTCAGAATGGCAAGATGCCGCCGTACAAACCGTATGGGGTCAGGTGGGTGCTGGCATTGTTGCAGACAGTGAGCCCGAACGAGAATGGCGAGAGTCTTTACAAAAGGCTAAAGCCCAGTTGCTTGCTTTAGGCCTATGAATTTAGACCTGTGAATTTAGGCCTTTGACTTTAGACCTGTGAATTTCGGCCTGGGAGCTTGTCAAGCGGCTGTAGCAGGATTGCTTGATAAGCGTTGCGGGCACACTGGATGATAGGTAAACAATATTGCTTATGCATTATATTGTTCGTGATTGATGGCGGTGGAATCTTTGAGCCAATCTAGAGTAAAACGCTGTAAACTCGTCGTACGAAGCAACAAAAAACAGTCTGAATGAGCACAGAAACCTATTTAAATCATCCTAATTTTGGCTTGCTCTTCAGAATTTGTCTGGTCGGTGAGGGAAAAGAACTCTTTGCCACGCTGTATGCGCACCGGTTATTTTTTTTAGTAAGCAGTGGCCCCAATGGCTTGTCTTTTGAACCAACCGGACGGGTAGAAGCTAAGCAGCTAATAGAGCAGCGTTTGAGGATGATTCGACGGACGGGTCAGCAGATCGAATACGACCAGCTGCAAAAAGCCTATAAGCAGGCTTTTTAATCTTAGCTATCTCAAACGACAGCTAGGATTGAAGAAAAAGGTATTAAGTACATGGCTGCTGAACAGACCGGCGCTGATAATAAACTTCAGAAGCATTCTTTTGACACAATGACTGCTGATGCTGCTGATGCAATGACTGCTGATGCAATGACTGCTGATGCAATGACTGCTGATGCAATGACTGCTGATGCAATGACTGCTGATGCAATGACTGCTGATGCGATGACTGCTGATGCAATGACTGCTGATGCGATCGCGTCGCGATTAAGTACCATTCGACCCCGAGTGCCCTCGTCAGTAAAACTGATTGCAGTGACCAAAACCTTTCCCTCAGAGATTGTGCGAGCTGCTTATGCCGCTGGCATCCGAGATTTTGCCGAAAATAAAGTTCAAGAATCTGTAGAAAAACAGGCTCAGTTAGCGGATCTTACGGATGTCGTATGGCATTTCATTGGTCACATACAGTCCAATAAGTCTCGAAAAGTCGTTGAGCACTTCGATTGGATTCACTCGGTTGATAGCCTAAAGCTAGCCGCCCGACTCGACAGACATGCCGCTGAACTCGGCAAACAACCGACCTGTTGCTTGCAGGTAAAGCTAGCGATAGATCCGACCAAAGATGGGTTTGAACGAGCAGATCTACTCGCAGCTGTGCCTGAATTAGATCAGCTGATGCACTTAAATATTGTGGGGCTTATGGTGATTGCGCCCTACGGTTTGTCTCCGGCTGCAACTCAGAAGGTGTTTGAGCGAGGCCAGGACTTAGCCACTGAAATTAAGGCCCTAACGCCCAACCGGCTGAGGATGGATGAGCTATCCATGGGGATGTCGGGTGATTTTGAGTGGGCGATCGCAGCGGGGGCTACCATGATAAGACTAGGCAGCAGCTTATTTGGAGCGCGCCAGCGTTAGCATTCATTGCTTTGTAGGCTCAAATGCTTAGATTAGTGGGTCGCATCAACCCTTTTTAATTAGCCTGTGAGTAAATTAGCCTAGTAGCAATAGATCCTGGCAGAATGCTCAAACAAGCTGACTGGGGTGGGTTTGAACGATTCAGGAAAATAATCAAGAAAAAGTAAAAAAGGCTTGACATAAATTCAGAACCGTGGGGTAATGCTTGTGACTCTAATTTAAGGATTAGATTAAGGTAAGCCGTTGATTCCAAGGATTCCGTGGAACAATAGCGTATAGACCTAGTGCCAGTACTTCAAAAGCCGGTACTTCAAAAGCTAATAACTCAACAGCCAATAATTCAACAGCCAATAATTCAACAGCCAATAATTTTTAAAATTATCTTGGCGCTTGAGGGCCGCTGATATCATCCATTCGCTTTTGTTTTAAAGCATCTATCATTTTTGATATCTAAAGTTCGGCTTTTGTGTCACCTTTATCTCTTAAGAAAAGGATTGAACTTTTGTCAAAAATGCCCTAGGTTTATTGCCACAACTTATATACCGATTGCACTTTATTTCCCTTTGTAAATTAGTACAAGCGTTTTATAAAGTGTTTGCCAAGTCGTTACCAATGTCGTGATGGAGCCCAATTAATGAGTGGCCTTTTTGGAAAGATTAAAGATTTTGTTGGATTGAACGATCCGGCAGATTACGAATACGAGTATGAGGAAGTAGAAGGCGAAGAATATCAGAGCCTCTACGAAGAAGAAAATAATGAACCTGAGGCAATGGTGCCACCCCTTATGCCGCCAGCAGAAGAGGTTCGTCCTGCCCGCCGTCGGCTCCGCGAGAGAGTTTTGTCAACTGAATCTGGAATGGTCTCAATGAATAACGTAATTGGTATGCCTGGTGCGATGAATGGAATGTCTGAAGTGCTGGTAATGGAGCCTCGTACGTTTGAGGAAATGCCGCAGGCGATTCAGGCTTTGCGTGAGCGCAAGTCTGTGGTGCTAAACCTCACGATTATGGACCCTGACCAGGCTCAGCGTGCCGTAGACTTCGTTGCGGGGGGCACCTATGCCATGGACGGTCATCAAGAGCGCATTGGTGAAAGCATCTTTTTGTTCACGCCTAACTGTGTTCAGGTCAGTATGCCTTCTGAAGGCGAAGATGGAATGATGGGTCAAGCACCTATGAGCAATACTCGTCAGGCGGCACCAACGCCAGCTTGGGCTACTGAGCAGATCGCTCGTATGGCCTAGGTTTGAGCGAGCGCTGAGCGTACAGGCTAAAGCTATATGGCTTTTAGGATAAGATTCGACATAGCTAGAAACCTGGTGGAATCTAGAAAGGCACTTCATTTTCTAGCGACTATTCGCGGTATGCTGTGGAAGAAATTATTGAAGCTGTGATCTTTTGCCTGTTTTTCCATCTGTAAGGCTTGGCATGATTGGCGGCGGGGTAATGGGCGAAGCTCTATTATCCCGCCTTCTTTCTCAGGGGCTGTATGCACCTGATGAGATTTTGGTAGGTGAGCCTTCTCCTGAGCGTTGTCAGGTATTAGGTGAGCAATATGCGGTTAGAACGACGGGCGATAACCGGGAAGTGATTGCAGCTAGCAAGGTTATTTTGCTGGCAGTAAAGCCTCAAATTTTTAATGTGGTCGCCAAAGATTTTCAGGAGGTGCATTGTGAGATGCTGCCCTTAGTGCTGTCTATTTTGGCGGGTGTACCGCTAGCTCAGCTAGAGGATGCTATGCCGGATTGGCCAGTAGTAAGAGCCATGCCCAATACGCCTTCTACCGTGGGGGCTGGGATGACAGCCATTTCACTAGGGAGTCATACTTCGCCGCAGCATGGCAAGCTCGCTCAGGAGATATTTTCGGCTGTGGGTGAGGTGGTGCAGGTTCCAGAAGGGATGATGGATGCGGTGACGGGTCTTTCGGGCTCTGGTCCTGGCTATGTGTCCATTGTGATTGAGGCATTGGCTGATGGGGGCGTGGCTTCTGGGCTGCCGCGTGCGATCGCCCAAAAGCTGGCCATCCAAACTGTGCTAGGAACGGCTCAGCTACTGCAAACGACAGGTATGCATCCTGCTGAGCTTAAAGATCGGGTCACTAGCCCTGGCGGTACGACGATTGCCGGAATTGCCTGCTTAGAAGAGCTAGGGATGCGTTCGGCGTTGATAGAGGCTGTGAGAACAGCGAGTTCGCGATCGCGTGAACTTGGCAAGCCCACATCGCTACCGACCTCCTAAAATTAAGCGCTAGCATTATTCAGCGCTAGCACTATTCAGCTCCAACACTATTCAGCTCCAACACTCAAAACGCCAGATAAAAATAGGCTCTAAACCTAGCCTCTAAAATTTAAGATACATATTCCGCTGCCCCGTTTGTGCTCTTTTTCTCGCCATGCCTCCAGAAGATTCTAACCGTGCTGACACTACGGGCCTGTCTGAAAACGCAGATAAGTTCAAAAGCACTTCTGGCTACGAATATTCGGGTTCGCAATCTAGTACAGCTTCAGCTGGGAACGCTGGCATAAGCCCAAATTCGCGTCCGGATTCTGCCCGTTCAGACTCTGTCCGTTCAACCGTTGAGCAGCTCGTCAAGCAAGGTCTACAGGATTTGGAGCGTCAAAAGCGCACTTTACAGCGTGAAGTGGATCAGTTAGAGCGGCGCAAGGAGCGGTTAGAGGGCGAAATGCGCTCTAGCTTTGCAGGTGCTTCGCAGGATATTGCCATTCGTGTGCAGGGCTTTAAGAACTATTTGGTTGGCAGTTTGCAAGATTTAGTGAGTGCGGCTGAAGAGATGGACTTAATGCCATCTGCGCCTGTGGCCGCCGTTGAACCAGCAGCAGCGCCGCCGCCAGCAGAGACAGAGCGGGTGCCTTTGGCCGCTCAGCGGTTTGCACAACAGCGCGATCGCATCAACAGTCTGCTCGATCAGTATCGTACTCGGCCCGACTACTATGGCCCGCCTTGGCAGCTGCGTCGCACCTTTGACCCGATTCATGCCGACCGCGCCGCCGACTGGTTTTTTAATCAGGGTGGTCGCGGGACCGTTAAGAGTATGGGCAGCCGCCTGCAAAATGTGCTGCTGGCTTCAGCGGCTATTTCTTGTATGCACGCAATTTACGACAATCGGCTGTGTGTATTGGTGCTGGCAACTACGCCCGAGCGGCTTGGTGAATGGCGGCGATGGCTGCAAGATTGTTTGGGCATCTCGCGAGCTGACTTCGGGACAAATCGTGGAGTAATGTTGTTTGAGGCATCTGAGCCGATGAGCCAACGTGCTGAAAGACTGCTCGACAGCGGCAGAATTCCGTTTTTGATCATGGATGAAGCTGAGGAAAAAGTCAGTTTGTCCTTGCTCCAATATCCGCTGTGGTTAGGGTTCGCGCCCGACCCGGCGAACCCTTCTACTGACTACGACTACTACTAAATGCTCATTTAGTTTACTGCTATGTCTGGTTTTATTGCTGCGATTGTGACATTAGGGCTCTTGGCAGCTTATCTGTTGGGATCTATCCCCACAGGATTTTTGTTGGGTAAGGCGTTACAGGGAATTGACATTCGTGAGCATGGTTCCGGCAATACGGGTGCGACCAATGTGTTTCGGGTGATTGGCAAAGGCGCGGGCATCACCGCGCTAGTGATTGATTTGATCAAGGGTCTGGTGGCAGTGCGGTTAATGATGGCGCTGATAAGCCTATTTGTGCTGCCAAAGGTGGGGACAGATGCCCTGATATGGATTGTTTGGGTGTATATGTTTGCGGCGGCGCTGGCGGTGGTGGGTCATAGCAAATCGGTGTGGATTGGCTTTGCTGGCGGGAAGTCGGCTGCGACGGGCTTGGGTGTACTGTTGGCACTAGTGTGGCCAGTGGGCCTCAGCGCCGCAGCGGTGTTTGTGACGGCAGTGCTCCTTTCTCGAACTGTGTCGGTCGGTTCTATTGCAGCGGCTTTGTCAGTGGCGGTGTTTATGATAGCGATGCAGCAGCCGCTGCCCTATGTTTTGCTAGCGATTGCTGGCGGCGGCTATGTTATTCTCCGACACCGTAGTAACATCTCTCGCTTGCTCACCGGCACTGAGCCTAAAACCTTTGGTGGCTGATGTGAGTGATATTTGGTGCTAGTGGTATCTGATGCGGAGTATTCAGAAATTATCTAACCATTATCCTGATACATCTATCCTGATACATCTATCCTGATACATCGGATAAATCTGATACATGGGTTTGGAGCGCTTCTTTTAGCTCGTTGGGTGCAAACAGCACGGGTAAAAAGTGAATGCTGTTGATTTCTTTGAAGTAGAACAGAATGGGCAGGGGCGGCCAAAAAATTGTCCAGCTTTGCCAGTCAGCGTAGGGGAAGGTTTTGAGGATGTTTTCTTGACGCCATACTTCTAGGGCCGTTGCGGTGAAAATAAGTCGAATGGTGGTGGTTTGGTAGAGCAAAAAGAGCCCCAGAAAGGCGACGAATAGACCAATCCCTAGCTGAATGAATAGCAGAGGGAGAGACAAAAGAGCGATCACAATCGGTAGCTTGTAGCTAGGCGATAGCTGAGTAGATCCAGGTTGAGTGGTTGTCATAATAGTTAAAAACTTCCTAAAGAACGGGCCAAAAGAATGGGCCAAAAGAATGGGCTCAAAGAACGGGCTCAAAGAACGGGCTAAAGGATTCAGCTAATTGCCAATAAAGGCGCTGCCTGTGCCTTGAAACATGATCCAAGACAGGAAAAAATTGCTAATAAAAATGGCCAGCAAAGAGGTAACGACCGCAGTTGTGGTTGACTGCCCAACGCCCTTAGCACCCCCCGTGGTCGTAAGCCCCCAGCTAGAGCCAATGACGGCGATGAGGACACCAAAAATAACTGCTTTGATTAGAGCGCTAGCTAAATCCCAGGTCGTTAAAAAATTGCGAGCTGAGTTGAGAAATACCGTGGTTGGAATGTTATACAGATTGGTCACGACTACCAGCCCGCCGAGCATACCGGTGATAAAAGCCATGATGCTCAACAGCGGTAGCATTAGCGCACAGGCCACCACGCGAGGAATGACCAAATAGTCTACGGGGTCGCTTTTGAGCATTTGCAGTGCATCAATTTGCTCGGTGACACGCATGGTGCCAATTTCTGCGGCAAAGGCTGATCCGACCCGACCCGCTAAAACGACCGCTGTAAGCACAGGCGCTAACTCTCGGGAGAGCGTCAAGGCGAGGACTCCGCCAATCGCTGTGGTCGCACCAAAGGTAATGAACTCTCTAGCGACCTGAATGGTAAAAACCATCCCCACAAACAGCGCGGTTACGAGGGTGATGATGACGGACTGAGGCCCTACCGCCGCCATTTGCTCAAGGGTGTTACGGCGATGAATGGGCTTGGAAATGACATGAATGAGAATCTGCCCGCCTAAAAAAATAGCGGAGGTAAGCCGCCCTAGCCAGAGGGTGAGATCGGTTGGAAGAAGGGATCGGCTCATGAGAGACGTTTACATGCCTTATTAACTATTTACTGAACAGTGTCTAAAAAGACGCGATACTGCGGGATGATTTTTAGCCAAAAAATGGGCGATTACAGGTTTAAACAGATTCCTTTTAAGGGCCTGTAATGCTTTTGGCTGGGGCGATTTGAGCTAATCACTAGATTTTGCGAAGATGTTTTGTGAAAATTTAAGATTTTTCAAGTGCGTCGCTTGCGGTGGCTTCTATCTCTTAGGGTAATCGAGAGGCGAGGTTTGGAAATGGCGATGGCCTGTGAACGCCGCCTGTTCGTCGTCCCTTTTTTGGATCGCCATGGCTACCTTATTACATTTTCTTCGGTCGCTAGCGGCAACTTTGCTGCTTAGTTTTTTGCTATCGCTCAGTGGGCTAGCCCTGTTACTCGGTGGCCTCATGCTGCTAAGCCTATCGCCTATGGGCTTGCTGTCAGACCCACTATATGTGCAGGTGAGCCGATTTTTGCAGGCGTTTGGTCGCGGCGATCGCACCGAAGGAATGATTGCGATCGCTCTCACGCTAGGCACCGTGGCGGCTGTTCTCTTTGTTTTTAGCGCCTATAAGCGCAGCCAACGCACCGAGTGGCACTTGGCGGCGACTAAAGAATAGTGTCAGTGCCAGTGCCATAACTCTGCCTATGCCATAACAAACCAGTGCCATAACAAACCAGTGCCACAACAAATAGTGCCCAGCAGATAACCCCCCGAAATTGACAAAAAAACCTATGCTAGAGAGCAGTGTTTTGCAATCGCATGTTTGGGTGATATGGGTTCTGGCCGCCTTATAGTTCGCGTTTGGACAAGTTTTTGGACAATTTCATTGATTTGCTGGTTTGGGATTAGTGCGATCGCGCCTCCTGCCTTAGCATTCCCCTCCGGAAGTTCGCAGATTCCCGCTACGCCCATTACGATAGCGCAGCGACTCAGCCAGAACCCGACCCAGCCAGAGCCGGGTAACTCCATTCAGCCCTACCTCGATCGGGTCGCCGAAGAAGTCAGCGAGTTTACGCTAGATAACGGCATGAAATTCATCGTGCTCGAACAGCACGACACGCCCGTTGTTTCAATGATGCTCTATGCCAACGTCGGAGCCTCCAACGAGATAGATGGCCAAACAGGTATTGCTCACTACCTAGAGCACCTAGCCTTTAAAGGAACGACGCGAATTGGCACCACCAACTACGCTGCCGAAAAACCAGTCCTCGACCAGCTAGACGAAGTTTTTGACCAGATGCTAGCGGCAGAGGAAGCTGGGGACGATGCAGCCCTCGCCGAACTCTCAGAACGTTTTGCAGTTCTACAGGCTGAAGCAGCTTCCTATGTAGAGCAAAATAAGTTTGGTCAAATTATTGAGCAAGCCGGTGGTACGGGACTTAATGCAACAACCTCTGCCGATGCGACCCGCTACTTTTACAACCTTCCTTCCAACAAACTAGAGCTGTGGTTCTCCTTAGAGTCCGAACGTTTTCTAGATCCCGTTTTTAGAGAATTTTACAAAGAAAAAGAAGTCATTTTAGAAGAGCGTCGAATGCGAGTAGACAACTCGCCAATCGGCCAAATGGTCGAGCGATTTTCAGAAGTGGCCTACACCAGCAACCCCTATCGCCGTCCGGTGATTGGCTATCAAGAAGATCTCCGTAAAGCCACCCGCGCTGATATTCAGGCATTTTTTAACACCTATTACGGCCCTAGCAATCTGATCGCGGCCATTGTCGGCGATGTCGATCCAGATCAGGCTAAAGAACTCGCTAAAATTTACTTTGGCCGCTACCAGCTGCGCACCCAAGCACCTAAGCTAGTCGTCAACGAGCCCGTCCAAGAGGCCCCCCGTGAATTTAGCCTAGAGCTGGTTTCTCAGCCCTGGTATCTAGAAGGCTATCACCGCCCTGGCATTAACGATCCTGACCATGTGGTGTATTCCATGATCGACAGCGTTTTGACTGGGGGCCGTACAGCTCGCCTGTACAAGGCGCTGGTAGAACCGCAGATTGCGCTAGATGTTGGCAGTGCCAATGGGTTCCCAGGCGATAAACAATCGACAGTGTTGTTGCTATATGGCCTAACCGCACCCGGTAATACCGTTGAAGACATTGCCGAGGGCATTGGCGAGCAGCTAGAGCGGCTAAAAACAGAGCTGGTAGATGAAGCGACTTTAGAGCGAGTGAAAACGCAAGCGAGAGCGGGGTTGCTGGGCGTACTAGACTCTAACAACGGGATGGCTAGCTTACTGGCTGAGTATCAGGCTAAAACAGGTGACTGGCGCAACGTATTTGTAGAGCTTCAGGCGATTGAGTCAGTGACCGCAGCAGATGTGCAACGGGTCGCGCGCGAGACCTTTCGGCCCGAAAATCGAACGGTTGGTAAGCTAATTTCTGCAAGTACAGAAGCTCCCACAGAAGCTCCCACAGAAGCTCCCACAGAAGCTCCCACAGAAATGCCAGCAGAAGGCGAACCTGGCGATTCGCCAGAAGGCCCCACCCAAACGCCTGATGAGTCACCCTCTATGCCCGAAAATTCTTCATCTAAAGCTTTGTCGGCGCAGCCTATAAAAGCACAGCCTGTAGAAGCATAGTCTATAGAAGCACAGTCTATAGAAGCACAGTAGGAGGCCTACAAGAAGCCAATAAGGGCAGTCTGTCCTTCGATCAGTCGGCTGAATCCGTCAGAAACCTTAGACTAAAGACACTCTAGCCGCTCTTGGCAAGCCATTCATTCACTCACTCGTTAGTTTAATTCAGTCATTTAATCGAGTTATCAAGAAAATCCATGGGTTTGATCTTACGGCGCATTCGCAAAAAGTTTTTTTCTCTGCTGTTTTTGGCCGTCGCCACTTTTGCCTTGCTAGCAACTGTTTCGTGGCCCAATTCTGCTCAGGCAGTGGAGGCTAAAAACTACGAGGATCTAGTATTTCCGCCGCTGGGCGAAATTCAAGTTCCTAACTACGAGCGCTATGTTTTAGACAACGGGCTGGTGGTTTACCTGATGGAGGATCACGATTTGCCTTTGGTTAGCGGATCGGCGACTTTTCGCACAGGCGACTATTTAGTGTCTGCGCAGCAGGCCGGCTTGGCGGGTATTACGGGGCAGGCAATGCGTTTGGGCGGTACTCAAAGCCATCTACCTGATGTGCTCAGTGAAATGTTGGAGCAAAGGGCCGCTTCGGTAGAGACTAGCATTAGCGATACGAGCGGCAGTGCTAGTTTTTCGTCTCTCACTGAAGATTTAGAAACGGTGTTTGATTTATTTGCTGAGGTGATTGCTCAACCTGCCTTTGACCCCACTCAGCTGGCGCTGATTGAAAGCCGCACAGCAGGTGGAATTGCTCGTCGTAACGATGACCCTGATGACATTGCTTCGAGAGAGTTTAACAAGCTTGTTTATGGTGATCAAAGTCCCTATGCTTGGACGGTGGAATATTCTACCCTGGAGAATATTAGCCGTGATGATGTGGTGGACTTTTACCAAAGGACGATAACGCCTGCCGGTACCATTTTGGGCGTTGTGGGCGACTTTGACCCGGTGCAAATGAAGGCGCAAATTGAGCGTACGCTGGGCCAGTGGGAAAGTAGCGCAGTGGTTGCTGATACGAAACCGCCTGCTGGCACTCAGGAAAATGCGGGTTTGTTTGTGGTGGATCAGCCGCAGCTAACGCAGAGCTACATCAATATAGGGCATATTGGCGGTCAGCTGAGGAGCCCTTATCATGCGCCGATGTCGGTGTTGAACGAGGTGCTGAACGGCTTTGGCGGGCGACTGTTTAATGAAATTCGGTCGCGGCAGGGGCTGGCCTATAGTGTGTATGCGTTTTGGAGCCCTCGCTTTGATCGCAACGGACAGTTTATTGGGGGTGGGCAAACGCGATCTGAAGCGACGGTGCCGTTTATTCAGGCGATGTACAAAGAAATTGAAGCGGTACGGCAAGAGCCGATTACAGACACAGAACTGGCCTTTGCAAAAGACTCGGTGCTCAATAGCTTTGTATTTAATTTTCAGTCTCCAGGGCAAACCCTGTCACGCTTGATTCGGTATGAGTACTATGGCTATCCGTCGGATCAGATTTTTCAGTTTAGAGACAATGTTGAAAGGACGACTGCTGAAGAAGTCTTAAAGGCAGCGCAGACGGTGCTGAAGCCTGAGCAGTTGATTACGATTGTGGTGGGTAATATGGCGGAGATTAATCCGAGCTTAGATACGCTAGGGTTTGAGGTGACGCCGCTAGATGTTGCGATCGCACCGCTCTCTGAATGAGCTTTCACGGAACGAGCTTTCACGGAACGAGCTTTCACGGAATGAGCTTTCACGGAATGAGCCCAGCCAAAAATAAGGCATTGCGGTGAGTAGCTGGGCAGAAAATGAATATTTATCGCTGATAGATAAAGCGTGCTATGGAATAGGGAAAGCTTCAAAAAAAGTTGATGTATCCTTTATTCTCCTTTCATGGGTTGCCCGGTAGCTTGGGGATACCCATCAGGAAAAGTACGCTTATCTCGTGAGGCTAGTTTGTGATGAACGAACTAGCCTCATTTACCCATCTACAGCTATGAGTATTGCCCCCTATCGAATTCAAAGGATAGTGTTGGATACGGCCAGGATACAGGTGAAGCGCCTGCCCGTAGACTGCTTTGACGAAATTTCCAATAGTTCTGCTAGCGGTGGTAGACCTTCTAGGTCGTCATATAGGGCCGTAAAGGCGAATGTGTCGGGCTATGCGGTAACCAGTAGTGCGCCTTGCAACACAGATGAAAAAACCGAGCCTAATGCAGCGATCGCCTATTCTTTTGCACAGGCAGAGCAGGGAGTTGGTGCGATCGCGCACGATTTACACCGCATCATCAAAGATCCCACTATCTCTGAGCCCCCTCAGTTAATTGTTGCGGTGCATGGCTACAACACGGCTGAATCGAGTATTCGCGAGTGGTATCACGATATTTTTCGCTATATTGCTCAAGACGATCAACAGATCAGCCAAAAGCGCAACTTGGTATTTGTAGGTTACCGCTGGTCATCAGAGCGAATTTTGTTTAAGTGGGGCCACTTATGGGCCAATGTGAAGGCGCTACCTGACGTGCCAAAAGCGCTGCTAAGCTTAGCACCTGTGCTACTTGGAATCTCTTTTTTCACGATATTAGCTGATGCTTGGCGAGACCTAGAACCTGCTTTCAGTTCTGCTTTCGATGCCAATGAGAGCGTAACCGGGAGTGTAACCGGGAGCAGATCACCACTGATAGATTGGCTGAACTTTTTATTTGCGCCAGAGTACATCAGTGAGCCAGCAGGGACGATTATTTTTATTTTGTTCAAAATTTTGCTGGGCGTTGCTTTAATGGCGGTAACGGCAATCGTTGTTTTGCTATTGCTGCGGGTGCTGGTGTACTTTCGAGATGTTTACCGAGCCATTAACTTTGCAGTACCCGACCTGACAGAGCTGGTTCGGCAAATTGATCAGGCCGTGATTGATTTAGAAGTCAAAGAGATTAACCAAGCCTATGCGGTTCCTATTGATGCGCTGCGTCAGGCCAAGCATCAGCATGTAGAGCCAATTCAGCGAATTAGCTTGAACTTTTTGGGTCATAGCATGGGCGGGCTGGTGATTACTAACGTGGTCAGAATTCTCTCTGATGTGTTTGATCGACGCTCTATTTCGCAGAACCCAACTGCGGAGATTGGGCATACGCTGCGGCTAGGGCGATTGATTTTAGCGTCGCCTGATATTCCTGTTCTCGCGGTTGTTTCTAATCGCGCGAATGGCTTAGCCTCGTCTCTGAGACGATTTGACGAAGCCTATTTGTTTAGTAATGAAGGCGATTTGGCACTCAGAATTGCTTCAACGGCGGCCAACTATATCTCTTTTCCAAGTACTCACCATTATCATGGACACCGGTTGGGCAGCATTGCGCTTAGAAATGACATTTACAGCAAGGGAGTTATTAATCTGCCGATTTTACGACAGCAGTATTCTACTGACAAAACGTTGATGGAGGCGATGAATGACGATCCGCATGATATTTTGCAACGCCTTTATATCACTCATTCTTCAGGCAAGGGTGACAAGTATCAGTGTTTAAGCCACTTGTTTCACGATGAGAACATTCCCGATTCCCCGGCGAGTCTGGCTGATTTGTTTACTTTTTTTGACTGTACTGACTATCAGGACTATTCGCTCAAGCTAAGGGACAGTGCTATGAATGAGCATTCTGATGGGATCAAAGGGCTGTTGACTCGCGCTAAGGGCAAGCCCTATTTAACCACTTGCGACTATTTAGAATTGCTGTGGGATATGGCTTGGGGTGAGCGCGATGTGCATGGCGGTTATTTTTACGGTGAGTACAGCCGTGAGCTGATTTATCGAATTGCCTTTTTAGGGTTTGAGGGGATGCTGAAGGCGAGCACCTCTGAAAATGCTACGGATGCTCAATCTACAGAATCTGTTACTTCTGTTGCTTCTGTTGCTTCTGTTGCTTCTGTTGCTTCTGTAGCGAGTGCTCAACAGGCACTGGATGAGTTCCATAATCGCTGTACTGAGAAAGGTTTGCAGGTGTATTTATCACCGCTGCGCTATCGGGTAGATGTGCAGGGGGCCAACTTGCTAGATGCCCGTGAGGAAATGCTGAGGACGGTAAAAGTAGCACAAGCTCAAGCGCTACAAGCCTAAGCGCTTCAGTGACAGTGAAATCAGTGACAGTGAAGTCAGTAATAGTGAAGTCAGTAATAGTGAAGTCAGTGATAGCGAAATCAGTGACAGTGAAATCAGTAATGAAACGTGATAGTAAGCGTTATGACGGTTCCGTTGGGGTCTGAAGGGTCAGCTGCTCGATTAACTCCGAGACTTCTTCAGCTCGGGTCATGACCATCAGGTGGCCGCTGTTTTCTATGGTGTAGTCGGGCGTGACAAATTTTAAGGGGAAGATGCGATCGCGCCTACCGTGAACCTGCACAATCGTATCGGGTATCTCTTTGTTTTTCCAAACCACCACCTTGTGCAACGCCCATTTTAAAAAGTGCGGGTCAGTTTCTATTAAAACAGTTTTGAGCAGCAGTTTTTGCTCTGTTCCCTCAGGATCAAACAGCCAGTAGGCCAACCAGTAAAAGGCCCAAAGCAGACTCTTGAAGGGAAGGGCACGATGGATTGGCAGCCAGCGAAATAGCTTGAAATAATAGGGAATCTCTAAGGTTGATTTAGCGCTAGAGAGTAGAATTACCTTTTCAACCGCGATTTGTTTGGCAATTTCAACGGCGATGATGCCGCCAAATGAAAGTCCAACAATGATGGGTCGTTCATCTTCAATTTTTTCGATCAGTCGTTTTGCATAGTCCTCTACTGACTCTCCTCGGTTGGGCGATACCCAAGGAATATGAACGGGTCGGTAGCCGTCGTAGCGCAGCCACTGAAAGATCCGTTCATCTGCGCCTAGGCCGCTAATGAAGTAGATGGCTTTCAGCCGTTTGAGCGGCGAGGACGAAGTGTTAGTGGGTTGAGGTTGGCTATTCACAGGCGTTGAACTGTCGGATTCGCTGCGTCTTTGTTTTGCGTCTTCGTTTTGCGTTTTCGTTTTGTGTCTTCGTTTTGTGTTTTTGTTGGTGAATGGATGCAATGTCTTTCTACAGATAGATATGTATTGCGCTCTACGTTTATATTTTGAGACCTGAATTACGATTACAACGATCTTACCTGCTTATATCTGTCAATTAAAGCGTTAATTAAAACGCCAATTAAAACAACGATGAGTCTTAAACTTTATTTGCTGCGCCATGGTGAAACCGAATTTAGCATTAACCGTGGCTACTGCGGCGCGCTAGATGCCGATCTCACTGATTCGGGACGAGCCATGGCACAGGCGTTTGCCGATGAGTATAAAAGCCTGGATTGGGCGGCGATTTACTGTAGCCCGATGAAGCGGGCGATCGCGACAGCGACACCCTTGGCTGATGCAATTGGACAACCGCTGATTGTGCGCGATGGCATTAAGGAATGCAATTACGGTGAATGGGAAGGAAAAACCAAGGAAGAGGTCGATAGTGAGTTTCATGATGACTATGTACACTGGATGACGGAGCCTGCTTGGAATGCACCCAAGGGCGGTGAATCGGCAGTGCAGGTGCGCAATCGAGCGATGACGGTGATCGCAGAAATAGAAGAGCAGTACACCGAAGGTAACGTGCTGATGGTGGCGCATCGGACGACGCTGCGGATTGTGCTGTGCAGCTTGTTGGGAATTGACTTGGGGCGGTATCGCGATCGCCTCGAATATCCAGCAGCTTCTTTAAGTGTGGTGAGTTTTAAAAAATACGGTCCCTTGTTAGAGCGGATGGGCGATCGCTCATTTATGCCCAAAGAACTGCAAGCCCGAGAAGGCTAACGAACATTCTGGTGCTAACGGGTGCTAAATGCGGGCTCTAGTCGCCATAAAAGTCGCCATAAAAGTCGCCTGTATGCCGTAGACCCGCCATTAGCCCATCCGCTTGCCCCTTGTGTTTGAGCCACACTCGCCGTAGATATGCATATTCATCGGCTCAGCGCTGGCATTGCTGCCATCATTGCTGCCATGTAAGTTTTTTAGGATTTAGCAATTGGTGGCTCAAATTTGAGTAAGTTCTTTAGGCAGTTTAGGCTGGTTTTTCAGGTCGCAAAGTTCTTTACGAATCTTTGTGTTTTTTAGTGGTTT
Organism: Phormidesmis priestleyi Ana; assembly: GCA_001314865.1. Classification (GTDB taxonomy): domain Bacteria; phylum Cyanobacteriota; class Cyanobacteriia; order Phormidesmidales; family Phormidesmidaceae; genus Phormidesmis; species Phormidesmis priestleyi_B. The sequence goes on along the minus strand of LJZR01000010.1, from coordinate 54,778 downwards.
TTTAAAGGGGTGACGTGATAGAAGATAATATGCTTTGTGAGTAGAAAAGGAATGAAAATTCTCTTAAAGCCTTACTGAGTGATAGAGAATATGATGCAAAGACTGTTTGAGGCTGGTTTTGCTGATTTCTGAAAGCATTAGGACAGAAAGGCTTTTACGATGTCCAATTCTGCGATTTTTTCTGCGATTTTCGGAGCCGCGATTTTTGACTTTTGTCTGACCCTAAAATTAACTTTACTAATAGACATTTGAATATGATAAAGCAACAGATGCGAAGAGCTGTATGGATGAGCGCGATGGCTGCTTTCTCAGGCGTTCTCATTTCTCCAGCCAGTCAGGCCGCTGACTTTATCCCAACCGCGCCAGCCGCGTTGCAGCTCGCTCAAGTTGCAGCGCCCACTGCCTTGCCTCCTGTGCGATCGCTGAATGTTAGCGGCAATGGAGCCTCTAGCGTGCCCGCTGAGCAGGCGGCAATCATCTTATCGTATAGTGTCAACTACTTTTCAGAGATGCCGGTGGATTCAGAGACACCGACTGATCCATCGATGACGCTAGAAGTACCCGCTATTGCAACGCCAGCTGATTTGCAACCCGTTACAAACGCCCTGATCGCTGCGGGTATCCCTATGGGTGACATCAGCATTGTACGAGAGTCGTACAGCGCTCAGGCTTTGCGAATGGTTATACGTCTGAATCGCCCGACTCAGTCGCGCATCAGTGAACTGATAGATGTCGCCAATAATGCTGTGATCGCAGACGGCAAGTTTGCGGTGAGTACTCTGGGCGTAGCTTATGCGGCGAGTAACTGCCTGTCGGCTGAGGTGGCTGCGCGCGAGGCGGCGATGGCAGAGGCGCAAAGGCAGGCGATCGCACTTGCTGATGTCGCTGAGGTCACGCTTGGCGGCTTTATCACTGTTTCGAGTAATCCTGGATGGAATTACCTCGCTCCCTTTGGCGATTCGGTATGTCCGACCAATTTAGAAGATGCGCTACGCTACGGGCAGTCATATGGTTTTCAGCCCTATGATCCTGCTCAGCCTGTAGAAGTTTCAGTATCTGTTAACGTTTCACTCACGTATGAAATAGATCTGTAAGCTAAGAACTTAGACTGTTGCTTTTTCTGTTTTGTGTTTGTTCTAGTTTGTGCTTTTTCTGTATTGATGTCTCGAAGTAGCAGAGACCGCTATAGAGGTGGAATGCCTGATCCCAGTGGCTAGGGGCACGGCGGTCGATATCTAGGTAAGGGTGAATGGGCGGCAGGATGTCGATGAATTCTAGGGCTCCTTTGCTGAAGCGGGAAAAGTCGTTTTGGTGAGAGGCTTTAATAGATTGTTGAAGATGTGCTTGTAGGTGGTTCCATAAGATGCGGCTGTTGAGTTCTGACTGCTGGGTCAAAGAAACACCTTTTTGGTATTGGTAGAGGCGATCGCATAGCCTCAACACAATTTGCCTTTCTTTTAAATGAAAATCAATAACTTGTATATAGTCTTGTACTTTCTCTTGATGAACAGTTCTACCCCAGTGGCCAATATCAGCAACCTGCTCAAAAATAGGTAGCTGCCCGCTGACTTGTTGGGTGATTTCTGCCCAGCTAAACTCAAGCCTGCCCAGCTGACCAGCTGTATTTTTACAAATGACGATCGGCTGGGGCGCGATCGCTTCAAAGTAGCAAATTTGAAAGATAGGCAATGCTTTAACCTTGCTGACTTGAACGGCTAGGGTGGTCACATGCACCTGCTTGAGCGCTTGGGCAAAGAAGCTGATTTCACCCCAGGGGCCAATCCGATGGATGCGAAAGCCGCTAGCGGGGACTTTTAGGCGGGCTGTATAGGCATCTAGGTCGAAGACTTTGGCGATGCCTTCGAGGGTTTGCTGCCGCTGGCTGGCTGGGGGAGCGGCGATCGCTAAAATACTCACCTCATCACCGCCCACTACTTGCTTCGCCTCACTGAGCGCCTTGGCTTTAATAGCGGCCTGCTGCTGTTGCACTCTTTGAATGCCCGCTCTAGCCTGGCTCATAATTTTGCTGCTGGGCGTTTGCTTGAGCAGCTCTAAATAGTTTTTTTCAGCCGCTTCTAGCCGATTTGTCCGCTCCTGTAGCTGCGCGGCATACAGCCGAATGAGCAGATTCCTTGGCTCGTTGGCCTGCCACTGCTTAAGCCACTTCGCGATTTGCGAATAATCGCTGGCTGTTGAGGCGGCAGCTAAAGCTGCGGCGATTTGAGCTTCCATGCGGTTTAGATCAAATGGTTGGGTGAGACAACTAAATTCAAAGAATTCCAAGATAGAGAATTCAATATTAGGTTGCCCGTTCACATGCTCTGATGTGGCGGCTGATGGGTCAGCTTTGATAAAACCGTTTTAATGCAGCCAAGGCGCTCGTGAAAAATGCGCTTATGGGCAAAGATACCCCCATGTACGTATGCTACGAGCCTCATCTGACAATTAGAGTAATGCGAAGTGTCGTCGCTATCAGGTCTTGCTAGGTCTAAAAACCAGCCAGTTTAAATACAAACAAGTTTGATATCGCTAGACTCATAACAATTAGGAGCTTTATGGTTGACAACAATAATACGCTTACCAATGCATCCGGCATTCCCATTGCTAACAACGAAGTTTCTAAATCAGCAGGCAAGTACGGCCCTTTGCTGCTTGAAGACTATGATTTGCTTGAAAAAATGGCGCACTTCAACCGGGAGCGTATTCCAGAGAGAGTGGTTCATGCCCTGGGTGCAGGTGCTTACGGCACGTTTACCGTGACCGACGATATCACCCACCTGACTAAGGCCAAACTGTTTTCTGAAGTGGGCAAAGAGACTGAAGTTTTCGCTCGATTCTCTACTGTGGCTAAGTCAAAAGGCGGATCTGATATCTATCGTGACTTGCGCGGTTTTTCACTAAAGCACTACACCGAAGACGGTAACTGGGATATGGTCGGCAATGGTACGCCGATCTTTTTTGTGCGTGACCCGATGAAGTTCATGGATTTCATTCGCTCGCAAAAGGAGCATCCGGAGCAGCACTGGCGGCAGGATGAAATGTGGTGGGATTTTTGGTCGCAGGTGCCTGAGAGCCTGCATCAGGTCATGTGGCTAATGGGCGATCGCGGTGCCCCGATGGGCTGGCGTCATATGAATGGCTATGGATCACATACCTTCAGCTTGATCAACGAACAAAATGAGCGCATCTGGGTGAAGTTTCACTACCTAAGTGATCAAGGCATCAAAAACTTCACAGAAGAACAGTGGATGCATATGCAAGGCATTGAGCCCCGCTGGGCTACTAAAGACTTGTTCAACGCTATTGATGAAGGCAACTTCCCTGCTTGGACAATGTACATTCAAACCATGACCGACGAGCAAGCGCAAACCTTTCAGTGGAATCCGTTTGACCTCACTAAAGTATGGCCGCACGGTGACTTTCCTTTGCAGCGGGTTGGCAAGCTAACGCTGAATCGCAACCCTGAAAACTACTTTGCTGAAGTAGAACAGGCCGCATTCTCTCCAGGCAATGTGGTTCCGGGTATCTCTTGGTCGCCTGATCGAATGCTACAGGCTCGGATTATGTCGTATGCCGATACGCATCGCTATCGCTTAGGTGTTAATTACGAGTCGATTCCGGTCAATTCGCCTCATGCAACTCAGGCAAATTCGCCCTACCGTGATGGCTTCATGCGGGTAGATGGAAACTATGGCAGTCGTCAGAACTATCATCCGACTCGGTATGAGTATCCCAAGGCCGACCAGCGGGCAGCGACGCCACCCTATGAGGTAAGTGGCATGGCTGACCGGATTGAGCTAGATGAAGCAGACTATAGCGATCAGGCCAAAATGTTTTACCAGATGCTGGACAACGGTGAAAAAGACCGGTTGGTGCATAACATTGGCGGTAGCTTGGGTAAATGTCCAAACGACATTAAAGAGAGACAGTTGGCGCTGTTTCGTGAGGTAGATGAAAATTTTGCCCATCGTGTTTCAACTGCGATGAGCGAAGTAAAGCCGCCTCAGCCAGATCCAAAACCGGCTGCCGTGTAGTGAAGGCTGAAGATTTTAAAAAGCTAGTCATTGGCTAGCTAGGCTAAAGGAGTGCTCTGATCAGCACTCCTTTACAATTTTTTCTGGCTTTTTTACAACAGTCTGAGCTGTTTGGCAGATTCCTCTTCTAGGACGACTCCCTCATCATCGTCTTCTGGGGCAACAATCGCTTTGTCGCCGTGAGGATCTTGATTGAGCAGGCCTTGAGCTGCCTCTAGGATATCTGCTGTAAGCATTTCTAAATCTTCGCGATTGTTCAAGTAGGCTTGTAGTGCGGTCATTGGCGATAGTGAACTGTCTACCCCTAATTCGGGCAGCCGAGGCCGAGATAGCTGACTCACTAGCTGAGTTTGAATAGTATAGCTATGCGCTTGGGCCAGTATTTCGCCTAATTCTAAATTGTCAATTTCCTCTACTTGGTCGGCGCGTAGCTTATATACCAGTCTGATGACTTTATCAGTAATGTTTTCTTTTGCGATCGCAGCTAACAATGCCTGTAGCGGCTTCGCTGCGTCTGTTAGGTCAATCTCTAATGTTTTAAATACGCGAGCAGGCAGCGGACAAAATTTAGCGATCGCCTTGCCCTTTTCTAACTCCAACAGAATGTAGCCTTTATCTTCCTTTTCCTCACTAAAATCTACCCGCTCAATGCTGCCCGGATAAATCGCTAAAGGCGACTCGTTAACCTGTTGATACTTATGCACATGTCCTAGCGCGATATAGTCAAAGCAGTCTCTGGCTAAAATTGCCATTGGCACCGTAAACCCCTTGCCAACCGCCAAAAACTTCTCTGCACCATAGCGAGCGGTATCGGTCATCAGATGTGCGAGTAGAACCGTTGGAATTTTTTTATCCAGCTTGCGGATCTCTCCTTCTAAAACAACTCGCAGTCGATCCAACAACAGCTCTCCCACTTCGCCCATAGAGAGTCCTTGGGTCTCGGGCTTGGTAAGTAGGGTAGATCGGGTGAGCCAAGGAATCGTTACGATCTGCACTGGCCCGCCTTGGGTATCTATGCGGTGAGTGGTGAGAGTATCGCCGACAATAAAGCCCGGCACGCCAAGTGTGCGGTAAATGCAAAGGCTGGCACCGCCGCCGCCTTGAGCATGCTGGTCGTGGTTGCCGACGAGTAAAACGGTAGGGATATGAGCAGCCACTAAGCGGCAGAACTCACCAGCAAAGGCTTGCTGAATGTAGGGCGGTGGGGTGGCATCGGGGAAGGCATCGCCGCCGAATAAAACGAGGTCTACTTTTTGGGCGATCGCACTATCTACGCATCGCCTTAGCGCCAGCGTAAAATCCTCTAGCCTGGTATTCACTCCCGTCTCTGGATTAATCCGGCCATGGCTAAAGCCACTTCCCATATGAATATCCGACAGATGAAGAATTTTGACCATACATTTTGACTTATTAAGTTCTACTATGATAAGTAGTCATCGGCTAGGCAATCGCGACTGTAAGTGTATTCTGGCTACCTAAGATATTTTTTTAAATGATGCTGGCTCTCGATGCTGGTCCTAAGTAGCGTAGCAACTTGCATACCCTATGTCCGAAGACCCCCTTCCTTTATCACTTAATTTAATCGAGAGCCCTGAACGACTAGCCGCTTTGCATCACTACGGCATTGTGGGGACACCTCCCGAAGCCGCCTTTGATGATCTCACCCGACTGGCTGCCCAGGTGTGTGATACGCCTTTATCGTTTATCACCTTCGTTGATAAAGATTATCAGTTTTTTAAGTCAGTGTTTGGCGCAGACACGGGCACAGCCCCGCTCGAAGATGGGTTTTGCCCTTACCTCGTCGAAAAGCAGGAGGCGCTAGTGGTGCCCAATGCGCTGGCAGATACTAAGTTCTGTACTCATCCGGCGATCGCGGCAAGAGGCCTTCAGTTCTATGCAGGTGTGCCCTTGGTCACCCAATCAGGGCATATCTTGGGAACGCTCTGTGTGATTGACCTGCGACCTCGCGAGCCCTCTCAAGCTCAAATTGATAGTTTGCATGCGCTGAGCCGGCAGGTGATGAGTCAGCTAGAGCTAAAATTGGCAGCCCGTCAGATGGCGCAGACCAACGAGGCTTTAACCGCTGTGTCTTGCGGGGTGGCGGCGACCGTTGGCAACATGTTTTTTGCGACTCTGGTGCAGCAATTCACTCAGGCCCTCTGCGTAGACTACGCTTATATTTCACTGCTCGTAGATGATCAGCCTGACTGTTTGAGAACGCTTTCAGTCTGTCATCAAGGCCGCATTGTCGATAATTTTGACTATAGCTTGACCAACTCGCCCTGTGGCGCGACTTTGCAGGCGCGATCGCTCTGCTGGTTTGACCGCGACCTGGCGCAGCGCTTTCCTAAAGTGCCGATGCTGGCCGCGCTTAATATTGAAAGCTACGCCGCTATTCCCATTGTTGAAGCAACGGGCAAACCGCTAGGTGTGCTCGCGGTGATGAATACCCAGCTTATGACAGTGCCGGCCTTGGTAGAATCTTTACTCAATATTTTTAGCGTGCGGATTGCCACCGAGCTAGAGCGTCGCCGCGCTGAAGCTACCCAGGCTGAACTGCTCGCTTGTGCAGAGAAGGCACTGAAGCAAGCAGAGAGGGCTAGCCACAGTAAGGATGAGTTTTTAGCGGTTGTTTCCCACGAACTCCGCTCCCCGCTGAATCCAATTGTGGGCTGGTCTCAGCTGTTGCGCAAAGGCAATCTGAGTCCCGAAAAAACCACTGAGGCATTGTCTATTATTGAGCGTAACGCGCGGCTTCAGGTACGCCTGATTGATGATCTGCTAGATATCTCTCGTATTTTGCAAGGCAAAATGAGCTTGCAAAAGCAACCTGTGCGCCTCGATAGCGTGATTGCCAGAGCGCTAGAGACGGTTCAGCTGGCGGCAGATGCTAAAAATATAGGAATAGAAACACGGCTCTATGCGGTTGGGCTTACCGTGATGGGAGACGAGAGCAGACTACAGCAAATTATTTGGAATTTACTTTCTAATGCGGTCAAGTTTACGCCCGAAGGGGGCCATATCCAAATTGAGCTAAGCACCTCTGATGAGACTCACGCCAAAATTCAGGTTACCGATACGGGCAAAGGTATTTGCGCGGAGTTTTTGCCCTATGTATTTGAGTACTTTCATCAGGAAAATTATTCTATCACTCGGCAGTTTGGCGGGTTAGGGCTGGGCATGGCCATTGTGCGTCAACTCACTGAACTCCACGGCGGCACCGTCTCTGTGGTGAGCGAAGGGGAGGGGAAAGGAACAACTTTTACGCTCATTATGCCGCTGATTAATCGAATGGTTTCTACGTTTAACCCAGCTGTTCAAGAAAAAAAAGCCAACTTAAATGGTGTCCATATTTTGGTTGTAGATGACAGTAGCGACTCGCAACTAATTGCTGTGGTTACGTTGGAGCAGGCGGGGGCGACAGTCACGGGCGTTGACTCAGGTGCAGCCGCGCTAAAAGCGCTAGATGAGCAACCCCTTCCGGATGTGTTGATTAGCGACATTAGCATGCCTTTATTCGATGGTTACCAGCTGATAAATTGCATTCGCCAGTTGCCGTATGAACAGGGAGGCAATATTTTGGCGATCGCACTCACCGCCTGTGCCGACAAATCCGACGTGCAAAAAGCCCTAAACGCTGGCTTCCATCGTCATTTAGCCAAACCCGTTGCTCCAGATACACTCGTGGCTACGGTGATGGATTTATTGCAGACTCAGACTGCTTGAACGGATCAATTGAACGGATAAATCGAACGGATCAATTGAACGGATAAATCGAACGGATCAATTGAACAGATAAATCGTAAATTGTCGCTTTTGCATTTATCCTAATTTACGATAGCCTCTTACAAGTACAGAGTTACTAAACTGTGCCGTAACTGTGCCGTAACTGTGCCATTGCCCTATTACTGATTCGACCGATTCCATGCATTCTGTCCCCTCAAATGCTGACGCTGACGAGCTAGACCTGCTGCCAACGCCCCCGCCCCGCCCCGATCCTCCCCAGCTTCGGCCTTATCAGGTGCAGCTCATTAACGACCTTTATCACGAGCTTAATGAAGGGCATAAGCGAGTGGCAATTATTGCAGGGACGGGCGCCGGAAAAACAGTCATTAGCGGGCAAATTTGTGCCCATGCAGAAGAAGCCGGTAAGCGGCTCATGTTTTTGGTGCATTTAGATGTGCTGGTGGGCCAAACTTACGAAAAGATGAAATCGTTTGGGTTGCAGTGCGGTTTTATTAAGGCAGGCTGGGAGGAAAATCGCGATGCGCCGATTCAAATTGCCAGTATTCAAACCATGGCAAAGCGGCGCTGGTGGCAGCAGTGGCCTGCCGATGTGGTGTTTTATGACGAAGGGCATATTACGCTATTTAGCCAGGTGGGTAAAAAGGTAATGTTGCGGACGCATCGCGATGCGGTGCATTTGGTGATGACCGCCACACCGCTGCGACTGGGTAAAGAACAACTAGGCGATTATTTAGATACGTTGGTGTCTTCTCCGGTGCCGCAAACTTTGCAGGAGATGGGTTACCTGTCTCGGATGAAGTACTACAGCATGCCAAAAGATAGCATGGCTAACTTGGAGGAGGTGGGAACCTCTAAAGGCGACTATGACGAGAAGGATTTGAAAAATGCGTGCGATCGCGCCGAACTGGTCGAAAAAATTGTTGAAGAATGGTTTCGCATTGGTCATGGCAAGCGCACGATTGCCTTTTGTGTGGATATTGGTCATGCTAACAATGTGGCTAAGGCCTTTCTCAAGGCAGGTATTCCAGCGGCGACCGTAGATGGCAATACCGCGATAAAAGACCGCAAAAAGCTGTACCATGCGCTCAAAACTGGGGAACTCATGGTTCTGACTTCCTGCAATGTCATTAGCATTGGCTTTGATGAGCCCAGTGTAGAGGTTGGCCTGATGCTTCGCCCGACCAAATCTAGCGCAATGCATTTTCAGCAGCTGGGCCGAGTGATGCGAATTTCTCCGCATACGGGTAAGGAGTACGGCATTATTCTCGATCAGGCGGGAAATTTGCAGCGATTAGGCTTTCCTGAAGATGTAGAAGGGTATGAGTTGCCCACCCAAAAACAGTCTTCTGGCGGCGGCGGTGTTGCGCCGACTAAGCCTTGTCCGGCCTGTGGTCGAATTGTGCTTTCTTTTATTGTGAAATGTCCGGACTGCGCGCATACTTGGGTGACCGATCGGCCCGTTAATACCGAAAGCATGGTGGAAATTTACTCCAATGCGCAGGCTCGCCAAATTCGAGATATTTCTACCCTGGTAGAGCTGTATCACGGCCATCGCAGACGAGCCTTTAAGAGAGGTTATGCGCCGACTTGGGCCGATAGAGCGTTTTATGAGCAGTGCGATCGCCTTCCGAATCCGGGCTGGGCCTTTGGCTCACTGTATGGCGCTCGGCCTATTTGGGAAGAGCAACTCGTCATCGTCAACTATCTGCGCAAAAGCGCTCGGCGCATTGGTAAAGGTAGCGACTGGATTATAGAAGAGTTTGAAAAAGAAGTCGGCCCCGGCACTTGGAATAAAATTGCGCAATATGAGAGGCAGCTTCAGCAGTAGGCGTTTTAGCTGGCTAATAGAATAACTAAAGAGAACTAACAAATCACTGAGGGATATGCATTTAATAAAGATGCCGTTTTTGATATCTTTGGGTGTGTTTATCCACCGCTTCAATTGATTAAACCTCTTTTATTTATCGTGCTTTTATCGCACCTTTCTCTCTCTTTCTTCTTTCAATCCCTTTCCCCATTTAGAAATGCCAGCATGTAGCCAGTAAATTTCCTCACGGCTCCCGCTGATGCGTATTTGCTTGCCCTTGCTAGGACTCACGCAGTACAGCGTAAAACTTATTTGCCTATTGCCAATCGACGTACTGGTAGAAACCCGCTCTACCGGTAGATTAGAGAAGCAAAGATTAGTGCTAGCGGATGGTTCTGCGACTGAATAGGTATAGGGCGCATATAGATCTGATCTGCTTGCTAGGCCACTAGATAGACGACTGGGAATATGGCCAGAAGCGCTACGTTGATAGCAAGATGATGCCGGGGTCGTTGACATACTCAAAAATGTGCTGCCATTGGGGGCATTGACCAGTCTTAATATCACCGCCGTCTGACTAGATGGGTTGTCGGAGCGGGTCGTTAACCATAGCAGCAGGGGTAATACAACTGCTACGATTCCCCCAAACACAGCAGACTTGGTCAGCGTGACTGAGGCCCCTACAACGAGTGCCATTCCTATAATTTTCCATAGGCTGAACAGAGTGCTCTGATCAGATCGCGATCGCCTCATCGAGTCAATCAGGCTACCCCGAATTCGATTGAGCGGCATCCGCATTTCAAGTCCATAGGGGGTCGGCGAAAGCTTAAAGACAGAAAAAACGGTCTGCGGGGATTCGGTAAGGTTTTGCCTGACTTGCGTTAGATTGACCTGTTCTTCGGCTAGCGGCTTTAACGGCTGATTGGGCTGATGGCTATGGCGATCCATAAAAATGTAAATTCTGTATTTTTTTAACAGTAGAAACAGAGTCGCCCGTATTAATTCGTAGCTTATTACTATAAATAATCCATGATTGAGGCCTACTGCCTACCCAAAGTAGGTATAAAAATATACCGCATAAATACGGAGGGTAAATATGAAGACTGTCTATATCTACGCAAAGTCTCGGAACCTGCTAATCCCTAATTTGAGCAGGCAGTAGTCAATAAACTTGACACACAATAAATGTGCATATACTATGTATTTAATGAGCTTAATAATTTCATTTGAAGCTCATTAAAGGTTCATTAAAGGCTCGCTTGCAGTTCGACTTCATGTTGGCTCAAGTCACAGTTGTTCTACGCACTTTTCCTTTGCTGCCCTTTTTTTGGAGCACGAACCATGATTCATCGCCCTAAGCCTTCTTTACTTCACCTAGCTGGCCACTTGCTCAAGCTATTTGTTATCTGGGTATTTGCATTCACCTTAATACTGTTTTTTCTAATGCTTTTCGGGGCCCAGCCGCTAGGCGATTTGCTGATTGCCTCTGTAGGCCCAATTCTCCTGAGATTCGGCGCTACTACAGTTGTTCTGATTATCACCGGCGTTTTTATCGAGTCGCTGCGATAGGCAAGCTTGAAGAGGTCAACGAAGAGTCGGACAAGGACAGCCATGTGAATGCCAATTTCACAAGCACCTGAATCCTCGCTGACGTAAATGTCAGCGATCTTGGCAATTTATCTCAGCGACTTTAGGTCAGGCTCTACTTTCATCCCTGCTTCACATAAAAATACACATTTTTAATGATGTTTTGGATCAAAATCTGTGTATTTTTATGTGTAATATAGGTCAGAATCTGAAATCGATTTGAAGGCGGTTTGCACTCAAATTGATTTCAAAAATTGGTTTGAATCCAAATAGCTTTTCTGACTCGAAAGGTTCGGATAATCAAAATGGATTAATTTAACCGCACTATATTAATTGCAATAGTCAAAGCAGGGCCTTTTTATAGTAATGACCAGTAAAGAGAAAGATATGCCACAAACTACACAAGTTTCTGCGAAGCAAAAGCGACAGGCAGTTACTGACAAAAAACGTTTGAACTTAGAGCTAGCACCTGCTGCCTATGAGCTTCTGCAACGACTAGCCGATGACTCAGGCAAAAGCTTAGCCGATGTCTTAAGAACGGGATTAGCGCTTTATGGTATCGCTCAAGATGCTAAGCAGGAAGGGCGGGGCATCGGTGTCATTGAAGGCGATGCGGTCGTTAAAGAAATTCTTTTGACCTAGCACTTTGACGACAGTCTTAATGCCAGCAGTGACGACAACCACTGAAGAATATCTTAATAAGCCAAATGTTAAAGAGTACGATTTTGCGACTAGTGAAGCGCGTAAAAGTGCTGAACTTAAGCACCGAATAGATTCTCGGACAAAGGTTTTAGCCGCGTTGATTATTCCAATGTATGTTGCGCCTATTTGGTTGATGGTGATGCTTTCACTGCCTGCGTTTAAAGTTAAAGCATTCTCTGAGCGAATGCAGTATTTGCTGCTAGGCGCACTTGCTTCTGATTTGCTGGGCCTTTGCTATGTCGTCACTCGCGACTTATTTCCGCAAAAGCCAGATGACGATGACGAGTGATGTTAATTATCTTGACCAGACTCTTCATCAGACTCTTCGTTAGGAGGATCATTAGGATAGAAGCCTTCGAGATAAATTTCCGTAATTTCGATCGGGTTATCGTCGCTCCAGTGATCCTGGTCTTCTTCTGTGCTCAGCCAAACTGAATCTGCGCTTAAATAGCCGGAGCTAGCGAGCAAGCAGCGGTCAAAGAACATCAATGGATTGCGGCAGATGCCTTCTAGTTCGTTTTGGCAGCGCTTGAGTCGAGAAATGCGAACTCGAATGCTTTCAAGCACTTCTTTAAATGCGATCGCATCATTTACTCCTAGCGCATTCATGTCTGTTTCTATCTCACCAATCACGCGTCGGTACTTGTTGTGCTTGTTGGCAAACTGCTCCAGCTTTTCAATCAGCATTTTTACATGCCGAAAGTTGCTCTCTATCGGATTGTTGCCAAATCCTTGCCGAACTGATTCAAGCAAGTTCAGCGTATCTTGAAATCGGTTTAGCGCTTCTTCAAAATCCGTTAACCGATCTTCGCCATCCTCTCGGCGAACCTGTTCAACTTGCAAACCGTCTATTGTGCTCTTGAGGGTGTCATCTGGGCAAGTGGCCCCGTAGGCATTGAGCTGAGTGATTGATTCTGCTGATAGGCCAATGCAAAAAGTAAGCATTGCGCCTTGAAAGCTTAAATCAGTCCAAGTGACTGCTGTAACATCTGCCCCGCTAAAGTCGGTAGCGATCGCCTCGCTATTCTCAAACTGTGCGTAGGAAAGATAGGCTTGGCTCAAATCAACATTCGTCAGACTCACGTTAGAAAATGTCGTATGTAATAGTTTTGCACCCCGCAACTGGGTGCCATTTAGCGTGGCAGAGTCAAAGTCAGCACCACTGATGTAGCAATTTTTGAACTCAGTTGCTGCTAAGGTAGCAGCCTGAAAGTTGGCGTTGCTCAGCGTGACTCGGCTAAACTTAGCCCCCGACAAATCAGCATTTTTAAAGTTGATGCAGGCTAAATTTGCGTCTGAGATCTGTGCATTAATGAGGCAAGCACCGCTCATATCTACGCCTGCGAGTTCCGTCCCGTTTAGCCGTGCATCGGTTAAATTGGCTCCGGCGAAAATGGTTCCACTCAAGGTTGCTCGGTTGAGCCTGCTGCCGCTTAATTCAGCGTTGCTTAAGTCAGCACAGGAAAAGTTAGCTCGCTCTGCCTGTACTTGATTAAGCTGGGCGTTACGAAAGCTCGAAAATCGCAGGTCAGCACCATTTAATCCTGCACCAGTCAATACAGCCTGATCAAAATTCGCTCGTTTTGTCCGCACTCTACTGAGCTGGGCATTGATTAAGCTGGCTTTCTGAAAATTAGTTCCCTTTAAATAGGCACCATGCAGCATCGCAGATTCAAGATTGGCCTGCTCAAAAGTAGCGTTTTTTAAATCAGCTCCCCGTAGCTCTGCATTTTGCAAGTGGGTATGGGATAAGTCAGCCTTTCGCAAAGAGGCCCCTTGTAGCTGAACTAGGTTCATACGCGCATGTTGAAGCTTGGCTGAATCGAGAATGGCCCCTTTGAAATCGGCAGACCTTAAGATGGCATGACTAAAATTAGCGGCGGTTGCATCGGCCTTGGAGAGTTTGGCATCTTGCAAGGTTGCTCGCTGAAAAGAGGCTTCTGTTAAATTGGTTCTTCTGAGGCGCGCATATTTAAGATTGGCATCGTCTAGGCAAGCGCCAACTAGGCGAGCGCCTTGAAAATCGGCTTCTTGGCAGTCGGCTTCGGTTAAATCGGCATTTGAAAAATCGACACCTCTTAGGTATGTCGAGGTGAGCTTGGCCTGATGCAAACAGGCGTCTTTTAGCTTCGCTGCGCCAAAGTTCGCTGCGATCGCATCAATCTCCGTTAAATCGGCTCGTTCCAAATTGGTACGGCGCAGACGTGCATTTTTAAAATTAGCGCCTTTGAGCTGGGCTGCCTCTAAGTTGGATCGTCTTAAATTTGAATTTTCAAAATTTGCGTTTTCTAAAACCGCGTGGCGCAAGTCACACCGGTTAAAATTGTCGCAGTTGCTAAAGTCGGCATTGGGCGCTTGTAAATCACTCAAGTCTGCACCACTAAATAGGGCACCTTGGGCATCAACATTGGTTAAGTTAGCCCCTTGTAAGTTCGCCCGGCATAGGTTGGCCTGCCGTAAATTAGCGCCTGTTAAGTTGGCTCTAGCGAGGTTGGCCCCTTCAAAATTTGCGCCTTCAAAATTTGCGTTGCTAAAGTCGCGATCGCGTAAGTCCTGTTGACTCCAATCTGGCCCGCTAACATTTTGCGGCTGGGCACGATCATCAGGTGGAATATTGTCTGCCATGTTGCCTAGATGCAGAAATAACGGCAAAAAACTGAGCCTGCCGCTTTGAGAGGTCGTTGTAACACCGGCTTATTCGCCAATAGTGACCTGCCCCTATTATTACGCAGTGTTTGCCTTTGTCTATGGCGAGTCACTGAATATACCAACCGTTCAGAAAAATATACGCAAAAAAGCACCAGAAGCATTTGATAAAATGAATCGCTTGGCCAGATCTGCTTAAACACGCTAAAAATTTTCCCTATTATTATTTTTTAAGCAACCCTATGCCCCATCAAGGCCCCTGTCCCAAACTGGTAGAGAGCATTGCTCAAACCTTAGTCATTGCCTACAAAGAGCCAACCGAGCAACTCGCTGAAACCCTCAGTCAAGCAGGCTGCCAATGCACGGTTTTGAGGCAGGTGCATCAGCCCGGATACGAAACCTATTCACCCAGCTTTTTGTGCCTGCTTAACCATCGCAGCGCTTGGGAACTCGCCCTCCGTTCCGAAAAACCTACGCTGATTGTAGAAGCTGACTTTGTACCGGTCGTCAATTTTGCTCAGCTGCCGTTGCCGTTTGATCCGGCTGACGCCGATTTGGGCATTGCTTGGCTATATACCTGTGCAGCTCAGGTATACAACGTTATCACAGGCGAAGCGAATGAACGCTTTGCCCAAGGCTATTCCACTTCTATGGTGGCCTATGTCATTACCGCCAAAAGTGCGAGGTTGCTGATAGAGTTGGCCGCGCAGGTGGAAAAAGATCCAGGGCCTAGAGCTTACTCGCCTTGGGATTCAGGCATTGAGTACTACTTGCGAGACCGAGGCGCACACAACTATGTGCCTTTTCGCAATTATGGCGAGCATGGCGGCAGGCCTAACTTGGAGCATCGGCAAAATAAGCTCAGCACCGCACATCGGGCAGATGTACTGTATGGCAAGCTAGCGTTTGCGCCAATGTATGCCGAGGTGAATGGTCGTGTGAACGCCTGGCAGTGGCTAAAAGGGAGGGCGTATGGACGAATTAAAGGCTTGGGCAGGCTGGTGATGATGAAGTATTTGCGAGGTGAAGTGGTGCAAAAGTCATCGCAAGGTGGGGCGTTGATCCGGTGGGCGATCGCGCGTCATCTCACGTTATAGCAGTGCCCGATTCCTCATTTCACCCAGTTCCTAACTTTTCAATTCTCTAGCTTTCCAATTCTCTAACTTGCTAAATTCTTTAACTTGCTAAATTCTCTAACGCTGCCCCAGTTACCCGGCATCCTGTCCACTCATCCATCAGCACCGCACCGATACGCTGATAAAAGGTAATTGCACTTTCGTTCCAGTCCAACACGCTCCACTCTAGTCGGCCACAGCCTTGGCTCAGCGCTCGGCTAGCAAGATACTTGAGCAAATCTGTTGCAATTCCCTGCCGCCGATATTCAGGCAATACGAACAAATCTTCTAAATATATCCCTGGCTTCATCAGGAAAGTCGAAAAATTGTAAAAATAAAGCGCAAACCCAACCACCTGACCATTGACTTCAGCCACGACCGATTCAGCATAGCTGGGCGTTCCAAATAATCCCCGATGCAAATCAGCCTCTGCGCCGACCATTTCATGTGCGAGTTTTTCATATTCACTCAGCGCTTGAATCAAAGCAAAAATCGCAGATACATCCTCAGCCGTAGCCAAGCGAAGCGTAGCAGACATAGAAAGACTTCCTTCAGTCGAAATAAAAAAGAGATGAAAAATAGAACCAACAAAGTTTAGAGATATGTGCTTCAATCAGGCCGCTTCAATCAGGTCTTTAAATCAGCCTGCTTAAATCAAACGGCTTGTTACACGGCCAATCAGCAGCTCTGGGCCTACCACACCAAACGACCGGCTATCGCTACCTTCAGCCATATTGTCACTGAGCACATAGCAGCCACCGTCATAAAAAGTCTCACTCACGCGCTTTACCATTCGCATTGTTGGCCTTAGCGGATGAAAAAAAACAACAATATCACCGGGCGCAATCGGCGCGTTTTGACTAATGGGCACAACCAACACATCCTCTTGAGGCTTTAACGTTGGGAGCATAGAGTTGTTGTTCACTCGAAAGCGCCAGCGCTTGCCTAAGGCCCAAAGGCCAATTTCCTTCCAATTACGCTTGAGCTTCATAAGTGAGATTTGTTGTCTACATAGCATAGGGCACAGCAATGCCGTGCCCTATGCAGCGTTATGGATGATTAAGCAACTAGCTCGCTGTATACCAGGCCACGTCGCGGCTCTTGGTCTCCCAAAAAATGCTGTGAATCTTTTGGATGGCTTCCATCAGTTCGGCGCAGTGCTGAGTGCTGACTTCTACCTTGCAGGCAGAGCACAGCTTGGCTGCTTTCCAAAAGGTGTCATGAAGGTCAGGATACTTTTCTAAATGAACTGGCTTGAAGTAGTCAGTCCAAAGCACTAATATTTCGTCTTTAGCGATTTGTGCTTGCTCTTCTTTGATGGCTACATAGCGAGACATGGTGTTTTGGTAGGCAGCCATTGCCTGAGTGTCGTCATCGGCAGGATGCTGCAAGTCCAGAATTTTTTTGGTCATTGAAACGACAGCTTCTGCGGCAATTCGAGCAGAAGACGGATCATATACGCCGCAAGGCCCGTCACAATGAGCCTGAACTGTGGGCGCAGGGAAGCGATTTTTTAGCGTGGAAATGAGCGTACTAAACATGAATTTAAAAAACTCCGAGTGATTACGATTTTCAGTATACCGTCCTAGCTTTTTGATGACGGAACTATTTGGCTGGCACCTTTTAATTAGCACCTTTTAACTGGCACTCGCTAACTAGCACTCGCTAACCAACACCTATCAACTAGCGGTTAATGCGCTGGCCAAACAGGCGATGCTCCTGTAGCCTTTATAAAGTGAGCAAATAGAACAGATATACTATGCTCTGACTAGGCTCACCCCTGCATTCAACCCGTGCATTTATTACGTTTACTTATGCAAAGGCTTATTCGGTTTTTTGGGGTCTCCCTTTCTATTGCGTCTGCGCTGCTGGCGCTCAATGCTTGCAATGTTGAAGCCGACCTTTATGCGAGCTTGCCGCCTTGTGCCGATAGCTACTGCAACTGTAGCGATTTTACCAGTCAGCTGCTGGCGCAAAAGGTGCTCGTTAGCTTTGAAGAAGACTATTACGGACTGGATAGGGACGGCAATGGGCAAGCCTGTGAAAGCCTGCCTGCTGTAGAGTTGGAATTAGGTGCGGCGACCTATTTTTCTAACAGTGAGCACCTGAGCTTTGGCAATCCTAGTAACGCTGCGCCCAATGATGATCTCAATAATATATTGATTGAGCGAGAGCAGTATGCGATCGCCTACAACCAGTCGCGCAATGTTTTGAGCTGGGCCAGCTGGCGTGTAGATGACCGATGGCTAGGCAGTGTAGATCGCCAAGATGACTTTCGTCCCGATGACGGCCTGCCTGAGGGCGTGTATCAGGCGACGCCGGGAGAGTATCGCCGTAGCGGATACGACCGTGGGCATATGGTGCCTTCGGGCGATCGCACTGCCACCCCCCAAGACAACTCGCGCACCTTTTTAATGACCAACATTTTCCCGCAGGCCAGCGAAAACAACCGAGGCCCCTGGCGCGAGCTAGAGCAATATAGCCGGGATTTAGTGCATGAGGACGGCAAGGCGCTGTATGTGATAGCCGGAATTTATGGCGACAAGGGCAAGGTTGGTAGGGTTACCGTGCCGGGGCGGGTGTGGAAGGTAATCGTGGTTCTAAACGATGTTGATGACGATATTAGCCGCCGTACGCAGGTGATTGCGGTGGATATGCCGAATAGCGATCGCATTGAAGCCGACTGGCAAACCTATCGCACCACTGTGGATCGAATTGAAATTGCCACTGGTTACGATTTGCTCTCAGAAGTGCCCGAAGATATTCAAGCAGCCATCGAAAACCGCTGATTTTCCAAGCCCTTCTCCTTTTTTTGTCTTTATGGGTCTGGATAGTTATCTTTTCCTGTCATTTTTAACTGCAAAATCGGCTATTTCATCTTGTATTGTAAATAAATCATTCTATGACTTAAGCCCTATTTAAGCCCTATATATATGACCGTTATTGCAGCCAGCAAAACATCGAGCGCTATTATCTTCGCTGCCGACACCCAAGTGACCGATAGGCTCTATTCCAAAACAACTAGCTCCGACATTATCCATAGCAAGCTATTTCAGCAAAACGGTATGATCATCGGCAGCACGGGAGACTGCTACGAAGGCACCCTGATGGAGCTATTTAGCCGTAACCATCAGCCTATCGACACCGACCGCCTCAGCGTTATTGACTTTTTGGTAGAATTCAGAGAATGGATTCGCAAAAAAGAAGGCGGCTATACGCCTAAAAACGGCTTCTTAATTGCCTTTAGCGGCAAGCTATTCCGCGTTTACGGCGGTTTAGATGTGTACGAAGTGAACGAATTTGAAGCCATTGGCTCTGGCCAAGACTTTGCCAAAGCGGCTTTGCTACTAGGCCACACGCCCAAAGAAGCGGTAGAAGTTGCCTGTAAACTCTCTATTTTTTGCAGTGAGCCCATCACTGAAATGAGTGTGGAGTTGTAAGGTTAATATCTCTCAAAAAGCGAGTTTAGAGTTGGACGAGTTTAGGTTTGGACGAGTATTGTTTTGATGCCTGCGATGCTGCCATCTATGGCATTGCCAATGACGTACGCCTTAATTTCCACTTCGCCACAGCAGTAAACCTGCAAGTTGGGCAGTGCAGCGGTTAGCAGATCTTTCAGTGTGCTCAGTCGAGCGCACTGAGATTTTTCTTCAGCGGTATGCCAGCTGTGAGGGGTAATTTGGCGCTTAAAAAAATCTTCTACATCGGCGATTTGTATCGGGCTATCCACCGGAAGATTGGCCAATTTTCGAAGGGTTGTTTCACTGATGGGTTCCTTGATGGGTTCATTAATGGCTTCGTCAATTGTTTCAGGCGCGGTGGGTGGGTCATCCTCTGTCGCCTGCCAAACCACTTCAACCGGATAGTCGCTTTCGCTGCTCCACCATAGGCCGTCGCAGGCTGCTTCTAGGCGCGTTTTGAGGTGCTTGGCGGCGGCCTCATTGCTCACTTGTGATCTCTTCTCGTCTCTATCTTTTTGTGGTTGCGATCGCACATTCCTTCTCCATACAATCTCACAATCTATAATCCCATCATCTACAATCTCACTTAATCCCCGCTTAAGCCCTTCTCAATTTCCTTCCCAATTTCCTTCTTGATGCGTATTCTTCTCTGGTTCCGCAACGACCTCCGCCTGCATGACCATCAGCCCCTTTCCCTAGCTTTGGCACAACAGGCCGAAGTAATCCCGTTATATTGCGTTGACCCTCGGCACTTTGGCGAAACCTCTTTTGGTTTTCCTAAGACAGGTGCTTATCGGGCACAGTTTTTAATTGAGACATTGGCGGATTTGCGGATGAGGTTGCGATCGCTCGGCAGTGATTTAATTATCCGTAAGGGCAAGCCCGAAGTAGAAATTCCGGCGTTGGTTAAAGCGCTGAATATTGACGCTGTGTACTGGCACGAAGAAGTGACCGCCGAAGAAACCGACGTTGATCAGTCTCTTGAACAAGCGCT
Source organism: Phormidesmis priestleyi Ana (assembly GCA_001314865.1). GTDB lineage: Bacteria > Cyanobacteriota > Cyanobacteriia > Phormidesmidales > Phormidesmidaceae > Phormidesmis > Phormidesmis priestleyi_B. The sequence continues at coordinate 34,685 of LJZR01000010.1, read as the reverse complement.
TAAAGACCTCCGCGTCGCAACCGAAATTTACTGGGGTGCAACGCTTTACCATCCCAACGATCTCCCGTTTGAGGTTCAGCAGCTCCCCGAAATATTCACGCAGTTTCGCAAAGCAGTTGAAGCAGATTCTTCGATCTCTCCTACTTTCTCGACGCCTCAACAGTTGCCCGCCCTGCCAAAAGACGCTCTACAAAAAGATATTGAACCCGGAGATCTCCCTTCCCTTAGTGAGCTAGGCTTAGCAGCGCCGCTGATTGATCCCAAAGGCGTATTGGCATTTAAAGGCGGTGAAACAGAAGCCTTTAAGCGGCTTCATCACTACTTTTGGGAGGCTGATAGGCTACAAGTTTATAAAGAAACTCGCAACGGCATGTTAGGCACTGACGACTCATCCAAATTTTCGGCTTGGTTGGCCAATGGCTCGCTTTCCCCTCGCAAAGTATACGAAGAAGTCAAGAAGTATGAGCGCGATCGCCACAAAAACAACTCCACCTATTGGATGATTTTTGAGCTGATATGGCGAGACTATTTTCGCTTTGTGTGCGCCAAGTATGGCCGCAAAGTATTCCGCAAAGGCGGCATTCGCGGCCTACCGATAAAGTGGCAGCAAGACTGGCCTAGGTTCGACCGATGGCGCGAGGGTGAAACTGGCTATCCACTGGTGGATGCCAATATGAAAGAGATTGCTGCAACCGGTTTTATGTCTAACCGGGGGAGACAGAACGTCGCCAGCTTTTTGACCAAAAATTTGGGTATTGATTGGCGAATGGGTGCAGAATGGTTTGAGTCGCTGCTGATTGACTACGATGTATGCAGCAACTGGGGAAATTGGAACTACACCGCAGGCGTCGGCAATGATGCTCGGGGCTTTCGCTATTTCAACATTCCCAAGCAGTCTAAAGACTATGACCCCGCGGGCGACTATATAAAACACTGGCTGCCAGCGTTGTCGCAACTACCACCGGCCAAAGTTCACAGCCCCTGGCAACTACAGCCGGTTGAGCAAAAGCGCTTCAACCTTCGCCTTGGTGTAGATTATCCAAATCCAATAGTAGATTTGCAAAAGTCAGTAGCGGTGAATCAGCAACGCTACGAAGAAGCTTGGCAACAAAAAAAGTCTCGTCGCTAATTTTGGGGTCTATTTTAGGTTTGTTTATTTTAGGTTTGTTTATTTTAGGTCTGTTTATTTTAGGTCTGTAGCTTGTCCAGCTACAAATTTAATCCCTCAATTTAAACCCTCAATTCAACCCCTCAATTCAGCCACTAAAAGTATCACAGCTATCGACATCGCCAGAGCTGAAGCCACGCTGGAACCATTCCACTCGCTGAGCGGCGCTGCCATGAGTGAATGAGTCGGGAGTGACATAGCCGCGCTGACGTTTTTGCAGATTATCGTCGCCAATTTGACTGGCGGCATTCAGGGCTTCTTCAATATCGCCAGCTTCTAAATCTTCGCGATTGTCGTTGGCCCATATCCCGGCCAGACAGTCGGCCTGTAGCTCCTGCCGTACCGATAGCTGATTGGCTTGGGTTTGGCTGGTGCGCTGCTGGGCTGCACGCACCTGCTTTGAAATGCCTAACAGATTTTGGACATGATGGCCGACTTCATGAGCGATCACGTAGGCTTGGGCAAAGTCGCCCGGTGCGCCTAAGTTGTACTGAAGCTCTTGATAAAAGCTGAGGTCAATATAAACGCTTTGATCAGCGGGGCAGTAAAACGGGCCTACGGCAGCTTGCGCATAGCCACAGGCGGACTCAACCGCACCGCTAAATAAAATCAGGTTAGGCTCGCGGTAGTTGCCGCCAAGCTCTTGGGGAAACAACTTGTTCCAGGTATCTTCAGTGGAGGCGAGTACGGCTGAGACAAAGTCTGCCTGCTCGTTTTCTTCGGCAGAGGCCGTTTGATACTGTCCGCCAGTGGGGGTTTGAGGAACCGGCATGGCAGCGTCTAAAACAATGCTAGGATCGCCGCCGAGCAGGGCAATGACGATGGCAAATATCACCATGCCCAGTCCACCGCCGCCGACCACCATCGGGCTACCGCCGCCGCCCCGAGAGCCACCACGATGGCCGCCACGGGAACTCATCCCTCTTCTGTCTTGGATGTTTTGGCTACGGCGCCCTGTTTTCCACTTCATCGTTTCCCTCTGTATTTGCCATTGCTATATTTAGCATTACCGATAAGCTTGTTGGATTCGGTTAACTTGTTGAGGTGCTTGAATTTCAAAAAATAACGCGATCGCTCGATCAAAGTAAGCTGTCTGTTGAATTTTACAATGAATGCCAACGCTGAGCCCAAACTGAAAGTAGGCTTCGGCGAGGTCACACTTTGCCCCAATGGTTTCGCTGAGTTTTATGGCCTGAGTATGCAGCGCGATCGCCTCATTTACTTTGTGACGCTGCCGTTGCAAAATCGCTAAACCGGTCAGCGCTTTAGCCTTAACCTGCACATAGTGGCCCGATTCAGCAAAGGCGATCGCCCGCTCATACAGCGTTTGTGCTTTATCTAGCTCACCCAAGCTGTTAAAGGTTTGCCCCAACAGTTGAACAAAGTAAGCATATCGACCGGGCTGTTCGGCTGTTGTAAATTGTTCATACAGGCTGCTGGCTAGTTCGCTGGCGACTTGGGTTTGCCGGTTAGATTCTGCTGTGGTTGGAGCGGTTTGTGCCAAATATGCGCGGACTAAGGCTAATCCAACGGTTGCTTTATCGGCCCAAGCTTGATGGGCAGTACCGGCGGCAAGTGTAATGACCTGCTCAAACTGTTTAGCGGCCTGATTGAGTTCCCATAAATCAATGGAGTACAGACCAATGCTAAGGTGCGCATCTACAATCAGCATTTTGCGATAGTAGGCATGTAAATCTGTGGTTGAGTTGTTTGAAGATAAGAGTTCCGGTGTGTCAGTTGATGTGTTGAGTGATGTGTCCAGTGGTGTGTCAGCGCGATCGCAATCAGACTGGCCTGCCATGTCTGACAAGGTTTGTTGCTGACAGGCGATCGCACTGTGAATGCGTCCGGCAATCCAATGCACATCGCCCAAAATATTGTTGAGTTCGCTGCGCTGCTGCTGGCTTTTGGGGGACTGTTCTTTTTCAATAAAAGGCAGCACCTGCACAATGGCACTCACAACCGGTTGCAACAACCCCATCCGATACAGGCTGCTCGCCAAGGGTAAAAACTGCTGCCACTGATTGTGCCGACTCTGAAGCAATACTGCTGCCGCGCCCTCGTAATCTTGAGAGGCCATTAAGTGATAGTAGGCTTCTAGTGCCTGCAAGCCGTCTTCAACAGACAAGATAGCGGTAATGTGACGGCTCCAGTACTGCGCTGCCGCTCGGTTTACCCGCTGCCAGTCGTCGTTTTGTCGTAGCCGTGCGATCGCCTCGGCCCGCGTTACCGGATGCAGCCAATACTCACCTTTGCAACACTCCAACAGCGAGCGATCGCGCAGTGAATGGATAATTTGCCGATGACGGCTCGGCTCAATATCCCACATAACCGCTGTGATTGCCGCTGCGCTTAATCTGGGCTGAGGTTGCTGATAGCGATAGCAGCCCAACCGACAAAACACCTGGTACGCATCTGCATCTAGCTGCTGCAAACGGCTGATCTGACTCACCACTAAATTTCGCAGGTCGGTCGGCCCCAGCAAATCGCTCCTATTTTCCTGCCAGTAGGCGCTTAAGTCGCCCTCAAAGTCCTCAACCACCGAGGCGAGCAAAATCTCCATTGCTTTTGCATTTCCCCCATAAGCCCGGTGCATGTTGCTCAAAATGCGCGGGTCAATAGGTTTCGCGATTCCCGCCATAAAAAACTGCTGCCAAGAGGCGACGGTAAGCCCCGGTAGGCGATAGTGATGAACTTTGATCCCCGGTTCGCAGAGGCGATCGCGACTCGTTATAATCACCGTTACCTCAGCATCGCCCAGCGCCCGCAGCAATTCTACATAGCCGCGATGCGCTGCAATAAATTGGCCATTGCCATCTAGCGCAGGCTCTAAGTTATCAATCAGCACGCCTATACAATGGCCACTCTGGGCCTGCTGATTCAAATGCTGCCTTAACCGACTGAGCGTCACCCCAAACTCTCTACCCGGATCTTCATTAAAATGCTGCCGCAGCCACTCTTCTGCAATACTTTCGGCGGGGGTAATATTGGCAGACTCCTTGGCCATGGGTAGCGCTAGCAGCGGGTCAAACTGCTGGCAGTACTGCTGTGCCAGGGTCGTTTTACCAATGCCGCCTTCGCCTTTGATCACAACCACTCGGTGGATTTGGGCAAGGGCATGGAGTGTCATTAGGGCCTGTTCTCGCCCGATGAAGTTAGCCGTAAAATGCTTGGGCGCAGAATCAATTTGATCAGGAGAGGGTTCAAGAGAACTGTCAGGGGACGTGTCAGCAAACCCGTTCGCAGGCACTCGTTCAAAATGCATGGCTGCTGCCATTTTTGCTGCTGAGCTAGACATCAGCGGGTGCAGGTTAGTGGGCGTGGCGCTTTTTACCGTATTTTTTACGGTGCGCTTGAGTCGATTGAGTAGACGCGATCGCAAGTTTCCTTTCGTAATGCGCTCGCCCAGTGCTTCTGAGAGCAACTTCCACAGCTGAGAAGCCACATCCTTGATATGGCCTTCACTGTAGCCGATTGTCCGCGCTACCTGGCTGTAGGTTTGGCCCTGCCAACTTTGCTGAATAATACGGCTTTGTAAATCATTGAGATGTCGCCCCGTGCGCTCATATAGCAGTTGGTCAGCATATTCAAGCGCCGCCTCTATTCTCATATATTTACTGGGATATCTCCTTGCAACAGTAGACTACCAGCTCTGGTTTGGATGTTCCGAATCGAAAATATCATTCTTGGGATAGTTCATCGATTCTTTAAGCACCGACTTCCCAGCAGACTTTTCCCGACTTTTTCTGGCTGACAGCCTGTTGCCAATCCCTTAGCGTAAGCAGTGATGGTTGAGAAAATCATCTGCTGGGCTGACGCCTTAGTCAGCCATTGCATTAACCATTGCATTAGCCATGCATTAGCCATGCATTAATCATTGCAGTGGAATCACTCGCTTACTCCCCAAATGTTGCGGGCATTATTTGAGCAATAGAGCTGCTTATCCTCATCGAAATTTCATCAAAATTTTACGCGCGATCGCCACTAACCCATGACTTCATACACCCTGCTACCTCACGATTTAAACCCTCAAGCCTTGCCCAAGCATGTCGCTGTCATTATGGATGGGAACGGTCGCTGGGCCAACCAACGAGGACTCCCTCGCATTGCTGGGCATCGTCAGGGGGCCAAAGTGCTTAAATCTCTCCTGCGCTGCTGTAAAGACTGGGGCATTGGTGCCCTCACAGCCTATGCCTTTTCGACCGAAAACTGGAGGCGTCCTACCTCCGAGGTCGATTTTTTGATGCTGTTGTTTGAAAAAATGCTACGGCAAGAACTCAAAGAAATGCACAAAGAAGGCGTCCGTATTCGCTTCATTGGCGACCTTTCGGGTCTTTCTTCTTCTCTGCAAAAAGAAATCGCCCGCGCCATGCATGAAACTGCTGGCAATACCGCTGTAGATTTCAACATTGCGGTTAACTACGGTAGCCGCAACGAGATTGTTCATGCCTGTCAGCAGGTCGCCCGTAAAGTAGAAAAAGGGGAAATAGTATCAGCCGATGTCAGCGAAGCGCTGATCAGCGAGCATTTGTACACAGCAGGCTGTGACCCCGACCTGCTCATTCGCACCAGCGGTGAACAGCGGCTGAGTAACTTTTTGCTGTGGCAGCTTGCCTACACCGAAATGTACTTCACTAATGCTTTTTGGCCTGATTTTGACAGTGGTGAGTTTCATCGGGCTTTGCAGACTTTTCAGGCGCGCGATCGCCGTTTTGGCAACGCTGCCGACACTGTTGCCGTTACAGAAAAAGTCGCCATCAAACAAGCCGCGCTGACTGCGTAAGCATCCCTGCTATGTCAAACCCGAGTTATGGCCTAGCTGCCTCATTTGAAAAGTTATCCAAGGCACCCGCAACCTGCTGAATCGCCTCATTTCCACAACCTCCTAACTGATGCCGCCCGCCTAAATAACGGGGATCATTGTAGGCAATCTGTACCTCTCCCGATTCATCTTCCCAAATCAGCATTTTCTGAGGTAAATCAATCGCGATACTTTGACGGCACTGCATCAGCGGTGTGCCCAGCTTAGGATTGCCAAATATGACCACTCGCGTAGGGGGTAAATTTAACCCTGCGCCTTGGGCATTTTGCGCATGATGATCTACGATCGCCAGTACGTTCAAGCCTCTTTCTTCTAAGAGATTGACAAAGCGCTGTTCTGTTTCTTCTACACTATGCGCACTGGGTTTGATGACTAGGCCTGTGGGTGTTGGTATTGGTAAGGACTGGCCTTTTTGAGCGCCTGGGCCTAATGCGATCGCCAGGCTCAACCCAGCGATCGCCCCCCCTACTCCTAATACTTGCCCCACGTTAACCCGATTCCACAGCGATCTTTTCATCTTTCTTCACTTCTCCTAATAACAGCAATCAACAGCGATCACAATAGCAATCCCGACAATCATCCCAACAGAATCTTGTTTGCATTGATCTAATCAGTTTTCTAGGTTGATTGCATTATAAATAGCTGAGTAATCTACCTCGGCGAGTCCTTGGCTGATGGCTTTACGGGCGATCGCACACACCCCTTCTGCCACATCTGTTTCCATGCCCTGCGCCTGCGCTGCCTGTACAAACAAGTTCATATCCTTGAGCAAATGCTTCGTAGGAAAATTGGGGTTTGAAAAATTGCGATCGCGCATCCGTTCCAACTTTTTATCAAAAGTCGGTGCATACAGCGCACTCTCCCGCACAATCGCCATAAACTGTTCAACATCTAACCCTTCTCGCTGAACCAGGCCCAAACTCATCGAAAACGCCGCCGTCAGCGTGCCAATGAGCTGATTCATCGCCAGCTTAGTGGCCGCCGCTGCACCCACCGGCCCTACCCACTGAGGCTCCGCTCCAAAGCACTTCAGCAGCGGTAGCCACCGCTCATACTGCGCCGCCGTTGCACCCACCATCAAAATCAGCTCGCCTGCCTTGACTTGTGGAATACTCCCCAGTACAGGCGACTCTAAATATTCTCCGCCAGCGGCCTGCACCTTTTCGCACAGCTCGCGGCTTTCATTTGGCGCAATGGTTCCCATCTGCAAAATCGTCCGCTGCTGAAGGGCCGCAGGCTCGGCCAGCACGACCGATTCTATTGCGGCTGCATCGCTCAACATAGTAATTGTCACCTCACAGCTCGTTAGCACCGCTGCTGCTGTGGGCGCTGTTTCAATGCCAACCTGCGCGAGCGGTGCTAAATTATCAGCCGACCGGTTCCAAGCTTTCACCCTATGGCCCGACTGCTGTAGCCGCATCGCCATAGGCCCACCCATCAGCCCCGTTCCCAAAATTCCAACCCTCATGAATTTTATCTCCTGTCTATCCAACTCTTCTACACTGACCATTCGTGATGTCATATCATCAGTCTGTCATGAAATCATTAAAAGCCCGTAACAAGAGGGTACGATTTCAAACATATCTTGTAATCTAGAATGTACGTAAATAGCTGTGAGCTTCTGTTGAATTCAACGGCTTAGCTTTTGTTTTATCCAGGTTTTACCCATGTCTAAAAATAAATCTAACGCCGCTACAGTCATTGAACTCAGCGACTCAACCAGTGCTTCAACGCCCTTGAAGAAACAGAGGGAGGAGAATAAGTCACTGAGTAGTAAGTCATTGAACGGGCAAGAAAGCAGAGAAGAGAGCAGGGAAGAAAGCAGAGAAAAGAAGAGGAAAAAAGAGGAAAAAGAAACGCCTGCTCCGCAGCAAGTGGCTATGAAAGAAGCGCTAGATACAAAACTTTCAGAAGACACAAATGTAGACAAGAAGACCCTTAAGAAAAAAGGTAAGCGCAAAAAAGACAACGGTAAAGAAGCGCCAAAAAAAGAAACACTAGAAAAAGAAATCAAGAATAGCAAAAAAGCAAAAGAATCCTCTCATAAGTCAAAGGATAAGCCGAAGAAGCTAAGTAAAAAGGTCTATAAAAAAGAGCTAAAACAGTTGCAAGTAGAGCTAGTTAAGCTGCAATACTGGGTAAAAGCTAAAGGCCTAAAAGTTGTTGTTGTCTTTGAAGGGCGCGACGCGGCGGGTAAAGGCGGCACCATTAAACGCATTTCTGAATGCCTTAATCCCCGAATTTGCAAAATTGTTGCCCTCGGAACCCCTACTGAACGAGAAAAAACTCAATGGTATTTTCAACGCTACGTTTCCCAATTGCCCGCAGGGGGTGAAATTGCCTTGTTTGATCGTAGCTGGTACAACAGAGCTGGTGTAGAGCGCGTGATGGACTTTTGCACGCATCAGGAATATGTAGAATTTTTGCGCTCCTGCCCGGAGTTTGAACATATGCTTCAGCGCTCTGGCATTATCCTTATCAAATACTGGTTCTCAGTCAGCGATGAAGAGCAAGAAAAGCGGTTCCAAGACCGCATGAACGATCCCACCAAGCGGTGGAAGCTCAGTTCTATGGATTTGGAGGCTCGGGCCAAGTGGGTAGAATATTCCAAAGCCAAAGACGATATGTTTGCCGCCACCGATACAACTCGGTCGCCCTGGCATGTGGTAGAAGCCGACGACAAAAAGAAGGCACGACTCAACTGTATTAGTCATTTGCTAAGCCAGATCGACTACAAAGACCTGACGCCGCCGCCAATGAAGCTACCCAAACGGCAGGCAAACATTGACTACGAGCGCCCACCTATAGACGCACAAAACTTCGTACCTGAGGAGTTTTAGCACGACGAATCACGTGCTCATGAATCATGCTACGTCGCGGCGTGTGGATGCATTCATACGCCGCTACTCACTTGGCCTGTGGGGCCATAGGGTTGTGTCATCAAGGTTTCTCAAAATTTTTTGTATTCTAAACTTTGTATTCTAAACTTTGTATTTTAAGCTTTGTATTCTAAGCTTTGTATTCCAACTAAGTGAAAAACGCTATAGTTTCACCTGCTATAGTTTCACCTAAAGCTTTGTGCTACAGAGTGCTACAGACGACACCAGCCAAGGGGACTCTATTTATAAATGTGTCAAATCAAACTTATTAAGCAAGGTCTTGCTCTGATCGCAATGGGACTGGTGACGGCGACCTTTGTAACAGCTTGCAACTCTCAGCCCACGGCGGATAGCTCTGATAGCAGTGCGCCCACGACTGTTTCAAGCGCCAACGCTAAGGAGCTAAAACTGCTGTACTGGCAGGCCCCCACAACTCTAAATCCTCACCTCTCCCCCGGCACCAAAGATCGCGAAGCTGCCAGCCTCATTCTTGAACCCCTCGCCGCCTACAACGAAGCCGAAGAACTAGAACCTATTCTTGCTGCTGAAATCCCCACCCTAGAGAATGGCGGCATCAGCGCCGACAACACCACCGTTACGTGGAAGCTCAAAGAAGGCGTGAAATGGTCAGACGGTGAGCCGTTTACCGCCGAAGATGTTGTTTTCACCTATCAGTTCATTACAAATGGGGAAGTGGGCGCCACCTCAGGCGAATTTTATGGCGAAGTGCAAAGCGTAGAAGCTGTTGATGACCTCACTGTAAAAATCACCTTTAACCGAGCGACCCCCACTCCGATGAATCCTTTTGTCGGCGGCAGCGGTATGATTCTTCCCGAACATCTCTTTAAGGATTTTCTGGGCGCTCAAGCTCGCTCGGCTCCGGGCAATACTGCCCCTGTCGGCACCAACGCCTTCCAAGTCAAAGAATTTAAGCCGGGTGACACTATCATTTATGAGCCTAACCCCAACTTTCGCGGTGAGCCACCTGCCTTTAGCACTGTAGAACTGAAAGGCGGCGGCGATGCCGTCTCAGCTGCCCGCGCGGTTTTGCAAACGGGTGAGGCTGACTACGCCTGGAATATTCAAGCCGAGCCTGCTGTGATTAAAGGGTTAGAGGCCAACGCCAGAGGTGAGATGGCCTATGTGCCTAAGCCGATGATGGAGCGCATTTACATCAACTTTTCTGACCCTAATAAAGAAGTCAACGGTGAGACATCGCAAAAGGACACGCCGCATCCCTTTTTGTCTGAAAAGCTGGTGCGCGAGGCGATTAGCCTTGCTATTGATAGAGAAACCATTGCCGAACAGCTATATGGAGAAGCGGGTAGCGTAGCGACTAACTTTTTGGTCTCTCCTGAGAAGTATGCATCGCCCAATACGCGCTACGAGTTTGACTTGACCAAGGCTGCACAGCGATTGGATGAGGCTGGCTGGAAAGACACAAACGGCAACGGCGTGAGGGATAAAAATGGGGTGGAAATGGAAATTTTGTTCACTAGCTCTGTAAATCCCGTCCGGCAAAAGAGTCAGGAAATCATCAAGCAAAATCTTGAATCTATTGGCATGTCAGTAGAACTTAAAAGTGTAGAGGCAGGTGTGTACTTTGGTGATTCTACGAATCCTGACTCGGTGAATCGCTTTAATTCTGACCTTCAGCTGTTTGCCTTTGATAGCGAAACGCCTGAACCCGACTCCTACATGGAGCTATATGCCTGTGATCAAATCTCGCAAAAAGAAAATCAGTGGAGTAAGGAAAACTCTTCTCGCTACTGTAACCCTGAATATGACGCATTGTTAGAGCAGCTTAACACCGAGACAGATCTAGCAAAGAGGACAGCGCTATTTGTTGCGATGAACGATTTGCTCATTGAAGATGTGGCGTTGATTCCGTTAGTGCGCCGAAGCGATGCTTATGCGCTGGCCAGCAGCCTGACCAATTTAGAGTTTACGCCCTGGGCAGCGAGTACCTGGAAACTCAACGAATGGGGAAAAACGTGACTTTGGATTCGCTTCTCTATCTGGTTTTTTAAAACATCCGCAGCCCATGGGATCATATCTTTTAAAACGTATTCTTATCGCCATTCCTACCCTCATTGCCATTAGCATGGTGATATATTTGGTGCTGGCTCTTGCCCCTGGTGATCCGCTCGGCGAGCTGGCTAACAGCCCTTCTATCACGCCCGAAATTCGCGAGAATATCCGCCGCGTCTTGGGCCTTGATCAGCCCATTCATATCCGCTATGTGAAATGGGCAACTGCCTTTATCACGGGCAATATGGGTTATTCATTTGTTAATCCTGTTCAGGTTAGCCAGCTAATTTTACAACGCTTGCCTACCACGCTCTGGGTTGTGGGGAGTGCTTACTTGGTTTCGGTGCTTATTGCCTTTCCGCTGGGAATTCTTTCTGCGCTCAAGCGCCACAGCTGGCTAGATAATTTGATTACGACCTTTGCGTTTGCTGGCTTTTCTATTCCGCCGTTCTTTACGGGTCTTATCTTCATTATTTTTTTCAGCGTGTGGCTGGGCTGGCTACCCTCTATTTACGACAGTACTTTAGTGATTACCGATTTGGGCGGTTTTGTGACCCAAGCTAAGCAGTCTATTTTGCCGATTGCCGTGTTGGCGCTGTTTCAAACGGCTGTACTCATGCGCTATATCCGCGCCGCTGTGATTGAACAGCTCAATATGGACTATGTTCGCACTGCTTATGCCAAGGGGCTCAGTGGCTGGCAGGTGATGACTCGCCATATATTGCGGAATGCGCTAGTTCCGGTTGTGACGCTGATTGCCTTAGATGTTCCGGCTGTTTTTACAGGAGCCTTGGTGACTGAGCAGGTTTTTCGGGTTCCAGGTATTGGCTCATTGTTGATTGACTCGATTGTTCGCAGTGATACGCCAGTTGTGATGGCTATTACGTTTATTTATGCCATTTTGATTGTGCTGTTTAATTTGCTTGCAGATATTCTCTATGGCGTGCTTGATCCACGCATCCGCTACTCGTGAACGCAGCTGGGCGATCGCATTCATCACTGCTGCACTCAGGTAGAAACAAGTTTAATCTGAGTTTCTAAATTTGTTTCTACCTGTTGAGCGGGCTGCAAGGTTCCTGATACGGGCGCAGCCTGCTGAGGATCTACCGCTGCGCTAATGGCGACATGTCGATCGCTCACTGCTAGCCCTAAGGTGGGGTCAAAGCCGCGCCAGCCACCGCCGGGCACATACACCTCGGCCCAGGCGTGCAAATCGTGCGAGGCTTGGGCCAAGTCACCCTCTTGGTAGCCGCTAACAAACCGGGCCGCTAGCCCTACCGCGCGACAAACCGCCATAAACAACACGGTAAAATCGCGACAGGTTCCCACTTGCTTGGCTAGCGTCACCGCTGCCGGATAGGGCATGCCTTCTAGCCGCTGCTGATAGCTACATTGCTGCGGAATTAGCTGAGTGAGCTGAGTTAAAAAGAGACCTACATTTTGGTTGGTGGCTTGCAACAGATCATGCGCTAAGGCAACGACTTCAGGCGCGATCGCATCATTTACACCCCAGCCTATAGGCGGCTCCCAATAGGGCCGTAGCTGCATTGCCAAGGAGCTAGGATAATCAATCGGGAAGGCGATCGCCCAAGGCTCAGCTAAATAATCAAAAGGATTATCTCTGGTGGTGGTCACCACGCTCTCGGTGTGAATTTCTAGGGTCTCTAGCGGCTGATCAAAAGAGACTTTTTGGCAGATATGGCCATTAGCATCCAAACAGTGGGTTTGTTGGGTTGGCGTTGGCGAAATGGTCGCCGCAAACGACTGTAGCCACTGAGAACCGTCATTACGAGGGCACAGCCGTAGAATGTGAGGCCGTAGCTTAACGGGTTTGCTGTAGCGGTAGGTTGTTGTGTGCGAGATGCGATATTGCATAGTGATCCAATTATTTATCTAATTTGGAAGCCGCCATTTAACAACCTAATGCCGTTTTCTAATGCTGTTTTAGAGGCACAGCGTAGAGGCACAGTGTAGAGGCACAGCATTGAGCGCAGATTAATTGACGCACATCCCTTACGCAGACCTTGCCGAAGCTGCTTGAGTCATGGCTTCAGCAGAGGGTTCCGATTCAACAGAAGCTCCATTAGAAGCTCCATTAGAGGGTTCAGCAGCGGGCACCAACACAGAATTGGGCGGTGGCGCGATAAAGTCGGTATAGATGCGATCGCCCACCCGATTGATATCACGCTGTAACTGATCTAAAAATTCATGCAGACCCTGCTGAAAAATCTCTTCAAAAGTCACATACTCTAGCTCAGCGCGCAACCGACCCAACGCCCGCTCACTGGAGCGCGATTGTAGCTCATCTGTACCGGCAATTTTGCGTAGCGACTCCTCAGCTCGACACAGGCAAAACTTGATAGAGCGCGGAAAATGCGGGTCAAAAATCAAAAACTTAGCCACACTTGTCGGCGAAATAGTGTGTTCTACCTTTCGGTACATCTCATAGGCACTGGCCGACTTGAGCAGGGCAATCCACTGCAAACTATCTAACGGCGAGCCCACTGCTCTTACCGAAGGTAATAACAAAAAATACTTCACATCTAAAATCCGGCTGGTCTTATCCGCACGCTCTAGCAGCCGACCGAGTCGGCCAAAATGCCAGCTTTCGTTCCAAGATGCAGTGGCATTGGTGACGCCTACAAACCGATGGCTGGCCATTTTAACTTCTGCATAAAAGTCTTGCAGCGATTCAACATCGTCAGGCTTGTTTTTGGCGGCGGCTTCTACCATGAGGTAAAAAGCGTTGATTTGCTCCCACATTTCAGAAGAGATGGTTTCGCGTACCGATCGCGCATTTTCTCGGGCGGCGCGAATGCAAGACAGGATAGAGTTGTGCGATCGCGTATCAAACGTCAAAAAGTTAATTACGCTGTGAGCATCAATCTCGCCATACAGCTCTGCAAAACGAGCGCGATCGCCCGTGACCGCAATCAGCGGCTCCCATTGTTGCTCTACCCCTACTGGATTGTCCATCAGCAGGTTGAGATTCACTTCTACAAAACGAGCCACATTTTCGGCCCGCTCCACATAGCGATTTAGCCAGTAAATAGAATCTGCAACGCGACTTAGCATGAGTCTTTTCTCCTGTTACTTCCGCTTCTTTATTGACTGTTGGTAAATATCCACCGTTAGCGGTATCTACTGTTTAGCCATAAAATTTATCTAAATTGACCGTTTAGCTTATCGTTTAAGTAGGTTGGCATAATTAAATCGTAGATACTGCATTGCCCCCTATAGAAATGTAAGATTTATTCCTTGAGCCAATAATGGGTTTCCCCAAATTTGGGGGCTCTGAGTCCGGCTTCCCCCAAACTTGGGGGACTGAGGGGGCAATGCAGTGATTCTGTTTCATCTTTAATTTGATTACACTGGGCTACTTAGCTGGGCTACTTAGCTTGACTGTTTAACTTGACCGTTTAGCTATTCATGACCCAAGTATCTTTACTGCCTCCACCCTGAGAAGAGTTCACCACCAGTGATCCCTCTCGCAGTGCTACGCGCGTTAGCCCACCGGGATTGATATAAGGCGTTTGCGACTTTCCGTACAGCACAAACGGTCTGAGATCTACATGCCTGCCCTGAAAGGTGTTATCAATGAGGGTGGGCACCCGAGAAAGGCTGAGCGTGGGCTGGGCAATATAGCCCCGAGGATTGGCCTTAATTTTTTCAGCAAAAGCATTTTGTTCTGCCTGAGAAGACTGCGTGCCAATGAGCATGCCATACCCGCCAGACGCATCTGTCGCTTTGACCACTAAAGAATCCAAATTTGCTAATACGTGAGACTGTTGCTTTTCATCTTCACAAAAGTAGGTCAACACGTTGGGAATAATCTGTTCTTCATTGAGATAGTACTGAATCATTTTAGGAACATAGGCATAGACCAGTTTGTCGTCAGCAATGCCGGTTCCTGGCGCATTGGCGATCGCCACGCGGCCTTGTCGGTACACATCCATCAGCCCCGGCACTCCAATTAAAGAATCAGCCCGAAACACGGTTGGATCTAAAAAGTCGTCATCAATCCGACGGTAAATGACATCGACCTGACAGAGGCCCTGCGTGGTTCGCATTTTCACATAGCCGTCGTCAACCACCAAGTCTCGCCCTTCTACTAGGGTGATGCCCATTTGCTGGGCCAGGTACGAATGCTCGAAGTAAGCAGAGTTAAACGCACCGGGCGTCAGCAGTACCACCATTGGATTGCTAATGCCTGCGGGCGCTAGCTCTAATAGGGTCTTTAAAAGCTGCCCTGGGTAGTTATCAACAGCTTGAATATCGAAGGCTTCAAACAGGCTAGGAAAGGCACTTTTCATTACGCGCCGGTTCTCTAATACATAGGAAACGCCCGACGGGCAGCGGAGATTGTCTTCAAGGACAAACCAATCGCCTCTGCGATCGCGCACTAAGTCAGTCCCGGTAATGTGGCACCATACGCCCTGCGGTGGTTTTAAGCCCATGCAGGGCGGTAAAAATCCCGAAGCCGACTCCACCGTAGAGCGAGGAATCACCCCATCGGCAATGATCATTTGCTCGTTATAAATGTCGTTTAAAAAACAGTTCAACGCGGTAATTCGCTGCTGTAGTCCTTTCTCTAACCATTCCCATGATTGCCGCGACACCATTCGCGGCACTACATCAAACGGAAAAACCCTTTCAGAGCCCTGCTCGTCTCCATACACATTAAAGGTAACGCCCAGCTTGAAAAACGTATTTTGCGCCGCCTGCTGCCGTAGAACCAAGTTCTCAACCGGGAGAGAGGCTAGCTTTTCAATCAGCAGAGAAGCCTCTTGGCGAGGGGTTCCGGGCCCGCTAAACAGCTCATCATAAAAGTCACCGGGATCATATGCATCAAATGACATGGTCTTACAGGACACAGCAGTTTGCCGGTCAGAAACAATGTCCCATAAGAAACGGCTAGACCGAATCAATAGAACGTATCATTCAATACATATCACCTTTGTAGTCCACTGAAATGTATATATTTTGACCGTTTAAGGCACAAAGCGTTTAATTGAGGTTTGGCTGATGACAACACCTACCGCATCCACCGCATCCACCGTATCTGCTGAATCTGCTGAATCTGCTGAATCTACTGCACAGGCAGACTCAACATTAATTCTCCATCAATTCTCCTCTTAGGATGGTGATCGCCTGTCCGCTAATTGCTACTCGATTGTTCTCGTCATCTGTTGTATTGCTGTTTTCTAGGGCGCATCGCACGCGCACTATGCCGCCTCGCGCGGAGACTTGTTGCGCGAGCATTTCCGACTTGCCCAACTTTGTTTGCCAGTAGGGCGCAAGCGACGCATGGGCCGAGCCTGTCACCGGATCTTCGTTGATGCCAGCAGCAGGTGCAAAGTAACGGCTAACAAAATCGTAGCCAGCCTCATCGGCAACTGCGGTTACAATCACGCCCTGCACGGGGAGCTTTTTCATCGCCTCAAAATCAGGCTTTATGGTTCGCAGCGCTGTTTCTGACTGAAGTTCTACTAAGTAATTCACGTCGTTTTTTACAACGGAGCGAATGTTGCCGCCGCAGCAAAGCGACGCGATGAGTTGCGGTACAACATGCGCCGAGCGGACGGGTTGGGCGGGAAAGTTCATTTCAATCCACTCGCCTTTTTGCTCAGCGCTGAGCCAGCCGCTTTTGGTATGAAATCGGGCGATCGCACCTGCTGGTAAGTGGCCTTCGCTCCAAAGCACGTGGGCACTGGCTAAAGTCGCATGGCCGCACAGATCTACTTCAACGCTGGGCGTAAACCAACGCAGACTGTAGCCGCCTTCGATTGGATGCAAAAAGGCAGTTTCGGAGAGATTCATTTCGAGTGCGATCGCCCCCATCAGCTCTTCAGCTAATGGCTGCTCACTCACACATACTGCCGCCGGATTCCCAGAAAATGGCTGGTTAGTAAAAGCATCAACCTGAATAACCGTCAGTCCCACAATGTTCTCCTAAATTATCCTAAGTTCTGCTGTCCTTGGTTTGTTTCAGATTTTTTTATGAGATCTTTTTTATGAGATCGACCGTATTAGCTAAAAGCTATCCGATAAAACGCTTCAAAGACATCGCTTACTTGAGATGCCGAATTTCTAGCCATTCTCGCACAGATTGCTGCGTGCTAAACGTTTGACAAGTATTGGAGGCAGGATCATACACTACCCATCGCTGACGCCCATCTAAAGTGGTTTGTTGTTGAATAGACAAAGACTGTTGCCCGGTTAAATAATGAACGATTTCTTGAGCTAATCGCCGCAGGCAAATTTGGGCTGATCTTGCGACCGATCTTGCTTTTTGCTGGCGAACAACATGACGAAATTCAGCTTCTAGCGTACGGCTGCGGAAGTTGCGCTTACGAAAATTACGATTACGAAAATGGGAATCCATCGCTGTGCTGGCTTTATTTAAGGCCGCTGACAACGCTTTTACTATGCGTGATATACCCCAAGGGGCGGAAGGTACGCTTTTTGCGAATTTGAATAGAACAATTGCGGTTGAGAACCGGTTGAACAGAACAACTCAAATAGAACCGGGTCTCAACTGCTGTAAAACAAAGCTGTAAAACAAAGCGTCGTAAATACCAGGCGCTAGTTCCAAATTTTGACCCGCTGGTTTCTGCCAATGCCAATGAGCGAGATGTTTCCTGTTAATAATGAGTCATCAGGATTGAGATTTGGGCTGTGGCCAAAGGCGACTGATGAAACCCCGTTAGAGCCATTGTTGAGCGTTGCTGTTAGCTGCTGCTTATCTACATCCCATAGCCTAATCGTATTGTCGTTGCTGCTGCTGGCAATTGTTTTGCCATCAGGGCTAGTTGCCACGCTCACCACTGCTCCCTCATGGCCATTGAGCGTTGCTTTTAGTTGGCCAGAGGCAACATCCCACAGTTTAATCGTGCTATCCCCACTGCCGCTGACCAAGGTGCGGCCATCGGCGCTGACGGCGACCGACCGTACATCTTCATTATGTCCTTCCTGAGCTTGTCCTTCTTGGGCTTGCCCTGAAAAGGTTTGAATCACTTCGCCTGTGGTTAAGTCCCACTGACGAATGGCGTATTTTTCTGAACCAGAGGCCGCGCGATCGCTACCGCCGCTAAAAAATGACTTGCCATCTGGCATAAAGGCCACCGACCAAACCCTTTGGCCCCCGTTGCGACGGTATAGCATCTGACCGCTTTCTAGCTGGCGCACCTCAATAATGCCGTCGTCGCGACCGCTTACCAGGGTTTGTTCATCGGGGCTTATCGCGACCGACCATACGGTGGAAGCTTCGGCAGGCAGGCGATATAAGAGCGTGCCCTGCTCAAGGTCCCATACTTTGACATCATCGGCACTGCTACTGACTAAGCGCTGTCCTGAGGCGGAAATTGCGAGCGATCGCACCGCATTGTGATGCCCGCTCAGCGTCCGAATGAGTTCCCCGGTCTGCTGATTCCAAATGTCGATATTCCCGCGCTCATTGCCACCCACGACAATAGACTGATTGGCCACCTGCCTGTGCGTGGTCACTGCCCATACTGGGCTACGGCTTTTTAAAGACCGGACTTGCCTCAATTCGTTACCCTTGATCCCCGGAACTGCCGAACTGGTTACCTCAGCAATCTCCGTCTCACTAGGCCGAAGATTATCTTCAGACTTGACCGCTGTCGCGCTATTTCTCATCAGTGATATCACTGAGAGTAAAATCAATAAAGATACTGCGCCTACAGACACAGAAGCCCAGAGAATTATCCGTTTTAGGTGCCCATTTTTGCTAGGCTCAAGCGTGACAGTGAGTTGTTTTGTGAAAAGATGCTTGTTCCAAGTCATGAGCGATTTTAAAGTTTTTTAGCGTCTAGGTTTCTATTTTCTGGTGTAGATGTTGGCGCCTTGACCGTAGTCTGACCCTAGTAACCGTAGTATCTGAGCCAGTGCCATCAGGAAATAGAAGTTTAGAACTTTGTCATTCTATCCCTCTAGTCCGCATCCTATCCCTGTCATGAGGATGATGCCTGCGTGATCACTTCACCATTACGGATAATTTACGGATAGTTTTCGGGGGCTATACACTTAATTAACTGGTCTAGTAAATTACATAGGTGCTGCTCACGCGATTTCGGTGATTCTAGCGATTTCGGCACCTTAGGCGTGATTTTAGGTTATTTTCCTAAAACATTAATTCCCTAGAACACTGATCGGATTTCGAAAGTGTTCTAGGCAAAGTTTCCGCAACTGTACCGGGCAACGGCTGCGCTCATCCGATAGGCTAAAGCAAGGTCTATATCAGTCGCGCCGTTTTTATAGGCGGTGCATTTCTTGCCGATGAAAATTCCGCTCAATCGTCAGGCAAAACAGCCGATTTATCTGCAAATACGCGATCGCATCAACCACCTGATTCAAACCGGTCATTTAGCGCCCAACACGCAGCTGCCCTCTATTCGTACCCTGGCTCAAACCACTCAGGTCAACAAGCTCACCGTTCTAGAAGCCTACAGTCGGCTCGAAGCTGATGGTTTGGTTCGGGTCAAGCAAGGCGCTGGATTTTTTATCAATGCACCCCAGCCTCCGGCCACGGCTGTCCCGACGGCTACGTTCAATCCCGCTCAAAAAGTCATCCTCCCAACCCAAGGGATCAACGCCTTTCCCGATATCTACGCCGCCTCGCTTCACTCCCATGCCCGCCCCGGCTATATCGACTTTGGCTTGGGCTTCCCACAGCCCACCGGCCTAGAAGATTTTCAGCGTTTGGCGCGTCGTGCGATGAAAGAATCCCACACTTTTTTTCATCCTGGCGACCCACAAGGCGATGTTGAACTCCGCAAGCAAATTTCTCTTATTCTCATTCAACAAGGGTTAGAGGTTTCTCCTGAAAGCCTGATTGTCACCAGTGGATCGATGCAGGCGCTGTCTCTTTTGGCCCATCACTTTGTGGCGCCGGGCGACTGTGTGATCATTGAAGCACCGACCTATCACGGCTTTTTGTCTATCCTTCAGCAGCGGGGCGCAAAGATTGTTGGAATTCCGATGACGCCGCAAGGGATGAACTTGGCACTACTTGAACAATATCTGCAAAGCCATTGTCCTAAGCTGATTTACACCATCAGTACGCTGCACAACCCGACTGGCATTACTACATCGGTGGAGCATCGTAAAAAGCTGCTTGCCCTTGCCCAACGGCATCATTGCCTAGTAATAGAAGACAACGCCTATGAGCCACTAAGCTTTGAGATTACCCCACCGCCTATCAAAGCCTTTGATGCTGCCGATAGCGTCATTTATGTCGGCACTTTTTCTAAAACGCTGATGCCTGGGTTGCGCGTTGGGTACATGGCGATTACTGGCGCGCAGCGAGAAGCCCTGATTGAGCAAAAGCTACTGCATGACTTTCATTCTTCAGCGGCTTCTCAAGCCATTGTTAAAGAGTACTTGGCTTCTGGGCACTACCGTCGCCGCCTCAGCCATCTTCGAGGGCTGCATCGCACTCATCGCGACTATATGGTTCAAGCCTTGGTCAAATACTTTCCCCCTAGCGTCACCTGGACTGTTCCGAATGGCGGCACCTTTTTATGGATTCAGCTGCCCGATAGCGTTTCACTTCAGGCGCTATGCCATCTGGCCGCTGAGAAAAAAGTTTTGGTCGGTTCTGGCGCAGCCTTTTTCCCGACTCGCGCTGGCTATCCTGCTTTGCGGCTCAACTTTTCTTTGCCGCCCGAAGCCACCGATCGCGGTATTCAAATTCTCGGTAATATTCTCAAGGCGCAGTTGTCTTGCCCAGTCTCTGGGCAAGACAACTGCGCCAGTCTCTGGGCCAGTCTCTAGAACATAAATACCAAGCAGGGTTACAATACAAGCATCTTGCGCCCACTTTTTGCTAGACCATTTTGCTAGATCATTGCTATGAATGCTCAAGAGTTGGCAGATTTAATGCCGAATGCTGCTTACTTAGAAAGTGACGAGCCAGAGATGGAAAGTTCGCTGCATTATGCGCAGCTTGCGCTTTTAGTGGCGTGTCTAGAGATGCTATGGCAAGACAAAACCGATTTTTTTATCGGCGCTAATCTGACGATTTACTTCAGCAAAGATCAGCTCAAAAGCAAAGATTTTAGAGGCCCTGATTTTTTTCTAGTCAAGCAAACTGAAAAGCGACCTCGCCGATCTTGGGTGGTTTGGGAAGAGGATGGCAAGTATCTCAGTGTGATTATTGAGTTGTTGTCAGCCTCGACCGCCCAGGTGGATAGAACGCTCAAAAAGGAGCTGTATCAGGAGAGATTTAGAACCCCGGAATATTTTTGGTTTTCGCCTGATACTCAAGAGTTTGCGGGCTACCGATTGGCTGGCAGCCGCTATGAAGAGATTCTTCCTAACGAGTATGGTCAGCGCTGGAGTCAGGAGCTAGATTTGTTTTTAGGTGTGTATGACGGGCAGCTACGATACTTTTTACCTTCGGGCGATCGCGTGCTGACACCCTCAGAAGTGGCAAGTGAGGCTGTTGCCAATGCGCAAGAAGCTCAGCAAACTGCCGCTGCCGCCCAGCAAACCGCTGCCGCCGCCGAATTACGAGCAGCAAAATTGACTGAACAGCTTAAAACATTGGGCGTAGAACCTGAGGCTTGAATTCATTTTTGTCTATTTAATCATTCCATCTATTTAATCATTCCACAATTAAACTCCACAATAATTGTGGAATAAGGGGTTTCGGCTTGATTCTATTTATCATTTTTGGGGTGGGTTTGGTCGCTGGGTTTGTTGATGCGATCGCAGGTGGTGGTGGCCTCATTATGCTGCCAGGTTTGTTGTTTTCTGGCTTGCCAGTGGGGAGTGCGATCGCGACCAACAAGCTATGCGGCACCTTTGGCGCGCTCACTAGCTCTCTCAAATTTGCCCAGGCTAAACAAATAGACTGGCGAGCCTGCATCGTTATGGGCATTCCCGCCGTGATAGGTGCCTATATTGGCAGCAGCAGCATTGATAAGCTACCCAATGATTGGGCTGAGCCCTTGGTCATTGCCTTGATGGTGGTAATCACGCTGTTTGTTGTATTTAATCCGGGGTTTGGCATGAAAAAGTCAGGCGAAGGAGAGAAAATGCGATCTGACCATGCTGCATCCAAGAACACAACATTAAAATCTGCAACATTAAAATCTACAGAACTTTCTTCAAATCTGTCTCCAAACTCTTCTCCAAACCCTTCTTCAAATCCTTCTCCAAACCTTTCTCCTAAGCGGTGGATCTTCGGCATCGCAGCAGGCGGCGTGATTGGCTTTCACGATGGTTTTTTTGGCCCTGGGACGGGTATTTTTTTGGTATTTTCCCTCCTTTCGCTTTGGTCGCTCGACTTTTTGCGGGGCACAGGCACCACTAAAGTCATTAACCTGATGACTAACGTTACGGCCCTAATCACCTTTGCGGCTGCCGGTCATATAGACTACTCCAAAGGCATTTGGGGTGCCCTTGGCGTTGGCATTGGCTCTTTGGTGGGTGCTACATGTGCCACTCGGCAGGGTGCCAAAATCATTAAGCCTATCTTTATCACCGTTACAATTGCGCTGATCGGTAAGCTTGCATTGGACTATTTGAATAAACAGTTCTGATGCAATTTGTTGAAAAGCGGGATGTGCGCTTAATAAAAATACCGTTGGTAATCAGGCTGATTGCATTGGGCACAGCGCTACTGAGTCCCTCGTTAGCCTACCGAGTTGGCCCAGTCTTTGGCCCAGGCCAAAATTTCATGCACTCGCGTTAGGTCGGCAGCTTCTGAGTACAGCCTAAGTACGGGCTCGGTGCCGCTAAAGCGAATCAGTAGCCAGCTGCCATCGACTAAGTTGAGCTTGTAGCCGTCAATGGTGATGCAGTGCGCTACCTGTTGTCCGGCGACTTCGGTGGGTGGGCTAGATTGCAGGGCCTCTAGCAGCTTGGCGCGTACTTCCATGCTGGCCAAGGGCAAGTCAATGCGGTCATAGTCGGCGGTAAAGTTGGCTTGCTGCCGCAGCGATTCGTTGAGTTCGCCAAAGTCTTTGCCGCTTTGCACGACGGCTTCTAGTGCATACAGTGCCGACAGCAGCGCATCGCGTTCTGGAATGTGATGACCATAGCCAATGCCGCCCGATTCTTCACCGCCGATGAGCACCTCTGCTTCTAACATGCGATCGGCAATGTATTTGTAGCCGATGGGTGTTTCGTACACGGGCAGGTTGTAGCGTTTGGCCAAGGCCAAAAATAGATTGGAGCCGCTGAGCGTTTTGACGACTTCGCCGGTCATTCCACGGCGCTGGGTGAGGTGCTCCATTAGGATGGGAATGAGCACCTGGGAGCTGAGGAAGTTGGCCCGACCGTCCATTCCGGCGATGCGATCGCAGTCTCCGTCAAAAATGAGCCCAACGGTTAGTCCGTCATTGGTTTTGTTTTCAATGGCCTTAAACAGCTTGGGAATATACTTGGGCAACGGCTCTGGCGCACCGCCTTCAAACAGCGGATCGGCCTCGCTATTTATTTCATTGATTTCCCGCTGGAGTAAGCGCCCTAGCCCGGTTGCAGCAGCGCCATGCATCACCTCGGCAAATATCGTCAGCTTGCCGTCGTCTAGCGCCTGCCGAATGGCCTCAATATCTACCATGGACTGTAAGGCGCTGCAATAGCTAGGCCAGGGGTCAAAAGCCGTGATGCTACCGGCATTGGTTGCTTGAGGGGCTGCCTCTTCTAGCCGAGCTTCAATTTTTTTCGTCACTTCAGGGGGGACTGACCCGCCAAAAGCGCTTTTGACCTTCAGGCCATTGTAGGCAGCCGGGTTATGACTCGCTGTAATTACGATTGCACCCAAAGCCTTTTGATCGAAAGCGGCCCAGCTAAAAGCAGGGGTTGGTGCAAAGCATTCAGATAGTTTTACCTCATAGCCCACGGCTGCAATGCACTCGGCTGCATACTGCGCAAAGTCGGGCGACAAAAAGCGTCGGTCGTAGCCCACAATGACTGTTTTACTGCCGTTGCTGCCGTAGGTTTCTTCTAGGACTTGGGCTGCGATCGCAGCGACCTTGCCGACCCGTTCAAAGGTAAAGTCAGCCGCAATAATGCCCCGCCAGCCGTCTGTACCAAATTGGATGCCTTTACCGACAAATGCAGAAGGAGAAACTGAAGCCATGATTGAATTTTGCTTTTGGGCAGTTAGGGTTAGCAGAAGTTTACCGATTGATGTGGCCAAAATACCAGCGTTACGATGACTGATTTTGCGGCTTATTAATCACTTCTTTTACGTACGTGGCTTTCAGTCAATTTTTTGCTGCTAAGCGACTAACGCCTGTGATACCCTTATTAAGCAATTGAACGACTTAAAAGTCGTAATCACGGGATGTGGCGCAGTTTGGTAGCGCACTTCGTTCGGGACGAAGGGGCCGTGGGTTCGAATCCCGCCATCCCGATTTACTTGGAATCCAATACTTACAGGCATTTTAGCTTGTGCCTCAAGGCTTCCAGACTTTTACTTCCTGGGATCAGCGCCCATGAGGTGAGTCGTTTTTAGCGCTAGTGTTGGTAGAAAAATCGATAGAAAAATAGTAGGACGATGGATATTGGCGGGGGTTAAGTGCGATCGCAACTATCCGCACTACACAGATTTTGCCGCCTTCCTTTTGGGTACAGGCTGTCGGTTTGGAGAAGCGGTTGTGCTGCAATGGAAGCATCTAGCAAATGATTATCCCACCGTGTGGATTGGCGAGTTCTGTGTCGAAAGGCGCAACACTATCTGCTTTTTGATTGGGCGGTACAGTGCGCCGCGCTTAGCATTACTCCAATCTTGGACTTCAGGAATATCATCCGTTTTAATTTGATCGTCCGTCAATACTGCTAATGCATCAACCTCTGGCTGGATCTCAGATTGCACCCCACAACCTATCACCGGCTAAGATTTACGATCAATACTCTTTATAATGCTATTTTACTGGTAGAGCCTTGAATCCAAAGTTGTTATTGAGAAACGTCTCGATGGTCTTGGCTCCCAAGTTTATGAGGTTCTGATTTTCGTTACTTGTGAATGTTAAGAGCGGTTTTTTCCATGCAATAACTTGTTTAGCCAAGTCTTCGGTTTTACTATCGGATGAAGCATAAGCAATAAAGACAGCATCTGCTAATGCTGCAACGAAGTGATTTCGTTTTTGGGCTAGCATTGCCGTCATACGGCTTTGGTTGCTATGAAAAGGTGACAGCATAAGAAGACGATCGCGCTGAATAGCTGTTTTATGTTCTTTGGGCAAACGCATGTTGTCTAGGCTGCGAGCAGGGCAATGAACAATGGGTTGAGTGCCGCGTAAAAGAAGCATGAGGCATTCTTTTTCCATGGGAGAATGAAAACCGCTAATCGTGGAGATTTTTGTATCTCTTAGATTTTTGGCGAGGTCGTAAGTTTGCAGGATGAGATCTCCTGGACATTTGACTGAGCAAAAGATTGCTAGGGTTGGTTGCTGCTGCAATAACTTAGGATTGCCAATGGCACTGATGGTTGGCAGGGCGCTATTATCCCAGTACTGTATTGCTGTTTTGGGATAGTCTGGATGGTCAGATTGTAAGGATGTAATCTGAAGCACGGCTTTAAAGTAACTTGCGACTATGACTATATTTGTGCGTTTTGAATGGCTTTAATAATGATCTGACTGTCTTCTGGGGGTAGCTCTCGTGGTGCGGTGCGAAATAAGAGACCCCAGTGTGTCGGAGATTTGAGGTTGTCGAACAATTTGAGCTGAGGGGCGAGGGATAAAACGGGTACACCTTGCTCAGGTTCGAGTCTGTGTTGAATGTTGACTTTGACCCGGCAGGGGAACGTAGCTTGTGTCCAGATTTTGGTTTCGGTGTCAAAGTATGGGTCGGAGGTTACTTCCATAGCAGCAATCCATTTTGATGCCTTGGTCATGTATGCCAAAATGTAATCGCCGGGTTTGATGCGAAAAATTGTTTTGTGCTGGGTGTTAGGGAAGCCCATGGTATTACCACCAGCGGCTAGGAACTCTGGCCAGGTAGTTGCGTTAAATAGGCAAAGCCAGTAGGTACGTTGATCCATTTAGCTGCTCTGAAGTCGTTGAGTTATTTTTGCATAGTTCCTTAAATCGATGAGGGACCGCTTTTAAATACCTGCTTGCTGTTTGAGGAGCTGTACTAGGTTATCTGATAGCCATAAGCCTGCATCTTGCAAAGCTTGGATGGGTTCTGCTATGGATGGAATAAGGCCTCGGCGTTTTGCTAGCACCAGCATACCGCCTGTGCCTAAGGTTGAAATATTCAGGCCAATAGCGCATCGACGAGCGGCAGCGTCATCGATCATAACGGTATGACTCGGGTGGGCTAGGGCATAGCTGAGCACTTGTGATTCTCCAGCCCCTAAGTCCCAGGCGGCGATAAGAGGATGAATGGCGATCGCCTCGGTCTGAATAATCCATTTTGACTGTGGTAGGCTTCGCGCTGCAATATCGTCTTTAGCGGCGGTTACTTCTTGCCAAACGGCGGGTGGCACCTTTACTTGCCCAAAAAGCTGGGGCAAAAGCTCGGCGAGCTGGCTTTTGTATAGGGTAATGAGGGGTGATGAGTCTACAATGACGTGCTTAATCGGCATTGCTTAGCTCGGTGATGAGGTCAGCTTCGGTGTATTGAAAGGGGGATACTTGATAGCGCGAGAGGGCTTTGATGAAGTCGGCGCGGGTGAGGCCAGCGATTTCGGCGGCTTTGCCTTGGGAGACTTGCTCCATTTCGTACCATTTGACGGCGGCGGCGATTCGCATTTCTTGGGCAAATTCTTCGGGGGTTTTGCGAAGGGCTGAAAATGCGGTGTCTGGAAGGTTGAGGGTGATGCTGGTCATGGTTGGTTGTTGGTTGGGGATTGTGAGGGCTGATGAACTCAATGCTAGCTGGATTAGCAAGTTGCTAGCGGTTTTATTCTGGGGTGGCTTGTTTTTGGGCGGCGATGAATCTATCAGATAATGCTGCGTAGAACTTAGGCAGTGTTTCAACAGCCCAGGATTGTATTTCGTTTAGTTGTTCTGGGCTGTCGGTAATGGAAGAGTCTGGCCGATAGCAGGCGATGCGGGAGGCGTGCCGGTGGTCGAGTCTTTCCCAGCTTAGGGCTGCGCCAAATTCGGTTTCAATGGCTTCCTGTTGAGCCTGTAGCCGATCAAATATTTGTTTTGTTTTTCCTTCTTCTCTTTCACTAATATAAATTTCGATACGAAACCGAG
This sequence comes from Phormidesmis priestleyi Ana, assembly GCA_001314865.1. Taxonomy (GTDB): domain Bacteria; phylum Cyanobacteriota; class Cyanobacteriia; order Phormidesmidales; family Phormidesmidaceae; genus Phormidesmis; species Phormidesmis priestleyi_B. Next base: position 7,598 of record LJZR01000010.1, on the reverse strand, counting down.
ACCGACGAGCGAATGAGAAAACGACGTCAGGTAGTTTAATAGAGGCTTGATCTGTACGTTTGATCACGAACACTAGCCAAGATTTGCCTTGTGGGCTGTTCTGAGGTGTTATGGATAGGTCTTGGATAGATTTGAGGTTGTCCTGAAGCTGACCAAAAAAGTCGATGTAGGCGCTCTGTCTCTCTCCCATTCTAGAAAAGACAATTCTCTCAATAGCCATGTTGACACTAGAGACTCGCCAATCTACATCTAGCCATTGGGTTGATTGGGTATTGCCTACCGTATTGTTGGCCCACCAAGTACGATACTGGCGGGCGGAGGGAGGCAGATCGTCTTGAATGATGGCTTCAATTTCTTTGAAGGTACAGGTTATCCTATCGGCTTCTTGAGTCTGTAGCCAAATGGCAAGTGGGGCGTAGCGGCTATCATTAGCTTCAACTTCTTCTTCGAGTGGGCTAAAGCTGTGTGCTTCAGGTAAGAGAGTTTCAGAAGCTGATAAACTATTCGTGGCCTCAATCGTTATCAATTCAGCCTCAGGTAGTTCAAACGATGGTTTGTGGTTGTTTAAAAGGCTGACGCAGTATTGTAGCTGTTTGCGCTGCTGTGGGCTGACTTCGCGAAAGTGCGCGATCGCATTCCTGGTTTCACGTATACCGTCTAAAAGTGGCTCAATAGCATCCCATTCCAGATCGTTAAATCCAGATTGATATTGAGACCAAAGTTTCTTGAAAATTTGGGTCAACTCATAGAGGGTGAGGTCATCGAATGTCCTTTGAACGACGGGTCGAGCAAGGTACTGCTCAAATACTGAGTCAAAATTTTCATGATCGAGCTTGGGTTTATTCCCGGTAGTCTTGGCTATGTAGCTAAGCAGGGCGCTCTTGAATTTGGCTTTCAGGTCGTTATTGGAGGGCGTGATGGCTTCAATGAGCTGGCTAATTTTGTCGTCGTCTGCATTACTTGTGTCGCTGGCGTTGGATGGTTTGATAAAGTCTCGCAGGTTAAGCTCAATATCTTCGGCGAGCATAAGGTCTTCAGCTCGGCGGCGGAAGTATTCGGCGGTATCGTAGCTAGTAACAATAGCCTCAATATTGTTTTTGCCATCTATGATTGGAATAGCATTGGTACTTTGCAGCCCTTTTAGGAGTTCAGAGAGAGCATCTTCCATGCGATAGGGCGTTATTTTAGTGATCGCGTGAGAGACTTTAAGGCGTTCGGGAATGACCTTTAGATTGCTGACAGCTCGCAGGATGGAGTCGCTAGTGATCATGCCTTTGAGTGTTTGATCACTAGCGATTACGGGAAGTTGGCTAAAGTCGTGCTCAATCATGAGCAACAAAGCTTTCTGCGCTGAATCGTTTTCAGCGACGGTTACCAGGTTTTGTTTTTCTGGGATGAGGTTTTGAATAATAGAAGGCATAGTTAGATGATATGGTTACGCAATTTTGTATATATTTCTTCTGTCGTTCCAGAGACAAAATAAAAGCCTCTCCACTGCTCTCTAATCTTTTGAATAAGTTAGTACGGCAAAACCCCATTAACCGCCGCCCAGCCCGAGAAAGCCCTTCTAAAACCTGTTGCTCCGAAGCGGTTGGGAGATCCTTATGGCGACTCAGCTCATAGTTACCCAGTCCGTATCGCGGCAGGTGGAGCTTATTAATAATATCTACCACCCGATCTGAATACAGCCCTGCATAGGGATCGCTGTCGGCATTGCCAATAGAAAATTGAACTGTTTTAGGGCGACGCAAGGGGAAATAAGAACGGCTGCCATCAGGAAATTCCAAGTAGTAGCGATCATCCTCTGGGTCTTGCTCTGCATAGGTATTTTTAATAAAGCTGCGAGTACGCCGAATCATATACCGACTCATCAGCTGCTGCCAATCGTCTGAAAATTCACTTTTCTCAAAAGCAGCGAGCGATCGCACAGGCGTTTGAGGATGCTTACGCCTAAATTCCATCTCATTGCCTAACTCTCGAATCAGCTCCTCGGGCTTCATTCCCAAATCTTTATCTTCCGAGATGAATAGGCGTAGCTGAGCTGATAAATCGAGATAAGTCTTGTTATAGGGCGTCGCCGTCAGCAAAATGCAGCGACTACCACTCTGCTCAATATAATCTCGAATAGCCGCATACCGCTTGCCCTCCCGATTTCGTAGGTTGTGACTCTCATCAATCAGAACCAATCGAAACCGAGCCGGAACCTCCGGCAAATCTTTAACAACTCGGCTCACCGACATCACCTTGCCTCTAAGCCCAAAGCGATCAACATAGCCCTGCCACATCTTGACCAAGTTCTTAGGGCAAATAATCAAAGTGCTGACGCCAAAGTCTTCCTCACATAGATGAGCCACAGCTGTCCCGATTAAGGTTTTTCCTAGCCCTACCACATCTCCAATAATTACCCCACCCCGTTTATTTACATGGTGGGCGGCAATTTGCACCGCTGCTTCCTGAAACTTCAGCAGGCCAAAATCACGAGGCGCTTGATACTGGCTCAATCCATCTCGCGCTTCTTGCGAAAGGTGATAAGCCATCTTGAGATAAACGTAATAGGGCTTAATTAGCTCATCTCTGGCCCAGCTTTCTTCAATAATGTTGGCAAGCTCTTCAGAGATATCTAGGCAAAAGCGATCGCGCCAGCGACCATCAAACCAGCTTTGAAGTTTTTGAGCGGCGTCGCACTCAACCACATCAACATTTAGCTCACCCTGGTGTTGCAATCCTGCGAGCGTCAAATTACTGCTACCCAAAAATCCCACAATAGGCGTAATGTGATCAGCACGATGCACCAGATACAACTTAGCGTGCAAAGTATAGCGAAGATGAAGCTTAACAATGAGTTTGCCTGAACGGAGTTGCGCCTTCAGGCGCTGTAAGCCAGCCTCATCTGCTGAGCTAGGTGTGCCTAACATCAGCTGCTCACGAAACTCCTGCGCCATTAGCTTTTTAAGTCGTACAGCTTCCCCTTGGTCAATCCGCTTATCATCCCTGATAATAGCCAGATTCCGTCGTAGATCCTCCTTGGGTAATCGTTGCATACCAATCAGTAATCGGCAGCACGCACCGCTGCTATCAGGCAACTGTTCAATCGCTTGATCAATAAGCCGCCACCCACGCAAGTTAAAATAACCCACGCAAAAATCAGCTCGGGTTGCCTGATCCAAAGTATCCTTCAGTGTTCCAAGAAGCTGAAGGTCAATATTGTCAAAGATGCGTGGCAAGCGTCCTCTTTCCCAAAGCCTTAATCATATATGAGTAAATCAAACCGCTTGTGCAAGCGAAACTAAACTTCCTTGTCTTTAGTCAAAACAGCACAATCATAATATCCAAATCGGCAATCAAAGAACTGTAATCCCTTGTCCCTTTTAAGCCAAAAAGCACGGTTTTTCCGTATTGAAAGCTAAAAACCGTGTTGCTACTGAGATTCAGTGTATTCATTGTAACCAAGACAACGTTTCTAGTCGGGTTTAGGTCTTGCCTCGCTAATTGACTTATCCGCAGGATAATAACTCATCACTGGATTGTAGCCAGTCTTTGATGAGTGCAAGATTGTAGCGAACGCAGCGGCTGTTGATTCGCACCCAATTCTGGCGACGGCTGAGTTCCTCCAATTGCGATACATGCGACGGTTTTATTTGGCGTTTCCAATTCGCGACGCACTGCGTCCTGATTTGAGCTGGACGCACTAAGGGTTTTCGTTTGTGGCGCGGCAGCGTCGCATCACGCTAGGCGGAGAGCACTTTTATGTGGATTTGGTGTTCTACAACTACCTGCCGAAATGCTTTGTGTTGATCGATTTAAATCTCGGCAAGCTGCTCCATCTGGCCAATGTCCTGATGGATACCTATGTACGGCTGTATGAGGAGCGGTTTCGACGGGAAGATGATAATCCCACTATCGGTTTGATTTTGTGTGCGGAGAAGAATGAGGCGATTCTCCGCAAGGAGAGGCTGCGCCATCGCAAAGTACTCCGTCTTAGCTGATGGAAAACAGATATTTGCATCGAAATATCGCCTTGTTTTGCCGACGGAGGAAGAACTAGAGCAGGGATTGAAGGCAATAGAAGCAGAAATTGAGCATGAGCGTCTAGACAATAAGGTCTGATAAAGTTTGGTTCAGTATTTGGACAAGTCGTTTGTATTCCCGTCAGCTCAAAATAGCCATTTTCAGGGGCTTCTCACACTAGTTTCCCAGTTGTAATGGAGGAATTTAGACATTTACAGACTCGTTCGGGACGAAGGGGCCGTGGGTTCGAATCCCGCCATCCCGATTTTGATAGGCAATGCAGGTGTTTGTCTCTAAAAGGTAAAGCATTGTTGATTCTGCTCAAAGCGGTACTTTATTGATTTGCCTATTCCTCAGAAGTCAGTTCGCTTTGCTGGTTTGCCTGTAAAGGGTTTGCACTACCCTGTGCAGCTTTCAGGGAAGTCTGCGAAGCGATCTGAGAACCCTGTGAAGGGTTTAGGGAAGTCTGTGAAGCGATCTGAGAACCTTGTGAAGCGATCTGAGAACCTTGTGAAGCGATCTGAGAACCCTGCAAAGCGATCTGAGAACCCTGTGAAGGGTTCAGGGAAGTCTGGAGCAAGTTTTTTGAATGTATCTGTGTGTATGTAAGTAGGTCGGTAGGTTTTATTGAGCTGATGATTAAACCCAGTGCTTGCACTCGCCCCTCCAGAAATATAAGATTTATCCCTTGAGCCAATAATGGGTTTCCCCGAGTTCGGGGGAGATCGCGAATCCAAAATACTCAAATCGCCTACCAGGAAGCTGCTGAACGTCTTGCCTCAGAGCCCCAAAGTTGGGGACGGGGGCACGCAACAAAGTAATAGATCGCCTCCCGGAAGCCGCTGAACGTCTTGCCTCAGAGCCCCAAAGTTGGGGACGGGGGCATGCAACGTGTAGGCATCCTACTTGTAACAACACTGCCCTACTTATCTAACCTACTTATCTAACCTACTTATCTAACCTACTTATCTAACCTACTTATCTAACCTACTTATCTAACCTACTTATCTAACCTACTTATCTGGCCTACTCATCTGGTCTACTCATCTGGTCTACTCATTAGGCATTCAGTAAAGCCAAACACAGCGCAAGACAGCTCAAGACAGCCAAAGATATAGTAGTTTCTTAGTAGGAAGCCTTTTTCCTTCGCCCGGCAAAGGCTTTTTCGGCTATTTCCTACTGCCTGCTCACCCTAATTGCTCACTGGCCCCTGATGTCATCGTCTAGATCCATTTTTATTTCTTATCGTCGTAGCGACACCAATGCTGAAACAGGGCGAATTTATGACCGGCTGGTGACTGAGTTTGGTCGGGAGCATGTGTTTAAGGATGTGGATGATATTCCCTTGGGGGCTGATTTTTACGAGCATTTAGACCAAGCGGTGGGGCAGTGCCAGGTGCTGTTGGTGATTATGGGCAAAACCTGGGCGACGGTAACGGATGCGAATGGCCGCCGCCGCTTGGATGATCCCGATGACTTTGTGCGAATTGAGGTGGAGGCGGCATTAAGGCGGCAGATTCCGGTGATTCCGGTACTGCTAGAGGGGGTGAGTATTCCCACGCGGGAGCAGCTTCCGGCTTCGCTGCATTCTTTGGTGCGTCGCAATGGTACGCAGGTGGGTCACGATCCTCGGTTTCATCCAGATATGAATCGGTTGATAAAGGGTTTGCAGGGCTTGATGCAAGCGGTAGCGCCTTCAGGCAATTCAGGCAACTCAGGTAATTCAGGCACACCGTCTTTGCCCCCTTTGCCTACATTCTTTTTTGAGGTGGTGTCTGTAGATGGTCGGGGAAAGGTGACGGGGCGTGAGCAGCGGCAGGCAACTTATCAACCCGTAGACTTGGGGCAGGGCGTTACTTTAGAGATGGTGGGGGTGCCGGGTGGGCGCTTTCAGATGGGTTCGCCAGCAGATGAGGGACGTGACTATGAGCGGCCTCAGCATGAGGTGAGCGTTGGGCCTTTTTGGCTGGGGAAGTATTTGGTGACTCAGGCGCAGTGGCGGGCTGTGTCGGCTTTGCCGCGAGTAAAAGCCGATTTGCCAACAGCACCTTCTAAATTCTCAGGTGAGAATAAGCCCATAGAGCTGGTGAGTTGGAATGAGGCCGTTGAGTTTTGTCATCGGCTGTCTCGCAGTACGGGGCAGACCTATCGGTTGCCGAGTGAAGCAGAGTGGGAATATGCCTGTCGGGCGGGTACGACGACGCCCTTCCATTTTGGTGAGACGATTACGACTGATCTAGCGAATTATCGCGGAACAGGTTGGAATCTCGGAGATATAACTTATTCTGGAAATTACGGCGCTGGTCCAAAAGGTGAATATAGAGAGAAAACAACAGAAGTGGGTAGCTTTCCTGCGAATGCGTTTGGCCTGTATGACATGCATGGAAATGTGTGGGAATGGTGTCAGGATCATTGGCATGATAATTATGCGGGTGCGCCCACTGATGGCAGTGCGTGGTTATCTGCTAATGAGGGTGCTAACAGGCTGCTGCGGGGCGGTTCTTGGAGCAACTATCCCGGCAGCTGCCGCTCGGCCTATCGCGGCAGGCTCGCGCGCGATCTTCGGCACCTCGTTGTTGGTTTTCGAGTAGTGTGCGTTTTCTCGTGACCTCTTGTGTAGCCCTTGGCGCTCTTGCCCTTGTGCCCTTGGCCCTTCTTTTCTTTACCCTTCTTGTTTCTTTCTTTCTTGCTTCCTTATTGTCTCTTTCTCTCTCTTTCTTTCTTCTCGCGTAGCGAGTTGGCGAAGCCCGCCCGGAGGGCGATCGATTTAAAATGCCAAAATTGGAGCTTAAGGAGGTCAGTGTTGTTAAAAGTGGGACATCTATCATCTTGCTGTGCGCCCCCGTCCCCAAGTTTGGGGCTCTGAGGCAAGACGTTCAACAGCTTTCTGGAAGGGTGATCTGAGTCTCTTGCACTTTGTTGGAACGTCGGTTTAATAAAAACTATTTGAGTAGTCAATCAAAAACAATTGCAAAACACTCACAGACTGTTTAACTGACTTGTGACGCCCCCTCAATCCCCCAAGTTTGGGGGAGGCCGGATTCAGAACCTCCCAAACTTGGGGGGCAGGGGGGCAATGCAGTAATTCTGTTGCCCTCATAGGTTTGATTATGCTGAGCTACTTATCAATACTCCGGACACAATTAGGAGACTAGGAGACCGTAATCACAAAGGGTCTGATAGTTGGGATGCATTTTAATCAAAGTCTCGTCTAAATCTAAGTTGTGAATAAAGCGCTCAAGCAGGTGCTGATTGAGTTTACGGCGTTTATAGGAGGCCATGGAAAAAACAAATGGCTCCTCAATATTTCGCTGCTGATACTGCTCCCATTTAGCCATATTCAAGGCTGTCAACGAGGCATTGAAATGAAAGTCGAGCTTCTGCGCATCGCGCGCTTGGCAGTCGGTCAAGCCGGTGAACTGCTTTGCATCCCTAAAAATAAATTCGATTTGGAACCTAGCGCGGTATGCCCTGTAGAGTTGAATGGGATCTAACTCAATATCGGTTGAAAACAGTAGGGCATAGCAGAGTCGTTCAGGATGCTTGCGATTGACCAAATAGACAACCCGAATCTTTCGTTTGAGGCTAAC
>LJZR01000096.1 GCA_001314865.1 Phormidesmis priestleyi Ana | reverse complement strand
GCAACGACACTGCTATACAGAGTGCGGGATGCGTTCATGCAGGCAGAGCCGGTTGATGTGTTGGCAGGTGGCGATGGCCTCTATGTCTGCTGTAAGGAGGAGCAAGGGTTCTACTTCGCTCGCCTGCTACCTGGCAATGACTGGTGTAAGCGAGATTCCCTGCCGGTGCCGCTACCCAAAGCCGGAGCCGACCTATGGTCAGAGTCTTTCAAAGGAGAATTCTAATGGGTATTCGATGGCGGCGAATCCTTCCGATAATGCTGCCTGTTGCCTTGATAGCGATTCTCTAGGAGAGAGGCTTCGCCATCGCATTCTCGGTGTATGTTTCCTCTCGGCCCACGACCTACTGCGTGATTGTCAACGAACGCCTACAAAAGACGATCAAGGCGTCAGGAAAGCGCTGCACTGAACTGTCGTCAGAAGAAGAGGCGGTTGTCTTTACCCCCGATGGTGCTATGGGGTGGGCGAAAGGAACTCATGGCGCAATCTCTGAGTTGTATTGCCTTGTCGGTAAATGAACTTGGGGCTGGTTCTTGGCTAGGTGGCTAATTGGCTGTGGGTGCGACAGCAACTGAATGCGGGTGTCTTCGGGAACTGAGGAGGATAGGCTAGGGCTCACGTTAGCGATGGCGATTAGGAAGGGGCAGCCATTCAGCCTACCTGATTTCAGCGGAAGTGTAACCCTAGTTTGAGCCACGCCTCACGATCCCCCATAACATCTATGATTTAAAAAAACAGCAAGCTGTTAGTTAGTCAGAGATTTTTTTAGGGAGTTTTAAGTATATAAACTTCCTAGAAAAAACAAAAATGACTCAATCAATTGATGATCCCATCATACCTCTGAATAAAGAGATTGCGGATCAAATAGTAGAAAACACAAGCAAAATAAGACGACTAGAGCCAGCTGAGCCTCCTAGATTGATAAGTGACTGGGTCGTGTGGGAAATGAATACATGCATCGACACAAAAGGAGAAAAGTTTACCACTGCACAACTTCACGATTGTCTAAAATATAATTTGGGAAAAGAAAGAACACCGATTGAGATGTTTTTTGCAGAAAACGCCTGCTGGATTATAGAAGGACTACAGGGAAGAAGAGCTAGAGTTGATAACGACTTAAGAGCTAGGGTTGTTGCAACATTAAAGGGTTCTCCATATACGGATATGCAGTTCATTGCCGGGATTGATTACTTTGGCGATTCTAACTGGGCTGATGTTCAAATGATGCTGATCGTACAACCTCAAAAGATAGAGATACCACCTAAGCCTTCTCAACCTCAAAAACCGAATGCTGAACCCCTTATTCCAAATGTAATGCTCGCTATTGTAGCCATTTTTGCCGCCCCGTGGTTATTGGGGAGCGTATTTATGAAAATTATTGGATTACTCGTATTAGGAGGAACTATTTTTCTATTCCTACAGTCGAACGAAAATGTGCAGAGGGCGAATAGAAGATACGGGGATATGATCAGTACATATGAGCAGAAACTTACCCGCTGGGAAGCTGACCATAATGAAATAATCCGGGATAAAGAGGAATTAACAGATCATAGATTGTCCAGAAGCTTTAAGCTAGATGACTTGCGAGTCTTTCACACAGTCATGGTTCGTTCGGTAGCAGCGTTGGTGAACAAGCATCTAATTGAGAAAGGTGCCGTCGTTCAAGACACCGTTGAGAACAACGACGCAGCCGCCGCCATCTCTAGCAGCAAGTCTATCTTTGATGACTTTTGATATCCATCAGTTTGTTTTCTCACTGTTGGCAAGATTAGACCCTCATCTTGCTATCTAAAACCATTTAAGAGTAATCTTTCCTATTTTCAGGTTGAAAGATTACTCAACTGTTCTTTCAGACTCATAACTATGTCCAGCGTTAGCTATTGGAAAGGTTCTGCACCTAGCAAGCAAGCAGCGCAGGTTACTGATACCTATCAATTCACAAAAGTGACTGTATTTAAGGTACAGGCAATTCCTGATTTCGCTTCCGGGCGATTTCGAAAAATGGAGCATCTGGAACCGGCTGCAAGGGTCGGTTTTATTGCGGGCTTACAAAAAAGCTTACTTAAGGGAATGGCTTACTTTAGTCAGACACAGTATGAAAACTCGAATGGAGCGGTTGTTTGTGGCTACAGCCTTAAAATACTGTATAGCCCAGAGAAAAAGAGCAGCGGAGCTGCGACAGCAATATATCTTGTCGGCAGAGTTTCTACGAACGTAAACAGTGCACTTGCAAATGCGCTGCAGACGAAACAGCATTCCTATATCAAAAGCTTACTAACATCCCAACTCTACAGGTTTGCAGAACTTCCAGTCTGTAATGCATGGATTCCTCAATGGTTGAGTCCAGTATCATCAAGCCCTAGCTGTTACGAAGTGATCAAATCAGAAGAAGTGCTTCAATGGTTAGACGAAGAGGACAGTAAGTTCTTTTATTCGCCCGGTGACTTCCAGGTTAATAAGGGCAATGACATGATTGCTCTATTTGAACAGTTACAGGCTTATAAGCGTGAAGTATGCGTAGATATAACGCTTGTACCTACTGTCGTAGAAGGTTATGAGAAAAAAGTTATCTCTCGCTATATTGAAGCACTGACAAAAGCTAGTAGAGGCATCGGAGAAGAAGAAATAGATCCTGACAGCAACACTCAGAAAGCCAAGCTGGTTTATGAAAACATAAAGAAACAGTACTATTTAGGCACCGTGTTTCTGTACAGCTTTAGAGCATTTTCGCCTTGTGAAGATACCTGTCATAACGTTGCTAATATACTAGCGGCCTGTGGAACAGCAGGCGGAATGATTCCCAGGATTGTAGAAGTAAATGATAGAGACTATGCTAAATCAACGATGCTCAGTCACAATATCAATGAAAAAGCCTGCTTTAGGGGGATTTGGGATCTAGATGCCTCGCTGCACAACATTGCCGGTTTTTCTGCACCCCAAACGCTCAAAAGGCTTCATAGGCTATTAACACTAGATGAAGCATCGGCCTTCTTTAGATTCCCGATTCCACTTAACCAACCTTGTTCAGGCATTGCCTACGACACGGGCACATCCAGATTCTCCACTGCGAAAAGCCAACCTGCAGGCAATGAGTATGTCAAAGAAAGCAAGACTATTGATCTAGGAACGTTCTATCGGAACCAACCTACTGATGAAGTTTGTGAGTTTGACATTGAGCAGTTAAAGACGCACATGCTTATTGTAGGCGGCTCCGGTAGCGGAAAAACTACTACAACCTTCAATATTTTGTATCAGCTTTGGGAGAAGCACAAAATTCCTTTCATTGTGTTTGACCCCAAAATCACACCAGAATATAGATACTTAAAGAAGTTGAAGTCTTTTAAGGATGACCTGCTAATATTTACGCCTGGGCAAGAACTCATCGCGCCTTTTCGGATGAACCCTTTTGAGGTAATAGAGGATATCCCAGTGCAAGAACATATATCTAGAGTGTTCGACTGCTTTATAGGTGCGTTACCAGTAGAAGATCCGCTGCCCTCATTCATTATGAAGGCTATAGATAAAGCCTACGAAGACAAAGGCTGGGATATTGCTTACAGTCGCGGGCAATCGCAGGCAACTGAGCGAGCATTGGCGTTTCCGAGCATGGAAGAACTACGTACCCTGGCTCTAGAATTTGCACAAAAAAACTATGGAAAGGATAGGCAGATTGGAGACAGAGTAAAAGGCGCTCTAGATACAAGGTTGTATCGACTGACCTCTAACAGCGGCGTGGCAAAAATGTTCCGTACATTGACTCAGCTACCACTCAAAACGCTTATGACTAAGCCAATTGTCTTTGAGCTAGGCGGCTTGAACGAAGAGGAACAAGCACTGTTTTCACTCTTCATCTTGACTTTCATATTTGAATATGTTCGAACCGAAAGGGTTGGAAAATTTTTAGCAGGTGAAGACACGGAAGAAAGAGCTACAGATTTGAACTTGCGTCATGTTATTTTAGTAGAAGAAGCACACAATATACTAGGACAAAACGAGGATTCGTCGGGGGGATCTAGTTCACAGGTAAAAGTGATCGATAAATTCGCTCAAATCATGAGAGAGATGCGATCAGCCGGGGAGGGCGTGATTGTTGTGGATCAATCACCAGCTGCTCTGTCACGGTCAATTGTTGATGCCACTAACTTGAAGCTGATGCATCGTTTGCCATCTCCAGACGACCGAGAGTACTTAGGTCGTGCGATGTGCCTGTCTGAAGGAGAAACAAAAGTTTCTGGTATTTTCTCGGCAGGGCAAGGATTCTACTACGTGCCGGGATGGGATAGAGCGCAAAGAGTCGATACTACTAACTTCAAAGAAACCAACTTAGAAGTGTCAGAAGTACTCAAAAGCCCTATGCCTGATAGCGAAGTCGCTGAGTCTATGCGATCACAAGTAAGTACTTTGTTTGATGTCACATTCAGAGGTTCGCCTACTCGCACTTTGAGAAGTTTAGAAGAAATTGCCAGCGTTAAAAAACGCATAGCCAGCCTCATAGACATCTTAAAAAATACAGATGACAACGACACAGAGATTAGGCAGGGGATTCAAGAACAGATTGACCAGGAAAGGAAAAGCCTTGAGATATAAATAGCCCGCCAATCAAACTTTTTCCTATCAACACAAGTTATGTAAGGACTCTAAAAATGGACTGCGGCAGCCAGAATGACTCAATTGACTCATTGATGAGCGATATTGATGATGTGGAAGAGAAGATAGATAAGCACTGTGAAAAAATAGAAGATATTGAGAAGGATATTACGGGGTTGGAAAGCGAGCGAGAAAAGCTTACGGTCAGTCTGAGCAACTTAGGTGGTGAAGCATTAGCGAAAGTTAACGAAGCTATTGATGAAGCTATAAGTAAAAAGAAAGCTGAAATTGATAACGTTAAAGAAGAGCTAGAGAGCATTGGTTCGGAGCTACAAGGCAAAAAAGATCAGGTAAGTAAGGAAATATCTCAGCGAGATACTGCTATAGATGACCTGTCAAGAGCCGAAATTAATTTTTCTGCTTCTGAGTTAAGCTCTGCGCAAGGCGACGTTCAGCAGGAAAAATCGGAGCTAGCTGGGGTCGAGTCGAGAATAGAAGTGCTCCTAGATAAACTCGATGGAGTAATGGACTCAAAAAAAAACTAGATTCTCAGGCTAGTGCTATGCAGCAAGCCGCTGACGATTTAATTGGCAGTGCTAAGGGATTTTTCGATAGTGTCAAAGACGGTGCCACAAAGATTACGAGCGTAGTTTCCTTGAGTGTTTTAGTACTAGCAGGCATCGTTTTAAAGGACGCTGAAACGCCTGCAGAAAAGTTGTTTGAAACCCTCGGCATAATTCTCGAACTGAAGGAGAGAAGTCAAGATTTGATTGGTAGCGTGAAGGATGATAGACAGGCGATGGCAGATATGACGTTTGACAATATAAGCCATAGCTACGAAGAAGAAGAGATAAGAAAAAGAAGAAAATTACAAAAAGATATAGAATCCGCAGGTAATTCTGCAAACCAGCCAAAGACTAGTAAATAATCTTGGCTCAATAGCTGTTTCTGGGATGTTGCACAGTATTAGTCTCACGCGCTAGCGTGACATCAATAGCAGCCTACCCAGAGCCCCCAATGTTAACGCTTTCGCCGCAGAGTCGCTGAATGATATATAGGCGTTTCAGCTATTTTGGCAAATATTTCCCAAAGGTCTATTAATGACACAAGAACGGGAATGGTCTTATAAAACCCATTTGATTTGACATCTTTTCCTATGATGATTTCTTTTGCATAAAGCCGTCACTCGTTGGCTCAGTAGCAAAGCCTGTTCAGCGAAACTATTTCTATCAACCGAAGTTAAATCGGCTACAGAGGCAGATCTCAAATGGGTTCTATAGCGCTACCTATATGAGGTAAAAGCCACTACCCTGAAAAGCGGTTTGCGCTATTTTTAAGATTTGCTTCGCCGTAGGTTTTATATCTAGATCACAAATGGCCTTCGCGATAGTCGCTAGCGTAGGTCATCACGCAGACGATACGAAATTCGCGATGGGCTTCGCAATCGGAGCCGATTCTTTGATACTTGGAATTAAGCAGCGTCTGGCGGTGTCCTCGATTAGGGACATTGTCATCAACTAGGAGCTGAATGATGTGCCATTCGGCAAGGGGCGCATGGCCATAGCTAATATTTTCTCCGGCTATATCGCCTACGGCGAGATCCCAACTACCATAGCGATTAATTCGGGTAAAAGGGTCGCTGCCATCAGAACCATAGTGACCAGTTAATCCTTTATCTCCAAGATCTGCCGCATGATCGTTCGCGCCTTGAGCCATACCGTTGGAAGCTAACAAGGGGAAAAGTGGCCTGGTAGATTGGAGGACTGAGATCGCTTCATCCAATGCCGCAACACCTTCTACAACTTCTACAATGGGATGACCTGGGACTTTCACCAAGTTTTGTTCATAATAGGGACGGAGAGCGATTAGCTTTTCAGCATAAGCAGATGGATCGGCTCTTAATAAATTAGTTTCGGCAAT
>LJZR01000013.1 GCA_001314865.1 Phormidesmis priestleyi Ana | reverse complement strand
AACTTCCTCGTTGGTTCGTGAGACGACTGAAACTGAGTCACAGAACTACGGATACAAGTTTGGTCAAGAAGAAGAGACTTACAACATCGTTGCGGCTCATGGCTACTTCGGTCGTTTGATCTTCCAGTATGCTTCCTTCAACAACAGCCGTAGCCTCCACTTCTTGTTGGGTGCATGGCCAGTTGTGGGCATCTGGTTCACAGCGTTGGGTATTTCGACGATGGCGTTCAACTTGAACGGCTTTAACTTCAACCAGTCGATCATCGATTCTCAGGGTCGTGTGATTGGTTCTTGGGCAGATGAACCGTGCCAACTTGGGTATGGAAGTGATGCACGAGCGCAATGCTCACAACTTCCCGCTTGACTTGGCTGCTGGCGAAGCGGCTCCTGTTGCTTTGACTGCACCTTCTATCAACGCATAGTTCCAACGCATAGTTCGGTTCGTAGCGATGTGAATCCTTTTGTCAAACGCCTAGCGTTTTGACTAGGGTTCTTAAAAAAGCGCCTTCCTTCGGGGAGGCGCTTTTTTAATGACAATTTTTTAATGACAATTCAACTCTCATTTTCCAAATCGGCTCAACTGTATTTATATCAATGCGCACAATGTACACATTGATATTTCGCCTTGATATTCCACCTTGCTGTAATGTGCCTGTAAAAGCCAAGGTACTGGTTTAACTGAGTTTGAGCTGTTTTAACTGGAAACATAACAGCTATTCACTACAAAGCATCAAAGCGTCTAAGATACTATGCAAACTGTCTAAAATAGAACAGATGGACTAATTTATATAGAAAATGCTGTCCATAGGACAATCCAGGGGATAGTATATATATACAGCTTCCTGAGGACAGTCTAGAGGATTATCATGAGCGGTGAAATTGATCGATATCCTGTAAACCAGCTGCCAGCTCGATATGATGACCTGGCTAGAAGTGCCTTTTACAAGCGGATGGAAGCGCTCAACATCAAGCCTGTACGCATTGGCGCGCGTTCGTATGTGAACGCCGCAGATGTTGAAATGTTAGATGAACTCCATCGGTTTATCAAGGGGGGAGGATCTACGCCAGAGTTCGTCGAGATGTACGGGATAAATGCACCTGCCGTTCAAGAAGACCCTCCCGAAAAATCCTCAGGACTAGCTACCATTTCGAGCGATATGGTTAACCTCATCAAGGGAATTACAGCCGAAATTGTAGCTAACCTTAATCCACCGGCTGAGCAGGTTAATCCGCTAGCCTATTACCGGTTCTTAGAAGAGGCCGTGCAAGGCAAGTGGGAGCTCAAAAGCTCAGAAATAGAATATTTACTTAAGCAATCTGTTCCTCAGAACGGTGCGTATGGTCAAACCTTTCGCGAAGCCGGGTTTGTTTTTCGTTCGGTAGGCCGTCGATCAGGTGGTGAAGTCGCTTGGCTAGTCTCTAAGGATTGACATCAAGAAATTGACATTGAGATTGAGCTCAGGAAAAGGAAAACGGACAGAAAAAAGAATGACATAAGAAAAAGAGCTGACAGAAATTCTGCCGGCTCTTAAATCCGTTAGTATGTAAACAGTATGTAGCTGACCTTAGCAAGAGATATCAGCTGATTGCAGTCAGACTGATATTCGTTTTTGACTGGTTTTGTAGTCAGTTGAGGTCGTGTCGGCAGTAGTGGTGTTGGTGATGTCGTCGGTAGTGATGCTGAGGTTGGCACTGGCACCACTTTGTCCTTTAAGGGACTATTTCAAGAACCTTTATACAGGACAATGCAGTGGACTTTTAGTCATTCTGGCATTTGTACGCCAGCGGGGGCTTTACCTACCAGTGGAAGCCGTTCCCCCTAAACCCTCAAGTCTTTTGTACTGATAAAATCATAGCATGTCCTAAGGACAATCCGTCAACACGTCCTAATAACATTCCTCAGGATTATCCTAAGGACAATCCTAGATCATTGAAGTTAGAGGCTTTGAGCAGTTATCTGTTCTACGAAACTCCCTAAAGTAGGCGTAGTGGAAGGGTCAAAGTGACCGCTCGCTAAGAGGACAAGTCTCAGGACAATTTAAGTCATTTTTTAAGTCATTTTTGATATTGTGCCTGTTATGTTTGGTGAGGGCTGCCTGCCTTTTCGCCGACTTGTCCTTGTCTCTTCGCCTATAAGTACATGCAAGGTTATGCTATTCTTGATAGGCAAATTAAACGCTTCGGGGCGTAGCGCAGCTTGGTAGCGCACTACTTTGGGGTAGTAGGGGTCGTGGGTTCAAATCCCGCCGCTCCGATTGGCAAAACATTTGCATATCAAGACCTTTGAGCGTTGACAGTAGTCAGCGCTTGTCTTGTTTTAAAGGGTAACGATGGACCAGCCAAAGAAAGATTAGTTAGTAGAAAAAATACTCTTAGGGTTCTTTGCAGGTAGCTGTAGTAATAGCTATGGCACAATGGTTAAGCACTTAAGATCTATACATTAGTAAGCCTGTGAGTATCGCAAAGCCCCTAGCACGTCGCGCCGTTTTTCCCTTCACTGCGGTGATTGGGCAAGAGGACATGAAACTAGCACTGATTCTCAACGTCATTGACCCTAAAATTGGTGGCGTGATGATTATGGGCGATCGCGGCACAGGAAAATCTACTACAATCCGTGCCCTGGCCGACCTACTGCCCGAGATTGAAGTTACTGCTGACGACCCTTTCAACCGTGAGCCGAGTAATCCCGACGTTATCGCAGAGCGAGAAGACCGAGAAATTCCGGTCACTTTGAAAAAGGTCCCAATGGTAGATCTACCACTGGGCGCAACCGAAGACCGAGTTTGTGGCACCATTGACATTGAAAAAGCGCTTGCAGAAGGGGTCAAAGCCTTTGAGCCTGGCCTCCTAGCAAAAGCCAATCGCGGCCTGCTCTATGTAGACGAAGTCAACCTATTAGACGACCATCTAGTCGATGTCCTGCTAGATTCTGCGGCCTCTGGCTGGAACACTGTAGAACGTGAGGGCATTTCTATTCGTCATCCCGCCCAGTTTGTTCTCATCGGTTCCGGCAACCCAGAGGAAGGCGAACTTCGTCCTCAGCTGCTAGATCGTTTTGGGATGCATGCTGAAATCCGTACCGTTCGCGACCCTGAAATGCGTGTCCAAATCGTAGAACAACGCACCGAGTTCGATCAAAATCCAGATGACTTTATTGTCAAGTGTAAGACTGAGCAAGAGGCGCTACAGAACAGGATTGTTGAAGCGCAAAACAGGCTAAGTACTGTTTCTTTAGATCGTGAGTTTCAGGTCAAGATCTCTGAAGTGTGCTCGGAGCTAGATGTTGATGGATTGCGAGGTGACATTGTAACCAACCGTGCAGCTAAGGCCTTGGCTGCCTATGAAGGACGCACTGAAGTCACAGTTGAAGATGTTCAAAAAGTAATTGCGCTGTGCTTACGCCATCGGCTGCGCAAAGATCCGCTTGAATCTATTGATTCTGGTTTTAAGGTCGAAAAAACCTTTAGTAAAGCCTTTGGTGTCGCTGAGCCGAGTCTTGCTGCTAATGGGCGACAGCCAGCAGGTGTACGGTAATCCAATGATAGAGAACGCTTAGAATGGCAACCAAACGTATTTTGGGACTCGACCCAGGGCTCGCTATTCTAGGCTTTGGCGTGATTGAATATGATCCAGCTGAAATGCGATCGCTCTCACCCAACCTGACCACAGTAGACTACGGCGTCGTAAAAACGGCTGCTCGCACCGATACTGGCAAACGGCTCTGTACTATCTATGACGATTTACACAGCGTGATTGACGAGTACAAGCCGGATCTGGTTTCGATTGAAAAACTGTTTTCTTACAAAATGGGCAGCATCATTTTGGTAGCTCAAGCCCGAGGCGTTGTAATGCTGGTGCTAGCTCAGCGCAATCTTCCTTTTGTGGAGTTTACACCTGCGCAAATTAAGCAATCGGTAACAGGTCATGGCAATGCCGACAAGGCCGATGTGCAAGATGCTATTACTCGGGAGCTAAAGCTAGAGAGAGTTCCCAAGCCTGACGATGCAGCAGACGGGCTAGCAGTTGCGCTCACGGCTTGGTTTAGGATGGAATAAATTTAGGGAGCTAAGTGGTTGATTATGAAACCTCAATTTGCCACACCCTTAGCCAGGGCTCAAATAGATCAGCTCATGCAGCCTGCATTAATTCGAGTCGTTGATAACATTCGCAAACAGCTGGATAAAACCGACTGGCAGGGTAAGTATGAAGAAGATTTAATTTGGCCTGAAGGGACACCAGACTTGCAAAAACAAGAATACACCGACTTGCAAAAGAGGCTACATGGAGTAGGGCCAGAGGAGCACGATCAAGTATCAATCTTAATATCTGCGCTGCCTCAACCGGTACCCATATATACACTCAGACTCACCAAAGCCGGTAAAACCGATGAAACCGTAGATATTTGGGCACTGTGCTATCAAATTTGCGCCTTAGACAGTCGTACTTTAGACAGTCGTACTGAGGGAGATAGCCCAGAGGCGAGCGTTATGGAAGCAGACTTGAGCCTGTTTGACGAAGCGGGTGAGGTTGACTGGAGATCGATAGATGAGAAAACTAAAGCTATTGTCGAAAGAATCTTTCAAGCGCTTCCTACATAGTCTTTTACCTAGCGGGTCTTCTGCTTAGTTTTAGAAGGATGAAGCAATTTCGCTACTTTTATTTTTCACTGCTCTTATGTAATTGCTCTTATTTAATTGAATTGCGCTCATTTATTTAATCGTGCTCATTTATCTAAATAAATAGAGAAGCTAGCTATCTATATGCTTGGCTATAAAGGTCAATCACACAGCCCAGTAAGACTATGCAGCTAGTTGGAATGCTTGATTCTCCTTATGTTCGACGAGTGGCCATCTCCTTACACTCCCTGAATCTTGCTTTTGAACATTTGCCACTCTCTGTATTTCGTAATATGGGCGAGTTTAGCGAAATTAATCCACTCATAAAAGCACCGACGCTGGTTTGTGATACCGGCGAAGTGCTCATGGATTCGACGCTTATTCTGAGCTACATAGACAAGTTAGCAGAAAGTCCTGAGGACAATCCTGCAGACAGTACTCAGGACAATCCTTTAGATAATCTGCTAGATAGTCCTGTAGATAATCTGCTAGATAGTCCTGGAAGCAATTCCATGTCGAAGACTCAGCCCCTGATGCCGCAAACGATCAGTGATTATGCCAGCGCATTGCGTTTGATTGGGCTGGGACTCCATGCTTGTGATAAAACCGTGCAGCTCATTTATGAGAAAGACCTAAGACCTGTTGATAAGCAGCATCAGCCTTGGAAAGACCGCGTTTTAACTCAGCTAACGGCCGCTTATGACGCACTAGAGGCCTCTGCTGCTGAGACATCTGATTGGCTCGTAGGAAGCAAGCTAACGCAGGCGGACATTACCGCATGTGTGGCATGGCAGTTTACGCTGTTCGCGATGCCTGATGTCATAGCGGCTGGTCGTTATCCAGCTCTAGCTGCGCTCTCTCGCCGAGCAGAAGCGCTCTCCGCGTTTAGACAAGCTCCTTTGGAAGAAAACTGGCAGCCTGCTAAGTAATTTTTCTGAGGGCTTTATTCCAAGTCGTTTAGTTTAAGTAATTGGGTTTAGGAGCAAAGACGGTGAAAATTGATCTAGCATCTGTCCCTGTGGAGACAGGGAGTACTTATCCGGATGAGTTTAGGGAAGTTGTTTATGGGCGATCGCGTCAACGAGTGGGCAACGCCGCTCAGCTCAACAATTTTGGCGTTAACTTGACTACACTTGCGCCAGGGAGTCAGTCTGCCCTTCGACACTGGCATTCCCAGCAGGACGAGTTTATTTATGTCACCCAAGGTGAGCTAACGCTCATTACCGATGACGGTGAGCACACCTTAAGCGTTGGTGATATGGCAGGCTTCGCGGCTGGTAAAGCCAATGGCCATCACTTGATCAATCGTTCTACCGCACCTGCAACATATTTAGAAGTAGGCGATAGATCAACACCCGATCGCGTCCAATATCCTGACCATGATTTGGTCTGCATGCCAACAGCCAACGGTCACCGCCGGTTTGAACACACTGATGGTCGGCCCTATTAGTTGTTCCATTTATGGTCAGCCCTATTATCCCTATCAGGGTTGACCACAATCTCCTGGCAATAGGCAAAAATACGCAGCTCAAACTATTGCAGCAGATGTTTCACTGAAATAGCAGCTATCGGTAGCGTTGTCTAAACAGCTCAGCACTAAAGGGACGGCTCATCTTCGCCGTTGTAGACATACATGTTGTAGATACGTAGACATAAGGCCGCCGTATGATGATCAGGGCCTTATCGCAACCTTGACAGCGGCAATTGGAATCTAACACCGCACCGATCTGCTTAATAGAACTTTTACCTATTAATTGCTTGTCCTCACAGAAGATTTATTTCAAAACAGCACGGATTCCAAATCCATGTGAAGTATAAATTTATACCGGAGAAAAATAGCCTTTCAAGGTGGCTAGTCATTCATCACAACCATAGGACCTTCACAATGAGTCAGCATTATCTTCTGGGCGCATTCGTATCACTTGTAGCCTGGTCAAGCACGTACATACCGGCAACGCTTCATCAGTCAGCAGGTGTACAAATTGGGTCTACAGCCCAGGCGCAGGTTCGCTGGACACCCAATCCTGATCGCGGCAGCGCCTCCAGCACGCTATCGGGCGGTCGCCGAGGATCTTCAGCTTCAGGCTGTGGAATTGATTCTCAACTGTCTGATCCGAGGATTACATTACTAGTACCCGATGACGCTGAAGGACTCACCACCCAGTCTCAACCGACCCTTTCCTGGTATTTAGAGAGCGAACAGCCAGCAGACATGGAATTTGTGCTCTCTCACCCTACTAAAGCGACGCCAGTTTATCGTCAGCAGCTCAGCGCCCAAGAGGGTTTAGTGGAAATGCCCCTACCTGAGTCGGCGGCTTTAGAAACCGGCGTGCGCTATCGCTGGACCGTCTTTTTGAACTGTGAAGGTACAGATGAGAAGGTACATGCGCGAAGCTTTGTAGAACGGATACCCGAAAGCGGGTTGGCAGACGTCAATACAATGCCCCCTGTAGAACAGGCCGATGCCTATGCTGAAAGAGGAATTTGGTACGATGCGCTTAATACATTGATTAGCTCCTATCGCGCCGAGGCCCAAATGAGTACGCTGCTAGAGATCCGTAATCTGTTGGATCAAGCGAACACTGATGTGCCTTTGGAGCTTTATTTGGCAACCGCAGACGCGTCTTAGTGCTTTTCGGGCGCTTTTCAGGTGCTTTTTGAACTCATCTGAAGACATTGCCTCTTAGTATCCCTCATCTCCGATTATTGGCAGGTGAGGGATTTTTAGTGGAATGCCGGGTAACCATTAGGTGAGTTGAGCTGATGAATGGAGTGGGTTTACTAAAGGGAGGACTTACCTCTTTTGTAGCTGAGTCACGGAAGCTACGGGGGCCAGTAGAGGGATAAATTTTACGTGGTAGACCAGCCTCATAAGTCGCCTGCTGGGGAATGGACCTATTTCATTAAACGCTGGCGGCGGCAATTGATCGATCAAAAATATGTGGCACCACTGCTAGGAATTATCGCGACTGGCGGAATGGTTATGCTCCGAGGGCTGGGTGCTTTTCAGGTATGGGAGCTGCATGCTTTTGACTGGATGATGAATCATCGGCTCGCTGAGCTGCCAGATGAGCGCGTCGTGATTATCGGCATTACTGAGACAGATATTATGCGCTATGGACAGGCGGATGTCTCAGATACCATGATGGCTGATTTGATTGAAGCGGTCAAATTGCAAAGGCCTACTGTCATAGGAATGGATTTTTTTCGTAATGTCCCTCGTGATGAAGGCTACGAAAGACTTCAAAAAATTTTTGACGAGACACCTAATCTCATTGGCATTGCCAAGGTGGTAGATGATCCAGCGCTTGAGGCAGTCGCTGGTAACTCGGTGCTGGAGAAAAAAAATCAGGTGGCTGCAAGCGATTTGATTGTTGATATTGATGGCCGCATACGCCGGGGTTTTTTGTTTCCGAGTGCAGCGGGCGATCGCATTCTTGAGAGTCTTTCCTTTAGAGTGGCGCTAGAGTATTTAAGAAGTCACGACATTGAACCCAATCCTGAGGCTGAGACGTTAGAGTTGGGGCAAGCCAAGCTCCCTCCTTTCGAAAACAATGCGGGTGGCTATCACCGCGCTGATGCAGGCGGCTATCAGCTGATTATGAATTGGCGTGCCAACCTGTCGTTTGAAACGTTTAGTGCGCAAGATGTTTTAACGAATTCACTGCCCTCTGGCGCACTACGCGACAAAATCGTGATGATTGGCAGTATGCAGTCGGGCAATGCGGATGTTTTTTTCACCCCTTACAGCAATCGACCGGGTGTGATTGGCCTACTGCCTAGCCATGGCATTGAAATTCACGCGAGTCTAACGAGTCAAATAATCAGCGCAGCGTTTGGCCAAAGATCGCTCATTCAAACCTGGTCAGAGTTTGTCGAAATCATATTAATTGCTAGCGCGGCGACCGTTGGCATTGTGCTTTATCGGCTGGGTCGCAATGATTTTCATCGAGTCAAGCTGCTCAGTGGGGCTTTAATCGGAATAATTGGCGTCAGTCATATGGTGCTGATGTTCTTAGGCTTATGGCTACCGGTTGTGCCGGTGAGTTTGGCACTGTGGGCTGCGCCTGTCATTACACGCTTGCAAAAGATCAATCGGCTGCAAACCCTTTCACAGGTCGATGAACTCACACAGCTTGCTAACCGCCGAACATTTCAAGAGCATTTAGCGCAAGAATGGCAGCGATCACTGCGATCGCACACTCCTCTTTCATTGATAATTTGCGACGTTGACTACTTCAAGTGTTACAACGACACCTACGGCCATCCTCAAGGTGATGAGTGTCTCCGTCAGGTCTCACATGCTATTGGCAACGCCGTACGCCGACCCGACGATTTGGCCGCCCGCTACGGCGGTGAAGAATTTGTAATTTTACTGCCCAATACCTCTTCAGAAGGCGCCCAACAGGTCGCTAAGGATGCCGCTGAAAATGTCCGCGCCCTACAAATGGAGCACAAATCTTCACAGGTGTCGCCATTTGTCACCATCAGCTTAGGCGTGACCACGATTATTCCCCAACCCGACATCTCCATGAGTACATTGGTAGATACCGCTGACCTAGGGTTGTACGAAGCGAAGCGCCGAGGCCGCAATCAAATGGTGGTGCGCTTGCCTTGGACGGTGGGAAGCTAGCTATGGTTATGGGGGGTTATGGGGGTTACGGAGATTATAGGGCCTGGCGATGATCGTTTCTGTAATTAATTCTGGCGCCTGCCCACTGCAACTTGTTACGCAGCGTCCGGTAATAAGAGTGATCTTCTCTGAGGATGATGAACTTAGCCGGATGGCGGGCCGTGCGAATATCAACGCGTTGACCAGGCCATATCGCAGTGCCCAATACGCCGTCTGTCCATAGCTTTGTGTTGCCTTCAGTATCTTTAAGCGGCCATACGCTCACTGTACTCCCAGGGGGCAGCACCACCGGACGGCTCGATAGGCTCATGGGGCAAATGGGCGTCACGATGATGGCATGCATGCCTGGATGGACAATCGGGCCGTTGGCTGAAACGGTATAGCCGGTAGATCCAGTAGGTGTGCTGATGAGCAGGCCATCGCCCTGATATTGATCGACTACTTCACCGTCAATTTCTATTTCCAAAATGGAGGTGATCATGCGGTTAGGCGAGGCGGGCTTTACGCACATTTCGTTCAGGGCAAAGTAGCGATCGCTCACCGGTTCTATATTACCTGAGGCGCCTTTATGCGCCCGAGCTTCGAGCATCATACGCTGTTGCACAGCAAAGCGATCGCCCAGCAATCGCGCCCACACCTGCTCAAATTCATCAATCTCATCTGAAGATTCGGCTAAAAAGCCCAAGTGCCCTCCCACATTAACCGCCAGTATGGGAATATCGTCGGCAGCGAGGTGTCGCGCCGCTGACAATGCCGTGCCATCTCCGCCTAACACCACTGCCAGGTCAATTGGGGTCGCTGTTGATTCTAAAAAAACAGGATAGGGATTATCTTCAACCCCGTTTGGACCCATCATGACCTTTGCGCCCAATGCCTCCAGCTGACGAGCGCACTTATCTGCACAATTTTTGCTAACCTTACTCCCCGCCCTATACACAATAATGACTTGCTTTAGCTCCACGCCGTAGCTCCTTTCGTTATCGGTTAGGCTCTACTGCCAGCGTTATCTTTACCACTTCAGCAGGTTGAACTGTTCCATATCCACCGTATCGCGGTTGCGGTAAATAGAAAGCACAATGGCTAGACCGACGGCAGCCTCTGCAGCAGCAATAGTAATGACGAATACCGCAAATACCTGCCCCTTAATGGCGCCAGGATCTAAATAGTTAGAAAAAGCCATCAAATTGATATTGACCGCATTGAGCATCAGCTCAATAGACATCAGTACCCGAATCACATTGCGGCTAGTGACCAAGCCGTAGACGCCGATAGAGAATAAGGCAGCGGCTAGCAGTAAAAAGTACTCAAGTTGCATAAAAAAAATTCAGAGATAAGTCAAGTCTGTAGTCAGGATTTGCAAGGTAGCTTTATCAGGCTAGTCTTCGTCTCGAACACCCGCCGCGACCAACTCACGAGGCCGTTCTGGCAAAGTCAGGGCTTCTTGCTGAGGCGCGACCAAATCGGGCAGGAACTCACGACGCGCTAAGACAATAGCGCCCACTAGCGCGACCAAAAGCAGAATGGAAGCCAGCTCAAACGGCAACAAAAAGTCACTAAAGAAGTGCTGACCAATGACTTCAATCGCCTTATCTCCAGCAGCAGGGGCAGTTGATATAGCCCAAGGATGAGAAGTCACCATAGTGCCAATCAGTCCAAAAAGGCCCGCACAAACCGCACCTGTTGCAGCCTTGCCAACCCAAGCATTTTTCACCTCGGAAAATACTTCCACTTTGTTTACTAGCATAATTCCGAAGAGGATGAGCACGTTAACTGCGCCCACATATACCAATACCTGCGCAGCCGCCACAAAACCAGCGTTCAGCAGAATATAGAGTCCAGAAACACTAATAAACGTTAGCGCCAGCAAAAAAGCTGAATACACAATATTGGACAGTAAAACGACCCCCAAGGCCGAAAAGATCATTAGACCACCCAGAATGACTAATGAAACGAACTGTACACCTTCTGCCAAGTTCAAAACGATTTTCTCCTTGTGAGTTCTTTAAGTAGCCTTCAGTAGCTCTTTACTATCTGCTCTTTGCGATCGCGGCATCGTGATAGCAGCATCATCGCGATCACAGCACATCAAACTATTCAGCAGCTTCAACCGATGCTTTTTTGGCATCTTCTTTTGCCTTCTGGGTCTCTAGCTCAGCCAAAATATCTTTGGGTAGGCGGCCGGCTCGTTGAGTCCCCGCTGGTAAATCATGCGGGTCCATCACGCCTTTAGGCAGGTAGCCAAACTCACGCATCGGCGTCACCATCGGATCATTTGTCACCTTATAGGGCAAACGGCCTAGGGCCACATTGTCATAGTTAAGATTATGACGATCATAGGAAGCGAGCTCATATTCCTCTGTCATAGACAGGCAGTTAGTCGGGCAGTATTCGACGCAGTTACCGCAAAAGATGCAAACGCCAAAGTCAATACTGTAGTGGTTAAGCGTTTTTTTCTTGGTTTCCCGGTTAAATTCCCAGTCCACTACCGGCAAATTAATCGGACATACCCGAACGCACACCTCGCAAGAAATGCACTTGTCAAATTCAAAGTGAATACGACCGCGATAGCGCTCTGAAGGAATCAACTTTTCGTAAGGATATTGAACGGTGACCGGCCTACGCTTCATATGGTCAAAGGTGACGGAAAGACCCTGACCAATAAATTTTGCTGCTTGAGCGGTTTCTTTGGCGTAGTCACCGACTTGTTTAAGAAAATTCAGCATAGCGGTAGAGAGGGTACAACGAAAAAGACTTTGAGAACAGGCCTAGCCACCAAAAGCAAACGGGAAAGTGAGCTTAAGACCAGCAGTCAGTAACAGGTTAACTAATGAAACAGGCAGTAGAAACTTCCAACCCAAATCCAAAAGCTGATCGATGCGAACGCGGGGCACGGTCCACCGCAACAAAATGGTTAAAAATACCAGCAAGTACGCTTTAATCAGCGTCATCACGATGCCCAGCGAAGCCGAAAGTAGCTGAACGACTGGGGCACTCTCACTCACGCCTAACAAGCCAGTAATGGTTTCCACTGGAATTGGAAAGCTCCACCCCCCTAGGTAAAGAACCGAGACAATCAGGGCAGAGAGCATCAGGTTTACGTAAGAGCCAACATAAAACAGGCCAAACTTCATTCCGGTGTATTCGGTTTGATAGCCTGCAACGAGTTCTTCTTCAGCTTCAGGCAGGTCAAAGGGAAGGCGCTCACATTCGGCTAGGGCTGAAATCCAAAAAATAACGAAACCAACTGGTTGCCGCCAAATGTTCCAACCCAAAAAGCCGTAGCCAGACTGCTGATTGACGATGTCAATAGTACTCAGGCCGTTGGTCATCAATACGACGGCTAGCACTGAGAGGGCCAGCGGAATCTCGTAGCTGATGGATTGAGCAGCCGCCCTAAGCCCCCCTAATAGAGAGTATTTGTTATTTGAGGAATACCCCGCCATCAAAAATCCGATGGGCGCAATGCTAGAAAGGGCAATCCATAGAAAAATGCCGATGCCTAAATCAGTAATGACCAGGTTTTGGCCAAAAGGAACGATGAGAAAAGACAGAAAAACCGGGATAACGACGATTGCAGGGCCAATCGCAAATAGCCATGGATCTGACTTAGCCGGTGTAATGTCAGCTTTGAAAATTAATTTCACACCGTCGGCAACGGCCTGGAGAGCGCCAATTGGCCCAACATATTCGGGGCCTATTCGCTGCTGAGCGCCCGCCGAAATTTTGCGTTCTAGCCATACGCAAATAAAGATGCTCACCGTTGCTACAACGAGCATCAGCAACATGGGCAGTGGTAGCCAAACAGTCTTGGCTACCCCCGAAGGCAGGCCGAGATCGATCAGGGCCCGGACAAAACTCCCTTGAAGGTCAATGCCTGGATTCATGCTTTTAGGTCGCGCAAGTAATTTCTTTAACAGATTCTAGCGCTTAATCAACCGCTGTATTCTCATTCCAGCAGATTGCAATGGAGATTGCCCATAGGAATTGCTTTAGGCGCTGATTAGCAAAACCGCTTTTAAAATAAAAACCCCCTCGGCAAAATGCCGGGGGGGCTGGAGTTCCTGAAAATCGTCACTGAAGCTATATTCCTGTGAGTTTTGCGTATTGCCAAGGGGGGTAGCGCCCATCACCTCTGTAGTGGCACTGTCAAAAATTATCTTTTTGCTGCTTTGAGTTACCTAGGGGAAAGGCGTTGGGTAGTTTTAGGTAGGCGTCATACGGATTTTTTGAAGGCCTATTTTTCCCACATTTGTAACCGCTTTTCCAAAGGTATGTATTGCTGTGTGTGAGGCCCTTCATAGATTTGAGTGGGCCGAAAAATTCTATTTTTACCAATTTGCTCTTTCCAGTGGGCCAGCCAGCCTGCGACTCGGGCGATCGCAAAAATAGGCGTAAATAAATCGGTCGGAATCCCTAGCTTTCGGTATACCAACCCCGAATAAAAGTCTACATTCGGATAAATGCCTTTATGACCTAACTTTTCTTCGACCACCAACTCTAGCTCCAGCGCAATGTCGTAAGAAGCATCATGGCCTACCTTGTCAAAAAGCTGCTCAACGAGCCCCTGTAAAATTGCCGCCCGAGGATCTTTAACTTTGTAGACTCGGTGTCCAAAGCCCATAATCCTCTCTCGGTTTGCAATGCACTTCTCCACATAGGGCCGCACATTTTCTATCGAGCCAATATTCCGCAGCATGGTGATAACTTCTTCGTTAGCTCCGCCGTGCAATGGCCCTGCCAACGTACCCACAGCAGAGGCAATCACCGCATACGGATCGGTCAGGGTAGAAGCAGTCACCATCGCTGAAAAGGTAGAAGCATTGATGGTGTGCTCCGCGTGCAGAATCAGGCAGATATCGAAAATGCGAGCAGCCAACGGATCGGGCTCTCGCTCATTGAGCATATAGAGAAAATTAGCCGCGTAACCCAAGTCGTCTCGGGGCTGTACGGGGTCATTTCCTTTTCGCATCATTTTAAATGCCGCGACCATAGTGGGTATTTTCGCGAGCAGTCTGACCACCGCATTTTGCACATAGGCGGGGTCTTCGAGTTCACGACGCGAATGAAACAGTCCTAGAGCTGCCGCACAGGCCTGAAGCGCATCCATCGGATGACCGCTCTCAGGAAAGCATTTCATCATGTCACGGATGCGATACTTGAGTCGGCGATGGTACTGGACCTCGTGCTCAAATTCTTGCAACTGTTGCTGGTTGGGCAGTCCGCCCCATATCAGCAAATATGCTGTTTCTAAAAAGCTACTGTTTTGAGCGATTTCCTCAATCCGAATGCCGCGATACTCTAAAACACCGGTGTGGCCATCTACATAGCTGATGCTCGACTGCGTGACCGGAATGCCTTCCAACCCTGGTCTGTATTCGCATGTCGTCATCTGTTTGGGCTCCTAATGTTTACTGTCGATGTTTACTGTCGCTATTTTTTAGCATAAACCTGTATCGGTTAATCGCGTATGAGGCTACCGCGACTGTCCTATTTTCTGGATTAATCGGTGTTGAGTACGCCATTTTCTGGATTGACCAAGCGCTGGAGCTTTTGCTTAATTTGCTTATCGAACACCTCCCACTTTTGGCGGTTGTAGTCGCTATTTTCGTAGTAGCCAGAGAGGAAGCCCACTGGAACTTCGAATCCGCCAGCCATCGATCTGCCGCCGCCAAAGAACCGGCCCTGGCTGTCTTTACCAAAGGCTTCTTTAATAAACTCGTCTGGATCTAGTGTGATTTTGTTGGTACGTAGCGAACCCACGACTAGCTCTTTTTCTTCGTCTTCGTCATGCACAATGCCGTAAACCACAGCAGTGTGTACGTTTTCTTCGGTAATTAAGAAATCGGCAGCCTGAGGAATGGCGTCTCTGTCTTCGTATCGTAGATAGCCGACACCGGCTACGGAAACGCTGTTTTGCAAGGTTCGGTTGCGGAGCGATCGCTCAATTACATCCATTACCCGGCGCGACCGAGAAGCCTGCAAAACAGCACTCAACAGCGGCGCGTCATAGTACTGGCTAAGATACGCCGCCGCTAAAAAATCAGGTTCGGTCGCCTGCATCAGCTGACTCGTGTCAGATCGCAGCCCATGCATGAGCGCTGTAGCGCATTTAACATGACTGCTATTACTGCGATCCAGCTGAATCAGTCCAGCTTGCAAGTACTCAACCATAATGGTGGCCGTCGCATGAATGTCGGGTCGAATATCGATCATTTCAGCCTCAAGCGGGCCCTGCGGAGCATGATGATCGACCACTAAAATGAGCGGAATATTTGCCTCCTGGACTTTTTGCGTCAAATGACTCGTTGTCCCTTGCGTATCAACGAGTACATATCCTTGATACTGAGAAATATCAGGGGCATCTTGCCCTTGAGCAGTCCACCGTTTGGCCGGCAGGTTAGTGAGCTTAACCAGAGCAATATTTTCCTGGTGACTGAGTGTTCCTGAATAGTAAATATCGCACTGAATATTGTAAGCACTCGCCATTAATCGATAAGCCCACGCCGATGAGAGCGCATCGGGGTCAGGAAAGTCCTGGAGTAATACTATCTGCTTGGTTCCACTATGCTTTTTCAGCAGCTTTTCTAGCGCTACCGAACGCGACTCTAAGCCCGCTGTACGTCTAAGCGCAGCCGCTTGTTCGCTCAGCTGCGTTTCATTTAAACCATTCGTTGACCCGGATGTTTCCTTATCCAATACTTTATTCCCTACAGCCATGGCTCCCGTCGTGGTATCTGCTGAGCCTCGATCAGAGGCCTGAGCGTATTGTTGAGTGTCTAGCAAAGCGTTGCGCCTGTTGATGATGTAAAAAGTGGGATGAATCTTAATTTATCAAGCTTCTACAATGCCGCCTATCCCTAAAAGCAGGAAAAAGCAGGAAATGAACATTAGTGCTCAGTCGCTTTACAGAAGCTGATCGAACCTTGTTGTATGCCGAATATATGCCGAAGCTTTCAGACCTAATCTTTTCAGACCCAGTCTATAGACTGTAGAGACTGTAGCGGACAGGGACGGACTGTAGCTGTAGACGTAGCGGTAAACTGTAGCCGTGGACTATGGCTGTTTGGGATAAGGCACTTTTGCTTTACACCTGTATCAGACAGGTTGGTCTTAGTAAGGTGCTCTCAAGTCACCTACATGAGGCCATTTTATAAAGCCATTTCATAGAGCCATCTCAATTCAGTCCAATGACATAGCGTCTCCATTCTTGGTGAACGCCGCCTGTGACATGTCTAGAAATTTCAAAGTAAAGACTGCTATGGGGCTTTCGAGGGGGGTTAGCAAGGGGCATTTCGGCTTCCTTAGGCGTGCGACTGCCTTTCCTAACATTGCACCGAACGCAGGCGCTCACAATATTTTCCCACGAATCGCCACCCCCTCTAGATCGGGGAATAACATGGTCGAGCGTAAGGCTGTCGCCCGACTGTCCGCAGTATTGGCAAGTGTGATTGTCTCTGTGTAGCAGGTTGCGCCTAGTGAGGGGAATTTCTTTGTAGGGGATGCGTACGTAGTGCCTAAGACGAATGACGGTAGGCATGGGAAAGTCAGGGTAGACAAGCTGTTCGCGCTGCTCTATCTGCTCTGCCTTGCCTTTAATAACCAGCACGACCGCTCGCCGCCAGCTTGTGATATTGAGCGGCTCATAGGAAGCGTTGAGAACCAGAACCTTACTCATTGCCCATACTCATTGCAGCGTGTTGAGATCCTGCTTTAAATATTAGCACAATCGCATTATTACGGTGGTTTCAGCACTGCTACACTGTTTCTCTAGATTTAAATGTTGCTAAATATTGCAGGGCCGCTGTGTAAACCACAGCTTATAAAAGCTTGAATCAAGTCTTGAAACCGCCGCAGAAGCCCTGTTGATATCAGTCGCTGTTGTGAAAAGAGGTCGCCTATGCTCAGCTGGGATAAAACACCTGCCCTATCGCCCATGCGATGTGCTCGCGCCTGGGTTGAAATCAACCTATCGGCGATCGCGCACAACGTTCGACAGCTTAAGGCACTTTTGCCCGCTGGCACTGACCTAATGACAGTAGTCAAAGCGGACGCCTATGGTCATGGTGCGGTGGTGGTCGCTCGCACGGCCCTAGCAGCTGGGGCCACCTGGCTGGGTGTCGCTACGGTGCCGGAGGGTATAGAACTCAGGCAGGCAGGACTAGAGGCACCTATCTTGGTGATGGGCGCTGTAAACGATCCAGAAGAAGTGCGCGCGATCGCCCGCTGGCGACTTCAGCCAACAATCGTCAACCCTAAGCAGGCGCTGGTGTTTTCAAACACACTGGCCACTGAAGTCAAATCAAACCCAAAATCCAACACAACAATTAGCCCACTTCCCGTCCATCTCAAAATCGATACCGGAATGTCTCGGCTTGGCTTCAGCTGGATGGAAGTCGTAGAATTTGCTCGCTTTGTGGCACAGCTCCCTCATTTGGAAATGGCGAGTGTGTATTCGCATTTAGCCACAGCCGACAGCCCAGACCCTACCGTGATGCAGCAGCAGCAACAGCGCTTTGACGATGCGATCGCAGATCTATCTGAAGCCAACCTACTGCCACCGCGCCTGCACCTAGCCAACTCAGCAGCCACATTAGCAATGACCATAGGCACCAGCAAACCGCTGCACTATGACATGGTGCGCGTGGGTCTATGTACATACGGATTCTATCCAGCACCTCATCTTGCCTCTGTAATAAACCTACGCCCTGTCCTAGAAGTCAAAGCTCGAATTACCCACCTTAAAAGCATCAAGGCAGGCACGGGCGTAAGCTATGGCCACCAATTTATTGCCCCTCACCCCATGAAAATTGCGACGGTAGGCATTGGCTATGCCGATGGCGTCCCCCGCATCCTATCCAACCAGCTAGAAGTTGCCGTGAAAGGTCAGCGAATTAAGCAAATTGGCGCAATTACCATGGATCAGCTCATGTTGGACGTTTCTTCTTTAGACAACGTACAAGAAGGCGATGTAGTGACACTACTCGGTCAGGCGGGTGAGCATGTCCTAAGTGCTGATCACTGGGCCCAAATGGCAAACACCATTTCGTGGGAAATTCTGTGCGGCTTTAAACACCGACTGCCGCGCATTCAGTTAGATTTACAGCCGAAAGGCTCGCCAGAAAAGCCTTTGAAAGACACTCGCAATGGCTCAGCAAAACTGAAATGCTCGACAAACGAAAAATAATTCAGCGAAATGTAGCGAGTTAAGTGAAATATAGCTAGAGCTTTCGCAGAGTTCTTGCTATTATGGTTTCTCACTTGGAGAAGTGGCTGAGCGGTTGAAAGCGGCTCCCTGCTAAGGAGTTATGGGGTGTAAACTTCATCGAGGGTTCGAATCCCTCCTTCTCCGTTGGTTTTAGCCCATTTGCAGCTGACCTAACTGCAAATGGTCATCGCGACTGTACCGCGACTATAGATTACGCACCGCCCACAGAAGTCTTGCTGGGGTAGCGTTGTGATGTGCAAATGAAAATAGATGCTGAAAACGTAATCGTCCTTCGGCATCTATTACAAACTGGGCGGGCAGGGGTGCGCCTAAAGCTTGCCCCGCACCATAGCGACGAAAGCTTTGGCAAGCAGGATCTACCAACAGCGGCATCGGCAGCGCTAAATCTTGCTGTACGACCTTGCTTTGGCTCATAGAGGTACTCGTGACCATCAGCAACGTGGCCCCAAGACCTACAAACTGGGGGTGCGCTTCAATGAGCGCCAAAATATGAGGGTAGCAAAAGGGGCAGTATTGCTTCTCTGTAAAAATCCGAGTAAAGGCCAGCACAACAGGCTTACCGCGATAGTTAGAGAGCTGATAAGTATTATCGTCAGCACCTAACAGCGTGAAATCTGGTAGTTTTTCGCCCAGTGGGAACCGACAAAGCGCAGGAATCGGCGTGAAATTTTTCAAAAAGCGTCGGTTAATGAGGCCGCTAAAGTTGTGAGAGGTCAGCTGCATGAGAAATTGAACCACAGCCAATCAGTGGCTATAAAAACAAACGTAAAAACCGCCAGAAATCAGAAGCGCTTCTTGAAATCTAGCGTCTGAAATCCAGCGGTTGTAATAATAGGTGCGGCTAAAAAACAGGCAATACAACCCTAGACAGCAGCAAAGAACTCTTTAGACTTCACAGGATCAGGATTCATAGTGGCACTACCGGGTTGCCAGCCAGCAGGACAGACTTCATCGGGGTGAGACTGTACATACTGAATGGCCTGAAGAACCCGAAGAGTTTCTTCCACACTGCGACCAAAAGAAAGGTTGTTGATAGTGGCGTGTTGAATAACGCCTTCTTTGTCGATAATAAATAGACCGCGTAGCGCAACGCCAACCTCTGGGTCTAGCACGTTATAAGCGGTGCTGATGTCTTTTTTAATATCAGATACTAAGGGATAGTTAAGATCACCCACGCCACCAGATTTGCGATCGCTCTGAATCCAAGCAAGGTGAGAGAATTCGCTATCTACAGAAACACCCAAAACTTCGGTATTGATGTCGCTAAAGCTGCTATAGCCATCGCTAAAGGCCGTTATTTCGGTCGGACACACAAACGTGAAATCTAGCGGGTAGAAAAAGAGTACAACGTACTTACCGCGATAGTCAGAGAGCTTAATCGTTTTAAACTCTTGGTCAACAACTGCGGTTGCAGTGAAATCAGGAGCAACCTGACCCACTCTAAGACATCCTTGATTCTGCTCGCTCATGATTTCTCCTCTGAATTTTCTACAAAAATATTAACATTAATGAACCCTCATACTCATAACGATTTTGTCTGGTTTTGACGGGGAAAGAATACCCATCGAATACTCAACTCACGGCATGCAAAAGAGACTAGACCCACCGCCTCTCCCTTGCCATGAGATACAGCCTGAGATGCGGCCAAATGAGGCTGCCAAAAGGCTAAGTATCACTATTGAAGTTATTTTTGATGAGATACAAAAATGCTGTATGCCCAGGGATAGTACATCCAGAGCAGGAAATCAAGTAACACGAAAAAAATATGGCTCTGGCGGGATTTGAACCTGCGACCTTGGGCTTATGAGTCCCCTGCTCTAACCACTGAGCTACAGAGCCTTAACTTATCTGAGCGAAGCGTTAAACACCGCTTCCCCTTTGGGCTTAACAAATGTAACACGAAATGAAATATCTTAAGTGACTAAAAATCATGAATCCAAAAGCTCACCCACAATAGCTTTGAACACTCACCCTAATACATGATTATCTAAATAACCGTGATGTACTACCGTTATGCCCTAATGCCCCGTAGCTATCCATCATGCGAAGGTATCCGATACGGCTATACCCACTAGATACACCACAAACGCCCATAACACAAAACCAGCACATACCTTTTCTGAGTTCAGAAAATATGCGCTGGTTAGTCAAAGCAATTAAGCATTGCTTTCAATCAATCAGGAGATCTAGCGGTTCGGCAAGAAAGCAACAGGATTCACAGCGCCACCACCCTTATGGACTTCAAAGTGCAGGTGAGGTCCAGTACTGTAGCCAGTGCTACCCATCTCGGCAATTTGTTGACCCTGCCTGACAGATTGGCCAGCGCTGACATTGAGTCTATTGTTGTGAGCGTACCGAGTCATACTGCCATCAGGATGGCGAATCTCGACCAGGTTGCCAAAGCCACCTGAATTCCATCCAGCACTTTCCACAACACCGGGGGCTGCTGCTACAATGGGCGTCCCAACTGGACCTGCAACATCAACGCCTCGGTGCATTCTGCCCCAGCGCCAGCCATAGCCAGAAGTTACCGTACCTCGAGCCGGCCAAATATAGCCATCGAAGTAGTTAGGTGCTTCCGGCAAATACTCATCGGATGAAGGCAAAAGAGGCATATCAGGCGAAACAACCTGAGGTTCCGAAGAACGCTGGGCCGGAATGTAAGCATCTGGGCTCAACGGCGCAGCGGCCAACAGCTCGGAATCAACATCCTGGGCTGTTGATGGCGTAGTCATCGAAACACGATCAGCAAGGCGAGGACGAGGTGTAGAAACCTGCGTAGAATTCTCAGTTCTGGCCAAAAGAGGTGACCGTGCAGGCACAGAACTGATATTTTCTATCGTGTTGTCTGCCAAGTCGCTTTCAGTCGCGCTAGTTTCGGAGATATCAATCTCTGAAACTGCCACTGAACGACTGCGAATTTCTTGAACTTCTTCTAATAAATTCGCGACATAGGGGTCTATGCTCTCGGCGCGGGCTGATGAGGATCCCAACAGATCCTTTGCACCGACCTGTTCTCCGCCTACGCTAGCAGCCTCTGCGGGAGCAGCCTCTCGCATTGTTGCCAAAATACGCGCAGACTCAGGACGAGTTGCCGAACTGCGCAGGTGAGTTAATTGGTCAGTTGTAGAACGCTGAGGAACAGTTGCTACCAACGAATCATTAGAAGCAGTGTTTGAAGAAGGACTGTTTAAGACAGTACGACCGTTGTTAGCCGAGGCTACTGATGGAACTCTTAGCGTATCGCCAGTTAAAATGACATTGGGGTTAGTCAACGCATTTGCTCGGATGATGGCATCGGCGGTGGTGCCAAGAGATGCCGCAATAGTACTTAACGTATCGCCAGCTCTGACTTGATAC
This sequence comes from Phormidesmis priestleyi Ana, assembly GCA_001314865.1. Lineage (GTDB taxonomy): Bacteria > Cyanobacteriota > Cyanobacteriia > Phormidesmidales > Phormidesmidaceae > Phormidesmis > Phormidesmis priestleyi_B. Next base: position 129,338 of record LJZR01000013.1, on the reverse strand, counting down.
TGGTCAAACCCTGAAGGGGATGCCAATGCAGTGACGACTGGCCCTGAGTCTGAGGTAATACCCGCAGATATGGAAGCATCTGCAAGTTCGACACTGGCGGCGGTTTGAGGGGCTATAACTTTAGCTGAACCGGCAGCTGAATCGGATAGGTCTTCTGATGAGCTTATTGCCTGATCGGCTTGAGCCATCAGGGATGATTGAGTTCCGGACGATTGCGCCGCCCTTTCGCTGTTTTGCTGATGTACAAATGCTGGATTATCTGAAACCGGGCTTGAGGTGGCTGTGGAGGTGCTGGCAGATGTAGGGACTACGGCGTCGGCAGCTTCATCAGCAGTAATACTTGCAATTAGCTCAGAAGTCTCGGGTACTGTTTCTTCGCTGCTTGCAGGTACTTTCAGAACCTGACCAACACGAATTGAGGTGGCAGGCGGTAGCGCATTCGCGCTTTTAAGTTCGCGAAGACCGACTCTGTGCTGTTGGGCAATTTGCCACAGACTCTCACCAGACTCGACGGTGTGATAGGCAACAACCTGTAGCGTAGCGCTGTCTACTCCAGCATCGCTAGTTGAGACTTTAGAATCACTTGAAAAAGCCTCTGTAGAGGCAGAGGGCATTGGAGCTGATATGGCAGCTGATGCTTCAGCTTGAGAAACCAGTACTCCAGATGTACCTACCGATAGGGCAATACCCAGCATTGCAGCTGATTTCAAATTGCTGCTTGAGTTGTTGAACCCATTTCCCTCTGGAATACATGAATGACTTGAGTCAGACATCTTTTCCTGTGACATTGCTTCTTTCAAGGAAAAACCTCCTAATTATCAGCGTTTAACCGTTGGCGCAAAATCGTTGCAATAGCCTTAGTGACTATCTTTTCGATTGGCCGTACAACGACTTTCGATAGCAGCAGTGCTGCTACTCGTGGCCTCAAAGACTTGCAAATGTGCACGGAACTATTCAATAAAGTAACCGTTAGCACTGTGTCTAAAGTCTTGGAACAAATGTTTGCTTGTCCGACTTAGGCAAGTTTACACGACTTAACGCGAATTTCAATCCCTACTTCTGCGACCTACTCTGAATGCCCAAAACTTACTGAAACATAAACCCTATTCATGATTCGGCAGGTGAGGAGTCAATCTGGACGAGGCTCAATTTTTCTAAACCACTTGCAATCATTAGCTTTCAATAAAAATGATAAGCAACCAATCTATTTTCTGGCACATAGCCTGCCTATTGCTTTTGTTGAAGTGTTGATGGATATCAATGGCTTGGGAAGGAGGAATGCTTTTTCGCTTGAATGCCGCATTGCATCTGCAATTCAACAGATTCTCGGAGAAAATACTGAAGGTTGTCTTCTCTTAAGAACGAGTAATCAGTTCAGGGCAAACACATATAAAATACTTATCAATAAAAGCTCACCTTGAGCAGAACCTAATCGAGGTTACTCGAATAGGGTTAGCTGTTGCGCTTATTAAGCTGAAGCTTGCTTGAGTTTAGTGTGAGGCAATTTGAGGATATTTTTGACTACTGTGTATCAAGTGAAACAGTAGTTTACGTGCTGTAACTAGGGTTACTCACTTTTTAAGGACAAGCGTTACCTAACTTTATTCAAGAATGCGTATGACTATCAGTTTGCGTCGTTTGCCGCTGTTTGCCGAAGGGCCTCGAACAGGCCAACGGCGGCACTTACCGATAAATTCAGGCTGCGCACATGGCCGGGCTTCATGGGAATGGTGGCGACGACGTCACAGCGTTCTATGATGTCCGGCGAAAGCCCCTGGCTTTCTTTCCCAAACAGAAGCCAATCGTCGGCTTGATAGAGGATATCGGTGTAGTTTTGTGAGTTGTAGGCTTCTATGCGGGCACTAAAGCCAATCAGTCGGCCTGTTTGATTTTGGATGTACTGCCAAAAAGCTTGGATGGATTCATGCAGATAAAGATCGACATGGGGCCAGTAGTCGAGACCTGCGCGTTTGAGGTATTTGTCGCTGAGTTCGAATCCCAGTGGCATGACTAAATGGAGTGGGGTTCCGGTGGCCGCACAGGTGCGGGCGATGTTGCCAGTGTTTGGCGGAATTTCTGGGTTGACAAGAACAATATTAGGCATGTTTTTGGCGCAGGGCTTGGGCGCAGGAACTAGCTGATTAAGCGGCAAGGGGCTGGCAAATTTGTTGGGCGATTAGGCTTTCTTGTTGATGCATTTGAGCGATCGCTTGCTGAATGACCTCTGTAGGGTTGGTTTTTTCAGCTTGAAGAAGCCATTGTTGAGCCTGGTTGCCGTCGCGTAAAATTTGTTTGATGGGTATAAGGAAGCAGCCGATGCCTGCCTGTTTGGCAAAGGGGTGAACTTCGTCGTAAATTTGGCGAATCCAATCGCTGCAAGCAATGGGCTTGCCGGTTTGCCAGTGGATCATTTCGGCGTTGAGGCTATTTTTTGCTGCAGCTTGCTCGTTTTGAAGGGCGATCGCAAGTAAGCTTTCACTACGATTGTGGGCGCTAAGTTGGCTGCTCTCTAATGGGTCGAGCTCTGGATGGGCAAGTAGCTGATGCAAACGCGCTTCGAGCAGGGCAGTGACGGCGAGCAAGTGAAGTGGATCGCTCACTAAGTCACAAATTCGCAGTTCCAAGCGATTGAGATTGTAAGGGCGGCGATCGCCATTAGGACGAACCGAACTCCACAGGTGCCGAACGCTTTGCATGGTTCCAGCTGCTAGCTGTGCTTCTACCCAACGAATGTGATGCAGATGACTCTCAAACAGAGGAACATGGGCTGGCGTTTGGGGAAACAGATGCCAACGCGTGGAATGAAACCCCGTAATGTTGCCATCAAAAAAGGGCGAAGAAGCTGTCAGTGCGAGATATAAAGGTGCTTCTAGCCTGACCAAACGACATGCCCGCATAAGCGCTTCTAGATCTGCGATGCCGATATTGATGTGAATACTAGCCGTGACGACATCGGTACCATAGGTTTGCTCAATGTAGTCGTGATAGGGATTTTTAGGGTCCGATCGGTGAAAGGTGTCTGCGCCACCAAGTGGAAGGGTGCTGCCAGGGATAATGGTGTAGTCGCCGAACGTTTGAAGATAGCGACGAAGCTGAACCCTAGGCTTAATGAGTTCGCATAGCAAATGCTCATAGCGACAGAAGGGGGCGGTGGTGTACTCAACGTTGCGTTTGTCGGGCTCACGTACAAAACCGTCTAGTTCGGCTACGATTTTGTCTGAAAAGCCAACGACTTCTCCGGCAGGCGTGCCGGTGTACATTTCAACTTCAAAGCCTTTAGATAGCAGCACGTGGATTTCCTTGAGTAAGTGATGACCTAGTTAAGATGACCTAGTAATAAGCGATGATCTAGTAGCCTATGCTAGCCGGTTGCAAAAACTGCTGTGCGATCGCTTTGTATGGTTAGCGACGATTTGGCAATGTTCTCCTATATATATAGAGAACATTTAAAACTGTGCGAAAAAAGACGGTTTCAAAGGTTCCAAATGAAACCCGAATTGATGACTTGCTGGTTGTGCATAAGCTGGCTACAGCAGTATAGATGGATGAGGACTCCCCCCGCTTGTCTCTATAGAGTTACCTTATATATTGGGTATATAGCTTTAAACCTATGAAGCGCCCAAGGGTATAAATTCCTTGAGCGCTTCATAAAATAAGCATTACATCGAGCTTTTGGAAACGTCACCATATGATCTGATGTCTGTCGCCTGATGCCTGTCGCCTGATGCGCGCCTGATGCATGTTACTTAATGCGGATGAAAGGACTTGAACCTTCACGTCACGAGGACACTAGAACCTAAATCTAGCGCGTCTACCAATTCCGCCACATCCGCAGTTGAGTTTTTATAGTATCAAGAAACGTGGGCCATATGTCGATTTTTGACAAAGAATTCGGGGCTACAGCATCTATGATGAGGAAACGAGCGTCGCATGTTTTGGCTAGGGGTTCTATGAGCTTAGGGTGACTTGATACCTAAAGCGATACAGCCAATGCTATAGATATAGATTCAGATGAGGAGAAACCGAGCGGATGGGTAAGGTAGTTGGCATTGACCTCGGTACCACTAATTCGGTAGTGGCTGTGATGGAAGGCGGTAAACCCGTCGTGATTGCCAATGCTGAAGGAATGAGAACGACGCCGTCGGTAGTGGCCTTTAGCAAAGAAGGCGAAAAGCTGATTGGTGAGGCTGCGCGTCGGCAGTCAGTACTGAATCCGCAAAATACTTTTTACGCCGTAAAGCGCTTCGTGGGGCGCAAGTACGATGAGCTATCACCTGATTCTAAACGGGTGCCCTATACCGTACGACGCGGTGAGTCGGGCAACATTAAAATTCGTAGCCCTCGCCTAGATCAGGACTTTGCACCGGAAGAAATTTCGGCGATGATTTTGCGAAAGCTGGCAGAGGAGGCCGCTCAATATTTGGGTCAGCCGGTAACAGGGGCGGTGATTACGGTTCCGGCTTACTTTAACGATGCGCAGCGTCAGGCGACTCGCGACGCGGGGCGAATTGCAGGGTTAGAAGTCAAGCGAATTATCAATGAGCCAACAGCAGCATCGCTGGCTTATGGGCTCGATCAGCAATACAACCAAACGATTTTGGTGTTTGACTTGGGTGGCGGCACGTTTGATGTGTCGGTACTGGACGTGGGCGATGGTGTGTTTGAAGTGCGTTCGACTAGTGGCGATACGCAGCTAGGTGGGCTGAACTTTGATAAACAGATTGTCGATTGGCTAGCAGATAATTTTTTGGAGAAGGAAGGGGTGGATCTGCGGCGCGATCGCCAGTCCCTCCAACGCCTGGGCGAAGCTGCCGAAAAAGCCAAAATAGAGCTTTCGGGCGTGCCAGTGGCCCAAATTAATCTGCCGTTTATCACCGCAACTGCCGATGGGCCAAAGCATATTGAAACCAAGCTAGAGCGCTCGGAGTTTGAGGCCCTTTGTAGCGATTTGGTTAGCCGAATTCGCGGGCCGCTGAAGCAAGCACTTGCCGATGCGAACGTTACGCCTAGTCAGGTGGACGAAGTCGTGCTGGTGGGCGGGGCTAGCCGAATGCCAATGGTGCAAGACTTGGTACGTTCGGTGATGAACCGCGAGCCCAACCGGAATGTAAACCCAGACGAAGTGGTCGCTGTTGGAGCTGCGATCCAGGCAGGCATTTTAACGCAGGAAGTAAAAGACATTTTGCTGCTGGATGTTTCTCCACTGTCCTTAGGGGTAGAGACGATTGGCGGCGTGATGAAAAAGCTAATTCCGCGCAACACAACGATTCCAGTACGCCGCTCGGATACGTTTTCGACTTCTGAGAATAATCAGACCGTTGTAGAGGTTCATATTCTTCAGGGCGAGCGAGAAATGGCTCGCGACAACAAGTCATTGGGCCGCTTTAAGCTGATGGGCATTCCGCCAGCGCCGCGTGGCATTCCGCAGGTGCAAGTGTCGTTTGATATTGATGCAAACGGTATTTTGCAAGTGTCGGCATTGGATAAAACGACCGGACGGCAGCAGAGCATTACTGTGCAAGAAGCGTCTAACTTATCTGAAGCCGATATTCAAGAGATGATTCGGGCTGCTGAGGAAAATGCGGCGACTGACCGGTTGCAGCGTGAGCGAATTGAAAAGCGGAATCGGGCTGAGGTGCTCACCTTTAAGGCGGAAAGGGTATTGCGTGAGGTTGCGATTGACTTTGGGATGCAGTTTGCGCGCGATCGCCGTCGTCGGATTGAAGGGCTAGTGCAGGAACTCAGAGCCGCACTAGAGCAGGCCGATGAAAGAGGCATTGACATTGCCCAATCTGATTTGCAAAACGAGGTATATGAGCTAAACCGTGAAGCCTATCTATACGACATGGATGAAGAAGGCGGCGGCATTTTAGGCCAAATTGGCGATACTCTAAAGCGAGCCTTTTCCGGTGAAGATGACGACTACTACCGGACAGGTGAGTACGGCTATAACAACGGCAGCAGCTATCCAAACAGCTATCAGGCCAATGGCTATGCCAATAGTTGGGAGCGACAGGCCCAATGGGATCAGCCTAACTGGGCTCGCAGCAATGGCAGTCAGAGCAGCAGTTGGGACGACTGGGATGATGATTGGGATGGCTCTCGCAATACACCGCCATCTGCTCCATCACCCTCTGCGCCGCCACTACCGCCCAGACCAGGCTACGAGTCGGGCTATGGACAAGGCGGCTATGCTGCGGACGTTTACGGTAGAGATCAGCCTGCTCGAAACAACGACTACCGAAACAACGACTATCAAAACAATGACTACAGTGACTACCGGCCATCATCGCCGCCGGTGAGCCGAGAGCCTGATTACGGACAGGACGGTTATGCTCAAAACCGCTACAGCCAAGAGCGGTATGATCCAAGTGGATATGAGTCGAGTCGGGCTGAGCAAGGCTATAGCCAAAGTGGCTACGATCAGCCACCTCGTTACGAGGAAGATCGCTATGCTCAACAGGGTGAGTATGAGCAGCGCTACACAGAGAGCCGTAGCCGCCAAGATGGATATACTCAAGACGACTATGCTCCAGGTAGAAATCCTCGGGGAGGTTATCCACCAGAGAGGTATCCTCAAGGAGACTATCCTCAAGACGGCTATTCTCAAGGCAGCTATCCTCCAGACGATTACTCACAAACCAGCTACCCTCAATGCGGCTACTCTCAAGGCGGCTACCCTCCAGACAGCTATCCTCAAGACAATTACCCTCAAGACAGCTATCGTCGTGGAGATACAGCGTCAGACAGTGGACGTATAGATGAGAATCGCCCGGCTAATCGTCCAGTTAATCGCCCGGCTAATCGTCCAGAAAGCCGCTTAGATCAGGGTACAGGACGGACTACTGACAGCTGGAATGATGAGGATGACTGGTTTTAAGATTAGCTAATTCCAGCTAATGTGAGTTTGACTCAGTCATGCCTTACGGAAACTACGCCTTAGGCCGCCCCTGATGTTGCTAGGGTAAGCCTGATAGACTTTCGGAGAAGACTATTCGCAAATTTGACGTGCGCGCATGCAAAACTTTCGGGACTATTATGAAATTCTTGGAATTTCTAAAGAAGCGGGCGCTGATGAGATTAAACGAGCCTATAGAGGGCTAGCCCGTAAATATCATCCTGACCTCAATCCTGGTAATCAGGAGGCTGAGGAAAAGTTTAAGCTGCTGGGCGAAGCCTATGATGTGCTCTCGGATGTGGAGAAGCGATCGCGCTACGAAGATTACAGCCGGTATTGGCAGCAAAAAAATGCTAAGACGCCTTGGGGTAACCGTAGTAAGCGAGGTGGCCGAAGCGCCAAGGATGCTGAATATAGCGCCTTTGAAGACTTCGACAACTTTGTAGAACAGCTACTGAAACGCCATAAAGAAGGATCAGACGACGATTTTTCATGGCAGCAGCCATCCTCCATCTCTCAGCAAGCACCCTTCGCACGCAAAAGTGTTGATCGGCGTTCACCGACCACTGCGGGGAAACAGTCTGATCCGCCATCGGCTCGCCCATCCAACGGCGTTGGCACTGCGACGACAAGAGCAACGGCGGCGGCGGCTGAGCGAACGAGTACCCGTCGGTCGGTATATAAAACGCAGCAGCCTTCGCGATCGCGCCGAGATGCCGAGGCTAATTTAACCGTACCGTTAGAGAAAGCCTATGCAGGCGGGCGAGAACGCATCCGGTTAGAAGATGGGCGATCGCTAGAAGTGAACATGCCGCCAGGAATGGTCACCGGGCAGCGAATTCGGCTTAAAGGTCAGGGCATTGACGGCGGCAACTTGTATCTGCGAATTGAGGTAGAGCCTCATCCTTATTTCACTTTGCAAGAAGGTGACGTGTACTGCCGGTTGCCCATTACCCCTAGCGAAGCCGCTTTAGGCGGCACTATCGCAGTGCCTACATTGGGCGGATTGGTCAATATGATCGTGCCGCCGGGAGTACAGTTTGGCCAAAGGCTAAAGCTCACAGGCAAAGGTTATCCAATCAGCCCTGAGCTATTTGGCGATCAGATTGTAGAAATTGAAGTGGTAGTACCAACCGTCTTAGACGATGAAGAAAAAGCACTGTATCAAGAGCTGAACGCTATCGAGCGATTTGACCCCAGAGCTGATTTGCCTGTGAATCTGTAGCCCTGTGAATCGATAATCCTGTGAATTGATAATCCTGTGGATCAATAATCCTGTAAATCTACAGTTAGGCGAATCATGTCCAATACAGAATCTCAGCGTTGGGAAAGCGAGCATCAATTTGTGATTGGATAAATTCCTTGAGTGCGGCCATCGTGTCTTTGGGGTAAACGTACTTTACACCGCCAAACTTGTTGCGCTTTTGGCTGCGGTTTGCCTCTTCCAGATCTAGCGGGCTTTTGGGATACCAGCTTTGCAGCACTTCTTTAGACTTGGGCGTAAAGCGATGAGTAATCAACTCAAAGGTGAGATCACATTCAAAATTTAAAGCCTGACTCACTTGGTTAAACAGGGTTTCGTAGTGCGTTTGCCAGTTTGCGATCGCCATAATAGGCGCAACCACTAGCCCGATCGGATAGCCCTGTAGAGCGAGCTTTCGAACGCCCTGCAAACGCTGCTCCACAGTTGCCGTTCCCCCTTCCAAGGTACGACTGACCGGATCGGCATTGACGCTAATGCGGCATCGGGTATGACCCTGATGTGGCAAATCCAGTAGCGAATCAACGCTGTCGAATTTAGTCACCCACCGTAGCTGAGCCGACTTTCGAGTGCCAAAGTAACGAATACACGCTGCCAAACTACCGGTGAGATGCTCAATCCCAAGTGGATCGGTGTAGCAACTCACTTCATAGGTAGTGTGTTGATTTTCTTTTTCGTAGTTGGCCAAGTTTTCTAGGATGGTCGGCAAGTTGGCATAGACTTTGACAACCGGGGCACCGGAGAGGGAACCTGCCAAGTAGCAGTACTGACAGTGAGCCGGACAACCATGGGCAAGGTGAAATTGCCAGTCGGCAGAAGGCGGAATCGGAGTGAGCTTGAGCTGGCCTACTGGGGCATTAACGATAGCCATGGTGTTTTTGGCCTTGGCGTAGGTCTCTTGCTCGGTTTTACCCTTAAGTCCGGTGATTCTATTTTGCGATAGCCGAGTGACAGGGATGCCTAGCGCTTGAACTCTAGCAATAATTTGCTGGCCCCAAGCTTCTTCATAGGCATCGGGGGTGACCAAAACTTGCTTAGGTCGCCACAGCTTACTGTGCTGAGTAGTTATGGCGGGAGTTAACGGCGTTTGGGGGGAGGGGAGAGGCTGTGAGGGAACGGCCTCTGAAGCAATATGGGGAGAGGTATGGGGAGAGAATACCTCTTCAGTCGGTGCGGCAGTCGGTGCGGTAGTCGGTGCGTTAATGAATTCAGAAGCGGACGCAGAAATACTGGACATCTCAGAAAAAGGATAGGCGCGTAAGAGGACAACTTACCCATCACGCTAGCCAGAATTTGAACGGATAGGAACCTGCTATAGAGAGAGTCCACTGCCCACCCTTTTGACCTTAGTCTTCTGTAACCCCCTTCTATAAACCCTGATGCTTCTAACTTTCCTCTGACGCTTCTAACTTCCAAAGTAGTCAGGCTCATTGCCAGGTGCCCATTTGATATTGCAACCAATGCTAGGGCTTTGAGTCTCAGGAACAGGCTCACCTGCAACAACCTGATCAATGGCTGCGCGAAGGCTTTCGCCTGTGACAGGCTTGTCGTTTCCGGGACGGCTATCGTCTAGCTGACCGCGATAGGCAAGCTTGAAGTCGCTATCGAATAGGAAAAAGTCTGGTGTGCAGGCCGCTGTGTAGCTTTTAGCCACTTGCTGAGTGGCGTCGTAAGCGTAGGGAAAATTAAAGCCTGCTCGCTTGACTTGTTCGCGCATGTTGTCTGGATCGTCTTGCGGGTGCGTTTCGATGCTGTTGGCGCTGACAGCGAGGATGCCGAGACCTTGCGGAACGTAGTCTTGGCCGATGCGACCTAACTCGTCTTCGACATGTTTGACAAAGGGGCAATGCTGGCAAATGAACATAATCAAAAAGCCTTTTTTGCCCTTGAAGCTGTCGAGCGTAAGAGTTTCGCCCGAGACGACATCTGGCAGAGAAAAAGCAGGCGCAAGGGTGCCGAGCGACAGCATCGTAGAGAGTGTTTTTACCATTGTCTTAGCCTCCTTCGCTCATGGCTGCCATTACCAGTACCGATAGTAATAGGCCGGGGCTCAAAATAAGCACTAGTAAGAAAAAGTCGTGAAGTTCCATGCGATCGCAATCTCGTAAAAATCTCGTAAAAGTCTAGCAGGCAAGAAGCAAAACTGAAGAGTGACGCGGTTACTACAGATGTAGCGACCCCCTGTTTCTATGATGACCAATGACAAGCGAGAATATATTGATTTTTTTAGATGAAAGCTAATGATTTCCTGAAAATTCACCTATCTCGACTTTGAGATTTGGCGTATCCTTACATTGAATTTGATTGATGGGAGCACTTTCCATGGGTAGGAAACCAATACGCAGCCAGCTAATTGGCCGTCCAGTACGGTCGATTGCGCTGACCGGAGCCGCTTCAATCTTATCGGTAGGCTTAGGCTTGCTGAGTGTGGCTTCTACGGCGATCGCAGCAGAGCTATCGGCATGGCGCTACGATTCTCAGACGCGATCGCTCAACCTAGCCCTACCGGAAGGCGTTATGCCCACCGTCTCGGTGATCGCCCCCAATCAAATGCTAGTTGAGATTCCAAACACTCAAATTGGCGATATAGCCGGCCAACGCGTTGACGACGGACTCGTAGAAAGCATCCTGCTTGAGCAGCCCACCCCCAACACCCTTTGGATTGTGGTGGATTTTGTACCAGGAACCGTACTAGCCAGCTCACAAAATGTAGCCCCCATCGAAGAAGCCTTTAGCGCTGGCGTTCAGTCCGGGATAGCAGCCAACTTGCAGCAATGGCAGGTCAGCCCTGCGATAGTCGCGAGTAGTCCCGACTCAAGTTCACAAGAACTCAGCATGGCTCTACCACTTGCTGACGTCCCTAAAGCGCCAGAGCTGAGTGAAGCAGTTTTAGCCCTCAGAGACAACGCTGCCTCCTCTGGCACAGAAATTGCCCAGTTTGAAGACTTCCCCGAGCTGCCAGTTTTAGAACCTGCGATGACAACTGGCGAGCCCATTAGCGTTCCGCCCCTTGTGGATCAGCCGCTGGTGCTGCCTGCCCTAGAAATTCCGCCACTGGCGCCAGCAGTCGTTCCGGCAGAGCGTCCCATAGCAGCTCCAGTGGCACGTGAGCCAGAGCCTATCGTCACTGAGCCTATCGTCACTGAGCCGTCCCCCATAGCCGATGTTCCAGAGACTACCGCCATGGAGCAGCCTGTGGCCAATATGCCCACCTCCGAAGTAGTAGACCCTCCCTTTATTGGCGATTTAGATACTATCGGTGAACTAGAAACGAGTGAAATAGAAATCAGTGAAGTAGAAATCAGTGAAGTAGAAATCAGTGAAGTAGAGACCCGCGAAGAAGTAGAAATTGGTGAAATAGAGACCCGTGAAGAAATAGAAATTAGTGAAGTAGAGAATGAAATAGATATCCCGGTGATTAACGTTCCTGCACCTGACGAGATGGTTGCGAGTACAGAACCGTTAGAATCATCGTCATTGCCAATGATTGAAGCTGGCACTGCTTTACCTACATTTCCAGCGGAACTACCGGCTGAATTCCCAGCGGAACTACCGGCGGAACTACCAGCGGAACTACCGGCTAATTTTCCGGCTGAATCTCCGGCTGAACCTGTCGAAGTCGCAGTAGAAGTTGCGGCAAGTCCAGATATTGCCAATCAGTTAGAGGTAAAACCAGATAATTCAGCCGCAGTTGTGCCTGTGGTTCCGGTGGTAAATATCCCTGCGAATGGCCCAGATGGCAACCGTTCAGCGACGTCAAACCGCTGGCCTGACCCCATTCCTTTTGGTCAACCGTTACCCTAGATCAGGTTAGTCTGTTTTATCTGCACATATCGCGGCACAATATAGATCCTAAACAAACCTCAAACATTTCTTTTGCGAGTCTAGGATGTTCAGGTTCTATCGTCCGAGATTTTTTGTGAAACTATCCTACGATCCAGCTTTTAAGTCTCCTAAGACTTCGCTTAAAACGCTACTAGCAGATACGTTGACCGTTTTTTGGGGAGACTGGCTTGATCTGCGAGTGCGTATCCCTCAAATTGCGGCTTCGGGGTTGGTTTCACCACTCATTTACATTTTGGCCTTTGGCCTAGGGCTAGGCAGTTCTTTAGACCGCGTTAGCATGCCCACCGCTGGGGATAGCTACCTAGAGTTCATTCTGCCAGGAATGGTAGCGCTCTCTTCAATGGTCATTAGCTTTGGCGGCACAACGTTTTCTATTTGCGGTGAGCGGCTCTTTTCTAAGACTTTTGAAGAAATGCTGCTCTACCCTATTCATCCGTTAGCGCTGCACCTGGGTAAAATGCTGGCCGGTATTGTACGCGGCCTTATGACGGCCTCAGCGGTGATTGTGCTGGCGGTCCTTTTTACCGGCAAAATCTGGAGCTTTCTCAATCCACTGTTTTTCCTACTGGTCATTTTGAACTGCGCAGTGTTCGCAGGACTCGGTGTGATTGTAGGGCTAAACGTAAAGTCATTAGAGAGTGTGGGCCTATTCAATAACTTTTTGATTGTGCCGATGTCTTTTTTAGGCGGCACCTTTTTTGACCCTGCGACGCTACCCATGGCGCTTAAGCCGATTGTATACGCATTGCCACTTACCTACACCACGATTGGGCTCCGCGCAGTGGCTTACAAACCCCTGACAGCCTTTCCCTGGCACACAATCCCCATCCTACTGACCTTTGCTGTTCTGTTGTCCTGTTACGGGGCATACCAGTTCTCTAATCAGCAAGATTGAGTCAGCAGGATTGAGTCAGCAGGATTGAGTCAGCAGGATTGAGTCAGCAGGATTGAGTCAGCAGGATTGAGTCAGCAGGATTGAGAGAGGTTTTAATGCATAGCGTTCATCAGCGGTTGCCAAGCTTTTACCGATTTTAAAATAGCTTGGTAGCCGAGAGCGTTGGGATGCAGACCGTCTGAGCAGAGGCGATCGCACATCCAGCCTTCATCATGCTGACTCCAGTCTTCAAACAAATCCAAATAGGGCACGCCGTGTGATTCACAGAGCCTGCGAGTCACATCGCAATACCGAACCTGCTCAGCACGGCTAAAGTACAAGATGTTGGCAAATGGCATCGCCGCTTCGTTAACCGGTACCATCCCAACAAAAAATACGGGGCAGAGCTGACCTGCCTCGGCCAATAGCCGATCCATCCCTTGCTCAAACCTATCTAGTGCGGTCACGGGCCTGCCCGTTGGCCGTCCTGCTCTGGCAGAGTCGTTAATGCCCACCGAAATAATCAACAAATCGGGCGTACGATGACGCAGCTCACCACGACGCAAAAACTCCTGCTCTAGCCGATGGGTGACCTGCTCAACCCCATCCCCTCGAACACCCAGATTGTATAACACTGGCCCTGGCTGCTGAGGATTCATCCAGCCTAGTTTTAGCCTTTCGACCCAGCCGCCGCCCTCGCTGTCTCCATAGCCGTAAACTAAGCTATCACCAATGGCAATCACCTTTTTGGGATGCGTCATTTGCGGGCGAGAAATGACTGTTGGCCAAGCCATTTTGTCAGGCAGCGACTGAGGAAAAGTTGCCGTCATAAATTCAGTTTGAGATAATTTAATGGAACGAATACTTGAGCAAAAAAAATTGCTTAAATCTTCATCACAGATACCATGAAGCCCAACAACCTTGCAAATCTTTACAAAAGCCTTTAAGCCAGATGCTGGGAAACTTTGGCGGCTAAGGTTTCTGTCCAATGGTTGACCAGTTCTGCATTAGCGGCTTCGACCATGACGCGAACCAGCGGCTCAGTACCCGATGCGCGAACCAAGACTCGCCCCTGATCTCCCATCGCGGCTTCGGCCTGTGCGATCGCCTGCTGCACGGCATCACAGGTATGCCAGTTACGACGCACCATCGGATCTTCTACACGCACGTTTTTGAGGCGCTGCGGGTAGGTTTCAAAGCTCTGGGCGACCAGTTCGGGCAAAGAGCATCCGGCGTGCTTAAGCAGGTCAGCCAGGTGCAGCGCGGTCAAAATACCGTCGCCTGTGAGGCTGTAATGGTGACACAGGATATGGCCTGACTGCTCGCCGCCTAGCATTGCGCCCTGCTGGATCATTTCTGCAAAAACATGCTGATCGCCAACATTTGTGCGAATCAGTTTGCCGCCCTGTTGTTCCCAGGCTCGTTCAAAGCCGAGGTTGGCCATAACAGTCGAAACAATGGTGTTGTTGGGCAGCTTGTTAGCGCCTTTGAGCGTTTGGCCCCAGAAGTACAAAATGTAGTCGCCATCAATGACGCGGCCCTGGGCATCTACCGCCATGACGCGATCGGCATCGCCATCAAAGGCAAAGCCAATGTCAGCATTGAGCTCGGCGACGGCGGTAATTAGGGGGTTTAGATGCGTAGAACCGCAGTCTACATTGATGCGATCGCCATCTGGCAGCCCATGCAAAATCACCACCTCAGCGCCAGTCGCTTCAAACACCTGCTTAGCGACCCTGGTTGCTGCGCCCCAAGCAAGATCTAATACGATACGCAGGCCGCTGAGATCAGGGTGAGGCTGAAAAGGCTGATGTAAGAAATCTGCATAGCGATCAACCAGGTCAGGACGTTGGTAGGTGCGACCCCACTGCATAGTTTCAATGCCCGATGCCATAGAAACAGCCGTGCTGTGAGCGCTGGCAACCTCAGGAAGGCCTTCCCCTCTCAAGGCAGATTCAATTTGTTTTTGAATCGTGGTAGAAAGCTTTGTGCCATCCGAACCAAAAAACTTGATGCCATTGTCAGCAGGAGGGTTGTGGCTAGCCGAAATCATAATGCCACCCGCGTTGCCCATGGCCAAATGCGCAACCGCAGCAGTCGGGCAAAGGCCCATATTCCAGACTTCTAAGCCTGCCGTTGTTAAACCTGCCGCCAGCCCCGAAGCCAGCATATCGCTAGAGCTGCGAGAGTCTTGACCAAGAATGACCGGCCCTACTTCGCCATGGCAGCGCAGCACTTGTCCGGCCCAAAATCCAACCTGGGTGGCGAGGGGCGCAGTGAGCAATGTGCCCGCTCTGCCTCGGATGCCATCGGTGCCAAAAAGGGGCGTTGTAGGCAGGGGTTGTACCGAGCATCTGGCGGCATCAATCGGCATAAAGTCGGCAGCGTTATTGGGGCTTGCTTTGCTGAGGCTTGCTAATGTGCGATCGCTCTGATTCTCTTGAATCTGGACGTCTTGAATCTGGACGTCTTGAATCTGGCCATCTTTTGCCAGAGCGCCCTTTATTTGGCCGCCCTTTATTGGAGAACTCACCATTTCTTCACTCCCTCACCAAAAACTAAAAACTGCCTTTGTTCTGCTCTGATTGCTAGCGACTTACCAGCGACCTAGCAACAACCTACCAGCGACCTATCCAGCGACCTGCCAGCGACCGGAGCAAAGCATCGCTCACATTACTCTGTCACAAGTGTGGAGGATATCATCTCAGACTTACGAATGGCTGCGAATGTGCCAATTCCTGTAAAGTCACGCTTAGAAGCTGATTGGAAGCTGCTTGATACATCAATAAGAATTGAATTACCGCAATCCAACTATGCCCACTCCCAATGCAAACAATCTTCCGGCTGATGATAGATTCGCTATCCCTGATCTTTTCAGCCGAGGCATCAGCGAGTTTAATGCGCAAGCCTTCTATGCCTGTCATGACACGTTAGAGGCCATTTGGATGGAGGCCGAGACCGCTGAAAAATCCTTCTATCAGGGAATTTTGCAGGTGGCCGTGGCGTTTTATCATTTGGGCAATCTGAACTGGCGAGGGGGTGCCATTTTGCTGGGTGAAGGCATTAACCGGCTACAACGGTTTGAACCAAGCTATCGAGAAATTGCCGTAGACGACCTGGTTGATCAGGCAGTGGAATGGCTCGACTTGGTGCAGAGTGCGGGGCCAGAGGGTCTAGCCGCATTGATGGAAAATCCGCCCTGCCAGATCCCGCAGATACGGTGGAAGATACATAACCCTAAAGACTAGGGACAGTCAAGAAAGTAGACAGGGTTTACGCTCAATACTGACATCAGCGACTAATCTGGAGAAGAGGGCATTGACGTTTTAAGAATGAAAAGCTTGTACAAGTTAATCGGTCATCACGGCGCTTTTCGCCAAAGCCTAGGGCTTAAAGGACGAGCATATAAAAATGCGCCTATATTCGCGATTCTCCGGAGAAGAGGCTACGCCATTGCCCTATCTTGTCCTTTTCTTTTACAAGGCTTGCTCCAGGCGCTGCCGCCAGCATTTATCCCACAGGCTCAGGCCCAAGCAGGCGGCGCGATTCAGATGAAGGCTAGCCGAGTAGAAGCCAACTCCAATACGGGCATTGTTACGGCTACTGGCAACGTTCGGATCGACTACCCTACTCGCCAAATATACGCCACCTCTGCCCAAGCGCAGTACTACAGCCAAGAGCAAAGAATTGTCTTAAGCGGCAATGTAGACGTGTTGCAAGAAGGCAACTCACTTCAGGCCGAAACGGTAACTTACCTCATTGCAGAAGGCCGCTTTGTCGCCACTCCTGGCCCCAACGAACAGGTAGAAGCCGTTTACATTTTACCAGCGCCACCAGCGCCCGCTGCTGGGGCCAATCCTGGTGGCGGTACTGGTGGCGGTACTGGTGGCGGTACTGGTGGCGGTAATAGTGCAGGGGGTGCTGCGATGCCGCCGCCCGTCTCTATTCCTGCTGTGCCAGATGAGCTACCAGCTGATTTAGGCCCAATCAATAGCCCCAACAGCTTTTAGGGACAGGATCTCTCATGACTTCTCTGGTAAAATCTGAGCCAGCTAGCTCAACTCGCGGCACCTCTTCTTCCAAGCTGGTGCTTGAAAACGTCCAAAAAACATACGGGAAGCGCACTGTTGTAAAAGGCGTTAATTTATCGGTTGCTCAGGGCGAGATTGTGGGTTTGCTAGGGCCAAACGGAGCAGGCAAAACCACGACTTTTTATATGGCGACTGGCCTGATTAAGCCGGACATTGGCAAAGTATTGCTAGATCGCGAAGAAATCACTCATTTACCCATGTACAAACGGGCTCGTCTGGGGATTGGTTATTTGGCACAGGAAGCGAGCATTTTCCGTAATTTGAGCGTGCGAGATAACCTGAAGCTGGTAATGGAGCAAACCGGTGTGCCTTTTCAGGAGCGAGAAGACCGCCTACAGCATTTGCTGAAGGAGTTTCGCTTGGAGCAGGTGCAAAATTCACTGGGCATTCAGGTGTCGGGGGGTGAGCGTAGGCGTACAGAGCTAGCCAGAGCGTTGGCTTCTGGCCAGGAAGGGCCTAGCTTTTTGTTTTTAGATGAGCCGTTTGCGGGAGTAGACCCCATTGCGGTTTCTGAGATTCAAACGATTGTTGCAGAGCTGCGCGATCGCAATATGGGCGTCCTCATTACCGATCACAACGTGCGTGAGACACTACAGATTATTGACCGGGCCTACATCATGAGTGAGGGCCAAATCTTAGCGGCTGGCAACGCCAGTGACCTGTCAGACAATCCCTTAGTGCGTCAATATTACTTAGGTGAAAGCTTCCAACTTTAGAGGCATCCGCTTTGACTATGTTTGGCATATCGCATGACTACTAGTACTGCCTTTAATTTCACTCAAAAAATTGGCCGCTGGCTGCCCCATCCGTCCATTATGGATCGATACATTGCCCGCGAGCTGACGTTTCCTTTTTTGTTTGGCGTAGGTGCCTTCTCTTCGATTGGGGTGTCTATTGGGGCTCTGTTTGAGCTGATTCGGAAGGCCACTGAGTACGGACTGCCTGCGGCTCTGGTGTTTGAGGTTTTTTTGCTGAGCCTACCTGAATTTGTCGTGCTGGCCTTCCCGATGTCTACGCTGCTAGCGAGCATGATGACATTTAGTCGGCTCTCTAGCGATAGCGAGCTGATTGCACTACGCGGCTGTGGGGTCAGCGTAAAAAGAATTGTGGTGCCTGCTGTGCTGCTGAGCCTACTGATCACAGGCATCAGCTTTTCGGTACAGGAGGTGGTTGCGCCAGCGAGTACACAAAGGGCCAAACTGCTGCTAGCACGCGCGCTAGACGAAGAAAAGCCGCCTTTTAGAGAAGGGAATATTACCTTTCAGCAGGAACAGCCTGCCGAAGATGGCTCAGGCGATGAGCTGGTGCGTTTTTTCCACGCGCGCACTTTTGATGGGACGACCATGGGCGGCATTACCGTCGTAGATTTTTCCCAAGAGGAGGCAGAAGATGGTCTTAAGCAAATTATCAATGCTGATACCGCGACCTGGGACTTTTCCCGAAACCTTTGGGTATTTACCGATGGCACCATTTATGCGGTGTCACCAGATGGATCTTTTAGACAAATTATTCGTTTTGATCAGCAAGACTTGCAGCTGCCACGGACGCCTTTAGACCTGGCCCAACGCCCGAAAAGGCAAGAGGAAATGAACATTGCTGAGTCTAAAGACTATTTAGAAATCTTGCGCCAAACCGGCGATGAAAGAGCCGTCCGCAAGCTTAGGGTAGCTATTCAAAACAAGTATTCTGTACCGTTTGCCTGTGTGGTATTCGGCTTGGTAGGCTCGGCGGTAGGCATCCGACCTCAGCGCACGGGTAAGGCAACTAGCTTTGGCATTAGTATTGTGATTATTTTTGGCTACTATGTGCTGAGCTTTGTGCTGTCTGCGATGGCTGAGTCGGGGATTATCAGCCCTTTTGTATCGGGTTGGCTACCGCTGGGCTTAGGCTTGGGAGCGGGTGTATTTTTGCTAGCAAAAACTTCTCGCTAGTGCCGTTAGCGCACTTATGTACCCAGCGGATCAACCAAAACGCTACCAAAACGCTAAAACGCAAAACGCCGAACGCTAAGAGCGCGGTTCTATCGTCCAAGGTCGAAACCCGGCTCGCATACATTGGGTGAGGGCCGTATCTACAGCGACTTCTGTGGCATCGACAATATCCACTACGCAGGTACCGTAACGTGCAGGTAGCAGACTGCGACCGCAGTTTTCTAGTACCTCGGTAGAAGGACTCTCAAAAAAGGCCGCATGAATATCAATGGTACAGTCAGCGACTTCGACTGGGCGGCGCGATCGCCCACAAACCAGCAGCGCAGCATCGCCTGTTAGGCCAGTCAATTCATTGATGTCAATGACGCAGGCGCCCAGATCTTCGGGATAGCGCGCACCTGCACATGCCGCGATCACACTTTCTTCAGCAACGCCAGCCGCTTTGACATCAGTTGCGCAGGCAAAATAGTCAGGGGCGGCCTGGGCGACATTGGTGCCAAGGGTGCCCAACAGCAAGAGGCTAACCGGAACCGCCAGAGAAACCGCACTCGCAGCTGAAACCGCCGTAAGCCGAGAAGCTATGCTTTTAGAGCCGCCATTTAAACTAGACATAACCTGCTTTCCAATGCGCTTTCCACTTTGCCTCAAATAGGGATTTAAAGGGGGCTTTAAGTGGGATGGATTAGGAGTTTTGGACATTTTCAAAGGAGCCTCATTTCTAGGATTGTGCGCTCGGATCTAATCTACAGTGAATAGAGTGAACATAACGATACCGTGCAGAACTGTGCAGACAACGCTTTTTCGCGCAAGACTGGTATCAGAACTACGCACTAGCGTTTATCCGAGTCACAATATCTTTGTACTGTGAAAGATCTGACAAATCATGCCCGTTTTGTCAGAAATTACATAACCCTTACCTGTGGCCTACAAAAGGTAGCTTTCAAAATGTGGCTTTGAAAATAAAGCCTACGACCCACGTGATAACAGCCGATTAAGAGAGGATTTGATATGCATCTGAGTGAAATAACCCACCCTAACCAGTTGCATGGCCTGTCGGTCACCCAGCTAGAAAAAATTGCCCAGCAAATACGAGACAAACATCTGCAAACCATCGCTGCGAGCGGTGGCCACTTAGGCCCAGGATTAGGCGTCGTAGAACTGACGCTAGGGCTTTACCAAACCCTGGATCTCGATCGTGACAAGGTGGTTTGGGATGTGGGGCATCAGGCCTATCCCCATAAGCTGATTACCGGTCGCTACAAGGACTTTCATACCCTTCGCCAGCAGCACGGCATTGCGGGCTACCTGAAACGGTCTGAAAGTCGGTTTGACCACTTTGGGGCAGGCCATGCTTCTACCAGCATTTCAGCGGCCTTGGGCATGGCGATCGCCCGCGACTTAAAAGGCGAAGACTACAAAGTTGCCGCCATTATCGGTGACGGCGCGCTCACGGGCGGCATGGCGCTAGAGGCCATTAACCATGCGGGCCACCTGCCCAAAACCAACCTGGTTGTCGTGCTCAACGACAATGAAATGTCGATTTCTCCCAACGTCGGTGCAATTCCGCGCTACCTCAACAAAATGCGCCTGAGCGCGCCCATGCAATTTCTCTCCGAAAACCTCGAAGAGCAGTTCAAGCAGCTCCCGTTTGGTGAGACCCTCACCCCAGAACTCAGTCGGGTAAAAGAAGGCATGAAGCGCTTGGCTGTGCCCAAAGTCGGCGCTGTGTTTGAGGAATTGGGCTTTACCTACATGGGGCCAGTTGATGGCCACAACATCGCCGAGCTCATTAGCGCCTTTAAAGAAGCCCATAAGCACGGCGGGCCAGTCCTCGTTCATGTCGCTACGGTTAAAGGCAAAGGCTACGAAATTGCCGAAAAAGATCAGGTCGGATACCATGCCCAGTCGCCGTTTGACCTAGAAACAGGGCAAAAAGTCCCGACCAATAAGCCCAAGCCACCGGGCTACTCTAAGGTGTTCGCCGATACGCTGATTACGCTGGCCGAAAAAGATCCCACCATTGTTGGCATTACGGCGGCAATGGCAACGGGCACCCGGCTCGATTTGCTACAGGCCAAACTACCCAAGCAGTACATTGATGTGGGGATTGCCGAGCAGCATGCCGTGACCCTGGCCGCTGGTCTCGCTTGCGAAGGCATGAAGCCGGTGCCGGTTATTTACTCTACGTTCTTACAGCGGGCTTTTGACCAGATTGTCCATGACATTTGCATTCAAAAGCTGCCGGTCTTTTTGGCCTTGGATCGCGCTGGCATTGTGGGTGTAGATGGGCCTACTCACCAGGGCATGTATGACATTGCTTACTTGCGCTGTATTCCTAACATCGTGCTGATGGCCCCTAAAGATGAGGCCGAATTGCAGCGCATGGTAGTGACTGGCGTGGAATATGACGGGCCTATTGCGGTGCGCTATCCACGTGGTAGCGGCTATGGTGTGCCGCTGATGGAGTCGGGCTGGCAGCCGCTTGAAATCGGCAAGGCTGAGGTTTTGCGGCAGGGCGAGGATGTGTTGCTCGTGGGTTATGGCGCGATGGTGTATCCGGCGATGCAAACTGCTGAAATTTTGAGTGAGCATGGCGTTGAAGCAACTGTGGTGAACGCTCGCTTTGCCAAGCCGTTGGATACTGAACTGATGCTGCCTTTGATTGACCGCATTGGTCGGGTCGCGACCATGGAAGATGGCTGCCTGATGGGTGGCTTTGGTTCGGCCTTAGCTGAGGCGCTGTTTGACTGCAAAATGACGCCTGACCTGCTGCGGTTGGGTGTGCCCGATGAGCTGGTAGACCATGCCTCACCCGATCAGTCTAAGGCGGTGTTGGGCCTAATGCCTGCGCAGATGGCTGAGCGAATTTTGCAACGGTTTGAGCTAGGCAACGTGAGTTTGGAGCTGGCCGAGCAGCTGTAAGTCGGCGCGATCGCTCGTAATCACACGCGATCGCGTCGATACTGCGCAGGATTAGCGGCTACGGTTGGATGCGCTGTCGCGGGCCTGCCTTCTGCAGATCTGCCTTCTGCTGATCTGCCTTCTGTAGAGACAACTCCACTAAAGGCAGATCGAGTCCTCTGGTTGAACTGACTGGGTATGAGTACCGGCACTGCGGCCTTGCGACGGCTGCTCACCCTGGGAAAACGGGCAGTGCGCGTTTGCCAGTGACGCCCTATCTGGGCGATTGCCTTGCCCAGCGAATGTCCCAAAGAATCGCCTCCGCTATCGCCTTGTGCCAAATCAATTAACACACAGCCAATGCCAGCGAGCACCCCAGCAGACCCTAGCGCAAACATAAAAAGTGAGGTAGAAATCAAGCCATCGAACGATAGAAAGGAGCGCATTACCAGCGTGAATAAACTGACGCTAAAAATGAGCAGCACCATATGCAGCGTTAGCATGCCGATATGACTCCACCAATATTGGTTGCGCAAGCGCTGGCGATCACTCCGAATTCTTTTGAGGCGCGCCTGGGTTTGTTGAAAAGATTGGCTTGAAACCAGGCTGCCATAGTTCTCCGATGATTGTCTAACTGCATTTTTGATCGCATCACCGTTTTTAACCGCATCACCGTTCTGAATCGCATCACTAGGATGAACATCCCCATGGATGCCGCTATTGATATCACTTAGATCAAATCTTTTATGGGCGATCGCCCGATAGCTTAGATGCAGCCGATGCAGCTGCTGAGCGAGCATGTTTTGTCTGAGCCAGGCGCCCCCTAGCAATGCGGCTGATAGCAGCATCATTAAGACCGAATTTAAGATGAGTAAAATTAGCTGATTGGTCTGTTCAATACTCAGTTCAATACTCATAGGGGCAGTTCCAAAAGGGCGACATGTTTAACAGGCACTTAACCAAACCGAATCAAACAAACAGAATAGTTCAAATGTACTAAACATACCCGCGAAGTTCAAGCGATCGCTCAGGGATGTTTTTAATTCGTATTTTGAATTTCGTAACTAACAGTGATTTGATAAGGAAGCGGCCTCAATGTCTTAATCAGCGCTCTTTCATGCCCATGAACTCCAACCGACCCCGTATCCCGCTTTTTTTTGCCATTGGCATTGGGCTGAGCTTACTGATGGCTGGGCTCAAAGCAATCGTTGCAGGCTTGGCCGAACGCTATCTCTACTCGGTGCCCTTTGTAGGCGGCTTTCTGCGCAGCATTGAACTGGCTGAAATTTCTAATTGGGTGGTGTTTGCGCTGTTGGCGGGCGGCATTGGCGCTGCCACCTTTTTGCTGCCTCGCAGCTGGAACAGCTGGGCGAAAATAGCATTGCTGCTAGCGGTCAGCCCCTTTGTATTTAGCGCGAGCTACATCATGCAGCAGCACTTATGGATACAGCAGGTCGCCACCAAATCTGCCATTTCCTATGATGAAGCGCGCGCAGTGAGCAATGCCTTCCTAACCCGAGAAACCGGCAGCGGTGGTTTTTTTGGCTTTTATTCGTTTAGTACTAAAGTCACAGAGCTGCCCACCTTGCGTCAGCGCCTAGAGTCAGAGCAGTCTAACCCCAGCCAACTCTTAGCCGAAGAACTCTCTAGCTATGAAGATCCCAGAGCCGATGCAGTTGCCTACATTTTTGAGCGATTAGGATGGCTCATTAGGCTCATGTATATAGCGATCGCAACACTAGCCGCGTTTATTTACTACTTTAAGGGGCATGCGTGGGCTGAAAACAAACGCCTAGCCCAGATCAACGAGAGCCGAGAACCCGCCGTCAAACCGCGCAACCCGCTATAAGGCCAAGCTATAACGCCAAGCTGTAACGCCAAGCTGTAACGCCATAAAACACCAACAAAAATGCCGACGCTCTCAGTGATGATTTTGGCCGGTGGGCACAGCCGCCGCATGGGACAAGATAAAGCGCTCTTGAAGCTACCTGACGGTCAGCAGCTGCTCAGCAGAACAGCACAAATTGCACAGCAGCTTACCGCTGACGTAGTAGTCGTAACCCCCTGGCCCGACCGCTATCGCACAATGCTGCCACCTAGCATTCGGTGGGTGACCGAATCTCCCATGCCTCCACAATCTCCCAGTCTTCAAAAGCCGCGCTATCTAGGGCCAGTGAGCGGCTTTGCACAAGGCTGGGCACAGATCGAGTCCGAATGGTGTTTGCTGCTAGCCTGTGATCTCCCCTACTTGCAAAGTGAGCCCCTACAGCAGTGGTGGGCTTGGCTAGAGAAAAGGGAGAAAAATCGGTGTCATGAGGTCGCCGCTGTCGCAAAGCGCTACCCGATGGCATCACTCGTAGCACGAGAGGAAACAAAGGAAACAAAGGAAATAAGGGGAACACAGGAAACAACCTGGGAACCCCTCTGCGGCTTTTATCACCGCAGTTGCTTACCAGCGCTAACGCGCCATATCAGGGCTTATCAGGCAGCAACTGATGGAGCCATTGACGCTAGGCCCCAGGAATCTGCTCGCCAACCCTCTACGGCAAAACTATCCTTTCAGACATGGCTTAAACCATTGCCAGTCTTAGCCTATACCGCACTTCCCCCGCAGCTACTTTTCAACTGCAACACCCCTCAAGATTGGGCCAGTATTAAGACGCATTTTGAATGAGAAGAATGTTGCAAAATATGAGTTTTCTTATCAGAGGGCGGGCCATCTGCTAGTCAACCAGCATCCCTTAAGCCTGCTTTCAAGAACCGAAGCCTTGGCCTATGGCGTTTTCAGCAAATGTTACGGTGTGTAAGGATTTCCTCAGACTTATCCAGCCTAGCGACCGGGCTCCTCTATCATTGAGAACATTGAGAAATATTTGCAGCTGTTTATTACGAGTGTTGGAGATTCAAACGTGGCTCTTCCGTTGTTGAATTACGCCCCTAAAAGCCAAAACCAAAGGGTAGAAGGGTATACAGTCCAGGGCGATGACCAGCCCAGAGTTTATAATGCTGAGGCTCTGCTTGAGTACAGCGAAATGACCGACCTCATTGAGGCGGCCTACCGTCAAGTTTTCTTCTATGCCTTTCAGGCCGACCGCGAAGCCACACTAGAGTCGCAGCTCCGCAACAACCAAATCACGGTACGCGACTTTATTCGGGGTCTGTTTCTTTCTGATACGTTTTTACGCAACTATTACGAAAAAAACAGCAACTATCGCTTTGTAGAGCAGGTTATTCAGCGCGCTTTGGGCCGTGATGCTTACAACGAACGCGAAAAAATCGCCTGGTCGATCAAAATTGCAACCAAAGGTGTTGAAGGATTCATAGACGAGTTGCTAGGCAGCGACGAGTACATGGAAAACTTTGGCTACGACATCGTGCCTTACTATCGTCGTCGCATTTTACCTGGTCGCGAAGTGGGCCAGCGTCCTTTCGATATCAAGTCACCTCGGTACAACGAGTACTATCGTGGCATTTTGGGCTTCCCCCAAATCATCTGGCAGGATCAGGTTCGTCGCTTCAAGCCTCAGGAAAAGAAGCCCAGTGCTGGCAACCCTGCCCTGTACCTGGATATGGCACGCAGCGTCAACGCGCGTCCAGCATCAACGCCTCGGGTGAACACCGCTACTATCAACATTGGCGCATCTGTTCCCTTCCGCAAGCTGGGTGTTCCGGTCAACGGCAATTAGTTCTGGTACTAATCTGACCAGTGGCCTTGGCATGAGGCTGAGTGACTGACCTCATGCCAAGGCTTTGCTAAAACGCACTAAAACGTTTTACTAAAATTTTGCTTTTTCCTCAAAAGGTTATCTGCCGAGGTGGTTCTGCCACTTCGGCTTTTTTGGTTGTGGTAGCAAGAAAATCTACAAAATTTCGGTGTTGCCAAGACGATTGGGCTGCACAGCGCTAAAGCAGTCCCAATAAAACAGTTCCGATAAAACAGTTCCGATAAAACAATCTCGCTAAAGCAGTCTCAGCTTATCTAACAGCTTTCTCATCCGTTCGGGCAGGGGGGCTTCGCCGGTAATTGTCGCTTGCGTTATGGGATGTGACAGTGTGAGCCGAAAGGCGTGAAGCGCCTGACCAGGGAGTTTAATACCTGCTGACTTGCCAGATCCATAGTCTGGATCGCCTACAATCGGATGGCCCATATAGGCACTGTGAACTCTGATTTGGTGGGTTCGTCCGGTTTCTAGCTGAAACTGCACCAGCGTATAGTTACCCAGCCGTTCAATTGTTTTCCAGTGGGTGATAGCCGTTCGTCCGCCCGCTTGCAGCGGGATGATGCCCATTTTTTTACGATGTTTAGGATGACGCCCTATTGGTTGGTCAATCGTGCCTTGCTCAGCTTTTGGAGCGCCGTTAACAATGCCTAAATACTCACGGCGAGCAGTTTTCGCCTGAATTTGCGCTTGTAGACTGTGCAATGCGACTTCTGTTTTGGCGGCGACCATGACGCCAGTGGTGTTTTTATCGAGTCGATGAACAATGCCGGGCCGCTGCACACCGCCGACGCCAGTAAGCTCGCTGCCGCAGTGAAACAACAGGGCATGAACCAGCGTGCCCGTTGGATGACCAGGCGCGGGATGGACGACCATCCCTGCTGGCTTATTAAGCATCAGCAGCTGGTCATCTTCATACAAAATATCAAGGGGAATATTCTCGGGAATTAGGGCGTAGGGGGTGGCCTCAGGAATATCAATCTGGATATGATCACTCCGATTGATTAACGCCTTTTTTTGCTGACAGATAACGCCATTTACCTGGACAGCGCCCTGTTCAATCAGCTTTTGAGCGCGGTTGCGTGAAAGGCTTGTCACCGTCTCGGCAATCCAGCTATCTAGCCGGGTAGTGCCCTCGGCCTCCGTGTTTTTCTGCATCTTTTTTTCGATTGCCTGCACCAACTTTTTTGCCTTGCACCTTTTTTGGAAGGTCGTTCACTTTAGTACTTTGCTGTGCATGGGCGAAGCGGGGGCTAGCTGCGATCGCAAGTCAACCACTCTGCCAACGACTGCGATCGCTGGCGCTTGAAACTCGCTCGCTTCAACCTTAGCCACAATATCGCTCAGCATACCGATCAGCTCTTCCTGCTCGGGCCGAGTGCCCCAGCGAATCAGCGCTATCGGTGTCGCTGCGGGTAGCCCTGCCTGCATCAGCGACTGCGTGATATTGAGCAAGTTGTGTACCCCCATGTAAATCACGATGGTTTCTGATGCCTGCGCGATCGCTCGCCAATTAACCTGAGGACGATACTTTCCCGCCGACTCATGCCCCGTCACAAACGTCACCGAAGAACTATAGCCCCGATGCGTCACCGGTATTCCGGCATAGGCCGGAGCCGCAATGCCCGCCGTAATGCCCGGCACCACCTCCACCGAAATACCAGCAGCCATCAAGTCACCCATTTCCTCGCCGCCGCGGCCAAACACAAACGGATCGCCCCCCTTGAGCCGAACAATGACCGCATGCTCCAAGGCCTTTTCATGCAGCAGCTGCGTAATATCGACCTGCGACATAGAATGTCGGCCTCGACGCTTACCCGCATGAACACGCTCAGCCTGCGGATTAATCAGCCCTAAAATGGGCTCGCTGACCAACGCATCGAACACCACCACATCTGCGCATTCCAACAGCGTTTTGGCCTTTACCGTCAGCAGCCCCGGATCACCTGGCCCAGCACCCACTAAATAGACCTTGCCGGGTGGATTTTTGAATGACTGAGCAAAGGGCGTCGGCTCTAAGGCATTAGAGATATTGGACTCTGAGGGAGTAGACTCTGAGGAATTAAACTCTGACGTATTAAAAAAGGGCATAGTCAGCGGTGAATAAGCAGTAACTAGACACAAGTCGGCAGTCGGAATGGTCAGCCCAAAAAGCCCACCTCATCAAACGCCATCTACTCATATCCTATTGACATCTATGATACTGTTCACCGCCTATTCGCTGTAGGCAGACTATGACCTGATTACGCCATCACTCCAAAAGTCCGGTTTCATCATCACCATGAAAAAAACCATGGAAAAAACCCGTGAAAATGAGCAGCGGTGAAGATAGGGTAAAAATAGATAGAGAAATGGACAAAAATCAGCTTAAGCAAATCAGCTCAGTGAATCAGTTCGAATAAATCAGTTCGAGTGAATTAGCTCAATCGCTAAATCTGCGATTTCGTTAGTTGCGCCCAGCGTCGGCAGCAGGCGAAAGTTGACCTTTGGGAAACGCTCCGCTAGCTCTTCAGTGCGATGAACAATGGCATCTGTAATGCCTCCAGCAAACAAAAAGTAGGGCAAAATTGTCAGTTTTTGACAGCCATTCTGCATGAGCTCAATCACCTGCGTCTCCATATCTGGCGGCGTTGCCCAATAGGCCACCGCCGTTCCTAGCCTTTTTGCCAGCTTCTTAATAGACTGATTGCCCTTGGGCCGACGACTGCCGTGGGCCACTAGCAGCGATCCTTCTGCCGGAACAGAAGCCAATCGGCTCGCTAAGACCTCTGTAATTTTGTCGTGGCTACCTAAATGCGGACACAGGGTCAGATTCAAAGACATCCCAGCAATTTTTGATTTGGCCGCTTCTACCTCAGTTGGAATATCTTCCATCACATGAACGCCCGACATCAAAAACACGGGCAATAGCTTAAGCTCGCTCACCCCTATCGCGGCTAACCGCAGTGCAAACTCATAAATTTGCTCGCTCAAAGGAATGGGCGCTAGCTCTAAGCAGGCCGTTCCAACCATGACTTTAGACGGTGCAACCGGCGATACCTTCAGCCTTGGCCGGGTCAACAAAAGCGTTTGTTTTACATGCGACGGTGCTGCATCTTCTGGTGTGAGCGATCGCGAATTTAGCGACTGGGTCGATGACTCTAAATGTTTGCGCACTAGGTCTGCCAGTCGATTCATGGCCTCCTGCGGGCGCGGATCTCGACTGCCGTGCGAAATGAGTAAATATGCAGTAGATGCGACCACGGGTTTCAAAGGAGACCTCTTTTTATGAATTTATAAATGACTAAATGACAAGGGGTAAGGGCAAGCAATTGATTCATGCCCTTACTTCTATTGCCCTTACTTTTCTATTGCCCTTACTTATATTGATAGCGAACTTATGGCGTTTTGAATAATTGGTTTCTCATTATTCAAGATTTGGTTAATAAAGGGCTGTATCAGAAGGGGCAGTTTCCCCAAGCGCATGCGTATTTTGTGACAAAGTTCCTAGCGCAAAGTTCCTAGCGCAAAGTTCCTAGACACTTCCTGACATCGCCTTGCCGTCAAGTTTATTAATCCCATTTGATCCAGCCTGGTTCAAATCTAGGCCGATGAGCGCTTGCCTAGTTCGGGATGGCAAGGTAGCAGATGGCATATATACAAGCCATTTTGCACTGACATAATTTGCTAGCTAGCGCGAAAGTTTGGAAGGGTTGGTGATGAATAAAAAAACGGTGATATAATTGAAACCCAAACGCACCCAACCTGACATACCTGCCATTAATATCGCAGGCATACAGATAGCTTAAAAAGCCAGCGGGTGCATATGGCGAGCGTAGCCAAGCGGTTAAGGCAGTGGATTGTGATTCCACCATTCGCGGGTTCGATCCCCGTCGTTCGCCCTCTTTCACATAATTTCGGCAATGCCCATCATCCCTTGATCTTCATGGTCAAGAATGTGGCAGTGGTAAACGGTACGCCCTGTGAAGTCTTCAAACTTGACGCGAAGGGTAGCGGTTTCATAGGGGCCAATAGCAACCGTATCTTTCCAAGCGCTTAAAGCTTCTGGCTGGCCATTGCGTTCAATCACTTGGAAGCGATTGGTGTGTAGGTGAAAGGGATGATCCATGCTGGCTTTGTTGATAATGCGCCAGTCTTCTACCGTATTGAGGACCACTTGCGTGTTGACCCGATTCATCGCAAAGGCTTGATTGTTAATAATGAATCCTGTGGCACCGATGGAGGCATCTACCCCATGGTTCAAAACAAACTCGCGGGTCGTTTGGGGAGCGGGCAGCGGCTCAACAGAGATGAGCTGCTGAGGTAAGGGTAGGGGAACGGTGCGCTGACGGGGCATATAGCGCAGGGTTGCCAAGATGGTTTCTTGGGGCCGCGTCACACCTGGCATTTGTGCGACAGCATCGCCCATAGCCGCAACCATTTCGCCAATGCCCCGATCATAAGGCAAACTCACAATGGGATAGTCGCCTGGACTGCGCTGGCCTGAAATCAGGAGCTCGGCACGCTCACCCGGAGAAAGGGAAAGAATACCTAACGCGGCTGGCTTGGTAATGGCTCCGCGATCAGTCGCAATTAAGTGCCAGGGATGATTATTGAGCTGGAGCCGATAAATTCGGGAGGCGGAAGCGTTAATGAGTCGCAGCCTGAGCAAGCCATTTTGCGGCACCTCGATCACGGGGTTTTGCTGGCCATTGGCTAACAATAGCGGGCCTTCTCGCCCCCATTTTTTAGCTAAAGGAGACAGGATGGCAGGATCTGCTATCAGCGCAGGATCAAAGTCTTGCAATAGCAATAGCGCTTCTTCGGCCTGCTGGATTTCTGGAATGTCATCTAGGTCGCCGCGAATGATGATGGGCCCTGCTAATCCTCCAAATACCTGTTCAGCCACAAGGCCGTGATAGTGGGGATGATACCACCCAGTCACAGCAGGATGGTTTTTGGGAATTTGGAATTCATAGGTGTAGCGATCGCCCGCGGCCACTTCTCGAAACACATTGTCTACTTCAGGTGAAATATGCAGTCCATGAAAGTGAAGGTTAGTAGACTGTTCGAGTTCATTCACCAGAGTGAGGCGCAGAGTATCGCCAGGGCGCGCTTCAAGGATAGGGCATGTTCCGGCATTGGATGTTCCGGCATTGGATGTTCCAGCATAATAAGTCAACCGCTTCGTCAATCGACCAGCAGCGGTTCTAGTCGACGGTTTTCGCTGAGCTTGAGCCACTAAGGAAACATCTAGCAATCCATTTTGACTACTCAGGCGAGGCAAAGCTTGATAGGCCTGTCCGCCTAGCTCAGGGCGATCGCATTGAACCAAAAGTGGGCTGACCACAGTTGCAGCCAAACATCGGCCAAAACAGCGATTAAACTGG
Source organism: Phormidesmis priestleyi Ana (assembly GCA_001314865.1). Lineage (GTDB taxonomy): Bacteria > Cyanobacteriota > Cyanobacteriia > Phormidesmidales > Phormidesmidaceae > Phormidesmis > Phormidesmis priestleyi_B. The sequence goes on along the minus strand of LJZR01000013.1, from coordinate 98,448 downwards.
CGGCGTTTCATTACGAATGCTCTGAAAAGATAGCTGTTTCACCCGTTTGGGTAAAGGTGAACACTGAGTAGGGCTCAATATAGTCGCCAGCTTCCATGCCTGGAGACCCCATTGGCATTCCAGGCACCGCGATACCTGCGATATTGGGTTTTTCTGTGAGTAAACGGGCCACATCTAGGGCCGGAATATGACCTTCAATAACGTAGCCATTGGCGATCGCTGTATGGCATGAGCGCAGCTGATTGGGCACACCATACTGCTGCTCAACAGCAGTCATGTCCTCTGTAACCATGTCTTTTACTTGAAAGCCAAAGGCTTTCATATGATCAGCCCATTTGCTACAACAGCCACAGGTCGGGCTGCGAAAGACAGTGAGTTCGCTCGCCTGTGCAACTTTCGTGAGCGCAGCCGTATCTTGCCCCAAGGGCACTTGGCTACAGCTAACCGCCAGAATCACCATAACAGCCAAGCCCCTTGCCATAAATTTGGCCCAACGATTGGCCCAATACACAGAAAGGAAGCTTCGTTTAATAGACTGCGTCATGGGTTGAAAAAATCTCGCTAAGTGTATGCACCAGTATTATGCCGACGAATGATGAAACGGCGATGAAAAATAGGTTGGTTCATCAATATTGCATCGGCCCTGTTTGGCAAGTTAGTGAGCGGATCAACTAATGAGTAATGAGCTAATGAGCAGATCAAATGGAACCAACCGACGGCGGAGCAGGAGAACTCACCCCAAAATCGATCTCCGCTGAAGACCGAATTGGGTTGGGTATTAGCCACCGGCCAAACCTAGCATAAAGTGCTGGAATGACCAGGAGCGTTAGGGCGGTAGAAGTGAATAATCCACCCAGTACAACAATGGCCAAAGGCTGGAGGATTTCGTTTCCAGCCCCACTGGCAATAGCTAAGGGCAACATTCCTAGAGCCGAGGTTAAAGCGGTCATTAAAATGGCATTCACCCGCTCCAAAGAGCCCTGGATAATCACGTCTTTGAGATGCATTCCCTGGGCAAATTTTCTGTTGTAGTTATCTACTAGTAAGAGACCATTACGAACAGCTACACCAAATAACGTAATAAAGCCAATCAATGAGGCAACAGATAGAACACCGCCGGTTAGCAGAACAGAAAGAATTCCCCCTGCCAGTGCCAGCGGCAAATTGAGCATGATGGCAACAGTCGCAGAGAGAGAGTTAACTGAAAAAAACATGACCACCGCAATGGCGATCGCAGCCAAAATGCTATACATCAACAAACTACCAGTGGCTCGCTGCTCTGACTCAAACTGACCGCCATACTGGATAAAATAGCCGCTCGGCAGCGGTACATTTTGGCGAATTTGGGATTGAATATCATTGACGACGCTACCGAGGTCGCGATCCGCCACATTCGCCGAAACCACAATCAGACGCGAGACATCTTCCCGATTAACTACATTGGCGCCCATACCATAGTCCACCATAGCAACAGTTTCTAGGGGAATGATTTCGCCAGCGGGGGTCGAAAGAGGAATAGCTCGAATTGCATCTAGGCTATTGCGAGCTGAGGGCTGCAAGCCTACAGTAATGTCGATAAGCTGCTGATTGTCAGGCAGCTGGGCAACAACTTTGCCATTAAGCGCCGTTTCTACAACCTCTGAAATAGCGACCATACTCAGGCCATAGGTGGCCGCAGCTTCGCGATCATACTGAATCTGCACCTGACGGATAGGGAGCTGGGGCTCCAACTGCAAATCCACCACACCTTCAATGGGTTCGATCGTATCGCGCACCTGTTCACCAATTCGGCGGAGTTCTGCGAGGTCTGGGCCAAATATTTTAATCGCGATCGCACTTCTAACCCCCGACAGCACCTCATCCATCCGGTGAGAGATAAACCCACCAATATTGGGCGCAACCCCTGGCAGCTTCAGAAACGCCTCCCGCAATTTTTGTACACTAGCTGCTCGGTCTTTAAGCGCCAAGTTACTCAGTTCAATATCCACATGGGCCATATTAACGCCAGCCCCATCAGCATCGCCCGGCGCTCGCCCAGCTCGCACCTGTACCCACTCAAAAAGCGGGTCGTTTTGCAAAGTGCTCGCCAGCGCCTTACCTGCGCCCGTTGTAATATCCAACGACACACCCGGAAAAAGCACCATCGCATTCACCAAAGACTTCTCTTGAAACTCAGGCAAAAACACCCGACCTAAAGATGGAACAACCGCCACCGTCGCCACTAAAGCCGCCAGCGCAATGCCCAAAATCAGCTGAGGAGCACGGGTAGAAAAACCTAACAGCGGGCGATACAACCGTTCGGCCCAGCGCGAAACCAAGGTAGCCGATTGGGGCAGAGACTGATTCGCCAGCAGAATCGCACAGAGTGCCGGAGACAGCGTCATAGCAACAACCGTAGAGGCAGCAATAGAGAACAAATAGGCCAAGCCCATCGGCGCGAAAATGCGACCTTCAACCCCAGTCAGGCTAAAAATGGGCGCAAACACCACAATAATAATGACCGTAGAGAAAACAACTGCCTGCCGAACCTGCAAAGAGGTTTCATAAACAACCTGAAATGGCTGTTTTGGCTGACCCTCAGCCTGATTTTGGCGAATGCCGCGATAACAGTTTTCCATATCGACAATGGCATCATCTACCACCGAACCAATAGCAACAACTAGCCCGCCGAGCGTCATGGTGTTAATGCCCAAACCAAACGCCTTCATCAACAACAGCCCAATTAACAGAGACAGCGGAATAGCGCTAAGAGTAATGATCGCTGTGCGCCAGTTCATTAAAAACAACAGCAAAATCACAGAGACAATGATGATGCCCTGCACCAGAGATCCGCTGACATTGCGAATAGCAGCGTCAATAAAGTTGGACTGTCGAAATGTTTGTACCACCTGCACATCCGCTGGAAACATGGGCTGCAAGGAGGCCACGACCGCTTCTACAGCTCGGGTCACCGTTGGCGTATCCACATCTGGTTGCTTGTTGACCATCAGCACCACCGCAGGCTGACCGTTAAAGCTAGCATCCCCACGCTTGAGCGCAGCCCCTGTTTTTACCTCAGCCACATCCCGCAGCAAAATCGGCTCATTATTTTGCACTGTAACGACAGACCGCTGCAAATCTTCAACAGAGCGAACTTGGCCGATACCACGCACGAGCATTTCCTGACCACCACCCGTGAAAAAACCACCAGCCGCATTTGCACTCGCGCCCTGAGCCGCAGCGGTAACTTCGTTCAGAGACAGGTTTAGCCGCTGAAGCTGTTGTGGATTGACAAGCACTTGCTCCTGACGCTCATCGCCGCCGTACACCGTCACTTGAGAAACGCCTGGCACTGAAAGAAGTTGGTGACTAAGGGTGACTTCTACCAAACGGCGCAGATCCATTAAGGATGTGGCACCTGTCGACTGATCAGGGATAAAGGCATATTGGAGAATCGTGCCAAGCGGTGAAACCAGTGGTGAAATTTCAGGTGGATGCACGCTTTCGGGTAGCTGACTGGTGATCAGCTGTAGGCGCTCCGTAACAGCCTGTCGCGCTCGGTAAATGTCGGCGTCTTGAGCAAAGACGACGCTGACCATTGATAGTCCAACCTTAGAAGCAGATCGCACAACGGTTACGCCCGGCAGACCGTTGACAGCACGTTCAATGGGAATGGTAATTTGGGATTCGACTTCCTCAGGCGCTAGTCCTAGTGCTTCGGTTTGAATTTCTACCTGGGGCGGAGCAAAGGGGGGAAACACATCCAGCGGCATTTGAGTGACGCTAAAGGCGCCCCAAAGGCTGAGGACAATTGCACCCGCCACAATAACCCAACGCTTTGTAATAGCGTTTTTAAGAACGTTGTTTAAGAGCGCATTGAGCATTTGAGTTTAAACTTTAAAGAGAAAAAAAGAAAAGGGAGAGACAGAAAAGATAGCCACAACTAGCTGAACTGATGAGGTACTCGTAAAAATCTTTGCGAGAGATCTTCACAAGATATCTTCACAAGAGACATTTATGAGAGATCTTCACAAGAGACATTTATGAGAGATCTTTTTTGTCACGGTTTCGAGTAATGGCGACAGCGACGCCAGCAATCACAATCGCAACCACACCTGCAATCACGCCGCCAATCACAGGGGCGCTAATCCCACTGGAGCCGACTGGCTGGATGGGGGAACCACTGCTAGCAGTTTCTGTCGCAGATTCGGTAGCTGTCACTTGGGCAGGTTCTGCTGCTGTTGTTGTTCCTGCTGTTGTTTCTGTTGCTGTTTCTGTTTCCGCAGATGGCGCTTCAGCAGTTTGAGTTTTACGAGACTCAGCATAGAGCGATAGACTGCCTTGGGTCACTAACTGCTCGCCGACCGATAGTCCTTCGATAATTTCGATCAATTCACCCTGGGTTTCGCCCGTAACTACATCTACGGGTTCGTAGAAGTTTTCGTACTGTACAAAGACGAGTTGCCGGTCGTTGTCATTAACCAATGCTGTGACTGGAATGAGGATAGCCTCGCCGGTAGCAGCGGTAGCCTCAATAGGGGCGACTTGAATGCCTAGCAGCGCATCGATGCTCTGGTTAACTGCAACTTGGTTGACACCGCCTGTGGCCTGAAATTCATCACCATGACCGACATGGGCGAATACTGTAGGCGCCGCAAAAGACAGACTAAGGGCGAGCATTGAACTAAACAGTGAAACAGATTGCATATCACTTCTTCTCATATAGCAGTTGAGCTCACAAAATCTTTTGTAGCTTGCCATTGAAGGGATGAAATCGAGATGAAATGAGGAGATGAAATCGAGATGAAATGAGGAGATGAAAAGGACGTAATTTCGGTAGGATTAGCCCGTAGTCAATGACGTTAGACTTCATGCGCGTGCTGCTGGTTGAAGATGAGGAAGCCTTGGGGCAAGCCATTAAGCAGGTCTTGATAGGTGAAAAATATGTGGTGGACTGGGTGAGCGACGGCATGCAAGCCTGGAACTATTTGGAGAACCAGTGGACAGATTACACGGTGGCCGTGATTGATTGGCTATTGCCAGAACTCTCTGGATTGGAACTATGCCAGCGCTTGCGGGCAAATCAAAACCCCTTGCCAGTACTAATGCTGACGGCCCTGGGGCAGTCGGAGAATCGGATTGCTGGGTTAGATGCTGGCGCAGATGACTACTTAGTCAAACCCTTTGTGATGGCGGAGTTGCTGGCACGGCTGCGGGCCTTACAGCGGCGATCGCCCCAGTGGCAGCCCCAGCAGCTAACCGTAGGGCCATTCACCTTAGACGATGCGAATACAGCTTTGCAGATCGCGCTATCAGGGCAGGCTCAGCAGGCTATTCCGCTCACGCGGAAGGAATTTCAGCTACTCACCTATCTGATGCAAAACCCGAATCGAATTCTACCGAGCAGCAAAATTCGCCAGCAGCTTTGGGATTTAGATGAGGAACCGGTCAGCAATGTGGTGGCCGCTCAGGTTCGATTGCTGCGTCGTAAGTTTGACCGCTACCATTGCAGTTGCCCAATTGAAACGGTGTCAGGCCAAGGGTATCGGTTTTCAGCCTCGATGATGACATTTCTATGATGAGAGCAGTCGGGCGGCTAGCAGCAAACCAAAACGCACTGAAGCGGCCAGCAATAAGGCACAAGACTGAGACTCAGCGGCTGTTTCGACGTAGCCGCCTATGGTTAGCGCTGTGGTATGCGTTGGTCATGGGGGGAATTTTGAGCCTGTCAGCCCTGGTGATGTATCGGGGACTGATGCAGTCTCGCTGGGGCGCACTGGAGCAGGAAATTGAGGCGACAGCAGGCACTCTTCACGATAGTTTGGAGCCCATGCTACCGACCGCAGCCGCACCCGCCGCAGCGCTACAACAGATTTTTCCAGATTTGTGCTTGGCTAACCAACCTTGTGAGGTGAGCCCAACGCTGATTGAGCGCCACACGACGGGGGTGAGCGATCGCACCACCTACTATGTACGTTTGTTCGACCATGACGGCAATCTACTGGCCTTTTCGTACAATCAACCAGCGCTCTCTGAGGCGTTAGATCCTGCCCTCTGGCAAACGCTGCAAGTTGGCGACGGGCCACGCTACCAACAGTTCACCACGGTTTTACACAACGCGCCTCATCAGCAAGGCCAGCAGCAGGGCCAGCAGCAGGCTCCTCGTCCGGCCCATCGTCATGCGAGAGGGGAAGCGCTGCATACCCATCCTGCCACTCATCCCGCCTCTTGGGGGTATTTGCAAGTGGGTCGGACGCTAGCCGGGTTTGATGCAGAAACGCAGCGGATTCGGTGGGCAATAGCGCTGGGGCTACCACTGGCCCTGGGCCTGGTGGGGATTTCAAGTTGGGGATTATCAGGTCTGGCCATGCAGCCAATCTATCGGTCGTATCAGCAACAGCAGCAATTTACGGCCAACGCTGCCCACGAGTTGCGATCGCCTTTGGCTAATTTGCTCGCAACGGTAGAAGCAACCCTCAGACTTTCTCCAGATCAGCAGCAGGACATCGCACCTTCGCTACAAACCATTGAGCGGCAAGGCCGCCGATTGAGCCAGCTCATCACAGACTTGTTGCTGTTAACGAGCCTAGAGCAAGCGGCTTCACCCTCACTCTTTAAGCCCTGCTGCCTGAATGACTTGATCGCTGACTTAACGGAAGAATATCAAGAGCTAGCAACCCTGGCCGATATCGACTTAACCTGCCAGCTACCGACCGCAGAGGTATATGTATGGGGCAATGAATCACAGCTTTACCGACTGGTAGCAAATTTGATTGATAACGGCATTCGCTACACGGGGGCCAGAGGCGCTGTGACGATAAAACTCCATGAATTGGAGCAGCGCGATCGCACTGTAGCGGTGACGGTGCAAGATACGGGTATTGGCATTCCTGCCCCTGAGCAAGCCCGCATTTTTGAGCGATTCTATCGCCTTGATAGTGGCCGCGATCGCAAAACAGGGGGAACCGGATTAGGGCTAGCCATTGCCCAGGAAATTATCCGCAGCCACAAAGGCAGCCTTACAGTCAAAAGCATCGTAGGGCAAGGCAGCCTATTCACCGTCCAATTCTCTAACCCCAGATATTGCTGACATAGCCATATCCCAAAGCAAAAAACAGCGTAGCCAAATTCGCAGTCATCCGGCAGTCGTTTTGCATCACGCGGCCCGCTACTCTTGACGACTGCCTAGATATGATTGCCTAGATATGACTGCCTAGACTTACTGCACAGGTTTTGCCCACCAAGCTAAGGCATAGAACTGAGGTTCAGGGCTAATCGCATTCTTTTTCACCACTCTGAGCTTGTAGCGCCCGTCGGCTGGGATAGGAATAAAGATATGCTCTGTGCTGTCTTCGGCGCTGACTGAAGACCATACGCTTTGATTAGTATCTGTCGCTTCGGCGGGCATGAGGTACAGGTCTAAATTGCCGAGCGGCTGGCCTACAAAGGTTTCACCCAAATCGTAATATTCATCCGCTGAATCGAGGTTTACCAAGCGCTCCCAGGAAAGGGTGGCACTGATGTAGCTGCCACCTTTTAAAGGCTGATCAAAAACATACTCTTGCGCGCTACCCGCACTTTCTAAGCTAGCGTAGCTCCAACCAATAGCAGGCACTTCACCCGGCGTCCACTGGCCACCGGCAAGCTGCTGATACGCTCGGTAAGCATTGAGGTGACCAGTTCCTAGCTGCGCATGCAGCGGAATGCTTTGATCGCGATAGGCATCGCCTTGGAGCCAATCGCGCCCGGTTTCATCTAGCAAGGTGCGACTCATGCCAAGCAGGTTGCCATCGCCTGTATCTTCTAGCTTGTCAGCGGCGTTGAGAATTACAGATTTCATCACTTGGGGCTCTCTGGAGTCTAAACTCCAGTTGCTGGCACCGGCGCGAAATTGGCGATCGCCAAATTCTTGCAATAGTGCCACGGTGGCCGCTACATGGGGCGCAGCAAAGCTCGTACCGCTACTGGTTACCCGAGTGCCGTCAGGGTCAAACATTTCAATTGCGCTACCGGGCGCGACCAAGTTAATAGAGCGACGAGCCCCCTCATTAGACTCGGTGGGCTCGTAGTAGGAGGTCTCTCTGGGTTCGCTGCTCAAGTTGGCATAGTCCACTCGCAAAAATTTGCCATTGATCCGAGTGGAATAGGCGACGTTGATGCCATTAAAGTTGTCGGTAGGAATGGGGATACCGCCTCTGCCCTGGTTGCCAGCGATGACATACAGCAGCTTATGAACGCGAGAAGACCAGTCAATGCACTGAGTGAGTAAGGCATTGCCGTCAAGCCTGGCGTCGAGCCGGCTGTCACGGCTAAGGGGTTCGCCAAAGCTAAAGTTAGTAGCTCGTACATCGCCGCCGTTTTGCAACGCAACATGCTGTGAGGCTAAGCATTCTTCGGGCTGGCCAATCGATTCGGTCAGGGGGCCTACTGCCGCAGCATATAACCTCGCTTGGGGGGCGACGCCAACGAGCATTTTATCTTGGCTGATCATCACACTCGCGACGTTAGTAGCATGACGATCCACTGTCCCATCAGCGATCGCAGGCCCATTGAGATCAAAAATTTGGCCCAACCGCATGGGCAAATCAACCGGCGTCACTTTATCAATGCCAAACTGGCCAGGCCGACCAATTTCAACTTGGCCAATGGCGATTTTTCGACCGGTTAAGCCATAGGGCGCGGCATGCAAACGGCGAGCATCAATGCCGTCGGTATCAGTAGAAGTAGAAAGAGCCACAGCCGCCAATGGGTTAATCGGCAGAGCGATTGCGAGAGCGCTCAGGCCTAATCCTGCACCAAAACCCAAGCCCACCCTAACGCTGCGCAGCCGATACCAGCGCCGAAAAAACCTGCCTGTGCCCATAGGGTGCGCCATATAAAATCTCAGATGGATAAGGGATTGATAGGAATTATAGAAAAACTCTAGCTCAATTACCGAAGTTGTTGAGCAATCAGTGAATGATCTCAGTGATCGTTAAGCGAGATCGTTAAGCAATCGTCAATAATCAAACGAGTGATTCAATATAGTGATTCAAAGGAATAAATGAAAACTAATGTCTAGAGAAGAGAAGTGTTTTGTTACAATAATTACACTATATAGATATAGATAGATTTTTATAGATCTTTCTTTATAGCTAAAGCAAAATATCCCCTAGCGAGAGAGGCGCAGGCTCCTATGGCAAACGCTCAGTCCAACAAATCTGTTGTCATTTCACCGTCCATTTTGTCCGCTGATTTTAGCCGTTTGGGCGAAGAAATTCGCGCAGTCGATCAGGCCGGTGCCGACTGGATTCATATTGATGTCATGGATGGTCGCTTCGTTCCTAACATTACGATTGGCCCCATGATCGTCGAAGCCGTGCGACCCCTTACCGACAAGCCCTTAGACGTTCACCTGATGATTGTAGAGCCCGAAAAGTACGTTGAGGACTTTGCCAAAGCAGGGGCTGACATCATCTCGGTACACTGCGAGCATAACGCCTCTCCGCATTTGCACCGCACGCTAGCCCAAATTAAAGAATGCGGTAAGCAGGCGGGCGTAGTACTGAACCCCGGCACCAGCTTGGACATGATCGACTACAGCCTAGAGCTATGTGACCTAGTGCTCATTATGAGCGTCAATCCTGGCTTTGGTGGTCAGAGCTTCATTCCTGGCATACTTCCTAAAATTCGCAAGCTCAGAGCCATGTGCGATGAAAGAGGGCTAGACCCTTGGATTGAAGTAGACGGCGGCTTGAAGGGTCACAACACCTGGCAAGTGCTAGAAGCCGGTGCTAATGCCGTCGTAGCGGGCTCAGCTGTCTTTAAAGCCGATGACTACGCCGAAGCTATTAGCAGTATTCGCAACAGCAAGAGACCTGAGCGCGAGCTAGCAGCCGTTTAGCCAGCCGTTTAGCCGGTCTGAGCCTCTTATATCCAGCGGCTTTATCGGCTTTGAGTTCGACTTAAAAAAGTTGCCATAAGAACTGCCCAAAAAGCTGTTTCCTACGCGAAGGTTTTCGTATGGGGGACAGTTTTTTAGGTTTTATGCGCCCATCTATTGCTAACTTTTCAGCCATTTCTTAGCCAGTCTGGAGCCATTGCTGAGCTGGGAAAATAGCTATTTTTTTGTAACAGTCATCCCTAGAAATGTCTAGAAAAATGTCTAGCTGTGAAAAAAACGGGAATTCTAATGACTGCGGGCTCATAGGCCCCAACTACGTCATTACACTGCTGTTTATTTTATTTGCTCAGAGCGAGTCCCGGTGTCCGCCTATGCTGTCTACTGAAAAAAGAATTATCCAGATTTTTGCAAGCCGTCAAATTACTCGGACAGATCAGGAGTTTTTGATGACGGTATTTGCTAGGGGCAAAATTAGCGCGGCAGACGAAGCCCTGATCAATAAAATATATGATGCGCTCAATTCAGGCCGTTTGAAGGTTGTAGATTAAGCTGTAGATTTTTAAAAAGCCCATGACGAGGATTGAACTCGTGACCTCACCCTTACCAAGGGTGTGCTCTACCACTGAGCCACATGGGCAGCAAGATTGCGCAAGTTCGCGACTTTTGCGATTAAAGCTTGCGCGATTAAAGTTTGCACAATTAACATTCGCAAACGCAGATGGTGGGCCAGGCTGGATTCGAACCAGCGTAAGCATAGCTAGTGGATTTACAGTCCACCCCCATTAACCACTCGGGCACTGACCCACGCCATCTACGGCTTATAAAATGTAGCATACGATGCGTACAGCTGAGCAGCAAAACCATCTTAAAAAACGAACTTAAAAACGAACTTTAAAGCGAACTGCAAAACGAACTATAGACCGATGCGGTCAAAACGCTATTTTCTCTACACTATGAGCGTTTTGGGTTGGAGAGCGTGATGCCATCTGGGTTCGATATTGAGTCTGCTTTTATTCGTTTGCGCGAGGTGATGACTGCTTACCCGCAGGCAGCGATGTTTCAGCTGGCTGAAGATGGCTATGACTCGCCATTTGAGCAGCTGGTAGCCTGCATCATCTCAATTCGCACGTATGACGAGGTGAGTCTACCGATGTCGCGGCAGCTGTTTGCTAGGGCCAACACTGCACAGGCGATGAGTGAGCTACCTGCCAAAGAAATAGCCCGACTGATTGCGAAGAGTACTTTTGCAGACCGCAAGGGAGAGCAGATTTTAGCGATCGCACAAACGATTGTGCAAGACCACAACGGCAAGCTTCCTTGCGACGAAACCGTGATGCTCAGCTTTAAAGGCGTTGGCCCTAAGTGCGCTAATCTTGCCTTGGGCATTGCCTGCGAGCAGCCTTCCATTAGTTGTGCTAGCAGATATGTGCCCTAAGATTGGGGTGAAGTGACCTGCTGTGGCCATGCCGCCAACTGCAAATTATCGCGCCTACAGCCAGTTGCCCACCATCACATACACTGCCCAGTAAATAGGATGGCGATAATCGGGATTGCTGAGGAGCGATCGCTGGGCTTGGCGCAGGGCTTCGGCCTTGGTGGTTTGGGGCTGAGCGAGGGCCTGATAAAACTGACTGGCAAAGAATGCGCCTGAGGCATCGTCTAAATTCCATAAAGACGCTAAGGTACTGCGGGCACCTGCCTGTAGCGAAATTCCAGCGAGGCCCAGGGCGGCTCGATTATCCCCGGTGGCCGTTTCGCAGGCGCTGAGTACCAACAGCTCAATGGGCTCTAACCGGGTTTGGTCGCCTGTACTGAGCAGTTGGCTTAGCTCATCTAGGGGAATGGGGCGGTCCCAGGCGAGGATGAAGGTGTCTTCGAGGTTTGAGCTGTACTGAGCGTGAGTGGCCAAATGCACAATCGGTTGATCGGCGTTTGCCACCTGCTGAGTCAGGGCGGTGGTGGTGAAGTCCTGATTCAACAATACGCGACTCTTCAACAGCGCTTGAATGGTTTGAATTTCGTTATCTACATTAGACAAGGCGCTAAAGCCGTGGCGAGATTCGGTAAGGCCGCCTAGCAGCGCCGACACCTGCGTAGACTGCAAGGGCCGAGGGCCCAGAAGCTGAAGACCTGGGGAGAGTGCGATCGCATAGTCTTCGACCAAATACCGCTCACCGTCATACAGGGCCGCCATGGGCGTATTGCGCAAAGCGCCATCTAACACAAACACCAGCGTTTGCGAGTCGGTTTGGGCGAGGGCCGTTTGCATCGGGGCAATCAGCCAACGGTAGAGCTGTTGGCCCAGGGCTTTGCCTTCGGGGGCTGTGAAGCGCTTTTCTAAATTTTGTCGCCAGTCTTGCAGCGTTTGCGCTAGCTCGGCTTCAGAAACAGGGCTGGTAAATTGTTGCAGAGGCCGCCCCGGCATACTGGCAATAATCTCTAGTCGATCTGGCAGAATAATCGGATAGATGATGGCAGTGGCGGTTTGGCTCACCGCTTCGAGTTCGACCTGCTGCGCTTCGAGGCAGGCGGTTTTAAAAAAGTTGTTGAGTTCGGCAATCTGCAAGGCTTCGATGACGGATCTGGCTTCGGTGAGTCGAGAGGCGTCGGTTGAAGGGACTGCATTCGCCAGGTTGGCACCAGGTTGCAGTAGCAAATCGACCAATTCGCGGTAAACGGGCTCGACGCTATCGCGAAAGGAGAACTGTAAGTCATCACTGACGGCGACCAGATCTTGTTTGAGTGACTGAAGGGCAGCAAAAGCAGCGCGATAGGCACTTAGGGCAGCTTCTCGTTGGCCTTGCTGTTTGAGCAGGCGGCCTAACTGCCAGTGCCACTGGTAGGCAATATCGGCAGCATTGAGCGATCGCGCCAGGGTCAGCGCCTGTTCGGTCAATTGCTGGGCCTCAGGCCACTGCTGCGAAAGTTCGTAGGCATGGCCCAAGTACCCTCTGGCATAGGCTTCAGCACGGGCATCCTGTAAATTTTGACTGTATTGAATCGCTTGAACCAGTAAACGAGCAGCGGTTTTGGTTTCGGCAGGAGATGAGAGCTGTAGCAGGCTTTGGGCGGTGTTGATATAGGCGTAGATCTGGCCTCGTCCGGGGGGCATTTGAGCCAGCTCAGGCGGCAAGTTAGTGGCCAGCTGGCGAGCGGCATCGGGCTGGTACTGCGCTAACAGGCTCAGCTGGTTCAGCCGCGCCTTAAGGCGAATATTGGATTGGGTGGACTGTTCGGCTTGCTGATAAAGAGCGATCGCGCCCTGCCAGTCTCCACCGGCTTGGGCAACATTCGCCAGCCCTAGCAAAATAGCCCCGGTTGCCAAGTTTTCCTGCTGCGCTAAATTCAAAGCCGTTTGCAAACGTGCTTGAGCGATCGCCCGATCACCCAGCAGTCGATAGGTTTGCCCTAGCCGCTGATAGCCCAGAACCTGCACAGAGGGCGACTGTTGGGGTAGGCGTTGTTCTAACAGGGTGAGGGTTTGCCGCGCCTGCTGGTAATAGCCACGAGATTGCTGAGCCTGCACCTGATTTAAAAGACAGTTGAAATAGCGGGATTCGTCTCCGGTTTGCGCATAGAGATCGGCGGCAATTTGCCAGGTTTGTAGAGCATTCTGGGCTTGGCCTCGGGCAAATTGTAAGCTGCCCTGAGTGTTGTACGCTTGAGCGCTCACCGCGAGCCTTTGAGCAGAGTGGGGAAGGGTGGCGAGGCGTTCTAAGCTTTGAGTAATGGTGCGATCGGCGGCCTCCCACTGGTTGAGCTGCTGGTAGGCGGTCGTGAGATAGCTGAGGGCCAGGGCTTGGTTCAGGGGTTGATCAAAAAATGACGCGGCGGCTTCTTCCCAGGCGGCGGCAGCATCGATAAAGCGTTGGGCGGCATAGGCATCGCGCCCCTGATCCATCAGGGATGGGGTGGGGGCAAGAGCGATCGCAGCAGGGGCTTGAGCGATATGGCTAAAACGGTGATTAAAACGGTGGCCAACCCAAAGCGCCGAGTGACCGAATGCAGGATCACAGGCAAACACAAACCCTAGCAGCAGGCACAGGCCCAACCGCAAAACCCGAAACCAAGCAGAGTGCGATCGCTGAAACATGGGCAACGGGAAACGGTAAAGTGGTTTACGATTTCGGCAGATATTCAGGCATATAAACACAATACCTAAACGAGTCAACCATATGCTCTGACATAATCCTTGACATAATTACTGGGCAAGGAGGGTAAGACTGTATCGTTAGATGCTTTATTGAGCAGCGATCGCGAACTCAGAGACTTTAAGACCCCCAATATTTTAATGGTTGAAATGGAATCGGGCAGTTGCGATCGCAACATAGATAGCGAACAGGGGATGCTTTGACTAGCGAGCACATCTATCACCGCTTTTTCTGATTCTGATAGCAAGCCAAACTGTTGTTCCATCAGCTCACAAATATCATCTAACAACAAACCTTTGCTGGTTAAAAATTCGACAATATTTCCCCCAAAAAACCGCTGAATGGTGTTTGCAACCGTTTCTAAAACAAACGGATTCCCATCGTAGTAAGTCACGAGCTGATGCCACGCATCGGCACTTCCGTAAAAACAACCTTTGGCCTCAAACATTTGTTGAATATCCGGAATTTGTAACCCGCCAAGCGAGAAGCGTCGTACCTGCCGGTTTTCTCCAGACAATGGCTGAAGCCGATTGAGTTCTTCGCGACTTGTCAAAATGAGGCAGCTTTGGTGTCGGCCCTGCCCAATTAACCGAAACAGCTCGCAATAGGCTTCGTAGCCGAGTTGGCACGTACCCGCGACCCGTTCAGCCGCATCCCCTGAGCTGCCGCTGTTTAAAATCGACTCTACATTGTCTAAAACTAACAGACATGGCTTTTCTCGCAGATGGTTTATCAACCGTCGGATTTTGCCATGAGTCGTGGCTGAAGGAGAAGCCGCTGACGAGGGGTCGAGGTGTTTGAGCAGGTCGTCGAGCAGGTCATCAACCGTTAAAGGGAATTGCGATCGCAAAACCGGTCGTAAGCTACGCCACAGAACCACTTCAAACGCTGACTGTATTTGTTCTACCAGCTTAATAGATAGCCAGGTTTTGCCAATGCCGCCCATGCCCGCCAAGGTAATTAGGCGACACTGATGCTCCAAAACCCAGGTCTGCAAGGTTGCCAACTCAGGAACACGACCATAAAAGGTGGAAACATCCGGAGCCGTCCCCCAACTGACGACAGCAGACGCGCCCAGTGATGGCGACCTGATGGCTACCTGAGATAGCGCAAGCTGCCCCGACTTAGCCTGGGCATTCATCTTTTCGGCTGCGGTATAGTCACTCACTTCCAAAGTCAAATCAAAAGCGCTGAAATAGCGCACCAACGTGCGCAAATCAACTCCTGACTTTCTGGCGTAAACTTTGCTCAGGGTATGGGTCGAAAGCCCAGTTCGCTCGCTTAAAGCTTCTAAAGTGCAGGTTCTAGTGTAGTCATCCCAAATGTTGGACTGGGACTGTACGAACTGCAACCTCTGAAACCCAGATTGAGTCAGAACAACAACTTTTCTATGTCGAGAACGCGATTGAGGAATAGATGCCATAAATCGGAACTGCGTACGCAGACAGAGGTAGAGTGCTGATGTTTTCGGTCAAACTAAGGGTTTTTACGGAAAATCGCCGCAGCATATGCAGACGTAAGTAAGGACTAAGAAGGTGCGATCGCGCCCAAAGCATTGCCACAGATAGGCTGAGGAAATTATTAAGAAATGTATAAAATTTCCGGAAAGCTAACAAACGATAAGATTGCCATCTTTGATAGTTTCCTCAAAACGAACTTTTCTAGTCGCATCAACATTAGAAACATAACCTTTGAAAAAACATAGGCATTTCGAAAATATGTTTAAGCGTTTTGAAAATAGGCTTAAGGGACAAGCAAACCAATAAAGTACCGATTCTCCCTCACCCTAAATCCCTCTTCCTGAGGCAGAAGCCCTCATAAAGCCGGGACAGTATTAAGGCGCACTTTCCTAAGCAAATCAAAGACAGGCTTAAGCAGATCAAAGACAGGCTTAAGCATTTTGAAGACAGGTTTAAATAGATCAAAGATAAGCTTGAGCAGATCAAAATCAGACTTGAGCAGAGCAAAGACGGGCTTAAGCAGATCAAAAATAGCAGTTACCATTCATAAGCAATGCTTAAGCAAATCTTTGAAAAACATAAGCGTGTCAAAGATTTTCTCAAACACATCAAAGATTTGCTCAAACACATCAAAGATTTTCTCAAGCGCATCAAAAATTTATTTAAGCGCATCAAAGATTTTCTCAAGCGCATCAAAGAAAATAGTTGAGGAAATACGCCTTAACAATGTCCTAGCGGCCATCAAGACAATCCGTACACTCCGTACTACCTATACGGTTAAAAGTAACGAAAGCTCTGATGAGAGAAACCCTAACAGCAGGTCAAAAAACAGGCCCAAGAACAAGCCAAAAAACAAGCCAAAAAACAAGCCAAAAAAATCAGTGTTGTGAATGTCTAAAACAGAATTCACAACACTGAGAGAAGGTGTGGTTAAAGCAGAAAAATTTAGGCTGCTAGGCGCTAGCCCCAGAAATCATCCAGATTGATAGAAGCCAATTCTTGTTTGACTTCTTGAAAGTAGGCACTGGTCGTTAAAATTGCCACTTCTTCCTCGCGCTGCTTATGGTCAATTTCAATCTGCAATTCTTCGAGCTGCTTGCGGAGCTGATCTTCGCGATTTTTGCGCTCGGTAATATCTTGAACAATCCCCTCATAATAGAGAACATGGCCATTGTTGCCCCTCACAACACGAGCATCAATCTGAGTCCAAATAATGCTGCCGTCTTTGCAGTAGCAACGATATTCAAAATCCTTAACAGTGCCGTGTTCTTCAATCGCGGTGATAAAGTCAGCCCGTCTTTCAGCATCTACATACAGCTGCTCAGAAATATGAGTAATGCTCTCAATCATTTCGCGGGGTGAGTCGTAGCCGTAAATTTTCGCTAGGGCTGGATTCACACTGATAAAGTAGCCCTGCGGAGAAGACTGAAAAATGCCTTCCAGAGCATTTTCAAAAATACTGCGATAGTTCTCTTCGGCAATGCGGAGAGATTCTTCAGCTTGTTTGCGCTCGGTGATGTCAATACCAACCGACACAGCTGCTGTGCCCTGCTGATACTTTTGCACCGCGACCAAGTAGTATCGCGGAATGCCCTGAATTTCAACCTCAATCGTGCGAGAGTCAGACTCTTCAGAGCTGGTCAGAAACGATTGCAAAAACTTGGCGAGATGCGTGTTGCCATTGAGTGAGTTGACGCTTTTACCAATAAACGCGCCCTGCGACATGCTCCAGCTACTGGCCAAATAGCGATTGACACCGATATAAACGCCTCCTGAGTCAATCCAGGAAATGGGGCCAGGGACAGCATCTAGGACCGCTTCTAGCTGATCTTTGGCTTCGTGGAGGGCGTGTTCTGCGGTGTTGCGCGCTTCTAAATAGCGTTGCAATACCTGCAAAACTACCCACCAAATGGGCAATAGCATCAGCAGGCTGATGGCTGCGATCGCACTGGCCAAAATCAACTGCTGGGCAAAATTCGTTTGGTTCTGCTGAATCCGCACTTGGGTCGCTTGCAATCCTCGCTGAATGCCCTCAGCGTAAATTGCCTTTTGCTGTTCATACTCAGCGCTAAACAGCAAATCTGCGGCGGCGGCCTGCTGCTGGCTGCGCACCAGGTCAAACGCCTGCACCTCCATCTCTACTAGCTTTTGGTTTGCAACATCGGTTTGAGCCGCGCCTTCGCCTTCATAGGCTTCGGGGGCAATGGCGATCGCTTCCTTAATCGCGGCATCGAGTTGAGGCTCAAAGTCGTTATAGCGATCTTCCCAGCGAGTATCGCCCGTAGCAGCATTCATACGCGCCGACATCGTGAGCACTTCATCTAAGTGAATAATTGAGCCCACCAGATATTGCAGACGAAAATCATTCACAATGACCTGATCAAACGTTTGATAGGCGTTCCAGGCACTCCATCCCAAAGGCAAAAACAGCGACAGCGTCAGGCTAATCGCCACGACCACCGTCGCCACAGGACGATTAATCGAAATTTGAAATAGATGAGCCAGGTAGCGTTTCATAGCCATATCAACTCCAAAATTCGTCCAAGTTCACATCTATCAGCACCTGCTGCATTTCCTGAAAACACGCAAAGGCCCGCTCAACACCGATATCGAGAATTTGATAGCGGCGTTAGGCGGCCAGTCGATCCGGTTCGTTGGCAAGAATCTTTACTAGAGAATCTTTACTAGAGAATCTTTACTAGAGAATCTTTACCGAAGAATCTTTACCAGTCATCTGTGCCATTACTGCCAGCAATCCACTCTTCTAAGTTGCGATCGCCCGTTGCCGCATTAAAAATATGCAGGCCAAAATCACGAGACAGGTCTTCACAGACCTTGAGCCCACGCAGACTGTTGCCTTTGGCATCTAACAGCGGCGAAAAGGTGCCGATGCCAAGCTGACCGGGCACCAAGGCAGTAATGCCTCCGCCGACACCGCTTTTGGCAGGCATCCCCACCCGGTAGGTCCATTCTCCAGACGCATCATACATGCCACAAGTGAGCATCACGCTGACCACATCTTGAACATATTGCTCCTGAATGGCTCGCTCCTGAGTAACCGGATTAATGCCCCCATTCGCCAAAGTGGCCGCTAGCATGGCCAAATCATGGGCATTCACCATAATGGAACATTGCTGAAAATACAGGTCGAGCGTTTCGTCAATATTGTCGCCAACCATGCCAAAGTTGCGCATGAGGTAGGCCATGGCCCGGTTGCGGAAACCCGTCGCCCTTTCCGACAAAAACACCGGCACGTTAATGTCATGCTCTCGCCCGGTATAGCGTTTGAACATATCAAGCACTCGCTTGAGGCGTTCGGTGCCATTGTTGCCCTTAATTAAATCAGCGGTGGCGATCGCCCCCGCATTTACCATCGGGTTATAGGGCCGATTAGTCGCCTCGTCCAACACAATAGAATTAAACGCCTCTCCGGTCGGTTCAACGCTGACCTTACTGTTCACATACTCACGGCCATGATCTTCTAAGGCCAGCCCAAAGATAAATGCTTTAGAAATAGACTGAATGGTAAAGAGCTGTTTGCAATGGCCCACTTCAAAGATTTGCCCGACAGTGGTGACCGCACAAATGCCAAACCACTCCGGCAGCGCCAGAGCCAGTTCAGGAATATAGTCAGCGATCGCACCCTCATCCAGCGGCTGATACTTTTGCAGTAAATCACTCAGGTACAGACGAAAGGGCGACGTTACCGCTGTGATGGAGTTAGTAAGAGACTGCAAATCTCCCATACCTGATCCGGTCGTGTTGGACATCCCAACTAAGCCTCCATAATTTGCTGAGCGACTTTACGGAACTCTTGGCTAATCGGATGGTCAGGATATTTCACGCAAAACACCCCTTCACTGGCGAGCTGCACCACCTCCTCCGACAAGGGAAACACCCCCGCCACGGTCTCATGAAAGGTTTCTTCTACCTTTTGTTGTAGCGCCTCTAAATTCAGAGTGCTGTAAACCTTATTAATCGCCAGCAGCATTTTGCGAACCTTGAGCTGGCGGGCCACATCTGCAGTCACGGCGGTGCCTTGATAATCTTGCTTATCGGGCCGCAAAATCAACAACAGCACATGAGAAATCGCAATAGATAAAAACGTCTCTTTAGAGAGTCCTGGATGAGTATCAATAAACAAATAATCAAGCTGTAACGCTTTGACCAAACTGCGAAACCCGTCATTCATCAACCGGGCATCGTAACCGTTGTTAAGAATGCGAGCAATGTCATCGGCTTTGACGCTTGATGGCACCAAAAAAAGCTGCCCACCACTCGTAATGCCCACATTGGCACTCACATCGTAGGCCACCGATGTAATCGGACAGTCTCCCCACAGGTAATGATTCAGCGCCTTTTGAGTTTGCTCTGGCTCTAAACAAAACAAATTGTGAATGCCGGGTGAAGGCAGGTCGGTATCAACCACCCCTACCCGATAGCCCTGAGCAGCCACCGTCGTCGCCAGATTAGCCGTGAAGTTCGACTTCCCTGTGCCCCCTCGATAGGAGTGAATAGAAACAACTTTTGGCATAGTAAAGAATAAGTAAGACTACTATAAAAACTGATAAACTGCCGCGCGCTCACGCTCTCTACTGAGTCACCTGCCCAGACCCCGTCAATCAAGCGACGGTTTTGTAGCGTCTTACACTGTGCGTCTTATACTGTGCGCTGTGTGCATTGCGTATTCCTCATGCGTGATTTCAATCGATCGTTTACTTAAGGGAATATACGGTTAAGGCCAAAGAAGTATGCAGCTGTAATCAGGTGTTGTAAAAAATTGCTAAAAGAAACCAGTGCCGAAATCTCGAATAGTTCTCTGGTTTTGCCATTAATCCCATGCATCGTCCAAATTTCTGAGTTCATCCGCTTCTGCTATCAACTGCTGAAAATAGTCAGTAGAGGTAATTTCAGCCACTTGCCGCGCCCGTTGCTTGTGATCGATTTCAATCTTCAATTCTTGCAGCTGCCGTTTCCAAGCTTCTTCTTGCTGCTTGCGTTCAGTAATATCAATACAGTTACCTTCGTAGTACAGCACCGTGTCTTGAGAATCTTTGACCGCTCTAGCCCAAACCGATACCCAAATTTTGGTGCGATCGCCCCGATACGCCTCAAACTCAAAATCACGAATCTCTCCGTGAGCATTCAGCAAGTGCTTAAACTCATCGCGCTGATCCGGATTGACATACAGTTGTCCCGAAATTTCCTGAATGCTAGATAGCATGGCTTCAGGAGAGTCATAGCCAAACAGTTGAGCATAGGCCGGATTCACATTTAAAAATTGACCATCGGGAGAAGATTGAAAAATCCCTTCTACCGCATTTTCAAACATACTGCGATACTTAGATTCTTCAATTTGCAGCGCCTCCCGCAGCTGGCTTAAATTCAAGTGAGTGCGAATGCGCGCCAGCAATTCTTCACGGGCAATGGGCTTAGTCAGATAATCGTTAGCCCCTGCCGCTAGCCCAGTGACCAAATCGGCAACCTGGGTTTTTGCCGTGAGCAGCACAATCGGCAGATCAGTCGCTGGATAACTTTCGCGCAGGCGCTGAGTGACCTCATAGCCAGTCATTCTGGGCATCATCACATCCAGCAAAATGATGGCAGGTCGTAGCCCTTTCTCAATCAGCCGCAACGCATCTTCCCCATTGCTGGCTTGCACAATCGCGGAATAATGCAGCGACAAATGGTTTGCGAGCACTTGCAAATTCACAGGCTCATCGTCCACAACCAAAATGACAGATCCCGATAAATCGGTAGGATTCGCAAGGGTGGTGAAGGTATTTTCGGCGATCGCATCGTCCCATGTGTTGGAATCCCATGTTTTGAAATCCCATGTCTTGGAATCCCATGTTTTGGAAGAAGTCATGCGCAAACGCTGAGTGCTCACGGTAGGCCCATACTGGCTCTGATAGGTCGATTCCTTGGCAACAGGCAACGTAAAGGTAAACTGAGAGCCCTCTTCAACCCTAGAAGTCACAGTGAGTTCACCCTGATGTAGTTCAACCAACTGTTTGGTAACGGCCAGCCCCAACCCCGTGCCCCCATATTCCCGAGCCGTAGAGCCTTCTGCCTGCTCAAAAGCTTCAAAAATTCGCTCCAGCTTATCTGCGGGAATGCCAACGCCTGTATCGGCAACCGTAACAGCCAAAAACGCCTCCTCTTTTGATGAAGCCTGAATCTGTTCTGCCGAAACCGTCACCGTTCCCGACGCTGTAAATTTAATGGCATTGCCAATGAGGTTGTAAAGAATTTGCTGAAGACGGTTTTCGTCAGCCTTAGCAAGGGGAAGATCCGACGCAACCGTATTGACTAATTTCAGCTGTTTGACAATTACCAAAGAATGGCTCATGGTCAATACCACCTCAACCACTTCCCGCAGGCTAACAGGCTTAAGCTGTAGTTCAATGCTTTTATGCTTAAGTTTGGAAAAATCTAGAATGTCATTGACCAGATTAGAGAGGCGATGACCACTCTGGGAAATCATCCACAGGTTGCGCTCTTGAATTTCGGCAAGTTCGCCGGTGGCCCCGTGGATCATCGATTCGGCAATGCCGATCATGCCATTTAGCGGGGTGCGCAGCTCATGAGAGGTATTGGCTAAAAACTCGTCCTTGAGTTTGTCTAGGTGCTCTAGTTCAGCATTCTTGGCTTCAAGCACTTGAAAAGACGCTTGGAGTTGACCAGCCATCGCGTTAAAAGACTTGGCCAGTTCGCCCACTTCGTCCGATCGATAAATCTCGACGGTTCGAGCGAGCTCGCCTTTGGCAATATCCTTGGCTGCCGTGTTGAGTTCTAAGAGCGGTCGAATCACCCAGCGGGCTGTTAAAATTCCTACGCCAGTCGCGATCGCCAGCGCCACAATACAGAGCAAAACGCTATTGCGAGTATTCGCATAAATTTGCCCCATAAAGTCTGACTCTGGCAGGGTCACCACAATTAGCCAGTCCAACCCTCGGCTGTCGCGAAAGGGCAGTACTTCTACAAACTGACGCTCACCGCCCCTTAAGCTAAGCCCCTCATTGGCCAGTTTGAAATCAAGCTGCTGCGACTTTTGAATCACCTCAAAGCTGCCAAAGTGCGATTGCAAATACCTGGCTGTGGATCGAATCAAGCGATCGCGACTATCTACAGCTTGCAGCAACATAATATCTTCGCCTTCACCCTGAATTGGCGACTCATCGGTAGAACTCGATAGCACCGTGCCAGAGCGATCCATCACAAAAGCAATACCAGATTCTCCGATGGAAAGATTGGCTAAAAACTGCCGAACATCTTGGAGCAGCACAATATCCGTTGCACAAACGCCCAGCAGTCGCCCACCTTCTGCATATACCGGTTCGCTTGCCGTAATCGTAGGCAGCCCGGTTATAAAGTCAAGATACACCTCACTCCAGACAGGCGCTTTTGAGCTAATCGCCTTCTGATACCAAGGCCTAACCCGAGGATCGAGATGACGCAACCGTTCAATGACCGCACCCTTATTGCCATCGCTGTCAATCTGATAAAACGTATAGATAAAATCAGACGCTTCATTACTAGCCGCTAATGTCAGAGTCGATAGATCCGTCGATTCATATCGCATTGAGGCCAGCAACCGCCCCCTAACATCGCCGCAATAAGCTCCAAAGGTAAAGTTAGAGACCTTCAACTGCCGCATAAATTGGACGGCATTGCTGCCGTTCAGCATATCAAACCTTCCCTCAGCAAAGGCCACTGCATTGAGGCGGTTAAACTGGTGAGGACTTTCGAGCAATTGCTCTAGCTCTCCTTCAATACGAGCACTCATCTCACGGCGGAGGCGAGTCGCCAATTCATTCACGGCTTGCTGCCCATTCCGGAAAGATAGATAGCCAACAAGCCCTACCGCGCCCAGAGCTTGGAGCACAAACGGCACAATGAGAACCGTCCGGAGCGGCATGTTTGACAACAAGTTGGATAATACCTGTTGGCGTAGGATCTTTAAGGCTTTCATGGCACTACATTGGTGTACATTTCCTCCTTTGCAGGCGGGGCGAAAGGTCAGATTAGGGACATATACGGTTGATACAAGCAAACTATGCAGCAATCAAAAGATTCATTCCTGTTTTTGATCTGACTGAAGCTATCCGCCTGGCCGAGTCGGCCTAACCTGTGAACAAAGAAGCGGGAAAAATCTCAAAACACAGTCTTTGCGAAGCGGTCAATCGGGGCCAGTGGCTCAGTCGCCCGCACAATCAGCCGCCCGCACAGTCAGTTGCCCGCGCAGTCAGTTGGCACAAAGTAATCAGGTGCCGCCGTCCCATCCGCGAGGAGCACCACTGTGCCCGCTTCGGTGCGAGTCCAGCTTTTCGCCTCAACTGGGGAAGCATCCGGTGTCATGGGTGGGGCTTGGGGAGGTGCGATCGCCTCGTCTTCAGCAGAACTGTTTTCTAAAACTGGAATAGGCGCCAAATCATGCCAGACCGTGCTGGCACCCAAAGGCGCGGCAGGATGAGTCGGTAAACCGCCGCGCCCAGTAATCACAAAACTACCCGCCTGTGAGCCCTGCCCCCGACAGCCTTGGGCCAACGTCGTCGGAGCAGTTGCAGCCGGTAGCGAAATATCGTCCTGAGCAATATCTGGGGAGACTTCATTGATAGTGACTGTGCCGCTATTACCAAACCGAGAGCTGGCAGTGATATCACTCAAAGGGGTATCTAGCACATTAGGACGAAAGGCAATGCCCAATAAATTGCGCGCTGCGACATTAACATTGCCGCCGTCGCCCTCAAACGCATTGGCGCGAATGTCGCTGTTTTCTATAGGAACCGCCAAAATAAAGGCATTAGGCAAGTTGAGGACAATGTCGCCGCCGTTGCCACCAGCCCCAGCAGTCCCGGCTTCGGTGGAAATCAGGCTGCCGTTTCTCAGCGAGAGCAAATCTTGCAGATTAAACAACAGATTGCCGCCATCACCACTCTCTGAACTCGCGGTGATGCGGCTACGGTCTAAGAGCAAAGTGTTGGCCCTCACAGCAATGTTACCGCCGCCATCCATGGTGGTAGTGGCGCTAAAGCTGCCCTCACGATCTAGTCGAACAGTGGTGGCATTAATGTCGAGGTTGCCCGCTGCACCCGAGCCAAAGCTTCTCACCGAAATTTCACCCGTATCCTGCACAGTGAGATTAGTGGCATTAATTGTAATGGCGCCGCCGGAGCCGCTAGCAGGAACCTGCTCAATTCGCCCTGTGATAAAGGCGACCCGAGCCTCAAACCCAGAATTAGCCAGAATAGCACTGTTGCCATCGGGGTCTTTGTTACCGGCCCCCGAAACGAGCACGGTGAAGGCATCAATATTAATGGCACCGCCTGGCCCTGTATTCAAGGTTTCACTGCTGACCCGTCCGCCATCCAAAACATTGAAAGTCGGTGTTGTGATCTGTAGCGTGCCCGCAGGCTCATCGGAAAAGGTTCGTGAGCGAATCGCACTTGACCCAAAGATAGCCACGAGAGGAACCCCTCCTACGACCTCAACAGATTCCGTGGCTGTGATGGTTATATTCCCAGCGCGGCCACCAAACTCAATATCGCCTATCAGGGTTCTAACCCCCGAATCAGCGAAAATAATTGCGCCATCTTGCACTGACAAACGTCCTGTTTGAATGTCTACATCTCCTGCTGCACCATCCCCACCAATGGAGACCGTAGTAATTGAGGAAGAAAAAACAAACGGCGCAAAGGGGCCGCGCAAGGTGACAGATTCAGTGGCAATAATCGAGACATTGCCCGAGTCGCGATCGCTCAGCGTGCCCGTCACAATTGAACTGCCATCTTCCACATCTAGTCGAGTGGTTTTAATTTCAATACTACCGCCCTCACCCGCCGGAATGCCGCGAGTAGACAAGCCTGTAGCAATCGCATCAGGCGTTAATAAAGGAACGCCCAATACGCGGCTTCCCGCCAAAATTCCTGACCCTCTAACCCGTAGCGAGTCAGTCGCCCTAACCACAATATCACCGCTATCTCCTGTCCCCAAAGACTCTGTAGAAACAATGACGCCTTCATCTAAAAGGAGGTTTTGAGCGTTCAAGGTGATATTGCCAGTACGTCCTGAGGCGATAGTCGTTGCCGCAATTCCGCCTATTTGCCGCTCCGCAATTTGGCGTGTCCCTAAAAAGCTATTGAGCTCTAACAGCTTGTAGTTAGGAATGGCAACTCCAACAATTTCAATGTCGTTTGCCGTGATATCTATACTGCTGCCCGCCCCACTGCCCAAGGTTGCCGCACCAATAAAGGCACTATCCAGTAGCCTCAGCCGATCCGCGTTAATCTGAACACCGCGACCATTTTGATCGCCTAACGTGTCAGAAACGAGCGACGACTGCTCCGTTAGGGTGACCTCTTGTCCATGGAGATCAATCGCGCCGCCACCTACGCCACTAGCATCAATCACCGACCGATTTGAAAGTTGAATGTCGCCAAAGGTGGTAACGCCGTCAAAACCCACATCAAAACCCACATCAAAACCCACGTCCAAACCCTGGGAATCCGAAATAAGGCTCAGGGCGTTGGCTGATCTCACAGCGCCAAGTTCAATCCGTCCGCCGGGCGCAGCCAGCCTTACGCCCGACAGTGAAATATCGCCGCCAATGAGCGCCAGGGTTTGACCTTCCGCAACTGACAATGCAGCGGTATCGCCTTGTCCTACCCCAGTGATAGGCCCTGGCGCATTGCCCAAACTGAGGCCAATAGGCGCACTGATGGTCAATAGCGGCGGCACCTCAGCAGTATCGACACCATAGATAAATCCGTTTTCAAAGCCGACGCCTTCTCCCGTGCTAGCTACAAAGGAACCGCCAACATCCAAACGGGCATTAGGGCCAAACACAATACCCGCCGGATTCATCAAAAACAAATTAGCGTTGCCGCTTGTTTGAATCGTGCCGTCTATCTCCGAGAGACTGTCCCCTGTGACTCGGGTGATAATGTTAGCGATGCGATCGCTATTCTCAAACGCCGCGATATCGCCAGCAGGCAACGAAAACGCGGCAAAGCTATGAAAGAGATTATCGCCTCTAGTGGCTCCGCCCGTAATTTGATAGGTTACGCCATCGTTAGGAACAATACGAACAATTGATTCCTCCGCAGCCAAAGTGTTGTCTGAAGTCACTTGAGCTTCTGTTCGATTGGGATACAAGACTATCCCCAACAAGGTGACAAAACCAATGAACGATATGCCAAAGAGAATACGAGCAGTATGAATGCGATAGAGAGAAATTCGATAGAGGGGAATTTGATAGAGAAACCGATAGCGAACAGGGCAAGTCACTCAGGCACCTTGCTCACAAGCACAGTAGGAACAATATCAAAAATTCCAGCAGATTCTAAGAGTCCTGACAAAGTCTCTAAATACTCAACATTGCCAGAGCTAGTAGGGTAAAGCGACAGGGTAAGTGCCATCGCCTCATGCCAAAGCCCCGCAGCGGCATACTCTCTAGCCAAGTCAAGCTGCGTGTCGGGGGTGAGAAGACGCTCAGGTTTTATCTCAGGTTCTACAGCAACAGAGTTGGCAACCCGATGGATCGCGCCAAATACAGAAACAGAGGCCGATGGGCTAGCCTCGTCACAGTAAATTGAAAATGTCCAGCGGTAAGTTTCCCCAGGGAGCAAGCCAGCACCCTCGGTACTCACCGGAACCTTGAGAATACCGGATGGCGCATCAACCGAGAACTGCCGACGAAAGATGTAATTATCCTCGCTATCTTGCACAACCAGCTCTAGCGGAATGTCTGGGGTCAGCGAGTGGGAAACGTAAAAGAAAAAATTGGGAGTAGGACTGCTAGTTTGACTCCAGACAACGTCATTCACTAGGGGCACCAAGGCAGTCAACTCTTGATATTTCACACAGTCGCCCCGCGAGGCTCCGCCGCGTTGGCGTCCAGTGGGTGCGCCCTGATCAGGCGGCATGGGAAGAGCTTGAGCCAAGGCCCAAGGTGTTAGAGGCAACCAAACGGCTGCTGTCAAACCTAAGAGGACGCTAGCTAATAAATAAGGCGATCGCCCAACGTACTGTCTCATCATCATGGCCTTAGGAAAAGGGCGTACAGTTTAGAAAGGGCTAGAAATTAGGAGCTTTCAAGAATGGGGTGGCCAACCCTGCAACATTTTGCTGATTAAGCCGTCTTATTCCTAGTAATTGGTTTTTCAGAATGTACGTCTTAGAATGTACGTCTTAGAATGTACGCCTGAGTGTACAACGGAACTCGCGCTACAGCCTGAGCTCCGTATTATTACTATGCGTGTTTTTACGATATTTTTACGATATCCCGCATTAATCTGTCAAACGATCCGGTATTTGTGAAGATTTTGCTATTTGTGACGCCGTTTGCGAGTTAGCCGCCGTTAATAGCGCACCGCTCCCAAGACCGGCCAAAGTCGGCAACAGGGGTAGCCAACCGCCCGTCAATAGAACGGCCCAGGCAATGACAGTCAGCGCACTAGCGGTCAGCACCCAAGCGATCGCCAGCCGAACTGAGCGCCAACGCCACGCCAGCAAGCTGCCAGAAATCGCGCCCATGGCAATACATACCGCTTCCGTCCATTGCGGCCAAACCCAAATCAGCGGGCGATTGTTCTCTACAGCGCTAATCATTTGGCTAATCATTTGAGCCTGAATGAACACACCTGCTATTCGCTCTTGGGCATAGGTGCCATAGGGCGTTGACCAGTAATCGCCGCTGCTAGGGGCGGTAACACCCACCAAGACAATGCGATCGCGCACGCTTTCTGCATTCACCTCTTTGTTCAACAACTGCTGTAGCGAGACCGTCGCCGCAATCTGTACTGAGGACGGTAAAGAACGGTAATTCAGTAAAATCTGATTGCCGCCATTGTCCATTTGCTGTAAGCCGCCCGTCCGCTGGCCCAAGCGAGGAAAAACAACCTCTCCAATTTGCAAATCACCCTGAGCCGTAAAAAGCGGTTGAAACCCAGCCTGCTTTAAATAGTGAATGGCAATCAAAGCTGCAAACCCATAGGGAGAGGTGCAGGGAGACACGGGATCGGGGGTTAGGGTCAGCAGTTGCCTACGCAAAATGCCATCGGAGTCTTCAATAAAGTCGCTAAAGCCGACCTGTGTGGCAGAAAGTTCTGGCGGAGGACTGATGCCGACTTTATCGGCGATCGCATCACGGCTTTTGCATAGCCCTATCACCTCAGGCTGGGATAGGGCCTCAGCCAGATCGGGGATGCTGGCAGAAAAGTCGCGATATAGGTCAAGCCCAATCATTCGCGGCTCGTAGTCAGCCAAAATAGTTAAGGTTTCGAGCAATGTCTCATCCGCCAAAGACCCACGGCGCTCCACAGAAGTTTGCGCCTGAATGTCACTTTCGTCCACCGTTATCACCAGCAACCGAGGGTCGGCGGTTTCGGCTGGGCGCAGTCGCATTAAGACGTCATAGGCCAACAATTCAGCGGGTTGTAGGGCACCTGTCCAGCGTATTCCGGTGATCACGGCAGTAACAGCAAGGGTACTGAGCCCTAAGTGGCGCAGCGATCGCGCCAGACCAAGTCGTTGCCAGGGGAGCCAAGAAGGCGAGGGAGACAAAGAGGACAAAGACACCCCAGGAGAAACCGGCAAAGACTCAACCGGAGGATAACCCGCTAACTGTTGCCAGGTAGGGGGCGATTCCGCCGGATTTTGCACAATCACCGGTAGCCAGGCAGCGCAGTTGCCCAACTCCGTTAAGCCGTGCAGCTTTTCGCGAGCTTCGCGCACCGACGAGTAAAGCGACTGCCCCCCCGCGAACTGGGTCAAAAATCCTTTCAAAAACTGATGGGCGATCGCATCGGATACCGGCTCTCGCATCACAATGGCCTGAGGCAAGTGCAAATCCGCCAGCGACCAAGCCAGCCCCAGCCCATCGCAAGAGTTCAAAATTGCCAGCTGCAAACCATGTTTAACCGCCCGTTGCAGCGCATATTTAAGCTGTTCAATGGTCAGAACCTCAGTCGGATTAACCTGCAAATAGCCCTTGCCTCGACTGGTGCTATGTCCAGCAAAAAATAAAATATCCCAATTAAATCCCCAGAGCTGATCTTGTAACTCGCTCAGGGTCGGCTGAGCCAGCAGCGTGACCTGTGCATCAGGCAACCGACTCAAAATCTGACGATCGGTTTCTACATCAATACCGGCGTCATTGCCCAGCACTGCCAAAATTTTCACCTCGCCCGGCAGCTTCGTGGAGGAGTACTTAAGGGCGCGGCTGTAGGCAGGCAGACTCAAAGAGAGTTCCGCATTGGGATAGTCTTCAAACAAATGCCACAGCCGCCAAGGAAACCGCAGCACCGATTGGGTATGGGCGGTGAGCATTACCTGCACCGCTGCGTGAGCCGAGAGGTGTGTCCGTAGGCGGCGATCAATCGGCGCAAAGGTCGTCCCCATCAGCCATTGATTCAGGTCAGTGCGCAGCGCCGAGCAAAGCGTGTCAAACGCCTGCCGCGACACATTTGTGAGGTCTGTCGTCTCAAATTCAAAATCAGCGGCAGCCCGTCGCCAACAGCTTTGAGGCCCATAAATCGCTTCATAAAGCTGCTGCCAGCGCGCATACTGGATGCCAAGTTGTGGCATGGGGGGCAAACTGCCCGCAATCTGCATAGGGGGCTGGTCATTTTCCCACAGCTGAGCCGTTACACTGGCAAAACCGGTCTGCCAATCTCCCTGCCCCAAATTGAGCAAAATGCGCTGTTCCACAAGCTCGGCGAATGAAGTATTTTAGCAAGATAGCATCTGTAACCAGAAAGACTGTAAACAAAAATACAACCCTATCGCGCTAGCTCGGTAGACAGAAAGTCAAAAATAGTTTTGGGTTCAACAAATTCAACCAGTGTTTTGGGTTGGTTTTGGGTTAGTTTTGGGTTCAACTGATGAAATCTGCTTGAAAAGTAGCCTCTGCTAGCTGAACTTGCACACGAAAGCGTTGCCCCGGCGGACAGCGAAAACTAGGAAGTTGAATGTAGTTATCATGGTCACCAGCCTGTACCAATTGCAATCGCTCGCTGGTCTCTGGCCCAGCAGTCTCTGGCCCAGCAGTCTCTGGCAAATCTAAAGCCAGTGTAATATTTTTGGGCAGCACATCATCATCCGATGGAAACAGCTGAATTTTAATGCGGCAGCGATGATTCTCGGGGGAGGCTTGGCGATCGCCATCCCTTGTCCCAATCGTACCAAATCTAACCACCAACACCAGCTCGCCGCTAGTGCCGTTGAGCCGGAACCTTTTGCCCCGACTAATGACCTCATTTCCAGGCTCATTTCCAGGCTCATTTCCAGGCTCATTTCCAGGCTCATTTCCAGGCTCATTTCCGGGAGCTGAGCGAAACGCCAAAGACCGTGTCTGGGGCAACAGCGATTCTAGCGATCGCCAATCGGGCTCAAACACACGACTCAACCAACGCCCCAAAGTTATCGGCGTTATTCCCTGCTGGCGCTGGCAGAGCTGTTGCCGCCAGCGCGGGTCATTCAACAGCGCTCCCCACTGTCCAAACGGAATTGCGATCCGTGGTTCGGCGGCGTTGGCGAGCCCATCAATCAGCCGCTCAGCCTGAACTGCCGATAAAGACAGCAGCGCCGGTATTGAAACGGCAGCCAGTTGTTCAATTTGCTGGGCCACCCAAAAAACAGAAAAGTCCTGAATCAGATCAACATCGCTGAGGCTATAGGTGCGATCGCACGGTTGATATCTCCCCTGCGACTTCACCTGCGCATAGGAGGCATAGCCCCACAGCACTAGCCGTTGCGCATCAATATCCACATGAGCCGCAATATAGTAATCAGCCGCCCATCCGGGAATATCCACCCACTCCTGAGGTACCTGCAATACGGCGGCATCAATTGCTTCGCTGAGCATTACCACAACGCGCCGCGATCCTAGCGTTAGCGCCAGCCCATCGACTAACTGCCAAATATCAGATGGACTGTCAGTCGGCCAAAGGTAAACCGATTGGCCATTTTCCTCCTGAATCCAAGCTTGGAGCGCGGCTAGCCCCAACTGATGCAAGTAGGCACGCCAGCGCCTAGCCGAATCTGGCAGAGATTCGCACTGCTGCCAAATAACTAAATCCGTTGGGATTGCCAAAACAGGCTGAACTGGATTGTCAAATATCAAGCTCATCGAGACACGCTATCTCCGGCCGAT
This sequence comes from Phormidesmis priestleyi Ana, assembly GCA_001314865.1. Lineage (GTDB taxonomy): Bacteria > Cyanobacteriota > Cyanobacteriia > Phormidesmidales > Phormidesmidaceae > Phormidesmis > Phormidesmis priestleyi_B. The sequence continues at coordinate 66,819 of LJZR01000013.1, read as the reverse complement.
AATGCTGCTGCAACCATTCATGAATTACATCACTCATACTTTTTAATACGTTGGAATCAACAGAAATATGCAGCGTCTCCTGACTCCATTGAGCAACAGTGCGTAAAAGCTGCTGGCGAACCCGACTGAGCTGACGCGAAACCTGGTATTGCTGGATTTGCAGCTGATGAGCGATCGCGTTTTGGGTCGAAGCCTCTTGATAATACAGCCGCAACAATGTTTGATCGGCAGGCGCTAAAGCGGTAATCGCCAACTTCAGCACAGCCTCTATTTGATCAATCCGCTGCTGCCGTTCAGCGTAAACCTCTGCGGTCAGCAGCAACTCCATGGGCGTATCTTCGCTGCTTAAGTCGTCTAGCGGCGTTTTAGTATCTGGGGCAAACTGCGGCTGATCTAGCGAAGCCACCGCTGGAGCCAAATAGGCACGCGCTGCTTGCACAGATTGATTCAAGCTCTCCACTAAGGCATCCACCGTTAACGGCGGATGCTGTGAGGGCTGTGAGGGCTGTAATGACTGTGATGGCGTAGAACTCAGATTCAGCCGTAGCTGGTTGTAGCGTTTTGTCATGCGGGCGAACTGTTCCAAGCTCGGCGACGGCAAGGCTCGTACTGACCGTTGCGGGTTAGGAATGTAAATGGCCTTAAAACACTCCCAGGCCAACAAATGAGACTTTACATCATTAAATCCGGCTACCAATAGCGATCGCTGAAGCTGAGCCTGACTCAGTCGCCGCAACAGGCCCCAGTCACTGCAAATGTAAGCATCTCCCTGCTGCCGGAGCTGGTCGCGAATTAGGTTGCTAAAGGCAGTGCGAGCATAGGCTTTGAGATCACTGCCATAGTCAGGTCGGTACCCTTTAAGAATCCGGTCTGCATGGGCTATCACCCCTTGAAAGCCATCCGCTAGCGTCCATGGCACACTCACAAAGCGCTGAGTAATGCTTTTAATGGCCCAGTAGCAGGGCTCTTGCAAATAAGCATTTAAATGAGCTGCTGCCCGTAAATGGGTTTGCGCTTGCCAGAGCTTGTACCAGTACAGCGCCCAAAACTTTTCAGACTGTGAGGCCCGCGATTTCTTGGCCAGGTAAGTCTCTATGCTGTGGTACAGCTGCCGATCTCGCATCCACCGTTCAAAGCGATCATCCGAGAATTGTACAAATGTTGAAAACAGCTCAGTGATAGTGGTGCGCCGCTGCATGTTCAGGATGGTCGCCCTAACTCAATATTAAAAAATTAGTAAGAAAAAATTAGCAAGAAAAAATTGGCAAGAAAACGAATTTGAATAAAATTGCGCTGAGCGATCGCCATCACTGACGCCTTAAGCGATATTTCAAGCAGATTTGATCATTTAAGATCTACTCTATACCGAGACTCGTCGTTGAACCTATACGAGCCGTTATCGCAAATCAGGCACTACGACGGTTATTGCTACAGAAATTATTCATTCCTGCCACAAAACAAAAAGCTCCAAACTATCTAAAGGTTGGAGACTTTATGCAACCAGCTGAAGAGTCACTTCAGATCTGGAGATTTTTTAATTGGCTCATTCAGTTGGCTCAAATGCCAGGACGGGGACTTGAACCCCGGACACGAGGATTTTCAGTCCACTGCTCTACCAGCTGAGCTATCCCGGCTTGCGCGTTTTGCGCCTAACCAAAGTAGCAAAATAGGGGGACGCTAGCAAGAAACTTTTTTTGAGACATCGATCAAAGCGCTGGAGGCAGCCATTAAAGAAACCAAAACGCTGAGGCTGACTTGACTCATCCCTCCAAGAATGAATTTGCAACCGTTTTCGTAGCCAGTTTTTTTATAGTGGGCTTATTGGACGGGGCGCAAACGGGTGAGCTTAAGCGAAAACTGGCCTTCGCCACCACCCGCGTAGGAACGTACGCGGATGATGTACTTGCCAGATTCACTGATGCGGGCAAACAGCAGCGAGTTGGTGCTGCCATCGGGGCCGTCGTCATTTTCATTGACGACGATGCCATTGCCATCCATCAGCGTAACCAAGGTGTCGAACTCTTCTGAAACAGCATCTATGGTGATTTGATCGCCGGATTCTAAGTTGACGGTGTAGTCGCGGGCAAAGCCGCCTACGCCCGTTGGAATATCATCAGCTGAAAGGGTATCTTTAATTTCTTCGGCGTCGAGACTGCGGGGATTATACATTTGGCCCGAAGCTCTACTGGGGCCTAACACCTCAAGACTAACGGTGAGACCGGTCGATAGCAAAAAGGCAGGTGCTAAGCGCGATAGAAATTGGATCGGTTTCATAGATATTCAGGTGGAATAATGGTCTGGCAAGGTCGCTTCAATATATCAATTGGTCTATATATCAAGCAGTAGAGGAGTCGGCCAGTTGCTCAAGCACAGCTCACAGGGTCAGTATAACTGCCTGAATGAATGCTCAGTAGTCCCTTGCTAAAAATATTGCATCTAATATTGCACCTACAGGGCGATCGCACCTAAAATCGCTCACTTACTGCGGATTACTAAAAGGGGTGTCTTTGTAGTAATCATCGGCACTAATGTTTTCGGTTTTGCCCTGTTCGTTGATGCATCCGGCTTTTTTGTTGTACTGACACACCCTCGCCCATAGCTTAGCTCGGGTGCCTTGCGGGCCAGCAGAAAAAATAACCCGGTCTCCAGCAACGCCGCCTGGAATAATTTGAACGCCGCAAATCGGACAAGTCTGAGAGGTTGGATTTGCCATGATGATGAGGGTGAATTGGGTTGAGCAGGATTCGGTTAAGCAGGATTGAATTGAGCAACCGTAAGTGATTTAAGGTGATTGAAACAGTCAATAATGATTTAGCGTATCAAACCACCGGTCGGCCTTCGTTTAAGTTCTTTAAACCTGGCGATGCAGCTTATAGCGAAATGCTCAGTGCTTGCGCTCCACTTTGCTTTTTGCTTGCTTTTTGTTTGCTTTTTGCTTTCTGAATCAATGCTTCTTAACCCGCTTCTTAACCCGCTTCTTAACCAAAGGATAAAGGCTTTTTGATGGCACCTTTTAAGCGTCCTAAAATTTCAAACTCAAGTCCCTCCCGACGACCAGAGAAACCACTAGAAAGATCCCGCTCGAATACGACACCCGCCCTAAAGCGACTTCAGCAGATGAGCTATTTGCTAGATAGCGCGATCGCTATTCCCGGCACCAGCTACCGCTTCGGGCTAGACCCTATTTTGGGCGTCCTGCCCGGCGGGGGCGATCTCCTCACCGGCCTTCTATCGGTGTACATCGTCGTTGAAGGCGCTCGGATGGGCCTGCCCGCAGCGACCATTGGCCGGATGGGATTCAATATTTTGATCGATACGCTAACCGGACTGATACCAGTATTGGGCGACTTATTTGATGTGACCTGGAAGGCAAATAGTCTGAATGTGGCCCTGTTGGAACAACATTTGGCAAATCCTGAGCCTAGCCGCGCGGCGGATAAAGCGTTTGCCTTTGTGGTCATTATGGCGCTGATAGCGTTGGTTTTGAGCATAGCAACACTGTCCGTATGGGTGGTGAGCCAGCTGCTCGGCCTACTGAGGTAAGAGCTGCCAGATTATCTGGGCAGACGGCTAAGCGAACCGCTAGGGGGCGAGCAGCTATGGCATAATAAGTCGGCTCTTTGTAACTTATGGGTTTAGATGTCAGCTAAGCAGTTCACTGCAGATATTTCGGGACCAGATCAGTCAGTTGAGCTAGAAGTGTCGCTGCCAGACGCAGAAAGCGATCTCTCTGACTACGAGTTTCATCAGCAGGTCGATATGGCTTGGCAGGTTTGTGACCGATTCGATTTACAAACGGATATTTGGCGAGGGCGAATTTTGCGGGTGGTGCGCGATCGCGAAAAACGTGGCGGATCTGCCGACAACGAAGCCCAACGCGAAAAAAATAACCAGACCAAAAGCGTCGCCGGTGGTGCAGGCTTTCTCAACTGGCTAAAAGACAGAGACGTCAGCAAAAGCCAGGCCTATGTACTGATAGATTTGGCCAACAGCGCCGACCAAATGCTAGAAGATGGCCTAATTGAGAGCAAAGACGTGAATCGCTTTAGCAAGCGAGCCTTTATCGAAACGGCTCAGGCATCGCCTGAAGTGCAGCAAATTGTCAGCGAAGCGGCACGGCGCGGCGACCAGATCACCCGCAAAGAGGTCAAAAACCTGTCTGACGACTGGACAGCCATGAACTCAGATCTCATTCCTCAGTCAGTCAGAGACAAAGCCGCTGATAACACTATTCCAAGCCGCTACTTGGCGCCTTTGGTCAAGGAGATGGAAAAGCTGCCTCCTTCTCACCAGCAAACGCTGAAAAATGAAGTAGACGAAAATCCAAACGTAGATACGCTCAAGCAGGTCACCGCCGAAGCCAAGTACCTATCTCGCTACATTGAGGCAGCCGCTCAGGTGCAAAGCCTAGATCCCGAGCAGATAAATTTGGAGCTTGCCCTAGATGAAGCGCTGCGAGTAGGCTGCCTAAACTCAGCGGCTGATTTGGTCAATCAAGCGACTCAGCTAGAGCAGTCTGCCGTTAAGCTGTACACCGCCTGGAAGCGAATGAACAAGCTCTCAGATCGGGTATATGTAGACAGCGGTGAAAGCACGCCTCATTTACGCGCGTTGCTAGGCGCTTTGGCACCGTTGTGCAGCGAGCTGATTGAGGTACAGCTAGGTGAGGTTGATAGCGCAACGGCGCGGCGAATTCGCCTGAGAGTACTGCCCGATGAAATGACCGGAAATGGGGCTAACAGCAAAGTCAGTACGGTCGCAGCGCATGAGGTCATGGTTGCCGATACCGCTGCTAACCAGCCGATAGACGTCCCTAGCGAAGCGATTTGAGGGAATGCTCACCCAAAAGAGTCTTAGAAAAGAGTCTTAGAAAGCGCAGTCAAAAGGTAGATGGCGATCGCCTACAGGGTAGGCGTCAATAAGAATTACCGATTGATTATGACCAAATTGATTTGCTTGCCCGGTTTCATCGTTCCGTTTCGTCTTTATATAGACGAGTCTGATACGCTATAAGGAAAGATAAATTGGTAAGAAGTATTAAGTAATTTTGGTGATTTAACGCTTTGCTTTTTGTAGAGTGCTACCCCAAAGTTGCCTAAGGTCATTCAGCGGCCAGTTTACACTAAACCCAGGATGAAACAGCTATGCCAACCCTTGAAGCCAGCCCAGTGATGGACTTCCAGAGTGAAACCTACAAGGATGCCTACAGCCGCATCAATGCCATTGTCATTGAGGGCGAATTCGAAGCTAACGACAACTACAAAAGTTTAGCTGAACATTTGATGAGCGACCATAAAGATGAGCTAATCAAGCTCGCTAAGATGGAAAACCGTCATATGAAAGGATTTCAGGCCTGTGGCAAAAACCTGAGCGTAACGCCTGATATGCCCTTTGCGAAAGATTTTTTCTCGCAGCTGCATGGCAACTTTCAAACAGCCCTCGCTGAAGGGAATGTCGTCACCTGCTTGCTGATTCAGTCTTTAATTATTGAGACCTTTGCGATCGCAGCCTACAACATTTACATTCCCGTCGCCGACGACTTCGCCCGTAAAATCACCGAAGGCGTCGTCAAAGACGAGTACCTCCATCTCAACTTTGGTGAAGAGTGGCTCAAAGCTAACTTTGAAACAGCCAAAGCGGAATTAGAAGAAGCCAACCGTGCTAACTTGCCGCTGGTGTGGAAAATGCTCAACGAAGTTGAAAAAGACGCCGCTGTACTCGGCATGGAAAAAGACGCACTCGTCGAAGACTTTATGATCACCTATGGTGAAGCGCTAGCGAACATTGGCTTTACTAGCCGCGAAGTCATGAAGCTCTCTGCACAAGGATTGGCCTCAGCGTAAGCAAGTGACTATCGGCAGTTATTTACAGCCGATAGTCCTTTACGGCCAGTTCTTTACAGCCAGTCCTTTACAGCCAGTCCTTTACAGCCAGTCACCTAGCGGCCTTGCCCAGCATCTGGTTCAAACTAGAGTCTCTAGCAAGGCCACCGCTCAAGTTCATTTTTTAATAATCCCCGCTTTGTTATTCAACTTGAGTGATGCAACTCGAAGTTATGCAACTCAAAGTTTTGAGTCAAATAACAGTTAAATAGCAAAACGGGCGCAAAGAACGTATAAGACGTTAATAACCCTGAATGTTTGGTTTAATTGGTCACCTCACAAGCTTAGAGCACGCCCAGTCTGTTGCCAGCGATTTAGGCTATCCCGAATACGCCGATCAAGACTTGGATTTTTGGTGTAGCGCGCCACCGCAAATTGTCGATCACTTCAAAGTTGTCAGCGCCACGGGACAAACCATTGAGGGCAAGTACGTTGAATCATGCTTTTTACCAGAGATGCTGGCCAATCGACGGATTAAAGCCGCTACCCGCAAAATCTTGAACGCAATGGCCCACGCTCAAAAAAGCGGCATTAACATTACGGCCTTGGGCGGATTTTCTTCTATCATTTTTGAAAATTTCAAGCTCGATCAAATCAAGCGCGTCCGCAACCTAGATCTAGACTTTAAAAAATTTACGACAGGCAATACTCACACCGCCTACGTCATTTGCAAGCAGGTAGAAGAAGCTGCACCCAAGCATGGCATTGATCTGGCCGATGCGACAGTAGCCGTCTGCGGGGCGACGGGTGATATTGGCAGCGCCGTTTGCCGCTGGCTCAGTGAGCGCACGAAAGTTAGAGACCTGCTGCTAGTGGCTCGCAATCAGGAACGGCTGAACAATTTACAGGCCGAACTAAAATTTGGTCGAGTATTGCCGATGGATCAGGCACTACCCCAAGCTGATGTGGTCGTTTGGGTGGCCAGCTTGCCCAAAGGTTTAGACGTAGATGCAACCATGCTCAAGCAACCCTGCTTGATGGTAGATGGCGGCTATCCTAAAAATATTGACACGACTTTTGCCAGACCGGGTATTCACGTGCTCAAAGGCGGCATTGTCGAGCATTCTTTGGATATCGACTGGCACATCATGAACATCGTCAATATGGATGTGCCCGGTCGTCAGCTGTTTGCCTGCTTTGCTGAATCAATGCTGTTGGAGTTTGAAAAACTGCACACCAACTTTTCGTGGGGCCGCAACCAAATTACAATAGAAAAGATGGATTTGATTGGCGAGGCCTCTGTGAGACACGGGTTTAGGCCTTTGCTGACCTAAGCTTTCATCACAGGTGATAGCCCAATTACGCTAAGCTAGTAGACCATCGCTACTGAGCCCAATCCCCATGGCAACGACTGAACGTAGGCCAATCCTGCTGGATTTTGAGAAGCCGCTGGCCGAGCTAGAGTCACGCATTAGCCAAATTCGTGAACTCGCGGAAGACAATGACGTAGATGTCTCTGATCAGATATATCAGCTAGAGTCACGGGCGCAGCAGCTGCGGCAGGAAATTTTTACCAGCCTTTCGCCCGCTCAGCGAATTCAGGTGGCTCGCCATCCTCGTCGGCCCAGTACCCTGGACTATATTCAAGCCATTAGCGATGAATGGATAGAGCTGCATGGCGATCGCAGATCGGGAAAGGATGACCGAGCCCTAGTCGGCGGCATTGCCCGTTTTGAAGGTCGCCCGGTGATGATGATAGGCCATCAAAAAGGCCGAGACACCAAAGACAATGTGGCCCGCAACTTTGGAATGCCGGTGCCCGGTGGCTATCGCAAGGCAATGCGGCTCATGGAACATGCCAATCGGTTTGATATGCCGATTATGACCTTTATTGATACGCCTGGGGCTTGGCCCGGTTTTGAGGCGGAGGAAATGGGCCAGGGAGAGGCGATCGCTTATAACCTGCGCGAAATGTTTCGGTTAGATGTGCCGATTATCTGCACCGTGATTGGCGAGGGCGGCTCGGGTGGGGCGCTAGGCATTGGTGTGGGCGATCGCCTGATGATGTTTGAGCATTCGGTGTACTACGTGGCCAGCCCTGAAGCCTGTGCGTCTATTTTGTGGAAAGACGCTGCTCGCTCTGCGCAGGCGGCTGAAGCACTCAAGGTGACCGCTTGGGATTTGAAGAGTTTAGGCATTTTAGATCAGCTGTTACCGGAGCCCATTGGCGGTGCTCATGCCAATCCGATTGAAGCAGCAGATACGCTAAAGCAAGCCCTGTCTCAAAACTTGAACGTGCTCTTAGAGCTGAGTTCTGAACAACGGCGATCGCAGCGATATGACAAGTTCCGGCAAATTGGCGTGTTCTCTGAAGGCTAACCGTCTAAAGCCCGAAATCTTATAAAGCCTCGAATCTTCGTTGAGGCGCGCGATTTCCCAGGCGGGAAAGATAATTATTGATTTATTGGAACCATTTTTTATGACTATCTCGGACGAGATGCAATCTCCGATTGGAGGCCAAAGTCAGGGCCAGAGTCAGGGCCAGAGTCAGGGCAAAAATCAGAGCCAAAATCAGAGCCAAAATCAGAGCCAAAATCAGGGGCTAGTAGAGGGCGCTGACCTTACAACTCGCGTTTTAGACGGCGAAAGCAACGGTAAGTCTCCTCACAAACCGAAAAGCCGACCTGATCGGGAAACCAAACATAGCCAAGGCGTTCCCCGCCAGCCTTCTGCAATAGACCCTACCCAAGACAATGGCCCCATGATGGAGGCCGTGCGTACCATGCTGCTTTCGGTAGGGGAAGATCCTGAGCGAGAGGGCCTGCTAAAGACGCCCCACCGGGTTGCTGAAGCAATGCGATTTTTAACCCAAGGCTATTCTCAGTCGCTTGAAACCATCGTAAACGACGCCATTTTTGACGAAGGGCACAACGAGATGGTGCTGGTACGAGATATTAACTTTTTTAGCCTGTGCGAGCATCACATGCTGCCGTTTATGGGACGCGCCCATGTGGCCTATATTCCGAACCAGCGTGTAGTGGGCCTCAGTAAACTGGCCCGCATCGTTGAAATGTACGCTCGCCGCTTGCAGGTACAGGAGCGACTGAATCGCCAAATTGCTGAAGCCGTGCAGGAAATACTCGACCCATTGGGCGTCGCGGTGGTGATGGAAGCGAGCCATATGTGCATGGCTATGCGCGGCGTTCAAAAGCCCGGATCTTGGACGGTGACCAGTGCCATGGTGGGTGTGTTTGACGAAGATGCCAAGACGCGGGAAGAGTTTTTAAGCTTGATTCGCCATCAGCCAGGGTTTGCAAACTATTGAACCGTTGGCCTGTGCAATATCGCCGCTTGGCTATGCAATATCCACGGCAATATCCAGGGCACTATCCAGGCAATATTAAAATTTCTTCGTTAGGCTAGTGATGTCATTTTGCCAGAACCAGCGATAGAGTTGAGAGTATTCTGATACAGTTTTGTGTGAGCGATCGCGATGACAACCGAGGCACCTATGGCGACAGATTCGACTGAAAAATTAACGACGTTTCGCAGCAACGATGGCGACGAGTCAATTACAGCTAGCCATGTAGATGTCATTGAAACCATCATTTCTAGCATGGAACAGGACAACACTGCGATGGTGAACCATTCGGCAGGGGGTCACCTGTGGAAGTTTCGCTACGGATCGGTAGATGTGTTTGTACAGCTGTCGGGCGAAACCAATAACGATACGTTTACCACTTGGGCACCCGTTCATAAGCTACCGGTCAAAAACGAAGCAGAGATGATGCATAAGCTGCTGACGATGAACTGTGGCAGCACGTTTGAAGCGTGCTTTGGCCTGATCGATCAAAGCGTGGTGGTGTTTGCTTCGCGGACGCTAGAGGATATTAATCCCAGTGAGATTTCTAGGCTCATTACCATTGTGGCTTCTATTGCCGATGAAAATGACGAGTCCCTACTGGCAGACTATCCGACCGCTGAGTAGCCAGCAGTTGAGTAACCAGCAGTTGAGTAACGTTTGTGGACATCGTTGGCCTCCAAATCCCTCCTGATATCAAAATCCTTCCTCATACTTAAAATCTCCCCTGATAAATAACCCCCTACTTGAATGACAGTCAAAACATTAGGCGGGGATAAGGGTGTGCTCAAAAGCTCGCCTAAATTGTGGCGACTTGTTCCTTTGCAAACAGCCTCAGGGGCTGAGCAAATGGCGATTGATAGTTGGCTGCTTGACCAGCATGTGAAGGGATTGCAACCGCCCAGTTTGCGGTTTTACACCTGGCGATCGCCAACCCTTTCGCTGGGCTATCATCAGCGCCAGTTTCCACCCCACTGGAACAATCTGCATTGGCAAGGTCAAAAGGTTGATCTTGTTCGCCGACCCACCGGGGGCAGAGCCGTACTACATCAAGGTGATTTAACCTATGCGGTGATTACCTCTGGCCTGAAAGGATCTCGCCGAGAAGTTTACCGACAGCTCTGTCAATTTTTGATAGAAGGCTGGCAAACTTTGGGGGTGACGCTTTCCTTTGGATCGGCCGAACGCGGCTACATTCATAATCCCAACTGCTTTGGCACAGCGACAGCAGCTGATTTGGTGATGGATGGGGGCTACAAGCTCATCGGTAGCGCTCAGGTTTACCGCAATGGCTGCATTTTGCAGCATGGCTCTATTCGACTCACACCCAGTAGTGATCTGTTTGAACAGGTATTTGGAACCCAGGTTGTGCCGCCCGGTCTGCCAGAAGAACTCTGGGCAAATGGCTTCAGCCCAATTATCGAAGCTTTAACCCAGGCGGCTAGTGAGCGCTTTGGCAGTCAGTTTAAAACTCAGCCGCTGACGCCAGCAGAAATTGAAGCGGCAATGACAGACCACCTGCCAAAACTTGAGCGACCGTTCAGTCAAGACTAGGAAAAGTGGGCAATTGTTAGCTTCTTCGTAGCCTTTATCAGCTAAGTAGCTAAGCAAAATAAATTACAAAACACTAACAGACGGTTTAACTCACTCGTAACAAACCCCCAAATTTGGGGGCTCTGAGTCCGGTTCCCCCCAAATTTGGGGGGTAAGGGGGGCGTCGGGATTTAGGTAATTAATTATGCACATCTACTTAGCCTTTATCAGCTAGCCTTTATCAGAGAGTCATCATCGCCAGTTAATACGCACTCGGCCAACTACTCGACGCTTTTAGCAATTGCGCCTAGCTGTAATCCAGAAGGATAGACGCCATCCTGTTTGATTTTTTGGATGATGGCCTCAGAGATGGGGAAGTTAAGCTGCTTAGCCAAGGCCCGAACAATTTCGCCGCGATCCAGCGCGCCAGCAACGGCATCGGCTGGCGTCAGCACTGTGAGACGGTTAAGCTGCTGATCTTCCATCATTTTGATGGCATCGACTAGCATGGCGTCTTCTTTAATGTGAGGAATATCCAATAGGGGACGCGCAATACTGTGTAAGGTACGGAATTCCCATTCGCTGCGCTCTACCTGTCTGAGATCTTCAGCGGCGATCAGGCCACGGTAGCGACCGTCAGATGAGGCGAAGTAAAGAGGGGGCTTTTCATCTTGATCTTGTAGCAGCAGACATTTGTCGGCAAATTCTCTGAGCGTCATGTTGGCGTCTAAAACACGAAAGTCACGAGCGATCGCATCGGCAACTTTCAGCTCTGATAGACCTTCTTGCAGGTCGTTCATGCGGCTGTAGCTGCTGGCATTGCGCAAAATAAACAAACCAATCAGGCCGGGCCATAACAGATCAAGGCTGCCTGTGGTAAAAAAGGCAAAAGCGCTCAGCGCAATGGCACCCCACCCAAAAATTTGGCCTGACTTAGCGGCCCATCGGACGCCTTTAGCACGGCTTTTAGTCACTTTCCAAACGGCGGCTTTGAAGATTTGTCCGCCATCTAACGGCAGTCCTGGAATCAGGTTAAACAGGGCCAGTACCAAGTTGGTAGTGGCAACGCTTGCGACTACACCAGCCGCAATAGGGGGCAGCGTGGTCACACTGACGATTGTAGTGAGGATGATAAATAGGGCTAAGCTCACGGCAGGGCCTGCGATCGCCACCTGAAAAGCCTCACTCGGCGTTTTAGACTCGCGCTCAATAGAGGCAATGCCGCCAAACAAAAATAGCTTAATAGAATTAACCTTAATGCCCTGCGACCTAGCCACCAAGCTATGGCCTAGCTCATGTGCCAGCACCGAAGCAAACAGCAGCAAAGCCAGCACAAAGCCAGCTCCATAGGCACTCACCGGCCCGACCAATTCAGCCCAGCGCGGGTCACTACCCTGCAAAAAGGTAATCAACACCACTACAAAAAACCAGGAATTGTCAATGAATAGCGGGATGTTAAATAAAGAGCCCACTCGCCAACCAGTTTGCATATGCGATATCCTTCGCTGCTTGCTAAAGTCGAAGCCTGCGGTTAAAAGTTAATACACCCATTGTACCGACTCTACCGACTTAGCATGGCACAGGGCGTTTATGGATAACCGCCTATGCAGTTAGGTTTATGCTGTTGAATAGAGTTTTAAGAATAGGGTTTTAAGAATAGGGTTTTAAGAATAGAGTTTTGATAGGTGAGTTGCCAGTATGACGCTACAGGTAAAAATTTGTGGGATTACCTCCGTGGCACAGGGGCAGATGATTGCCCAATTGGGCAGCCACGCCCTCGGCTACATCTGCGTAGCCGAATCTGCTCGCTATGTCACAGCCGAGCAAATTGCACCTATCATTGCCGCTGTCTGGCAAACTCATCCAACAGTTGATCATGTGGGCGTATTTGCCAATGCACCGATTGCAGAAATCATCGCGACCGTGCAGCTAGCCAAGCTCACGGTCATTCAGCTGCATGGTGACGAAACGCCCGCCGTCTGCCTGCTACTGCGCGACGCCCTTAAGCACGCGAGCCTCACAAAAGTGAAAATCGTTAAGGCGCTGCGAATGCGATCGCCCGAAGACTTGCTAACCGCTCGCACCTACGAAACCTACGTAGACACTTTACTAATTGATGCCTATCATCCTCATCAGCTCGGCGGCACTGGCAAAACGCTAGACTGGCAGGCCCTACAAGGATTTAGACCAAGCTGCCCGTGGTTTTTAGCAGGTGGACTCAACCCTGACAATGTGCTGACGGCCTTGTCGCAACTCTCTCCAGACGGCATTGACCTCTCTAGCGGCGTAGAGCGATCGCCAGGAGATAAAGACCTAGACAAGGTTCGTCGCTTATTTAGTCAGCTCAGCGGCCCTGTGGCTCCAACTACTTGTGGCTCCAACTACTTGTGGCTCCAACTAGAGGATAGAGACTAGAGGATAGAGTCACAAGGCCTGACGCACTCTAGCTTTTTTTCGCCACCCAGTACTTACTCATAAAGTGAGTGAACGTCTCAACCTCACTGAAACCGGCAGACTCAAGCCGAGCGACTAAGTCATCTTGGATATAGTGACGATAGTAGGGCTCGTGGAACATTGCCGGGAAGTTTTCCATGAGGGGCTCAAACTCTGGCGTGTCAATAGTCTGCACCGAGTCGCAAATCACAAAAACGCCGCCTGGCTTGGTAACGCGAAAAGCTTCATCAATCACGTTTTGGCGAGCCTGAGCGGGCAGCTCGTGGAATAAGAAAGTACTGGTCGTCGCTTCAAAAAACTCGTTCACAAACGGAAGCTCTTCAGCATTAGCCTGAATCAACTGAGCAGGGGCGGTGCCTTTAATATCAGCTAGATTCTCATAGGCTTTACGGATATAGGCAGGCGAGAGATCGACACCATACAGGGCGACATCGGGCATGGCCTGGTTAATTAGCTGAAGACTATTGCCCGTCCCACAGGCGATGTCTAACACTTTGCGAGGTTGAGGCGTGGTGCCTACAGCTACAGGCATACGATTCATATGCTGCTTCAGCGGTGCCAAAATTCGGCGGCGCATAGGCGCAGCAGTGCCGTTGAACAACACTTCCACTTGCAGGTCGTACATATTGGCTGAGGCTTCGCTAAAGTAGCCGTCAGTTTGATGGTGAAAATTTTGAACGTAGTAAGCAGGGTAGCCCTCGGTGCTGATACCTTCACTAAAGTCTTGATGGCGCTTTTGATTCGCTCTATCCCAAATTTTTGGCAAGTCTATCCATAGCTCGGGGTAGTAGCGAAAGAAGTCATTCCAGTTATTTTCAAACAGGGACTGTTTGGGATAAACACCTTTTTCGGCATCTTCCCAGTCAACCTTGAGCAATGCATCTATCCGGCTTTGAAGAGCCTGGAGCATTTTGGGATCGGGTGGATTAGGCTCTTGGCGCTTTTTCTGAGAGAGCGTATTTAGGAACTGTGTACTCAGCGTTTTATGAGCAAAGCCGAAAACCTGCTTACCCTGTTGAAAGGTTTGATAAGCAATTTTAGTCAGGGCATCTGGCGGAGTCAGCGTATCTGGCATAGGAGTTCTGGGACTAAGCAAAGTGTAAATAGTTAACAATTAACCCTATTGTAAAATAGTGTTACGAAAGTTGTGGCCAGAGATTATTAAAAACTGTACTGACTATGCGACTACCGGCATCCTCGGCATCCATAAAAAAAGCCCGTTCTTTTCCGTGGGGCTGACGACTGGCAAAGCCTTTGCGGTTTCGGTGGAAAAGGCCAATCTCTTTTAACCAGCTTCTTAAACCCAAAGCGGCTTAAACCACCATCTGCCCAAACCAAAAGAAGCCGCCTGTCTAGGCGGCTTCTTCTCATACAACCGATTACTCATTGAGCGCCTCATTGAGCGCCTCATTGAGCGCCTCATTGAGCGCTTTATTGGTTCCTTAGGCTAAAACGGCACTGTAATTCCTACGCAAATCCCTACGCAGTGGTGGAATAAAACTTGGGGTTTGGCTTTGGGGCTTCTCCCACTGGGCCTCTAGGCTCTGGATTCGCTAGATACTCAAACTGCCCTTTTCCATCCGGACTTGGTCCTTTAGCCCAGCGGCCCTCTTGGCTTTCGTTCCCTTCCGAAAGATCCCAGTATTCGTAGGAGGTCTCTTGCTTCTCTAACTCGCGAGGGAACTTGCTAGGCACTGGCAAATCTTCCAGCCCATCAGCTTTCAGCTCTTCGACTGCCGCGAGCCACTGATTTTGATGCATGGTGTCACGAGCAATCATATAGCTCAGCGTGTCTTTAACACCTGGATCATTGGAGAGCTCATATAGGCGTACCGCTTGGAGTCTGCCTTGGGCTTCGGCCTGAATGTTGGAATAGAAGTCAGCCATGAGGTTACCTGAAGCAACAATGTAGTTGCCGTTCCAGGGGTAGCCAACGCTATCGGCAGGCAGCGCGCCGCCACCCGTCATGACGGCATGCTTAGGGTTCATGCTCGCTTCAATCAGGTCTTGAACCTTGGCCCCGCCGAGGACGCCTTTCACGATGGGGTCTGCGGCAGCAGCTTCGTCTTGAGTCGCGGCTGGCGCTTTGTCTACTAAGTGAGCAATGAGGTTTGCCAGCATCTCAATATGGCCAATTTCCTCTGTGCCAATATCCAGCATCATATCTTTGTATTTAGCCGGTCCCCTACAGTTCCAGCCTTGAAAGAGATACTGCATCATCACCGACATCTCACCAAAGGGGCCACCGATGAGTTCTTGTAGCTTTTTGGCATATACCGGATCTGGACTGTCGGGCTTAGTGAAGTACTGAAGTCTTTTCTTGTGGTAAAACATTTTTGGTTTCTTAGATCAACGTTATAGCAACATCAGTTGAGTAGCTCGTTTGAGCATTCTGCGAGTCGGAGGGCTTAACGAGGTATTGAAGCTAATACTGTTATGATGCCGCGCGATTAGCTGAGCCTCATCGGCCAATGTTGATGGCTGAGGCGTTGAATCGTTCTACAAAATTGATGAAAGGATAGAAACTTTGGGGACGTCTATTTAATGAGGCGCTAGACGCAAAAGGCATAAAGAAGGTAAGAAAAGCCAGCTGAAAAAGCCCACACGAAAAAGCCAGCGCGAAAAAGAAGGCAAAAACAAGTCCCGACCTCAGAGTTTTGAAGTCGGGACTATGTCGTTAGGGGATTTGATTAGGCTTAGGGGGCTTGATTAACCGAGTGCGGATTGCTTAATTAAGCCCTGAGGAGCCTTGAATAGAGATCGTTATTTGATAAACAACATCTCTTCGTAGGTGGGCAGGGGCCAAAGGTCATCAGCGACTTCACCTTCGAGCGCGTCGGCAGCATCGCGAATACTGTCCATCATGCCGCGGATAGTGCCTGCACAGTACTGCATGTGCTCTTCGGTAGAACCAAAGTCATGCTTGGCGATCGCACTCTCCAACTCATTCGCTTCGCTAAACAGCTTTTGTGCCAGCCCTGCGATCTTCTCAACCTGCGACTTGTCCATATCGAGGCCAATGTCACTAAGGTTTGCGATCGTCCCAGCCGTTTCACTCAAGTAGCGCATCACCGCTGGATAAATTAGCGTCTTCGCCATATCAGAAACGAGCTTAGCTTCTACCTCAATCGAGAGAAGGTACTGCTCGGCATACACTTCAAAACGGCTGTGCAGCTCAGTGGGCGACAGTACACCTGTGCTCTCAAACAGCTTCACAATGCTCTCGTCTTTCAGGTAGGGCAGCGCGTCAGCCGTGGTTGGAATATTTTTCAAACCGCGCTGCTCAACCGCTTCCTTGTGCCACTCTTCCGAATAGCCATTGCCTCCAAACACAGCCACACCATGCTTTTCCATGATGTCTTTGAGCACAGCTTGAACCGCTATATTGATGTCACTGCCGCCAGAGAGCTTGACTTCTATTTGGTCGCTCATCCAGTTGAGCGAGTCGGCCATCATCGTGTTAAGAGCGACAAGCGGGCCAGAAACCGACTGGCTAGAACCCACCGCGCGGAATTCAAACCGGTTACCTGTGAAGGCAAAAGGAGAGGTGCGGTTGCGATCGCCCGCATCTCTAGCCAACGGTGGCAGCACATCTACCCCCAGGTTCATAATCCCCTTACGGCTAGCGGCTTTAATACTGCCTTCTTTAATCTGGTTAAAGATATCCTCTAACTGAGAGCCTAAATACACAGACATAATCGCTGGCGGCGCTTCGTTAGCCCCTAAGCGATGGTCGTTACTAGCAGTCGCAATCACCGCACGCATCAGCGGGCCATACAAATGAACCCCGCGAATTACCGCACCGCAGAACGCCAAGAACTGCAAGTTCTCTTCCGGCGTGTCACCTGGATCGAGCAAGTTGCCTTGCGTCGAGTTACCAATCGACCAGTTGACATGCTTACCCGAACCGTTAATACCAGCAAAAGGCTTTTCATGCAGTAGACAGATAAAGCCATGCTCTTTGGCCGTATCACGCAGCGTCGTCATCATCTGCTGCTGGTGGTCGCTAGCAACGTTAGCAGATTCAAACACAGGCGCGATCTCAAACTGACCCGGCGCAACTTCGTTGTGGCTAGTTTTAGCCGGAATACCTAACTTGTACAGTTTTTCTTCCACGCTATGCATGAATGCCTGTACACGAGGCGGAATCGCACCAAAGTAGTGGTCATCAAACTGCTGACCTTTAGCGGGGGCTCTGCCAAAAAGCGTCCGACCACCCATCAGCAGGTCAGGTCGAGCATTTGCAAAGTGCATATCGACCAAGAAGTACTCCTGCTCAGCGCCACAGCTAGAGTTCACTGGGGAAACATCGGTACAGCCCAGCAGCTTCAGCATACGATTGGCGGCTTTATCCACCACAGCGATAGAGCGTAGCAAGGGTGTCTTTTTGTCGAGCGCTTCACCCGTCCAAGAGACAAAGACAGTGGGAATACAAAGCGTTGCACCGAGTTCGCTTTCAAGAACATAGGCAGGACTGGTCACATCCCAACCCGTGTAGCCGCGAGCCTCAAACGTGTCGCGAATGCCACCATTCGGGAAAGAAGATCCATCAGGCTCCCCTTGAATCAGCAGCTTGCCGGAGAATTCAGAAATAATGCCGCCATCGCTTTGAGGCGAAATAAAACCGTCATGCTTTTCAGCCGTGAGGCCAGTGAGTGGGTAGAACACATGCGCGTAAAACTTAGCACCCATCGACATGGCCCAATCGCGCATTGCGCCAGCAACAGCATCAGCTACGTTGGGGTCTAGCTTTTCGCCTGTCTTGATGGTTTTTTTGAGCGACTTAAAAATGTCCTTAGGAAGCATGGCCTGCATCTTACTCAGACTAAAGACGTGCGAGGCCCAGATATCTTCTAGCTTCTCTGAAGGTTTAGGCTCAATCGGTTCCTTATTGGTAATTTCGTAAATTGCTTGTACTCGCGACTCGTTTCCAGTCATATCTGTTTCCTAGGTATCAAGAGGACGTCCATATCTAAGTTTTGAAGTTAAGTGAGGACGCTTAGCGACCATTCGCCGCTGGACTTAAAGCTAGCTGGCCTAGATGGATTCACTTAAGATGCTTTTCATCCTATGAATTGCAATTGATTGGTTTTGTATACTCATATACGAAATCACTAACAAGTTCAGTTGAACTTCTTTCATGTAGCTCATTTGTTGGGCCAACTTCCGTATAAACCGAAGCAATTATGCTTTTGTCGCGTTAAAAAAGCAGAAAAAGGGCGAAAAAGGGCGAAAATATCCGCGTCTCATAATGGCGAAATATAACGAACTGGTTCGAACTGTAAACTTTTGCTTCAATAGCCCTTCTCTTTTTAATGGCTGCGACGAGGGCAATTAGCTCTCATGGTAAACTAGTGGGAAATCCATTTATAAGGCTGAACCCTTGGTGCCTAAGTCTTTCAGGGCTTTTAAAGATACTTTATAAACCACTGAAACATACCGAAAAGCCACCAAGGTGCTCGTCTGGTCGCCAAACGTTGGGAGAATTTCATGCGAGATACGGTCACAAGTTTGATTAGGAATTACGACACTACAGGTCGCTACCTGGATCGTGCTGCCATGGACTCTTTGCAGTCGTATTTCACGACGGGTGCTAATCGGGTTAAGGTCGCAGCAATGATCAGCGCGAACGCGGCTGAGATTTCGCGCGAGGCCGGTAAACAGCTATTTGAAGAAGTGCCGGAACTCATTCGCCCCGGCGGTAATGCCTATACAACCCGTCGCTATGCGGCTTGCTTGCGAGATATGGACTACTACCTGCGCTATAGCAGCTATGCCCTCGTTGCCGGTAATAACGATGTGCTCATGGAGCGCGTTTTGCAGGGCCTACGTGAAACCTACAACTCCCTTAGCGTGCCGATTGCACCGACCGTGAAGGGCATCCAAATTATGAAGGATATGGTCAAGAGCAAGGCGCTTGAGGCTGGAATTGAAGATGTTTCGTTTATCGATCAGCCATTTGACTTTATCTCGCGTGAAGTGAGTGAAGTCAGCGTTTAGCACAAGATCTTCACGACTAGATCTTCAGCTGTTAGAAGCGGTTAGAAGTTGTTAGAAGCTGTTAGAAGTTGTTGGAAAGGGACCACGCGGGTTAGCGGTGGTCCTTTTTTATTGATTGTGTCTGTCTAGCTTGTATCTATTTACTTGTATCTATCTATCTATCTATCTATCTATCTATCTATTATCTATCTATCTATCTATCTATCTATCTATCTATCTATCTATCTATCTATCTATCTATCTATCTATCTATCTATCTATCTATCTATCTATCTATCTATTGGTGTCTATGTATTCTTTAGGACTTGATTTTGGGACATCTGGGGCACGGGCGGTTGTCCTAAATGACACGGGTCAGGTAGTTGCGCAAGCGGCTTATCTCTATGCTGGCCAGTCCTGCACTGCTGAAAAGGCTTGGGTGAAGGCGCTTTGGTCTTTGGTGGAGGCGATCGCCCCCAAAACTCGCGTTTACATTACCCGAATTGCGATTAATGGCACTTCAGCCACCATGATGCTGTGCGATCGCGGCGGAAACCTGCTGAGCGACGTGCTGATGTATAACGATGCCCGTGCCCGTGCGGCGCAGCCAGAAGTCGCAGCGATCGCCCCTGCTGATAATCCAGCTTGTAGTGCCACCTCTACACTCACCAAAGCACTATGGCTGTACCGACAGCTATGCCTGTCAGAAAAGACTGAAAAGACTGAAGGCGCTGCTGTTAAAAACGGCGTTTATATTGCACATCAGGCTGACTGGCTAGCCCAACGGCTACATGGCCAAGCGCCTGTAACGGACTATCACAACGCGCTAAAGCTGGGATACGACGTAACAGCACTGGCCTATCCTGACTGGCTGTTGAGTTCGCCCATTGCGGGCTGGCTACCAGTGGTATTGGAACCAGGGAGTGCGATCGCGCCCATAGATCCGAACATTGCCGAGTATTGGGGCTTCCCTAAAGACTGTCAGATTTGTACAGGTACGACCGACAGCATTGCGGCGTTTTTGGCCAGCGGTGCTCATCGCCTTGCTGAAGCGGTGACTTCGTTAGGCTCAACGCTCGTCCTCAAGCTGCTGAGTCCTCATCCTGTGAGCAATCAAGCATTTGGCATTTACAGTCACCGGATGGGCGATCTGTGGCTAGTTGGCGGGGCCTCTAACACGGGTGGAGCGGTGCTCAAACAGTTCTTTGACGCTGATCAACTCGCGGCCCTCTCGGCCCAAATAGACCTCTCACAGCCGCCCTGTAAACTCGACTACTATCCGTTGAATACGCCCGGCGAACGCTTTCCGATTAACGACCCAGACTATGCGCCTCGGCTAACACCTCGGCCCAAGCAAGACACAGACTTTCTGTACGGTTTGCTTGATGCGATCGCTCGCATCGAAGCAGAGGGCTACCACAAGCTCAAAGCACTAGGCGCACCGGCTGCCAAGCGGATATTGACAGCCGGTGGCGGTGCTAAAAACCCAGTTTGGCAAACGCTGCGGCAACGACGGCTAAACGGTGAAGTCGTCGCAGCCATACATACAGAGGCGGCCTATGGAACGGCGCTGTTAGCCAAGGATGGATTAGCCGCGTTTAAGCAGTCAAAAGGAGCCATAAGCAGTCAAAAGCCTTGACAGACTCGGACATCTATCAAGGCTTTTAATAAATATTTGGCAATATTTGGCCGGGTCATTTAGCCGGGTAAATAATTGGCAGTCGTTGGCAGTTTTTTTAGCTGTCCTTAGCCACCTAGCTGATTACCCCGGCGGTACTGCATGTAAGCAGCAACGAATAGGCCAGCTAAGGTAATAGGAATAAGACCCAAAACAATACCAGACAGCAAAGGTTCTACCACGATGATTTCTCCTAGTCTCTTAATAAACAGCTATGCAAACAGCAATATGAGCGAACAGTCAGTGAGCTGATTATACGTGTTTTTCCCTTGAGAAAGTTGGAAGAATCCGGCTTCTGCCTACGAATTAGCTTCAAAAGTCGTTACTAAACTTGTTTTATTCTCTTAAAAAAACTTAAACTATGTATAGTTAAGGCCTATGACGAGACTGCTGAGTTGTGGCAACAAAAAGCGTTCAAGAACAAATAGTACAGAATCAGGCCGCCGATACCCAAGCTTTAAGTTTGAGTGAAAATGCCTCTCGGCGGCTAGTACAGCGAGCTTGGCTAGTGGTTGGCATACTGTTTATAGCAGTGGGCATCACCTTTTGGGGTACGCATGCTATGGAAGCCAAAGATCCTTACATTCACAGCGTACTAGAGCTGACGGGCGACATTGAACGGGGCCAGGATCTATTTACGCTAAACTGTGCCACCTGCCACGGAATTACCGCAGGTGGCGAGGTCGGGCCAGATTTACACGATGTCTCAGAGCGCAAGTCACGAGTCGCTCTCATTCAGCAAGTCATTAGTGGTAAAACGCCGCCGATGCCACAGTTTCAGCCCGGCCCTAAAGACATGGCCGACTTGCTAAGCTTTCTAGAAACGCTGTAAGAGAAACGCTGTAGGAGAAATGCTATTTCATTCACCAGCTACCCGCTTCACATGCGAGCAATTGCTGCAAAATCTCTAACGTTTCTGGATTTTGCTCGTCTCGCAAGAGGGCTTCTGCACCAATGTTAATCAGTTCCATTTTCAGGCGCATTTGGTAAGCTTCCTTCACGGTATTAGCAGCCGGGATAAGCCCTAGAGTTTGATTCTCAACATACGAAAGCTTAGAGTCAAACGAGAGCTTATCGACCAGGCCCCTAATTACATACTGCTGCTCAGGCCGGGCTAGCACCCACCAGTTATCTATAGGTTGGGCTAAAATGCCTTCTATTTCTAGCGGCCTTATTTGCCTTTGTAGCCACGCTTCTAGGGTGGAAATTGGCCAGTCGGTGGTTTCTTCATCTACTTTGGCAAAGCCATGGGCTTCTGCATACGACACCTGACCATCCTGGTTGTAGTCGGCTGATTCGACTGGCTCACCGAGGCGATCGCGCCCGGTTAAGCCCGCAAAAAAGCTAGAACTATAGTCCTGATAGTCGGCTTCGTTGACCGCAGGCGTACAGCCGACCGAAGGACGATCGGCAACCGTCGCAAAAAAACCACAGCGCGACTGTAGCGCCACCGGCTGATTAGGATCGCCATTTTCATAAATGAGATTGGTAAATGAGCCGGAATAGCACTGGGCCATCATTGTGACAAAGGGCTGGTCGGCAGGCAAAGGGGCGAGCCAGCTAGCGAATTCGCGAACCGAGACGAGGGCTTCTTCCCACAAAATAAGCCAGTTGTTGTCTTGATTATCTGGGTTGTAAGCGCCATGACCCGTGAAGTAAAAAAATGCAGGACAGGGTTTGTCCGTCTGGGCGATCGCCTCAAACCAGCCTTTGGTATTGCCGTAGTTGGCTGCGCCTGTAAGATGTGGAATTTCGGGTATTTTGAATTGTTCTCGGTCACGCTCGTCGAGGTAGCGTACCGTTTGTTGACCGTCATTGCCATTGGCAAAAAAGAGATTGGTGAAGCTAGGTATAAAGCCTTTTGTCTGAAGCGATCGCTGAAAATAAAGCACATTTTTTTCTAGCGCAATTTCGTTATAGCTAGGCGCACCGCCCCCGGCAACAGCCGCAAAGTAAGTCTCTACGCCAGTTGGCAGCGTCACAGGCGTAACCGGTGTTTCACTCAGGGCGGGTTCTTCTACACTCAATGCTCGTACGGCAAAGTCTTTCAGCTGCGAAAAGGCCGCTGCATCCCACCCGGCCCGATCAAGTACATACCGTATTGAAACCGGTAGTGCAGGGCTTTGTGAGCCTAGGTCTTTAGCGACTAGCACAGCCGCATAGCTCACAGTAAGAGCCACTAATGCGACAGCCGAAACTCTTGTAAAACGATGCATAGCAGGTTAAGGAAAAGACGTATGAATAAGGCTGATCCTACTTACATTGAGAGATTTTAGGGAGCCTTTTGTTCCTAGTTTGCTTCCTAATTTGTTCCTAAATTTGTTCTTAGGTTTTAGCTGACTGCCCACGGCCTGCTGACGGTCTCTCATGGCCTGCCCACAGCCTGCTGAAGAAGCGTCATGGCAAAATGATACCTACAGGCTGCGCAGCCCCATTGCTAAGCCTTGAGTGACTTTAGCCATAGCGGCGATATCTAGCGTTTCTATTTGGTCAGAAGCACTGTGGTAGTGAGGGTTTCTAAGATCGGCAGTATCGGTGACTAAAATCGCCGGGTAGCCTGCATCCCAAAAAGGTGCATGATCGCTGCGCCGAGTGGCGGGTATAAACTTACCTTTGTTGACAACTGGTAGCCAACAGCAAGGTGCGCCTGAGCGCGCTAGTTTTCTTTGCAGGTTGATCATCGCTGGCAGGGTGAGGCCATTGCCAATGAGCGCTGTAAAGTTTCCTCGACTAGGGTATATGCGACCTAGCGCCTTAATCGGATACTGCTGGGATTCAGGCGCAGATGAAAAATAGCCCAACATTTCGAGTGAGAGCATCAAATGAATTTTTCGACCTGCACGCCGCCAGCTTTGGGCACAGGTTTTAGATCCAACCAAGCCGTATTCTTCTAGGTCAAAAGCCACCCAGTGAATTGAACGGCGAGGTGGCTGTAGCGTCATCAGCTCAGCGAGGGTGAGCATTATCGCTAGCCCGCTAGCGTTGTCATCTGCACCTGGTGATCCGGGCACCGTGTCGTAGTGAGCCCCTACTATCACCGGAGCAAGCTCAGGCCGAGTGCCCGGTGATAGAGTTTGCCAGTTAAAGTATTCACGGCTTGGCCCTGCCCCCTGTAAATGGTTAGGTAAATGGCTAGGCAAACGATTCGATGCCAGGGTTTGGGCGCAAAAGCCTTGACTTGTGACTGGCCCCCATCGGCCTAGTTCGGTGCGCAGGTACTGCTGAGCGAGGCTGTGCCTACCCGAGTTTAAGTAGGGATCGCGTGGGCCAATGAGCGATCGCAAATGCTGGCCCAGCCGCGCCTGAAGGTCCATGTCAGCAGCCCTAGCGATGAAACATCTTCACAGCCTACTGCGCAGATGCAGATGTTGTTTAGCAAAGTTGTTGTAATAGCACCCTTTAATAGCACCCTTTATAAAGATAGGGTAACGCTGATGTTTTGGATGCAAGTTTCGGGCGGCGAACTGACCGGACACCTGAGTTCCCGGTTCCCACATTCAGACGCTGGGTAGGCGATTTGCAGGCGATTTGATTAATAACTTATTTCTTTTTGACCTATCAGATTTTCAAAAGTGAACCTGCGATCGCTACCTAGAAATCAAGCAATATGCAGCTATACCATTTGCTATCCCAGCTTTTTAAAAGGTCACAATCTCCTGACTTCCTAAGATCGTTTTCTGAAATATTGGTTTGCAGTTGTTTATGAAAAAGAGGTGAAGCCTGTATCATTGTGATGATTGATACCAAATCCTCATTACAAATCCCTATTACAACAAGTGCGGTCATAGCCCGCGGTCATAACCCATGGATGCCCCCGTTTTACCGCCCTCTCAGGAAGCAATTCCCGCTGTTGTCGCGATCGCGACAACCCACCCCTCTGCGGCTTTGCCTGTAACACCAGAAGCAAACCTGAGCGTTCGTGTTTTAGACATGAGCGTCCTACCAACAGCGGTAGCGAATCGTCCAACTCACCTGCCCGCTCCAACCGCTCGGCCAAACGCGGTATACCGCCTTCGTTCCTTTCGCTTTTTGTCACAGGCACTACGGTCAGTTAGATTAGGCCACCTGTTAAATTCGGCACAGTACTTAAATTCATTAAATTCAGCGCACTACAGCGCAGTAGCACCCAAAACCCTGATCAAGACAGTGCCGAGTGGGCAGACAAAGGGTGATGGCTGGAAAAGCTGGGCCGCCACTGCCGATATTGAGGTGGCTGCGGTAATGGCAACCACTGAAGCGATTGAGGCCGAAAACAAGCCATGGGCCGAGGCGATCGCAACACAATGCCTTCCCCAAGCCAACCGCAAGCCAAAGACAGGCCCAGCCTACCGCATTAGCCTACGCAACCAAACGCGCAGCCAAACATTAGGGTATGTTGCCGATAAAAACAGAGCCGATCAAGTCGGTCAACAGCTACGCCAGCTGATTCGGCAGGGAATGTTTAATGCCGAAGCGATCGCACCTCGTTCGATTGAGCCCTTGCACGAAATAAATCGCGAAATAAATCACGAAATAAATCGCGAAATAACTGTGGCTGCCAATGGACATGATCTCATCTCTATTGATGACACAATGGCCGAGGAGATTGGCTATTCCCCAGAGTGGGCTGCCGTCGCCTGGGCCAACAACTTAAGAATGGCGCTAAAGGCTGAGCCTTTACACGTAGGTGACCTGCACAGCGGCCTTAAAAACTTGGCAGACTCTAGCATTACCATGCAAGGCACGGCCTCCTGGTATGGGCCTTATTTTCACGGACGGCGCACTGCTAACGGTGAAATTTACAATCAGCACGAGCTAACGGTGGCACATAAGTCGCTGCCCTTTGGCACCCACCTCAAAGTGCGCAACCTACTCAACGACAAAACGGTGGTCGTTAGAGTCAATGATCGCGGGCCTTATGTGGGTGAGCGATCGCTCGACCTCTCCAAAGCCGCTGCCCAATGTCTAGGTAGCGATGACGTGGGCGTGATTCCCTACGAAGCAATCATCCTCAAAAAAACAGCCACACGGCCTCACCTATAAGCGGCAGATATCAGCGACCTCACAGAGCGACCTCACAGAGCGACCTCACAGAGCGACCTCACAGAGCGCCTCACATAAGGGTTGTAATGACCGTGCTATTCGCTCTTGCCGCCCGTTAGCTGCCGGTCAATCTGCCCCAATGTTGCCAAATCGCCCATCGGTAAGCGATGGTCAAACCCTGACCAGCTTTGATCATCGGGCCTGCGCAAAAAGTCAAAAGCACCGTAAACCATCTCAGGCGTAGCCGCGACCGGGGCCTCAAAGTGACAGGGAATCACCTGCTGAAAATCCCACTGCACGATCTGATCCACCCAGGCTAGCACCGCTTTTGAGTCACGATTAAAAATGAGCGTTTGCAAAATGGGAGCGACGATTAATCGGCCATCCTGTCGCAGCGTTTCAAACGACTCATACCAGTTCTCTTTCCATTGAAAAGGGTATAGCCCAAAGTAGTTTTTCTGAGACTTATCAGGCGATTTTCGGGCGTCTTTAAACAATTGAGCCAGGCTAGGAACTGCCAGCGCCTCTGGCTGAAAGTAAAACGCAAATAGCGTGATCCGTGCCCAGCCCTTCAGCCGATTCTCAAGCGTATCTTGGAGCGGGTCAAGCGCACTGTCTCGGGCATGAAAGATCAGGGGTAAAGGATTTTGCGCAACGACTTCAGGCGGATTGAGAGGAATAGAGAGAATGGCATCAATGGCAAGGAGCGATCGCGTCTCCCGATGAAAAAAAGCCACCTCCGTATAGGGCTTCACACTCAGCTCAATTGGCCCAACCGTCGCATAGTCAAACTCATCATAAAAAGGCGTTTGACTCGGATCATCAGACAAAATATGCGTTCGCTTCGCCGGAAAGCCCAACCAGCTCAACGGCAAATCAACCGGAAAACTCCATTGATTAGGCGCAACATACATCTGGCACTGCTTGAACTTTTGAGCAAAGGGCCCCGCAAAATACTTGTGCTCTACACCTGTCACCGTTGGCAAAATGGCGTACTTTACCTCACCATGCACTGCCTCTAGCTCTCGCAGCAGTCGCACACATTCACGAGTCGGTGCAACCGGAGAAAAAGCCAGCAAACCGCCGCCTGCCAGCTTAATCACAGTCATACGAATAGGCACCACCACATAAAAAATCCCCTGCACCTGCTCAAATAGCCAAAGCTTGTTAGGGATAATTTCTCGGCGGAGCGTACGCCTTTGCCCATAGGGATAAATTGGCACAATCGGCCAAAGGGGCCAAGCCCTATCTCCGCGCTTTGTCATGGTGATGCTTTAGATCTGTTAAAAAGCGATTAAGCGATTAATAGAGAGCTGTTACAGATAACTGTTGCAAGTATTCAGATGCAAGTATCAGAGCAGTTCAATATTAGAAAATGAGATCTCCATCGTAGGGCCATCTGCGGAGGTAACGGTACGCTTTTGCAAAATGGTATAGTCACCTACTTGCGTGTAGTCGTCTGTAAACTCGCTGCGACCCTGCTTAAGCTCCCCAGTTTTAGGATCATGGTATACCGAGTCATAGGTGTGAGATAGGTAGCCGCTACCAGTATCGTAGGAACTAAAAGTGTTGATAGTCACCACTACGCCATGAATATGGCGGTGTACCATCGTAAACTCGTTATCTTTAACCTTATAAGCATCACCTGCGGCTTTGCCGCCTACCGCGATTTTGACTGCGCCATCTTCTTCGGTCGCTTCAATGGTAAAGGTGTTGTCACCATGAGACTTTTCAAAGGGACGGCTGACGCGGTGAATGGCCACTTCCCAGAGCTGGTTTTTGATAATTTTGTTGGCTTCGTCATCGTCAACATCGAACACTTCAGCAGACAAGTCAGGATTGACCTTGGCTTTACCCTGCACGGTTTTGTCGCCCATTTTGAGAGTGACATCAGTGGTGTAGCCCGGAAAGTTTTTATCCCAGGTATAGCGGTTTTCGTAAGCAGATTGAACCAGTTCGCGAGCGGATATATCTTGAGCGGCTATCTGTACGGCGGTCATAGTGTTTTTGTGGTTAAGTTGTATGCCCAAATCCTAACGCAGTTAGGGCACGGCAGATACGCAGCCAATAGCGTAGCGTCACAGCCTACTAGGATGTCCGAGTCTAGGGTGTTATGGGCGGTTGCTATGGGCGGTTGCTATAGGCAGTGGCGCTGTCAATGTATTTAGCAACTGTCCTGCGCAATCTGCATTGTCGGGGCTTCAACTATCGCGGCTTTGACCCTCCACCGGACAAGATCACCCCAGGCCTGCTGCCTAATCCAGCAGTAGTTGCCTAGGTAGCGCTCAACCACAAAATCGGGCAGGTCGCTGGGCTGGCCCTTTAGGCGAACGAACATTCCTGGCTTCAAATGAGTATTCATAAGTACCTCAAACGGGAGGGCGGAAAACGGGAGGGCGGAAAACGGTTAACAGACAGATTGCAGTCATCATACCGAAATTAGTTCAAAGGTACTATTGAGATCGGTGACTCAATAAAATTGATGACTGCAAGCAACCGCTTAGATCCACGTTGTAAAAAGGCATAGAAACTAGATTCGCTTTTTTGTGAATTTGGCCCTTCTGTCCTTGTGCATATTTTGTAAAGAAAAACAAACATCGCAAAAACCAACCCGGATAGAGGCTTTGGCTTTTAGATCTCAGTATCTTGAAGAAACCTAATGTTCTGAAAGTATTGAGTAAGGAGAGATCGGATGGCAAGCAAGCAATCGTTTCACAAGGGTGACCGGGTTGAGTGGTCTTCGGGTCAGGGTAAGGCAACTGGCATTGTGCAAGCGTTCGTTCAAGAACCCCGCGAGGTTGAGGGAAAGACCGTCGCTGCCAGCAAAGACGATCCGCGATACTTGATTAAAAATGACCATACTGGCAACGTCACTAGCCACCGTCCCGATTCGCTCTCTAAGGCAGATTCGGCTGCTGATGCTGCTTCGTCAAAAAGCTCGGACAGTTCAGAGAGTTCAGAGAGTTCAGAGAGGTTTGAGCAGGGCGATCGCGTCGCATGGAACACCCGCCAAGGCAAAACCACAGGCACCGTTCAAAATAAACTCACCTCAGAAACAGACATCAAAGGCCATACTGCCAAAGCGACTGAAGACGAGCCTCAGTATTTGGTAGAAAGTGAAAGCACGGGCAGTAAAGCAGCCCACAAGCCAGACGCCCTAGAGCAGATTGAATAACACCTTTTGGCGTTAATCTTTGGCGTTATTGGTGCTCCATTAATGCTCCATCTAATGCTGTGACCCATTAACGCTGTGTCTCATTAATGAGTTGAAATCTTCTGCCCACTAGCAAATTAATCCGTAGTAGCGTCTTCTGTTTTAAGTGCAACGGCTGCCAGCTTAGTGGCGTAAACCATAACGCCCAGCGTCGTCACCAGCCCAACCGCCTGAAAAATCAAGTTCTCGGGCTGTGGGTTGGGTGTGAGAATACGGGCGCCAAACGTACCGACATAGACATAGGTGAAAATGACTGGCAGCATCCCCAGCCAAGAGAAAAATAGGTACTCCCAAAAGTCGATACGGGTCAGGCTAAAGCCGTAGTTGAGAATGTTCGAGGGCAAAACAGGCGAGAGCCTTGTGAGTAAGACAATCTTCCAGCCTTTTTGGGCGAAGGCGCGATCTAATTTGTGAAAACGGCTATTTTCTCTCACGCTATGCGTAATCCAGCGGCGACCCACGGTTTGGCCAATGACAAAGCAAGCTGCAATGCTTAAGGTATCGGCCACCGAGGCACTCACGACGCCTTCGGTGAGGCCAAATAGCGGCCCCGCAGCTAGAATCAGGACGATGTTAGGCAGGCCCAATACAGCGGCAACAACGTAAATGGCGATAAAAGTGGGGATTGCCCACATGCCCTGCCCCGAGAGCCAACCTTGAGTTGCGGTCAGCCATAGGTCTAAGGGTAAATGGCTAATCAGTACAGCCAGGCAGCTCGCGATCGCCAGCCCGAGCCACACCCATTTTTTTCGCAGTAATACCCACGTCGTCCTCATAGCTGCGATTACCTGCTGTTTACTAAGCTTTCTAAACCTAGTCTCGCTAACCTAGGCCTGCTAATACTGTAATATCACTGTCTTATTAATCACAGCATGAGCATTATGCCACTGGGCGTAGAACAAAGCCGCTGGCCTAAGGAATATTTTCAACAAAGCACGATTAATCATGGCTAGGGGCATCGTCGTCCCATATTTCAGCCAAGCGCTGATCGCGTCCACAGCCATAGCGATACACCTTGTAGCGCACCGCATGGGTTTGGTAATAGTTCTGGTGGTAGTCTTCAGCATCGTAAAAAGGCGCAGTGGGCAAAATTTCGGTCGCGATCGCGCCATTCACCCCCTCTGATTTGAGTCGAGCTGCGATCGCATCCTTAGACGCTGCCGCCGCCGACTGTTGCTCAGGCGTCTCATAAAAAATAGCTGACAAATATTGAGAACCCTTATCGCAAAACTGGCCTCGGCTATCCACCGGATCTACATTCACCCAAAACGTTTCTAGCAGCTCATCGTAGCTAACCTGTTCAGGATCATAGACCACCTTCATCGCCTCATAGTGGCCTGTCCCACCCGCCGATACCTGCCCATAAGTAGGATTCTCAACCCGACCGCCCGTGTAGCCCGATGTCGTCGAAACCACTCCCGGCAACGCGTCAAAAGGCGGTTCCATACACCAAAAGCAGCCCCCTGCAAAAACAGCCGTAGCCAACTCTTCCGGCGCAGCAGGTGATGATTGAGCGATCGCTTCTATACCGCTAGGTGACTGCGTCGATTGATCCGTCGATTGATCTATCGGTGCGCAGCCGATCAGGCTCCCCAATACAATCAAAAGGCTAAGCCCGGTAAAGACTTTGCCTAAAAGCCATCGGCTCAAAGAATACTTGCTGACTGCCATACTCAAAACGGTTGCCTGTTAACGTAAGTAAAATAATTGTTCTCTATCGTATAGTTTAGAGCTGCTAGCAGCCGTGTGAGAAAACCCTACATGCCAGCCCCTAAAACCGCACCTTCAACTCTTCCCCTGCCGCCTGGTCGCTTAGGCTTGCCCTGGATTGGTGAAACCCTGAGCTTTTTACGAGACCCCAACTTTGCGACGAAGCGTCAGGCTCAGTACGGTAGCCTTTTTAAGTCACGCATCATCGGTCAGCCCACCGTTTTCTTCTGCGGGCCCGAAGCCAATGCTTTTTTGCTCTCTAGCCATGCCGACTGTTTTTCCTGGCGCGATGGCTGGCCTGGAACTTTTCAGGAACTACTAGGCGAATCACTGTTTTTACAAGAAGGTGAAACGCATCTGCGCAACCGTCGCCTGCTCATGCCAGCTTTTCATGGCAAGGCGTTGGCTAGCTACTTTTCTACCATGGTGGCGCTTTCAGATAGCTATTTGGCCAGATGGGAGAAAAAGCAACAGCTCACTTGGTTTTTAGAGTTCAAAAAATTTACCTTTGAGGTGGCAAGCGTCTTGCTAGTCGGCAGCGCGCCCGGCCATGACGAAACCGATAACACCATTGGAACCGCTGAAAGCGCCGAAACAGAGGCTCAAATAGCACAACTCGCCAGCTGGTTTGCCGATTTGACCAACGGCCTCTTTACGCTGCCCATTCGATGGGGGCCGACGACCTATCGCAAAGCACTGCGGGGGCGCGATCGCCTCCTTAGCTACATCGAACAAGAAATTACCAAGCGCCGCCAACTGTTAGCCCGCCTTCAAACTGACCCTACCGCCGCCTTACCGACTGACGTACTCACGCTGCTACTTCAAACCGAAGACGACGAAGGCAATCGCCTCAGCGAAGCCGAAATCAAGGTACAAACCCTGCTGATGCTGTTTGCTGGGCATGAAACCACCACCTCTATGCTGACCTCGCTGGTGATGTCACTGGCTCAAAATCCCGATGTGCTAGCCAAGGCTCGGGCCGAACAGCAAGCCTTTCCCGCCGAATCCGCGCTGACCTTCGAGCAAATTCAGCAAATGCCCTATCTCGATCAAATCCTCAAAGAAGTCGAGCGGCAGTATCCTCCGGTTGGCGGTGGTTTCCGTAGAGTCATCAAGCCCTTTAATTTCAACGGCTATCATGTTCCAGCTGGCTGGCTGGCACTGTATAGAATAGACGCCGCCCATAAAGACGAGCGCTGCTACACTAACCCAAGCGATTTTGATCCTGACCGCTTTAGCCCTGAGCGGGCCGAACAAAAGCGCTATGACTACAGCCTGGTCGGCTTTGGTGGTGGCCCCAGAGTATGCCTGGGGATGGCCTTTGCCAAGCTAGAGATGAAGATCATGGCCGCGCAGCTGCTCCGCCGCTACCACTGGCAGCTAGACGCTGATCAGGATTTGACCATGAATCCAGTGCCTTCCCTGAGACCTGCGGATGGGCTAAAGGTACGCTTTAGTAAGCTCTCATTTACTGCATAGAAAGCTCTGGCCAGTTGGCATCAGCCTTAGCAATGTTTCCAGGCACATCCTTTTGCCAGCGCGCTTGAATTCTTTCGTCGTAGTTCAAATACAGCCGGTCATTCACAATGCTCCACGCGGTAGGGTCTATTTTGGCGATGTTGTTTTGGGCTATTGCCCAAGCGCAAAAGCCGCCGTACTCAGGCGCGTACTGCGCTGGATTGGCAGCAAACTGGTCGCGATTCTCGGCATTGGCAAACTGCCAGGTTGCGCCTTTCCACTCGTAGGTGTAGTCAGGGCTGCCTGCGACAAATTCGCCAGCGGCCACTTCTCCTGAAAAGTAGGCAACCGGGTCGGCACCGCCAATTGCAATGCCGTCCTCAACATAGATTTTGTCGGCTATTGGGTCGGCTATCGTTTCACTGGCCGTTTCCTTGGCCGTTTCCTTGGCCGTCTCTTCGACAGTCGTAGTTTCACTGACTGCGACCGATTCATTGGCTGCGCTATCGGCAATTTTGGTAGGGCCACAGGCCGCTAAACCTAGAGCCAAAACGAGGGGAATTGCCAGTCGAGTATGGGCAAACAATTTTGAAAAAGTAGTTGAAAAAGTAGTTGAAAAAGCAGTTGAAAAATGTCCGGATACAAAAAACAATCTTGATTGATTATTCATTTTGGGAAAACTCATGAAGTTATTAAAGGTTGTATGAACACTATAGGTAAGTTAAATGAAGCGTATATGAGAGCGTTCTGTGAGCCCTATGAAATCTTACTGAGATCGCTAGAAGAGCGTTCACTAGCGGATGTGACAAATCAAAAGTAGTCACATAAACGCTACCTGTTGGGTATGAAAAAACGCTCAATGAATTCAGTTCCTACAAGCTTTTTCCTACAAGCTTTGCTGATAGCCCTATTCATCGACAGCTGCTGTTACTTGATTTAGCAAGCGGCTGCCTCAACTGAAAAACAGTTTGTAAAACAGTTTGTAAAACAGTTTGTAAAAAGACCATCAGACCGTCACTGCCAAACCGTCACTGAAGAAGGCCCGCAGGAGGCCACACAAAAAAGGAAGAAGCGTTAAGGCAACTGCTATAGTCCTTTTGGCCTATCACAATTATTTTTTAACTCCTATGATTGACGCCTCATTATCCATGCTGATTGTCCCTGCTGGCTGCGACGCCTAGCCCTTACACCTAATCTGCGCCCTATTTTGTTTGATGGAGTCTCACACAATTCTCTGCCAAGCATTTTTAAGCACCCACTGTTCGCTGCTCCTTGCTCCCACTGCCGACATATGAAATCCGTAATTCGCCGACTTACCACACTGACTGCGCTCACTGCTACTGCGCTGGGTGCGAGTTTCATTGCTTCTACAAGCAGTGCGATCGCCCAAAACTACGGACAGCAGAATATCGACTCTGACAACGCGATCGCCATTGCTGAGCCAGTGTCTAACGGTCGCTTCTATCGGCTGCTCGTTCTAGAGCAGCTCACCAACCAACGAGCTTGTTTTGAAGAGGAGCCCGGTAGCCCAACTGTCGTTGAACCCCTGCTCTTGAATTTTGACTTTTCGGGTATCTGTGGCCGCCGTACAGACAGCAACGGCTATTCGGTTCGCATCGGCGATGAAGACTTGAGCCGTCGCTACCGGTTGCAGATTACTCGTCGTGGCGAAAGCCTGGTGCTAGTGGCGCTGCCGGGCGTCTTGCCTGGTCGCGGCGGTGGAGATCTACCCGTGCTAGAGATTGGCCGCAGCAATGGCGTCGCAAATGATTTTGTCAAAATTGAGCTAGATCCAGGCTGGCAGCTAACTCGCCGCACGCTCAATGGCAATGCACAAGGGCATGTGTATCTCTCTAACAACAACAGCCTAGAAACAGTAGCAGCGCAATCGGGTAACCCTCGCCCGGTGGCTTCACAGCCATCGCCCTCGACGCCTGCGCCTTCAACGCCACGACCTTCGACCCCTTCACCTTCAAGGCCTTCACTGCCAACGCCGCCTGGATCTTCGCCGCTGCCGCGACCTGGTGGAAGTCCGCTACCTTCTCCGGGTGCTGCACCATCGCCCAGTACACCGTCTGGCAATGATCAAAGTACCTTCTATCAGGTCATTGTCCCCAGCTCTTCGCCAATTGTGCGATCGCGCGTTCGTCAAGTTGCCCCCGATGCCTTTACGACTAATGTCAGCGGTCGATCGGTCATTCAAGCGGGCCTATTTCAAGAACAAAGTCGCGCTAATCAGCTAGTTTCTCAGCTCTCTAGTCAGGGTATTGATTCTGAAATTGTTGAAGGTCGCCGCGCTGCACCGCCGCCAAGTTCAAGTCCGAGTGCTGAAACCTACTATCAGGTCATTGTGCCTGAAGGCGGATCGAATACGCGCGATCGCGTCAATGCAATCGAATCGGGCGCCTTCCGAACCCAGGTCGATGGTCGCACAGTGATTCAGGCCGGTCGCTTCCGCGAGCAAAGTCGGGCCCAAGAGCTGCAAAGAAGGCTCACCAACGCCAATCTCCCTGCCCAAATTATTGTGGGCACCGGTATTATTGCTCGTACGCCTTCGCCCGCCGCACCTTCACCCTCTCCCTCTATACCGAGAGCGCGTCAGGGACAGCTCACGGTGGTGATCGATCCGGGGCATGGTGGGCGAGATCCGGGCGCAGTTGGAATTGGGGGCTTGCGTGAAAAAGACATCAATATATCGATCTCTCGTCAAGTGCAAAGCGCCTTGCAGGCCAAGGGCGTTAATGCACTCCTCACTCGCTCTGACGACCGTGAAATTGACCTAGCCCCTCGCGTTAGCTTTGCCGAAAGGGCCGATGCCGATATATTTGTCAGCATTCATGCCAACGCCATCAGCATGTCTCGCCCGGATGTAAACGGGCTAGAAACCTTCTATTTTTCCTCTGGGCTGCGGTTGGCGCAGGTGATTCAAAACAACATTTTGGAACGGACTGATATGCGCGATCGCGGCGTTCGCAGAGCCCGTTTTTACGTCCTCGTCAATACCTCTATGCCTGCTGTGCTGGTTGAAACTGGCTTTGTCACCGGCAGAGAAGATGCCGCTAGGTTTAGAGATCCAGCCGCTGTTGCAGACATCGCAGATGGGATTACGAATGGAATTCTTCAATATCTAAACGTGCAGTAGCCCGCCGCCGCCAGATCGTTGCTTTCAGAAATATTTCCGCAAGCAGCCCGCCATAACCCTAAACTCCATACCAAAAAAAAGCTACCGCAAGGTAGCTTTTTTCGTTTGTTGGTTCTTTTCAATCCCTGCTTTTCAATACCTTCTTTTCAATACCCGTAAGACCAACGAGCGTAATAGCCTCTGGTATCAATGTGGGTGAAGATGGAGGAGCTCGCTAGGCCACCTTGGGAGCCCCACCAGCTGTTAAGGCGGTCATAGACGGTATAGGCATGGATGCCAATAACGACAAAATCGATAGCATCGCCTGAGAGATGACGAGAATAAAGGGCACCACCGACTGCGCGGTTGGTCGCAGGGTCGCGGTACCAGGAGTTGACACGGATAGGGCGATCGCCTAGACGTGCTCGAACTTCTTCCATCACCCGAGCAAGTCGAATAATGCCGTAGGTGACGTTACGACTCACCGGAATTCGACTGCCGTTTCTCGTCGCTTCGGCCCAGGTAAAGTTGCCATTTGGAATAATAGGCTCTGATAAATAGAAGGTACTGGAAAACCCAGGAAGACGAAACGGGCCAGTGGGCATCCTGGCAGGCGGTGCGGGCCTAGGCGGTGCGGGCCTAGGCGGTGCGGGCGGTGTGACCACAACAGGGGGCGGCGTAGGCTCAGGGACCGGCTGCGGCTGCTCAGGAGAACCTTGATGGGGCGTATTGCCAGCCGGGTTGCCTTCGATAACAATGTCGGGGGCAAAGGCAAACCAGGTTTTAAGACTGCGATCGCCCAGCCCTGTTTTGGCAAGGGAAACCCGTACATGGTTGCCTTCAGCCTTTTCGCTATCGACTAGCTCAAACTCTGTACCGTTTTTCACAAATACCTTTTCATCGGCAGAAAGCTGATAGGAAAAAATCGGTTTGAGCTTGAAAAGCGTATCGCTGACGACTCTGAGCTTGACCATCGCCCCGCTCACTCGGACATCGGGCTGATAGGCATACCAGGTATTACGATTTTGAGGCCCCAAAAACCTGTTTGCCAAAGCGACTCTGAGATGATTGCCAGCAGCTGGTAGGTAAGACTGTAAATCGAACTGGGTGCCGTTTTTGACAAACACTTTTTCAGCATCGGCTAGCTGGGAAGAAACGATAGGCCGCTGCTTAAAAAGCGTGTCGCTGATGACCACGAGCTTAACTGGCGATGACTCAATTTCAATATCCGGATCAAAGGCGTACCAGATCCGCTGATTATTACCCAGGGTTTGGTTAGCCAGCACGAGGCGAGTATGCTGACCTTCAGCTTCTGTATAGGAAATAAGCTCAAACTCGGTGCCGTTTTTAACGAAGACCTTTTCTGAGTTAGACAGCTGGCTCGACAACTTAGGACTGAGTTTGAAAAGTGTGTCGCTCACTACTTTAACTTTCACTATAGACTCAGCTCCCTAGTCGTAATTACAGAACACAGCACAATAAACCACAGCAATGGTATTAAAGGCAATCTAAACCTTAGCCGCTCTAGCTAAAATAACAAAACTTGTTTTGTTTACCAACTGGGCAAATCTTTGCCAAAAAGCCCTATAAGTCCTACAGCCCTTACCTTACGCTGACTCTGCAAACAACGCCGTAAAGGGCGGCTCAGCAAGCGCTATCAGCAACGCCTGTACCACTTTAGGCGGCCATTCACCCTCGGCCTTCCGCCCGTTCAGCAAAATAAATCGCAGCCCATACTGGGCCGGAAAGCCCTCGGCTTCTAGCCAAATCAGAGCGGTTTCCTGTTCGCAACACAAACGCTCCTCGTCCATGAGCGAGTCATTCATGGCAGCCATGGCGATCGCAAGCTGGCTCACGGATCGGCCAAAGTCTAAAAACTCAGCTGTCGTTAGCTCAATTGCCCAGCCCTCTCCACCCACTAAACCGCAAAATTCTGCCGCAGATGGATTCCAGCCGAGTCGCCACCCTTCTCCGCTTTTTATTTGCCGAATCATAGGATACTAGCAGTCGTTTTTAGAGACATCTCAACTGTCATCTCAACCATCACCCCAACCCATACCCCCAACCATACCCAAGCATAGAAAAGGCTACTGACGTGACAATCAGTAGCCTTTTAAGAGAACAGCAATAGAGCCTTAGCCCTATTCGCCGATGATTTCGGGTTGGGTAAGTTCGTCAGACATTTCAACAATGGCACGCAATACGGGCTTCATTTTAGACTCGTCTAAGCTGTCGAACTCTTCAAAGCGACGACGCTGGGCACGATTGGCGACCTGAACGGTAATGCGATAGCGGTTAGAAGCCGCGCTGATGAGATCCTCGGTGCGTCGCATGACCTGCTGATTATCAAAAGGAAGTCGCTTCATATTGTTCGAAAAT
This sequence comes from Phormidesmis priestleyi Ana, assembly GCA_001314865.1. Classification (GTDB taxonomy): domain Bacteria; phylum Cyanobacteriota; class Cyanobacteriia; order Phormidesmidales; family Phormidesmidaceae; genus Phormidesmis; species Phormidesmis priestleyi_B. The sequence goes on along the minus strand of LJZR01000013.1, from coordinate 29,088 downwards.
GAATATAGATTTTTATCTTAGCATTGCTGAGGCTCAAGGGCCTGGATGAAAAATCTTTGCCAGCCGTTGGCATGTGCTGGCAGGTGCTGGCATGTTTAGGGCTGTAAAACGATGCCTTTGGTTGTGAAAGGCGCGACCTGTAGTTGAAGGTCATTGCGATCGCCGACTTGAGCAGCGACGGTATGGGCGATCGCCTGAGCCTGCTCAAGCGTTTCGGTCAGCGTAAAGACAGTTGGGCCAGAGCCAGACATCATCGTTCCTAAAGCGCCCTGAGAAGCGCCCTGAGAAGCGCTCTGAGAAGCACCTTGAGAAGCGCTCTGAGAAGCACCTTGAGAAGCTGACACACTCAACATCGTCTGCTTCAGCTGGTTGACTTTCGGATAGGCCGGGAGAACCACCTTTTCTAAATCATTGCTGAGCTGATCGCCAATGGCTGATAAATCGCCAGACCCCAGGGCTTTGACCATCGCACCCGAATGAACGCGGGCCTGCCGCTCGGCTAGGTTAGCGCTGTCGTTCAGCGGCAAGTAGGTTGACTCAAACTGCTGCCGGTAGGTTTTGTAGGCCCAGGGCGTAGAAACTGAAAGGCTGTTGTATTTGGCCAAAACCGCATAGAGCTGTGGGCTGTGGGGTAACGGGTTGATTTCTTCGCCGCGTCCGGTCGCGATCGCACAGCCCCCTGCCAAACAAAAGGGCACATCTGATCCTAATTCAGCCCCGAGTGCCTGAAGCTCAGCGCGTGTGAGCCCTAGATTCCACAGCACATTGAGACCAAACAGCGTCGCCGCCGCATTCGAGGAACCGCCCGCCAAACCCGCACCCACCGGAATTTTTTTATCAATCGCAATTTCCACGCCGCCTACGCCGTTAGTTTGCTCAGGAAACCGCTTTTGCAATAGCGCCACTGCTCGATAGGCCAAATTAGTATGATCCGTTGGCACCTGCGGATGATCGCACAACAGCTGAATCGTCGGTGACTTCAGCGGTGTTAGCGTGATGCGATCGGCTAAGGCAACACTTTGCATAATCATCACTAGCTCGTGGAAGCCGTCAGGGCGGTTACCGATGATTTCTAAGTAAAGGTTTATTTTGGCGTTAGCAAGGAGAGTGAGCATGGGAAAAGAAAAATTAGGGAGACGCGATCAAGAATGCAGACAACGGCAGTGGCATCATCTGCATTCATTTATTCATGCTTGCTCTGGTGGATCTAGATCTAGATCTAGATCTAATGGATTTAATGAATCTGGCAGCTGATGGATAGGGGGCTTCTCGTCTATCTCATCTAGGGCGTCGCTTAAAGCAACCCAGTCGGCAACCCCTAAGCCTTCTGCCCGGATTTGAGGATTGAGAGACAGACGATCGAGTACAGCGCTTAAAACATCACGATCAATGATGCTTTGCAGGTTGTTGCGCAGCATTTTTCGCTTTTGAGAAAACCCAACGCTCACAAGCTGGGCGAGCTGAATCGGGTTTTTGGCAGGCGTGGGAAAAGGTCTAGGGCGCAGGCGAATAACCGCAGACTCTACTTTTGGCGGCGGCTTGAAGGCGCTAGGCGGCACCGGGCAAATTTCTTCGCATTCAGCAAGGTACTGAGCACGAATGGTGAGGGCTCCGTTGGCTCGGGTGCCAGGACTGGCGCAGAGGCGATCGCTAATTTCTTTTTGCACCAGCAGCACAATATTGTCAAAAGGCTGTGGGTTGGGGCTGCGAATAGTCCCCAGCAGCTTTTCTAAAATCGGGGCGGTAATGTAGTAGGGAATATTGGCCACGACTTTATTGGGCCGTGCTAGATCAAAGTCAATCAACGCCTGGTTAAAGTCCAGCTTCAAAAAGTCGGATTCAATCAGGCGAAACTGCCCAGAAGCCATAAAGGCAATGAACTGTTCGCTGAGCTGCAAGCAGAGGTCGCGATCAATTTCGATGGCAAGCACCTGGGCCTGGGTATTGAGCAAACGCTGGGTTAAAATGCCCTGACCTGGGCCGATTTCCAGCACATGATCGGCAGGGCTAAGCTCACCGGCAAGCACAATTTGGTTAAGGATATGATCGTCTCTTAGCCAGTGCTGGCCAAATCGCTTACGTGCTCTGTGGTTGCCTTTTTTAGAGGCTTTTTGCGCGTCTTTTTGCTTGCCGGAAGGTGCCAAGGGCTAGATTGTCCGTATATTTTAGGAGGGGCAGTTTATTCTATAGTCTCACAAGTTATTTCTTACGATGTTATTACGGAGCGATCGCCTCCCATGGAAAAGAAGTCGGAAAAGCAGTTAGGCAAAATATCGGTTCCTAACCTAAGCGCCGAAGCGCAAAGCTCAGAGGACTCAGGTAAGCAGCCGCCTACCCCACTACGCTGTTTTACCGGCGCGATCGCGGCCAGCACCTTTTCACTGCTCGCCTACCGGTTGACGATCTCTATTGCCATGAGCTTTGCAAACAAGCCGGTCACCTCATCTAACCCGGCAGTCGTTAACATTTCAGCCGCTGTCCGGACCTTAGTCGTTGGCATTGTAGCGTTAGGTGCAGGGGTTTTTGGCGTTGCCGCACTAGGGCTTGCGGCCTTGGGCGTTCAGCTTCTTTTTAAAAAAGCAAGCCAAAAAATGAGTCAAAAAGCAAGCCAAAAAGCAAGCCAAAAAATGCAGAAAAAAGACACACCGGTAGAAGAGACGCAAAACATGCAGTAAGGTAGTTTGGCGATGATATGGGCCTAATTTAGCCAGATCCCTGTAGCGAGTATTTTTCCATGGCACAGATTTTTATCTCAGCGGGCCACGGCGGCATAGAAAACGGTGTCCGTGATACCGGTGCAAGAGTGGGCGGTACCACCGAGGCGCAGGAGATGATTGCCCTGCGAAATTTGATGGTGCCAGAGCTGCGATCGCGTGGTTATGACGTGCTCTCGGTTCCCGACGATCTTAGCTTAGTCCAAAGCATCGACTGGATAAATGCGCGGGCTCGTTCGGGCGCAGTCGCCATCGAACTTCATGCCGAACAGTTTAGCAATACGGCAACACGGGGTGCGTCCATGTATTACATCGCGAATAATCGCGATCGCCAAGCCCAAGCCGAACTCGTCCTCCTCAACCTCCTGCGCGAAGTTCCCGAGCTGCCCAGCCGTGGCGTCCAGCCCGATACCGCATCTGGCACAGGCAGGCTCGCCTTTGTCCGCCAAACCCTACCGCCCGCCCTCGTCGCCAACATCGGCTACCTCACCAACCCTCAAGACTTTGCGCTCATCACCCAGCGCCGACGGAACTTCGCCATTGGCCTTGTCAATGGCCTTGCCGCCTGGATCCGCGCCATCACTGGCAATAGCCCAACCCCACCCAATCCCGTTGCCCCCGAATATCCAACTATCAATATCGAAATCAACGGCAGCACCTACAAAGAAAAGGGCATTATCATCAGCGGCAATGCCTATATGCCCGTAGATTTGGCCGATGTAATTGGAGCAAACATCTCAACCGGCCCTGAGGTTCTCCGGGTGCGCTACCGAGGCACCGTATATGTCAAAGCCGTAGACCTCAAGCCCTTTAGCATCTCGGTAGGTTGGGATGCTGCCACTCGCACCCTCAAACTTAGATCTGCCGCACTGCTCAACATTTGTCCAGGCACCATTGATGTAATCATGAGCCTTGGCAGTACGACCGAAACGCAGCTAGCGATCTTTTTGCGGCAGGGCAACCAAAACGCCCTAGACCTGTTTCCAGATCTGCCCAAAATTTACCGACAAGAAGGCACTGTCGAAGGCGTAGACTTCGATATCGCCTTTTGCCAAATGTGCGTAGAAACCGACTTTTTACGCTTTCCTGGCCTCATAGAACCCACTCAAAACAACTTTGCCGGGCTCGCTGATGGCACGGGTAACCTAGCCAGCTTTGTCAGCGCCACTATTGGCGTTCGCGCCCACATTCAGCACCTCAAAGCCTATGCCAGCACAGCCCCCCTAGTTAGGGATAAAGTCGATCCTCGGTTTGACTTTGTCAAAAGAGGGGTTGCACCCTTAGTCGATCAGCTAAGCGGCCTGTGGTCTGCCGACCCGCTGTATGGTGAAAAAATCTTGGCCAGATTGCAAGAGCTGTACAAGACAGCAGGCTTGTTGTAACAGGCCTGCGATAAAAGATACAAGCCCTTTGGCTCAATACCTTTGGCTCAATACCTTTGGCTCAATACCTTTGGCTCAATACCTTTTTCTCAATACCTTTGGCTCTAAATAATAAGGTCAGTAGCCGACTGACAAACTGCCACCCAACATATTTGGAAATGTTCAGATTTCAGAGATTGTTGGGGAAAGCTGAAAAATATCTTGATTAGTACAACCATCATGGCCCAGCAAACCTCTCTTGTTGCTCCCGCTTTTGCGGCTATCTTTGCAAAAAACTGGCTGTTTCAACTGACGCAACGCCCTTTGAGCGATCAGGCGACTAGCGTGCAAGGGGCCGAACAGCAGGCGTCACCCACTCCCCTGAAAAAGTCAGCCTCTTCAAAACAAGCCATCCGCTGGAGCCTGCGCTGGTTAGGAGGAGGGTTGCTCTGGCTGTTGCTAGTGTTGCCCGCACAGGCGGCGGTAGAGCTGCGAGTAGCCGTTTCTCAAGGCAAGGATGTCATTAGCGTGGGTAGTTCCACTACAGGCATTATTAGCAATGGCAATGGCCAGCCCCTGTATCAGCTACCCGAGCTACAGGGAATTACAATCAAGGCCGATGGCAATGAGGTAGACCTGACCAACGGCAATCAAACGCTATCGGAATCGAGCGCTTTCTGGCTAGAGCCTTCGGAAGACGGCTTTGTATGGATTGGGGATAGATGGTATCGCGGTCGGGTGATGGTGACGCTAGAGGCCGGTAAGCTGACGGCGATTAACTATGTTGATTTGGATGATTATCTGTATAGCGTAGTGGCGAGTGAAATGCCGAGCAGTTGGCCACAGGCGGCTTTGCAGTCTCAGGCGGTGGCGGCGCGGTCCTATGCGCTCTATAAGCGATCGCGCAACCGCAATCCGCTATACGACGTCGATGCCACGACGAATTACCAGGTTTACAAAGGGCTGGCGCAAGAGCAACCTAGCACCATCGCCGCCGTTCAATCCACGCTTAATCAGGTGGTCACGCACAATGGTGAAGTAATTGAGGCGATCTTCCATTCTTCTTCAGGGGGATTCACTGAAAATGCCAGTGAAGTATGGAGCAGCGATGTTCCGTACTTACGCGGCGTTGAAGACTACGACCAAAGTGCGCCCGTGTTCAGCTGGGAAAAAACATTTACCTTGAGCGAATTCAGCGACAAAATTGGCGGTATTGGGAGAATTCGCAACATTGGTACGCCTAGGCTTACCACTCGGGGCCGAGTCACCACTATCAGCTTTACTGGCGAGAACGGCAGCAAAACCCTAAAAGGCAGTGAGGTGCGTTCAGCCTTACAGCTGCGCAGCACTCGCTTCACCATTAGTATTGACGAACGGGCAAATCAGGTAAGGGTTGCTGGCTTTGGGTTTGGCCATGGCGTTGGCATGAGCCAGTGGGGCGCCCGTACCCTAGCCGAAAAAGGCTGGAGCTTTGATCAAATTTTGCAACATTACTATCAGAGCACAGCGATCGCACAGCTTGAAAACTAGCTCAAATGAATAATTGAGGCGCTTTAAAACGACAAGCCATCTTGTCGTATGTCTGTTCTATTTTCAACAGAACTCTTGTTCATTACTGTTGTTCATCAGTATGCGATCGCCTAAAGCCATAGTGCCTACATACGAGTAAGCAAAGAAACCTTAGCACGCTTATCAGCAGCAAGCCCTTCTAGCTCCGAGAGCTGTAACAGCCCTTCTTTCACTAACCCTGAAAGAGTAAACATTAAAAAAGCTTCTCTGCCGTCATATTTCCCATCAATGTCATGTCTTCTGGCACTCAAAAAATCATGTAGCTGCCAAACATTTTCAAGATCAGAGATTTTGCTTGCATTCTCTCTCACTCGCCTTATCAGCGATTCCACTTCACGCTCATATGCCTTTTTAAGGGCGTCTTGAGCGACTCTTTTTTCTGTATTGCTCCATTCGATTTCAGCTTGCGTCATCACTGTTAAATAGATGTTTATAGTTTTTTTGACGAGTAACCCCCTGAGGCGTCACCTAATAAAGGTGCGTTCAGGGGGCCTATCTCACAAAGCGATCGTCATAAAGTGATTATGACAATCACCCGAACCTTCTGTCTGTATTTAAATCTGTCTGTATCTAAATCCGTCTGTGGTTAGAGAGAGAAAATGGATTAGCGAACCAGATTTAGCAACTCTTTGGGAGAAGCGAGCAAATCGATAGCAACAAAGAATATTTTGCCATCTGGATTTAACAAAAAGCGCCAAGCAATATTCATACCGACAGCCGCGCCAAACCAAGGCGTCTGGCATTTACCCGTAATCTTAATGGGAATATAGCCGTCCTCTGGAGCTTCAGCAACACCGCGCTCAGGAATGAGCTTTAAGTTTTGGCATTCTTCTCTAAAGAACTGAAGAATCGCATCGCGACCCACAATTGGTCTGCGAAAAGGTGGCTGCAATGCACCATCTACTGTAAACAAAGCTGCCAATGCATCAAAATCATTGGCATTGAGATTGTTCATGTAGCTCAATACAGTAGCATTATCAACACCTTCAATCGAAACTGGGGTGCGCTCTCCAATAGATTTTGGAGCCATCACAGGTTCAGAAATCCTTTGATAACCACTCATATTTTTGGGATCGTAGCCCATGTCTACCACAGCATTGCGCAAAACAGTAATCTGCTGACCAGACTCTAGTCCTCTGATAGACTGCAATACCGCTGCTGCGTTCGCCGAAAGCTTGTACCCTTCGGGAATAGGCGCAACAAACCCTTCCTCCATCCACTCACCGAGCTTGTACCAGAAGCCCAACTTAATGTTGGGTGTCCAAGTCGCATAGGCCCGTGATACCTCAGTATCGGCTCTGTTTGCGAGGTCACACATCGCCTGAGACTGCTCTAATGGCGTCATGCGCTTAATCGCGTTTAGAGTGTTTTCCGCAAACTGCATATTGGCCGCGCCTGGAGCTGCAATCGTAATAGATTGGCCCATTTCAAGATAGGCAAACCAAATCAGGGCTAGCTGGTCTTCAGCGCTGAGCTGAATAAATCGAGCTGTTGTTGCTGGAATAGCGTCTGCAGTTAGCGTACTGGGGAAGATATTACGAGCAGATTCTAGAGTGAATGGCATAAATTGAAGTGTCTCTTGAATACGGTAAACATAAGCACTGAGCCACTGCGCCCAGCGACTGAGTCTATTGATAAAGCGCTATATAGGCGTAAATAGCTCGGCACCATAAACGAGCCAACTAGGCTTTCACGGCACCTTTTAAGCTTCGCAACTAAATGTAACATAAATAAACATATCTTAAAAATAGAAAATAAAATTTCAATTGAAGCTTAAGACGCCTATATCTGAGACGCCCACAGCAAAACGAATGCGTCTCAAAAAGACCCAGATCCAATCCCAAGCCCACCTCCAAAGCTTTTGCACCTCCATAGTGGGCACCTCAATCAGCTTTGAGAAGATGGGCTGTAGACTAGCTATCAAATTTCGTTGAGCCGACGCTGAAACTCAGCTTCAAGTTGAGCGTCTTTATCCTGCTCTTGCTCTATCAAATCAGTCTCGGTGCTGTACACCGACTCCTCAGACCGTAGTACTTCCTGCTTTGCAAACTGCTGAGCAAAAGCAACTTTTTCTTGGAAGGCAGGCCCTAGCTGATTGAGCATAACGGCCCGCTCTTGACGCGATTCGTTGCGGCTTTCAATTTTGCTGTTGCGCCACTGAGTCCAGTAGTAGCGAGCGAGCGGAATGGCTAAGAACGAAACACCATACGCCAGCAAAATCCAAAAGATGGACTGCACTAACGCAACAAAGCCAGTCAAGACGATGCCTTGGGCAACCGCACTTTGAAACATATTCCAAAGGACTAACGCACCGATGATATTCACACTGCCCAGGCCAATTGCCATGAGCACCTGATCAGACGTCGCTGATGTAAACTTGCGCTTTGTTTCTTTTAAATATGCACTTACCGATGCTTTACCGCGCTCTATGGCCGATACCTGCAACTCGGGGAAGTAATACACTATTTCTCCCTTTGGGCTCACCTCTGGCTGACCGTTAAATCGGCTGAGCACAGGCAACATATAGTCTTCGTATTCTTTATTCCAGCCTTCGCCTAAGTTATCTAAATAGGGGGCGACTTGCTCAGCGGTAATGACGCCTCCGTTGTTGGTAATGACACTGCCAATCGTTCGCCAGCGCCGCTCTTCTAAGTCTGCATTGGGGTTTCCATCACCAAAGAGGAAGGAAAATATAGCCTCTAAAAAGTTGAGCTTGTCGCCAGAACCAGCCGCACCCCGCCCAGCAGGCGATCTAGAAGATGGGCCTGAGTAGCGGTTGGGATAGCGTTGGCGTCTGCGTCCGTAGCCGAAGTCAAACAGGTAAAAGAGGTTAAAGGGCGAGATCATAAAGCCACCGCCACCGCCGCTCCTATCGTCGCGATCGCCTCCACCCTGACTGCTCATTGCAATCGAAAGCGCAAAAATGGCCACAAAAATCACCACAATCGAGAGCATCAGCAAAATGCCAAAAGACACGCGAATGAGGTAAAAAACGACCTCCCAGACTTTGGCCAGCACTTCCTGCAATCGCAGCTGCCAATACTTGTTACGCAGCACACCGCGAAAATTCTTTGGAAACTCATAGGCAATCTCGCCCGCTTCCGACACTTCCAAATGCGCCTGCGTTTCAGAAGCCAGCGCAAGTAGTCCCTGCTGAGCTATTTTAATATCTAATCCAGCCCGAGCGGCCACGTCGCCCACCGTCACTCGGTAGCCCTGCGATTCCACCGCCTGCATTACATCTTTGTTGAGTTCTGCTCTTTCACTCACCGCTATCGCCTCATTAGCTCACTAGCTACACTGACAACCTAGACCACGACTCAACAAACGCATGTCAAGCTTGTTTAGGTCCTTTTTTACTTCAGTATAGAAGGCTCATTAACAGACGAGAGGGCGGGCATAGGTTCGGGTTTTACCCAGCAAAACGCCAGCAGTTCCGATAGGGAACGACTGGCGCTTGAGAAAAATTACCTCGAATTAGCTCGGATTACCTCCAGAGGCACAGAATATAGATACAGAAGCTTTCTACATTTCTGACTGATGGAAAGAATCCTGGTTAAAAGACCGTTTACATCTGAGAAGCACGGCCTAAGATTTGATCTTTAAGCGCGTTCATTTCGCTCGCTAGCTCGCTGCGGTTGGAGGCTTTGAGCAAATAACGGTAAATAAACCAGCCGCTGTAGATAAGGCCAATTAGCTCAAATAGAGGAGCCAAAACAGGCACATCGTTGATGGCCTCAAGTATAGCCAGCGTAAGCTTAACCGAGATAAACGCACCAAAAATGAGACCTAACGCCAGAAGCGGACGTCTATACTCTTGGAAAAACTCACCAAAGTATTTAGGAAACTCACCTAGGCTATCGACAATTTGTGAGGCTACTCGCTTGACCTGCTCAACCGTTTCCGAAGTGGAGTCTGTTGATGGGATAGAGGCAGTAGAAACGCTAGAAGCAGTCGTGCTGTCGCGGTTGAGGGTGTCGCTGTTGGCAGAGACGGTTGTGTCTGTTTCAAGTTCGGGGGGCATGGCAGTCCAATGGGGTTAACAACATTAGGCATTCAGTAACCGATTCGTATCGTATTGAACGATCCGTACCGTATATAGCAAGCTCGTTCTTAAAGCTTGTTTTTGCAAATACGAGGCTTTCAAAAGCGAAGGGCTATTCAAAAAGTAATAGCCGCTTTTAAATGCTCGAATTTACCCGACACATATCGTGGATGCAAGTGCAGACGAACGGTCCAAAACGAGAGGAAATGAAGGCATTATAATAGCGCCTTCACCGTAGGGTGACTAGCGTAAATAGATACAAGTATCTTGACAAGTGGTGTTTACTACCGTCGGTGTTACATTGCAATACATGCGCTCATCCTTTGGCCAATCTTAAAATTAAAGGCTAAAGGCCGATATTGAGGCAGTGTCTTCATTACGCGAGCCTAGCTGTCAGGATACTGAAGCATACCGACAATTGTACTATATTTGTACTATTTGACATGCTTCACAACCGATGAATTAAGCTCTGTAAAGCAGTGACGGATTACTCCTTAAAATAGAGCTAATGCGCGTTTAATTTTAGGAGTCTTCTCATAGAGAAAATTTACGGTGAGCTAAAGGGGCTTAAAAGCAGCCAGCTTAAAGAACTTAAAAGAATTTACCATCAGCGGCTGCCGATAGATCGGGTAACTACGCCAGAGTTTGCGCAGCGGCTAGCCGCTATTAGTACAGATATTAACCAGGCCGTATGCGCCTACGTGGACAGGCGCGGTCATGTGATTCGCGTGGGGGTAGGGAGCCCGCACAAAACTCAAATTCCGGTGCTAGAGCTGCCTCGTTATGGCGCTGAGCGACTGTGTGGGATTCGCTGCATTGCGACTCAGCTAAAGGTAGAACCGCCCAGCCATAGTGTGTTAACGGCGATGGCGATTCAGCGGTTGGATGCCGTAGCACTGCTGACGCTGACCGGCACGGGCTTTAAGCGAAAGGGCGGCGGTGCAACGGGCTATATTCGAGAAGGCTATTTGGCTCACCTGGTGCCTCATCCGGAGGTGCAGTGGGAGGTTTCTGATCCGCTGACGCTAGATGAGCTGGATCAGCAAGACTTTTTAGACTTGGCGGAAGGATTAGAGGAAGAATTTCGTCGGGTATTTGTCGCGCAGCAGGTAGATGCTGATCACGACCGGGTGATTATTGTTGGGCTGATGACCGATAAAATGACGGATCAGTCGTTTGAAAATGGACTAGAAGAGGTGGCTCGACTGGTAGAGACGGCAGGTGGCGATGTGTTGCAGGTGATGACGCAGAAGCGATCGCGCCCCCATCCTAGAACCGTGATCGGCTCAGGTCGGCTAGATGATGTGGTGTTAGCGGTGCAGACCTTGGGGGCGAATTTGATTGTGTGCGATCGCGACCTATCCCCTGCCCAAATTCGCAATATAGAAGCCCAAGTTGGCGTCCGCGTGGTAGATCGCACCGAGCTAATTCTGGATATTTTCGCCCAGCGCGCCAAGTCGGGAGCCGGCAAACTACAGGTAGAACTCGCTCAGCTAGAGTATCAGCTGCCCCGACTCACCGGACGCGGGCAGGCCATGTCTCGACTCGGTGGCGGTATCGGCACCAGAGGCCCCGGTGAAACCAAGCTAGAAACCGAACGCCGAGCCATTCAAAAACGAATTTCACGACTGCAAAAAGAAGTCGATGGGCTCCAAGCGCATCGAGCCAGAATGCGCCAGCAGCGGCAGCATCAGTCTGTCCCCTCAGTTGCCATCATCGGCTATACCAATGCGGGCAAGTCTACACTCCTCAACCGGCTGACCAATTCAGACATTTACGCCGCCGACCAGCTTTTTGCCACCTTAGACCCCACCACTCGAAAAATCAGCATCGCCGAAGACGACACCGTCGAAATAAAGTCGCTGGTCCTCACAGATACGGTCGGATTCATTCAAGACTTGCCGCCAGCACTCATGGATGCCTTTCGGGCCACGCTAGAAGAAGTCACCGAAGCCGACGCGCTCATTCACGTCGTCGATGCCTCGCATCATGCTTGGCAAGATCACATCCGCTCGGTAATGGGGCTACTGGCCCAAATGCCGATTGCCCCTGGGCCTATCCTGCTCGTGTTCAACAAGCTTGACGAAGCCGATACCGACACGCTGGAGCTCGCTAAGGACGAGTATCCACAGGCCGTATTTATTTCGGCGGTCAATAACCTGGGCTTAGATACGTTAAAACAAAAGATTATTCAGCTCGTGGACTATGCAGTCGTCAACAGCTAATCGGTTCTATCACGACTCATCGCGCCTCATTGCGCTTCTTAGTAATCTCCTTTCTGCAAGCTTAAAGCGGCGGATTGACGTTCTTCTAAAGATTTTTCTGAGGATTCTTCTGTGAGGCCTTCGTCTACTGGCGCTTCAAACCCTGAGAGCACAGCCAACTTGCCTGGTCGATGAGCGCCCAAGTAATATTCCCCGCCGATAATCCAAGTCGGATACTGGTCTATGCCCATTTCAGCACACAGCTCTGGTTGCGCATCTAGCCCCTGTGCATCGCATTCTACATAGGGCAGCCGATCCGCCGATCCGCCAAAATAGTCTTTTTGCATAGCACTGTGCGGACACCAGTACGCCCCGTATATCGTTGCACCTGTGCCACTTAAGTAGTCGGCAAGCTGAGCTTCGTAAGTTCCTGGCAGCTCGCTGCATCCTGCCAATAAAAGCATCGCAGCCAGCCGGCTGATGCTTAAACCGCTCTTTAACCGCCACCGCCAACCTCGCCTCAACAGCCTCAACAGCCTCAATATTGGTTCCATACCGCCACCTTATCCGTGTTTCAAACACCCTATCAAACATCAATCCTCACACAGCCAACGCTGGTTATCCACACTTCTCATTTCTAAAAGTAGTGTCAAAATATGAGCAGCCTTTTCGGCTGTGATGCCGCGCTAGCAAGGTGCCTGTTTCGATTAGCGAGAGATATGAGGATTTGGTCATGAATTTTCCGGCGAATATTCTAAAGAGCTTGCCGAGCGCTCCTTTCAGCCAATGGATTCGGTGGCTAGCCGCTGCTGCGATCGCATTCCTTTTGACCAACAGCCTATGGCTGCTCCCGGCTTGGGCACAGGAGAGCTTGCAAGCAGCGGTCCTCTCTACACCTGATCTCTCCGCTCAACCGCAAACAGAAGCATTGACGGAGACCCCGCCTTCTACGGCTGCCAGCATTCTCTCTGGTGAAAGCTTTGTTGCCAACGCCGTTCGCACGGTTGGCAGTGCCGTCGTCCGCATCGACACCGAGCGCACCATCACGCGCAATGTGCCTGACTTGTTCTACGACGACCCCTTCTTTCGAGGGCGCTTCGGTGGCCCCAATCAGTTTCAAAACATTCCGCAAGAAGAGCGTTTGCGCGGCCAAGGATCGGGCTTCATCATCAGCAATAGCGGTGATATTCTCACGAATGCTCATGTCGTCGATAATGCCGATAAGGTCACCGTTACACTTAAAGACGGTCGCGCCTTTGAAGGCACTGTTGAAGGCGTAGACGATATCACCGATTTGGCTGTGATTCATATCAATACCAAGGGCGAGGTGCTGCCCATTTCCAAGCTAGGTGATTCAGATAAGGTAGAAGTAGGCGACTGGGCGATCGCCGTCGGTAACCCTCTCGGCCTAGACAACACTGTCACACTCGGCATTGTGAGTACACTTAAGCGCTCTAGCGCCGCTGTTGGCATTCCTGACAAACGCATCGACTTCATCCAAACAGATGCTGCGATCAATCCTGGCAACTCAGGTGGGCCCTTACTCAATGCACGAGGCGAAGTGATTGGCATTAATACCGCCATCCGGGCTGATGCGGCGGGTATTGGCTTTGCCATTCCTATTAACAAGGCCAAATCAATTCAGGCCAGCCTCGCGCGAGGCGAACGCATTGCTCACCCCTATCTAGGTGTACAAATTGCCACACTCACACCGGATATGGCCAAGCTCAACAATGAAGATCCTAACAGTGCCATTGCCCTGCCCGAAACAGATGGTGTTTTGGTGATTCGGGTATTGCCTAACACGCCAGCGGCAGAGGCCGGGCTACGCCGAGGTGACGTGATTGTAGAAATTTCAGGAGAGCCCATTCGCCGAGCTGATCAGCTTCAAACTCAGGTAGACAGGGTCAAGGTTGGAGATAGGTTGGAAGTGACCTTAAAAAGGGGCGATCGCACCCAACGCTTCTCAGTTAAAACCGCCGACCTCTCCACCCAAAAAGAAGCATAGTCATCACACCCGATCTTTTTAGGATAAAAACCAGGATAGAAAAACAGCCCGACTATTACGAAAATAGTCGGGCTGTTTTTTTAAGGAGCTATCAGAAACTGTTAGAAACGAAACTATCAGAAACGATAGTCAGAAACGATAGTCAAAAACGATAGGGAATATAGCGTTTTATGTCCGCTGCGCGCTAACGCAGCGAACAAACCGCAACCTACAGCGCCGACTGATCATCAATCAGGCCATCGCCGCCAAACAGCGCATCCATGTCATCCATAGGCTTTTTATCATTGCCACCGACCATACCGTCGCCCGCAATCAAGTCCAAGCCACCTTCACGGTCATAAGCTCGCGCCGTGCGATCATCTAGCACCATATCCGAGAGCGTAAGATCATTGCCTAAAAATGTGCCGTCAAATGACGTATCTACCTCAGGCGAAGAGGGCTCTTCATAGGCATTGAAGCCAGTACCTGCCGGAATCAGGCGGCCGATAATCACATTTTCCTTGAGGCCTCTTAACCAGTCAGACTTACCTTGAATCGCCGCCTCAGTCAGCACCCGAGTTGTCTCCTGGAAACTCGCCGCCGAAATAAAGCTATCGGTGTTGAGCGATGCCTTGGTAATACCGAGCAGCACAGGCGTATAGTCTGCTGGCGCCATGCCCGTAATCGACATCGCTTCATTCACCTGCTCTAACTGACGAATCTCAACCAGCTCGCCCGGCAGCATCGTGGTATCGCCACCATCTTCCAAACGCGCCTTAGAGGTCATCTGCCGCACGATGACTTCAATGTGCTTGTCCGAAATATCCACGCCCTGAGACTGATATACCGACTGCACTTCGTTAACCAGGAATGACTGTACCTTCTCCAAACTAAGCATAGAAGCCTCATGCGTTCCCTTAGTTTCGCGGTAGTACTTGAAGAACACTTCCAAGATTTGATGTGGGTTAGAAGGCCCATCGGTCAGCGCCTCGCCCACGTCTACTTTCTGACCGTCAGAAACCACCAGGTTTTGCCCCGGTGTGACCGGATAGTCAGAAACCACGCCATCGCTTTCAACGACTTTGATCTCTACCGTTTCATCATCGGAGTACACCACCTGAGCCACCCCTGGACGCTCCGCTAAAATGCAAGCTTCCTTGGGTTTACGAGCCTCAAGCAGTTCCTCAATACGCGGTAAACCCTGAATAATGTCGCCGGTTTTTGCTCGCTCAAATACCAGCAGCACCAGACCATCACCTCGCTGTACCAGGTCACCGTTATCAATGTGCAAGACCGCGCCAGTAGATACCCGGTACGGACGCGCGATTCGCATCACAACCTGGCTGTCTCCTACTTCAATCACTTGACCCGATTCAATCGTCTTTATGCCTTCGGCAATTGAGGTGTCATCCACCAGGAGGTCGCCTTCAGAGACTACTGGGGGTTTACCGGCTGTGTCTATCACGACCCGATCAGCATCGCGAACCACCAGCACCCGACGAACCGACTCTAAATCTTCACGAATACCGCGAATTTCACCGGCTTCCTTACAGCGAATCTCGGTGCGAGCGATCACGGCACCCGGCTGAATTTCATCGCCATCCGTGACCAGTAAACGGGTTTTGGTACTCCCCTGTGTTTGATCAGCCTCAATATCGCGGCGAACCACGAGCGTTTCTAACACAACGAGCTGCAAGCGCTGCGTGGCGTCTTCATCTTCGCTATCGGCTTTGAGCTCAATATCAGCCGTGAGCTGTGTGCCCCCTTCTTCAATATCCAGTACCAGCTGCGTGCGCAGGATTTCAATGCCATCGACAGATTTTACGCGCTCGCCGTCTTTGTACAAGATCCGCTGTACAGCGCGTAGCTTGATGGAGTTGTCTTCGCTGTCGCTGACTGATAGCTGGCTCGGGAGTTGAGCTTCGTCAGGCACCTCAAATTCCTGCACAGGACGTAGCAGCAAAGCCGCACCTTCAGGCGTTTCAACATACTCGACATAGCGCAGGGCATCAGCAACAACACCTGGAATCACCTCTTCGCCAGCGTTAACGATGGTGTCGTTTTTAGTGTTGGCCGCATCAGGGCTATCCACCATGTGAAGGTCACCCGGACGAATCACCACTTCACGCAAAATGTCGTTCTTTTGAGTCACTTCCACAACGCCGCTGGTCTGACAGAAGATGTCTTTGACGACTTCTGTACCGGCTTCAACATACTGACCACTCTCGACCATCAGCAAAGAAATGTCTTTGTTGACTTCGTGAGCTTCAGCCGGAATCCATAGAATGGTGCCGCCTTTGACGACTTCATAGCCACTTTTGGCTTTACCACGCTTGGCAACTTCTACGCCTGCAAACTTAATGATGCCGCCAGTCTGTGTGCGGAACGTGTCATCAACTAGCTCTGCAACCACCTGTCCGCTGCTGACCTTGGTGCCAGGTGTTGCGTTCAGTGAGAACTTTTGGCCTGAGGCTGACTTTAAAAAGTAGTGCTCGCGGCCTTGACCGCTTTCTACTTCTACTTCTGACTGATCGAGGATGACAGAGGCCGTGATAATTTCAACTTCGCGGCCCCCTTTACCATCGTTAGAGGTATCAGTTAAGCGAACAATGCCGCCCCGCTCGGTGATGAGTTTGGTTTCAGCTAAGACGCCTTGGGCTTCAACGCGATCGCCATTCTTCACAATTGGCTCCGCGCCCGGCGGCAGGTTATACACCTCACCCGATAGCACCCAAATCAAACCACCTCTTTGGGCCAAGCGAGTCATGTTGCCCTGGCGGTCAGTTTTCTCTTCCTGCACCAGACCATCAAAAAGCACCTCACCCGAAAGATCAGAAGTTACGTCCTTACTGGCTTTCTCAGTGACTTTTCTCACTCGGCTCGTATTGGGCATCTCAGCGATTAAGTCGCCTTTGGAAAGCTCATCGCCCTCTTTGGCAAACAAAATCGAACCCTGAGGCAAGGACACTGAATACTCTTTACCATTCGAGTCCATGGAAATTTGGTTATTCCCTTCCATCATCAGCGCATCTTCGCCATGACGCGTGCGGAAGGGGCGTACCCGCATCCCTTCTGGTATATGGATGGTGCCCGCACGCTTTGCTCGTACCTGAGGCGCTAGCTCCCCAGTAAAGGTTCCGCCCGTGTGGAAAGTCCGCATGGTCAGCTGAGTTCCCGGCTCACCAATCGACTGAGCGGCAATGATACCGACAGCTTCGCCTAAGTCCACCATATGAGAATGGGCCAAGCTCCAGCCATAGCAGTGCTGACAAACCGATCGGGCCGCTTCACAGGTCAGCGCCGATCGAGCCTTCACTTCTTTCACTTTCGCCTCCCCAATGGCCTCAGCAATATCGTCCGTAATCGCCTGATTACGCGCGACAATGACTTCGCCTGTTTTAGGATGCTTGACATCCTCAGCAGGCACTCGGCCTAGCAACCGATCCTTTAAGGGGATCAGGACGCGCTCGCCGTCTGTCATAGGCCGAACAGGAATGTAGCGCTCGGTGCCACAGTCAATTTCACGGACGATTACGTCTTGTGAAACATCCACCAAACGACGGGTCAGGTAACCCGAGTCAGCAGTCCGCAGGGCAGTATCCACCAGACCCTTGCGCGCACCATAAGACGAAATAATGTACTCAGTAACCGTCAGACCTTCTCGAAAGTTGGTCTTAATGGGCAAGTCAATAATTTCGCCTTGTGGATTGGCCATCAAGCCCCGCATTCCCACTAGCTGACGAACCTGGGAGATGTTGCCTCTCGCACCCGAGTTAGACATCATATACACCGAGTTCAGCGGGTTGTTATCCCGGAAGTTCTCTTGCACCTTGTCTTTGAGGTGCTCGCTGGTTTCGTTCCAGGTGTCAATAACCTTCTGAAAACGCTCAACTTCAGTAATTTCGCCTCGGGTATAGCGCTCTTCAGTCGCGCGAATTTCACCTTCGGCGGTCTCTAGCATCGCCTTTTTGCTGGGCGGCACTTCAAGATCTTGCACGCTAATAGACACCCCGGCGCGGGTGGCGTACTTAAAGCCTAAGCTCTTAATTTCGTCGGCCATTTGAGCGGTGCGGGCCGTTCCGTAATGCTCAAAAGACCAGGAAACCAGGTTCTTTAGCTGCTTTTTGTCAATAACCTGGTTGCGAAATACAACAGGTCTAGATTCGCCTTGCTCTGCCATGTGTTCCTCTTGCCCTTAAACGCTTTGCTGCTTGTGTAGTTAGTGGCTGCTGCGATAGAGCAGCCTATCAGTTCTGGTATCGGGAGTTATTCAGCCAGTGCGCCCATTACCGCATGGTTGTAAATGATGCGACCCGGTGTCGTTTCTACATATTGAGAAATCAGCTCGCCGGTTTCGTCTTCTCGCACTCGGCGGAACTTATAGAGTTTGGTGGTTATGCCGCTCTCGTCGGTAGTCACTTCTTTGGGTTCGCTATCGTCTTCAGCGGTTTCTACCTCGCCATCAAAGCGCAGCCACACTCTGGCATGAAGATCCACGTTGCCTTGCTCGTAAGCAGCGATCGCATCCTCCATACTCGAAAAGTAACGCCCTGCCCCTTCCTGCTTACCCGGATTATCGGCCGTCAAATAGTAGCAGCCCAGCACCATATCCTGACTAGGCGTAATGATCGGCCTGCCCGTGGCTGGCGATAGCACGTTATTAGAAGCCAGCATCAATAGCCGAGCCTCCGACTGCGCTTCTAGCGACAGCGGCACATGCACAGCCATCTGGTCACCGTCAAAGTCAGCGTTAAACGCCGGACATACCAACGGATGCAGCTGAATCGCACGGCCCTCTACCATAATTGGCTCAAAGGCTTGAATGCCCAATCGGTGAAGCGTTGGCGCCCGGTTCAACATCACCGGATGGCTTTCAATCACCTCTTCGAGCACTTCCCATACACTCGGGTCATTGCGCTGTATCAGCTTTTTCGCCGCCTTGATGTTGTTCACCAGTCCTTGACGAATCAAGCGATGAATCACAAACGGCTGAAACAGCTCAATCGCCATCTCACGTGGCAGTCCACACTGATGAATCTTGAGGTTTGGACCAACCACAATGACAGAGCGGCCAGAATAATCAACCCGCTTACCTAAGAGGTTTTGACGGAATCGACCCTGCTTACCTTCAATAATGTCTGAGAGCGATTTGAGCGGTCGGTTGTTTGCACCCACCACCGTACGACCACGACGACCATTGTCAATCAGAGCGTCAACGGCCTCCTGAAGCATCCGCTTTTCATTTCGGACAATAATCTCAGGGGCCAAAATCTCCTGCAGGCGAGCCAGTCGATTGTTCCGGTTAATCACGCGACGATACAAATCATTCAAGTCAGAAGTCGCAAAACGACCCCCGTCTAACTGCACCATGGGCCGCAGATCAGGCGGAATCACCGGAATTACATCCAGCACCATCCAATCAGGCTTGGAGCCCGTCGCAATAAAGTTATCAATCACCCGCAGGCGCTTAATTAACTTGGCCCGCTTTTGCCCTTTAGAAGTCGCAATCGTCTCGCGCAGCTGTTCAGCGGTTTCTTCTAGCTGCAAATCTTCCAGCAGTTGCTTGAGCGCCTCAGCCCCAATCCCCACTTCAATACCAGCTAGCTGCGAATCTTCGTCATACAGCTGATCTTCAATCTCCATCCACTGATCTTCGCTCAGCAGCTGCTTGTAGCTCAGGTTGTCGGCATTACCTGGATCAAGCACAACATAAGCATTGAAATACACAATCTGCTCAACATCGCGCAGCGGCATATCCAGCAAAATCGCAATGTAGCTCGGAATCCCCTTCAAATACCAAACATGGGCAACCGGCGCAGCCAGCTTAATAAAGCCCATGCGATGACGACGCACACGCGACTCAGTAACCTCTACACCACAGCGCTCGCATACAATGCCACGGTGGCGAACCCGCTTGTACTTACCACAATGACATTCCCAGTCTTTCGCAGGGCCAAAAATCCGCTCACAAAACAGCCCATCCATCTCTGGTTTGAGAGTTCTGTAATTAATCGTTTCCGGCTTCGTGACTTCACCGACAACCGTACCGTTGGGCAGCGTACGTTCGCCCCAATCTCTAATTCGCTCTGGCGAAGCAAGACCGATCTTTACGTAGTCAAACCGCTGTTCTACTTTTGGCATCCTTATATCTCTTCCCTTACAACTTCAACAAGGTTAATAACAGGCTAATAAACGAGGCTACCTAGCTCCATAAGCTTGTCTTTAGCTTGTCTGTAAATCATTGAGCAACTTGAGGAGAGCTGCACCGACACCCAGGCGCTAGCAGCTCTCCCTCACCTTCTTTAAAGCAGCCAGGCTATAGCATCAGCTCGTCATCGTCCAAGTCAGATTCATCAGATAGTCCAAACGAGGGAGAATCCGACGGATCAGCCGCTAACGGCATTGAACCAACGGTCTCTGCTCCCCCTGACGTTGACCCTAGCGAGCTTGCAGTAAACGATGAGGTTCCCAGCGGCGCTGTGCCCAGCGAAGCGGCCCCAACCGGATCCGACCCTAAAGGCGCGACTGCCGCACCTGCTGCACCTGCGGTACCCATTGGCTCATCTCTCGAAACCGACTCATACGTCGGCCTTGAAGGCGTTCTGCGGTTGCCTACATCCGCCATCAGATCCACTTCAGTATCTCGGCTAGTGCCATCCTCTTGAGTCTCTAGCTTATGCACTGCAATGTCTAAGCACAGCGACTGAAGCTCTCGCATCAGCACCTTAAACGACTCGGGCGTACCCGGACGAGGAATGGCTTTACCCTTCACGATTGCGTTGAGCGCTTCGTTCCGACCCTGCATATCGTCAGACTTTACCGTCAGCAATTCTTGCAAGGTGTAAGCGGCACCAAAGGCTTCGAGGGCCCATACTTCCATCTCACCAAAGCGCTGACCACCCTGCTGGGCCTTACCCCCTAACGGCTGCTGAGTCACCAACGAATAAGGTCCGGTAGAACGCGCATGGATTTTGTCATCCACTAAGTGAACCAGCTTCAGCATGTACGACTGACCGACCGTGACGGCTTGGTCAAACGGCTCACCTGAGCGGCCATCATACAGTTGGATTTTGCCGGGATTGTCTGGGTTAAATATCCAGTCTTTACCCGTCATTTCTTTCGCTTCTTTCAACTTGCCGTGAGTTGTCTCCATTGAAGCTTCCTCACCGTACATCTCATCAAACGGCGTCACTTTAAAGCGAGCCCCCAAGTTTTGGCCGGCCCAACCTAGTAGCGCCTCAAACACCTGTCCCACATTCATCCGGGAAGGTACACCCAACGGATTGAGAACGATGTCAATCGGCGTACCGTCGGGGAGATAGGGCATATCTTCTACCGGCAAAATCCGGGAGATAATGCCCTTATTACCGTGACGACCCGCCATCTTATCGCCCACCTGAATCTTGCGCTTTTGAGCCACATACACCCGCACAACCATGTTGGCACCTGGTGGGAGCTCGTCGCCTTGCTCTCGGGTAAACACCCGCACATCGACAACCCGGCCTTTTTCGCCGTTTGGCACACGCAGTGAGTTGTCTCTTACATCTCGGGCTTTTTCACCAAAGATAGCTCTTAAGAGCTTTTCTTCTGGTGGCTGGTCAGATTCACCTTTGGGCGTTACTTTACCGACCAAGATGTCGCCCGAGCTTACCCAGGCGCCAATGCGAATAATGCCGGTTTCATCTAGCTGACGCAGCGCATCTTCACCGACGTTAGGAATTTCGCGCGTAATTTCCTCAGGACCAAGTTTGGTTTGGCGCGCCTCAATTTCATATTTTTCAATATGGATAGAGGTGTATACATCCTCGTATACCAGTCGCTCACTGATCAGAATCGCATCCTCGTAGTTGTAACCCTCCCAAGGCATGTAAGTGATCAGCACGTTCTGGCCTAGGGCAATTTCACCGCCTTCAGTCGCAGAGCCATCGGCCATTACTTGACCGGCCACAACCTCTGCCCCTTCGTAAACCAAGGGTCGCTGGTTTAAGCAGGTATCCTGGTTAGAGCGCTGATATTTTTGCAGCTCATAGGTGTGAGTATTGCCTTCAGGGTCACGCACCTTAATCCAGTTGGCATCTAGATAAGTCACTACCCCATCTGTACGGCTGATAATGACCATTCCAGAGTCACGAGCGGCCTGTGCTTCGAGTCCGGTACCGACCAAGGCTCGCTCAGGACGCAGCAAAGGTACTGCCTGTCGCTGCATGTTCGATCCCATTAGGGCACGGTTAGCATCGTCATGCTCTAGAAAGGGAATAAGCGACGTCGCCACTGAGATAATCTGCACAGGAGAAACCGCAACGTAGTCAACTTCTTTGGGCGAAGTGACAGTAAAGTCTTGGCGATAGCGCACTGGCACCGACTCACCCAAAATATTGTTATTCAGGTCAATTGGCACATCACCAGGAGCCACACGCAGATCGTCTTCTTCGTCAGCGGTCATATATACCGCCGGGTTGTCTTTGATAATTTGACCGTTCACCACAGGGAAAAACGGCGTCTCAATAAAGCCAAAGTCATTGACACGAGCATGGGTTGCTAACGAGCCAATTAAGCCTGCGTTCGGGCCTTCTGGTGTTTCGATGGGGCAGATACGACCATGGTGAGAAGGGTGAATGTCGCGAACGGCAAAGCCTGCTCGCTCACGGGTGAGCCCCCCTGGGCCAAGTGCACTAATCCGACGCTTGTGAGTGAGCTCTGCGAGTGGATTGGTCTGATCCATAAATTGAGAGAGCTGGCTAGAGCCGAAGAACTCTTTGATGGCAGCGACTAATGGCTTTGGGTTTACCAAAGAGGCAGGCGTCAGAGAATCGGCGTCAGAAACGGTCATGCGCTCACGGATGATCCGCTCTAGGCGGTTTAAGCCAACGCGCACTTGGTTCTGCAATAACTCACCTACTGAGCGCACTCGGCGGTTGCCCAAGTGGTCAATATCGTCCGGATTACCGATGTCAAACTCTAAGTTAATGAGGTAGTCAATTGCCGCTACGATATCTTGCGGCGTGAGGACTCTTGTTGCCTCAGGAATGTTCAGGCGAAGCTTGCGGTTCAGCTTATGGCGACCCACCTTGCCGAGATCGTAGCGTTTAGGATCGAAAAAGCGAGAGTCAAGCAACTGCTGGCCGCCGTTAACAGTTGGCGGCTCACCCGGACGCAGCTTGCGGTACAACTCTAATAGGGCTTCTTCTTCGCTAAACTGCCCTTCTTTTTCGATAGTCTTTTGAAAATATTCAGGATGGCGCAGCGAATCAAAGATTTCACCGTCGCTTAAGCCCAATGCCTTTAGCAGCACCTGCGCAGAAAGTTTGCGAGTTTTATCAATGCGAACCCAAACCAAGTCGTTTTTATCGGTCTCAAACTTGAGCCATGCGCCTCGGTTGGGAATGAGGTTGGCTGTGTAGGTGCGACGACCATGCTTGTCGGTCTCGGCCTTGTAGTAAACGCCGGGGCTACGAACAATCTGGTTGACGATGACACGCTCTGCACCGTTGATAATGAAGGTGCCGCGATCAGTCATTAGCGGCAGATCGCCGATAAAAACTTCTTGCTCTTTAATTTCTCCCGTTTCCTTGTTAATGAGGCGGGTAGGGACGTACATTTGTACTGAGTAAGTACTGTCACGTCGCTTGGCTTCGTCCACCATGTACTTAGGTGCCTTGAGGCGGTAGTCTCTGCCCAAAAAGTGCAGTTCTAGCTTGCCGGTGTAGTCAGTAATGGGCGAGAAGCTTTCTAGCTCCTCAACGAGCCCTTCTGACAAAAACCAGCGAAAGCTCGCCCGCTGAATCTCAACGAGGTCAGGCAAAAGGTGAACAGGCGGCTGTTTAACGGCAGGAGAATTAGCCGCAGTTTCAACAACAGCAGCAGTAGTCGTGGTAGCAACAGTGGCCAGAGTAGAGTCAGTCATTCGTTTCCTCAAAGTCGCGCCGAGCAGGGCAAACGTTTAGACAGCAGGGAGAAATCAAAAAATCACAGAGGGCGATCGCCTATGAGAAGCTAAAAATATCTCAGCCGTTACCAGCCAAGGATGTTTACGCTTTTAACCAGCAATCACTAGCAATCGGAGGTGCAACAAGCTACAAAAATTCGGCTTGAGCGATAAGTCGGCTTAAGTGCAGCGATCGCAGCATCTGCCAAAGATAAGAACACCATGGGATCACTAAATACCAACGGGTTGGCGGAGGTTTAAAACGAAGCAGTTTCAAGGGCAAAAATTTAGGATATAAAGGGGTATGACAAGAGGGCAGAAACCGTACCGCAAGAATGGAATGGGGCAAAGATGGGATGGGAACATCCAGAGAGCGATCTGAACTTCTATAGAGCCGGAGCTATAGAGTCTGAGTTATAGAGCGATCGTAGCGATTCAACACCAAGTCCCAAATGCCGGGCGACAGAAGACAAGAAGATAAGGAAACCCAGCTGACAACAACTGAACGGGTGAAAATTCTCCGGTGGAGAATCGCCTTAAAATTAGAAATGTTAACAATTTTAAACTCACTCGTATTTAAGTTAGGAAAATCACAAGAGTTCAGCAGCAATGGGGGCAAAGAAGCAAACGCAAGCGAAGTAAACGTCAACTTTTACCAACCCTTTTAGCGATTGGGCGCCTACCTACACAAGCGGGCAAAGCCCTTACCACAAGGGCCTAAGGAAGTCATCTGATAGCGAGTTACATTTGAAAATCGGGTCAAAGCGTATAAAAGCATATTTTTTTGCTTATACATCATAAGCTAAATTCGCAGCTTAAAACCATCAGCTTGTCAAGATAGGGGGTGACCTATTTTTATTTAGCTTTTCATTCGCTTTTCATGGGTGAAGTCAGTGGCGCTTTAATCATGTTCTTCAGCCGCGGGTGCCCTTGAAGCAAACTTCTCAAACGCTCTAACCGTTGGGATAGCTCTAACCATTGGGATAGTTCTAACCGTTGGGATAGCTCTAACCGTTGGATAATAGCTCAATGGGCAGCTGAAACAGCTTCTGTGCATTTTGAGTGGTTTGCGCCGCAAGCTCAGCAAGCGGAACGCCTCTGAGTTCGGCAACCGTTTCTGCAACATGTCGGACGAAGGCGGGTTGGTTCCGCTTTTCTTTTCGCTTGGGTACGGGCGATAAAAACGGACAGTCTGTTTCGATCAAGATGCGATCGCTCGGCACCATCTGAGCCGAGGCTTTGACCTGAGCGGCACTCTTAAAGGTGACAATGCCACTAAAGCTAATGAAAAAGCCCAAGTCCAGGAAGCGCTGTGTTTCATCAGGCGTCCCTGTCCAACAGTGCATAACACCTTCAACCGGCCCATGCGACTCAATAAAAGCGTCTAGTAGCAGTGCCATCTCCTCAGCTGCATCCCGGCAATGAATAATCACCGGTAGATTTAACAACTGAGCGATTTCAAGCTGGGCCAGAAAAGCCTGCTTCTGCACAGCCTTATCATCCGCCTTAAAAAAATCGAGGCCCATTTCGCCAATCGCTACGACCTTGGGCTCAGAGGCAGCTAGGGAGGCAATTTGAGCCGCCGTCTCACCTGTCCATTTGTCCATATCTAGGGGATGCAGCCCCACCGACATTGAAACCTCTGGATAGCGCTGGGCGATCGCCTGAATCTTAGGAAACTCACTGGGGTCCACGCAAGAATGAACCAAATGCGCTACGCCTGCCTCTCGCCAAGCGCAAGCCACCTCATCTCTATCAATGTCAAAGGAGTCAAAGTTGATATGAACGTGAGTATCAACTAAGCGCATAAGCTCCACAAAATCGCATAGTGTCGCACCGTGAATATCGTCATCAGGCCAAGTTCAGAACAGCAGTTCCAGATACTAGATTCAGATGCTCAGGTTAGATAAAAAGGCTGTCAGATAACTCAAACCAACCGATAACTCAAACCAACCGATAACTCAAACCAACCTCATCCGCCTCAGAAATAGGCGCTAGATTAGGCGCTAGCAACTTCTTCCACAGTCGTCGCGCTTGCAGCTTCTTGAGATTTGAGCGCATGCGCCAACCTAGACTTGCGTCTTGCGCCTGCATTGCGATGCAGTACGCCTCGCTTGACGGCCTTGTCAATTTTGCTGTAAGCAGCGGCCATTCTGTCTTGCACCAGCTTGCTATTGTCCTCAGAGGGGTTCGCTTTTTGCTGCTCAACTGCTTCGTGATATCGCTTGGTCAACGTTTTCACTGCTGACTTATACGCTTTGTTACGCAAACGGTTTCGCTCTGCAACCCGGATACGCTTAATCGCAGATTTAGTATTTGCCACGGCTTGCCCTTACCTTATCAATTCAGTAAAACTATAGAGTTTGTGATTATAGCATTCAATCTTTATCTGTGGCGCATATTCAGCAGACATAAATCTGGCCTTAGAGCAGGCCCCGGTTATAATTCCACGCTAAGCTGAATTAAATGTTGCACAACGCCTTCTCCACATGCTGCGAATAATACATCAGCTAAGTGATGCCAAAGCAGAGCTAACACGCATTTGCGATCGCACTCACAATGACCAGGTTACGGACAAAGAAGCAATTGTCCGAGAAATCGTTGATGCGGTGAGGCAGCGCGGCGATGAAGCACTGCTCCACTACACCGAACAGCTCGATCAACAGCAGCTGACGCCTGCCACCCTACGAGTTGATGGCGCCCAGCTAGATGCCGCCTATCAACAGATCTCGCAGGGCCTGCTTAAGGCCATCCAAAAAGCCTGTAAGAACATTGAGCATTTTCACCAGCAGCGTCTGCCCAAAAGCTGGGTCACGTTTGAGGAAAATGGTGTTGTCCTTGGCAAACGCTATGCTCCCATGGCCAAGGCGGGCATTTATGTACCCGGTGGACGAGCGAGCTATCCGAGTACGGTCATGATGAATGCCATTCCGGCTCGCGTTGCGGGCGTTCCTCGCATTGTGATGGTCACCCCTATCGGGGCCGATGGGCATATTAGTCCGGCTGTGTTGGTGGCCGCCCAAGAGTCTGGAATTGAGGAAATTTATCAGGTTGGGGGAGCCCAAGCGATCGCAGCACTCGCCTATGGCACAGCCACCATTCCCAAAGTAGACGTGATCACGGGGCCTGGGAACATTTACGTCACCCTCGCCAAAAAGCAGGTATATGGCACGGTCGGCATCGACTCCTTAGCAGGGCCTTCAGAAGTACTCATCATTGCCGATCACACCGCTAACCCCGTGCATGTGGCCGCCGATTTGTTGGCCCAAGCCGAACACGACCCACTAGCTGCGGCGATCCTCATCACCACCGACAAAGCTATCGCCCAGGCCGTATCGGCAGAAGTAAGCCGCCAGCTATTGCAGCATCCTCGCCAAACGCTCACAGAAAAGGCGATCGCCCATTATGGACTGGCCGTTGTCGTCAAAGACCTAGCCACCGCAGCTGAGCTGTCAGACCTATTTGCGCCTGAGCACCTTGAACTAGAAATAGAAGATCCTTGGGCGCTGCTGCCGAGCATTCACCAGGCAGGCGCAATCTTTTTGGGTCACGATACCCCTGAGGCGGTGGGCGACTACCTTGCTGGCCCCAACCACACCCTACCAACCTCGGGAGCTGCCCGCTATGCCTCCCCGCTCAGTACCGAAACCTTCATGAAACATACCAGCCTGGTTCAATACACCCAAGCTGCGCTCAAAACGGTCGCAGAGGACATTGACGTATTGACCCGAGCTGAAGGGCTCCCTTCACACGGTGATTCAGTTAGATTTCGAGTAGATATGTAGACACTCGCCCGCCGAGGTCCTACCCCATAGAACAAGCGGCAAGCAAGAAAAGCACTAGGCTAGAACAAAACCGAAGCGGCAGTGCATGGCTGGCATAGTTGCGCGGCCCTTTTGAGGTTCGAGTCAAGAAATATAAAGGCAAAGGCTCCTGCACCGCCAGCTTAAGCTCAGGGATAGACGCAGGGCTGACTCGATCGCCGACATGCCATAGTCGCTGCGGCTGGCTCTGATAGGCAGCATGTGTGCAATGAGTTCGCAGTTCTGCGCTTTGCAGCACAAGCAGCCAATAGTCAACGATTCCCAGTTCTGCATACAGGTGGCTGCGCTGAGCGAAAAAGCTGTGCGTATCTGCTGAGGCATCCGAGGCATCCGAGGCATCCGAGACATCCGAGACATCCAAGGCCTCTAAGTTAGCCATATCATCAGCCATACTGCTAACCATACCTAGATCCAGCATATCAATGGCCCAGCAAACAGAACATTCATCAGGGCCATGCTCAGCTGCAAATCGCGTATCAACGACTGACAGCATAGGGCTCAACAGACTCCCAGGTAGCGTCCAAAAAGTTCTCACTTTAAATCGGCAGCTGAGATTAGAACGATCAAGATGCCGCTGAATTTGATATTGCAGCAAGGGTATCTGAGGATTTTTCATGGCTTGCATCACCAGTACTGTCACCAGCCTTTTCAGAGGGTACAGCAACGCGCGATCGCTGACGTAGATGCTCAGGATAATCATCCAGCAGGTCTTCGTTTTGGGCAATCCAGCGAATGATCGATTTGGCAATAGATGTTTTTTGGCGAATGGCTCTGAGTGCTTTGGCTAAATCTAGCTCCTGAAGGGTTTCTGGATGGGTTAGATCAAACATGCCAGTGGCGACCAAATCAATCACACCCAATTCTGAATCCATGTAGGTAAACGTATCTAAAAAAAACAGCGCGCTCTCCCAACAAGGCGGATTGATCTTTAGCTCGGTATCGTTGGTCCACATTGTATTCATTGCACCGCTGCCCATTAGGAAGTGTGAGTGTCGTAGCAGGTAATATGCATCCCGCGACTCTACACTTGTCTACCCATCGGCTTCAGGCCGCTAAACAAGTCATAGGCAAGGTTCAGCGTTTCTACCTTTTCCACCGCAGCACTCCCAAAGGTAGGCGACAAATAACTCAATAAAAACCCTCACCTCACCCCGATTAAACCAGTTCAACCCAAAGACAATGCTAAATGACTCAACAAATGACTCAACGCAAAACGACTCAATGCAAAACGACTCAAGCGTTCGTCTCATGACCGGCTCCAGCGAGGCTTCCTTGCCAATCGCGTACCGGGCGTCAATCGCTCCATCGGTCAATCGATCCATTAATAATCAATCGCTCTATTGGTCAATCGATCTATCGTAAGTTAAGCGACCTCCGGCAAAGCCGGAGGCTTATATCTGTTAGCCCCTCAAAGGGGCAAGCTTATGAACCCCCAAAGGGGGTCGTTGCTCTATCTCTA
>LJZR01000094.1 GCA_001314865.1 Phormidesmis priestleyi Ana | reverse complement strand
CTGAAGTCTCGGCCACCGCGATCTCGGCTGTCGTCGCTGTCGCTTTAGCCATGGCCTCTTCATAAGCAGCAGAGACAACCGGCTCTGCTACCACAGGAGCAGTGGCTGTTTCCACGGCAGGCGGTTCAGCGATCGCCACTACCTTTGGCTCGCTCGATTGGCCCGTTAGCACCGACAACAGAATAATGCCTGAGAAAATTGAGCCGCCAATCTTACCGGCACGCGGCCAGCGCGTTAGCAACAGCAGCGGAATCTAACGGAGGAAACAACAGTAAACTGCCGATAACCCAACGCTTTTGCTGGTGCCACTTCCGACCGTCCTGATGCTTCGACATAGATGAACCTGTTAAACACTGTTCTCCATTTACGCCACAGACGCTCTAAGAAACGGACGGTTCTAGTAAGCAGCAACAAAACTTGAAATATGCTTTTTGTAGGCTTTACAGAGGCACTTAAAAATCTAGCTGATGAACTGACCAACTGATTGAACTAACTATTCAAACTCTTCGCTTTTTGTAAATCTATCCGGGAACAGAGCATCTAATTTAGTAAGCGCATCCCATCGTAAATTCTTCAAGCCGAAACTTAAACATCAAGTTTGATTGAAGGATTCGTAAAGTTGTGACATCAATCACCCTAATATCCACTTCTGTTGTTAGCGTTAATCGGCTCGCCCTCAGTAGCAGTGCTTCTAAAATTTACACAAGAGGCTGGACAAAAGGGGGTAACTCAATAACTTTGCATGACCCGTTTCATTTGCCTCGATCCCTTTCCTCAGCAGCAGGCCACATCGCTATCCAAACAAGGCAGCCACGTAGTTATTACACCTTCAGGACTCGCCGCTCGCGCCATTTTAGCCCAGCATCAACCGCTTCACACGCTAGCGCTCAAGCACCTTCAACAGCAGGGATGGGCAAAAGCGTCTCGGCTACAGTCCCAGAGATTGTTTCGTCAGACTTTACAAGATGTTCTTCAGCCTGCTGATTTGTTAGGCACAACCAGAGCCTGGATGCCCGCGATGCGATCGCTACTAAAAAGCGGCACCTGTCTCAAACACGCCTTAGAAACTGATGTTACTAACCTGTCGGCTCGTACCGTGAAGCTGATCGCGGTCACCCAGCAATATCAAAGCACACTGCATAAAAATAGTCTCGTTGATACTGGTGAGCTGTATTGGCAAGCGGCTAAACTCAGCACTGAGCTTACGCCTGACCCACAGCGGCTTTTGGTTTATGGTTACTTTCAGCTACAGCGAGATGAACTCGCTTGGCTAAATCAAATCGCCGCTTCCGGCACTCAGATCTGTTTACCGACTTGCGAATCTCCATTTTTTGCGGATACACGAGTGGAGATCGCATGGTTGCAGCAGCAGGGCTGGCAAATCATGCCCGCTAGCAATATCTCAGTTTTATTGCCTAATGCTGCACTTTGCGACAACTTTTTAAGTGCGAAACCGCCAGAACAGCCGATTGAGACAGCTAGCGCTCATGTCTACGGCACTTTTGAAGCCGAAATCAGAGGGACGCTAGCTCAGGTAAAAGCATTGCTCAACGCAGATATTCCTGCCAAAGAAATCGCCATCATTGCCAGAGATGAAAGGGCGTACGGTCCCAAACTCATAGAAATTGCCTGGGAGTATGGTGTACCCATCAGAGCGCTCTACAGCACGCCGTTACTCACCACTCGGTTGGGCACATGGATACAACTACTGCTAGAAGTTCTCGATACAGGCTTTCCCTTCGAGGCCACAGCAAAGCTACTGAGCCATCCGCTGTGCAGTAATCCTGACAGCGGGTTTTGGGCAACTGCCCGCGCTCAACACCCAAAAGGCTTCCAGCAGTGGAAAGAAATTGCTAGCGATCACCTTGGCATCAACCTATCAGCCCTAGCACAAGTTAATCAAACCCGCCGCCGCGACACCTGGATCGACTGGTGGGAGCGCCTGTTTAGAACTTTCGACTTGCGCCGTCGCTGCGCTCGCTGGGCCAGAGAAAGTCTGGCTTTTAACAAATTGCAAAAGGGTCTTGTAGAGCTCTCTAAGCCTGAAGCGGAAACGCTCTCCTGGTCAGCCTTGAGGCCACAGCTTGAAGATTTGCTAGAGAGTTTGAGCGTACCGGCTCAGCCAGGGCGCGGCGGCGTGGAGTTACACTCACCGGCTTCAGTTGTCGGCGCACAGTACGCTCACCTTTTTGTCATGGGTATGGCAGATGGCGTTTTGCCGCCGCCCGTGAGTAACGACAGGGTTCTAGATTTTTTCGAGCGGCAGCAGCTTCGTGATCAGTCCATCGCGCTACCAACCGCGAGTGAGCTATTTCGTACTGAAGCCCTCTGGTTTTACTACCTACTGCAAGCTGCGGCTACAGGCCGCATCACCTTTTCCTACCCTAAGCTGCATGAACGAACTGAACGATTGCCCAGCCCTTATTTGAAGCGACTGTCTTTGCCAGCGATCGCATCCCCTGAGCAGCCGATTGCCAGTCGTGAAGAACTGAGGCGCTACTACCTTAGGCATCCCCACAAAGAAGACGATGCAATTCTCGCGCAGGCAGTTCGTGCCTTTGGCATAGAACAATATAGGGAAAGCACTCAGCCCGCTAATGAGTATGACGGCGTTATCAATATTCCATTCGACTACAGCAACTGGGTGTTCAGCGCTTCCCAGATTACTCGCTTAGGCCAATGCCGGTTTAAATGGTTTGCCGATAAGGTACTTAAGTTGGGCGCTGTGATAGAAGTAGAAGAAGACTTAAGTCCTAGCCTGCGCGGCAACCTGTACCACAAAGTTGTTGAACTGCTGATAGAGGCAGTGCAGGCAAATTCAGCACACTCGCTGACCGATGAAAAATTACTGCGAGAGAAATTTTTAGAAGCTGAACAAGCCGTTCACCTGCCTACCTTGTTGAACTGGGAAGTGCGCCGCGAAGAACATCTGCGCCAGCTGGCAATCACGCTGCAAAAGCCTGAGTTTTGGCCCCCAGAGGCAACGCCAATTGCACTAGAAAAACATTTTAAAGGTGAGTGGCACGGCCTCAAGGTAACGGGACGTATTGATCGCATTGACGAGACACCAAGCGGATTGGTACTCATTGACTACAAAACAGGCACAAGTGTGCCCAAGGGCATTCAAGACACGAACGGCAAAGTCACCATTGACCTTCAGCTGCCGCTGTATCGAGAGATGGCAGCTGATTTATATCCCGAGAAAAGCGTGGCTGACACGCGGTATTTCTCTTTAACAAAGGGTAAAAAGTTGTCTGTTTCGAGTAAGGCACCACAGCACGAATTGCCCGCGATGATAGAGACCTGTAAACGCGATCTCGATGAAGGCAATTATCCCGTTCAACCAGATACAAAACGAGATGCCTGCACATATTGCGACTTTGATTTGCTGTGCCGCCAAGGTAGCCGTTTAGCGAGAAAGGAGAAGTAGGAATGGGTTTAACAACAGAGCAAAAAAAAGCTGCCCATGCTAGCGGCAGTGTTGCCGTCACCGCAGGGGCAGGTACTGGCAAAACCCACATGCTCACTGAGCGATATCTTTATTTCTTAAGAGATTCACAGGGTTTTTCACCGTTGCAAATTATAGCCGTCACCTTTACAGAAAAGGCTGCTACGGAGCTGCGATCGCGCATACGTCAGGCTGTGATGCAAGAAATGGGCGATCGCCTAGAGGTTCTTGCCGAACTAGAAGCGGCCCAAATCAGTACCTTTCACTCACTGGCCACTCGCATCTGCCAAGAGCATCCCGAAAGCGCTAACGTCCCTCCAGACTTTACGGTTCAAGATGCGACAGAAAGTGCGCTATGGCAAGCCGAACACTTTGATAATGCGCTGGCACAGCTGCCTGCAGATCTTTACGAAGTCGTACCGTTCTCGTTCATGCAGACGGCGTTGAGCGCATTGCTCGCTGACCCGCTGACCGCCGAGCAATCACTAGAACGAGACCGCGCAGACTGGCTACCGGCTATCGAGAGCTTTCGAGAAAGGCTACTAACCGATCTCTCAGCGCAGCCAAACTGGGTGTCAGCCTGCGATAGGCTCAGTCATATTGAAGGATCAGCAGGTGACAAAATAGAGATTGTTCGTCAGGAAGCGTTAAAGGATGCTGCTGAATTTTCTTTAACGGGCGATGTTTCATCCCTAGAAGCGCTCTCAACACTTTTACTGACAGGCGGCAGTAAGAAGAATTGGCCTGATCTAGCGGACTTCAACGCAGTCAAAGGAGCCGCAAAGGAGCTAAGAGACATTGCCAAAGAAGCGATCCAAACACTGCAAGTACTGAATCCTAATGAATATGATGATCGAACCGAAGCAATGCTGCCTGCTATCAAAGAGGCGTTTAGAATAGTGCGCGGCTACTTACAAAACATTAAGTACCATCAGCGCATTTTAGACTTTAACGACTTAGAAGTTCATGCGCTCAAAGCGCTGAGCGATCCTGCTGTCGCGAAATACTACGCACAGCGGTGGCAGGTCTTTTTAATTGATGAGTTTCAAGACACAAATCCGACGCAAGGAAAGCTACTTGAACGGCTGACAAAGGGGTCGATCATTACAATTGTGGGCGACCGCAAGCAGTCTATCTATGGTTTTAGGCGAGCAGATACCACCGTCTTTGAGCAGTGGCAAACCCATATTCACGCAGGCGATAGTGCTCCGGTAGAACTCAGCACCAGCTTTCGAACGCATCACTCGCTGATGAGGCAAATCAATCAGGTGTTCGCGCCGGTGCTAACAGACATGCACCAACCGCTACAGGCCCATCGTCAAGAAACATTATCGCCTCCGCCTGAGATACAGCTCTATACCGTTGAGGTAGACGATGATCAAAAAGAAGATAATGCGCTCGATACCGGCCTCAATGCCGGTCGTTTGGTCGAAGCTCAAAAGATTGCAGATTTGGTGCAGTCCATCCTGATAGATGCGCCCATTCAGGTGCATGACAAAGCTAGTAACCAGCTACGTCAAATTGAAGCCAAAGATATTGCCATTCTCGGACGAACCTGGGGACCGCTAGATCTCTACAGCAATGCGCTTTCCGCTCGTGGCATTCCGGTGCTACAAGCCGGTGGGGGCAGTTTGCTTGACACCCGAGAGGCCAAAGATGTGATCGCATTGCTGCGGTTCCTCGCCGATCCTACTGACGCGTTGGCACTAGCGGCGGTTCTGCGCAGTCCCTTCTTTGCCGTGAGCGATCGCATTCTCTATCTCTTTGCGCAGTCTCTACCTGACAACAAATCCTGGTGGAACCATCTGCGCGAGACCTCTGTACCTGAGTTGGAAACTGCCAAGCAGGTTTTGAGAGACTTACTAGGAGCACGGCGAGTAGACGCACCCACGCGATTGCTGCAAATGTGCGATCGCCTAACGGGATACACCGCGGTAATTGCCAATCTACCGGGAGCCACTCGCCGCATGGCGGACTGGAATGGCACGCTTGAGCTAGTGCGTTCACTAGAGCAAGGAAGTGCTGATGTTTTAGCCGTAGTCAGAAGGCTAAAACAAATCATCAGCGCAGCCATTACGCTTCCTAGACCGGCAGTGGAAGGAGGTAATGCGGTGAGCCTGATGACTATTCACGGCTCAAAGGGACTAGAGTGGCCAGTGGTGTTTATTCCTGACCTATCTCACCGCAGCCAGCCTGATTCTCCTGTGCTCCGCTTTGAGGCATCCCTTGGCGTTGCCTTAAAACTTCAAGACAAAGCAGGAGACTCCCAAAAATCAGCGTTCTATGCGCTATTGGAGCAAACGCAAAAAGCAGCCGAAAAAGAAGAAGCCAAGCGCGTATTTTATGTGGCACTGACCCGCGCTCGCGACCGGCTTATGTTGACTGCTGCGAGTCCTTCTGGTGGCGGGCTAACGCTATTAAAACCGGGGTTAGATCAGGCCATTTTGGCAACAGCCATACCTTTTAATCCTGACCTTGCTAAGCCAGTTGAACCGCTGCCTGCTGATATACCCTCTATCCCTAAACAGCAAATGGTGCGCTCTGCCAAAATAGGACTCTTTGAGCTACCCGTAACTGCGCTCAGCGACTACGCGCTGTGCCCGCTCAGATTTAAGTTTCGCCATATAGACGGGCACCCAGGATATCAAACTGGCACTGGCCCGCATCAAGATGCGATGGCACTTGGACGCCTGACACACAAAGCCCTAGAGCTAGGAATTGATAGCGTTGAAGAACTGGCTAAGCAAAAATCGCAGCTACCGATTGCAGCAGTTAAAGAAGCGTTTTCATTGGCCCAAAAGTTTCATTTAGCAGATGCCTATGCTGAGCAGCGACAGGGCAATCTGACCTGGGAGAAAGCGGTCTCGCTAAGAGTTGGCACGCTAACGCTGAATGGCATTGTAGATTTGGTGGGCGATAATTTTGTCTTAGACTTCAAAACCGATCAGTCCATGCATCCCGACCATCATCGGTTCCAGCTCTGGGCCTATAGTAGAGCCGCAGGCAAGCCTATCGCGCACCTAGCCTACCTTCGGCATGATAGGCTATACAGCCTTACATCCGCAGAGCTTAGCGCCTTAGATCAAGAGGCTACAGCACTTGTAAAGCAATTGACGAGCGGAGATTTTTCTGCTTGTCACAACTCTCTTTCCTGCAACATCTGCCCTTACGCTGAATTTTGCGACAGCCGCGTGATCTGAAGAAACGCTATAACCCTGGCCAATTTTGATTCTAACCTTGAAAACTGTTATGCACATCAATCGCCACTCACTATGACTGATAGCTTGACAGCTCCAGATTCTAACTCGACTCACGACAATACTATTACCCTCTTCGAATATGAGTTTACCGATCAATTAAGTAGTCTAGATCTAATACATCTTTCTCGTCTTTCTCGTCGTATAGGAATTGAAATACTCAAACCTTCTCTTCGGAATGGTAAAACCTATTTTCAGGCCAGACAATATGTTGGCACAATCCGCTTAGGCAATCGAACTATTCAAATTTTGGTAGTCCATTTTAGTAAAGGATAGAGAAAATAGCGTTAGGATCATTCCCGACCGTCTTTTCTCTGATTAAGCGGTTGTACTCATGGATGAAATTCC
>LJZR01000021.1 GCA_001314865.1 Phormidesmis priestleyi Ana | reverse complement strand
TTACCCCAGTCAAATGATGATGCCTTGATTGTAACCTCCCTAAGATTCAATATCGACATGATAGTTCATATGTTTTACTGTCACTTTTAATTACACCCCATCAGGGGTGAACGGGTGTATATGGGCGATCGCATTATCAGAAGCGAGGTGGCAAGGAGGCGATCGCACACTCCGCGCATTTGACTTAGCAGCAGCATTCTAGCCATAACTTTTGCCAAAGCAGCGGGCTTCACGCCACATTCAGCAGCTCGTCCAACCCAGGGAGTATGTTAGGCTCTTTTGAGATTTCAATGATCGCCTCCGGTATATATCCACATCGGCTCTGTTTGCCCAGCTCGCTCAAATCCGCATTTCTTATAAAAATCTATAGCGCGACCATCAGCTGTGAGCATGTGCATATGAAAGCCAATATATTTTTGCTTCATGATCTTCATTATTTCTGTTCCGACACCCCTGCCTTGATAATCAGGCAAAACAAGTAAGTGCGGATAATAAACCACTAGAAATCCGTCTGAAATAGCGTTTCCGACGCCAACTAATTTGTCGTCTTCCCATGCAGAAACTAACGAATGAGAATTTTTAAGCGCATTCAAAAGTAACTCAGGCTTATTCGCAGACGACCAGTCGTTTGCCCGATACAGCGCAATAACTTGATCAAGGGGGAGATTTCGATCTTCAATATATTTCATGTTCATGTCTAATGACTCCTTTCACCCGCCGCCAGCAACCTTCGGACTTGAGCAACCAGTTCTTACGGTCGGTGTGCAAGCGGATTGTTATGCTTTGCAACCGAGAACTTTGATGTAAGCAAAACTATTCAGAATCAACTCCTACACTGCATACTATTAATTACTGAACTGATAAAGCATATTCTGCGTCAGCATCTGAAACCCGAATACGTTGTTCAAGGCGGACAATGTACGAAATAAATTCTATACTCTTACCACTCTCAAGTTTAAATGCTCGAATTACATTAGTGATTGTGTCTTTTTGTTCGTCACTCAAATCATCAATAATCAAAAGAATTTGCAGAGACTTTTGAAAAGCTTCAGTGAGAACTCGATCAATTTCTCGTCCAACCAGTTGATCTGAAAGATCTGGACGAATTTGCTTCATCCAACCTGAAACCTTGCTGATATATTCTGGGGTCACATATATGTACTGTATAATTTTATCGACCCACATTTTAATAGTCTGATCTCGGATCTGTTTATCCGTAACTATACTAAATGCAGATGCAAATCGCATAAGTTGAGGAATCACTTGCCCATTAAGATAATTTGACTTTTCTTGTGAACGAGTCTTGCTCTCACCAAAGCATTCGTATTCAATCAATGCAACTCTAAAGGGCTGCTTTTCATATTCACTATAGACAATTAGAAGTGCATCAGGAATGGACCTAATGCCTTTCATTGGCTTTTCACCACGCGCTTCAACGCCAGATGATAAAAATAAGCGATTTTCTGGAATCAGCAAGGATTGATTAGAGCTATAGCGAGGAAATAGGTTGTAAAAATTCTCGTTTACTAGACTTTCAAGACCACGAAGAGCATCTGTCTCATTTTTGAATGGAATTGTCTGAAAAGTACCCATAACACTAATTTTAGCTTCTGGAACTTCTAGCAATACTTCTGACAGTTCGCTTGGATTAACTTCTAGAAGGGTATCCTCTTCTTCTTCCTTCTCTTCAGCATTTAAATCATTTCCCTTAAGTAACCGTACAGGCTGTTCGACACAGTGTTTGTCAAAAGCGTCATGAAGTGATTGGACAGCTTTTTCATCTTTTATAGGTTTAGAACCTTGCAGAAACTTGAGAGGCCAATATTTCCCACCGTAGTCTACAAGGAAACGAATATCAAAGGGATTAGCATATTCAATATCGATAAGTTTATAGGCTAAGACATAACGATCTGCATCAGGCCATGGCTGGTGATCCGTTGGTTCGCCTAGTCTTGCTCGAAGCCCACAAAGAGTTTGCTTTTCATGGTTAACTACGAGAAAAATAATGTCGTCTTTTTCTGGCCCTCGCGTACCGAAACCAGCAACTGAGTACTCTATACAAAGATTGTAATTATTAAGTGACTTCCCGCAATGAAGAATTCGACAGGACATTAATATTTTTCCTCATACCCAGTTAAAAACATAACAACTTATTATACGGAAACGTTTCGTATATCTACCTCGTACAAGATGATTACCCCGGAAACTTTCTATATAACTACCTAGAAGAGCAAATATAGAGGGCGATAGATAGCTTCCGATAAGCCCAAAACGGCCTCGTCCCAAAGAGCAACACTGTGGTCAACAAGAAGTCAATAAAAATCAACAGGGGTCAAAGAATGGCACTGACTTATTTATTACCATTCCTTGCGCCAATCCCATACGCGATATCCAAGGGCACAGTTTTGTCATGAGTGCGCCAGTATTTTTGGCCTCAGTAAGCGATACTGGCATTTGTGTTGATTGAGGAGTCTAAGTCATGATGAAAACCATGAAACGACGAAATTTCACAATGTTATCGGCCTTAGCATTAGTGACCTGTTTAGGCACACTGAGCTGCACCCAGCCCACATCACCAACCTCACCAGCCGCAGCTGAAACGAATGCAACAAAAGCCGCGACAAAAACTACCACAAAAACAGTTGATCTCACCATCTCTGTGGCAGCCAGCGTGCAGGACGCCATGAAAGCAGTGCAGGAAGCCTACCAGGACGAGGCGCCGAATGCGGCCATTACCTATAACTTTGGCTCATCGGGTTCGCTGGCGCAGCAAATTTCTCAGGGCGCGCCGACCGATGTGTTTCTTTCAGCCTCTCAACAATGGATGGATGATCTGGAAGAACAAGGGCAGATTTTGGCAGGCTCTCGTCAAAACCTGCTGCTAAATTCTCTGGTGATGATCACGCCTCAAGACAACGCGGATATCACAGACTTTAGTGACTTTGAAACAGATAAAGTCACCAAACTTGCCATGGGTGAACCCGAAAGTGTTCCAGCCGGTCGCTATGCCAAAGAAGCCCTAACGGCAATGAATATGTTTGAGGCTCTACAGCCCAAGCTGGTGTTTGGTAAAGACGTACGGCAGGTGTTGTCGTATGTAGAAACCGGCAATGTAGATGCTGGATTGGTGTACGCCACTGACGCCAAAATATCAGACCAGGTACAGATTGTTGCAACAGCGCCCGCCGATACTCACTCTCCTATTATTTACCCGGTTGGGGTCGTGGCTGATAGTGAACATGCCGAAGCTGCCCAGGCTTTTGTGAATTTTCTATCCAGTGATACAGCAGTTAAGATCTTTGAAGAGTACGGTTTTGCAATGGCTGAATGAGTATAAATTTCCATGCCTGAAGACTTATCTCCGCTTTGGATTTCACTGAAAACAGCATTGGTCGCTACGGTGCTGGCATCGGTGCTGGGCATCTTGGTGGCTCGCTGGATGCTGGGCGATCGCGGCAAGGCAAGAGGAATTATTGACGGTGTGCTGACACTGCCGCTCGTGCTGCCGCCGACGGTGGTGGGTTTTTTGTTGCTGTTGTTGTTGGGTAAAAATAGTCCCATTGGGCAGCTTCTTGACCAAATGGGCATCTCTATTATTTTCACCTGGACAGCGGCAGTGATTGCCGCAACGGTGGTGGCGTTTCCGCTGGTGTACAAAACGGTGCTGGGCTCGTTTGAGCAGGTAGATTTTACTTTGATCAGCTCTGCTCGCACGCTGGGCGCTTCGGAGTGGCGCATTTTTTGGCAAATTTTGTTGCCCTTGGCTTGGCCGGGAGTGCTAGCAGGCACAGTACTGGCCTTTGCGAGAGCCTTGGGAGAATTTGGCGCAACCTTGATGGTGGGCGGCAGTATTCCGGGTGTGACCCAAACTATTCCGGTGGCGATTTTCTTTGCGGCAGAATCAGGACGGATGGGAGTGGCCCTGGCCTGGGTACTGCTGATGATTGCCGTTTCGCTGGTGGTGATTGCAGGCATCAACTACGGTAACCAGACCAAATCCGACAAAAAGTTGGCGGTTAATAATTTGGTGAAGCGGGGATTTAACTGGGTTTTCTTCAAAACCTTTCGTGGCGATCAGTTTGCGACGATAGCCCAGGGAAGCGCTCCGCCCAGGGAAGCGCTAACCGCTTACAAAAAGTGTGATCCGGGTTTGAAGGGGACAGGGGTGTCGAGGAACAAACTGCCTGCTGAGCTGGTGGTGAATATCAAAAGGCAAGTGGCAGGATTTCAGTTGAATGTGAGTTTTACCACTAACGGCGAACCCTTGGGGCTATTGGGCGCTTCAGGATCAGGCAAAAGTATGACGCTCAGGTGTATCGCCGGGCTAGAGACGCCGACTCATGGGCGAATTGTGCTCAATGGGCAAATATTGTTTGATTCGCATAAGCAGATAAATATGCCGAGTCGCGATCGCAAAGTCGGCCTAGTTTTTCAAAACTATGCCCTATT
Organism: Phormidesmis priestleyi Ana; assembly: GCA_001314865.1. Classification (GTDB taxonomy): domain Bacteria; phylum Cyanobacteriota; class Cyanobacteriia; order Phormidesmidales; family Phormidesmidaceae; genus Phormidesmis; species Phormidesmis priestleyi_B. The sequence goes on along the minus strand of LJZR01000021.1, from coordinate 91,803 downwards.
TCCTCATCTCACCGTCGCTCAAAATATTGCCTTTGGCATGGGGCACATCCCCCAACACCAGCGGGCAGCAGCAGTGACCCAGTATCTCGACCAAATTGGGCTGACGGGACTGGGCGATCGCTACCCTCAGCAACTCTCTGGCGGACAGCAGCAGCGCGTTGCCCTGGCGAGAGCCCTAGCCATTCAACCCGATATTCTGTTGTTGGATGAGCCCCTTTCTGCCCTAGATACCTACCTGCGCAGCCATATCGAAAAACAACTGATTGAAGTGCTCTCGCAGTATCAGGGCATTACTTTGTTTATCACGCATAAGCTAGAAGAAGCCTACCGGGTCTGCACCAATCTGTTGGTGTTGTCTGGAGGAGAAATTCAGGCCGAAGGCACAAAAGCAGATATCTTTGAACATCCGCCCACCTACGAAGTGGCAAAAGTCACTGAATGCAAAAACTTCTCTCGTGCTCGCCGGGTAGATGAGCACCATATTGAAGCCCTAGACTGGGATTGTCGGCTTCGGGTAAACACGCCTATAACGGCAAACACAGGCTATGTAGGACTACGGGCTCACCATATCCAATGGCCTCTGGAACCGGGCGCACCCAACACCTTTCCCAGTTGGCTGGCCATGATTACCGAAACCCAACACCGGGTGACGCTCTATATCAAACTGCATAGCGAGCCTAACTCCCCCCAGGATTATCACCTTCAGGCCGAAATTTATCGGGAAAAATGGGAGGCGCTGCAACATCGCCCTTTTCCCTGGCAGGTGTGGCTGAGTCCGGACAGTCTAATGCCGATGGCAAAGTGAATGGCAAAATCAATGGCAAAGTGATTTACGCCTGCGCTTGAACCTGTTTCGGCCTCATGCCCAGCTGTTGAGCTAGCTCACGCGCAATAAAAACAAGAAACTTGGCAGACTCAGGATTGTCTTGATGGGCGAAGTAGCTAGCAGTTTGCATAAGCGCCTGAACAAAGCCAGCATCTAGCAGCTCGGGCTCAGAATTGAGAACAGTGGGCTCTTCTCCGTTAGGGCAGTTGAGCAGGCGGTCGATGAGGGCGAAGTAAAGAGATTCGCGGGGGTTGGGAGGGGCAGGTGTCATGAGGTTTTTCTGAATAAAGCACAGAGTAAACGACAGGATTTAGTCACAGAATTCTGTGACAGAATTAGATGACAGGATTCAGTCACAGGATTACACAACAGAAGGAGAAGATTGATATTCTGTGGGGAGACTAAACGAGTATTTGAGCAACACAACCCACTGACTGAGGAATGCGGTTGAGCTGCACTAGCGGCGTTTGACCAATCAACTCAGTAATATCTTTAGCAACTTTCACAGACGGTTCTCCTAAAGTGTGTAATTAGCGCTTGTCATACAGCGCCTGTCATAGCTGTTTTATCTCAATGTTTTATCTCAATGTCTTGTCTCAATGCTTAGACTCAATGCTTAAACTCAATGCTTAAACTCAATGTTTAAACTCAATGTTTAAAAAAGAGAAATATGAAAGACTCTTTGTTATCTCTTTCATTTCACTATAATGACCTATATTAAGGAAGTTGATTAGTATTGAATGCTACTGATACTGCATTGATGAATTCGCTATGCTGAGCAAGCAAAAAAGATTCTTCAAGCGTCTTCAAAGTCTTTTGTTTTATTGGCCTGCTTTACTGAGCCATTTTATTGGCCCATTTTATTGGCCCATTTTATTGGCCTGCTGTATTAATCTATTGAGGTATGTGATGAAAATAAGTGCTCGCAATGCGTTGAAAGGAACCGTAAAATCTATTACGCCAGGAGCGGTAAATGCAGAAGTCGTGATCGAAGTGGCCCCCGGCTTAGAAGTGACTTCAATTATTACCAAGGCCTCCGCTGACAATTTGGGATTAGTGGTAGGGAGTGAAGCCTATGCCGTGGTCAAAGCATCGAATGTAATGTTGGCGGTTGAATAACCCATCGCTTTATTAAACGTCTCTTGCTAAGCTAGCCGCTGAGCAACAATATTGTAGATATGCCAGTGTTTTTCTTCTCCTAGAGCGGTTTTACCTGGATGTTCTTCTTCGTCTAAAAGCTCTACTTTAAAAGGAATCAGTAGCTGATCAATTTGCGATCGCATGTGATGGCTGCGGTTAGGATAAACCGCCCATGAGTCGCGATCGCCAAACAAATGCCCGCAGAATCGACCGCCAGGTTTTAGCGCGGTGACGATTTTGTTCCACATGGTTGAAAACTGATCAGGCGAGCAAAAGGGGAGACAAAAGCTAGCGTTGATCAGATCAACATTGGCAGGGAGGATAAGCGCCTCGAATCGCTGCACCCGAGTTTCTAAAGAAGCTTCTAAAGGAATTTCTTTAGAAGCTTCTAAAGAGATAGAGTCAAGATCCTGACGTTGCTGTAGCTGAGCGATCGCCTCAGCTTCTCCGTCAATTGCCAACACCAGCCAATTTCGCCGCAAGAGTTCCACGGTATCTCGCCCGTTGCCGCAGCCCAAATCTACTGCAAATTTGGCAGCAGGGCCAGACTCAGCCACCTCTTTAGCATCGGCATCAAAAGCATTTAAAGCTGTTAACAGCGTTTCGCGAGGGGGCCGGCCAGCAACCGCTTGGTAGTAATTAGTCCATGGATGGTGGTCAGCGGGTTTGCTGGCCTGATTGCTGGCCTGCCCATCTAAAGAGGGCTGCTGTAGATTGGAGTCGCTGGCGGTGAGATTTGTTTTAGGATTGGTTAAAGTCATGCGGGATGTCCTGATATGTAACTGGACTCTGAATGACTGGCCCTTATGCGGCTAGCGCAGGAAAGTCCGCTTTTAATAAGTTTAGCCAATCTGCAATTCGCTGAGGCGTTTTGTCACTTTCATTCACCTCATCTAAAGGTAGCCCAACAAACTTGCCATCCCGAATAGACGTAGAGGCTTCAAACGAATAGTCATCTGCGGGAACCGCGCCTACCAGCTTTGCGCCGAGCGCCTTAAACTGGTCGTAAAGCGTACCGAGCGCACCGACAAAATGCTTACCATGACCGGTACAGTCACCAGCACCAAAGAGCGCAATGGTTTTCCCAGAAAAATCGGGCTTTTCAATCTCCATGTCAAACAGGGGTTCGCGCCAGTCGTTTTGCACTTCTCCAGCACCCCAAGTCGAGCAGCCAAGCAGTAAATAGTCATATTTCAACAGATCTTCAACATCGTCAAAATCTTCCTCCATACTGTACAAATCACAGAGATCTTCTCCAATTTCTTCTCGAATCTTCTCTGCAATCTCTTCTGTAACACCCGAGGTGCTGCCGTAAAAAATTCCAATATTTGCCATTTTTAGGTGACTCCTAATGATTGAAGGTTTATTGTGAGTGGGGATTATGAAGGGGATAAGAACGAATCGTTTCTGAGCAATTTCAAGACGGCTATTAGCCTAAGCCGCTCGCAGACGAACATATATCGCTTGGATCATGGCCTGAGTGAGCGCCAATGAGCCTTCGCGCGATCGCACAACAAAGCGAGGAAACCGCTGCTCCAAAACAATAGAAGTTCCAGGCGACAATCCCAATCGCCGGATCTGATCGGCAACCGTTGGGTCAGCGTCTCTAATTCGGGCGATAACGCCCTGTTCGCCTACTTTGAGCATCTTTAAAGAAGCTCCCGATATTGTAAAACCAGTGAACATAAACAGTCTCTAACCTTACTAAAGGGACTCAAGCAACTCAATTTGGCACCAACTTGATGCGACTCCAAGCCGACTAAATTAAATACGCCTCCATATGGGTTTTAATCGTCAAATCTGAGCGCGGATAAGTCGTACACAGCAGAGCAAATCCCTTGGCGATTTGCTCATCATCTAAAAAAGACTGATCTTCTTGATCGACTTCGCCTTCAACAATTTTGCCGACACAGCTAGAACAACCCCCCGATCGGCAGGTATAGGGCAGTTTAATATCGTTTTCTTCCGCTGCATCGAGGATATAAACATCGTCGTCCACCGGAATGGTGACATCGATCTGACGCTTTTTGTTAATTAGGCGAACTTGATAAGTTGTCATGGTGAATCTCCTAAACTTTATTCAAAGTGAACAACAATAGTTTGAGGCACAAGTCTTTAGGTACAAGGCACTCCCTGCGGTCCGCAGTCTCCAGTTTGAAAAGACTTTCCACAGCCGCAGGTATCCGTAGCGTTAGGATTGGTAAACTTAAAGCCACTTTCTAGCAGGCTATCGATATAGTCCACCACAATGCCGTCTAGCAACGGCGAACTTTTAGGATCAACAAACACTTTAAGCTTGCCAACTTCTGTGATTTCATCATCAGGATTTGGGGCGTTGGCGATTTTGATATCGTATTCATAGCCGTTGCAGCCGCCGTCTTTTACGGCAAAGCGAATGCCTCGGGTAGGCGTAGGATTGGGAGTGCCCCGAACAAAGCTACGCAGCCGAAGTTCGGCTAGTTCAGTGAGGGTAACGGTCATAGGAAGCTCCTGGTAAATATTGAGGACAGGCCGAATATTGAGGACAGATAGAATATTGAGGGCGCACACGAGTCAAGTCTTTACGATGTGTCTGAATAAATCGCAAAGCAACAAACGTTAAACTGAGGCATAGGAAAGGGGAAGAGAATGGCGAGGATTTAGGTTGAAGATGAGCCGCAGACGGGGCAGTTAGGATCGTGGTAGGAGCGGCGTTTGGCAAATTCGGCGCGGGCCAAATCCATTGTTAGCAGCTGTCCTAACAGCGGCTCGCCCAGACCAGTTATTAGCTTGATGGCTTCTAGGGCGGCTAAGCAGGCCAGCGTGCCAGAGACCGCGCCAAGTACGCCAAAGCCCCAGCGATCCCATTCGGGCTTTTCAGGAAACAGGCAGGTTAGGCAAGGCGTTTGCCCCGGTACAATGGTGGTGAGATAGGCTTCCATGCTGTTCATGGCAGCTTCTATCATGGGCTTATTCCAGCGTACGCAGGCGGCATTTAGCAAGTCTCTTTCTTTAAAGTCAAAGGCGCAGTCTAGGGCGATATCGGCTTGCTGTACCAGGGCATGAATATTGTCGTCAGTAACATATTCGCAAACCGCTTCAATTTCAATATCAGGGTTGAGCTTTTGGAGGGTCTCTTGAGCTTTGAATACCCGAGGATGACCGACCCAATCATCTGTCATCAACACCTGCCGATTAAGATCATCTCGCTGAAGGTCACCCCCTCGAACCAAGATGAGTTTGCCGACACCCGCTACTGCCAAATAAAGAGCTGCGGTGCCACCGAGCCCACCGACACCGGTCACTAATGCCGTTGTATTTTTTAGCTTTTGTTGTCCGGCTTCACCCAGCCCCGGCAGCATCATCTGACGGCGATACCGTTCTACTTCGGTAGGTGTGAGCCCAAATGCAAGACCAGCATCAGAACGAGATGTAGAATCAGAGACAGAATCAGATACAGGCACGGAAATAGCAGAAATCATGACTCCACCGCAATATCTGAGAGCATTACAATGTTTTTGGGCCTGTCTTTAAACACTTTGAACAGCTTTTGTTCTACCGAAGAAGAGGTTAAAAACAGGTCATAAGCGGTCTGTAGCGCCTGTCGGTAGCTTCTTAGCGTTTGAGCTTCGTCCTGGGTTGAACCTTCAGCCTGAACCAGTTCTGAAAACTTCCGTAAAATATGCAATCGGTTGATGTTTAAAGCCTGCGGATCGTAGGGCAAATCAAAGAATTCAAAATATTCTTCAGCATCTTTGAGTCGATTGAACTGTGATAGGGTTTTGGGTAGCGTATTCATTGAGTCGCCTCTAGGGTTTAAGTAGGTATCTAGCGAGGTGGGTTCAGTGGCTTGGGACATGGCATTAACCATGGCATTAACCATGGCATTCACGGAAATCAAATATCACAAACTTCAGGAAAGCGTTGGGCTAAATCAATGCCTTTGCTGACCAGCTTTTCACCTTCGGCACTGAGTGTTTCAGGAGAATCGAAACCAAAGCGGTGAGCATCTCTTAGGGTTTTAGAGACAAGGATTAAACGGCCCGAAAAAATCAGCGCCCAACCAAAGCCTTCATGGCTGATATCAACGACGACTTGAGAGATTTGGTCAGTTTCGGATTCAATCCGGGTTGCGATCGCCCGATAAAAAGCCAAAATTCTCGCCAACGTGAACGGATCAACCTCGCCTTCTACCGAAATCGCCCGACGCTCTTTTTTAGAGAGAATATAGGGCCTGAGCAGTAGGTCATCTGGCCAGTAACGATAGGTGCCATAGGCATCATTAGCGCGAATTTGTTGAACAATCGTCTTCAGGAACAGAGAATTATCGACCACCGAGGCCGTCTCTAAAGGGGTCTCTAAAGGGGTCTCTAAAGGAGTCTCTAAAGGAGTCTGCAAATTAGCCGGTGCGGTCACAATACTCATACAATCACTTCCTCCACTAAGGTTTCTGATGCATCTTCAAACTTGTTTGTTAACTGGTTGTCGAACGGGTTGTCGAACGGGCTTTCTGACTGACTGCTTAGCTGGCTTTTTAGTAGGGCCTTTCTCAACCATGGCGGTGGGTTGTGGTTTAGGGTATGGACAAAGCGCGTTAGCACATCTTGAATTTCGGCAGTTTCAGAGGGCGCTTTAATCGGCGTAATATTTTTGCCAATTAGCCTCGCCGCCGCGCCGCCGCCAATCGCTACAACATACACAATGGTGCAGTCTTTAAGGGCTTTAATTTTAGGTTCTAGCTTATCTTCATTGCCGTCTTGGTTAAGGTTGCCTTCAAAGGAAAACCCCTCTACAAAGCGAGAACCCTCGGCAGTGACCTCATAAACATCAATTTGTTGGGCTGAGCCAAAATGCGCGTTAATATGAACCGAATTGTTAGTGGTGAATGCAATTTTCATGAGTTGTCTCCTAGTGCAAATCTTCTAGTGAAAGTCTTCTAGCAAAATCAAGTGAAAATCTTCTAGCAAAATCAAGTGAAAATCTTCTAGCAAAATCAAGTGAAAATATCCTCTGGCTATTGACCTTCTCGCCAAGCGTAAACCTGAGCATGAGCATGGGCTTCGTCAGCTTCCATAAAAATGTTGCCAATATCGAACAGTAGCTGAATGCTACCCTCGTAGCCAACGCTGCAGCGATGGCCGTTGCCCAACCGATCAAACACCGGAAACCCCATGCGATACAGCGGAATACCGAGCCGCTGCGAAATCGGTTTGGCGCTAGAGCTAGCAATCAATAAATCCGCACCCCGCGCCAGTTCTTCAAAGTCTTCTAAGTCACCAATGGTAACGGTGTCAATTGGCAAATCTTTTAATAACTTAGACTTGGTGGTGGTTACCGCAGCGTGAATCTTGGCCCCAGTGGTGGTGAGCCACCAGGCAACATTGTGCAACAAGTCAGGCTCTAGGGCCAAAGCCACGCGCTTATTGCCAAAAAAGAAGTGCGAATCGAGGATGGCATCTTGAAGCTGTCGCCGCTGCTGACGGAACTTATCAGGAACGGGTCGGCTACTGATGTCGCAGAGCGTCTGTAAAAAGCTGTCTACTGCATCTAAGCCAGTGAGGTCATCAAACAGCTTAAACTCAGTCCCAAAGCGCTGCTGCAAAATCTCAGCAGCGAGCCTCATACTATGCCCAACAGCAAGGGTAAAGGCAGACGCACTGAGGGTTTTAATTTGGCTGACGGGCGTTCCACCCGTGGTATTGCCAGAATAACTATTGTCGGATAAATGCCCATCTAAAGACGATGAAAGATCAGGTAAAACAACTGGATTGAGGCCAAAGGCTTTTACCATCTCTTTAATGGTCTGCACATCACCAGGTGCCAAAAAAGAGCCTGCTAACACTGTCACTTGCGAGGGTAACCCGGCGGTGGCATAGCTGTAAAACGGATCTCCTGAGCTACCCGCCTGCCAGCTAGGCTCTAGTCGGCTAGGATCTATATCACCGCTCCCCGGAATATCTCGGACAATGGCTTCTACGGCTGCTGCGTAGCCGTCTTGCAGGGCGCCTTTAAAGTCGGGTGTAGCAGCGCAAGCAATGGAGAGCGTGGCTAGTTTAGGATTCCGCTCGCGCAGTTCCTTCAAAATCCGAGGCATGTCATCGCCTCTCGTTTCGGTCAGGCCGGTAGTGCATAATCCAATAATCTCTGGATTGGAATTCTTTAACAGTGTGACAATGGCGGTTTCTATATTCTCCTCACCGCCTAAAATGGTGGACACTTCTGTCATGGCCGTGGTGGATAATGGAATCGCTTCGCGGAAGTGTCGTACCAGCATGACTTTGGCAAAAGCCGTACAGCCTTGAGAGCCATGCAGCAGTGGCATCATTCCTTTAATGCCGAGGTATGCGATCGCAGCCCCCAGCGGTTGGCTTTGCTTCAGCGGGTTTACCGCGACAGCCTTGCGCCGAGCAAGCACTTTAGTGGGGGGTTCTCTCTCTATTTTTTCACCTAAATGGAGCGTGAGGCCAGCGTTGCTATTAGAAGCACCCCAAGGAGCGGGCGATCGCACCTGATCCCAAATAGGGCTATGCAGCGCTCCATCTAGCTCTTTGGCCATTTCAATCATGCCCACATAGCCCGCATAGGGGTGGTGGCGCTCCTGGTTAATATCCAGAAAAGGAATTCTCGCTTTGAGCGCGGTATATTGGTTACGCCCGCCAGCAATCAACATATCCGCCTTAGTTTGGGCAATCACCTCCAAGAGTTTTTTAGCATTGCCTTGGGCCATCATAATGCCCTCTTCACCCAGGAGTTGTTTAATCCGGGCTTTGTCTTCTTCCGTACTCTTTTTAGAGCTAGTGGCAACAACCTGTATGCCCAAATCTTTAGCCGCCGAGATAATCGACCAGCTTTTTACACCGCCTGTATACAGCACAATTCGCTTGCCTTGCAGCCGTTGGCGATAGGGCGCAAGCGCGATATCTAGCTGAGCGGTTTCGGCGGTTATCAAGGCTTCTGCTCTGGCTTGCAAGTGAGCATCCCCTAGCTTGGCAGCGATATTTCGCAGCAAATTGTTCACATCTTCTACACCGTAAATAGACTCTTCAATGTAAGGAATACCGTAGCGTTCCTCCATTTTGTGAGCCATGTTAATCAGCGCTTTAGAACAAATCATCACATTCAGCTTGGCTCGATGAGCCGCTGCGACTTCGTGATAGCGAGCGTCGCCCGTGATTTTCGCCAGCACGCGCACGCCGAGTTTTTCTAACAGGGGTAAAACGCCCCACATTTCTCCGGCAATGTTGTATTCACCAATCAAGTTAATATCGTAAGGTGTGGTGTATTCGGGCTCCTGGGTGCCCACCACATAGTCCAACAAAGCCTCACCGCCAATGCGATTGCCCAAGTTTTTACTGCCCACAAAGCCAGGAGAAAGCACCGGCACCACCGGCAAGCCAAACTTTGCGCTAGCCGCCTCACACACGGCTTCTACATCATCGCCAATCAGCGCAGTCACACAGGTCAGATAAACAAAAATCGCCGCCGGGCTATAGCGATTTTTCACCTCATGAATCGCCTGATAGAGCTTTTTCTCTCCCCCAAAAATGATGTCATTTTCACTTAAGTCAGTGGTAAAGCCCATTTTATAAATCATCGGCCCCGAAGACAAACTGCCCCGACTCCCCCAAGAGTTGCCTGCGCAGGCAACCGGGCCATGCACCAAATGGGCAACATCGGTAATGGGCACTAAGGCAATGCTCGCACCGTCAAAAGCGCATCCACCCTGGGCTGCACCCGGTTGGGCTTGTTGTTGGCAGGCTTTATTTTTGCCTTTTCCCTCCTTGTTATGATTGTGTTCACACCCTGGCTGGGTGAGGAGTTCGTTGATTTTGCCAGAGGTCATTTTCATCATTAAGTACCCTGTTCATACAAAAAATCAGCGGCGCGAAAGCGCAAGTCTACGAGTTCGTCGGCTAGGGGATTGAGTTCGCAGGGAGAAGGTAAATGCAGCCAGGTGCGGTTAAACAATCGCAGGTCATACCCTGTAGAGCAGGTGTTAGGAATCAGGCGACAAATCCATCGAGCGGCTTGGATATTGCGAACTTCAAGGGTATTGAGCCATGTTCGCAAGGGCTGTAAAGGGCTCGTGAACCAAGCGGGTGGGTGAGCGGATAAAGGTAGTAAGTTCATAACACTAAGTCCAAAATGTGGAAGCTAAGGTTTGAAAAGGAACAAAGAATTTGAAGGACGCGGCTACCTTTACCAATCGACTGGTTCAGTCAGAGACGGACGGTCTTCTGCAAGTTCTAACTCTCTGCTGAGGCAGCCAACCACCTGATTGGATTCGAGAAAATGGACAGAGTAAATATAGGCTCGCTGGAGATAGGTGCCGATGCTGACAACAAAGCCAATGTCGCCTGTGTCGGCCAGTGGAGCGCCTTTGTCTTTACCGGGAAAGGTGCCGTCATTGCGAATTTTTTTGAGAACCCGAACGCGGTTGCCCAGGTCGAAAATGGGAGGGGAGTCGATTTCGATGTCTTCGCTCAGGCGCATGGGGAGGGTGGGGAGTGGGGAGTGGGGGATGGGGAGTGGGGAGTGGGGAAAAAAAGGAGAAAGGAAGGGGGAGAAAGGAAAAAAGAGAAAGGAAGGGGGAGTGGGGGGAGCAAGAGATTTGTCTTGCTCCCCAGAGGGGTTAGCGGATGAGGTCGAAGGAGATGTCTGTTTTTGAGGGGATGTTGGTGTTGCGATCTAGTTCGTCGAGAATGGTGTTCACGATCCAGTTGAACTGATTGATTGCGCCTTGGTAGCCAAGGGTGGCGTAGCGGTGCATATGGTGCCGATCAAAAATCGGGTAACCGATGCGTACGAGTGGTGTGCCTGTGTCGCGCCACAGATATTTACCGTAGGAGTTGCCAATGAGCAGGTCTACGGGTTCGGTAAACATGAGCGATCGCAAGTGCCACAAATCCTTCTTACCCCAGACTGTTGCGCCTTGGCCGTATGGGCTATTGGTCAACAGTTCACGGGCTTCTGCTTCAAACTCTTCATTAGAGTTTGTGACCAAAATATGGACTGGCTCAGCGCCCATTTCCAAGAGGAATCGGGTGATGCTCAGCACAGGGTCAGGATCGCCATACAGAGCGACGCGCTTGCCGTGAATCCAGGCTTGCGAGTCGGTTAAGGCATCTACGGCGCGGCCTCGCTCTTGCTGAAGCACTAGCGGAATGGGCTTGCCGGTCACCGCTGATAAATTCATTAAGAACTCATCGGTCCCCTGAATGCCAAAGGGCCGGAAGTTGTAGGTTTTTTGCGCCCAGTCGGTGGTGATGTACTCCTGCGTTTTAGGCGTCGTGTACTTTTGAAAAAAGTAGGTGCCTTCAGCATTGATGGCATCAGCCGTTGCTTCTAGGGTGGTCAGCCCGTTATACATCTTAAACTCACCCGTATTCGGCGAGTCAAACGTATCTGAGTTGTCTGACAAAATGGTGTAGTCAATCCCAAAGAGGCCTAAAATTCGCTTTAGCTCGCGAATATTGCCGATGTAAGGGTCAAAGCCCAGGTTAAAGTTGAACTTACCGTTGGTGGTTTCTGTTTTTTTATTTTTCGTGAGCGTGTCCAAAATGCTCTTGAGCATGTTGTCGTATCCGGTGATATGGGAGCCGACAAAGCTAGGCGTATGGGCAAAAGGCACCGGCAAATCGGTCGGGATATGGCCATCTTGCTTAGCGGTCGTCACATAGGAGCCCAGGTCATCGCCAATCACTTCTGCCATGCAGGTGGTACACAGGGCAATCATCTTGGGCTTATACAGGTTATAAGAATTTTCTAGGCCCTGTTTCATGTTGCTGAGCCCGCCAAAAACAGCGGCATCTTCGGTCATAGAAGATGACACAGCCTGAAAGGGCTCTTTGTAGTTGCGGGTGAGGTGAGAGCGGAAATAGGCAACGCAGCCCTGAGAACCGTGGCTGTAGGGCAATGTGCCTTCAAAGCCAGAAGCAACAAACAATGCGCCCAAGGGCTGGCAAGCTTTGGCCGGGTTCACCGTTAAAGAAGTACGCTCAAAGTTCTTTTCGCGATATTCCCAAGATTTGGTCCATTCAGCGACTTCAGCCACTTTTTCGGGGCTGTGAGCGCCTTCAAATTGGCGCTTGTCGGCAAACAACTCCTGATATTCGTCGGTGCCAAATAAATCAAAGTGATCCAGAATTTTTCCAGGTTCAGCGATTTTATTCGTGGCATTTTGAGTGTTTTCAAGATTATCAGTCATGATGCTCTCCTTTTGAAGAGAAGTTGGAAGAAAAGAGTGAAGAGAAGGTCTTTTTCAAAGTAATGATTAACAAAGAGAAAGGAGAAATGGGCTTACTTCTCCCAGGGGGTTTTGATCAATGCCCAGGTAGGATTGTTGATGGCCATATCCATATCCCGTGCAAAGACTTCAAAGCCGTCATAGCCGTGATAAGGGCCGGAATAATCCCAAGAGTGCATCTGGCGGAAGGGCAAGGCCATCTTTTGGAAAACGTACTTTTCTTTAATGCCAGCGGCGATCAAATCAGGGTTGAGCTTTTTGGCAAACTCTTCAAACTCATAACCGCTAACATCGTCATAAATTAGCGTACCTTCTTCAACATAGTCAGCTGTGCGCTTGTAGTCGTCAGCATGGCCAAACTCATAGCCTGTGCCAATTACCTTCATGCCCAAATCTTTGAAGGCTGGAATGATGTGCCGGGGGCGCAGTCCACCCACCATCATCATCACTGTTTTACCTTCTAGGCGAGGCCGGTACTTGGCAATGATTTTCTCCATTCGGGCTTCGTTTTCAGCAATGACTTCTTCGGCTTTGGCCTGAATGGTTTCGTCAAACTGTGCTGCAATCTTCCGCAGAGATTGCGCAATTTCTGACGGGCCAAAAAAGTTGTACTCTAGCCAGCCAATGCCGTATTTTTCTTCCATGAAGCGGCAGATATAGTTCATGGAGCGATAGCAGTGAATTAGGTTGAGCTTGGCCAAGGGGGCCATCACCACTTCATTAAAGGAGCCATCTCCCGAGAACTGAGAGATTACCCGAAGGCCCATATCTTCTAATAGCTTGCGGCTGGGCCAAGCGTCACCCCCAATGTTGTAGTCACCAACAATGTTGACATCATACGGGCCAGACTCAAAGCCGTTGGGCAACTTGCGATATTCGTCGGCCTTGGGCAATACCCAATCGCGCACGGTGTCGTTTGCAATGTGGTGGCCCAGCGACTGAGAAACGCCTCGGAATCCTTCGCAGCGTACCGGAACCACTGGCTTACCGGTTTCCTTGGCTTTGGCCTTGGCAACGGCTTCAATGTCATCACCAATCAAACCCACAGGACATTCTGATTCAATGGTGGTGCCCTGACTCAGGGGAAAGAGTTCTTCGAGTTCGTCAATAATTTTGGCGAGCTTTTTGTCACCGCCAAATACAATATCTCGTTCTTGAAAGTCGGAAGTGAACTGCATGGTGCCAAAGGTATCTACCCCGGTCGTACCGACGTAGTAGTTGCGGCGACCCGACCAAGAGTAGTAGCCGCAGCCAACTGGGCCATGGCTGAGGTGAACCATGTCTTTCACTGGCCCCCAAACCACGCCTTTTGCACCGGCATAGGCGCAGCCACGGGTTGTCATAACCCCCGGAACAGATTTTTTGTTGGACTTAACGCCGCAGTCGGAAGCGTTTTCTTCTTTGGTGCCAAGATGCTTGGATCGTTGCTTTTTGGCTTTGTCGGGATAGGCTTCTAAAACCTCTCCGATCAGATTTTTTCTATCTTCTACAGTAGTCATAATGCCCTCTCAAGAGTTGTAGGGAATAGTTGTAGGTAGCTTGATGTTGGAGATAAGGGGGGCTAAGGCCATGGGCTCGCTTAGCCCCGATAGAAATCACGGCTGGCTTCTTTACGACTTTTATACAGTCGCTGCGACAGGCCCAGCAGCGATGGCTTCTTGATACTTCTCGTCGCTATCGAGAATACCAAATTCAATCATTAGCTCCTCTAGTTCGTCCATGGTGATGGGTGTTGGGATGGTGAGTTTTTTGTTGTTGATGATTTTGTTAGCGAGTTCAGCGTATTCGCCTGCTTGCTTGCTTTCGGGTGCATATTCGTTTACCGTCATCCGGCGTAGCTCAGCATGTTGAACCACGTTGTCGCGAGGGACAAAGTGAATCATTTGAGTGTTGAGCTTTTCAGCCAAGGCTTCGATGAGTTCGATTTCTCGGTCGGTATTGCGGCTGTTGCAAATTAGGCCGCCGAGGCGGACACCGCCAGACTGAGCATACTTTAGTACGCCTCGGGCAATGTTGTTGGCCGCGTACATGGCCATCATTTCACCTGAAACAACAATGTAGATCTCTTGGGCTTTGCCTTCGCGAATGGGCATGGCAAAACCGCCGCAAACCACGTCTCCTAGTACGTCATAGGAAATGAAGTCGAGGTCTTCATAAGCGCCTTCTTCTTCAAGGAAGTTGATTGCGGTAATAATGCCTCGACCAGCGCAGCCGACACCGGGTTCAGGACCACCGGATTCGACGCACTTAACGCCGCGATAGCCTACTTGCAGCACTTGGTCAAGTTCGACATCTTCAACCGCGCCGAGTTCGGCAGCCAACTGTAGCACGGAGGTTTGAGCTTTGCTGTGAAGCATGAGGCGAGTGGAATCTGCTTTGGGGTCACAGCCTACAATCATGATCCGCTGGCCTTTCTCGGCCATAGCTGCAAGGGTGTTTTGCGACGTAGTGGATTTGCCGATACCGCCTTTGCCGTAAAATGCAATTTGTCTCATAAGTCAAAAGTCTCCTAAGTTTGTAACGAAAGTAATGAATTGAACGATATATTGAACAGTTCACATGAAATCGGAGGAGAACGTTCAACGGTGGGGGTGGGGTGGAGGATGTCCATGGGTTAAGAGGGGGTCTGGGGATGAGGGGGTGTAAGCGTTAGGCTTCTACGACAGTTAACGTGGGGGAAACGCGCGATCGCAACTTAGTCTCAATTGAATTCTTTAGCGTTACGGTGCTGCTTTCACAGCCGCCGCAGGCACCTTTGAGAGATACTTTGACGACATCGCCGCTAACGTCGTAAAGTTCAATATCACCGCCGTCGGCGAGTAAAATGGGCCGAACCTCTTCGGTAAGAACCTGTTGAATGAGGTTAATTTTCTGAATGGGGCTGAGCGGTGTAGCCGCGACTTCGGCGGTGACTCTTTGGGAGAGGGCGACTCTTTCTTGCTGAACTTCTATGAGCAAATCTTCGATGCCTGCTAGGCAAGAGCCACAGCCGCCGCCTGCTTTGACATAGTTAGTAACCTGTTCAACGGTGGTTAAATCGTTTTCGATAATGACGCGGCGAATGCGAGGCTCGGAGATGCCGTAGCAAGCACAAATGAGGGTGCCATCGTCGTCGTCATGCTGCTCAACTTCAATGCCGCGATATTTGTAAATGGCGGCTTCGAGGGCTTCTTGGCCCATGACGGAGCAGTGCATTTTGGCTTCGGGGAGGCCGCCGAGGTAGTCGGCAATGTCTTTGTTGGTGATATGTAGGGCTTCGTCGAGCGTTTTTTGCTTGATGATTTCGGTTAGGGCAGAGGAAGAGGCGATCGCACTCGTGCAGCCAAAGGTTTGGAATCTTGCATCTTGAATGATCTCTGTAGATTGTTGAATTTTAAGATGCAGTCTGAGGGCATCACCGCAGGCAATGCTGCCAACTTCACCAAAGACAACGGCCACATCGGGTTCGTTAGGGTCTGCGATCGCCCCTTGGTTGACGGGGTTGTAAAAGAGGTCGAGTACTTTTTCGGAATAGTCCCACATGGTAGTTTCGGGGGTGGAGGGGGGATGGGGAATGGGGAATGGGGAATGGGGAATGGGGAGTGGGGAATGGGGAGTGGGGAATGGGGAATGGGGGAAGAGGGAAGAGGGAAGAGGGAAGAGGGAAGAGGGAAGAGGGAAGAGGGAAGAGGGAAGAGGGAAGAGGGAAGAGGGAGAGGGGGTTAGGTGGGGGTGGGGGTTAGGGTGCGGCTTTGGAGCCAGGTGGAGTCGTCGCTGTTGAAGGGGGACATGGCTCGGAGTTTTTCAACAATGGTGGGGAGGACGGTGAGGACTTGTTGAATGTCGGTTTCGGTGGTGAAGCGGGAGAGGCTAAAGCGAATGGAGCCGTGGAGGATGGTGTAAGGCAGGCCCATGGCGGTGAGTACATGGGAGGGATCGAGAGAGCCGGAGGAGCAGGCTGATCCAGAAGAGGCGCAGATGCTGTGTTTGTCGAGCATGAACAGGATGGCTTCGCCTTCGATATATTTGAAGCCGATGTTGGTGGTGTTGGGTAGGCGATGGGTGCCGCCACCGTTGACGGCGCAGTTGGGAATGGTGGCTAAAATTTGTTGTTCTAATAAGTCTCTGAGCTGGCGTTCTGGATTGTTTAAGGGATTGGAGGAGTCTAGGGTTTGCAGGTGTTGTTGGGCGATTTCTGCGGCTTTGCCCAGGGCGACGATGCTGGCGACGTTGGGGGTTCCGGCTCTTCTACCCCGTTCTTGATGGCCGCCCAAAATGAATGAACGAAAGCGGAAGCCGCGACGGATGTAGAGGGCACCAATGCCTTTGGGGGCATGGAGTTTGTGGCCCGAAAGGGTGAGCAGATCAATGGTGCTGTTTTTAAGGTTGATGGGGATTTTGCCGACGGCTTGAACGGCATCGACATGGAAGGTGGCACCGCATTCTTTGGCGATCGCGCCAATTTGTTCTACCGGAAAAATCACCCCGGTCTCGTTGTTGGCATACATGGTGGTGACCAAAGCGGTGCCGCCTGTAATTGCGGCTTCTACTTCCATCAGGTCAAGCTGGCCGCGCCCATCTACCGATAGGTAAGTGACGGTATAGCCTTTTTTCTCTAAATGCTTGCACACATTAAGGATGGCGGGATGCTCTACGGCGGTTGTTACGATGTGGCGTTTTTCGGGCTGGGCGGCAAGGGCCGCATGAATAGCCGTGTTGTTGCCTTCGCTGCCGCAGCTGTTGAACACAATTTCGGTGGTTTCTGCGCCCAGAAGTTCGGCAACTTGGGCTCTGGCGTCTTGAAGGGCCGCGCCGACTTGGCCGCCAAAGCGATGCATGGAAGACGGATTGCCGTAGAAGTCACTCAGGTAGGGCAACATCGTTTGTAAAACAATGGGGTCTATTTGGGTGGTGGCGTTGTTGTCTAAGTAAATGACCATTGGGCGTCTCCGAGGGAAGAAGGGGGAGTGGGGAGTGGGGAATAGAAGATGGGGACTAGGGGGTGTTGGCGGGGTTGGGGGTTTGGAGTTTTTTGAGGGTTTGGGAGTAGCTGTTAAACCAGTCGTGCCAGTAGTCGGATTCGGGGGAGTGTTTGAGGCGTGAGACTCTTTGGTTGTAGGCGGCGAGCCATGCTTTCCAGTAGTCTGTTGAGGTTTCTAGGGCGTTGCCAAGGGTAAATGAGCTGCTACCGGCTGAAAGAGAAACGCAACCTTGGTCGGTGGGGCATACGGCCCAGCATTGTGGAATGCTGTGGAAGCCTTTGCAGTTGTTGCATAGGTCGGCGTTGATCCGAAAGGTTGCACCATCCCGTTCAATGGCGTTGGTGGGGCAGTTGGGGACGCAGCGTTGGCAGCCAATGCATTTGTCGGTGATGGTGTAGGCCATGATTCGGTTCCTTTTTGATAGGTCTATTTCTTCAAGGCGATTTCTTTAGGGCGATAGAAGATTTGTTGCGATATATCAGGGGCGAGGGTTTGGTTGTTTGGTTGTTTGGTTGAATGCATGGTTCTTAGGCCCTCATCTATAAGGCCCTCATCTATACATAAACGGTGGTTAAAACATGCTCGTTGTAAAACTCTCGGGCGACGGCTTCGATAACGTCGTAGGCTTCAACCACAAAGAGCCCTGCTTTTTGCAGATCTTTGGTGGGGCAGGGGCCGACTTTGGCGGCGAGTACGGCTCGGCAGTCGGCAATAGTTTCAATGATGCCGGTGAGGGTTGCGGCTTCGCCATAGCCGCTTTGGCAGTAGTCGGCAACTTTGCGATGACCGATGAACTTAACCGTGGCGGCATCTACTTCGTAAATCATGAATTCTTTGGCATGGCCAAAGTGTTGGTTCACTAGGCCGCCGCCTTTGGTAGCGACTGCTACGAGGACTTTAGGAGAGTCGGCTAAAGTTTCAGCGGCTTGGCTGTTGGCGACTTTTTCAGCAGCGGCTTCTCTTCTTTGAGCGATCGCAGCTTCTTTTTGTTTAATATCCAAACGAACGGCTTCTCGCTTTTTGGCGTTGTAGTCTACCGGCATGTCCATAAACTTGTCTTTGGTGAATTCCTGGCTGCGGTCTTCACCTAATAGGCCCACGGCATCGGCCCGACACTGACGGCAGTGGCGCATAATTTTCATATTGCCAGCGCATTTGTCTTGCACGGCTTTGAGTTCTGTAGGGGTGGGGCCACGCTGACCGTTTAGGCCAAAGTAGGTGCCATGTTCGGGCGCTGAAATCAACGGCATAATATTGTGTAAAAATGCGCCGCGTTCTCTCACTGCCTGGTTCACGGCTGGCATATGCTCATCGTTAATGCCGGGAATGAGCACGGAGTTCACTTTGCACAAAATGTCGGCTTCTTTCAGCATTTCTAAGCCTTCCATTTGCCGCTGGTGTAAAATTTTCACCCCTTCAATACCGCGATAGCGCTTGCGGCGATAATGCACCCAGGGATAAATTTTCTCGCCAATGGCCGGATCGACCATATTAATAGTGATAGTGACATGATCCACATTGAGCGCTTTAATGCGATCTACATAGTCAGGCAGCATCAACCCATTGGTAGACAAACACAGCTTAATGTCGGGTGCTTGCTCGGCGACTAATTCAAAGGTGCGAAAGGTTTTTTCGGGGTTTGCTAGCGGGTCGCCAGGGCCAGCGATGCCCAGTACCGACATTTGAGGAATTTTGCCTGCAACCACCAGTGCCTTATGAGCGGCTTCTTCGGGGGTGAGGAGTTCGCTTACCACGCCAGGCCGACTCTCGTTTGCACAGTCGTACTTGCGATTGCAAAAGTTGCACTGAATGTTGCAAGCAGGGGCAACGGCAACATGCAAGCGAGCATAGTGGTGGTGTGCTGATTCGCTGTAGCAGGGATGGTTTTCAATCCGGGCTTTGAGCGAGTCACTCACGGCGACTTCGTTTTTGGGGCTACAGCCGCAGCCGCCAGGCTTACTGCCTTTGGCTTGAGGGGCTGTAGGAGCGACGACGTTGTGGCCGGAGGTTGTTGGCGCGGCGGTAAGGGCGGTGGGTGGCGGCGTCATTGGTTTGTGGGTGGTAAAGATATGGGGGAGTGGGGAAATGGGGAGTGGGGAGTGGGGAGTGTGGGAGAGAGAGAAAGGGGGAAGAAAGAGAAAGGGGGAAGAAAGAGGGATAAGAAAGAGGGAGGAAGTGGTGTTGTACGAGTTAGATTTGGGAGTTGTACAACACCATGACGAGTCGTAAGAGAAATAGAGTGTATCGACGGAGCACCTGGGGGTTGGGAGCCTTTCAAAGCGGGACTAAATCTTGCAGGGCTCAGCGTTTTTGAAAGCTAAAGGGCAAAGCGTCGAGGGTAAAAAAAGCTCTAACCGAGCCAAAGTTGACGTTGCGCTTTAGTTAATTTCACTCACTCTAGGAGCGAATGCTTGATAAGGTCTTACGATTTGGAAGACTTAGGTGCTCGTCGATGAAAAAGTTATAGCAGGGGCTAAAAAAGTGACTAAAAACGCTAGCTCGGTAGGATTTATTGAATGATTACCGTTGCACTCATTTGCTAGAGGCCTTGCAAAGTGGGGAAAAGATCTTTTTTGCTGCACAGGGTACGGGTATTTTTCGATTCTTGCGCTGGCATTTTTCTGCCCCCCTCCGATAATTACTGTACTCAGCTACAGTGCTTTCACTTAGGGGGATTCAGGCGACTGAGTACATGTTTAATAAGCGACTTGTTGAGTACTCAATTCTACTGATTCTGTTATTTTGAATACATATAAAAAATGTCGAACTACTCTTAAAAATTATTTTCTGTATCGTTGGTATCAGTTCTAGTTTTTTTAAGTAACAAAGCTTACTTTTTTGCGTTACATATTATAAAAATGACGGCTGCATGTTTTTTCTAACGGGCTCGGCTAGCGTCCTCTCCTGCCAAATAGTTAGGCATTACTGAGGCAACACAAGGCCGATTGCACCGTCGCTCTCAGACTAAAGCTCGCGCAAAAGCGGTTTAGCAAGCAGTAGATCTTACAAATGCATAAACCAATGCCACTCAGATAGAAGCAAAACTGGGAAATGCATAAACCAATGCCACTCAGATAGAAGCAGAACTAAGAAATGCATCAATCAATGCCACTCGACTAGAAGTAAAACTAGGAAACGCATCAATCAATGCCACTCGGATAGAAGTAGAACCTACAAATGCATCAACAAATGTCACTCGCATAGAAGCAGAACTGAGAAATGCATCAATAAATGTCACTCAACTAGAAGCAGAACTGAGAAATGCATCAATAAATGCCACTCGACTAGAAGCAGAACTGAGAAATGCATGAATAAATGCCACTCAACTAGAAGCAGAACCTATCAAATGCATGAATAAATGCCACTCGACTAGAAACAGAACTGGGAAATGAACCCATCAATGTCGCTCAGCCAGAAGCGGATCTCACAGATGAACCGATCAATGTCGCTCGGCTAAGAGAAGATCTTACAAATGAGCTTATGAATGTCGCGCGGCGATGAGTGCGAGCAGCTTGAGCATCAAGCCTTTGATGTCAGGTATAGGCGGAGAAGGCAGCGATAAGGCAATGGGGAGCCTAGTAGGTAGATAAATACAATAGCTGAGCAGGGCAGGGCTAAATGGTAAGCAACCGAGCCTCTAGCGCCGCCCACTCACTGCGCGAAACGCGAATGGCAGATTCTTTGCAGTGGATAAGTAGCTCAGTGGCATAGAGGTAGTTTCTTAGCACTTCTGCTTCTGCTTCAGAAAAAGTAACAGCGTCTTGGGTAAGTTCAAACGCTGCTAGCCAAATGAGCTCCAACTGTTCAACCCAGTTTTGCCAGGCTTCAGATGGCGCATCAACGTTTGGAATATTTTTCTCGTGGCTCGACAGCTTACCACCAATTGTTAGCATAGACAATGCATTTAAGAAATGATGATCACTGGCACTTGCCTCGGCGAAGGCACTGGCACTTTCACTGACCATACAACCGACTCGGGAGCTAAAGAGTGTCCTGGCTCTCGCTTTGGCGTTGGTTCTAGCGCTAAAGATAGCATTGTCAAAGGCAGCTTCGATAGCTTTAGTGTAGGCTCCGGCGAAGGCTAAAGCGATGTCTCTAGCAATATATCTAGCGCTGACAGTGACGTTGTTGGCAGTGACGTTGTTGAAGGCGCTGTCCATGAGTTTGGCTCTGGTGATCGCTAGCATTATCGCTCGTTCATACAGCTTAGATTCCCCTACTTTATTAACCGCTGCCCACTGCACTAAATTTTTCAACTTATCATGGGGTTCAATGTAAGCCCGCGTCTTCCGTTCCATCGCAGTCAGTAATTGCAAAGCCCGGTTGCCCATCAGTCCTGAGACAAGCAAAAAGACCTCACGCCAACTTTCTTCAAAAAGATGCTCACTAACCAGTTCTCCTTCAAGCTGGTTTTCTACAATATGCAGCGCCGCTAAATACTCCTGCAAGGTCAGATGCGAAAAGGAGTAGGCATCGGTTGCCCTTTCCACTAAAATGCCTTGCTGCACCTCAATTGCGGTCAATACTTTATCAGCATCTAAATACTTGGGATTTTCCAGCGTGTCAGCAAGAAAGCTAGCGATGCGCTTGGTAATCACTTCCTTAGAGAAAAACAGCTGATCCTGACTAAAGCTTTCATAGGCTATCTCAGCCAGCAGTATCTTTTCTAGGTCAGGATTGAGCCGTTCGTGAATGGGGTCTCTTTCCAAACGCTTTTGCGCCGACCACTCATCTAAAATAATATCCAACGCCCGACCGTACAGCGTGCTGCGCTTGCTAGGCAGCATTTGCTTACGGTCGTACAGTAAGCACAAAAACGTCAGCAGGAGGGGAGTCTGCGCCAGTTCTTTAGTGGCCTTATGTTCCTTTTGGTTCAGCAGTTCCAAGTACTTGGTTGCCGTCTCTAGTACTTGGTCTTCTGGTGCGCTAAACCACCGACGAATAAACTGTTCTATTTGCTCATTGTCAAATTCGGCAATCGTGACATCTTTAAAGCGACGAAAGCTGCTGCGATAAGCGGCAACACGACAAGAGGCAACAAATCTATTTTTGTCGTGCTTATCTACAAAGTCTTCTATGTTTTCAATCACTCTGTTCAGATTTTTCGACGGCACTTCGTCCAAGCCATCGAATAGCACCAAAAGTTTTCCTTGCTCTAACGCGGACTCTACTAAAGCTTCCGCTGCTGGAAACTTACAGATATTAAACTCTTCAACGATCTTCTGCTTAATATCAACAGTTTCTTCTCTAAACTTCTTCAGCTCCAAAAAAACAGGAATACACTCCCGCTCAATGCTTCCCCCCTTCTTAAGTGCCTCCAATCCAATCTTTCTCAAAAAGGTAGACTTTCCAATCCCTGGCCCACCCAACACCGTTAAAAACGGCTCGCGGTTAGCAATCTCAATCCCGCTAACGCGCTCGGCATCACTGTTCCCAAAACTACGTTTCCCCTTTTTTCGGTACGTGCTTTCTAACTCTCCAGCATCAGCAAAAGCGCCGATACTTGATTCATTCAGCAACTTAACATCTGTATAAATAGACTCCAAGCTCAAAGGCTCTTTCATTAGCCCCGGCATAATTTTAATCTGACAATGCCGGTTAAAGTAATTGTCAATATAGGCATTTGCCGCAGCGATGACCCGCTGCTGATGCTGAACATCGTCATAAGCCCCTCTGATTTCTTTCGTAGCATACTTACCGGCCTTTATTGCCTGGTCAAATATCGCAACGGCAATGCCGCCAATAGCGCTCTCAATCAAAGGCATAAGATACTCAGGGCTTTATTCAGGACTTTTTTGGGCAACTTTTCGCAAGTATACGCCATACGGCAAGGAATTTTGGCCGCCATTACCACCGGCAAGCACTCTACAATACAAGCCATCACCCGCAACACCCTGCCAAGCTGACCTTTTAAGCGTAGGCTTTGCCCCTACAGGCTGGTTTTGTCATAAACTTTTGTCATAAACTGGGATTCGGCTGTTTTTTGATTTTTTTGTTCTGGAGCCTTGCGATCGCATGACCCACCTCAGCGTTAACCTCAACAAAGTCGCTCTGCTGCGCAACGCCCGCCCGCTCACCATCCCCAGCATTGTAAAAATGGGCGAAATTAGCATCGCAGCAGGCGCACATGGGCTCACCGTACATCCCAGACCCGACGAACGCCACATTCGCCGCACCGATGTATACGACCTAGCCGCACTGCTCAAACAGCATCCCACCATTGAATACAACATCGAAGGCAACCCGCTAGAATCTCCGTTTATGGACATTATTCGCGAAGTGCGCCCCCACCAATGCACCCTCGTACCCGATGACCCCACTCAAAACACCTCCGACCACGGTTGGAACATTGCCAAAGACGGCGAACAACTCAAACCCATCATTGCAGAACTCCAACAGCTCGGATGCCGAGTGAGCGTGTTTATGGACCCCGATATAGAACAAATTTCGCAAGTGCCAACCCTGAGATGCGAGAGAATTGAGCTATATACCGAACCCTATGCCACCGCCTACCGCCAAGGCAACGGCGACCAAAGCTTTGAAACTTACCGGCAAGCCGCAGAATGTGCCCAAGCCCTCGGACTAGGCATTAACGGCGGACATGACTTAAACCTTGAAAACTTGCCAAAGTTTAAAAACATTCCCAACCTGCTAGAAGTCTCTATCGGCCACGCGCTAGTCGCAGATGCGCTAGAACTCGGCTTTGCCAATGCCGTTAAGGCTTATTTACAGGCGCTAGCGTAGGCATCGCGATCTCTCCATCTTTTAGCCTTAAGCCGCTGATAAGCTGCCTAAAAGTTCCGGCCAGCGGCACGGCAATCACCACGCCCAACAGCCCGCCTGTTTGCGCGCCTACCAACAGTGAAAGCAGCACCCACACCGGATTCAGGCCCACCGCATCACCCAAAATGCGCGGCGTAAACACATTGTCAACAATCTGGTCGGTAATGATGCAGGCCGCGAACACTTCAGCCCCTAGCCAAGGGTCGTTAGCACCCACAAATAGGCTAATCGCGAGGGTCGCGAGCAGGTCGCCAAAAGGAATGAGCACCGAAAGGCCAATCACCAGGCTAAACACCAGCCAAAAAGGAACCTGAAGCAGGAAAAAAATCACTGCCAGCGCAGCGCTCATAATCGCCGCCACAACCGCCTGACCAAAAAAGTAGTTCTTAAACTGTGCAGCCAGGGCACTGCTCACTTGCTCGCCCGACCGCGCAGGCAACCAGTCAAACACCTCCTGCCAAAACGCTTTGCCATACAGCAACAAATACAAGGTGAGGACGGCAGTTAAAAATACCTCCAGCAGCCGATCGGCAAAGCCCAACAAAAAGTTCAGCAGCTGACCGGGCAACAGCTGCAAGTTCACCGGCAGCAGCTCAGTCACTTGCGTGGTCAAATCGCCCATATCCAGGGTTTCTGTCGCTTCTAGCTTGTCTATTTGCTGATCGAGCACTTCTAGCTGTTGGCTACCAGCAGCCAGCCAGCTCGGCAGATGGGTCGCTAGGTCAGTGACTTGCTGAATTAAAATAGGCGCGATCGCAACCCCACCCACTACCAGCAAGCCCAGCACCAACACAACAATAATCAGCACACCATAGCCCCGCGCAATGCCCCTATCAGCCATCAGGCAAACCAAATAGTCCAGCAAAAAGGCCAGTAAAATCGCAACAATAAAAACAGTAATAATCGTTTGAAAGTACTGAACAGCCTGAAGCAGCAACCACAGGTTCAACAGCGTCAGCGGAATAGCCAGCTCCCATGCTAGCCATCGAGGCAGCCTATCTATCCATCCAGTCATTTCAACCATCCTCAGCCGCAGACGTACAATTTTGCAGAAGGTATCTATTCTCGGGCTATTACTACAGGAGCATCTCTACCTATAGTCAGATGAAGCCGGTCAAACGAGGTAGAAGCAAGATAACGCGGCAACGGCTGAAAGGCTATCAATCACGCTGAGGCAGATGCCGAATGTAGCTGAACGGGGTGCATATGACAAGTCGCTTTAGTCAACAACCTATCTATAGGTATAGAGACACTCTGAACCATAGCCATAGATAATCTTTAAACGCTGTGGTTACGCTGGTAATGTCCTTTGACAAAGCCTGAGATTTACTAAATTAATCATTAAGCTCCACCATGAAATCTACGTTATTTATATACTTATCAAAAGCCATCAGAAGCAGATTATCTAAAAGAGAGCCACAGAAAGAGCCGAGAGAAATGACCGCAAGCTCTATTGCCTTTTCTGTTCCTTCTGCTACTTAACTTTTGTCCCTTACTTCGGTCACTACTGTAGTTATCCTAGTTCCTATGCTGCTTTTGCTATGAGCCATTACGCTTGTTCAACACCTGATAATCGTCACAATAAGATTTTGGTGGTCGATGATATACCCGATAATCTTTTTTTAATGGATGTCATTCTCGGGGAGCAGGAGAACTACGATTTAACCTGTGTAGATAATGGAATCGCTGCGTTAGACGCGGTTGAGCAAACGCCGCCTGACTTGGTTTTGCTAGATGTCATGATGCCGGGAATGGATGGCTACGAAGTGACACGCCGCATTCGCCAAAATAAAAACCTGCCCTACATCCCCATTTTTCTAGTGACTGCCGACGACAACATCAATGAGGAAGTCGCCCTAGCAGCCGGTGCAGATGGCTTCATCCGTAAGCCTTTTGACATTGACAAAATGGTTGTGTTGGTACAAAAGGCGCTTACCAATAGCTGTGTGTGCGTTTAGTGAGTGCGTTTGACGGGCCTACCAGAACCTAACGGCTAGGTTCTTGGTTTAACAGGCGAATCTGATCGTCCTTAACCACCACGGTTACCAAAGGGAGCGATCGCGCCGCAGGCCCGTTAGTCACTTCGCCAAAAGCATCAAACTTTGAGCCATGGCACGGACAAATAAACGACTCCGCCGCCTCATCCCAATTCACGACACACCCCAAATGGGTACAGATGGCGCTAATGCCATAATCTGCAATGCTAGGCCCCGATTCAATGACTAGATAAGCAGGGTCATCTAAGCCTTTTGCCAGGAGGCGATCGCCTGCCGTTGCCGTCGCCAAAGTCGCCGCTGCCAAATAGGGCTCATCGGCCTCAGTTAGGGCCTGCGTGCCCGGTAGATAATCCTCACACCGCGAGTTAAAAGGATACTTGAGACAAAAGTCATCCAAATCTATTGAGCCAGCAGCAACAGCAGATTCTCCCGTTAAGGACATCGCTTGCCAATTCATCCAGCCAAAAGCAACTGTAGTAAAACCGCTGCCTGCAAAATACTTTAAAAATCGTCGTCTACTACTTGATGTGGGTGACATAGGTTGGAGGGGCTTTGGAGGGGCTATAGAGGTGGGCGCTTAAGTTACTTCAGCACGCCTCTAGCTAGAGCCAGGTAGAGGCGTAGTTTGCGTGAGTAGTGAGGTTGAATAGCAGTCAGCCCAGTTTGACCTTTTAGCGAGCCTCAGCACTCACCGAGGTCGCCATCTGTCTTTCTACGGTTTCAATCTCCGCATTGGTCGCAGCCAGCCGCGCCTCTAAAAAATCGCGAATAGCTTTGAGCCGTTTTAGCTTGTACTGCTTATAGTCTGAATCGCAGTTGTGACTAGGCCCGTAACAAAAAGGAAAAAACATAGCGCAATGTCCAAACGTCATTACCTATAAGGTAACGAGCACCTGCAATCCGCGCAATAAACAAATCAACAAGTCACCTTCAGGCTCAATATCTGAAGCCGATTCCCGCCAGCAAGGGGGCGACTAAGCAAACTGCTCCGTCGTCAATATCTCCGGATGCAGCTTCATTTGCGCCAACGTCTCCTGAATTTCCTGCTGATACAGCGGATTCATCACAATCACCACGTCAGGCCGATAGGTTTCCATAAAATCAGGCGTCACAATCTGCTGACCCGTGCCAGGAATAAACTTGTCATGCTTACGAGGGTTAATATCCACCGCGTACTCCACCTCATCCTGCAAGTTCAACAGATTCAAAAACGTAACCCCCTTAGACCCCGCACCCCAAATCACGACTTTTTTGCCCTGCTCAAACCGCTGGCTCAAGCTTTCGCGGCAGCGCGCCATCTGCGACTCAAACCGAGCCTTAAACTGAGCAATATCCTCAGATAGCTGGGCCAACTCTTCTGCATTAACCGCAGGAGGGCATTTCGCTTGGATAGCGAGCGATTGGGCACTGGTTTCAATACTGGATTCGATACTGGATTCGACACTGGCTTCAATACTAATAAACTGTCCGCCAAACTCTTCTAACACTTCATGACTGCGATAGCCTGCCGCCGCAAACACATAGCGCAAAGAAATCGGCGTAAAGTAGGTGCAGTGCTCGTAAATGATGTCCCAAATCATCATGTTTCTAAAGGTGTACAGGGCATTGGGCACCTCAAAAAACACAGCGGTTTCTGAGCCATTGGGCTGAGGCTCTGCGATGGGTAAAACCGCTTTGAGAGAGAGGGTTTGATAGAGCGATCGCAAGAAATCTCCCGGCCGCTGAATATGCTCTAGCACCTGCCGACAGCACAGCAAATCACCCTGATACTCAGCATACTTATCAGAATAAAAGTCTTGAATGAACTTAACTTGAGCCCCCATCGCCACATGCTCAGGCCGCTCAGCATAGCTGTTGTCAAACCCAACGCCCCGGTTGTTGCCCAACTCACACAGCGACACCAAAAAGTCTCCCTTACCGCAGCCAATTTCAATAATCGTTTTGCCATACAGCTGATGCTTCGCCACTAGGCGCTCGGCTAGCGCCTGGGCATAAGCTTGAAACCGGCTAGAGTAATGCAGCGAGTTTTCATAGTCTTGAGAGTAGCCCAGCTTATCCGGATCAAACGCGGTATTGGTAATAGCGCCACAACACTTGCAAAAGGCCAAATGAATATCGCCCTTAGGGCATGCGATCGCCTCCTGCCGACTATTCCACAGCAAATTGCAATAAATCGGCAGGTTAGACAGCTCAATAAAAATATCAGGCTCAGAACAATGGCAAACGGGGCAGGTCATAAGGGCAGATAGCGATGAGAGTTTTACAGCGTTTTACCAGGACTGGGCAGACAGTTTTTCTTACAGAGCAATCACTTCAGAGCAACCACTACAGAGCAATCACTTCAGAGCAACCACTACAGAGCAATCACTTCAGGATGTACGCCCATGTTGCTGAGCATTTCACCAATCTCCTCGCAGTAAATCTCATTCATAACAATCACCAAATCAGGCTGATAGTCCTTCAAAAACGCTGGCGACATAATCTGCTTGCCTACCCCCGGAATGAACTTGCCATGCCGATGCGGATTAATATCCACCACATATTGAATCTTATCGATGGTGTCGAGCGTGGTTAAAAAGGCCACACACTTAGATCCTGATCCCCATACAACGGTCTTTTTCCCGGCTTGCTGGGCAGCCGTCAGGCGCGATCGCCAGCCTTCTAACTTGCCGTTAATCTGGTCAATATACTTTTGCACCGAGGCAGCAATTTCCTCAGGGCTATCTTCTAGGGGGTGAACGGTCTCAGAGGGTATTGCCACTGGGCGAGCGTCAATCAGTAAATACTGGTCGCCATAGGCCCGGTAAAGATCGGTAACCTCAAAACCACAATGGCGAAACAGGCGAGCGAGTGAGCCTGGGGTAAAGTACGAACAATGCTCGTAGTAAATGTCCTCAAAGGCGGCGTCTTCCAGAACGCGCACAGTGTCAGGAATCTCGAATACAACCGATACTGCGCGATCGCCAATCGACTGACGCACCGTACGAATAAACTCAGCCGTAGGCTGAATATGCTCTAACGTATGGCGACAGCAAATAAAGTCACCCACATGCTCCGAATACTTCTCCGAGTAATAGTCCTGAATCAACGTCACCCGATCAGCCGCGCTGCTGCTCACCCGTCCTGGCACCGCACTCGGATCAATACCCACCCCAGTATTGTTGCCCAGCTCACACAGCAGATGTAAAAAGTCTCCTTTACTACAGCCAATTTCCACAATGGCTTTGTTGTGTAGGTCGTACCGATCAATCAGCTGCTGCGCCAGCTCCTTAGCAAAGCGATTAAACGTCGGTGAAAAGCTCTGTTGATCTTCATAGTTAGGCGCATAGGCCGACCACTTTGCATCGAACAGCGTATTAGTGATAAATCCGCAGCGATCGCAAAAACCCAACTCCACATCACCCGACGGAAAATTCAGCGCATCTTCACGGGTAGAGAGCATCAAGCAGCTATGCACTGGCACGGCCTGCACTTCGTAAAAAATCGAAAGCCCAATCGCGCCACAGTTAGGGCAGCATTCATCCGCTGCAAACCGAACGCTATCTCGATTCAACAGCGTTCCCTGGTTCAGTGTTGGCGACTGATCTGTTGGATACTTAACGGGCGGCTCTAATTGCTGACTCATCACAATGACTCCTCTGGTTGTTTGTTTCTACTGTTGTTTTGTTTCTACTGTTGTTTTGTTTCTACTGTTGTTTTGTTTCTACTGTTGCTCTTGTATCTCTTACATTACAGCCTCTAAGGAGAGCGGGAGCATCAAGGCTTTGTTGAGTCCTTCAGCTCACTTTTTCGCGACAAACCGATTAAAAGTACTGCCTGTGTCGTTGCCCCAATCCCAGTTAGCAACAATACCCACGCGATGAATCGCCAGTGGCCGTACCCCCGGATACAGATCAGTCATTGACCGATACAGTACAGGTTCGTTGTTGATGTAAGTCATAAAGCGCGCTCCGTCAAACGTGATTCTGTGCGTGTGGCAACGTCCCCAGGCGATCGCCTGCCGATTACCTAAATTCGTCCATATCGCGTCATACAGCTCCTCATACCCATCAATGCGAAAAAAAGCACAGACAGCGACGCTCCCAAAAGAATCATCTAACCAGTGGCTAACAATAATGTAGTTATCCAAATCCTGCCAAAAAATCAGCCCGCCTCTGCCCCTTTCATGCTGGTGTCGGGCGGTTCCGGGTGAGGTAATATCAACCGAAACATCGGCAAAGTCAGGGTTATCCCAGCCCACTGTATAGGCTAGCCGACTCGGATTGGGCCGCTCTGATGAGGCCCTGACCCTAGCACTACCGCTGCCTGTGAGCCAAATGCTGCCTTTGCCGATACTTTTTTGCCACTGCTGATTGCCCGTTGAGCTATATCGCCCAGCCAAATCTTGCGATGTTCCCGCAAAGTCATCGGCGACTAAAATGTGAGACCCTGACGGTTGCCAGGGTGCTCCTAACTTAAGCGCTTCAGGAACCGGAATATCGCGGGGGTGCGATTCTAAATATTGAAACAGGAACGACTGGTGACTGGGCAAGTGTTGAGCGCTGGTCAACACCCCCATTTGTGATTCGTTTTGGAATCTTGCATCATAAAACCACTGGTCAAAAATCAGCCTGCCGTTAAGGTACAGGCTGAAGCAATCGCCATTGTCTAAAACTTGGACGGCGTTCATTTGATCAGCATCAGCACTAATATCAGCACTAATACCAGCGCTAGCATCCGAAGAAGCCATCAGGCCAAACCGAGATTCTGTTGCAACCGTTGACCATTGAGCATTTTCTTTTATCCTGAGCTGGCACTCACCCGCTTTTAACCACAATGCCCATGTGTTGTTTTCATCTTGAGTTCGCCAAAGCAGAGCGCACACGGGTGCAGCTGGCTCATGGGAGCCTGGTACGCCCTCTGCCATGTTATTCAGATTTGGCGGTATTTTGTTGAAACGTCCGTCCCTTACGCCCACCCGAACATGAATCGCACCCGTGGGGTTTTCAGTTTTTATCAGCGCTAGGTTTGTTTTTTCTAGGCCCGCTAGTCCATCAGGTGTTTTGTGGAATTTGCCTTGGATTACCTGCCAGCGATCGCCCACTTCTGCGGCTGTGCCCTCCAGCGTTTCCCCATCGCCCACCAGCTTATCTGCACTTTGCGCCGTCCCATACCAAACCTTCAGCGCTGGCAGCACTTCTGCATGGAGGCCATACAGCCGCGTTTCTGCCCGAAACCCAACCTGCCCGAGCGCCCCCTGATACAGGCCCGCATAAACGGCCTGATCTTTCTGCTGCTCGGCTGCGCCATTGCCCACAGGGCACAGCCGGTCGTCAATTCCCAACAGTCGCATAGTCGGATAAGCGCTCAATCCATAAGCGCCCGTCACCGAAGCCGCATAGTAAGCCGCACCCTGCTCCCGCAGCAGCACAAAATAATACATCTGCACATTTTGCAATCCTTGCAAGGCTGGCATGAGCCGATTGGATATGCGAGCACCCAGCGTACTCATCTCCTCCCCCTCGGCCCGCACCACAATCGCGTGGCCCGTCTCGGTCGGGTTAGCAGGAACCGGCTCTGAAAACCAGCCCACCGCCAAGTTCTCCATCAGGTGGTTGGAGGGAAGGTTTGCCAGTTTGCCGGTACGCAACCAGCCTCTGCGGTTACGCACCCACCGATAAAGTTGCCGCCTGCCCGGACGGCGATGATGACGGCTCATTGCCCATCGCCACAGCCGCTTTCCCACAAACTCATTGCCAATGCCTCGAAGCCAGCGCACCAAACGCGCTCTCAAGGAATGTTTAATATCGTTGCCTTCAGAGTTGTTGTGACCATTCAACAGCCACACGCCCAAGGCCAGGCCAGGCTCGCGCGGGTAAGGGCCATAGGCAATCCCCGCGCGAGCCCATCCCGGCACCACTAGGGGCTGAATACGCAGCGCCCCATTGTCAATCGAAAGTACATTTTCAATGTCTACACCTTGCCGTATCTGGCCGCTGGCGCTCAATGAACCAATCACTTTCCCAACGGCGCAGTCTGTTGAAAAGTCG
This sequence comes from Phormidesmis priestleyi Ana, assembly GCA_001314865.1. GTDB lineage: Bacteria > Cyanobacteriota > Cyanobacteriia > Phormidesmidales > Phormidesmidaceae > Phormidesmis > Phormidesmis priestleyi_B. Next base: position 59,842 of record LJZR01000021.1, on the reverse strand, counting down.
TCTAGCAGGGTGCCGTCCGTCTGATTAAGTGCCGTGGCTGACTCTACGGTGGGTGGCTGAGCGTTGGGTATCTTCAGGGGGGTGTTCATGGAGAAACGACCTCCCCAAACGGTTGTTGAGAAATCTGTTGAGGAATCTGTTGAGAAATCTGTTGAGGAATCTGTTTATTCTCAATCGGCTGAGAAAAAACGCCTTGAGGACTATGAAAAATTTCGTAGTCTTGCATTGCACAATCTAAAAAATCACCGCCTGCAACATCGCTCAAAATAGACCAGTTGGGAATTGAGTCGGGCCTTTGCATTTGGGAGATATGCATGGCTAGGGCTGCTTGCTTTTGCGATCGCACCTCTCCCACATACACAGAATGCTGAAAGTCCTCAAAAACAGCTGTGCCTAAGCCATTGCGCACCGTCGCTTTTAAAATATTGAGCATTTCTCGCTTGCCATTTCCTCCCAGTGGCGTCCAGGGCCAATGCCGCCAGTACCAAATCGGGTAGGCGTATACTGCAATTGACTGAGCGCGTTCTGGCGGTAATGACTGTAGCGCTGCGATCGCAACACGATAAGTCGCCGTATGATCAGCCAATCGATCTTCGGGATGGGGAACAAACACTTCGTCCGGGGTATAGGTAGCCAGTAAGCTCTGGACTTGGGTTAGCACATTGCTTTCTCCCGGCATACTTGCCTCACCTATCGCCTCATTTACCGCCTGCGTCAGCCGCCCATCGCCAAAGCCCAAAAAAATCACATCCTCCGGCCCAACACCCAACATCTGCGCGGCCTGCAAGGCTTCTTGCTGACGGCGAGCCTTCAGCGCCGCCTCCGGAATCAGGCCCTCATGCGATCGACTACCATCCGTCACAAACACAATGTAAACACGCGCACCCGCTGCCTTTTTTCGCAAAATAGTGCCGCCACAGCCGAGCGTTTCATCATCAGGATGAGGCGCAAATACCATCGCAGAAAAGCTGAGATCAGTCAGTTCTCTTTTGGCCATCACTCGGTTCAATCGCTTCTTATACAGGCCTCTGAGGAGTTTTCTCATTGGATCGTCTCCGTTGACTTTGCTGTCTCAGGATCGGTAGGCTGAGGCGCTGTCACGTATTCAATCACAACCTGCTGCTGTGGCTCCTGCGGCTCCTGTGGCTCCTGTGGTTGCTGTGGTTGCTGTGGCTCCTGTGACAACAGCGCTCGATAGTGGCCCACCAAATCGGTAGCAATTGCCTCCCACGAAAATTTTTCAACCGCACGCACTCGACCGGCTAGGCCCATTCGCTGACGCTGATCTTTATCAGATAGCAACTGACCCATGGCTTCTGCTAGTGCCTGCGGATCATCGGCAGGTACTAGCAGTCCGGTTTCGCCCGGAACCACAACATCTGTCATACCGCCAACCTGAGTGGCAATCACCGGAATACCTGAGGCCGCCGCCTCTACTAGGCTCATGCCAAAGGCCTCACTCAGTGACGGATTCAACAATACCGCCGCCTCTTGAAGATATGTCTGTAGCTCTAAATGAGACACCGCGCCAATAAAGGTAACCCTGTCTTTTAGCCGCTGCGGCACCTGCTCACGCAAATTTTTCGGGTAGTTCAGCGGGTTAAGATCTGTGAGCTTTTGCACCACCGGATCGCTACTCAACTCAGCAATAAACTCAGGCGCGACGGCTGAATCCGGCCCAATGAGTGTCAACGTCGCTGCCGGAAACTCATCCGCAATGCGATCAAAGGCCCTCAGCAAAGTATGCAATCCTTTCTCAGGAGATATTCTGCCTACATACAGTAGTTTAAGCTCGTCATTTTCGGATTCTGTCAAATGTTCTTTCAGCGGAGCCGGAGAAAACTGCTGCGTATCTACGCCGTTATACACCCGGCAGCAGCACTGCGCAAACTGTGGAAAGCGCTCCTGCACTCGGCGGGTGGTATAGTCACTACAGCCCACCATCAAATCAATTTGCGCCATGCGATCGGCAATGACCTGATAGTCAAACTGGCTGAGCCAGTCGCAGTGCATATGCAACACAATTTTAATATGCGGATTTAGCGCCTTAATAATTGGCACAAACTGCGAAAAGTTTTGAATATGAACAATATCGCAACCCTGTCGCTTTAGGTCTAAGGCGACTCGTACCGGGTAAGGCAAGTAGTACAGCCGCGAGTTAAGGTAGCGAAACCGACGATATAACCGGGAGAGCGTTCTGGCCATGCCAGTGCCGATGCGATTACCCCATGTCGAAACTCGTCGGTATTCAACCCCTTCATCGTACGCTTGCTTTAACTGCTCACTGTTACGACGAGCATAAATAACCACCTCACAGTCCTTTGCCAGCCGCTTAGCTGTTTCATACGTCCAGATCGGAATAGATCCAGCGGTTACCGGCGCCTCTAGCGTATCCCAAGGCTGACTTACAATAGCAACTTTCATACCTTTCTCCAATGGGCTTCCCAACCCGATTTTTTACTCTAAAGAACTCCTTTTACAATCGTTGGCGATGGAATCGGCACAATAAACTGCCCGCCTCTTTCGCTGTAGGCCATTTGCTGCTGCATAATCTCTTTAGCAAAGTTCCACGCTAGTATCAGCACGTAGTCGGGTTGGTCTTTTAGCAACTTATCGGGCGCAAAAATCGGCAGATGATTTCCCCCCATATATCGCCCATGCTTAACCGGATTTAAGTCCACCACATAGTCCACCAGTTCGCTGTCAATGCCCACATAGGCCATCATGGTCGCTGCCTTAGCCGCCGCGCCATAGCCCACAACAGTTTTGTTCTGCGATTTAATCTCTTTTAAAATGGTCAGCAGCTCAGTCTTAATCGTTTCTACACTGCTTGCAAAGTTTTGATAATACTCAAACCGGTCAACCTTATTTTCTTTTTCTTGCTGCAATAGCTGAGTCACCCCAGATTGAACATTTTCACGCGGCGCGACAAATAGCCTGAGCGATCCGCCATGGATAGCAGTTTGCTGCACATCGTTTAAGAACAGCCCATGTCTTTTAAACAAAGCATCTAAGGCAGTCACCGAAAAATAGCACAAATGCTGATGATAAATGGTGTCAAACTCGCCATGCTCAACCAAATCCACAAGGTAAGGTGCCTCAATGACAGCCACGCCGGTTTCTTTGAGCAGCTTTTTCATACCAGCGACAAAGCCATTGAGATCCGGCACATGAGCCAGCACATTGTTCGCTAAAAACACATCGGCTGAGTGGCCTTCCGCACTCAGCTGTTCGGCTAATGCCTGCGAGAAAAAGGTACAGCGGGTAGGAATACCTGCTTTTTCAGCCGCTGCGGCAGGCCCATCAGCAGGGTCAATGCCCAGTACCGGAATGCCTTTTTCAGCGAAGGGCTTTAGCATGTAGCCATCATTGCTGGCCGCCTCAATCACCATACTGCTAGCGTCTAGCTGTCTATCGGCAATAATGGCCTCAGCACTGTCTCTAAAGTGCTTCATCAGGCTAGGCGATACCGAAGAAAAATAAGGATAGTTCCGGCAAAACAAAATCTCCGGCGGAACGCTCACTGTAATTTGCACTAGGCTACAGTCCGGGCAAAACACCAAATCTAGCGGCGCAGTATATTCTGTTTCATTCAGCTGATCTGCCGTTAGGAGAGCATCTGCTAGGGTTGTCTCACCAAAGGAGATAATGGGCTTTAGATCGCTGCTCCCGCAGGAGCGGCAAACGGGTGTAGAAATATTCATTCAATTACCTTATTGCTCGAAATTGCTCGAAAAGAGAGAACATTGACCAGAACTATCGGCTTACACTCAATGCTCTCCAGCGCAGATCATCTCCGAGCTTGCCTTCTGCTAGCAGCGACTTAATATGAGCAATTCGCTGATATCGATTGCCTTCAAACTCATCTAGCGTAAGCCCTACTTTTTGGTACGCCTCGTACAGTTCCTGCACCCCTTTGGTCGCATCCCACTGCGGGTCAAACTCAGGGAGCACACGTTTAATTTTGCTACAGTCCACTCGATAGCAGCGCTTGTCGGGGCCAGCATCTTCTGCATATTCAATCCGACAATCTGGAAGAATCGCTTTTACAATATCGGCCAACTCTCTAATTTGGTAGTTGTCTTCGTTGCGACCCACATTAAAGGCTTCGTTATGTACCTTTTCGCGAGGGGCATGCAGCGCCGCTAAAAAGGCACGCGAAATATCTTCAATATGAACAATCGGTCGCCAAGGGGTGCCATCGCTTTTGATGAAAATTCGGCCAGTGGTGAAGGCCCAAGCGGTCAGGTTATTGAGCACTAGGTCAAACCGCAGGCGAGGTGAAACGCCAAATGCCGTCGCGTTGCGCAAATAGGTAGGGCTAAAGTCATCGCTTGCCAGCTCAGCCAACCCTTGCTCAGACTTCACTTTAGAGACGCCATAGGGCGTGACCGGGTTAAAGGCCGATTCTTCGGTGAGCCAATCTTCTCCACCTGCACCATAATTGCTGCAAGATGAAGAGAAAATATAGCGGCTAGCGCCTGCTTGCTTAGCGAGCTGACCGAGTCGAACGGTGGCTAAGTAGTTAATGTCGTGCGTGAGGGTGGGGTTAAGGTTGCCCAGCGGATCGTTGGAGAGTCCGGCTAGGTGTAAAACCGCTTCAAATCCGACTAAGTCTTCAACAACGACATCTCGAACGTCTTTTTTAATTTCAGGAATAACGGGCAGGCTATCTCCAAACGTGCTGCGCTCATAGAGATCGCTGTCTAGCCCAACCACTTCGTGGCCTGCTGCTTGTAGCATGGGAACGAGCACAGTGCCGATATAACCCTGATGTCCGGTGACGAGTACACGCATCAGAAAAACCTTCCTTATATTTATATTGCTTTGAAAGTTGCTTTGACAGCTGCTTTGACGGCTGCTTTGAGAGTTGCTTTGAGAGTTGCTTTGGGAGTTGCTTTGACGGCTGCTTTGACGGCTGCTTTGGGAGTTGCTTTGACAGCTGCTTTGACGGCTGCTTTGACGGTTACGTTAAGCCGCATCAGTAGGTATTGACCAAGTTTTCCAGGGGGCGTTACCCGCTGCCCAAATGCTCTCTAAGCGACGCTTATCTCGCAATGTATCCATACATTGCCAAAAGCCATCGTACTTGTAGGCCATGAGCTGGCCGTCTTTGGCGAGCTGCTCTAGGGGTTCTTTTTCCCAGGCTGTATCATCGCCTGCGATATAGTCAAATATCTGAGGCTCTAGGACAAAAAACGCGCCGTTAATCCAACCCTCTCGGGTCTGCGGCTTCTCCGAAAAGTCTATAATTTGGTCGCCTTGTAGGTCTAAATGGCCAAATCGGGCGGGCGGGCGAACGGCGGTCATGGTTGCGAGCTTGCCATGAGACTTATGAAAAGCGAGCAGCTGATGGATATCAATATCCGAAACGCCGTCGCCCCAGGTGAGCATAAAGGTCTCATTGTTAACGTAGGGTGCGAGTCGCTTAATACGTCCGCCGGTGTTGGTGTATAGCCCGGTATCAATGAGGTCAACTGTCCAATTAGGGGTGTAGCCGCCATGTCGCCGCACTTCTCCGTCTTTTAAGCTCACCGTGAGGTTGCTGTTCAGCGAGCAGTAGTCAACCATGTATTTTTTAATCACTTCTGCTTTGTAGCCGAGCGCGATCGCAAAATCACTAAACCCATAATGGGCATAGTGCATCATGATGTGCCAAATAATCGGCTTGCCACCTACCTCTACCATCGGCTTTGGTTTTTCTACAGTCTCTTCAGATAGTCGGGTGCCGAGGCCACCCGCTAATATAGCCACTTTCATAGGAACTCCACGGCAAGTGCTGGTTGTTACATTTGATTACTTAACACTATCTACATTTAGGTTGAATAGATTCGATGTTAAGCATTTGTTGGAAAAACGCTTTTGAGCCAGCTTGAAACGATCACTTTGAAAACAGAAAACATCTAAATCTCAATGGATGAGACTTTAACGAGACTAAATATCAACAAATGAAATTCCAGCCATATCTTAGCGACAGCGTAAACTTTTAATTTTGGGTTCTGCTGCTTTGTTCAACAGAACTCAAAATTAAAAAATGGTTCGGCAACAACATAGTTAGTACCGAGTTAGTGCCGATGCAGGCGCAACATCGCCTTTGAGAGGCAAAGGCCAGAGCACTGTTGTGCCCATTTCAAGCTGTGCCCATTAATAAATATCAATATCAACAACACCTCTATTGAGCCAGGCGTTCCCAAATGATATTGCCTAGCATCTAAAAAATGGCCCTTATAAAATCAAAGAAACCCTAGATGCTAGATTGTTGTTAGTCACTATGAAGCTCTAGCCTACGGCGCAGGCATTAATAAGAATCTTCTAACTAAATATATAGCGAAAGATCGAAAATTAAATAAATTAACGATTTGTTTTTTGCTGCTTCCTCTCGTCCCTTTTCACAATAAAGAGGGCGTTGGGGCAATTTCCCTTCTTACCACCAAAGTATGGGAGAAGAAAAGTCATTGGGAAAGAAGAGCCAAAGATGAATGCACGATAATGATTGCATCGTAATTGGATTTCCATGCCTGAGTTGTAACTTTTTTATTATTCCCTTGTGTAGTCAATATGTTTGATAGAGAATCACCCCATAAAAGTATCAGCACAGCTACCCTGCTTTTTAGTCACGAATTCGATTTTCGCTGAATCTTCACATTTTCTGAACGCTTAGCCGCTCTATGTAAACTTACGGACTACAACTTACCCAATCAAACCTGAATTAAACGTAACGAACGCTCTCTAGCGGCTTTCTCAAAAAATTGACAATACTGCATATGTCCACCAGGAAAGGCCACATTTAAACGCAATGGGTCAGCCGGATCTCCAGGCCCGCTGATGACCTGTTGCGGAATTTGCGGAATATTGGCCGCTTGGTTTGAGAGCTGAGTTGGGCTAGAGAGCTTTAAAGGCCGACGATTTTTCAGTTCACCACCGCTGCTGTCTACATATACCGTCAGATGCTGGCTGTTAAAAGGTTCTTTGAGGTTTTGAATCAGCTGCAAAAAGTTGCGATCGCTCCCCCCTCTTTTCACCTCACTCCCTACCACCTCACTCCCTACCCCACCTGCACTCTGCTGCGCCGTCACCGTATCACCGACCCCCACTATCAGCGGCATTTGTGCCGGGTCAAAATTTTCTGCAACTAGGCTCACGAGGGCATCCATGTCATGCGGGGCTCGCCTCACATTGAAGCTTTCGCCCAGCGGGTAGCGCCCCGTCTGATGAAAATAGTAGCGATTCAACAGGGCCAGTACCCCCACTTCTTTGATGGCCCCGCGCAGCATAAACTGGTAGTCTGTCGTGCCTGACTGGCCCGAGGCTGACTGGCCTGAGCCCGGTTCTGCCGCATCGTCGCAGAACCAAACTATCTCGTTACCTGAGCGATCGCGACCTAAGTTAGGCGCATAGTGAATAAAAAAACAGTCGCCCAAGCCTTGCTGCGTCGCCTCTATTAACAGGTCTTCGAGCTGCGATCGCATTCTTTTTTGCAGCGCCGCAAAGGTACTGGGATCTTTAGCTAGCAAGGGATACAGGGTATTGAGGTTAACCGTAGGTGAGGCAATATTGTCGAGCACAGTAGCCGCGAGGTAGGTATCTAACGGTTGCTGAAATTCGGTTGAGAGAGGATGCTGAGCAAAAAATGCCCGCAGACAAGCCTCCATTTTGGCGGGCACTGCCTTTAAAAAGCTCAACTCAGCCTGACTGACGCCGGGATGCGTCACCACGCCGTCTCGGTTTTGCCATTGGACACCTCCCGCTGCGAGCCCTGGCAAATACTGCTGCTGCTGACTCACAACCGCTGGGGCTTGCTTCAAAGAAGTTTCAACAATCTGGTTGACTCCGCGTCGGCCCGTGTGTTCACCGTTGGTAAGCACATAAAAATGTGGGCCAAATGCCTGAGTCGCTTGGATGTAGCTAGGGCTAATAATACGGGTCAACGGATCGTTCACTAAGCCCATGCAGACGCCATCTAGGTCTTGAATGATGAGCAAATTTTCGGTCGCTGCGAGCGTTTTTACAAAAGCGCCGTGGTCAAGTGAAAGCGTCTGCTGGTGAAGTGGACGTGACATAGTTGCGCATTTATTTAGATAAAGAACAAAGGTCGTGAGGACGCCTCAGGTGCCTCATGTCGTCCAATCTTTTGCTTTTGAGACCGCCTTTTCCCAGCGCGCAAAATGTTCTGTCGTGACCGCATTGGCTCGGGGCTCAAATACTTTGTCTACTTTTCGGGTTTCGACTAAGGCGTGATAGTCATGCCAAAAGCCACTGGCCAAGCCTGCGGCAAACGCGGCCCCCTGAGCGGTGGCATCGAGCACTTCTGGCCGCTCAACAGGAATGCCCAGCGCATCTGCCTGAAACTGCATTAAAAAATTGTTATTACAGGCGCCGCCATCTACCTTTAGTAGCGCAATTGGCCTCGCGTCAGCACTGTTAGCGGCGTTGACCACTTCTTTGACCTGAAAGGCGATCGCCTCTAACACCGCTCGAACCAAATGCTCGCGTTGTGCCCCTGCTGTTAGCCCCATAAACGCACCCCTGGCTGACATATCCCAGTGAGGCGCCCCCAGCCCACTCAAAGCCGGGACGAAATAAACGCCGTCGGTATCGGGCACTTGGCAAGCCAGGGCTTCTGACTCTGCGGCATCTTGAATCAGCTTTAGGCCATCGCGCAGCCACTGTATGCAGGCGCCGCTGGTAAAGATCGCACCTTCTAAGGCGTAGCAAACTTCTACCGTACCGTCAACCTTTTGAAAGCTCCAGGCAATTGTGCTCAGCAGCTGATTGGCCCGCACCACTTCATGGCCCGTGTGCGCAACCAAAAAGCTGCCAGTGCCATAGGTACATTTGAGCAAGCCAGGGCGATCGCACCCATGGGCAAACAACGCCGCTTGCTGATCGCCCAAAATCGCCATAATTGGAATTTCTACGCCCAAAATGCTCTCATCTAACCGACCAAACTCACTCAGACTAGGGCAGACCTTTGGCATCAGGCTAGCGGGAATCTCAAACAAATCGAGTAAATCTTTATCCCATTGATGCGTTGCAAGGTTCAGCAGCATCGTACGGCTAGCGTTGCTGTGGTCAGTTGCATGCACTTGCCCGCCAGTTAAGTTCCACAGCACCCAGCTGTCGATAGTGCCCGCCAAAACGTTGCTTAGGTCGTTAATGCCCTGCTGTTTCACTGCATCGAGCAGCCAGTTTAGTTTAGTAGCCGAAAAATAAGCATCCAAGATCAGCCCGGTTTTGTCGTATATAAGGTCGGCTTTACCGGCTGCTCGGAGGCGATCGCACAGCGGCGCAGTGCGTCTGTCCTGCCACACAATCGCATTATGCAGCGGCTGGCCTGTCGTTTTGTCCCACAGTAGGCAGGTCTCTCGCTGTACTGTGAGCCCAATCGCGGCAATCTCTTCAGCGGCAACAGCGGCATTTTCTAGCGACGCTTGCATCGCCCAGCGGACTTCCCGCCATATTTCTGCCGCATCATGCTCTAGCCAGCCCGGTTGCGGATAGTGCTGCGTCAGCTCTCGATACGCCTGCCCCTTGATTTGGCCATTGCGATCAAAAATAATAGCGCGGTTACCCGTTGTGCCCAGATCAAGGGCCATGATGTAGTCAGATTGTCTCATGGCGGTTTCTTATCAGCTGCTTAAAACAAGTTGGGGACAAAGTCGTCCCTCTCCTTCCGACTGTAGATCGGCATCTGCCCAAACCCGCTGATGTCGCCAGATTGTTAAATAATGTCATCTAATTACCCTCTCATTTAATTTGATCTGCTCTGATGACCGTCCGAAAAAAAGATTTCGGCAAAAAGATTCCAGCCAAAAAACTCAGCAAAAAGATTCCAGCCAAAAAACTCAGCAAAAAGATCTCAGCCGAAAGATCTCAGAAAAATCTCTACGCCAAAATTGACTTCTTCTCTAGTAAAACCGCCTGTCCATCCGTCATCTCTAACCCTATCAACGCCTCTACATCGGGTAAAAATAGACCCGGTGAAGTGATGATTATTTTCCACTCGCTTGGGTCTAGCTGTAGCCAGTCAAACAGCGCCGTTTGGGCGGGGCTACCGCCCATATGCGACAGCATCGCCACCTGCTTGTAGTCCACAATGGGGCTAGAACCCGGTGGGCTAGGCCGCGTCCGGACACCGTAAAACAACGTATGTCCCTGCTCGCTAATGCGGTTGAATCGATCAGATCCTGACAGGTTTTCACTCAGCCAGGGATTGGCCTGCCGGTAGCGCCGCAACGCCAGGTTAAAAGCGGATCTATTTCCCGGCATGCTGCGCTTAGCATGGTGCGCGATCGCGGGATCATGATAAGGATCTTTCGATGATGAAGCCTCCCGCAAAGAAGCGTCATTTGGCGAAGTGTAGCTGTCTTGAACAGCCTCAGCGGGCGGCGGCTCAGGTGCCAACTCCAAACTCATATCGGGCGGACTTGCAAGATAATCACTTAACTGATCGCTCAGATCCGTATCTGCCGTAATATCACAGTCATCATTTGCCGTCGTCACAGACTCCAAAGAAGCGACTCTGTCGGTCGTCATATCGCCAGTGGCGATCGCTTGGTTGGCCCGATTAACCTCCTCCTCAAAGTGAGAAACCCGACTAAACTCATGGCTGTCTTCCATAAAAGCCAGCGCAAACGCCTTGAGTTTTGAGCTATCTAAGCTATGGCAAAACTTCTCCAGCGACGAAAACTCCGTCGTCAAGCCCTCCGGTTCAACGCTCCAATCTCGGCAGGCACCCGCCACCAAATCCAAATCATACTCAAAGGTATCCATCGCCGTGGCCAGCACCTTAGTAAAGCGCTTCAGCATGTTTAAATGCTCAAAGCCCATGGCTTTAAGGGTGGTAAAAAACTCAGGCTTGTCGTAAAACTCCGAGGTCACCTGCCAGTCTAAAAAGCCAATTTCTTCAGCAGCGACTTTCACCCCATAAAACTCATCGGTATTGCGGAAAAATCCCCAACCACTGTGCATGGTTGCGTTTAAAAAGTCCATCGGCAGCCCAGGACTAAAGCCGTAGACCCATAGCGTTGTGGCCGGATTGTCATAGGCATTGCTAAGCACCTCGGGCAGCGTTTTCCCTAAGTTCCAGTTAATCCGCGTGTTCTCATCGCTCAGCGGAATTTGGTTGCCTCGGCGCACGGTGTCATGGTTTCCGCAGCCGGTAATCCAGCGATCGCCCTTTAGCATCACCTCCTGCACCCGAGGCCATTTATAGTCCCAAAAGCCTTCTAGCGCGGGCGTATTATGCGCAAAAATCAGCGGGCCCCACTGGTAGGCATCTGGCCGCAAGTCAATCAGCTCTCGATAGGTAGACTTCGTCTCCCAGCCTTCTTCGGGCCAGGGCCGACCATCCTCAAATATCGTAAACATCAGTCGCTGATGGCCTTGAATATCTTGCACCACATCGCTCATGGCCAGCAGGTAGTTATCGTCATACTCTAGCCGCCCCGAAAATGGGTTAAAAAATCGAAAATCCTGACCGCCATCAATCCGAATACCGTCAATTCCGGTGTTTATTTTGCGGCGCTGTAGTTCTAGTAGCGACGCGCGTACCATCGGCAGCGTATGGCTCAAGTCTTGCCCATACATATTCGGTCCTGCCAAAAACTGACGGCTCAGCAGCTCTAGCGCCTGGTTGTCAGAATGGCCATACACCAGGTCATAAATCACCTGAATCGGCTTGCCAGGAAAGTTGTGCATTTCAGCAATAAAATCAATCACTTCATCTGGCCGCAGGCTGCTTAGCAGCGACGAATTCGTGGTTGATGAGCCGAGTATAGGCACGTCGTAGCCCCAATTTAGGGTGTTGGGCTTACGGAGGGTCACCGTCAAAGAATGGCAAGTGCATACCGGCCCATCATGACCATACAGAGACTCGTTCTCTGCGGTGGCAAAGGTAAAAAAGTCGCGGCTGCCGTCTTCCGAGCGATACTCAATTGTGGGTTCAGTCGGCAGCAGCTGCAAGGCGTCATAGCCGATGTAGTTTTGCTCGGCGGGCGTGAGCGCTTCGTGGCGTTTTATCTTCTCGCCGATGCGGTGATAAATGCGCGTGAGTCCGGCCAGTGTCCCTTCGGCTGAGGCAGTAGGCACATGCAGTTGCAAAATGTTAGAAGGTGCTTTTACCCGAGGGAGCGCGGGCTCTTGGCCTCTCGCGGCAGGCACGACGGGTGCAGCCTGGGCTGCCGCTGCCAAATAGTCTAAATCAGCGCGATCGCGTTGCAGCGACTCAACATCGTATAGCTCAGCCGGAGCAAATACACCATAGGGCAAGGAATAGGGCGCAACATCGCGAATGGTATGCATACGCCCATCATGGCGATCGCGATACCTCAGCCAGTACAGGCTACCGAGGCGATCGCGCGATCCAACCTGCATACCGCTCACCACTGCCCATACAAACTCACCTTGCAGCGGCACCTCTACACACTCGTAGCGAAAAGCGACTTGCTGTTCGGCTGCGGTAAAATCCACATTCTCGATAGGCGTAAACACTTCTAAATAGATATTGCGCTCTGCCGGTAAAATTTGCCCTGCCAACCTTGGCACCCAAAAGCCAATTTCAGTCAGGCTCGTGTCAGCCGAATCCGTGTCAGCCGAATCCGTATCAGCCGAATCCGTGTCAGCAGAGCGGATAGGATGTGCGCCCAGCCTACGAGCCAGCTGCTGCCCTATTTCAAAATAAGTTGCTTTTGAGCTGGCGACTTCCAGCGCCCAGGCCAAAAGGGCCTCTGTCTCTGTCTCTTTCAATTCAACCATAGGCTCAATGCTGATCTCTTTGGTGATCTCTTTGGTGGTCTCTTTAATGATCTCTCTAGCAGCTTTAATAGCAGCCGTTAAAGACAAGTGAGTAGCCCACCTGCGCTTATCAAGATTTCTTTCACTCTAAACCAATACAAAAGCTTTCTGCCGACCTCTTCTGGCCAATCCAGTAGATAATCTATCCAAGTTCACCACATATATAATCGCTTGTATTCATTTACCAGCAAGGCATGCAAGCGATTTAAAACATTCCTCTCCTAGCCAAGCCTTCGGTTTAATGCAAGTATAAAAGTGACGGGCAACCGTGATTTTTTAAGCCGTAGGCGTTGATTAATGCGCTATGAATCACGGTAAATCCCTCGCTCGATGACCTGTTATTAGCTAATCGGCGTAACCAAAATTTTGTGTACATTGATGCGTGCATCAATGTGTGTGCATTCAATGCGCTGACCCGATTGCCCGCTGGAATACCTGTCACGACGACAGCGAATCGAGCATTGCTGAAATCTCTAAAAGGTCTTTAAACGCTATGAAATCATCCCTAGTTATTCTCTACCATCGCGAACCCTACGATGAAGTAGTTGAGAACGGCCAGACCTACTATCGCGAAAAAAAGAGTCCTAACGGCATTTTGCCAACCATCAAAAGCTTTTTTTCCAGTGCTGAGCAAAGTACTTGGATTGCTTGGAAGCAAATAGCACCAAAACAAAAAATCCGCTTTCAAGAGCGCATGAGCTTTGATGGCAATGAAAACGCTACCGTTCGCCGCATTCCACTCACCCCCGATCAGGTCAAAAACTTTTATCACGTCACCTCTAAAGAAGCCTTTTGGCCAATTCTTCACTCTTTTCCCTGGCAGTTTACCTTTGAGTCTTCCGACTGGGAGAACTTTCAAGACATCAACAAAAAGTTTGCCGCTGCCGCCTGCGAAGATGCGGCAGACGACGCCCTCATTTGGATTCACGACTACAACCTGTGGCTTACGCCCTACTACATTCGTCAGCAGCGGCCCAACGCCAAAATCATTTTCTTTCATCACACGCCATTTCCTGGCTCAGATGCCTTCAACGTACTGCCTTGGCGAGAAGAGATTATTGATAGTCTTCTCTGCTGCGATGTCTGCGGCTTTCACATTCCTCGCTATGTAGAAAACTTTGTTTCGATTGCGCAGGGTTTTCGAGAAATAGAGATTGTTAAAAAAGAGCCTGTCGCCAAAGAATTTACGCCCCGTGGAACGGCACTCGCGGTGCCCGAAATGACCAGCCAGATTCGCTATAAAGGGCAGTTGGTTCACTTAGGGGCATTTCCGGTAGGCACTAATGTAGATTTCATTCGTTCGGTAGTTGACAAACCCGAAGTACAAAAGCGGGTCGCTGAAATTAAAGAAGAGATGGGGGGCGATCGCAAGCTCATCATTTCAGCGGGCCGCGTAGACTATGTCAAAGGCACCAAAGAAATGTTGTTGTGCTACGAACGTCTACTCACCCGCAGGCCTGAGCTTCAGGGCAAAATAAACTTTGTTGTCGCCGTTGCTAAGCCCGCTACAGGGATGCGCATTTATCGCACAGCCCAAAGCGAAATAGAACGGCTCGTTGGTAAAATCAACGGGCGGTTTGCCAAGCTCAGCTGGACACCCATTTTGCTCTTTACCTCAGCCCTACCGCTAGAAGAAATCTTGGCGCTCTATGCCGCCGCCGACATTGCCTGGATTACGCCCTTGCGTGACGGCCTTAACCTAGTCGGCAAAGAATTTGTGGTCGCTAGAGGCGGCAAAGATGGTGTGCTCGTATTCTCTGAGTTTGCGGGCGCAGCGGTAGAGCTACCCGATGCTGTGCTGACGAACCCCTACGCCGATAGCAGCATGGATGCAGCCATCGATAAGGCGCTGGCCATGAGCCTGGAAGAGCAGCAGGCACGCATGGGCCGTATGTATGAAGCGGTCAAAGCCTACGACGTCGATCGCTGGGCCAAAGAGCTGCTCGGCGCAGCAGACTAGAATCTTAGAATGCAAGCGGATCAGGCATTCGCTTGCATTCTAGGGTTAAGCAATAATGACATTAAGCATCCAGCACAGTTCCTGTTATGCAAGCACCAGTCAGGTTTGTCCCGACCGTAATTGCGCCGTTTAAGTCCGCACAGAGCAAATTTGCTCGCACTAAAGAAGCCCCCGTAAGGTTAGACTCCTGCAAATTTGCCTCTTCTAAATTCGCCTCTGTCAGGGTGGCGCCCTGCAAATCGGCACCGGATAAATCGCTGCTACGCAGGTTGCTATCGGTAAGGTCAGCCCCGCGCAAATCGGCCCCACGCAAATCAGCGTTTTTAAGATTGGTATTAATGAGCGTTGCACCGCTGAGGAAGGCACCCGTTAGGCTAGCACCCGTCAGCTTGGCACCCATCAGGTTAGCCCCGCGTAAATTCGCCCCGCGCAAATCAGCCCCTGTTAGGTCGCACTGCATTAGGTTAGCGCCCCATAAGCTGGCTCGCATATCGGAGCCTACCATATTGGCCCCTACCAAATTGCTGCCTTCTAAGTGGGTTTGGTTGAGGTTAGCTTTGCTAAGGTCGCAGCCCGATAGCGTCGCGCCTGCGAGTTGCGCACGCGACAGGTCTATGCCTGATAGGTCGGCATCTTCTAGCTTGGCACCTGCTAGCTTTTTTAGCTTGCCGTTACGGACAGCATCAATGTCAATCAATTCACTCATCTAGGGGCAATGGGTAGGAGAAAACAGCAGGGAAGGCAAAGCCGAAAGCGTACTATAAGAATGAGTCTTTTAGCTACTTTTTAGCTACTTTTGAGAGCGCTGTCTTAATTGAGAGCGCTGCCTTAAGAGCGCTATCCTAGAGAGCACTCTTAGGTCTAAGGCGTCGGTCTAAGGCGTCGGTCTAGGGCATCGGTCTAGGTCGTCGATTCTGATTTTATCTCTGACCAAGCGTCTGCAACCTCAGGGTTGAGCAGGCCAGCACTCAGGGTCATTTTCATCGGAATAGTCGGCAAGCTCAAGCCCTGCTGTAAACCTGCGACCAAAAAACCAAGGATTTCTACCAGCTTAGGATCCCATCGTTCGCCCGCTTGCGCCTTACAGACGGCAAAGGCCTCGGTGACATGCTGCCATTCGTTTTCAGACGCTGGTGGCGTCGCATCCTGATCAGGACGCTCTTCATGATCAGGACGCCCAGAGGGTCTGTTCGAGAGAATGGCCTGATTTCTGTCGCTTTTGGCGATATGGCGGCGCTGAGCCACTTCCTGCTGAAAATAAGCCACTAGGCCCAGCACCCGAGACTCTACCGGAATCGTATCGCCTTTGATTCCAGCAGGCTGGCCGCTGCCGTCCCAATGCTCGTAATGGTGGGCAATAATTTGTGCGATCGCTCTCAACCTGGGTAAAATTCTCAGCGTTTGCGCACCGGGATACAGCGGGCAGCTGTCGCCGTCCGTTTCATTTTCTGCGATGTCAAACTGAGCAGGTGCAATTCTGTGCAGCAGGCTAGAGAGCCGCAGTCGCTGCATTTGCCACACAGGCAAATCCAAAAACTGACCCACCATTTCAGCGAGCGAGGCAACCTCAGCCGCCGCCAGCGGATTAACCGGGTCGGCTAAGTCGGCTAGCTGGGCCATCCGTACATAGGCCTGTAGCTCGTTAGAAGCCAAATTTTGGCTTAGGGCGCCCGCAAACTTAAAGGTTTCAGTTTGTTCTATTTGGCGATCGCCCCCCTGCAAATACTCCACTACGCGCATCACCACGTTGCTGACTTCACCGGTTTTAGTCGCGGCCTCAGCGTCAATTTTGGCCAACCGCGTTTCTAGATCCGCCTGCACCTCAGGCGCATACCGACCAATGTGGTCAGCGGTGATTGCAATCGTCTCTTTTACCAGCGCTGGGTCAAACGTCCAAAAACCATAGAACTTGCGCTCCAAGTCATTCTCAGGCCGTCCGTTAGGGCCATATTCTTCATCGGTGAGCTCTTGGCACAGCACCATCGCGCTGTAGGTAGACCCCATAATCATTAGGTGCCACTCTTGCGCCACCGGATCGTCTCGGTCTAAATCTACCAGGGTGACGTTTTCTCGCTGTCCGGTCGGATGCTCTCTAAATCCTGCATTCGGCGCTGCAATAATCACAACGCGATCAGCGGTATCAGCAATTTCTGCATAGCGATCAGCTTCTTGCAAATACCACTTACCTTCCTGAAAGGCCGTGACCATGAGGGGCGATGTTTTGGTTGCTAGCACCGCATCTTCTAAGGCATGACACAGGGCCACCAATGTATTTTTGTAATACACCCCAAAGTTCAGCGGTGTACGACCCGAGGCTTTTTCAATCGCTTTGTCGCTTTGAGCAGGCGACTCGTCTGCACCGGACGAGTCAGCGATAGTGCGATCGCGACTGTGCATGAGTCTTTCAAGAATTGAACCCGCCAACATGCTTTTTCGAAGAAATTACTAAATGAGTATTGAAAACGCTTTATGGATCAAGCTTTATAAATAGAGCTTTGCAGATAAAACGCTATGGAGAAAATGCCACGGATAAAATGCTAAAGACCTCTCTCATAATACCCCAGCCAACGCACGGGAGGGGGTTTCAGAGCTGTCTTTCAGGGGTGCACTTAATGCTTCTTCAAGATTTGTCGTGCCAAGTCGCTGCTCCAAAATGGCCATTACCGCCCGACCAAAGTCGTTCGGATTGTCTTGCATTGCCTCAAGACAGACATCGCCAAAAAACGCACCGAGTTTGCCTGGATTCCACAATAGTTTAAGCGCTACCCAGGGCAAATATATTGCCAACGGGTTATAGCCCCGCTTCAAAATGTTGTTTTTAAAGGCATATTCCTCTAAATGGGTGTGAGGTTGCAGACCAATAAAAAAGATAGCAGGTTCAACTTTTTGCACACCAAAGATATTCTCTAGTTCGCGGTGATAGGCAACCGTTTGACGAATGGTATCGTCACGCTCGTCAATAACATTGAATGAGTAGTTAACCGACACATAGTCGTCAAAGCCAGCTGCGACCAAGTCGCGACAGTTTTGGAGTACGGTTTTGAGATTGTAGCCCATCCGCATTTTGCGGATTAGCTCCTGAGATCCGGTAGTGATACCAATTTCAAAGTAGTTCATCCCAGTGGCAACCATCAGCTCGCACAAGCGAGGCGTCAGATTGTCGGCCCGAATATAGGCAGCCCAGTTGATGTCTGTCATGCCAGAGGCCTTAATTTTTTCGAGCAGCTCAATCGCGTCATTGATATATCGCTTGGCCGGGATGAACTGAGCATCGGTAAACCAAAACTTGCGAATGCCTCGGTCATACAGCTGACGCATTTCTTTAACCACCTCATCGGCGGGGTTAATGCGTACCTGCTTGCCTTCTACCACCGTGTAAATGCAGTAACAGCAGTTGTGCGGACAGCCCCGCTTGGTTTGAACCCCAATGTAAAAGTCCTGCTCTTGCAGATAGTATTCAAACTCTGGCCACATTGCTTCGATGTAGTCATAGTCACAGGCTGATTTTTCCACCGGAGTGGGCTGCTCATGAATGAGGCGATCGCGCGGGGCTTCACCCACAACGTAGCAACGCTCGTTTGAAAAATCCTCGCCTCTAATCAGCTTTTCTAGCAGCGTTTCGCCCTCGCCAACCGAGACAATCGCCCCTGCTGGCAGCATTTGCGGCATCTGTTCATAAAACACGCTGACCGCACCACCGCCGACAACCACTCGGGCGTTGGGCTGGTGCTTTTTGGCTCGCTTGAGCCCTCGCTTGACGAGTTTTTCGTTGCGGCGCAGTTCGGCTAGGTAAGTCGCGGTCATGCGTGCCCCACCCAGTGCGCCCCGCAGTTTGACCAAAGGATTAGCCGCATAGGCAAACTCAAAAGCGTTTTGCAGCGGGTTTCCGCCGCGACCGCCAACCGGCGCATAAATTTGAATGTCGCGCCATGAAAAGACCAGCAGCGTGGGCTGAAAGCTATCAATCCGCTCATCTAGCGACCGGGTAAAGTCGAGGGGAGGCACCGTACCCATGTCAAAAATTTGCTGCTCTAAGTCTGGAAACAGCTTATGAATATGGTCCGCTAGGTAAACAACCCCAATCGGAAAGATGGGATTGCACGGTAGACGAACGTAAAGAATGCGATTACTTGTGCAATTACTTGTGCGATTACTTATGGCGCTCAAAGTAGTAGTCCTCAAATTGCCGTCCTCGAATTGCCACCTTTGCGTTGAACGCTCAGTTTTTTCATATATCTTTACGATAGCACTGTAAACCCAACCGTGAGGCGATCGCGATAGCGGTCTGTCATAAGAAGTTTCACAACGCTTTGTGGCTTTTTGTTACGCTCCCCAGATGAAGCCACATAAAGTTAGAGAGTCATTGGGATCTCTCACTATTTTGATAGTAAGTCGTGTATTAGCAGGCTCAAAGTTCATGGCTGCTACGTTGATCCCCCTCCTTTTTTCCCCTAATAGCAATGCTAGCGAATACCTGTTCATTTGATTTAGCACCCATTGCCAACCGTGGTTGTTCGTACGCCTAAGGGCGTATATTTCAGCGATATATCTGGTTAAGGGGATCGCAATCACTGGCTTGGTAGTCGTTTTTACAGTCGTTCAAATTTTCAGGTGTTAGCGTTTGTGAGTGTGAAGATAGCCAGCCGTTTCTCATTACTCAACCCATGGCCCAAATTATTGATCCTTTGCCTTCTGACAAATCTGACGTTCTTCTTTGTTGCTATGTCAACGCCACTAGCAAAATTCAGATAGCGCGTGTTACCAACGTGCCAGACTGGTACTTCGAACGCGTGGTTTTTCCTGGGCAACGGCTTTTGTTTGAGGCGGTTTCTACTGCCATGCTAGAAATTCATACTGGCATGATGGCCAGTGCCATTTTGTCAGATACCATCCCATGCCAGCGCCTCGTCGTAGAAGCTGAGGAAAATCTGGATGCGACGATGGCCACCCGTTTGGATGCAGATTCAGTGACATCAACATCAGGATCGGCGATTTCGGGATCTGTTATTTCAGGGGCTACGATTGAGAGTTCGAGAGAATCTGGCAGAGAATCTGGTAAAGAATCTGGCAGACCGGAGACGGGAACCTTAACGGGCGCGATCGCCGAATAACCTCCCAATAATCCCTCAATAATCCCTCAATATTATTTTTTCCTTACTCAGCCCTATAGCGCCTTGTTAACCGGTCGCTGTAGGGTTTTGTACTATCTGTGCTATGCCTTTAGGTATGTGAATTCAAGAGGAATGAGCCAATGGATCTACCATCCTTTATTTGGCTATGGCGCATTGCAGCCTGGTCAATGGGCCTTTCGCTGACAACCTACTGTCTTTTGGCCGCGAGCGGTGGCTTTCTATATTACGCCCGCTCGCATAATCCGGCCCCTACACAGGCCACCACACAACCAATCACACAGTCAGGAGAGGCCGTAGCCCAGGGCTCACCAAATGCGCTGCCAAACACACCTGGGCTCGCTAGTGCAGCCCTGAATCGACCGGCTTGGCTCAGACCAACCCACTACATATTGGGAGGCATCTTAGTGCTTTTGGTGCTGCTACTGCTCGGCATCGGCGTGGTTGGCACCCTAGGCGAGTACGGGGGGCTGGGGCACTCGGTACATCTCCCCGCGGGTCTTACGGTGGTTGCACTCACGCTGGCCTCTGCCTGGTGTGCCAGCCGGATTAGTCCGCAACGGCCCTGGGCTCGCAAGGCGCACCTCACCATCAATGGCATTTTGCTGGTTGCTTTTATCACGGTGACGGCCACCGGTTGGAGCGTCGTGCAAAAATATCTGTAGGTTAACGCCGAACATTAACGCCGATGGCCGAATGAATATGACTTCTGATATTGCAGATGATATTGCAGATATTGCAACTGATGTTGCAACCGGCCCAGAGCGCCTACCGCCTACTGATAGCTTTAAAATTTCACCGCTGATTCAGCTGACGCTGACGTCTTTGTACATTGCGCTGGTCATTCCGCTGCCCTTTTTAGCAGCTGTGACCGCAGCGCCTGTCTCACCTACCCTGCTATGGGCGCTGCTGCCGATTGGTGGGCTAGCGCTTTGGAGCGGGCTAAGTGAACGGGTTGTAGTCAACGAAGCGGAAATTGCCGTGACCTATCCTCGTTGGGTCCAAGCGTTTGGACGACGGGGCTGGTCGCTACCGTGGCAGGAAATTACCGCGCTCAAACCTCGTTCTACGGGTCAGGGCGGGATTGTGTACTATTTTCTTAGCCGATCTCAAGACAAGGCTTACTTGCTACCGATGCGAGTAGTCGGATTCGCCCGGTTAATGCGTTACATAGATGCCAAAGCCGATATTGACACTCAAGATGTCAGACCGCTGGCGCAGCCATGGATGTATGTGATTTTATTGGCGGTTACAGGGCTATTGTTGTTGGTTGATATTTGGGCGATCGCACAGGCTCAAACGGGACTTCTTCCCCTTGGCGCTGGATAGATTGGCGCTGGATAGATCGGCTCTGGATAAATTGGCTCTGGATAAATTGGCTCTGGATAAAGGCAGTCTTGAATAGCGGAGTTGTGGTGTGAGGGGAGTTGTAACGTGAGTGGAGTTGTAACGTGAGTGGTGCAGCCATGCCAGTCTTAAAGTTTGATCAGGTGACTTTAAGGGCAGCTGCTGGCATCGTTGAAATCATTAAGGCCGTCAGCTTTGAGATTAACGAGGGTGATTTTGTCGCTATGGTGGGGCCATCAGGAGCGGGAAAAACCAGCCTCCTGCGACTGATGAATCGGCTAATAGAAGTCAGCGCTGGCACCATTTACCTAGAAGGTCAAAATATTCAACAACTGCCCGTGGTCGCGCTGCGTCGTCAGGTGGCTCTGGTCAATCAAGAAAGCCGCTTGCTGGGGATGACTGTTCAAGACGCCTTGGCCTATCCGCTACAACTGCGGGGGCGATCGCCCAATGCGATTGCCAGCGCCGTAGCCGACTGGAGTGCCCGGCTGAATATTCCCGCTGACTGGATGAACCGAACCGAGGTAGATTTGTCGCTGGGGCAGCGGCAGCGAGTTGCGATCGCCCGCACGCTCATCACCGAACCCAAAATTTTGCTGTTAGACGAACCCACCGCTTCTCAAGACCTGGGTTACAGTGAATTTTTGCTGACGCGCCTGTCAGAATGGGCCGCTGAAGGCAAGCTCACCGTCATTATGGCCAACCATCAAATCGACTTAGCGGCAACGCATGTCAATCGGCTGCTGCACCTAAAAGATGGCCAGCTCATTGCCGATCTGCCTGCTGCTAAAGTAGACTGGGCCGATCTCAGACAGACGCTAGTAGAGGCAGAGCAGCGGTCAGAAGCTGAATGGGGCGATTAGTTAGGCAGGTCTGCTCTGTTTGCCCATAGATGCGATCGCCATAGCCTCTACTTTCTGGTGGTGGGCCTCTCGTTTTCGAGTAGATTCATGGGCTAGCTCACCTTCTCGATCGCTCGATGAACCCACACAAATGCGATATCCCACATTTCGCACCGTCTGAATTAAGTCGGGATGGCGTGGATCTAGCTCAATTTTTTTGCGCAATGAAAGCACATGCGTATCGACCGTGCGCGGGTTATCAATGGCATCGGGCCATGCTCTTTGCAATAGGTCAATACGACTTAGCGGCTCGCCTTCTGCCTGTGTGAGCACATATAACAGGCTAAACTCTTGCGGGGTCAAATCAATAAACTGACCCGCATAGCGCACACGCCTTTGCACAAGGTCTATATGCAAGTCGCCAAAGTCAATCGCCAGCGGCGTAGCAGTATGCCGAGAACGACGCGCCAAAGATTCTATCCGCGCCAAAAACTCCTGCATCCCAAAAGGCTTTTTCAGATAGTCGTCGGCTCCGGCTCTGAGCCCTGTGACCACATCTGTTTCGGCAATCCGAGCAGAGAGCATCAAAATCAGGGGATGACCCTGATGCCGCAGCCACTGACATAGCTGTAGCCCTTGTCCGTTGGCAAATTCGGCTTCGAGCACAACCAGGCTAGGCTGGTGCGCCTGAAATCCATCTCGGGCCGAAACAATATCGGTGCATTGCTGCACCTTATAGCCTGCTTGCTGCAAATTCCAGCTCAGCAGCGATCGCAAGTTTAAATTGCTTTCAATAACCTGGACATGGACGTCGTTGGGGGCGTTCACAGAAAAGAAAGAAGCATTAAATGCTGCTAATGACAGGTCTTAGTTAACTGAAAATTAGCAGAGTCGCCTAACAACTTCTGTAATCGAAGTTACGGGAGTTATACCCATTGGCAGAAAATATTTCTTGGATGGGTATATGCACTGGCTGAGCCTGATTTTTCCTGATAAAATGAAAGCGTGATTCCTGAAAAGTTAAGTGCAGCCACCCTGGCATACTCAGCGTTTTGCATTATCTCTAATGCCTGTTCATAGCAATTTATAGCAATCAAAAAACTGTTAAAAACACTGTTAGAGACTTGCTTAGAGACATAAAAACACTGTTAAAAAAGCAGCTAAAGATTTTATTCAATCCCTTTTCATTCAACCCCTTTTCAATTGAGTGAGGCTATCATCAGCAATGCTTCAGGACGCCAGAGTAATCAGATATTACCAAAGAATTACTGACACCCTCGTTGACTATTGGAACAAAGGTTACAGAACCGACGAGCTTAGGCTTTATTTAGAGGGATACATCACTTCTATGCGCCATTCTGGCGCGGTCGAGTCCTATTTAATTAATCAGCTAGAGCAGGAAGCCATGCGCTTTCTGTATGATTATTCCAATTTTGTGGTCGCTCAACCAGAGGTTGAAACCGACTATCGATAGCGTCTGCACCGCAAAACATCACAGCAAAACATAAGAACATGCGAAGGAGCAGAAAAAAAAGGAGCAGAAAAAGGAAAAATAATACCGATCGTCAAAAACCAGCATCACTAAAAACGCGCTGACCCAACCTATGCATGAGCCAACGCGTCTTTTCTTTTTTTACAAGGCCTATGAGGCTAGCGCAACCTCTACAGTTTCTTGCAAGTTGCCATCTTGATACATCTTAATCAAAATGTCCGAGCCGCCGATGAATTCGCCGTTGATGTACACCTGAGGGATAGTCGGCCAATTGGAATACTCCTTTATACCCTGACGAATTTCAGGATCGGCCAGCACGTCTACCGTTTCGTAGGGAACGCCCAGCGTGTTCAAAATTTGCACGACGTTGTTAGAAAATCCACACTGGGGCATTAGCTTATTACCCTTCATGAAGATCATCACCTTGTTTTCATTGACTAAGCTATCAATTCTGGCCTTGGTTTCTGGAGACATTTTTTAACCCCTAAGTTGTGTAATCTTTGGTTGTGTAATCTTTGGCTGTGTAATTTCTGCTCGTGCAATCTCTGCTTGTGTAATCTTTGCGTAATCCCAATTTTAACTAACTGCGGCAATCTCTTCAGGCGTATGGGTGTCTAATGAAAGCGCATGTATGGCTTCTGATGACATCGCTGAATTTACAGCTTTGTATACGAGCTGATGACGCTTTACTAGGCTCAAGCCTGCAAAGGCAGAAGAAACCACGGCTACCTGATAGTGATCACCCGTGCCTTTCATATCTTCGGCGAGTACTTCAGCATCGGGTAACTCAGCCTTAATCATGGCTGTTAGTTGGTCAGGGCTGATCATGAGTGCCACCTGGCGCTAAATTTCTTACCTATTATGACGTAATAGCGGGTTTGTGTTGAGAAGTAAACCCGCCATTACTTTTTTTCTGGCTGGCTGCTGACTCGCTGCTTATCGACCAGGTGCGTTGTAGGAAACACCCACAAAACCTAGTTCATAAAGCTGCTGATAGGCTTGCTGACCCAGTGCTCGGGTAGGTTGCTGACTCTGTACCACTTCTACCAATAGCGGCACGGCAAGCTCTGGCCTATTCTGAGCGCGGTATACAACGCCGAGCTGGTAGCTAGCTTGGTCTCTCACCTGCGCGGACTCTAGGGCAAGCGCTCGTAGATCGCTATTGACGCGGCTATCAACGCCTAAAAATACGCCTGCTAGGTTTTGATAGTGGGTCGAAACATCGTTGAGTGCTTTGCGGGCGGCAATCAGCTTTTCGGCGGCGAGGTTGTAGTTTTGAGCAGCGATCGCGCTTTCGGCTTCGCTCATTAAAGACTGGCCTGCGGCAATACCAATGGTGCTGGTTGATTGCTGCACCGTACGGGTGGCATCGGGTGCAGCAGCTGGGGGCTGAGTTTCAGGAGGGGTGGTTTGAGCTTGGGCGACAAGGGGCATTGTCATGCCGCCTGCCAGCGTGCTGAGCGTAATCGCCGCAATATGAGTAGACCAGTGAGCAGAAAAGCCAGAAAGCAAAGTTTTTACAATGGAAGCCATGGATAAAACAGCGGCTGAAGAAAACAGCTAACTTGGGTAATTTAACCTAGATTAGGGCATTGCCTGTCTTGTTGTCCTACTTATATGTGACTCTTACCTAGCTGGCTAAAGTTCCGGGCAAAAATTCGATATCGTATTCACTACACCGCAGCGATAGATCTCATGACTCAAGCCGGGACATCATCAGACGATCCAAATAGCCAGGGCTCCAATAACTCACCCAATCATTCAACAAATAATTTAAGCAGTAATCGCAGCCACGGCGTACTGCCTGACCAAGAAGGCGTCATTTTGCAGCGCGGCGGCGAAGAGCTGCGCTTGAATAAGATTAGAGATCGACTGACGCTTTGTGTGAGCGATTTGGCGGTGCTGCAATCGCTTACGCTTCAGTGGCAGCCGCGGCAAACTCGAAACGTGACGCCACAGGGAATGCAACAAAGCCCAGTAACGGTGGAATGGAAGCTGCCTGCTCATCGGCTAGAAGCCGCGATGACGCAGCTGCGTCAAACCGCAGGTGTAAGCTATGTCAGCCATGTGTATACCCTTGCTAGCAGCCCTGGAAGCTATGTGTATCTGGGCAATCAGCTGACCGTGCAGTTCATGAGTACGCTGCTACCTGGCGATATTGAACAAATCACTCAGCCACTGGGCCTCATTCTTGACCCTGTACTGGCCGATAGTGGCGATACCTTTGGTAGCGATAATATCTATTGTTTTCAGGTCGGCCCAACGGCTCGTCACAACCCGATCAAACTGGCTAATCAGCTGGCTCGCAGGCCAGAGGTATTGCTAGCTGAGCCAAACATCATTATGGCTAGGGCGCCGCTGTATCGTCCGTCCGACGACCGCTATCCTGAGCAGTGGCATTTGTCCCATCGTGACAATGCACCAGATTTAGCCGCTGCGTCACATGTTTTTGCTGAAAAGGCCTGGGATATTACTCGTGGCAGCCGTTCGGTGGTGATTGCGATTACTGATGACAGCTTTGACTTGGCGCATCCTGACTTACAGGGGGCAGGCAAAATTGTCGCTCCGCGCGATTTTAGGAATAGAGATAGCCTGCCTATCCCTACAGCGGACTATGAAAATCATGGGACGGCTGTGGCGGGGGTTGCGATCGCAGAAGAAAACGGTCGAGGCACGGTAGGTATTGCACCAGGCTGTAGCCTAATGCCGATTCAAACCACGGGCTACTTAGACGACAACTCAATTGAGCAAATGTTTGAATGGGCAATGAGGCAGGGCGCCGACATCATTTCCTGTAGCTGGTCGCCCGCGGCGGTGTACTTTCCCCTGTCTCTGCGCATTAGTCGAGCGATTAATCGAGCGGCAACTCAGGGGCGAGACGGCAAGGGCTGTGTGATTTTGTTCTCGGCGGGTAATGCCAATCGGCCCGTTGAAGGCAAGGTCGAAGAAACAGGCTGGGCAGGTAATTTGATCAACGGTGTCACGCGCTGGCTCAGCGGGTTTGCCATTCATCCTGATGTTATTACCGTGTCGGCCTGTACTAGTTTGAACCGCAAGGCAGCCTACAGCAACTGGGGCACACATATTTCAGTCACAGCGCCTAGCAACAACGCACCGCCCAATATGGCGCTCTCAGAAGGAACCTTTGATACAGGGCCACCGATTCGGACTCGGTTGATAGGCCGCCCTGTGCTGACGAGCGATCGCACTGGCAACAAAGGCTACGCATTAGACGACTACACAGGCTTTGGCGGCACCTCTAGCGCCTGTCCGTTAGCAGCCGGGATTGTGGGCTTAATGCTCTCGGTCAATCCTGACCTGAGTGCCCGTGAGGCCAAGCGCCTGCTGCAAGAGACTACCGACAAAATTGTCGATACAGCCTCCGATCCTCAGCTGGGGAACACCTATGGCACCTACGACAGCCAAGGCCATTCGCTGTGGTTTGGCTATGGCAAGGTCAATGCCTATCGGGCGGTAAAGGCCGCTCAGGAGATGGCGCTGAGCGATCGCGCCCTGCATAAAACCCTCACAGCCACCAATACTACCGCCATACCCATTCCAGACAATTCAGTGAATGGCATTGTCAGCACTCTGTCCGTCGCAGAAAAAGGGACCCTACAAGATGTCAAAGTTTATATTGAGGCTGAACACGAGTTTTTGGGCGATGTGAGCTTTACACTTCAAAACCCGCAGGGAATATCTGTGCTCATTCAAAGCCGCACCCTAGGCCGTCAGACTCGGCTGCAAAGAACCTACTCACTCGTGAGTACACCCGCGCTGCGCCGACTGCTCAATACAGAAGTCACAGGGCGCTGGCAGCTACAGGCAATTGACCATGTGCCAGGACATGTTGGCAAACTTCGGCAATGGGAGCTAGTGCTGGGTATTTAGCGCTGGCTGTGACACCGCTCAGCCAACATCATGAGCTCACGCTGCAAGTCAGCGGTGAGCTGCTTAGACTGCTGCTTGCGATCCTCCTTTAAAGGCGCTGCGCCATTGCCTGCTGTATAGTCAGCCACGGATATGGGGCTGCCGACAACAACTTCAACCTGACCTCTCCATTTAGGACAAATTTCGCTATATCTGAGGCTAATAGGCACTATTTTAACGTTGAGTTTGGGCTGGCTGTATTCGGCTCTAAGGGCGATACGGGCAAGTCCTGGTTTAAGAGGGTTGATGCGATCGCGATAGATATCGCCCTCCGGATAAATCACCAGCATCTCTTTTTCTTGCAATAGCTGTACGCCATGTCGCAGCGTTTTGACCGAGGGCCTGCGCACATGCACCGGGAAACCGCCTAGCCGTTTAATAAACCAGCCCTGAATACCCACGCATTCGTCAGCGGTTACCATAAACCTCAAATATCGACCCGCTCGTTTGCCAACAAGTCCGACCAACAGCGCATCCCACCGAGCTTGATGAGTTGGCGCTAAAATCACCGGGCCTCTAGCTGGAATATTATGTTGACCGATGACTTTAATTTGACTGAAGTAAAACGGCAGAATAACTTTTTCGCCTAAGCCATACATCAGCGGCGCTAGCCAGGGAGAAAGGCGCGATCGCAACGCCGGACAGCGGTGATAACCGCCAACACTCTCTTCATCAGTCTTCAGCAGGCCATCAGCAACAGGATGATCAGGAGAACGCTCAGCAGGCAGGGCCATATCAGCAGTCGCAGAGTTTAATAGCATAGGTTAGGGATAGAAGCACCGACGTAAAAGCTATCGCAATTGAGCTTTGGATCAACATACCGGGGCAAAGCCGCGAATTGAGTGATTAAGCTGACAGTTTGGGGGGTGGTCTTGCCCGTTAGCAGCTTTACCCGTTAGCAGCGTTATATGAGCCTAGCCTTAATTCAATCTAACTTCTTGGAAAGATATCGGCTTGGAAAATATCGGCTTGGAAGATATCGGCAAGCAGACCTAAGGCCACTCCATAAGGCCACTCCATAAGGCCAGTAAAGATTTCGACAGATACGCCAGCAGCGACCCCACAGGTTAAATAAATCATATTTTTTACTTATATGAGTCCGGTGAGATTGCTGATGATACAGCAGCGTGCGGATGTATTTATAAAGCCTATCGGCGCTGCTCAAACCAATTTTGTAGCTGCTCGCGGCAGGGCGTTTCTAAAATGCCGCCAATAACCTTAGGTCGATGGTTGGAGCAAAGGCTATCCGGCAGGTTCAACACAGAGCGAATGGCCCCTGCTTTAGTATCATCAGCGCCGTACACGAGCAGTCCCAAGCGAGATTGGACAATGGCCCCAGCACACATCATGCAGGGCTCTAACGTCACATATAGCGTGCAATCGTTGAGGTGCCAGTTGCCCAACCGTTTACCGGCTGCGCGAAGGGCCAACACCTCAGCATGGCCCGTTGGGTCGCAGTCCTGCTCTTTGCGGTTGGTGGCTTCGGCAATCATTTGGTTATTTGCACCGACGACAATCGCCGCAACGGGTACTTCGCCTGCGTCACCAGCAGCCTGAGCCAGCGTCAGGGCTCGCATCATCCACTGCCGGTGACGCAGATAAATCGCGCTATTGGTTGCACTATAGATTGGCACTATGGATTAACTAGGGATCAACTATGGATTGACTAGGGATTAACTAGGGATTGACTATGGGATTACAGAAGGAGGAATATTCAAGGGTTTTACGGATGCCAATTGGGCTTGCCAATTAATAGGCCAGCTATCAAACTCATTCAACTCAACTCTCAGGTGCCATACTATAGCTGAAGCGACAGACATCCCAGCAAGCGGGTTCCTTTCAATAGTATGGTCACTACTGTAGATTTTCTTCAACAGCTCAATCCTTCTCAGCGTCAGGCCGTAGAACACTTTTGTGGGCCTTTGCTGGTAGTGGCGGGAGCTGGCTCAGGAAAAACACGTGCCCTCACTGCTCGCATTGCAAACCTGATTCTTAACCGCCGGGTAGATCCAGGTAATATTTTGGCAGTGACCTTTACCAACAAGGCCGCTCGCGAAATGAAGGAGCGGATTGAAAAGCTATTTGCTGAGCAGGAGGCGCTAGCGCGTCATAGCAAGCCGCTGCATATGCTTTCGGAGTATGAGCAAATTCAACTCCGTTCCTATGTGTATAAGACCTTTTTAAAAGAGCTGTGGATTGGGACGTTTCATTCCCTATGTTCACGCATTTTGCGCTTTGACATTGAAAAGTATCAGAGCCCCGATGGCCAGAGCTGGACGAAGTCATTTTCTATTTTTGATGAGTCAGATGCACAGAGCCTGGTCAAAAGCATTGTGATTAATCAAATGAACTTGGATGATCGCAAGTTCAATCCGCGCTCGGTGCGCTTCGCCATTAGTAATGCAAAAAACCAGGGGCAAACGCCGGATGAGTATGAGGAGGCTAACCCCACGTTTAAAGGACGGGCGATCGCCGAAGTGTATCGCTACTACCAAAGGGGCCTGTCTGCTAACAACGCCCTAGACTTTGACGATCTCATCAGAGTGCCTGTACAGCTTTTTAGGCAAAATGAGCAGGTGCTAGATTACTGGCACCGCCGCTTTCGCCATATCCTGGTCGATGAATATCAAGATACCAACCGCACTCAGTACGACCTGATTCAGCTCTTAACGACCAATGGCAAAGGCAACCAAAGCTTTGATGATTGGAAAAATCGCTCCGTATTTGTGGTAGGCGATGCTGACCAGAGCATTTATTCTTTCCGCGCCGCCGACTTCACCATTTTGATGGGGTTTCAAAAGGAGTTTGGCGATGGTCTTGCCGATGAAGAAACCGAAACGCTGGTCAAGCTCGAAGAGAACTATCGCTCGACATCTAATATTTTGGATGTGGCCAATCACCTGATTGAAAACAACACTGAGCGGATCGAAAAGATACTCCGGGCAACGAGGGGTGAAGGCGATGCGATTTTTTGCCACCGGGCCGATAACGAGGCGATGGAAGCTGAGTATGTCGTGAGCCAAATCCGCAATCTGGAGATGAAGAATCCGGAGCTGAACTGGAAAGATTTCGCGATTTTGTACCGAACTAACGTGCAGTCTCGGGCGATGGAGGAAGTGTTGACTCGTTTTAGCATTCCTTACAAAGTGGTAGGCGGCCTGCGGTTTTACGATCGCCGTGAAATTAAAGATATTTTGGCTTACCTGCGCTTGGTGGTAAACCCAGCAGATAGCGTCAGCCTAAAGCGCATTATCAATACGCCTCGACGCGGCATTGGTAAAACCACGCTGGATAATTTGGATAAGGCGGCAGCAGAGCTAGAAGTGCCCCTATGGGACATCATGAAGGATGAAACATCGCTGAAAACGCTAGCGGGACGGGCCAGTAAGAGTGCGATCGCATTTTCTCGCATGGTTAGTAGCTGGCAGGAAAGAGCCGACACCGTCTCACCCACCGAAATCGTGCAAGAAGTCCTCGAAAACACGGGCTACCTTGAAGAACTCAAAAGCAAAGGGACTGAAGAAGACCTCAACCGTATCGAAAACATTCAAGAGCTATACAGCGCCGTTGCTCAGTTTGAAGAAGAAAACGAAGACGCAACGCTAAATACCTTTTTAGCCAACGCTGCCCTTAGCTCTGACAATGATAAAGATAACGATGAAAACAATCAGGTCACCCTGATGACACTCCATGCTTCCAAGGGTCTGGAATTTGCCGTGGTCTTTTTAGTGGGCCTAGAGCAGGGGCTTTTCCCTAGCTTCCGCTCCTTAGAAGATGCCGCTGCCATTGAAGAAGAACGCCGCCTATGCTACGTGGGCATTACCCGTGCTCAAGACCGGCTGTTCCTATCTCACGCCCGCGAGCGCCGTACTTATGGTCATATGCGAGAGGTTTCTACGCCTTCTATTTTTCTCAGCGAGCTACCTCGCGACTATATTATGACCACCGTGCCTAGCGCCCTACCCGAGCGCTGGGCCACAACCACCCGCGAAGCTAATCTTAAAAACCCCCAGCCCAACCTCAACAAACCCGGCACCCACGAAGATGACTGGAGTGTTGGCGTACCGGTGAATCACAAAGCCTTTGGCGAAGGCAAAGTCACTCACATTTTTGGTGCAGGCAATAAAATTTGCCTAGCTATTCACTTTCCGGGCATCGGCAAAAAAATCATTGACCCCAGAACAACAACGATAGAACGACTGGGATAGAAAAACTGGGATAGGCTACGAAGCTTGCTGCGCCGCTGTGACGACTTCCTTCCCTTCAAACAGATCGTCGGGTTCATACAGGTATTCAAACCAGTTGCCGAAAGGATCACGCCCGTAAAAGGAGGCCGTGCCGTCGCGGTGATCGTGAATTTTGCCCACTTTTACGCCGTCGGCCTTGAGCTTTTCGTAGGCAGTGTCAATTTCAGATCTGTCGCTAAATACAAAGCCAAAATGTGGCCCAGCCTGGTCATATTCAGGGCTCATTAGGGCCAGTCCGTCGTTGCCTGCTTTGAGGTAAGCCCAGTCGCTATCTTGCCAAACTAGCTTCATGCCCAGATTTTGGTAGAACTCAGCAGCCTTTGCGACATCTTCTACACATACGGCCACATGGCCCAGTCGCTTCATTTGCATAATTTTTCTTTTCCTTCAAAAGTCTACTTCTATTCTAAATCAGCTAGGATTTTCATCGTTTCAGACTTTTGAAGGACTGCGTTAAGTCAGGTGCTCAATTATTTTTAGTAGCTGACGGTTTTTACGAAAGCTGGCTCTGTTTCCGCAGGGGAATAAAGCCGTTAATATGAATATATCGAGTTCAGAGCCGCCGTGCTAGCTGTCTCGAAAGTAGAGCATTGTTGAGGACTTATTTCATGGAAACCAGTTTTGATTCTGATAAACGGAAGATCCTATCAGTTGCTTCCCATGGCTCTATTTTCTTGAGCCAACTCGTACTGTCAGCGGGTGTGCCACTAGCGGTTTTGCTGCTTGCGGATGACTCAGTGACTAAGGAAAACGCGAAGGAAGCGCTGAATTTTCACTTTAATATGTGGCTGTACAGCGTCCTGCTGATTATTCCAGCTTGGCTGATCATTGGGTTGCCACTGGTGGCATTGCTGGGCTTAGTACAGATTGTATTACCGATTTTCGCGATTTTAAGCAGTGTGACGGCTCCCGAAGAGCCTTTCCGCTATCCGTTTATTTTCCGCCCGCTTTAAGGTGGCTGAATGTTGCTTTAACGCAGCAGCAGGTTGGTGAGCGATCGCTTAACCGTACTATCAACTCACTCCTCAATCAATCCCTACATCATTGGTGGAATCGCCAGGCCCTTAAGCGGTCTGGCGATTTCTTTGGGGCTGAGTCCTTTGCCTTGAATAAGTACGCCAAAGTTACCCAGCCCCATGGGGCTAATGAGCTGCTGGAGAGCTTCGCGGCGCATCATGATGCGCTGAATGGTGTTGCCCGTGGCGATTTGATCAGGGCTAGATGGATCAAGGCTAGATGGATCAGAAAGGATAGATGAATCAGAAAGGCCAAATGGATCAGAAAGCCTAGAGAGGCGATCGCCCAATCCCAACGCCATCAAAAACAGCCCCTGCTGCACAAAGCCAATTTTTTCTAACCCAACCTCACGGCCTCGATTCTCCAAAGCAGTGAAGTCTACATGGGCAGTAATATCCTGCTCGCCAATATGCGCAAACGGATCGTTATGATGCGCGTGGCGGTAGTAGCACTGTAAGGTTCCTTGATTGCGAGCACGGCTGTAGTAGCGCTGCGCATTGTAGCCATAGTCAATGGTGAGGATGTAGCCTCGGCTGACCTTGTTAGCAACGGCGCTCATCCAATCTAGCGCGGCCAAGTTGACTTCTGTTTGGTAACCATCGGGATAGTCGGTCAAGTCAATGCCGACCTGCGTAAAGTAGCGTTGCAACTGAGGGGTTGAAAGGTCGCCGAGCGATCGCGCAATGCCCTGTTCATTGACCACAACCCACATTTCCTGTAGCTGACCGCGATGCCATTCCACCCAATGCACCGGAAAGGCATCGACTAATTCATTGGAAAATACACAACCGGCAATAGACTGCGCAGGAATCTCCGAAAGGTCTTGCCAACTCAGCGGCAGACCTTGCTGCTGCCAACGGCTCAGCCGTTTTTTTTGCTCAGCTCTGAGCGCGGCCGACTTTTCTACCACAATATAGCTGAGGCAAGCGAAGCAGTCGGGATAATGCGTCTGTAGATGGCTCAACACATCTGTTGCAATGAGCCCTTGCCCAGCCCCCATTTCCATCAGCGTGAACGGCTTAGGCTGCCCCAATGCCTGCCACATATCGGCAAACTGCTCGGCAATTATCTCGCCAAAATCGTGACCCATATGCGGCGATGTGATGAAATCACCTTGCGGCCCAATAATGCTGTTACGAGTGGAATAATAGCCAAACTGCGGATGGTACAGCGCTAGCTCCATAAATTCAGCAAACGTGATGCGTTGCTGTTCACTTTGCTGAATGCGCTGAGCGATGATTTTTTGTAGATTCTGTGAGCGGCTCAATGGCTGTACTAATTTCTGCTAATTCATTTCTAATACTAAGATACGGGCTCCTGCTTTCTGCTGACTGTGAGTCTCGAATAGGAAGCTATCTTTCCATTGCTCAAGAATTTGCGTTTTATATGGCGTTTTATAGATAGCTATAGCAAAAGCCGCCATATGCAAAAACATACAGCGGCTTTTAGACTGCATTGTGCAGGGCGCTATACAAGCGCAAGACCTAAGACTAAGGGGCTAAGTTGAGCGCCTATAGCATCCTTTGCGATCGCAGAATATATCTAAGCCTCGTCATCTAAGCCTCGTCCAAAGCAGCAATGCCTGGGAGTGTCTTACCTTCTAATAGCTCCAAGCTCGCGCCGCCACCTGTCGAAATATGGCTCATTTTATCCGCAAGACCCGCTTGCTCAACAGCTGCTACAGAGTCGCCGCCGCCAATGATAGTAATACAGCCCGTACCGGTGAGGCCAGCGAGAGTAGTCGCAATGCCGTTAGTGCCTTTAGCAAAAGCATCCATTTCAAACACACCCATTGGCCCGTTCCAAATCACACTCTTACAATCTGCCAAAGCGGCCTGGAAAGTCTTAATCGAGTCAGGCCCAATGTCCAACCCCATCCAGCCATCTGGAATAGCCTCTACGCTGACGGTTTGAGTATTGGCATCGGCTGCAAACTTATCTGCCAAAACCACATCAGTCGGTAGCAAAAACTCAACCCCTTTCTCCT
The DNA here is from genome assembly GCA_001314865.1 of Phormidesmis priestleyi Ana. Lineage (GTDB taxonomy): Bacteria > Cyanobacteriota > Cyanobacteriia > Phormidesmidales > Phormidesmidaceae > Phormidesmis > Phormidesmis priestleyi_B. The sequence continues at coordinate 25,096 of LJZR01000021.1, read as the reverse complement.
TAGCTTTGGCCTCTAGCTTTTTCGCTAGGTCAAGCTTGTCCTCTTCTACTAGGGAGCTACCCACGTTCATGCCACGCGCCTTGTAAAAGGTGAAGATCATGCCGCCGCCGATGAAAATTTTGTCAACCTTGTCGAGCAAGGTTTCAATCACACCGATTTTAGAAGAGACCTTAGAACCACCGACAATTGCCGCAAGCGGACGCTGAGGATTATCCACAGTTTCCTGCAAAAACTTTAGCTCTTTTTCAATCAAAGAACCGGCGACCGCTGGGCTGAGGTAATCAGTAACCCCTGCAGTAGAAGCATGAGCGCGGTGGGCCGTCCCAAATGCATCATTGACATACAGGTCAGCGTTAGCAGCGAGCTGCTTAGCAAACTCAGGATCGTTGCTCTCCTCGCCTTCGTAAAAGCGAACGTTCTCTAGGAGCGCAACCTGGCCATTTTCCATGCCTGCGATCTGGGCTGCCACTTCATCGCCAATGCAGTCATTGCATTTAATTACGTCCTGGCCTAGCTTTTCTGAAAGGCGCTTGGCGACAGGGGTAAGGCGCATACTCTCGACCACTTTGCCCTTAGGCCGACCAAAGTGGCTAGCCAAAATGACCTTTGCGCCCTTGCTGGTGAGGTCTTGAATGGTCGGCAAAGCTGCGCGGATACGAGTGTCGTCAGTAATGTTGCCAGCGTCATCTAACGGGACGTTAAAATCTGCACGAACGAGCACGCGCTTGCCAGAAACATCAGAGGCAGATAGATCGGCTAGGGCTTTCTTGGCCACGGGATATACTCTCCTAAAAATTATGTAACGTTTATCTTCACCAGATTCAAAAGAGGGTCAAAGCTTGACTAACCTAGATCTCGTAATGATGCATGGTGACGGGTTAACAGCCACAAATGAGCCTGTTATGAATGCTTTCTTTGCCAATTTTCTAACAGTTAATCGTTTAATAACGAGCGTTGAAAAAGTGTTGGAGGAAGCGGGTTCATCAGGCGGGTTCATCGGGCGTTTATGGGGTGTTTTGTAAGTCCATGAAGCGCGATAAGTACAACTACTCATCGCCTTTGTCACCATTTTACAGAAGTGTGTGATCTCTTGATGCCTCAAACGCCAAAAAAAACCGCCAAAAAACCGGCTAAAAAACAACCCAGATGTTTTCATACTCCGGATGTTTTTAAAAGGAAGTAAAATGTTTTGGGGATGATTTCCTGTAACCTGCACTACCTACTGTTGCTACCCGTTTCTATGTACAAAACGCTTTTATTTTCAATAGATTCTAGCCCAGGTGCCAAAAAGGTTTTGCAAACGGTTTTGGACATGGCTCAGCTTTGCCAGTCAAAGGTTGTGCTGCTTTCAGTCGTAGAGCCGCAAGACAAAAGTGACCCGGCGCATCCTGAGCAAACGTCGGTCGAGGCAGTCGCATCGCTGTTAGATCAGGCCAAAAAGGTGTTTGAACAGCGCGGATTTGAGGCTCAAACGATAGAGCGAGAAGGCAATCCGGCTTTTGTAATTTGTGATGTCGCCGATGAAATTGAGGCTGATTTAGTGGTAATTGGCTGTAGTGGAACAGGCTTAAGTGAAGAGCGACGTGATGACAGCGTTAGCGCTAGAGTCATTAACTTATCGCCTTGTCCGGTGCTGGTCGTACCTTAATGTCTTTTCCTTCGATTCAGTGGTATCCAGGCCATATTGCTAAGGCAGAAAAGGCACTGCAAGATCAGCTTAAGCGCGTTGATGTGGTGCTAGAGGTTCGCGATGCAAGGATTCCGCTGTCGACGCTGCATCCCAATTTGGAGAAGTGGATAGCGGGCAGTAAGCGGGTTCTGGTGATCAACCGGGTCGATATGATTACGACTGAAGTGCGCGATCGCTGGCAGGCATGGTTCAAGGCTCAAGGGCAGGTCGCTTACTTTACCGATGGCAATCAGGGTAAAGGCGTAGGGCAAATCTCTAGAGCCGCGCAGGCCGCTGGGGTGGCGATGAATAAGCGCCGACAGGCCAGAGGGATGCTTCCTCGCCCGGTACGAGCAGTGGTGGTAGGTTTCCCCAACGTGGGTAAGTCGGCGCTCATTAACCGACTGTTGAAGCAGCGCGTGGTTGAAAGCGCTCGCAAAGCGGGTGTAACTCGTCAGCTGCGATGGGTACGCATCTCAGAGGAGCTAGAGCTGCTAGATTCTCCAGGCATTATTCCGTCTCAGCTAGACAATCAAGAAGCAGCGCTGAAGCTGGCTATCTGTGATGATATTGGGCAGGCGGCCTACGATACGCAGCGGGTTGCCTCAGCATTTGTCGATTTGATTAACACGCTAGACAAATCGGAGCAGGCGCGGGCTTTAGGCAATAGCGAAGCGCCTTTAAATGAACTGCCTTTGAATGTGAATCAACTACACCAGCGTGCTCAGGCACTACAGGCCCGCTACGGAATTAACCCAACTGACTACACGGGTGAAACTTATTTATGTATGCTAGCAGATCAGCTATTTCAGGGCTCCCAAGAGCGAGCAGCTCGCAAGCTACTCATCGAATTTCGTAAAGGTGTGCTGGGCAAACTCAGCCTAGAATCGCCGCCAGATTTGCCATCTGAGTAAAGTCACATGCTACAGCGACGTTTATTTGCCGCTTCTCCGAGGGCCTATCGCCTGTTTGACAGGGTACGGCGGCGGGTTCGACCTTTGTACGAATCCGATGAGCAAAAACACCAAAGAGAGCGGCAAAGGGCCGACTATTTACTGCTATCGCTAACAAACTGTGGCCGCACCTGGCTGCGGGTGATCCTTGGCCGAGCAATGCAGCTGCACTATGCACATGTGCCGGGAATTGAAGATGTTAACCTGCATGACTTGTTCAGTTTTTCGGAGCGAGTGCCCACGCTGCCTGCTATTAAGCCCATGCATGAAAAGTACGGCCAGTTTGGCAACAGCTATGCGCAGCAAAAGGTGATTTTACTGGTGCGCGATCCGCGCGATGCGTTGGTGTCTCGTTATCATCAGCATCGGCAAGCGCTGGCGGCAAAGCTGGGCTGCCAAACCCTTGATGAGTATGCTTGTCAGGGCGATGATCTGGCGGCTTACATTCAGTTCTACAACGACTGGCAGCAGTACCGTGACTGTGCCAAAGACTTTATATCAGTCCGCTACGAAGATCTTAAAGCAGATACGTTTCAAGAAGTTCAGCGCATTAATGAGTTTGTAGGGCTATCGCTATCGCCAACAGAAATTCGAACGGCGATTGACTATGCATCGTTTCAAAATATGCGAAAAATGGAGATTCAGGGGAGCCAGCAGGTCCGTACCAACGTGATGTCTGCCCGCGACATGGCCAATCCCGAATCGTTTAAGGTGCGAAAAGGCGCTATCGGTGGTTATAGAGCCGAGCTTATGCCTGAGTCGATTGCGTTTGTCGATCAGAGGGTCTCTAATCAACTCAATCCTGTCTATGGTTATGGCGGAACGCGCACTTAAGATTTCGATTATTGCGAGCGACCTTTCAAGTAGTGGCGCGGGCCGTTGGCAAGGGGCTGTGCGTCCTTTTTTGCTAGCTCAGGCATTTCAGCGGTTGGGGCATTCGGTCGAGATTTTGGGATTTGCCGATCAGGCAGGGGGCTTGCCTTCGGCGGAAAACCTACCGATTAAGGTGATTCCAAACGCCGACTATCCTCAGTTTTTTGGGGCAGCTCGCTCGCTCATGTCGCAAATAGAGGGCGATGTGGTGGTTGCCTATAAGCCAAAGCCCAGTAGTTTTGGCTTGGCCTTGTTTTATCGACTGCTTTATCGACTGCGCAAGAAATGTCCGGTTATTTTAGATATTGACGATTGGGAGCTGAGCTGGCATGGCGGTGATAGCTACCGGTATGGGGGCTCTGTGTGGCAGCTAGGGCGAGATATTTTGAATCCGAGTGGGGCGCTGCGATCGCCCGACAACCCCCTGTACTTAAAGTGGATAGAGCGCCTGATTTCCCGTGCTGATGCAGTCACACTGCATACCCAGTTTTTACAGTCCCGCTTTGGCGGCAGCTACGTGGCCAACGGCAAAGACATGGATTTGTTTGACCCGAGTCGCTACGATGCCGACCAAAGTCGTGCCCGCTATAACCTCTCAAACTACAAGGTACTGATGTTTCCAGGGGCTCCGCGCCCCTACAAAGGCGTCGAAGATATTTTGCAAGCGTTGGAAATACTCAATCGCAGCGACTATCGACTGGTGATTGTTGGCGGCAGCCCTTACGACCACTACGATGATGACCTCTTTCAAAAATGGGGGAAATGGCTCATCAAGCTGCCTAAAGCGCCTTACGAACAAATGCCCGAAATCGTATCAGCGGCCCATGTGATTGTCGTGCCACAGCGAGATACGCCCGCAGCTCAGGCTCAATTTCCGCTTAAGCTCACCGATGGAATGGCGATGGCTAAACCTGTGCTAGCCACTCGGGTCGGTGATATTCCCAAAATTTTAGGCAATACTGGCTACCTGGCTGATTCTGAATCACCCGAACAGTTAGCCGAGCAGCTAAGCCATATTTTTCAGGACTTAGCGGCAGCAAACCAAAAGGGGCACCAAGCCCGAGCGCGGTGCGCTGATCACTACAGCATTACGACCATGGCAAATCAGCTACAGCAGGTGCTAGCGGGTTTGAATCTTTAGCTGAGTTTGAGTCTTTAGCCAGGAAGCCTTTCGTTACCTATGTTAATGAGTCGCAGGCATAAACGATCTGCCTCCAGACACCTGATGTAGGCTTAAACTATGGCACTTGCACTGTATGGTTCAAGATGGCGATCGCGCGATTCAAGATGACGCTTGCACTATTCATAAATGAATAAATCGCTATGGGAGAATCGGTTCAGTACGCTGTCGCGATCAGTGGCAATCATACGATTCAATCAAAAAGAGTTGGTATTGAAAGAACAGGATAAAGAGACACTCTTTACAAACCCTTGTTCGATTTAGCGATCTCTTCACAACTACCTGGACTTAGCAAAGTCTATCGATGTTCACTCAGCCGTTAAGATCCAATTTTGTCAGCTACACTCGCGTCAATATCAGCTGACTCAACTTTTTGCAGCAGCATTTGTAAGAAATTATCCCCTGGCAGCAGGCTTGTTTAGTGGCTTTTTTGGATTATCAAGGGTTATGCATTCTCGACAGCTCCTTCTAAAATCAATGCTTCGCTACCCGTTTCTAGTGATTCTCACTATTGTGATGGGGTTTTCAGGCGCACTCTTCAACGGAATCAGTACGGTGCTGATTGTGCCTATCCTGTTGGAGCTATTGGGCCAATCTACCGAACTGGCTGATCAGCTGCCGAGTATCCTCAGTCGGTTTATTGTCTTTTTTGATGGGGTGCCCGATCGCTACCGACTACTGGCCATGTCGGTTTCGGTCGTTGCCCTGATCATTCTCAAAAACGCCGCTGTATATGGCGGATCGCTCGCGTCTAATGACCTGAACCGTAAGCTGGCCGCTCACCTACGGCTGGAGGGCTTAAGAATTTTGCTGGATGTAGATCTGGCCTACTACACCCAGACCAAGGTTGGCGACTTAATCAACCATCTTAATGTTGAGGTGAACCGAACCACGATAGCGGTGCGGACGCTGGCGCGGATAGCCATCTCAGCCATTACTATTTTGGTTTTTATCGGCATTTTGCTGTGGGCTTCCTGGCAGCTGACCATTATTGCAGCGTTTGCGTTGGGTTTAGTGGCATTAGTGAACCAAACAGCCGTGCGCAGTGCCAAAGTATTCGGCGCTGAGCTTTCTGAGTATTCTCGCAACTATTCGTCTCGCATTGTCGAAATTCTCTCAGGCATTCGCTTGGTCAAAGGAACCGCGAATGAAGAGGATGAATATGACATTATTGCCAAACTCATTGCCGATAGAGAAGTCTCTGAATATCGCTCACAGCTTTTGTTTGCAGGCATTGCGCCGATCAATGAGGTGTGCAGCATCGTGGCGCTCATCAGCGTTGCGGCGGTAGGCCGCATGGTAATGGCCGATCAGCTGGAGGTCTTTTCCTCGATTTTGCTCACCTACTTGCTGGTGCTGTTTCGTATGCTGCCTGCGATTGGTCAGCTCAACTCTGCTCGCTCTCAGCTCGCAAATGTGGGCCCTAGTGTTGTGGTAGTCAGTGAGTTTTTACGACGCGATGATAAGCCATTTATGCATTCGGGACATCGACCCTATACGCCGCTGCAATCAGGTATCGAGTTTAAGTCGCTGAGCTTTACCTACCCCGGCCATCCCAAGCAGGTGCTCAATGAAATTGATCTGTATCTTAAAAAAGGCACGACGCTTGCACTGGTGGGTGCTTCGGGTGCGGGTAAGTCTACACTGGCCGATTTGCTGCCCCGATTTTACGATCCGACCAGTGGCAGCATTCAAATTGACGGTCATGACTTAAAAACCTTAGAGATTAAGAGCTTCCGGCGTCGGCTCGGGATCGTTAGTCAAGATACGTTTTTGTTTAATGCGACGGTGCGTGAAAATCTGATTTACGGTCGTCCGCAGGCGACCGATGAGGAAATTGAAGATGCGATGCACCGGGCTAATGCCTATGAGTTTATTGAGGCTTTGCCGCAGGGGCTTAATACATTGATTGGCGATCGCGGCGTTTTGCTCTCAGGAGGACAGCGGCAGCGGCTAGCGATCGCAAGAGCCTTACTGCAAGACCCAGATATCTTGATTTTAGATGAGGCGACCAGCGCGCTCGATACCATTTCAGAAAGACTGGTGCAAAAGGCCATTGATGAGCTTAGTCGCGATCGCACAACCCTGGTGATTGCTCACCGCCTATCGACGGTGCAAAATGCGGATCAAATTGCCGTGCTGGATCAGGGCCGCGTGGTGGAAACCGGCACGCATGCAGAACTGCTGCACAAAGGCGGCTATTATGCTCAGCTCTGTGCGATTCAATTTTCTGAACAGGCAAAAGACGAGCTAGGTAGCTCGGACTCTGCTGACTGGGAACAGGCGATCACCCAAGCCTCTTATGACCTGCGATCGCGCCTAAGCAAAATTCTTGGCATTTTGGGTTTGTTAACAGATGAGGGCATCATCCAAGATGAAGTTGAGCGCAGCGAGCTGACGGCATCAGCCCATGAAAGCACGCGGCATCTGCTTAAGGTGGTTGAAGCATTAGAAAAGTTAGGTCAAGAGGCAGTAGGCTAGGCAATGCGAGGGATTTATATTGTTGCCAACGACCGGGTTCGAGAAAATGCGATCGCGCTGCTGAGCAGTGTGCGGCAACATGATCCCAAGGTGCCGGTTTATCTCATTCCCTTTGATGACAGCTATCAGCAGGTGGCAACGCAGTTGCGCGATCTGTACGATGTGCAGCTATTTCCCAATTTGGACTTTTTAAATTCGCTCACTCAGACAATTGGCGAAATTTTTCCCAGGGACTTTTTGGCGCTGCCCAATAAAATGCGCAAGCTAGCGGCCTGGTTTGGGCCGCTAGATGATTTTTTATACATTGATACAGACATTCTTTTTTTTACGCCCGTTTCCGAAACCCTCGCCTATTTGGATCAAGCCGACTTTATCTGGTGTGACTATCACTTTAAAGGTGGGCTAGAAGATGTTTTTTCTGATCGGGTCGTTGAGCAAGGCCTGTTTAGTCCCGAGGCGCTAGGAGATGTTTTTAACAGCGGACTTTGGGGATCTAAAAAGAGCGCCCTCACGTTAGATCAGCTCTACCAACTGCTAGGCGAATGCGCCGCCCATCGCGAATACTTCGATTTTTCTAATGGCACGACCGATCAGCCCATTATGAACTATCTCGTCCTTAAAGCGATTCCTCAGCGACTCAATATTGTTAAAGCAAACCCTGGGGAGCCTGGTAGCTGGGGCGGATCGACTCACTTTGAGCGTCGTGGCGATGTCCTTTTTGATCGCGATTGCCCCCTTCGCTACCTTCACTGGGCAGGCACTCCCATGCGCGAAGGCGGCCCTTACCGAGATCTATGGGAGCACTACCGATACCGCAACGATCCCACCGGCAAAATCGCCGCTGAAAAACGCAAAGCTGATGTCAATCGCCAAAAGAGAGCCCAACTCAAAGCCAATTTTGGCCTAAGTAGCCTGAAAATGCAGCTAAAAATGCAGCTAAAAAAACAAATTAAAGCACTCGTTAATAAATCGAGCACTCGTCCATAAACCACCGGCAATAAACCAGGAATGAAGCGAAAAACCTAACGCAACGTCTGCCGACTCTCGTACTGCCGCAGCAGCCTATACATACGGTCGGCCTCAAACGAGCGAGGATCCATCCGCGACCCAGAGCGATCTACCGCCTCATGCGTAGTAATTCGATCATCGGGGATATTGGTACGAGCCAATAGCCAAGCTAAAGACTGATACTGTGACTCGGTGTAGCCGCTGTGAGTTCTGGCGTTGTTATTCTGTCCGTCTAACGGCGTTTCAAGCGAAATATGGTAAGCAAAATTGTTCACTGAGCTAGGAAAACCCGCATGCGTCAGCACAGATTCTTCACCATAGGCCGAAATAAATACCGAATCCCCCGCGCCAAAGGCTCTTTGCTCAGGTGGAACGACGTAAACAACGGTGCCGTCTAAGGTAATGAGCGAATGGTAGCTGACCTGATCTGCCTCTCGGGAGTGATAGGTGCCAAAGGTATTCAGCGCACTGGTCGCCGAGCCAACGGTTTCATGCAGCACCACAATGTACTCGTTGTTAACCGCATTACCGTTGATGTCTTGAATAAAGCGCTCGCCATAGTTGCTTGGGTCAGCGAGCTGCACGATCTCCCTTGGTTGGTACTGTGTAACAGCTGAGACCAAAGGGTTTGATGGGGTTGAGGCAGTATCAATCTCTGCGCCAGTGCCTAGGCTAGCGCCTCCGACAGCGGTAGCAGTTTGGGTAGTCGCATCTTGACTAACACTAACTCGTGCCCCCGAACGGCGATTGCTCAATTCAGACGGCAGACTATCTGTGAGAGTGTTTTCTGAGAGGGAATCGCCTTGAGCCAGATTCAGTCTGGGCAAGCCCAGTGATGTTGGATTGGCCACTAGCTTTTCTGGTTGCGCGCTAGATTCTCTGGTTGGCCCAGAGGTGACCACCAAAATAACGGTCAGGAAAAAGGCAACCACACTAGTAATCCAGATAGTCCAAGAGCGACCCATAGAGCAAGAACTAAGCTATACGACCTAACTGATGTGTAAATAGAGGCGAATAAAAGCGATTTATGTGAGCCGTCATGAGGAACAAAGGCGCTGTAAAACTGACGATAGCGTTTGCGCTTTGCCTACTGCTTTGCCTACTACGCTGTATCTTAGCGGCTGGTAAATAGATAAACCGAGATAGTCTGAACAATAATCTAAATAGGGCATTAAAAATATAACTTCAGCTACAAATTAAACGCTTCAGCTATTAGTTGTACATACCCAATTCACAGTTACGAAATAGTTACGGGATAGTTACGGGGCATTATCGCTCAATTTTCATCATTACAGGTAGTTATTAGCCATAGTCATTAGCAGGGGTCATTAGCAGGGGTCATTAGCAGGGGTCTGCTGAGCTGTTTACAGCCGCGATAGAGGCGTGCCTATCGCAACCGCTGCCGTTCTAAATACTGTCGGTAATATTGACGGTATAGCAGCTCTAGCTTGCCAGAATAGGCCTCAATTGCCGAGCGCTGTCTACGGTATAGCCCTGAAAATAAATTGGCAAATAGAAGGGTTGCGATCGCAACTAACAGTCCCGCTGCCGTCGAAACCAATGCCGTGCCAATACCAGAGGTCACATCGCTAGCCGACGATTCAGCCACATCCCCAATCCGTAAAGACGAAAAAGACTGCATCAAGCCCAAAATAGTACCCAACAAGCCCAGCAACGGAGCCACACCAATAACTGTGTCAAACACAGTATTAAAACGTTTGAGCAAAGGAATTTCAGCTTGTGCAGCACTTTCTAAAGCCAGCCTAAAGTCGTCCGGAGTTCCATGCTCTAGCGTCAGCGCTGCTAAAAAAATTCGCGCAATCGGAAAATCGGTATGTTTAGCCAGGCTATCAATTGCACTTTGAGGCTGCTTGGCATATAGAACCAAAACCTTTTGAATGAACGGATCTTGAGTCTTGTATAGCCTCAGCCAAAACAAGCCGCGCTCAAAAATCAGGGTGGTAGCCAGCACAGAAAAACCCAGCAACGGCCACATCACGACCCCACCAGAAACAAACAAGTTGATTAATCCCATTCCTCACGCTGCTCCCAATCTGCTCACGACAGCGTACAGCGAAGGCGCCTATCTGGGAAGCACTCTCACAGATGCGGCAAGGTCAAGGATTAGCAGCAAGGATTAGCGGCAAAGATTAACTACATACCTGGAAAATGTTCAATTTCGGCATAGCCATTGAACAACAACCGCTTTCCTTCTACTTCTAAGCGGTTTACTCTAAGCGAGACACCATCTAGGTCAAAACGCTCCAAATCGACCATTTTGTTTAAGACGCCAACAAAAGCAGGCATTAGGGCTTCTGAAAGCCACTCAATATCCTCTTCAATGCCCTCAGGTTCAAACTGAGTGTCGTTAAAAACAACGCGCCGTCTCCTTTCAACATCAACTTTGGCAGAGAGCTGAATAGGGATATCTGCACGGTTGGGAAGATCAGTTTTCGCCGAAATGTTTACGCGCTTATCTGGTCGCAACGTGATAGTAACATCGCGAAAAGAAATGGGATCGCCGCCTGAGAGGTTGGTTACCTCCTCAGTGACTACGTTTTGCAGATGCTTTTGAACCAGTTCAGCGGTAAAGGCCTTGTTAATGCCAGCCTCAGTCATGGCAACCGTAGCGATCGCATGAGTCGCTTGCTTCAGGCGAATCCTTCCACCCACAAGCCCGCCCACATCAATCGAAACCGCATCGGTTTCAAACTCCATCTCAGCGGCTTCAAACATCTTCTTGATGACCAGGCCGCGCCCCTTCATCTGAAAACTATCGACAACGCCCTGCAAAATTTTGCTCGAAGGTGAACAGCGAATAAAAACATCGACAGACTCACTGCTGGTAAACAGCTGCTGAATAGCCTGACGCGCAACAGAATTCAGCATGTTTTCGCCGAAATCGGTTGAGGATGATTGAGAGCCTAGCAGACCGCCTAACATGCTTGAGGTATGTACCTGCTTAATAAGTTCACTTCTATTTGTAACAAAATATTAACATATGTGCCATCGCATTTGATCTATCGCCAAAACATCGAGGCTGTTTTGAAATATTCTGTCCGCTTCTACATTACACCCGCAGACAGCGGATGACCGAATAAACGACCTCCCCTACATTAGCTTTGATAATGTTTCTATTCAGAGAACCTTATTTATCCTGTTCGTCCTGTATTTGTCCTGTCTTGATATCGCTAAGACGCCTTGATTGGTTAGGACAGCATCAAAACAAACATCTTTTTTCAATGGCTGCACTGGCGGTGATGAGATTAAGCGCAGTGAGATGCAATTGCAGTGAGATTAATTCTTGAGAAGAGATTAAGTTATCTCTTTCCATAGCACAGCCAAAAACCTTTGTTGTATGATAATTGTATTAATAAATTCTTACAATATATCCTGTTATAGACTTGTTTAACTACACAGTCTATTGAAAGCTTTTTTAAAAGTTAAAAATTCGAAAGTTAAAAAGCTCCGACTATAAAAACTTAGCCTAATTTTGAACTTTTAGAAGTTGATTAAGTTAGGAGTGAATTAAATGAGCTTTAAATCAACGATAACTAGCCCCCAGTTCAAACACCCCGTTCAAACACCCCGTTCAAACAATCTTCAAGCGTCTAAATACCTTCCGTTGGCTAATTTTTGCAATACTACTAACTGAATTTTTGTAAGACCTTTTCCGTCACACAGTTGAGGTAGCATTAAGCATTTTTTGGCCATGCTTGAACACTCTACTTAATGGTTTAGCTTTAGACTCACTTACTTTCTGAATATTCTGAACAAACATTTGAGCACTCACTTTAACAATAACTAAATAACTGGTCACTCGTTTATGCTCACCTGTTTTTGATGATTATTTGATGATCTCAGGTCTTTGTCTGAAAAATCATCTAAAGATCATCTAAAGCATCTGAAATATTAGTCAAGGTTTGTCTCTAAGCCTTATCCTCTCTAAGCCTTATCCTCTCTAAGCCTTACCATTTTCCCTTAATCTCCTGTTAACCTCCTGGGTTTTCCCTCCTAACCTTCTGCATCTCCCGCATCCGGTCAATCTCTCTTCTGTAAAAAACGTTTGAAAGTTATTTTGAAAAATTACTGACGTAACCCTAGCGTAGTGATTACTTTTACGCTAAGTGTTGCCTTCAAAGCGAAAAATAGCCCACCCTCGAAGTTGAAAAACATATGTTAAATAATCATAGAATCTTGGGCCATGACTCTGTTTTTACGCCTGAGCAAGTACTAGAAAATCGTGGTCGTGTGGCTATTTTTATTGATGGCTCTAACCTGTTTTACGCTGCGTTGCAGCTAGGAATTGAAATCGACTATACCAAGTTGCTCTGCCGTTTAACGGCGGGTTCTAAGTTGTTTCGGGCCTTCTTTTACACGGGTGTAGACCGTACTAATGATAAGCAGCAAGGTTTTTTGCTATGGATGCGGCGTAATGGCTATCGGGTGATGGCAAAAGATTTGGTACAGCTTCCTGACGGCTCTAAAAAGGCCAACTTAGATGTTGAAATTGCAGTCGATATGATGGCATTGGTAGATTGCTACGACACGGCTGTGTTGGTCAGTGGCGACGGTGACTTGGCCTACGCAGTAGATGCAGCTAGCTACAAGGGTGTTCGAATCGAGGTCGTTAGCTTGCGCTCTATGACCAGCGACAGTCTGATCAATGTTTCGGATCGCTATATTGATTTGGACAGTGTTAAAGAAGACATTCGTAAAATTAGCCGGACGTCGGATGAGGAGCCTCATTCTTCGCATAGCTACACCTACCGCCCTCTAACCGGTATCTCTATTATGGATGGCGCTGAGGCTCGTTCTTAAGCCCCTGTGATTAGAAACACCCTGTGCTTGAAACACTGATGCCTAAAGCTTTTACACTGGTTGAGCAGTGAAGGGAATCGGGACTTTTGAAAAGTAATCGATGGTATCGATGGACTGTCATTGCGGCAGTGGTCGCGGTAATTGCAGTTGCTTTGCATACCTGTGGAATTGGTAGTCGCCTGGTAGAGCAAGCGCCAGTTGAAGAAATTGAGGCGGCGCTGACCCTACGGACGGTGACGCTGGAGCAGCCCGATGAAAATGGGAAATTGCTATGGCGGCTCAAAGCTGAGTCGGTTACTTACAGCCCAGACAATCAAAAGGCTACCCTCAAGGGGCTCAATGGCGAGTTCTTTCAGGCGGGTGAGACGATTTACACGGTGGTTGCTGATGAGGGCGAAGTGCGTCAAAACGGTGAGACGTTGTTTTTGCGAGGGAATTTGGTCGCAACCAGCAAAGCCGACGAGCTGGTCTTAGAGGGTGAGCTGCTGAAGTGGCAACCTAAGGAAGACCGGCTGATGATGGGTAACTTTCCCGATAGTGGGTTTTCAGATGAGCGCAAGGCTAGCGGTACTCGCGGTCGACCAGAGGATGATTCATTAGCTGAGTCATCAGGTGGGTCATCAGGTGCTGGGAGCACGTCTGCACAAACAGCAGCCAAACTGACGGTGGCTGATTTGATGGCCGCTGAGTCCAGTGAGTCGTTTGCAAGGCCGCCGATCAGAGGGTATAACCCCCAAATAGAGGCGATCGCCCAAGTCGTGACGGTAGCGAATAAAGACAATCGGGTTGAACTAACAGGCGGCGTAGCAGCCAAAAGTAAAGAGAATCCCTGGATGACCTTTGAATCGGAGAATCTGACTTGGTTTACTCAGCAAGAACGGATTGAAACTAATGATCCTTTAAAGGTTGAGCAGTATAAGGACAAAACTTATCAGACGGTGAGCGATCGCATTACCGGAAAAACCGGTCAGGTCAATTTAACAGACAATATTGTGACCCTTAATCAGGGCGTCGCGTTCGATTCGCTGACTCAACCGCTGAAAGTGCAGAGCGAGACAGCCGTTTGGGACGTAGAAGCGCAAACAGTGGCACTCGATAAGCCCGTTAATATTGAACAGCCTGAGCAAAAAGTCACGGTCTCTGCAAATCAGGCCCGCCTAGACCTCGCGAAAGAAGTGGTGTATTTAACGGATAACGTGCGGGCCAACGGAGAAAAGAACGATGCTCGGCTAGTGGCCGATACTGTCACTTGGCAAACGGAGTCTCAAAATATAGAGGCCACTGGCAATGTGAGCTATCAGCAGGCGACGAATCCTGAGATTTCGATGACTGGGACGCAGGCTGTAGGCAACCTAGGGCAAGGCACCTTTGTAGTGACAGGGAACGAAAGTGGCCCTAGTGGTGAGGGCGATGTCGTGATTGAGTTCGTGCCGGGAGAAGACCTTTAGTCAGAGCTTTTTTGAGCCAGATCTTTTTTGAGCCAGATCTTTCTTAAGCCAGGTCTTTAAGGCTGTGCGCTCGTTGTTTTGTCGGCGGGATTATCAATAATTTGGTTTCGTCGGCTATCCCCGAATTGGTACGGAGCTACGCCAATCCTAACGGTGGTTTGGAGCTCAGGGGGCAGTTCTGCGGCTCTGCCCCACTGCTTCTCTAGGGCTGACAGAACCTGGTCTTGGCGCGATCGCAAAGTATCTAACCCCGATCCATAGTTCAATAGCGAAAACCACACAACGCCGTTGTTTTGGGTAGGAAAAGCCCCTGCTAAAGCGCTGACAACGGCTAAGGTTCCGGTTTTGACAACGGCATTTTGAGGGAGCCCGCGATCTTGCACGGTGCCCCCATCTGCGCCAGCAATCGGAAAGATGTCAGAAACGGTGAAATTTTGAGCAGGATTATCTGTAGAAGCGCGAAGCAAGGTCTGAATTGTTTGCATCATGGTCACTGTGGCGCGGGGTGATATGCGGTTTTCTTCGCCTAGTCCCGAGCCGTTCACTATCGAAATTTCATTCGCAGCAATGCCTGATGCCTCCGTTACCTTACGCATGACGGCAGCCGGCCCACCTAGCGTGTTGGCCACTTGCTCAGACATGGGGTTATTGCTGTAAATGTTCATAGCCTTGAGAATAGCAATCAGTGGCAGTGACTGATGACTCACTAGCCAACCACTGGCCTGATTTTTAAGGCTATTTGGAGATACCTGAACCTGTCCGCTGATGGCAATCGAGGGCTGGGGTGTGCCAGTGGGCATCTCCAAATAAGATCGTTCGACAGCGTAGTCCCATTCGGAAACATTCATCGCTTGCTTTAACAACTGGCCCGACTCAGCCGGACTGGTTTCAAAATTCATCGTGAAATTGCTTGTCACGATTAAGTTACCGCTGACTTGGCGGATGCCGAGCTGTTGCAGGGTATTACCGAGTGCGATCGCCTCTTCCCACACAAACAGCGGATCTTCTCCACCTTCAACAATGAGATCTCCGATCAGCACACCATTTTCAATTTGCCCCTGCCAGCCTATCAGCGTTTCAAAGTGAGAAGTCGGCCCCCATGTTGCCAGCGCGGCCAGTGTCGTCGCCACTTTAGTAAGAGACGCTGCCGAACGCGGAACCTCACCTTGGTACTGCGCCACCGGAAACGGCCCAGACGCAATCCAAACCCCTTGCTGATCGCGCTCATAACCGGCAGAAGACAGCCCAGCCAAATAGCTAGCAACAATCGCCTCAGCTGCTGGATCAGCCGCCAGTCGCTCTCGCACCCAAGCCGACTCCCAGCTAGGCCGAATATCCACCGAACCTAAGCTCAACGACTTAATTGGCTGCCACCGCTTGAACCCAAACACAGCCGCCGCAGGACGACTAATCCCAAGGCAAATCAGCGCAGCTAACACGCTTACTCTCAAAAATGTTCGCACCAAGTTTTGATTCCTTTAAGCCTTGTGAACCGGTTGTATCCACCAGTTGTATCTACCAGTTGTATCCACCAGCTTCGATTGGTTCTCGACAAAGATACACTATAGCTATCGCATTCAGTAGGCTGCATGAACAAGCCGCATAAAAAATGGGAAGGCCCGATCAAAACCAGGTGCTCAGGCGTTTGCCAATTGTCGTAGGCGCAGTGGGTGGCACTTTGCTATTTATCAATCGTCTGACAACGCCTGAACTAACAGGTTCGCAGGCAAGAGCCGATGCGCTTGGGGTCATTTTGAGTGCGCTGCTAATTTTAGTGGGATTGCTGTGGCAGCGAATTCAGCCTAAGCCTCCTGAGTCGGTTACCCTCATCGGACAAGAAGGCTTTGATCTGGCCGAAGACCTACCCGAATCAGCAAAAATCGAGCTGGCTTGGGCCTCGCATTTATTGCTAACCAATACCGCCACCCGTAGCATCGTCGTCTATTACAAGGGACGAGTGCTGTTACGGCGCGGCATTTTGGGTGCCCAAGCGGAGCTTTCACCGGGCAATATTGTGCAGCGGGTGCTCACCAAGAAAAAACCCGTCTATTTAGTGAACCTGAGTATTTATCCAGGACGAGTCGAATTTGACTATTTGCCCGAAAACACACAGGGCGTGATCTGTCAGCCCTTGGGCGGCGATCAGACAGATTCAGCACCGGGGGTTTTAGTGTTAGGAGCGCATGCGCCTCGTAGCTATACTCAGCAAGATGAAGCCTGGATTGCTGGGATCGCTGAGAAACTGGGAAACACACTCAGTCGCGATTTGGCCAACTGGCGACATCCGATCGAGGCTTAGATGAAACGTTTAGACGAAACGCTAGACGAAAGGCTTAGATTTGAGAATTGGCCTCTTGAAAGCTTATTCTGCCGGTGTTGCGGGTTCGGCAATCGGTTCAGGTGCTGGCGCAGCGGTTGGCGCGGCAGCATCGTCGAGTAGACGAATCGCAACGGTCGAAACTTTGAAGTTGTAGCTTTTGCCTTCAATCTCGACGGGTGTGCCAATTTTAACGGGTACGCCGAGGATAGGAGAGCCATCAACCACTTGGGCTTCGCTGCCGAGTGTGATCAGCATATCAGCCGTATAGCCTAGCTCAGGCCGAGGATCGGGATAGGATTTAACGCTACCATCCGGTTGAGGAACAGCCACGCTGCGAGGGAGGGCCAAGACTTTTTTGATCTGCACCGGATCGCCGTAGGGTTGGTTGCGCACAATAATCTTGGTCTCTGTTGTTGTGGCTAAGTCGGCTAAAAACTGCTCAGGGTTGAGCACAGTCAGCCCTCGGGCGATCACATCCACCTCAACTGCCTGTTTTGTAACATTGCTTTGGGCAATAGAGCCTGTCGCGCCCGGATAAAAGAAGATACCAAAAACAACCATAAAGATAGCAAGGGCTGCTCCTAGGTCTAGTAGGCTCAGCTTGCCAAAAAGTCGCCCTTTAGAATCTAAAATTGCCATCAGTCTTCCTCTATTTCTCTATATAGCCTTGTTTCATGGGATTGCAAATGCCCAGATCGCAAATGCCCAGATCGCACCAGAGCACAAATAATCTAGCTAAGCCACCCAAATAGCCCAGCCCAATCGCCCAGTAAATTTAATTAATTGGTGACGATATCTAGCACCATCATTATTTAGTGCCATCGTATTTAACCACAATAACCACAATTTTCAGTCGAACTTTATTCTAGGTTGTCGGCAAGGGCTTGTGTCGGAGCATTGATCAAGGTTTAGCGCTGATTTGTGGCGCTAATTAAGAGAGATTCAGCAATTGAGAGAACTGTCACAGGTTTATACGCATTGAACCAAAAGCTTCGTTAAAGTTGACACAGCTTTTGCGCATTTACCTCGTAAGGTTTGCTCGTCTGGCTGACTCTTCAGCCCATGCGTACCTGTTTTATGCCGTTTCCATTTATTGACTAGCCGCTAGTAATTATGTTTAATCTGTTGGATTTTAAGCACAAGTTCTATCGCCGAGTGGTACTAGGACTAGTCTCTATGTCATTGGTGCTGGGCATTGGCGTGGCAACTGCTCAGCCTTCTCAAGCGGGTTGGTTTGACCTCATCATTAACGGTGCTCGGGCGCTTCAGCTGTCTAATATGTCCGATTCGCAGGAAGTGGATTTGGGCAAGGGCATTAACGATCAGCTCGTCAATAGCGGTCAAATTGAGCTGTTTACGAATCCTGGGCTCAATGCCTATATTGATGAAATTGGTGAAACGATGGCGGCGGCGAGCGAGCGCCCCAATATTCCTTACAATTTTCAAATCGTAGAAGATGATGCGGTCAATGCATTTGCCACCATGGGTGGCCATGTATATGTCACCACGGGCCTGATAAAAGCCGCTGACACTGAGGCTGAGCTCGCAGGTGTCATAGGTCATGAAATTGGCCACATCGCTTATAAACATGCCGTTAAGCAGATGCGTCAGGCGACGATTACACAGGGTATTACTGGGGCATTGGGGGTCAATCGCGATCGCCTCGTGAATATCGGCACCCAAATTGCCCTACAGCTACCGGCTAGCCGCAGCGACGAATACGAAGCCGACGAACATGGCTTTGATTCGATGGGTCGAGCGGGCTACGACCAAACCGCTATGGTGACCTTTATGCAAAAGCTGGTACGCGGTGGGGGTTCGGCACCTGAGTTTTTGAGCACTCACCCCGGTGCCAGCAATCGGGTCAATCGACTGGCCGAAATGGACAATGAGGAAGCGATTCCAGAGGCAACATCTGGGATGAATGCACAATCATACGCAGCCAATATCAGGCCGTTGAGATAGTTTGCCGATAGTCTGGTGATAGTGGCGCATTCCCCAAAACATTAAATGACTATCGACTTGAACCCTAGCGGCGATCGCTGGGGTTTTATGCTTTAAAAACTGGTGCAGTAATGGCCCGTCACCGCCAGTGAGCACGGCTTTACCCTTGGGGAACTGCTGCCACCAGTCAGTGAGGTAATCGGCCACGGTGGCAGTAGCGCCGTAGGCAAGGCCGCTGGCGATCGCCCCAGCCGTATCGGTGGCCCATCGAACAGGCAGCGGTTGATCACAACCCGCTCGCGCCTGGGGCCCATTTCCACCCACCGCTTCTCTCACTGAACTAGCCGCACCTAGATCCGCTGTTTGCTGTAACAGTGCCTGCCGCTGTAGCCGCAATCCGGGCAAGATAGCCCCACCGTAAACAGCAGGGGTTTGACAACCGCTGATGCTGTCTTTAGGCTCAACGCCAGCAGTAAAGGTGAGCGCCGTGCCGCTATCGATAACCAATACGGGCCAGCCTAAGGTGTTACCGGCTCCCAGTAGGTTAATAGCACGATCTATTCCGAGCGTAGGGTATAGGTTTTGGAGAGGAATGCGCGATCGCTCAACAATATTAGATGAACCATTTTCTGGGCCTTTTTCTGAGCTTTTTTCCGGTGTTGTATTGCGAGTTCCTTCACGATTGTCCACGCTAGGGGGCATCTGCCAGAGCCCTGTTTGTTGCGGCACCGCTGAAGCCACCCAAAGCGAAGCAAGAGACACAAACTGGCTTGGAAAAACTCCATAATCCTGAGAAACAGAAAGATTTCTCCAGCCACTTGCTTGAAAACCGGATTGAATTAGCTTTTCTGCATTTTCAGCCGTTAAATGAGGCGTATGCCATACGCTTTTCAGCGTTTTGAACTGAAAAAAGCCCCAGTGTAAGCGCGTGTTTCCTATCACCAACGCTAGCCATGCTTGGGTCATGAGTTGCTACACAATTGCTAAAAAGTTGCTACATAAAGGCTAAATAAATAAAGGCTAAATAAATACTGTTTGATGGCGCGATTGCCCAAGCCACAGATTCAATAAGGGCTGGTTTAAAACGAGTAAGGGCCGACTAAGGAGTCAGCCCTAAATGGGTTTATCAATTCGAGAGAACAGTTAAGCGCCTCCTTGATTCGGGCAGCAATACAGACTCAAAATAAATGATACAAAATAGACGCAATCTTGACAGGCAAGATGGTTAACAACGTTTGCACTGACCCCTGTTAGGATGATATCCATTCGGATTTGGCTTAGCCTAAATAAGGCGTATAGCCCAAGGTAGAAAACAAAGATCGGGCAGTAGTGGATTTGTTTTGTGCGATCTGCTTGGAGACTTTTTGATCTCTTTCAAAAGTCATCTCTTTCAACAAGAACCAACGTACAGAATCAACATGAAGAGAATTAACTTTTTCAGAGCGGTCAGAAGAGACCCAAACACTTTTTATTCAGTTGTTTTGCTTACTTCTTTAAGTTAGCAGGTTTGTTTGTAGCAGCTACGCCGTCAACAATGAAGTTTATGGAGCGATACAGAAGTTATTGCTAGATTTACGTTTTGTTAGAAAAACTGGTTTTTTTTATGTTAAGCCGAGTCGTTTCAGATTCTCTGCCCTATTCCTTTGAGGAGCCTTTCAGAGGCGGATTTTCGGCCATTGCCTTTTGCAGATCTTTAATCGCCTTAGCCATTTCAGGCAGTCGCCTAAATAAAATGGCAGCCCGTAAATACACCTTGTGCGGAATCGCAGGCATTCCAGAAACGGTTTCACCCGCCGGGACGTCATGGTGAATGCCAGCCTTAGCAGAGGCGATCGCACCGTCGCCAATGTTCGCCTGATTCGCAATCCCCACTTGCCCAGCTAAGATCACTCGCTTGCCTACCGTAACGCCGCCCGCTATACCCACCTGAGCGGCCATGGCCACAGCTTCGCCAATGGTGCAGCCATGCGCAATATGCACCAAATTATCAATTTTAGTATTGCGCCCGACTCGGGTTTCTCCTACGGCAGGCCGATCGACAGTGGTGTTACAGCCAATTTCAACGCCGTCTTCAATGACGACAATGCCAGACTGATTCATTTTTTCCCAGCCTTCTGCAGTTGGCACAAAGCCAAAGCCTTCTGAGCCAATTACCGCACCGCTGTGGATGATACAGTTTTCGCCAATGTGGCTACGCTCGTGAATGACGCAGCAAGCGTGGAGTTCGGTGTTTGAGCCGATAATCGCACCGGGATAAACCACAACATTGGGATGAATGCAAACCTGATCGCCAATTCTAACGTTGGGCTGAATGACCGCGTTGGGGCCAATGGCCACGTTCTCACCGATGCAAGCACTAGGGTCAACCACAGCGGTCGGGTGAATACCAGGGGGTTGGCGGTAGGGTTTGTAAAAGAGTGCGATCGCCCTGGCAAATACCAGCCGAGGATTTTTGACACTAATCCAAGGAATAGACCGAGCTTGGGCCTTTTGCTGAATGGCCTCGTCTGGCGGAAGAATTAAAGCACCCGCTTGAGTCGTCTCAATATACTCGGCAAATTTTGGGCCTTCTACATAGCTGAGCGCAGTTTTTGTTGCCGATTGAATCGCTGCCAACTCCGTCAGCTCTAACTCTCCGCCAACAGCGCTGGTCGCACCGCTCCCTTCATCCAAGCTTCCTTCATCTAAGCTTCCTTCATCCAAGCTTCCTTCATCTAAGCTACAGCCAGTGACTTCATCCCCTAACGCTGCGATAATCTGGCTAAATTTCATCGTAATCGCCTCTGAGCTCCCTATTTTAAGACATCCCTTAAGACTATCCTGCTAATGAGGCAACTCTGCTAAGCATTATGCAGCCAGCAACATGCAGCCAGCAACAGTCTCTTCAAACACCATAGCGACAAATACTGCCTCAAAAATTAAGCTACCAGAAAGGCCGCGCATTCTACGTGCGAAGTTTGTGGAAAAAAGTCAGCAGGCTGAACTCTTTCAATCCGATACCCACCGGTTTCGCACAGCACCTGAAGGTCGCGAGCCAGCGTCGCCGGATTGCAGCTAACATACACAATTCGTTGAGGCTTAATCGCTATCAAAGACTCCAGTACCGAAGGCTCACAACCTTTCCGAGGGGGATCAAGCAGCACAATATCTGGTCTAACATTCAGCTGCGGCAAAGACTCCGCAACATCGCCAATTTTGAACGCAACATTTTCAATATTGTTCAGCGCAGCATTCTCTTCTGCCTGCTTTACCGACTCCGTAAACGATTCCAAACCAATACAATACTTAACCTGGCGGGCTAAAGGCAGCGTAAAGGTGCCGACGCCACAATAAGCATCCACCAAGGTTTCTTCTCCAGTTAGCGCTAGCTCTGATTGAATATGGGCCAACAGTCTCTCAGCCTGAGTCGTATTCACCTGAAAAAAGGTGCCCGGCTGAATGTGAAATGTCAGACCCGCAAACTGCTCCTCCAAATATGATTGGCCAGCAATACAGTAGGTATCTGGGCCAAAAATGGCGTTCGTTCTTTTCCAGTTCAAATTCACCAGTACGCCCACGACATCAGGATACTGCTGCATCCACTGCTCAGCCTGCTCATGAATACCCTTCAGCTTCACCGATCGACTAATCAAGGTCAGCAACACCTGCCCTGTCCGCTGCCCAACCCGCAAAGACAAATGCTTCAGATGCCCTCTATGGAGCCTTTCATCGTATATTTTCCAACCGCGATCCTGAATGTCCTGCTTTACGCCCGCCAGCAGGGGGTCAAGCCGGTCATCCTGCACAGGGCACTGATTTAAATTCACCAACCGATGAGAGCCTTGGCGGTAGTAACCCGCCTGCACTGCCTTCATCTGCGAAATTCCCAGCGGATAGGTCGCCTTATTGCGATAGCCCAGCTGATTGGGAGAACCCATCACCGGGTCAACCTGAATACCTTCTTGCTGCCCTCCCAACTCAAACTCTGAGCCACTTTCTAATTCCCTAACCTTAAACTTGCCGATCCTTTCTAGCGCGTCTACTACGATGCTTCGCTTGGCCTGTAGCTGCTTTTCGTAGCTCACCTGCTGCCACTGGCAGCCACCACACTTGTCCGCCACCATACAACCCGGTCGTACTCGGTCGGGCGACGGTTTCACAATACCTGCTGGAATCCCAAAGCCATGTGTCTTCTTAACCTTGGTCATTTTGACCCGCATAATGTCACCCGGCACCGTATTGGGGACAAAAACGACCCGATCTTCCCAGCGACCTACACCGTCTCCACCGTTACTCAAGTCGGTGATTTCAACTTTCAAGGTTTCGCCTTGCAGCCATTTAGCTTCAGGCGGTTCGTCCGGCCAAATGGTCTGAGGTTCACTATTCTGGGGCTCACCACTGGATTTATTTCCACCCTGTTGGCTCTCCGGCGATCTGCCCGGTGAGGTATTTACTAAATTGCTGTCAAGGCTAATTTTCTTTTGGGGGCGAGAAGGCATTGAGGATGGCATAGTCATTCACTGATTCAGCCTTTTAGTATGGCGCATTTACCTCCAGGTGTTGTCCTTTGTCTGCCGTTTTCAATTCGCTTTTTGGGTCATTTTTTAAAGATAGGGTTCAATCAGGCAGCAACTTAACATTTCTTGAGCCTTTTCTCAGGCACTATTGGGCGTTGCTCACACAGTGTTTTGCTTTATTTCTACCCTGCAAATGATCGCAAAACTCAAGGTGAGTGCTTTCCTTGTCGCCCCCAAAGTCGTTACACTAGCTGAATATCAGTAGAGTTACCGCACTTCATAAAAACTATGTCTGTTGTTAGCCAAGTAATCCTCAATGCAGATGACGAGTTGCGCTACCCCACTAGCGGCGAACTCAAGGGTATCGAGAACTTCCTCAAAACCGGCAATCAGCGAATGCGGATTGCGCAAACGCTTGCAGATAATGAGAAAAAGATTGTAGATCAGGCTAGCAGTGCGCTCTGGAAGATTCGCCCTGACTTCATTGCCAAAGGTGGCAATGCGTACGGCCAAAAGCAGCGCGCCCTATGCCTGCGCGACTATGGCTGGTATCTCCGCCTTATCACCTACAGCGTTTTGGCTGGCGACAAAGACCCCATTGAAAGCATTGGCTTGATTGGGGTTCGGGAAATGTACAATGCGCTAGATGTACCCGTTCCTGGCATGGTAGAAGCGATTCGATGCCTCAAAAATGCATCACTCCCTCTCATGAGCGAAGAAGACGCCGCTGAAGCTAAGCCGTACTTTGACTACATTATTCAGGCGATGTCTTCTTAAGAAACCAGACAAATTTAACTAAGTTCCAGAAATCAGTTCCAGGCTAGATACGAATAAAACACGAACAAACAAACCAAAGCAGTCAGATACACCAGTACCTGACTGCTTTGGTTTAACTGCAAATGAAAGCACCTTAGATGAATTGACAGATGAATTGACGGCTATAGGGCTTTCCCTTTTAATAAGCATTGATACATTTGTATGGTTGCTAGCTATGGTCTACTCTTCTCGCAACGCTTCGGGGGCATCTACGTCTGCTTGCTTAGGCAAAGTTGTAAAGTCCAACTCTCATTGCGACTACGTCGTTCAACTCGACACCCATAATGACGTTGATAGTCCACCTGAGATAGAAGATTACGGTTTTGGGCAGTTTGTCAAGTTTGAGAGCGATCGCCATTGGGCGGTAGGCATTGTCTACGACACCCAGCTATTTAACTCATCATTCATGAACAGTGGCCCGCGCCTCACCAGTGCTCCCGACCCTGTCTTTACGCCTGATCTCGTTCAAGATACATGCATCTTGCTAAACGTTGTACTCGTCGGTAGCTTGCAACAAGACGGTTCTACTCGCTATGGACTGCATGGGATTCCTCGTATCGTCGTCCCGGCAAACACACCCGTGTGCACAATGAGCACTCAGGAAGTGCACTGCTTCCATTTGTCTGCAGAGGGTAGGCCACAGTTTACTTACTACGGTCATCTACTACGCTCTGGTGGTGGCTTTGCAGCTCAGCTTACTCAACAGGTACTCAGTGAACTCATTGCCACTGAGCTCTTCTCGGGCGCTGACCAACGCGCTCTACAGGTATTGCGTAAAGAACTCTCCTGGAAGAGCACAATGGGCGCTATGCGATAAGCCGTTGGTTCAAGTTGGTACCTGAAAACCCCATAGGATAATTTCTATGTCTATGGGTATAGATCCTTAAGAAATCGCTTCTCAGAGTTGCAACATTCTGTTACATACACTATATTAGATCCATAGGTTGAAACACAGCATCTTCTTTTTGAGATCTAAATTTCAATCCATATACGTACCTAATTACTCGGAATAATAAACAATGACTACTACACTACAGCAGCGCCAAAGCGCTTCGTTGTGGGAGCAGTTTTGTCAGTGGGTTACCAG
>LJZR01000020.1 GCA_001314865.1 Phormidesmis priestleyi Ana | reverse complement strand
GTACAACGCTTTCAGGTAGTGTAGCCCCACCATCAACCGGGTGGGCAGGGCTGGCCGACCGCCGCTAGCCTTGACAGCCCGTCCAAACTTTTCCTCAAACGACGGCCACTCTATCGTTTCAGCCAGTTGCACCAGCGGATGCTTCAGGTTCAGCTGAAGAGCTAGGGCTGACAGGGGCAATCCAGTATTTGAGGTCGATGATGACGGCTTCATTTTGCCAGCTTTTTCCTACGATGACGACTTATCTGGTAATTCTAACCTGCTATTTTCAGCCTGAAACATTCATCTAGCTTAGCTTTGAGGAGTTTTTCAGGGGCGACTAGCTATGCCAAACGCATTGCCATCAACGTTATTTCACTGCTTGTGATATTTCTGCTCATTGGCGGAGGCATTTTACGTTTTTTTGGGGTCTCGCTTGAAGTGGTTCGCATTGCAGGTGGCATTGTTGTGTTTCATGCAGCCTGGAACACCATGAACGCTGAATCTAAAATCAGCGAGCTAGAAAACGAAGACGCAACACAAAGGGCCGATCAGCATGAAGATATTTCGTTTATGCCGATGACAATTCCGCTGCTGGCTGGGCCGGGGGCGATCGCGGTCGTTTTGGGCTTAGCGGCCGAAGCGAGCCGTGGCGCCGGAACCGCTGAGACGGCAGTAAATTTGGTGGGCATTGCCATTGCCATCTCTCTGATTGGGCTCATTATCTATATCGCCCTCCGCGCTTCCACGCTTTTGCTTAAATGGCTTGGCGCTGGCGGTATTCATGCCCTCAGCCGAATCCTGGGTTTGTTTGTCATGGCGATTGGCGTACAGCTTATTTTGAATGGATTAAGCGATTGGGTGCGATCGCTCAACCCATAGTCTTAGCACCCATAGTCTTAGCACCCATAGTCTTGGCATTAATAACCTTGGCGCTAGAGAGGATCTGAGCACTAGAGAGGAGTTGAGCACTGAAGAGAATTGTTGAAGAAGAATATTCTTCAACAATCTCCTAATCATGACATCAGTGCTAGTTTCAGATTGTTCTAACCCTGTTTTGTTCTAGCTCTATTTGTTCTAGTTTTATTTGTTCTATCGTCAGAGTAGAATCGCCCAAGCCAAGAGCCAGCGAAACTTCCAACCAAACTGTTTGTCAGAACCTAAATGGCCTTCATTTCTTGAATTCATTCAAAGACAATCGCTGTGTTTGAATGAATCCAAGAAAGGTCATGATTCTTCAAGAGATAAGAAATCAGATTCTTTTAAACCCTTTCAGACTGCTTGACGGCAGGTTGGGGCTGGGGCTGAAACTGGAAGAGCGTATACACCACGTTACGGCGAATACCTGTCATCATGTCCAAAAATACCTCGTAGCCCTCGCTCTTGTACTCAATCAGCGGATCTTTTTGGCCGTAACCGCGTAGACCAACCGTTTCGCGCAAGGCATCCATTTGCTGAAGGTGCTCGCGCCAGAGGGTGTCAATTTGCTGAAGGATGAAGAATCGCTCGGCTTCGCGCATGAGACCGGGCTTGATGAGGTCAACTTGGGCTTCTTTAAGGTCGTAGGCAATGCGAACCTGCTCGGCGAGAAAGGTTTTCATTTCGCCCATCGAAAGATTCTCTAACTGCTCAGGCGTTAAATCTGCAAGCAAGTAAACGAACTCTTGCACTTTGCTCACCACGCTGGCTAAATCCCACTCTTCGGAAGGAAGCTCTGGATTTACATAGGCTTCAACAATGTCGTTCATAGTACGCACTGCATAGCCTAACACGAGTTCTTTAAGCTCTTGGCCTTCGAGCACGCGACGCCGCTCAGCGTAAATGGCACGGCGCTGGTTGTTCATGACCTCGTCGTACTCAAATACCTGCTTACGAATGTCGTAATAGTAGGTTTCTACTTTCTTTTGGGCGCCTTCAAGCGATCGGGTCAACATGCCTGACTCAATGGGCATATCCTCTTCTACTCGGAAGGCGTTCATCAATCCGGCGACGCGATCGCCCCCAAAAATCCGCAGTAAGTTATCTTCCAAGCTCAAAAAGAACTTCGTCGAGCCCGGATCGCCCTGACGACCGGCGCGGCCTCTGAGCTGGTTATCAACCCGGCGCGACTCATGGCGCTCGGTTCCAATCACATGCAAGCCACCTAGCTCAATCACCGCATCGTGAGCCGCTGAGGTAATCACCTCGTACTCGTCCAAAATTTGGTTATACACATCGCGCAGCCGCTGAATGACTGGATCGCTCGTGGGCGCTTTCTCAGCTGCGACCGCAATTTTATCTTCGGCGACGAGTTCGGGCAGGCTTTGCTCACCGTAGGTTTGCACCGCAAAAGAAACCGCCTCTTTCAAAGCTGTCTTTGCATCGGTGCTCAGCTCAGTGGGGAAAATCTGAGGGGCCACTTTCCAAGTCTTTTTCTTTTTACCATCGCCAAAGCCCTCACTGGCTTTGCCATTTTTAGTTCCGGCGACTTGGGCAACTCCAAACTTATTGTCATCTTCTGGCTTCACTAGGCGAGGCATAAAGTACTCACGCACCTTGAGCCTGGCCATATAGTCGGCGTTACCGCCCAAAATAATGTCGGTACCGCGCCCTGCCATGTTAGTGGCGATAGTTACCGAGCCACTACGACCGGCCTGAGCGACAATTTCAGATTCTCGCTCTACGTTCTCAGGCTTTGCGTTCAGCAGGTTATGCTCTACGTTCAAATTTTTCAGCAGAACTGAGAGCACTTCTGACTTTTCTACGCTGGTTGTACCCACCAATACCGGACGCCCCGTCTCATGCATATCGGCACATTCTTGCGCGATCGCATTCCACTTGGCGTTCTCAGTTTTGTACACCACATCGGCCAAATCACGCCGCGCCGAAGGTCGATTTGTGGGGATAATCGTCACTTCAAGTTTGTAAATTTTCTCAAACTCGGCTTCTTCGGTTTTGGCCGTACCCGTCATCCCTGAGAGTTTTGGATATAGCAAAAAGAAATTTTGATAAGTAATTGAAGCGAGCGTTTGCGTCTCAGGCTGAATTTCAACATGCTCTTTGGCTTCAATTGCCTGGTGCAACCCGTCGCTCCAGCGACGCCCTGCCATTACCCGCCCGGTAAACTCATCAACAATCACGATTTCGCCATCACGCACGATGTAGTTTACATCCTTGGTAAACAGCTCCTTCGCCTTAATCGCATTGAAAATATAGTGCGCCCACGGATCTTTGGGATCAAATAAATCTGTCACGCCAAGTAGCTGCTCGGCCTTTTCAAAGCCCTCATCGGTCAGCAGCACATTACGCGCCTTTTCATCGACCTCGTAGTCAACCTCGTCAGACTCTAGCTGAGCAGCTACTTCAGCCGCCTGCGTATACTTTTCGCCCGGACGCTCTACCTGACCCGAAATAATCAGCGGCGTGCGCGCCTCATCGACCAAAATCGAATCGACCTCATCAATCACACAAAAGTTAAACGGGCGCTGCACCACGTCTTCCATTTGCGTGCTCATGTTGTCACGCAAATAGTCAAAGCCAAATTCGCTGTTAGTACCGTAGGTGATGTCGCAAGCGTAGTTTTTCTTGCGATCGCTCGGGCTCATGCCCTGCTGAATCAGGCCCACACTCAGCCCCAAAAAGCGATGTACCTGCCCCATCCACTCCGCGTCACGGCGAGCTAGATAGTCGTTCACGGTAACGATGTGAACGCCTTTACCCGAAACCGCATTGAGATACGCTGGCAAAGTAGACACTAATGTCTTCCCTTCACCTGTTTTCATCTCAGCAATTTGCCCATCATGTAGCACCATGCCACCGAGCATTTGCACGTCGTAGTGGCGCATACCCAGCACCCGCTTTGCCGCTTCACGAACGACCGCAAATGCCTCGGTTAAAATGTCGTCGAGATCTTCGCCCGCTTCTAAGCGGTTACGGAATTCGACCGTCTTACCCGCTAGCTCAGCATCCGAAAGCGCCTGTATCTCATCTTCGAGCAGGTTTATCTCTTTAATATCGGGCTGATATTTTTTGAGCTTGCGAGTGTTAGGGTCGCCTAAAAGTCTTTTTAGCATGTCAGAGCAAAGAAACAACGAGCATTGAAAGGGGTGTTGCGAAAACGAGCGTAAGAGGTTAATTCTAACGAACTCTGTACAGTAAATTTTAGGCGGAAGCGCAGAACCTTGGAAAGGCGGTATTCCGGGCGGGTTACCTCACCATTCTCTCACCCTATTGCTAACGCTGAAAGGGCCTCTACAGTTGGCTTTGAAATTGACCCTAAAGTCGATCCCTAAAGTTGATCCCCAAGTTGACTATAAAAATTGACTCGCCAGCCAAACTGCCTTGCAAATGTTATCACCTGAAGGGTTGCGCTCAGCAGCCCGCCTTAGCCCCTCGTCACGTCCTAAGCGTACTGGCTGCTGACGACTTGCCTTTTATCCTTTTTTTTTATCCTAATATTTTTCCCAGTAAGGGGCAGAGATATTGAGGGCGGAGGTATACAGCCGTACAAGCCAAAGCAGAAATTGATGCAGAAGAAATCGATAAGGTCATGAAAGCGTTACTTTTGCCGAAGCCGTAAATGCACTTCCGCATCTATTCTTAGTATCATCAATCGTTAAGCCTTGATTAAACTGCTGCTTTTTTACGGAGGCCCGACCTCGCAACGGTTGGGAAACTGGTTCATGGACAGTCGGCACATTCAGTTTCGCTACACCCAGGTTTTTACGCCCCACCAGCTCAATCAGCTCTGCGACCTTTTTAAGCTGGCCGCTTTTTGGGCTCAAGCTCGTCGCCCCTCAGAAATGGCCAAGGCGATCGCTCACAGCAAACCGGTTGTCACCGCTTGGGATGACGAGCGCCTGATCGGGTTTTCGCGAGCGACCTCTGACGGCGTTTTTAGGGCTACCATTTGGGATGTGGTGATTCACCCTGACTATCGCGGAGCGGGGCTTGGTCGTAGGCTGGTCGAAACCTTGATTGCGCACCCTCATATGAATAAGGTAGAGCGCACCTATTTGATGACGACCCATCAGCAAAGCTTTTATGAGCGCATTGGGTTTGAGCATAACGGTACAACCACGATGGTGCTACAAAACCAGCTGGTTGCAGAGCACCTGCTAGAAATGGCGGAAGTTCGGGGAATCGAAATTATCTAGGCTTCTTCAGCCTCAATTTTTGCTTTTGACTCTCCCCAATAGGCGCTGTAGGTCCATTCTTCGCTATTGCCTTTATCGACGGTATTCCAGCGATAAATCACGCCTTTATTGGGGTTAACGCCCACTTCTAAGAGCTTGGCACCCATGTAGTATTCGGTTTGCTTGAGCGTGCGATCGCGGATAAACGAACTCTCTTTTTTAGAAATCGTTTTTGAAATGTGAGCTTGCGTCGGTTTTGCCATGAGTCGAGAGAAGAAAAGAATAAAAAGTGGCTTTACTTTTTATATTACGACTGTCGTCAGCTGGCCACCTAATCGGATGTCTACAGCGACCACTCTAAATTAATCCCGACTCGGCTATCACCTTCGTCAGCCGTGCGCTGCCACTCCAAATCGGTTGAGACTCGCAGGTTTTGAGTTACCGCGTAGCCAAAGTTTAGCTGTGTCACGCTGACACCTTCGCTATCGCCCACAATCCAAGACTGATCTAACGTGAGGTCGGCAGCGCCCGTGCGAGAAGGCACCAAGCGTAGCCGCACGCCGATATTGGCACCGTTTACCTCATAGTCGTCAGTGGCTTTAGCGTAGCGATAGCCCAAGGTTGGCGCCACATTAAAGTAGCCGCCTAAGGGCAGCGCGTAGTAGTGCGTATCAGCGCCATAGGCCAAGCGATCGCCATCAAAAGTCTGCTGATAGTCAGCGCTCACCGTGAGCGGCAGGTCACCGACGAACCAGTCTTCTACCCCTACCGCAAAGCCGCCTTTGCCTTCAGTTGAGGGAAAAGCACTGTAGCCCGCATAAATCCGAGTTTTAAAACTAGGGTCGTTTTGAATATCTGCTCGCACGTTTGGCACAGCCTCCTGCCAACGCTGAAGCACAGGGCTTTGTTCAATAACTTCAGGGGTCAGGTTAAGCGAATCGTTAGATTCAGGCGTCGCTGCCTCTGTAGAAACCTCTGTAGAAGCCTCTGTAGAAGCCTGGGCAAAAGAAGCCTGGGCAAAAGAAGCCTGAGCAAAAGAAGCCTGGGCAAAAACCAATTGATTGACACCTAGCACTAACGCCAGGGCTAGCCCAACCACTCCAAAATTCTGATATCTCATGGGCATACACTCGCCTACGATTCAGAAAACATCAGCCGATAAACGGTAAACCTAATCTATAAAAATCAGATCTATAAAAATTCAAGTGGATTAACGGGTTCACCATTTCGACGCACTTCAAAATGCAGATGAGGCCCGGTAGAAAGGCCGGTCGTACCAACCGCTGCGATCGCATCACCCTTTTTAACCGTTTGCCCTTCAGACACATCTAGCCGACTGGCATGAGCATACATCGTTGTGAGTCCATTGCCATGCTCAACAATCACCGCATTGCCATAGCCGCCATACCAGCCCGCAAAAATCACCACACCCGTCTCTGCCGCCAAAATCGGGCTGCCCTGCTCCGCGCCAAAGTCAGTACCCGCATGAAAGCGACTGTAGCCCAGCACCGGGTGAAACCGATTGCCAAAGTGACTGGTAATCGGGCCATAGCTAGGCATCGCCATCTTGCCAGAGTTGCGAGCCGCCCGTAGCGCCTCCTCTCTGGCAATTTTGGCATTGCCAGCATCTGCTGCGGCTACCCGGTCTAAAATTAGCTCAGTGATTTTGTCAGAATCTTGATCTAGCTGCTTGATAGCTGCCGCGAGCGCGCCTCTATTTTCTTGCAGACGCTGTACCGTCAAAGCCTGCTGCTGAAGCTGATCGGTATACTGCTGACGGCTGACCATCAGCTGCTGACGAAGTAAAGAAATATCGTTTTTTTGCTGCTCTACGCCTTCTTGCTGCACCAAAATATTTGCCGACTGCCCCGCTAGCTCAACCAGCATGTCCCGGTCTGCCGCATACACCCGTTTAAGACGGTAGCGGCGGTCTAAAAAGTCATTGAGATTGCTACTTTGCAACAGCAGTGCCCAGCCCTGAGCGCTCTGCTGGCGCTGCATTACCTGAAGCCGACCCACCACTGCTGTCCGCGCCTGCTCATAGGTCTGCTGATTGCGATCTAAGGCTGCCTGTAGCTGATCGAGCCGCTGCTCGGCGGTAGCGAGCTGATACTCTGTATCGGTGATCCCAGCATCAGCGCCTTGAATCGTCTTAGAAATGTCGCGCAGCTGCTGTTTGCCTTGATTCTCGGCCTTTTGATAGCGCTTATCAGTTTCGCTGTGGACTTCTAGCTGCTGATCTAGCTGGTCGCGTTGCTGACGCAGTTGATCTAGGCTCGGCGCAGCGGGCGCTTGGGCTTGAGCCGGTTGCCCTATGCCCCCGCCACCTGCGACCAACCACAAAGTGAGGGCGATCGCACAGATCCCAACCAGATACTTTTGCCAATACTTTTGCCAGCGATGAGACAGCAGAATCATAGTTTCCTAAATAACCAGATCTAAATAATCAGACCTAGACAATCAGACCTAGACAATCAGACCTAGACAATCAGACCTAATCAATCAGGCCTAGACAATCAAGCCTAGTCAGCCTTCCAGACTTAAAACTGACTAGCCCACAGCACCAAAGCCATAACCCCAAAGCCAAAAATCAGTACACCAAATATCCGAGTGGACAGCCGGTTGAACCTGGTAAGCCTGAGCGGCGTTAGACGGCTAGAGAGATAAATCACTCCTGACACTAGCACCAACCACCAGAGCACTGAGCCCGTAAAAACGCCAAACACCAGCGTTACAGAACTTAAGCGGCTGGTTTGCGTGATACCGAGACCGGCGAATATCGCAGCGAAGGAAAGAATGGTGGCAGGGTTGGTGAGGGTAAGAAAAAGGGTTGAAAAGTAGGCCGAGAATAAAGAAGCAGAGCGTGAGACGGCGCGGCGATCAGAGGGCGCGGCGGTCAGGACGGCAGTTGCAAGAGTCGGCTGGGTAAAAAAGGTCGTCAGGCCCAGGTAGCACAGAAAGAGTCCGCCAATGAGCTGCAACAGACCGGTGTTGTTGACCAGAAGATCTGAAAGGGCTGTCAGGCCAAATGCAGCGACCATTCCATACAGTCCGTCGGCGGTGGCCGCGCCAAATCCGGTGGCCAAACCGATAAGGCGACCCTGAACCAGGGTTCGGCGGATACAGAGTAGGGCAATAGGGCCAACGGGCGCGGCGATCGCAAGGCCCATCATTACCCCTTTGAGCAGTATCCAAAGCAGCATAAATTTCTCCCAAATGCTCAAAAGGAACTGGGCAAAGTAAACGGCGGATAATTAAGCGGACAAACCTATGTGCCTATTCGCTTGTGCCTATTCGCTGAATTTCTTCGCTAGAATTTCTTCGCTAGAATTTCTTTGATAGAATTTCTTCGCTTATACCAGCGCGCTTAGCGGCAATGACTGGGAGTCTTTGACCGTAGATAGCGCAATCGTTGTTCTTGTTTGGGCAATGCCTGGAAGCGACTTAATTTCGTCACTCAAAAGCCGCTCCAAATCAGCGGTAGATTGGCAACGAACTTGAAGCAAATAGTCGCCTTCACCCACGATGTGATGGCAGGACTGAATGTTGTCAGCGGCCTCCACATAGGCGACAAAGCCCTGCCGATAACGAGGATGATCTAACGTGACGCTGATAAAGGCGGTCAAATCAATACCGAGCTTTTCAGCATTGAGCCGGGCAGCGTAGCCCGTGATGACATTGGCATTTTCTAATCGGCGGACACGATCGGCGATCGCAGGGGCCGATATGCCAAACTGCTCCGCCAAGGCCGACCATTTCACACGACCGTCTTGGCTCAGGGCAGAAAGTATTTTTACATCAAGCTCATCTAGGCTCATTTAATTTTTTTTGAATCTAAAAAGGCTTACTAATCTTATTAAAAAACGATATTTTGCCATTTTGCCTTAGAAAGATAAATTTCGATATATTTTCTGCTATCAAAACCTGAAAAATTGTCATCAAATTCAGACAAAATGAGTATATTTAGCGGCAATTAGGTAAAAAATATAACAACGATGCCGACAAACGGCACATAGAGTTTTTGAAAGACGTCACAACTTACATACAGGTAATGGCTAAGTTCATTACTATGCATCTACATCAAAATTGCAACTTTTATGATTGGGCATCTCACCGCAACCCCAGGCAAAACAGCATCCGTAACCACCAAATTTAAACAGGAACCGCAACAGAACACAGCGCAGTTCATAACGCAAGTCACAACGCGATCAATCGAAGAAACGCTCAAACAGGCGATCGCCCAAATTGACCTCCCCGCAGACTGGATCGGGATGAGAGCAATGCGAACCAACAGCAGCTGGCGAGCCATGCGAGACGGACGCCCCCAGCAAAACGAGCGTGGCTTTGATCAAGGCGTCATGGTTGAAGTACTTGCAGAGGGCCAATTTGGCTATAGCGCGACCAATCAGCTCACGCCCGAGGCCCTCAGAAGCGCTGCCCAGCAGGCTTATCATCAGGCAATCAGCAGCAGCCAATGGGCCGTTCACCGCTTTACTCAGGCCGTGCGTCCAAAGGTGACCGGTCAATATATCTCGCCTTACCAAAGGGCATTCAGCGACTTGAGCGTCGGCGAAATTAATCATTTGCTGCGCCAGCTATGTGAACAGCTGAAAGTATCTCCCAACATCGTCCGCACCAGCGCCATCGCCCGTAGCCACGAGGTCGAGTCGTGGTTTGTCAGCAGCAACGGCTCTGATAGTTACCAAAAGCAGATGATGCTAGAGACGCATATGGGTGCGATCGCCCAGGCTCATGGCGTCACCCAATCGCGCAGCGACAATGGCTATTTGGCCCGCAGCTACCAAGGCGGCTGGGAGCTATTTGGTAACGCCGCCGCAGGAACAGGCTCGACTCACGACCTCTGGCAAAGAGCCCGCCGCATTGGCGATCAGGCCATAGAGCTGCTGAGTGCTCCCGACTGCCCAAACCTCACCACTACGCTGGTACTTGCGCCTGATCAAATGATGCTTCAGCTGCACGAGAGCGTCGGCCATCCGCTAGAGCTAGACCGCATTTTAGGCGATGAGCGCAACTACGCAGGCGGCAGCTTTATCCAGCCGCAAGACTTTGGTGAGCTGGTTTACGGATCACCCCTTATGAACGTCACCTTTGACCCCACTCAGGTAGGCGAGCTAGCCAGCTACCCATTTGATGACACGGGCACCCCCGCCGAACGGCAGTACCTGATTGAATCAGGCGTTTTGCAGCGCGGACTGGGCGGGCTTGAAAGTCAGGCAAGGCTCAATGTACCTGGCGTCGCCTGCACCCGCGCCTGTAGCTGGAACCGACCGGCGATTGATCGCATGGCCAATATCAATTTAGAGCCTGGAGATACGGACTTTGAGTCGATGATTGGCAGCATTGAAAATGGCGTGTATATGGAGTCCAACCGCTCTTGGTCGATTGACGACCAGCGTCATAAGTTTCAGTTTGGCTGCGAATACGCCCGCAAAATTGAAAATGGCAAACTCACTATCCCGCTCAAAAACCCTAACTACCGTGCTACTACGCCCCAGTTTTGGCGCAGCCTTACTCAAGTAGGCGACGGCCAAACCCTGCAAACCTACGGTACGCCCTACTGCGGCAAGGGCGAGCCCAATCAGCTCGTTCGGGTGGGTCATGCCTCTCCTGCCTGCGCCTTTGAAAATATTGAAGTCTTTGGAGGTGGACAGTAATGGCGGGCAATCCGTACGAAGCAGTTTTCAATCAGCTATTGGATGCCATTTCAACGACGCTTTCAACAACGCTTACGCCTCTTTCCGGCGCCTCTTCCGACTCGTCTTCCGGCTCCCCTTCCGGCTCTCCTTCCGACGCCTACGCCTTCACCGCTTTTCTGGCTGGAGAAAACAGCCAGTTCACTCGGTTTAACAGTGCCAAAGTGCGACAGAGCGGTCAGGTGCGCGACGGGCAGCTCACGCTCACATTGATGAGCCCTGAGCGAAGCACCACCGCTAGCGTGCCATTTATCGGCCATTTTGAGACGGACTGGCCGCTGACGCAGCACGCCTTAGCGCAACTACATGCAGATCTCCCCCATTTACCTGTCGATCCCTATGTTGTCTTACCGGTTGCCGCTGAGTCGAATGCGAGCGCAGATAATCCGACCCAGTACCCGGCCCCAGCCAGCAGCCGTGAAGTTCGCTGTGGCAAGATTTTAAGCGCCGAATCTGTGGCTCAAACGATCATCGGCCCGGTAGCTACGCTCAACTTTTCGGGACTATATGCAGGCGGGCTTTGCTACCGCGCTTACGGCGACTCAGCGGGCAACCGCCACTGGTTTGAGACGCCCTCCTTTACGCTAGATTATTCGCTGTTTGGCGATCGCCCCGATCAAGCCGTTAAAGGAACGCTCGCTGGCAATCACTGGAACCTAGATGAATATCAGAAAGGCATCGCAGCTGCTTGTGAGCCACTAAAATTGCTAGCAAAACCCGTTAAAGCCGTTGTGAAAGGCGCTTATCGAACCTACTTAGCACCTGCAGCGGTTGGCGATTTAATGGACACTATCGTGTGGGGCGGTGGCCTTGGCGAAGCAGCTCTCCGTCAGGGCAACAGCGCTTTTGATAAGCTAGCGCGCGGTGAGGTGGCGTTGTCTAACAAGTTCTCACTCAGTGAAGATTTTGAGCGCGTGAGCGTGCCCCGGTTCAATCGCAACGGAGCCGTCGCCCCCCAACGCCTGCCTATTATTCAAAATGGCCAGTGGGTCAATGCTCTCGTCAATGACCGCAGCGCCAAAGAATACGGTACTGCGAGCAATGCTGCCAACGATGAAGAGGCCATGCGTGCGCCCGTAGTCGCACCTGGCAATCTAAAATCAGATGAAATTTTAGAGCAGCTGGGCACGGGGCTTTACATCTCCAACCTGCACTATCTTAACTGGAGTGACCTCACCGCTGGCCGGATTACGGGCATGACCCGTTATGCCTGCTTTTGGGTAGAAGCGGGCAAAATTATCGCCCCGATTGAAAATTTGCGTTTTGATGACAGTCTGTATCGCTTTCTGGGTGAAGGGCTGATGGATCTCACCGAAAATCTGACTTTTTTGCCAGCGGTGGATACTTATGAGCGGCGATCGCTCGGCGGAATGTGGATGCCAGGTATGCTGATAGACCAGTTCCGGTATACGCTGTAGGCTATTGTCCGCCTTGCTCAGCCTATGCCTCACTGCATAGGCCCGTCGCGTTTTGGCGATCGCATTAGCTTCCCATGACTTCTGAACCAAACGCCCAACGGCAACTTTCTATTTCTCTGAGCAGTGTTTTTATCGTCTTTGCAGCCATTACGGCGGCCATTATCGGCTGGCAGCTCAGAGGCCTGCTGTTATTGGTAATGATCTCAGTCGTACTGGCATGCTCTATTGCCCCTATCGTCAACTGGGCAGAGCAGTATCATGTTCCGCGCTGGCTAAGCGCACTGTTCACCTATCTGGCGATCATTGGCGTGCTTGTCGGTGTGGTACTGCTCATAGGGCCTACGGTACTCGACCAAATTCAGCTGTTGGTCAGGCAGCTCCCTTTGCTGCTGCGCAAAGCAGCCACTCAAATAGAAGCCTGGTCGCTCATCCTCAACGACAACCGCCCCGACTTTACCCGTCAGATATTTGACCAGTTAGATGTGCAGGCGATCGCAGCCTGGGCAGTGCGCTCAACCCGGCAAGTTGCGCTGCGTTCATTTAGCCTGACCACCGGCCTTTTAGGCACATTGCTAAGCCTAGTGCTCGCTATTTTCATTTCTGGCTACATGCTGGCCGACAGCCGCACACTCACCAGCAGCTTTATCCGGATTATTCCGCAGCCTTGGGATCAGCGCATTAGCGATCAGCTCCCCGAAATTGGCAGTCGCATCGGCAGCTACATTCGCGGTCGGCTGCTGGTATCGGGCACGCTGGCTTTGGCAACCGCCATTGGACTCGGCTTTTTGGGTCTGCAAGACTTTGCAATTGGCCTGGGCGCGATCGCTGGCGTCACTAATCTGGTTCCATTCCTTGGCCCTATTTTAGGGGCCATCCCAGCGCTCATTGTTGCCATTCCCCAAGGCGGTTGGACCGTCCTATGGGTGATTTTGTTCTACGTCGTTATTCAAAACATTGAAACCTACATCCTTGATCCGCTGCTAGTGGGCACATCCGTCGGTGTACATCCGCTCTATCAGCTGCTTGCGGTGCTCGGCGGCGCTCAGGTATTAGGTATTATTGGCGCGCTCATCGTGCCCCCTTGGGTCGCTGGCAGCGCAGTCCTCCTCGAACAGCTCTACATACAGCCCAAGCTGCAAGCAGAAGCATTTAAATCTATCCCCTTAGCAGACCCCACAGCAGAACCTGCGGCAACACACTCATAAAGCAGTCGCAGCGCTGTAGCAAAGTTCATGTAAACCCGCCGCAAAAATTTGTGTCCGCCGCTGGTTAGCCGGTAAGATTGCCTAGTTTGCATCAACCTGTCTTGATTTACCAAAGACTAGGGTACTCTCTCATGCTAAACCGTATTACTCTGCCAAGCCATATTGCGCAGCGAAACGCCATTATTTTGCACCCAATCCTGCACCTTATTATTCTGCGCTCCATTATTTTTCTGCAAAATCACATCACACGCTGCAACCCAATATGAGCGACATCACCCTAACGCTTGGCGTGGTGGCTCTGGCCCTTGTGCTGTTCATCGCAGAAAAATTCCCAGCGGATATTACGGCCCTTGGGATCATGGTTGCACTCATTTTGCTCAAGCAGGTAACGCCTCAAGAGGGCATTGCGGGCTTTAGCAACCCAGCGACCATTACCGTCATGGCCATGTTCATTTTAAGCGCTGGCGTTGCGCGAACTGGCGGACTGCAAAAGGCCAGTACCTGGCTGCTTAAATGGGGCGGCAAAAATCCTAGCCAGCAGATTATGGCATTGGGCATCATTGTGGGACCGATGTCGGGCATTATCAACAACACTGCGGTGGTGTCGGTCTTTTTACCCATCGTCGAAGACTTTTGTCAGCAACATCGCATCTCGCCTTCTAAGCTGCTCATTCCCCTTTCTTTTGCGACTATTTTAGGCGGGATGATTACTGTCATCGGCACCTCTACCAGCGTTTTAGCGAGCGGGCTGTCTGCTGATTTAGGACTGGGCGAGTTTACCCTCTTTCAGTTCACGGCGCTGGGCCTCATCACATTTGTGGTCGGCCTACTATATCTCGCCTTTATAGCACCTCGGCTGCTGCCCAATCGCAAGCTCGACGACCAAGGACTCAGCCAAAAGTACGGCATGAAAGACTATGTTAGCGAATTGGTGATTACACCTCGCTCTAGCCTGGTGGGCAAAACGCTACAGACCAGCCAAATTCAACGACGGTTTGATGTAGACGTGCTGGAGCTGATTCGGAACAATATTCAGTTTCCGCAGCCCTTTGCCGATAGAACCTTAGAGTCGGGCGACATTCTGCTGGTTCGAGGCGGCAAGCAAGACCTGCTAAAAATTCGAGAAAGTGAAGGCCTAGAGATTTTGCCGGATGTGCAGTTCGGCCAAAAGTCTTGGCAGGGCGGTGTGGGTGAAGAAGAAGGTATTGCCGAAGCCTTGATTATTTCCAACTCTAATTTGATTGGCTCAACCCTGAAAGACATTCGCTTTCGTCAGCGCTATAACGTGACGGTGCTGGCGATTCGCCGCGGACAGGAGCTATTGCGCGATCGCATGGGAAAAGTGCCCCTCCGCTTTGGCGATTTGCTCTTGGTACAAGGCCCCAAACAAAGCCTTGTAGGTATCCAAACTAGCCGCGATTTGCTATTGCTAGAGCAACGTGATCTTGAAACCCTGCGCACAAACAAGGCCAATATCGCCATGACCATTGGCCTTGCAGTCGTCTTAGTCGCAGCGGTGACTGACTATCCGATTTTGGTCTCAGCCCTAGCGGGCGTCGTTGCGATGCTTTTAACCGGTTGCCTTAAGCCGGGTGAGCTGTACCAAGCCATTCGCTGGGATGTTATTTTCTTACTCGCCTGTCTCATTCCTTTGGGCACCGCCATGGAAAACTCGGGCGCGACCGAATGGCTCGCTAATCAGCTCATTAATGTGAGTGGAGACCTATCGGCCTACTGGTTGCTAACCCTGCTATATGTGCTGACCATGATGCTAACCGCCGTATTATCCAATAATGCCTCTGTTATTTTGCTGTTGCCGATTGGCGCGCAGGTTGCCCAGTCTATCGGTATCAACCCGCTAACAGCGATGTTTATCATCACCTTTGCAGCCTCCAATAGCTTTATGACTCCGATTGGCTATCAAACCAATACGATGGTTTACAGCGCAGGCGGATATCGCTTTTTAGACTTTTTAAAAGTCGGCGGCCCGCTCAGTGTGATTATGACCATCATCACGCCCCCCTTGGCCATCTGGCTCTACGGTCTGTAGATTCAGCGACAGGTTCACCGGGCTCGCAGGTGCCCTCCTTATGAATAAAACCTTATAGGTAAAACCTTATGGGTAAAGCCTTTTGGGTAAAACATAGGTAAAACCTGCACGCTAAGCAAACATACTATTTCAATCGACTGTTAGGAGAGATTACCAGCCATGTCATCAGCACCCATATCGTCAGGGCAAAAAGGCGTCACCGTTTGGTTCACTGGGCTCAGTGGCGCGGGGAAAACAACTATTAATGATGCGCTGACTATAAAACTGCGCGATCGCGGCGTCCGGCTAGAAGTTTTAGACGGTGACATTGTTCGCACTAACCTCACCAAGGGTCTAGGCTTCAGTAAAGAAGACCGCGACGAAAACGTGCGCCGGATCGGCTTTGTTTCACATTTGCTTACTCGTAACGGCGTGATCGTACTGGTATCGGCGATTTCTCCCTATCGCAACATTCGAGACGAAGTGCGCGATCGCATTGGCGACTTTATGGAAGTGTATGTCAGTGCGCCTGTAGAAGTCTGCGAGCAGCGGGATGTTAAAGGCTTATATGCCAAGGCTCGCTCGGGTGAAATCAAGCAATTCACTGGCATCAGCGACCCTTACGAAGCGCCGCTAAACCCCGAAGTAAACTGCGAAACTCACAATGAAACGATTGAAGAAAGCGTCAATAAAGTGATCGCCAAGCTCGAAGAAATGGGCTATCTACCGGCGCTGGTAGCGGCCTAAGCAATTGACCCTCTGCAAATTTTGTACCTTGTTGTAGAACTTGACCTACATTAAGTCGTCGAGGGTTGCATAGTCGGGCAGAGTCGTATCGATTTGTTTGCCTTTGCGGATAACCGTGCGATCGCTCTGCCCCCTTGCCATTAGCTCATTAAAGCTCCGCGCCCTAAACACCACCAAATCTGCCGCGAGCCCCTCACCGATTTGGCCCACAGCTTTCAAACCCATCATCTGCGCCGGAACACAGGTCACCGCCTGAGGCCAGTCTCCCACCGGATGATCCAAATGCCCGATCCGCGCAGACTGCACAAATACTTCTAGCCCATCGTGATCGCCATAGGCAAAAAACGGATCACGACAGTTGTCTGAAGCCAGCGCCACTTGTACACCCGCCGCCTTTAGCTCGTGCAAAGGGGCCACTCCCCGATATTGAGGCGTCCGCACTGGCTGACCGGCCAACTGACTGGCTGACTGTCGGTCTTGTAATTGTTGGTCTTGTAATTGTCGATCTTGTAAATAGAGATTGCACATCGGCAAACTCACGATTGAAATGCCTGCCGCTTTCACTGCTGTGAGTGTTTTACCAAACACCTCATCCGACTGCACAGACAGGCTACAGCAGTGTCCGCAGGTGATTTTGCCAGTAAATTCGTGCCGAATAGCCGCCTGTGCAACATAGCGCAGCGTCATGTCGTTCGGATCTAAACTCTCATCAGTATGAAAATCCAAATCCAAATCTCTCTCTTTTGCCAGCTCAAACACGCGATCAATCTGTTGAACAATCTCTGGATTCATAAAAGCGACTCCGCCTAAAACGCCTCCAGCATCAGCCACTAAATCCGCTAATCGCGCTCCGGGTGACCCCATAAAACAATCTAAAGAAACCAAACAAACGGCCTGTAAAAGCAGTTTGCCGGCCCATTCGTGGCGCAGCTGCCGAAACACCTCAAAGCTAATTTTGCCCTGATCTCCAAACGCATCTAGGTGAGTGCGAATCGCCTGTGTGCCATGGGCATAGCTGCACTTCAAGCCAAACTCCATTCGCCGATACACATCTTGCGCCTCCCATCGCTGGGCACTGTCTTGATGCACGGTCTCTAACGCACCTGCAAACGTACCATCTGGATTGGGACTTCGGGGCCAAATATGTCCCTTATCCAAATGCGTATGCATATCGACAAAACAAGGCCATACCAACCCAGCGTGTAAGTCTACACTTGGGAGACTCTCTTCGGTAGCCAAACTTGCAGACCGCAGCGCAATTATCTGTCCATCCAACACTTCTATATCTACCGAGGCGATCGCATCATCAGCCAACCCTCGCTGAAGCCCTGTGCTCAGCGATCGCCGAGCCGCCTCATTCACCAGCGCCAACGGCACCCGCCCATTGCGCAACCAATAATGAGCACTATCTGGAATTGAAAGAAAAGAAGTCATCTGTAGGGCCGTAAAGTCGGGCAATCAAGCAGAGCAGTCAAGGAGAACAGTCAAGCAGAGCAGTTAAGTAGAGCCGTCAAGCATCCACTACTTTGCGTTTTTCTCAACCCATTCCACCACCTGATTGCCTAGCCGCACATCATCGAGCCGATCAATCTCGCGAATGCCCGTAGGGCTCGTGACGTTTACTTCGGTCAGGTAGCCGCCAATAATGTCGATTCCCACAAAAATCAAACCATCGCGACGAAGCGCGGGGGCCACCTGACGGCAAATCTCCAAATCCCGCTCGGTGAGTTCAGTTTTATCACTGCGCCCACCCACAGCCATATTGCCGCGAAACTCTTTGCCAGTGGGGACACGATTCACCGCGCCGATGGGTTCACCATTTAGCATCACAACCCGCTTATCACCGTTTTTAGCAGCGGGTAAATAGGTTTGTATCATCACAGGCTCTTTGCCCTGATGAGTGCTGATTTCAATCATGGAGTTGAAATTGCGATCGCCCCCCTCCAAAAACAAAATCCCCTCACCCGCCTTACCGCCCAAAGGCTTGAGAACAGCCGCGCCCCAGCGTTCTACCGCCTCACGAATCACCTGCTTATCTGCACTCACAATCGTCTCTGGGATCGCATCGGTAAATTGCAGTGCGTACATTTTCTCATTAGCCGCTCGCAGGCCCGCCGGAGAATTGATCACCTGCGTTGTTGCACGATCGATATAGTCCAGAATGTAAGTGACATAGAGATAGGGCACCGTCACAGGTGGGTCGGTACGCATAAACACAGCATCCATTTCGCTGAGCGATCGCCACTTTGCCTCCCCTAACCTGTACCAATCAGGCTCAGAAAACCAGCGATCGCCCGCCTTCACCGCTGGTTTTATCACCACTGACTGCAACAACCCATAGGCCTGCGCCTCAATCACGCTCAAACGCTCAGCCTGAGTCACATACACCTCATGCCCCAACACCTGCGCCGCTTCCATGATTGCCACACTCGTGTCATGACTCGCATCCAACTTAGAAATAGGATCGATAATAAACGCAAATTTCAAAAGAACTCTCCTAAGGCGTTAGCCGCCTTTAAGAACGATAGGAAAAGCATAAGCTAAAACATTCAGCCGCCCAAAGTTAGATGCTCGGCTTCTCCGGGGTAATCAATTGAGTAGGCAATAAAAGGAAATGTTTAAGTGAGCTTGAGAGGGCTTTAGTGAGCTTTAGCGAGTAGGTTCTCGCTACAGATGATTTAGTTGAATGAAGTCAGCCCGCTAAAGCGATAAAACATTAGCAAAATCTTTATCTTCAGGATAGTCAGTGAGTAGAGCCAACGGGTTATGTTGTGCACATGTTTCCGAAAATGGTGATTACCCCTTCACTTTCCCTATTCATTCCAAAACAAAGGCTAGACCCGTGCCCTGTCTTTGAAAGCCTTTACAAAACTCGTGAATACTGTGCCAATTTAGATTGGGTAACATTACTGATTCGCGAGCCTATAAAGACTCACTAATGTAAGCGGTAGCGAGGGGCGAGGAGAGATCAAATGTTTGTTAGATTAATTCAGGCTACAGCCATAACAGTAGCGCTATACGGATTGCTAGGTCTAAACAATCTGAAGGCAACCACAGCTGCTAGCGGCACTGCAGAAACTGCCGCAGAACCAACCGAAGCACTCGTTGCGCTCAAACAGGTTCTGATTCGCCGTCAGTAGTTCAGATATATCCAGACATTATTCAGGCATACTCGTGATCGCCGTACCCAAACCTATTTTTGTCCTAATTTATAGCCGCAGTAGTTACACAGCAATAGGTCTATAGCAGGGAATCTTATTCCAGAGAACCCATAGCAGTAAGTCTATAGCGGGGACAAAAACAGCAACGTATAACCCCCTTGCGACCATAAAAAATGACAATAAAAAGCACGCTCTATGTTTCGTAAGGCGCGCTTTTTATTTTGCTATTAAGTCTATTGCTATTTAATTTGAGAACATTCTGCCAACATACCTTTAAGCATGGCGCTTAAGCGGCAATTGCAGCCGCAGCTAAAGTAGCTGGGGAAAAGCTGGGCGAATAAG
This sequence comes from Phormidesmis priestleyi Ana, assembly GCA_001314865.1. GTDB lineage: Bacteria > Cyanobacteriota > Cyanobacteriia > Phormidesmidales > Phormidesmidaceae > Phormidesmis > Phormidesmis priestleyi_B. Next base: position 83,700 of record LJZR01000020.1, on the reverse strand, counting down.
CCTCTATCACTCGTCCCGTTTGGGCGCAAATGGTCATTAAATAATCGCAGTGTGAGCATTCCGTCCTGATAGCATTTGCTTCGTGATGACGCTCAGCATAGCTGCCGCAAGTGGGGCAATGTACCCGCTGTATTTGAGTGGGCCTAGCCGTCTTTTGGATGTCGCTCGTTAACAATGACTCCAAAAAATGCTTCGCTGATCCTTCCATAGCCTTCATAGTTCTTAATAGCTCATTCAAAGTTTTAGAACGCAGTCATTAAATCTAGTACATATGAGCATGAAGATGCTCGCTACGTTTAGCGTTTCTAATGACCGCTAATTGACCTTTCTATTATGGCAACTTACCCAGACAGTAGCAATCTTCTTAAGACATAAAAAAGAGCGGGGATCGCCCGTCTTGAGACCGATCCCCGAAATCATGAAACGCTTATCAGTCCCCGGATAGATGAGTATTTATGCATGTTAAAGAGAGGTAAAACGATGCTGTTTTTCAAAATTTTCAGGACATAAGTAAAGGTTTACTTTAGATTCGGAAGAAAATCACGCAACGATTCTCAACAAATTTTCATGTCTCAATGTTTGCAACTATAAAGTTGAATTTAGTTTCTGAGTTTTCAGGTTAAAACTGTATCTATTACAACATTTTTGTTAGAGATATTAAACGCTTTTTAGGCTTTATAAAAAAATAGATTTTATTAAAAAATAGACCTTATTAAAAAGGACTCCAAACAAAGGCATCGCTGTCACCATAATGCCCTTAATAAACCAGTAGTACGAGGCCCTATGAGGAAGTAGCAGAGGGATGGAAATAGTCGTATATTTGCTGAGCCAGCTGAGGGCCAATTCCCTCCACACTGGTAAGTTGCTTTGGTGAGGCTTCTCGAATGTAGTCAATGGAGCGAAAGGTCGCGAGTAGCTGCTTACGGCGGTGATGGCCCAAACCAGGAATGTCCTCTAGGCGCGATCGCCGCATTCGCCCCATCCTTCTTTTGCGATGAAAGCTCACCGCAAATCGATGCGCCTCATCTCGCAAACGACGCAGCAGCATGACACCGGGCTGATCAGCCTCGGTTTCTAGCGACTTCTTTTCACCCGGTAAAAAAATTTCTTCTTGTCGCTTGGCTAGGCTCACCACTCGCAGCTCGCTAAGCAAGTTCATATCTTCTAGCACCGCCACCACGGCTGAAAGCTGCCCTTTACCGCCGTCAATCATTACCAGATCGGGCCAGTCGGGATTGCCGACGCGCTGTAGGGCAAGGTCTTCGGCATAGCGGCGAAAACGGCGACGAATCACTTCGGCCATGCTGGCAAAGTCGTCTGAGTGGCCGCTGACTACAGTGGGATCTTTGATTTTGTAGGTGCGATAATGCTGCTTGGCAGGTAGGCCATCGATAAAAACCACCTGGGAGGCAACGGCATCGGAGCCTTGAATGTGAGAGATATCGTAGCCTTCAATGCGCTTAGGGGGGCCCGGCAAGTCAACCATCTCAGCGAGATCTTGCATGGCTTGATTATTGCGGTCGGCAAACCGTTGCGTGCGAGCCAGTTCATGCTGAGCATTGCGCTCTACCATTTCTACAAGCTCGGCTTTGCTCTGCCGCTGGGGCATGTCAATAGAGACTTTTCGGCCCTTTTGAGCGGTTAAAAACTCCGCTAACATGTCGCTTTGAGGCAGCGGATGCTGTACCAAAATCTCAGCCGGAATTTCGACGGGATCAACCAGGCGATAATGCTCTTCTAAAACCCGCTGAAGAATTTCTCCTGGCGTGCCTGACTGGTTGTCAGCGACAAAGCCAAGGCGACCAACTAGGCGTCCTGCGCGAATTTGAAATAGCTGCACGCAGGCATGTTCATCGTCGGCAGAGAGGGCGATCGCATCGCGTGAAATCGTATCGTCGGGCAGGGCCACCTTTTGATGTGCCCCTAGCGTTTCTAGGCCTTTGATCTGATCGCGAATAATCGCTGCTTTCTCAAAGTCCAAATCTTCAGCGGCTTTTTCCATTTTGGCTGTGAGTAGGTCAATCAGCTCGTGCGATCGCCCCTGAAACACCATCGCCACCCGCTGCACAATTTTGTGATATTCCTCAGGCGTAATCAGCTGCTGACACACGCCCGGACATTGCCCAATGTCGTAGTTCAAACAGGGTCTGTCTTTAAATAACGGTTGCCGACGCTGCCGCAATGGGAAAATCCGTTTAGAAATCTGCAGCGTGCGTCGTAGCAATCCTGTATCCACATAGGGACCGTAATAGCGACTCTTCGGGTCTTTACGCCGCTTGCGAGTGATAAAAATTCGGGGGTAGTCGTCACCCCAGGTAATGCAAAGGTAAGGATACTTTTTATCGTCTTTGAGCAGCACATTAAAGTGGGGCTGATGCTGCTTAATTAAGTTGGCTTCTAGCGCTAGCGCCTCCGCTTCAGTATCGGTGACGATAATCTCAATATCGGCCACTTTGCGCACCATAGAAGCAATACGCGGCGTGTGGTGATGTGCCCCATCGCGAAAGTAAGAACGCACGCGATTTCGCAGACTTTTGGACTTACCAATATAAAGAATTTGGTCAGTCTCATCCTTCATGAAATAAACCCCTGGCTCCTGAGGAATTTCCTTGAGCCGAGCATCTAGCTTCTCAGGATCATCTCTGAGCGTTTTAGGCAGCGGTAACCTGACCGCCCGCGATTGATTCGCCGTTTCTTGGGAGGGGGCTTCTAGCAGAGAATGAGAAGCTGAATCTGACGTTGGGTCTGAAACAGGGGGCTGAGAAGAAATAGTCACTATAAGGGTAGAGAAAGTGAACTGATCAAAAGCAAACTGATCAAAAGGGAGCTAATCAAAGGGAGCTAATCAAAGGGAGCTAATCAAAAGGGAATTTAGTAAGTTAGCGAACGAAAAACAAAAGGTTCATACCAAAGAACATCTCAATATCTATTTTATTTACCGTTTTGCTTATCCTCAAAAAAGTCGCCCTGATCAAGAAGTCTTAGCGAACTAGTTATCACATCACATGAACATACTGAAGAATTTAATGTATAAGTCAAGACACAGACTATCTTGGCATTTCTACTGAATATCTACGGATATTGTCACTCCTGAAACACCGTTTACCCTTACTACTTCACTGTGAATATTCAAGAATTTGAGAATCAATACCAAAAGTCCGTCAACAATATCCTCAATGAGCTTCAGTCGATGGCGATTGTTTCCAATCGGCTAGAATCATCGATTGTAGAAGTGGGGGCATCAATTCAAAACCTAAACAAAATGGTAGAAGACTTGATGAAAGAACGGAAGAATGAGCACTTATCAGCCAATCCACCCCGACGCATCAAACCGCCCATCAAACCATAATTTGCATGCGTCTATATGCGTTTGCATGCGTCTACATGCGTCGTTTTGTGGAGTTTGGGGTCTATCGCTGCGCTTCGAGAAAGTGACCTATCTTTTGGATGGCGACTGTCAGCACCTCTGGCGAATGTACTAAAGCAAGGCGCACATAGCCTTCTCCCGACGGGCCGAAGCCGCATCCTGGCGACAGCGCCACGCCCGTATTTGCCACTAGCGCTTTACAAAAATCTATTGAGCGATTTGCCCAGTTATGCGGCAAGTCATCGGGTAACTGAGCCCAAATATACATTGTCGCTTTGGGCCGCGCCGAGCGCCAACCAATGGTTTCTAAGGCTTGTATCGCGGCATCGCGGCGGCTCGCAAAGGTGCTGACCATATGCGCTACACAGTCTTGAGGGCCGGTTAATGCAGCGATCGCACCTCTCAAAATCCCCCGGTACTGATTAAAATCTACCGTTGCCTTGATCTGCCGCAGCGCCCGAATCAAGTCTGCATTGCCAATAGCATAGCCCACCCGAAAGCCGCCCATGTTGTACGACTTCGACAGGGTAAAAAACTCAATAGAAACCGATTTATCTGGATCGGCCTGGAGCACGGAAGGCACTGGGTCGCCTTCGAAGTAAACATCTGTGTAAGGAAAGTCGTGAACCAGTGCAATGCCGTTTCGCTGGCAAAAGGCGACGGCTTCTTTGAAAAAGGTGAGGGGTGCGATCGCTGTAGTCGGATTGTGAGGATAACTGAGCACCATCATGGTCGCCTTAGCAACAACCTCTTCAGGAATATCGGCCAGCACGGGCAAAAAGCCATTCTTGGCAAAAAGCGGCATTGGATAAATTTCTCCCCCCGCTAAGTAAACGCCGCCCACATGTGAGGGATAGCCCGGATCGAGCAGCAGCGCCACATCGCCCGGATTCATCACGGCTAGCGGCAAATGCGCCGTACCTTCTTGAGAGCCAATTAACGGCAGCACTTCTGTCTCCGGATCGACCCCGATGCCAAACTTGCGCTCGTACCACTGAGCAGCCGCTATACGAAAATCCTGAGTGCTGTTAAACAGCGCATAGCCATGGGTTTCGGGGTCGTTTAGGGCTTCGGCAATGACGCTGAGCACATGGGGCGGCGTGGGCAAATCAGAAGAGCCTAGCGACAGATCGATAATGGTTTTGCCTTGGGCGATCGCCTGCGTTTTGGCCTTATCCATATCGGCAAAAACATTCGTTTGTAGCGGAGCGAGACGGTCGGCGATTTGCATGGATTTGAGAGAGGGCGTTCTCTAAGATCAAAAAATAAGGATCAAAAAAATGAGGGTCAAAAAAATGAATAGCCCCTGCCCAAAAAATATTCTGGGCAGGGGAAAAGCGGAGGCGAGCAAAGCGTTGTTACCACTTCGGCAAGGAAAATGGAAATTTACAGGCTATCTAGCTCGGTTTTTAGCGCTTCTAACTCGGCGTCCACAGCCGGATCATTTGTTTGGGCATCTGTGAGCGCAGGCTCATCGCTAGGCGGTAGGGCCTCTTGCGTCGGTGCGCTGCCGCCCAACATTTGGGCCTTCATGGCTTCTAGCTCGTAGTCTACATCGCCGCCCGACTCTAGCTGCGCAAACTGACTTTCTAAATCAGCGCCCGCCAGCTCAGCCGCCGCCTGACCGCTCGCTTCCATCATCATGACCTTTTCTTCCATGCGCTCAAACGCACTCATGGCACTGCTGGTGCCCAAGCTGCCGACGCTCTTTTGGAGCTGCTCGTTAGCCTTGGCCGCACTGGCACGAGCTTTGAGCATGTCTTTTTTGGTCTTCGCTTCTGAGATTTTGCCTTCTAGGGCAATCAGCTGCCGTTTGAGGGTGTCAACCGAGCCACTTTGCTGTGCTAGCTGGGCTTTGAGCGCCGCTGCCGTCTCGGCCTGAGTCTTTTTACGAGTCAATGCCTCACGCGCTAGATCTTCATTTCCCTTTTGAAGGGCGAGCTGCGCGCGCTGCTGCCAAGAATTTGCGGCCGATTCAGCTTTGTCAGCTTGCTGCTGCGATCGCTTTTGGGAGGCGATCGCCTGGGCCACTGCCTGACGCATCTGGATCAGGTCTTCTTGCATGTCAATAATGGCCTGATCCAGAATTTTTTCAGGATCTTCTGCTGCACTGACTGCCGCATTTAGGTTAGAGCGCACCACTCGGCTAACACGATCAAACAATCCCATGTCGTTTTTTCCTCAGTTCTTCTACGGTCTTTTAAGTACAGTCTTTTACGAAATGATTAACCTGGCCTAGGGCCGCTATTACCAAGCTTATCTTTCTAGTATATACAGACAGCTATAGACAAACAGTTTAAAGCAATGGGTCAAGTCAACCTAGCTCAGCAAGGGTGCAGATATCCGCCTCCCTTTAGCCCTCTGTCTATCCATTACTCCCCTCCATTACTCCCCAATTTTCAATGCCATCAATTGCCATCTACTAGACAGGTGCCATTTATCGATCAATTATCCAAAAGATACAGCAGGACGCCCTAGTATTCCTGAATTTTTGTCCTAATGTTTCCCTAACGTTCTATCTGCCCCTTCTTCTTGGCCATTCTCTTTAAAACACCGTTTCTTGAGCCCGCTCGTCGCTCTTTGCCAGATCCGGCAAAGTCCCTAAAGCCCCTAAAGGCTTCATTCGGGGGCGCAAGGCAGCAGGTGCCACCCCCGCTCGGTAAGCCGCAATTAGGCCAGCGGCTTCTAGGTAGGTATTGACTGCGATCGCTGGAATACCTAAGGCAGAAGCACTCACCGCCATCGTCGTACTGTTTTCCCCAACCGAAATTATCTGCGGCCCAATCTGCGGCCCACTGCTACTGGTCAGCCGTCTGGCCTGAGCCAAACTCATCACCGCACTGCCCCCAAAGGCCGTCGCTGGTACAATTACCGCATCTACCTGTTCAGCCTTAATCACTGACGAGTCCATTACAGAATCAGCCCTTACCTCAACAAACTGGGGCGCGCGGCTCAATCCGGCCAGCACACAAGGCAAAAAGGTATGGCCTAGCTCCTCAGCTGCCGAACGAGGCGAAATGGTGGGGTCTAGTGCAATCGGCGCAAGCGCTGGGGCATGGGCACAAGGAATTTTAAAGGTACGTACGACCAAGTGACTAATCACTGCCTCAGCGCCCGCTAGCGGGTCAACCCCTTGGCCCTGACGGTAGGCTTCTAGTGCTGTTGATCCTTCATCGTCGGGGAATCTAGCAATCACTGCGATCGCACTCACATTCCCCTCGTTAATGAGTCGTTCCGTCGCTCGCAGCAGGCTACCTGGATTTTCTAACGTGCCCCAAGAAGCCCCAGATTCAGCCGTTTTAAGGGTTACGCCCAGCGGCCTATCTGTCACCACATGGGCACGAATATCTAACCCCAGAGTCGCTCTAGCAGCATCTGCCGCCTGCAAATGACGCCAGCGCAAATCATCTTCCACGGCGCTATCTATCACTAACCCAATCGGATTTTGATGGACAGCTTGAAGATCCCAGCGACCCGCTGCAAACTGATCGAGCCCATACCCCTCAACATAGTAGGCATTAGGCATTGGCCAGTACATTTGAGCCCCATTCATCACGTTTGGATGGGTGATCAAACGATCGGTCACTTGGGCCAACATCCTCGCGACAGGCAGGGCATCTCCGGCATAGCCACCAATGGCTGCACCAATTCCCGTTGGAATAATCAGCACCGTGGTGTGCAGCTTGGGTTGGCTCATTGGGCTCATGAAGGAATCGTCGTCACCGTTGTTGAGGACGTTATTGAGGACGTTATTACTTACGTTGTTACTGATGTGGTTACTACGGCTTCTACCTGCGCAGTCTGATTCGATGGATTAATCACGGTAATGGCCCAGCGAAGCGGATTGCCATGTTGCGCTAGGTGGGTTTCTATGTGCGATCGCAGCGCATCAGAGCGCAATCGACTGGGGCCGACCGCCGCCGTCTTCATCGGATCTGGCGGCAGCAGCAAAGACACCTGCAACGTGATCAACTTCGTCTGCATTCACCCAACACCCAATCTCAACACCCAATCTCAACGCCCAATCTCAACACTAAAAGCAACTCAGCCGCAATGAAACAGTCTACTTGCTAGGCTGCGCAAACTGCCGCTGATACACCTCATCTTCCTTCTCCGTCTCAATTTTTAGATCCGAAGTTGGAAAAGCCACACATAGCAGCGCATAGCCATCTGCCTGAAGCTCAGGACTGACCCCCATACCATCCGCCTGATTCACCGTGCCCTCGGTAATCAGCGCCGCGCAAGTGGTACAAACGCCCGCACCGCAAGAAGTTGGCAGATCCAGACCAACCGCATGAGCCGCATCTAGCACCGTTTGATCCTCAGCAACCTGAATGCTGTGAACCGTTCCCTGATGATTAATTTCAGCCGTAAACGTTTTACCCATATCCTGATTCTTTGATTTCCTTTTTTCAGCGCTTCTATTTCAGCGCGGCTATTCCAGCGCTGCTACTTAAGACGTTACCTGACTAGGGAAAGCCCGATCAAACTCCTCTAGCAAATCATCCATTTCCTCTAATGCCTGATTGATATCAATTCGCAAAGTACCGATACCGGGCTGCTCAAGCAGCTTTAGCAACGACTGACGCTTCGTGCGGATCAGCTCAATTCTGGTTTGGAGGGCAGCAAATTCCATGTCAAACGGGTCTCCGAGATGAGTTACATTTCTTTATAGGATAAGCATATTCTACGACTCGCTGCATCTGAGTCCATGCTTAGTTTGTCACTTCAATTAAGACACGCTCTAGGAAACTTTTAAGGAAAAACCATAAACATGCTGCGCAAAATTCCTCTTGGCACCGTTCTCCTCGTCGTTGGCGGCATTCTTACCCTGGTAGGCTTTGTCGCCTACGCCCAAGAAAACGCCACCCTCAACCTAGTAGGATTCTTTTACGGTGTGCCCATTTTATTAGGAGGATTAGCCCTACGCGCCGCCGAACTGCCGCCCGTACCCTACACTCAGCTACCGAGTGAAGCCGTCATCACACTGCGAAAACAAGCCACTCAAACGCAAGAGCAAGTTCGCAAAGATGTTACCCGCTATCGCTACGGACAAGAAGCCCATCTTGATGAAACGCTAGAGCGCTTAGGCCTGAGCCCAAATGACACACAGCGCCCAGTCCTCTCCGGTATATATGAGGAGCAAAGAGAAGGCGCCTACACACTCGTGCTCGAATTTGACTCGCCCTATGTTTCGTTTGAAAAGTGGGAAGAAAAACGGGAAAAGATTGAGACTTTCTTTGGCCCTGGCATCGTCGCAGAATTGAGTCAGCCCACCGAGAAAAAGGTAGCGCTAGCGATGAAGGCAGTTGTGGCCTGAAAAAGCTCTAATGTAGCCTGAAAGTAGCCCCAACCCCTCGTCGTCACTTTTCTAGCCGGACTGCATACCATTGCACATTCTCGCCAGGCGATGTTTCAAACTCGCAGTGTGTCTCCATTAAGTACTTGGCCCGCTCATCTGTGGTAGCAAGCTTCTGCAAATCGCGCGGAAGCTCGTTGTTATTGGTTTCTTGATAGGCTTTCAGCACCATCTTAAGCTGATCTATTAATTCGGGCGGTGTCAGGAAAGTCTCACTGGAATCGGGCGTCAGGAATACGAACATTTCCTCGCTGTACATCATAGAATCGGCCATAAAACAAGGCTCCTGAGTGCATCTGAGCAGGGGGCAGTAGTGGGCTAGCGATGTTAAATTACGTTTCGTTATTTGAATCAGAATAAGTCGTTTTCTTGAGCAGTCACCACCTTCTTTCGGCTACGGTGATAAAATTCTTATATATACACCGAAATCCCTACCGGATTACCGGGGATTTATCCTCATTCATACTCGCCACAACCGCAAACAGAAATGGTTCATACGCCTCTTAAACCTGCCGATCAGCCAACCGAGAAAAAAGTATCCAAACTCGAAGGCATTAAAGAACGCAGCCAGTTTCTGCGGGAGCCCGTGGCGACTGAGCTAAAGCAGGATACCACCCACTTTACTGAAGAGGGCATCCAAATCCTGAAGTTTCATGGCTCCTACCAGCAAGACAACCGCGACAACCGCGTCCGGGGCCAAGAAAAAGACTACTCAATGATGCTGCGCCTGCGTAACCCAGGCGGCTATATCCCACCACAGCTGTACCTCACTCTGGACGACATTTCAGACAAATACGGTAACCACACACTGCGAGCCACTACTCGCCAAGCTTTTCAGCTCCACGGCATTCTTAAAAAGAACCTCAAAGCAACGCTTGCTGACATCATTCGCAGTATGGGATCTACCCTGGGAGCCTGCGGCGATTTGAGCCGTAATGTAATGGCCCCACCTGCGCCGTACAAAAACAAACCTGAATATGTGCTAGCTCGCAAGTACGCAACCAACATCGCCGACTTATTGACGCCCCAAACGTCTGCCTACTACGAAATTTGGCTAGATGGAGAAAAAGTCGTCACGACTGAAGAAGATCCGGAAGTCGTTGCTGCTCGCGAAGGGCGCAAAGGGTTGGTTAGAACCGAGCATGGTAAGTCGATTGAACCTATCTATGGCACTCACTACATGCCGCGCAAATTTAAATGCGCAGTCACCGTGCCCGGTGATAACTCGGTAGATGCCTACACTCAGGACATCACCCTGGTGGTGATCACTGATGAGAACAAAGAGCTACTCGGCTTTAACGTAATGGCGGGTGGCGGCATGGGCCGTACGCACAACAAAGAGGAGACTTTTGCGCGCATTGCAGACCATGTCGGCTATGTGGATAAAGAAGATGTATACGACCTGGTGAAGGCGATTGTATTCACTCAGCGCGACTATGGTGAGAGATTTAACCGTCGCCTGTCGCGGATGAAGTATTTGGTTCATCGCTGGGGTCTGCCTAAGTTCATTGATGAAATTGAAAAGCGCATGGGCAAAAAGCTAGAGCCCTATCGCGAACTGCCTGAGTGGAAGTTTGAGGACTATTTGGGCTGGCATGAGCAGGGTGATGGCAAGCTGTTTGTAGGGGTACATATTCGCAACGGTCGGGTTCATAACCAGGGCAAACTGCAAAACAAGCGAGCGCTTAGAGAAATCGTTGAAAGGTTCAACGTTTCCATGAGAGTCACGCCCAACCAAAGCGTTATTTTATGTGATATTGACCCGGCCAATAAGGCGGCCATTCAGACGATTCTTGATCGCGATGGCATTACGCCTGATAGTCAGGTAGATTCTCTGGAGCGCTACTCAATGGCCTGCCCAGCGTTGCCAACCTGTGGCCTAGCAGTGACGGAATCTGAGCGGGTCATTCCAACTATATTGACGCGGATTCGCAAACTGTTAAATAAGCTAGGACTCAAAGGTGAAACCTTTGTTATCCGGATGACGGGCTGCCCGAATGGCTGTGCGCGGCCTTATATGGCGGAACTAGGCTTTGTGGGTCAAGCGCCTAAGAGCTATCAGCTCTGGCTAGGAGGCTCGCCAAACCAAACTCGGATTGCGCGTCCTTATTTAGAAAAACTCCATGAGGATAGTTTGGAAGATCAGTTAGAGCCGCTATTTGCGTGCTTTAGAGACTATCGAAATGAGGGGGAGAGCTTTGGTGATTTTTGCTGTCGCTACACTTTTGAGGGGCTTCGTCAGTTTAGTGAAACCTATGTTCCCCCTCAGCCAACGGGCTCAGGTCGTCGTCGCAATCGGGTTGGCGTTTCCGATGAACTATTTGCCAAGCTAAAGGCCAAAGCAAGTGCAACAGGCAAAAGTATGGCAGATGTATTGGAAGAGGCGATTAAAGACGCACTAGATTAGTCATGGAGTAGTCATAGAGTAGTCATAGAGTAGTCATAGATAAGTTCTATAGGGGATGATCCTGTTACCTCATCCTATATACCGCGAATATAGGCATAACAGTCCCATAACCGCCCTCTATATCTACTGATAGAGGGCGGTTATGGTTTTATATGTCCGGTAGGATAGGGTAATAGATAGACGGAAGAGCGTGATCGCTTTTAAGAAAAATTGCTTTTAAGAAAAAATTACATAGCACCATAAACAGCGCAGAGGTCTTAGCCACAAAAGCGTACGATATTTTAGCAGCGGCAAACATGCCTAAAAGATCTTTTTACTACTATTTCAGAAGTAAAGAGGATTTTGAATTAGCGGTTATGGAAGAGTTCGCCGCCGAGCATGAGGGCAAACTACAACAGATTTTTGAGGAAGCCCAGCTCATTTTGATGGGCGAAGAAGGCGCAATGTTGAAAACCACGGCAGCAAGATCTGTTTAGCCTGTGCAGATATTTATGAAGACTATTTATAGAGACACTGTTTGATTATATTTTGAGCAAATCTATCCCTAGCTAGAGTCAGCTATTTACGCAAAGAAATACGCTTCAGAGTGTAGATAGCACGATATTCCAGCACAACGTCTCGTAAAAGAGAGTGCATAAATCAGGAAAACTCAAGCAAGACTCACTCAAGGATTTAATGACCAACAAACTCAACAAGAAAAAAATTGCTATTTTAGTCGCCGATGGCTTTGAACAGCAAGAATTTACCGAACCCAAGCAAGCTTTTGAAGCAGAAGGTGCACAAACTTATGTTGTTTCGCCCATGGACGAGCGCGTTCAGGGCTGGAATCACTTTGATAAAGGTGACTACTTTCCAGTGGATGTGCCGCTTGCCAATGCCAATGCTGAAGATTATGATGCCCTGTTGTTACCAGGCGGCGTTGCGAATCCGGATCAGCTCAGAACTCAAGAAAAAGCGGTTGAATTTGTCAAATCCTTCTTTGATGCAGGCAAGCCTGTAGCGGCCATTTGTCACGCACCTTGGACGCTGATTGAAGCAGATGTTGTTAAGTCACGCAAAATGACCTCTTGGCCTTCGCTAGAAACTGACCTAAAAAATGCAGGCGCAAACTGGATTAACCAAGAAGTCGTAGAAGATAACAACTTGATTACGAGCCGAAATCCGGATGATATTCCTGCTTTTAATAAGAAGGCGATCGCACTATTTTCTCAATAATTTTTCGATAACTAAGCTCACTCGATTGGCTGATCCCAACGAAAGGTAGCAAGTTTTCAATTCTAGTGCTTGATTGAAAGGGCCTAGTTGAAAGGGTTTAGTCGAAAGCTATGGCGTGCGTTTGAGCTAGCCAAACACAGCTTAAGAAAGCTTAAGAAAAGGGGATGTTTTCTGGACATTCCCTTTTTTTCTTTAAAGGACTCACAGTATAGACGTAAACAATTAAATTGAAGATGAGATACTGACTGCATTCGCCTCCTTGAACCCTAAAGTGAAATTTAAAAGCACCCCTAATCGCTGCCTCCTAGTTGAAGGCAAAGAAATCTGGATCAGCCGCAGTGTCACCGTTTTACCCGTTCTTTTTTGTGTGAGTAAAGGCATCCAGTATGTCCCACTTGGACTGCGCGGCACAGACCTCCCCGAAGGCGTGGGCCAGTGGGGTTTGCCTGGTGGCTACCTCGATTATGACGAAACCACCACCGAAGCTTTATATCGCGAAGTATGGGAAGAACTCGGCCTCGATATTCCGCAGATGGTACAAGACTATCGATTCGAAGGCGACTTGGATCATCCCTATGAGGTGTATAGCGCCCCCCTTCGGCGCCAAAATGTCACGCTTAAATATGCACTCATGTTCCATTTAGAAAACGCCGACCTGCCTATACTGAATCCTCAAGTATCTCAAGGAGAAGTCGCAGAAGCGAAATGGTTTGAAGTGGAAGAAGCTCTGAACATGCAGCTTGCCTTTAACCATCACGAAGTAATAAAAGACTGCCTGACACGTCGCTATGCTTGAGTAGCAGACACGCCGCCGACTCTCTCTTTCTTTTGCCACATGGCCTCAATCGTTTTATCGAGTAATATATGACGCTAATTGTTTATAAAAGCGTCATGATTCAGCTTCCTTTCACGGATGAAAAAACGGTTAGCACCTCGCTTGGCAGCATGGTTTATTACATGCCTGCCCTACCTGAATATCCAGCTCAACAACCCCTGGCAGAACGCGAGACCTTGGTCTTTTTGCATGGTTTCGGCGGCGGCTCATCAGCCTATGAATGGTCCAAAGTATTTCCTGCTTTTGCAGCCCATTACAGCGTTATTGCACCTGACTTGCTTGGCTGGGGCAAATCTCATCATCTGGAACGAAGCTACACCGTTTCAGATTATCTCAGCACCATTCCAGAATTTATTCGGGCGACTTGCTCGCAGCCAGTCACAGTTGTCGCCTCTGCACTGACAGCGGCCTTTATGATTAGGATTGCGATCGCCCATCCCGACTTGTTCAAATCACTGATTTTAATGACCCCTTCCGGTCTTTCGGACTTTGGCAATGACTATACCCGCAGCCCGTTTGCGCAGATTGTGAGCCTGCCATTGATCGATAAGGTGCTGTATGGAGGGGCGATCGCAACTCGCTTCGGCATTGAAAATTTTCTTCAAAACCGCCAGTTCGCTGACCCTAGCCGTATTTCCGACGATATTGTTCAAGCCTATTTAAAGTCTGCTCAGCAGCCCCACGCCGACTATACGGCTCTTTCCTTTGTCCGGGGCGATCTGTGTTTTGACCTCGCCGACTACATCAGCGAACTGACGGTACCTACCGCCCTTCTCTGGGGCGAAAAAGCCTCTTTTACTGGTCCTGAACTAGGCCGCAGGCTCGCCGCTAAAAACCCCGACGCTATCAAGCTATTTGAAGTTATCCGCTCGACTGGCCTTACGCCCCAGCTAGAGCTACCTGCTGTCACCATCGGCATGATTCAAACCTGCCTGGCGGTGCTCAAAAACGAGCAGCGCTTAACGGCTGTTTAGGCTCTAGATATCGGGCAATAGGTGGCAGAGGCCAGGGGTAACAGACGATAGATGGACATTCAATTCATTAGACTTCTTTAGCCTCAGGCGTCGTCGCGCCTCTAGACAAGGCAACTCCATCACTAGCATCACTAGAATAAGACATCGTTTGAGACTCGTCAGATTCGTTGGCTAAAAGGGCCTGAGACTCAGCAGAGCTAGGTTCAGTTGCCGCGATTTCAGGTGCGATCGCGCCCTTGTCAATCCTTTCTGCATTACTATCGCGCATGGTTTCTCCTTAGAGGTCATCATTGGTGACTCTATCAGGCATAAACCGATCAGCAGTATCGTCCTCAGATATAGAGTTCGCTCTAAATTCTCGCTCTTTAGATGTATTCTGATTTACCTGACTAGCTAAAGGTGACATCACAACTATTTTAAAAACAGAGCCTAAAATAGAGCCTAAAAACAAAGCCCCCCAGCAGTGCTGAGAGGCTTTGTTTTATCTATCTAATATGTATGCGATTTACAAACCAACTAGCCGAATCGACTAGAGGTTGACGCAATCAGGAAGGCTGCGTAAGTCAGTACATATCCCACCGTAAAGTGAGCCAAACCAATCAAACGACCTTGAACAATAGACATTGCAACCGGCTTGTCCTTCCAGCGAACCAGGTTAGCCAAAGGCGTGCGCTCATGAGCCCAAACAATGGTCTCAATGAGTTCTTGCCAATAACCACGCCAAGAGATGAGGAACATAAATCCAGTCGCCCAGACCAGGTGTCCAAAGAGGAACATCCAAGCCCACACTGCCAGATTATTCATCCCGTAGGGGTTATAGCCGTTGATTAGCTGAGCAGAGTTCAACCAGAGATAGTCGCGCAGCCAGCCCATGAGATAGTTCGAGTTCTCATTAAACTGGGCAACGTTGCCGCTCCAGATGGACAAATGCTTCCAGTGCCAGTAAAAGGTCACCCAACCAATGGTGTTGAGCATCCAAAACATCGCTAGGTAGAACGAATCCCAAGCAGAGATATCGCAAGTACCGCCACGGCCAGGGCCATCGCAAGGGAAGCTAAAACCGAAGTCCTTTTTGTCAGGCATGAGCTTAGAGCCACGACCATCCAACGCACCTTTGACCAAGATCAAAGTAGTGGTGTGAAGACCGAGTGCAATAGCATGGTGAACCAAGAAGTCACCAGGGCCAATCGCTAAGAACAGAGAGTTGCTGCCGCTGTTGATAGCATCAAACCAACCTGGCAACCAAACAGCGGCATTGTTAGGCCATGCTGTTGTCGCAATGCTATCAGGGTTGGAAAGAAGGGTATCAAAGCCGTAGAGCGCCTTACCCGAAGCAGCCTGCACAAACTGTGCGAACACAGGCTCAACAAGGATTTGCTTCTCGGGCGTACCAAAGGCAACTACCACATCGTTGTGGACATAGATACCCAGGGTATGGAAACCAAGGAACAAAGAAACCCAGCTGAGGTGCGAAATAATCGCTTCTTTGTGGTCGAGCACGCGGGCCAACACGTTGTTCTCATTCGCAACAGGATCGTAATCCCGAATCAAGAAGATTGCACCGTGAGCAAAGGCTCCCACCATGATGAAACCAGCAATGTACTGGTGATGGGTGTATAGCGCAGCCGAAGTAGTGAAGTCCTTCGCCATGAAAGCGTAAGGTGGCAGCGCATACATGTGCTGAGCAACCAAAGACGTAATCACGCCTAGAGAAGCCAGCGCCAAAGCCAACTGAAAGTGCAGCGAATTATTGAGCGTGTCGTAAAGACCTTTGTGGCCAGCACCCAACGCGCCGCCAAAGGGAGTACCTTCAGGGGGACGATGAGTTGCCAAGATATCTTTGATGCTGTGACCAATACCGAAGTTCGTCCGGTACATGTGGCCAGCAATGATAAAGATAACCGCGATCGCCAAATGGTGATGCGCCATGTCAGTCAGCCAAAGCGACTCTGTCTGAGGATGGAAACCACCCAAGAAGGTCAAAATCGCGTCGCCAGAACCCGTAGAAGTTCCAAAGAGATGGTTAGCCGTATCAGGGTTTTGAGCATAAACGCCCCAGTTACCAGTGAAAAACGGCTTTAGACCAGCGGGGTGAGGTTTCATCGTCAGGAAGTTATCCCAACCAACATGCACACCGCGAGACTCAGGAATCGCTACGTGAACGAGGTGCCCAGTCCAAGCCAATGAGCTGACGCCAAACAAACCAGCGAGGTGGTGGTTAAGACGAGATTCAGCATTTTTGAACCAGGACAAGCTCGGACGGAACTTGGGCTGAAGGTGCAGCCAACCCGCAAACAGCATTACTGCTGCAAAAGCGAGAAGACCGATTGCGCCAGCATACAAGTCGCCATTCGTGCGCATACCAATGGTGTACCACCAGTGATAAACACCTGAATAGGCAATGTTAACTGGGCTACTAGAGCCAGCCTGAGAGAACGCATCTACTGCGGGCTGACCAAAGTGAGGGTCCCAAATCGCGTGAGCGATGGGCTTTACATTGAGTGGATCTTGAATCCACTGAGGGAAGTTGCCTTGCCATGCAACATGGAACAGGTTACCGGAGGTCCACAAGAAAATGATCGCCAGGTGACCGAAGTGAGAGGCAAAAATCTTTTGGTAAAGATTCTCTTCTGTCATTCCATCATGGGTTTCAAAGTCGTGAGCCGTGGCAATCCCGTACCAGATCCGACGAGTAGTCGGATCTTGTGCTAGAGCTTGGCTAAATTTCGGGAATTTAGTTGCCATTCTTTTTCAGCTCTCCTTAACCTACTGATATCATTCGAGCCAGGAAGAATGCCCATGTGGTGGCAATTCCGCCTAGAAGGTAGTGAGCTACGCCAACCGCACGGCCCTGAGTAATACTCAGTGCGCGAGGCTGAATTGCCGGAGCCACTTTCAGCTTGTTATGAGCCCAAACAATAGACTCAATAAGCTCCTGCCAGTAGCCACGGCCACTAAAGAGGAACATGAGGCTGAAGGCCCAAACGAAGTGGGCACCCAAGAACAACAGACCGTAAGCCGACAGAGCCGAACCATAGGTATTGATGACCTGAGAAGCTTGCGCCCAAAGGAAGTCGCGCAGCCAACCGTTAATGGTGATTGCACTAGCAGCAAAGTTGCCGCCGGTGATATGGGAGACCGTGCCATTGTCTGACACCGTTCCCCACACATCTGACTGCATTTTCCAGCTGAAGTGGAAAATCACAATCGAGATGGCGTTGTACATCCAGAACAGACCGAGGAACACATGATCCCAAGCAGATACTTGGCAGGTGCCGCCACGACCGGGGCCATCGCAAGGGAATCGGAAGCCCAACTCACTCTTATCAGGGATAAGGCGAGAGTTCCGAGAGTACAGCACACCCTTAAGCAGGATGAGAACGGTCACATGAATTGTGAACGCATGGATATGGTGAACCATGAAGTCAGCGGTGCCCAAGGTGATAGGCATCATCGCAACTTTGCCGCCGACGGCTACGACGTCGCCGCCGAATGCGTAGCTAGCAGGGGCCAAAGCATTAGGCGCGGTGCCCGAAGCTGCCACTGCTGCCGTGTGAAGACCTTGAATCCACTGAGCAAAGATGGGCTGAAGCTGAATCGCTGTGTCAGAGAACATGTCCTGAGGGCGACCCAAAGCTTGCATGGTGTCATTGTGAATATATAGACCAAAGCTATGGAAGCCCAGGAAAATACAGACCCAGTTAAGGTGGGAAATAATAGCGTCGCGAACGCGCAATACACGGTCTAGCACGTTGTTAACATGCTTGGCCGGATCATAGTCACGAATGAGTGCGATCGCACCATGCGCACCTGCACCTACTACCAAGAAGCCACCGATCCACATGTGGTGGGTGAATAGCGACAGTTGAGTCGCGTAATCAGTAGCCAGGTAAGGATAAGGAGGCATCGCATACATATGCTGAGCCACAATGATTGTGACCGAGCCAGCCAGCGCGAGGTTAATCGCGAGCTGTGCATGCCAAGATTCAATCAAGAACTCATACATGCCGACATGGCCTTCGCCACCAAACAAAAGCGGATCGCCTTTATGACCATCCAAAATTTGCTTCATGCTGTGACCGATGCCCCAATTAGTGCGGTACATATGACCTGCCACTAGGAACATCACAGCGATCGCAACATGATGGTGAGCAATATCAGTCATCCACAGGCCACCCGTCACTGGGTTGAGGCCACCTTTGAAGGTCAGGAAGTCTGAATAGACGGCCCAGTTCAGCGTGAAGAAGGGCTTCAAACCCTCTGCAAAACCAGGGTACAGCTCAGCCATGAAAGCCTTGTCAAGCAAGAACTCATGCGGCAAGGGAATATCTTTAGGAGCAACACCTGCATCTAGCAGCTTGTTAATTGGAGCAGAGACATGAATCAGGTGACCTGCCCAGCCCAAAGATCCCAAACCAAACAACACAGCCAAGTGGTGGTTCAGCATCGACTCCACATTCTGGAACCACTCCAGCTTAGGAGCGCGCTTGTGGTAGTGAAACCAACCAGCAAACAGCATCAAAGCAGCCATTACCAAGCCACCAATCGCCGTTGCATACAGCTGAGTCGAGTTAGTAATACCGGAACCCCGCCACATCTGGAACAGACCAGAAGTGATTTGAATTCCGTGGAAGCCACCGCCAACATCTGCGTTCAGGATTTCCTGACCGAAGACGGGCCAGACAGCTTGCGCACTGGGCTTAATGCCGAGTGGATTAGCCATCCAAGCTTCGTAATTTGAAAAACGAGCGCCATGGAAATACATGCCGCTCAGCCAGATGAACACTACAGCCAAGTGACCGAAGTGAGCACTAAAGATTTTGCGAGAAATATCTTCGAGGTCACTGGTGTGACTATCGAAGTCGTGAGCGTCAGCGTGAAGGTTCCAAATCCAGGTAGTAGTTTTGGGTCCCCTTGCCAAAGTCCGGTCAAAATGACCTGGCTTGGCCCACTTTTCAAAAGAAGTGGGGGTAGGGTTCTTATCAACCACAACCTTGGCTTTGGCAGCCTCCCGCTCGCGCGGGGTAGTTGTCATGGAGACTCTCCTCTCTAGACAGAGAAAGAACGGTGCCTGCTACCGAGCGTGAGCTAGAGCGCTGGACAACCTTAGGCTCGAAGGCGAGCGGCAGATCATCAACAGAGCTTTCTTATACAAACTCATGCAAGGTTCAGGAATGTTCTCACGTATTATAGTCACGATCCTGACACGCCCGAGCGCCAAGTTAACAAACCTTCAACGAGCGAAAATGCTGGTTCTAAAAGGTTTTCGCGCTCGTCCATGCATGGCAACAAAGGAAGCGTACAAGCTTATTAACAAAACGACATAGATTCTCTCACTTTTTATTTTTGCGCCTACTTTTAGCGGTATATCGCCAAAAACTGCTGTAAAACGGCCATTATCTATCAGAAAAATCTGAGAAATGAATTCCTGTTGGTAAAGTTTTATTTTATTCAGTTCATTTTTTATTTACAAACCCAGCGGGATAGGCTGAAAATTGCTGGCGGATATATATCTTGAAGATATATCGCCTGTGGATACATGTTTTGCGGATACATGTTTTGCGGGTACATGTTTTGCGGATACATGCGGATATATATAAGTTAACCGCCATTCCAGGTCAGCCGTCCCATATGATCGGATGAATAGAAACGACGAGCATTTGGATAAGGTCATGGCTGGCGAAGAGAAGATAACAAGGCAGCTAAAGGTGTGGTTAAGGCAGAACATACGCCAGTTGAGCAAAGGGCTAGCCAGCTTGCTAGTTGCTCTGCTGCTATTTAGCTGTGCCAATCGTTCTCAGCCAGTGCAGCTGCTAGATCTGCCTGATATTCCACAGGGTAAAGAAGTCCGGCGGCTAAATGGCAGTATCAGTGAAGTCGCGCCGCCCGCTATTTTTTCAGACTTAGACGAGCTGACAGCGGGCAAACAACCACAACTTGAGATCAACTATCCCAAGCCAAACCAGGTAATTGGCACAACGTCCTTTACCACCACTATCAAGCTGCGCGATCTCTCTATATATAAGGATGAAAATTTAAATCTTGGTCCGCATTTACAAGTTAGTCTCGACGACCAACCAGCTCGGTCTATTTACAGCCTAGATGAGCCCATCGAATTCAGCGACCTCTCTCCCGGCACCCATACCCTTCGCGCGATCGCGGTTAAGCCCTGGGGTGAAAGCTTTAAAAACGAAGCCGCCTATGCCCAAACGACCTTTCACATCTTGGCTGATACTGGCGCAAACGCGCCTGATCCCAATCAGCCACAGCTAGCCTATATTCAGCCTCAAGGCACCTATGGTGCTCAACCCATTCTCCTCGACTTTTATTTACTCAACGCACCGCTGCACGACCTCGCTCAGAGCGACCCCACCCTTACAGACTGGAAAATTCGCTGCCAAATCAACGGTGAAAGCTTTATTTTCGATCAGTGGCAGCCCATTTACCTCAAAGGCTTTAAGCCAGGACAAAACTGGGTGCAAATCACGTTAATAGACGAACAAGGCGAGCCCATTAAAAACGCCTTCAATAGCACCGTTCGACTAATCAACTACGACCCAGAACAACGGGATACGCTCGCTCAGCTAACGCGCAGCGAGCTTTCAATTGAAGCAGTGGGCCAGATAGTAGATCCTAGTTATGAGCCACCGGTTGAAGTTCCAGAAGTTCCAGAAGTTCCAGAAGTAGCCCCAGAAAAAACTCCAGAAAAAACTCCAGAAGAAGCCTCAGAAAAAACTCCAGAAGAAGTTCCAGAAGCCACTGATACTGAAACCACTGACAGCCAAGCGACTATCACAACTAAAACAATTAATGATGCCGTTGAAAAGACCGATAAACTCAACGCAGAAGATACCGCAGCAGAATCTAAAAGCACACCACCCATTTTGCTTAATGAAGATCCCATTATCCCGTCAGAAATAGAAGATGCTGCACCGTCCAAAATCGTTTTAGATCAAGAATCAGACATCCCTACACTTCTTCCCTCCGAGGACAAGCTCACCTCAGAACACCCTAGCGAAGAAGCCGTTAACAGCTTTGACAGCTTTGACAGCTTTGCGGCAGACCGACCGAACAAGCGATCTGTGGAATCGACTGGAGCAGAACTGAAAGAGACAGACGCGACTAAAGCGGAACTAAACGAAACGGAGCCTGTAGAAGCGGAGCCTGTAGAAACAGAGCCTGTAGAAACAGAGCCTGTAGAAACGGAGCCTTTAGAAGCTGAACCTGCAAATATAGAGCCTGTGAAAGAACTTACAGAACCTCAAATCGATTCACCTTCCATATCAATAGAACAGTCTTTGGAGAATGCATTAGAAGATACCTCTGAGGACTTGGAAGAGAACTTAAAGGACTTGAGAGAATCAACCGAGGCTCAGATAGAAGAGACCCTTGACGAGTTTCAAGAATCGACAGAAGGTTTCTTAAAAACACAAACCCCTAACTTCTTTGAGCGCTTACAAACGCGCTGGCAGCAGCTTAGCTCACCCTTGCCAGCAGATTCGCGATCGCCATCAGAACAATCATCAACCAATCCAGAAGTCATAGATTCGGAAGTCATAGATTCGGAAGTCATAGATTCGGAAGTTACAGAACCAGAAGTGACTGTTGAAGTGCCGGTAACGACCAATCCGTTGGATGAGCTTCCCCTCCCTAATCTTTCTGACGAAATTCGATTCAATCCCGACAGTAGCGCCCCAGACTCTGCTGATTAACACTGCCGATTAAGCGCCTCTGTTTTACGATTACCGCTATTACCGCTAGCGCTATAAGTCACAAGCCTCCGGCTTTAGATCTCTTTCCATCAATGCTTCTAGGGCTTCTTGGGGTGTAATTCGGCCCTTCAGCAGCCGATCTACCTGACGTGAAATAGGCACTGGGATACCTTCTCGATTGGCGATCGCAATCAAAACATCTGCCGTATTCACCCCTTCAGCCGTTCCGCCCAACTCTTGCAAAATTTGAGCCAGTGTTTTTCCTTGCGCTAGCCCGTAGCCAACTCGATAGTTCCGGCTTAGGCTACTGCTACAAGTTGCCAGCATATCGCCCAGCCCGCTCAGGCCATAAAACGTTTCGACCTCAGTTGCGCCTAAATGCATCCCAATCCGAATCACTTCCGGCAGCGCCCGAGTCATCAAAGCACATTTGGCATTTGTCCCCAAGCTTAAGCCATCGCAAACACCCACTGCGATCGCCATGACGTTCTTTAGCGTTCCCCCTAGCTCAGCACCCAACGGATCAGGACAGGTATACACCCGAAACTGATCCGACGAAAACAGCGTCTGAACCTTTTCTGCCGCTGCTTGATCGCTACTGGCCACCACCGTCGCTGCTGGCAAACCCTGATCAATCTCCTTAGAAAGATTAGGGCCTGACAGCACGGCTACTGGATTGTTAGGAAACACTGACTGAAAAATTTGAGAAGGCGTATTTGTCGTTTGTGGATCAAGCCCTTTGGTTGCCGTCACTAAAATAACCGACTCTGGAATTGACAAAGCCTTAAGCTGATTGGCCAACGCCGCTACGCCTTTCATCGAAATCGCCGACAAAATCATATCGGCACCTGCCACCACATCACCCAATGCGTTGCCGTTGCGACGCGACCACACCGAGATGCGATGGCCGTTGTACTCAGCGAGTTGAGCGAGCGCCGAGCCCCAAGCACCCGCGCCCAACACTGCTAAGCTCAGCGTCTGAGTGATCCGGACTGTATCAGTGACAGAAGTATCAGTGACAGAAGACCGATCAGAAACAGTAGCAGATGGCATGGCGAAGACCTCTTGTAAATTTCGACAGGGTTGCGACAGGTTGCAACAGGCTGTAACAAATCGCCCTAACTAATCTCAGCTAGCGCGACATAATGCTTCTTCAGCCTAGCGTAAGCTGAGATTTTGACTCATCGGCAGAACGCCCAACCGCAATAGGAGCCTCCTGAGACGATACGCCTGCAAACGACTCGCCTAGCACATCGCTCAGTGCGTAGTCAGGAATACAGTTTTCGGCCATCAGCTTTTTATAGCGAGCGATGGAGTCCTGGCAGTGGGCCTTGCTCCAACCGCAATGGGTTTGGAGCGTTTGAGCGATCGCATCCAACCCCGCCAAGCCATAGTTCGCCAGCAGCGAAAGCATCGTCCGCCGCCGGCAAATATCCGCTACCGTACAGGCCATCTCCCACTTCACCGCGTACACCACCTGAGCCTTCACATCTGGTAAACCCAATACAATTGGCTCAGCCAAATCAGGCGCATCATCTATCAGGCTCAGCAGCTTAAACACCCGCGCCCCATACAGCCTAAACAAATGTTCTAGCGTCTTTAAAGGCAGGCGATCGCCATATGCTGCCGTCGCCGCTGCAATTCGCTCATCCGTCGGCAAAATTGCCCCTGGCAATGGCTGCACCCGTGTCTCGCAGGGCCGCTTGGGTTCTTGGCGCCGTTTATACACCCAGTCCACCATCTCTTCACCCACCCGCCGATGGGTTGTGAGCTTACCGCCAATGAGCGACACCATGTTAACCACACCCTCTTCGCTGTGGTCATACAGCACATGATTACGGGTCACGGCTCCCGGCTTTTTACCGACTTCATAAGGCAAAGGCCTCACCCCCGAATAGGTAAACTTCACCGATGCACGACTTAGCCCGGCGGTTGGAAACACCTTGTTCGTTTCCTTCAGGAGGTAGTCAATTTCTGCATCGCTCGCCTTCACCCGATCTAGATCACCATCAAAACGAATATCAGTGGTGCCGATGAGGTAGCGACCCAAAAACGGCAGGATAAAAAACGGTCGATTGTCGCTCAGCGCCTCGACATAAAACGCCGCACCGGGCGCACCAGGAAAGGCATCCACGATAATGTGGCTGCCTTTGGTTCCGCCAATCCGCTGAGTATCGCCAATCGGCGCAGGCGCAGTATCTCTGACGCCCTCATCGCACACCTCATCCACCCAAGGGCCGGTCGTATTCACCACCACCGTTTTGCTATGGGCTGCGATCGTAAATGCCTTCCCCGAAAGCTCGTCTACGCAAGTTAAAGCATTAATCCGGTCGTCTTTTCGATGTAGCTTATTCACGCGTACATAGTTCAGCATGTTGGCCCCAGCGGCCTGGGCTGAAAGCACTATCTCTAGGCACAGTCGCTCCGCATACTCCACCTGTCCGTCAAAATACTGCGCCGCACCCTGCACACCTTCAGGGTTGATCTCTCGAAACAGCTGCCTGAGCTTTGCCTTAGGTAGCATTCGATGGTTGAGCAGAGTTTTATCAAAGCTAAGAATGTCGTACAGAATCATCCCCGCCCAAATTTCCCAATAGCTTCGCGAGCCCTGTTGATAAATCGGGATCGTCAGCTGAAGCGGATGGACTAAATGGGGCGCACTTTTAAGCAGTATTTCCCGCTCGGCGAGTGACTCACGGACTAAATTAAATTCAAAATATTCTAAATACCGCAACCCACCATGTACTAGCCGCGATGACCAGCTAGTCGTACCGCCAGCAAAGTCATCCTTTTCGATCAAAATGGTCTTAAGCCCTCGCAAAGCACCGTCCCTGGCTGTTGCCGCACCATTGATACCGCCTCCAATCACAATGAGGTCATAGGCTGTACCATCCACCGCCGAAAAATCACGAACTGACTGGCTAAGAGCAGTTGCCTTTGGATTAGCAGCGGTTTGATCCAAAGAAGCCTGTGAAGTGGACGGCGAAGTAGACGGGAGAGGCATTTTCAACAAAGGGGCTAGCTACGACGACATCCTAACCAATACCGGCCCCATAGCGTTGTACACAAAGACTATTATTTTTCTTCGAGTTGAAAAGCTAAAAGGGGCGGGAAAGATATATCAACATGCTCTTTGAGAGTGTTTTGTACATATTTTTTTAATATTTTAGTTAACGACTAGAGACAAAACTTCTCAGAATGGTAAGATTATTAAATAATAATTTAAGATTGTGAGTCATCAAGATGCGTCTTTAGCAAGATGTCGCTTTTTGATTGACTCGCTCTTAGATTTCGTAGTATCGGGTTGGGGCTAGGGTAAATGGAAGGCAAGCTTAAGGAATTGGTTGGCAAGCCCGGTGTTTGGCTTTACATCCAAAGCAGTCAAGGCTGGTTCAAAAATGTTGAGATTTTAGAAGTGGGAGACAATGTCCTCACATTTCGGTATGAGTCTGAATCTGAGTCGGAGCGTAAGATTTGGGAAAAGACTACTCGGATCGACAATGTTTCAGAAATCGAAGTGCGTTTGGTCGTAGTGCCCAAGATGAATAATCCCCAGCTGGCTGATATTCGAGGCCAACTCTCTAAACTGCTTCAAAAAGAAAGTAGCCCCGAGCTAGACGACAGAATGATCTAAGCCTTCTAACGGTTCAGCTTTTTAAGTTCAGCTTGTTTAAATTCCAGCTTGTATGGTTCATCTGATTTCTGGCGTTTTGATATTCCTTTTTTGGCAGGCTACCTTTTCTCGGTGGCCTGCTATTTTTTTTAAGTACTATTTCTATTAAGGACTCTTTCTGTTTTTAACAGATTCGGATTCATTAGATTCAGGCTATTAGCTACACCAGCAAGGCATGAGAAAAAGCGGCGGACTCTTTTTTACGATCGCAGCGATCGCAATAACCCTAATTATCTGGGGCAATCCTCTCAACTATATTCTGACTGCCTTTGCACCCCCTAGCGAACCCGTTAGGCCCAGCATCTTCTCTTTATCCACCCCTGGGTTAAGCATTGATGCAGGCGCGCTCATGGCCCATGTCCGCTCATTGCCCCAACCGCGCAATAGCCCATCTAGCAAAGAAGCGGCCCGTCAATATATTACCAGCCGCCTTGCGGACTACGGCATTCAGGCCGAACGACAGGCCTACGGGATTGAACAAGAAAGGCTCACGGGTGTGGCTAGCGGCGTGAATATCGTTGCAAATATTCCCGGCAGCGACCCGACTGCTGGCAGCATCGTCTTGGGTGCACATTACGATACTGAAATCGGTTCTCCCGGTGCGGATGATAACGGCAGTGCGATCGCCACATTGTTAGAAACGGCCCGCATTTTTAGCACGCAGGCCGACAGTCAAAGCGACGTTTTAGCCGCTGCTGCTGACCCCTTAACTGCGCCTAAGAGCATTCGCCTGGTTTTTTTTGATCAGGAAGAACGTCAGATTGACGGCAGCGGCCTTTTAGGGTCTCTAGCTTTCACGCAACAACCGGGCAATATCGCTGATATTAAAGGCGCAATCATTCTCGACATGATTGGCTACGCTTGCCACGACCCTGGCTGCCAAGCTTATCCGCCTCGCTTACCTATTCCGAATCTCCCGAATACAGGCGATTTTCTCGCTGTTCTTGGACTCACAGGCCAGACTGATTTGAACCAGACTGATTTGGATCAGACTGATTCGGATCATGCCGACTTGTTAGGGGCCTTTGCATTCTCCGCCCAAAGGATAGGGCCTACGCTGCTGACTCTGCCTGTTCCTCAATCTATGCTTAACTTTTTTCCCGATCTGTTACGCAGTGACCACGCCCCTTTTTGGGACAAAAACATCCCTGCCGTCCTCGTCAGCGATACAGCAAACTTTCGCAATCCTCATTATCACACTGCCCAAGATAAGCCTGATACGTTGGACTCTATTTTTCTTCAAGGAAGTGCGCAGCATGTTGTCAATGCGATCGCAGCTTTAATCAGTCAGTCAGGCTGAGCCAGAGAGAGATGCAGCATCTCATAGGGTAGATATCAACGCGCCGCTAAAGCCGGTCTAAAGCTGGCATCTCTTGATGGCAGCTCAAGCATAGCCAACAAAGCGATTCTTTTCGGAAGTGCAGCAGCAGTGTGTCGTTGCAAATGGGGCACCTAGCCCTGCTTAGATTCTGAGTATTTAGCGAATCTGCTCGTAATGGTTCTGAGTACATGGGTCTTTGACCGGTTAGCGTATGGGTTGACTACCGGCTGCTTATTGAACGACTGAGCGCAGGCTATAAAAGGTTGGTGCATACGACTCAATGACACGACCCGTTTGAGCACAGCTCACCATTAAATAGTCACAACAATCGCATTGGGTTCGCACAATATTTTGAGCAATGTTGTGGCAGCGGTCAGCAAAACTACCACAGGTAGGACAATGTACTCTTTGCACCACCAATGGATCTCTTGAGCTAGGGTCCAAGCAATTCAAATAAGCATCTGTCGCAGAAAGCTTTGCTCTGGTGTTCGAGATCTTCATGGGTGTAGACGCTTCAGGAGGTTTATCCACCGCTCAGTGCCTTTAATAGGTTCGGGATCATATTATGTAAGCGATCCCCAGAACAAAAAACAACCCTAAGACAGATGAAATGCAAAAATTGCATGTTCACATAGCAATCCCCGCACTTTT
The DNA here is from genome assembly GCA_001314865.1 of Phormidesmis priestleyi Ana. Classification (GTDB taxonomy): domain Bacteria; phylum Cyanobacteriota; class Cyanobacteriia; order Phormidesmidales; family Phormidesmidaceae; genus Phormidesmis; species Phormidesmis priestleyi_B. The sequence goes on along the minus strand of LJZR01000020.1, from coordinate 56,186 downwards.
TAGGCAAGTAATTTGAACTACCTAAAAATGCAGGGATCGCCAGTTTTACCGATATGTTTTACCTACTATTTAGAGCTATTTAGAGCGAAACTTTTGCAGCCTGTCGCTCTTTCTCCAAATACTCAAAAACGCTTTTGTCGCCAATGTCGGGTGGAATTGGCTGAATCACTTTACGCAAGGCAAACACAACAAAGAGAACGGCCCACACCGCCAGCATTCCGCGCTCGGTATTGGCGGATAAAATGCCTGACATATGGCCCAGTAAAAGCCCCGGTACGATAAAGACCAAAAACTTAGTTTCAAAGCGATTAAAGCAAAAGGCTTCCTTAAAAAAGATGCCAGTGAGCGCGGCAAAGGTAAAACCGATGCCGAAAATAGTCAGCGGCTGCTCGTAAGCAGTGAGCGCGAGTGGCGTGGGGTACAGAAGGGCGATCGCCAAGCTTGCAATCCCGCCAATCAGCCAAAAAACTTGCAGCGTTCGATGCAGCGCCCGCAAATAAATATGAATCTTAAAAAAGCTCAGCCCCAATGCTAGCCACATTACCCCATAGCAAACCGTTGCAACCCAAGGCGCTAGCGCACCCGCAAAAAACACGCAAAGAACAGCAATGGCAAAGCTTCCTGCCGCGATCGCTAGCCCAGCTCGGTACAGCACCACCTCTTGCCGATCGTGCTGATCTACAGTGAAGGAACCAAACTGGCCTTCATAGACCTCGTTCTCTAATGAACCTGCATTGCCAACAGTCATGGGCTCAACTCCAAAACGACAGGAATACCAATATTTGTCTATTGATCATCATAATCATCTACCACGGTAGCCGTCCCGCTGCGAAAACAATCCTAACAACGGCCCTAAAACCACACCAAAGACAAAACCGCCAGCATGCGCCCAGTAAGCCACACCGCCAGCGCCCATATCTGCGTTGGCGCCAATGCTCATGTAGCTATAAAACGACTGCTGAATAAACCACCAGCCTAAAAATAAATAGGCTGGTACCGGAATGACAAACAACGCGACAAAGGTCATGATTTTTGCCCGAGGGAAGCGGATGATATAGGCACCCATCACCCCTGCGATCGCCCCACTTGCTCCCAAAGTCGGCACCAAAGAAGCGGGCTCAATTACCCACTGGCTCAAACCCGCCAGCGCACCACAAGCTAAATAAAAGAACAAAAACTTCAGCGACCCCAGTTGATCTTCAATGTTGTTGCCAAAGATCCATAGGAACAGCATATTGCCTGCCAAATGAGGCAATCCTCCGTGGAGAAACTGAGACGACACTAGCGTAATCCACTCCCCTTGAGGCGGCATATCCCCGACGCCCACCGGACAACTGAGATTGGCAACCGACCTGAGCACATCTCCTGGTAGCGAGCAGCTTAGCTCAGCAGGCACCACTGCCCAGGTATTGACAAACTGCTGTAGCGCCTCATCTCCCAACGAAAGCTCATATAAAAAAATCACCACGTTTAGTGAAATCAGGGCATACACCACAACGGGCGTTGTCGTAACAGGATTGTCATCTCTCAGAGGAACCACAGCATTTTGAGAAAAAGGATACTCTCATTCTATACAGTCGCTTGCTATACAGTCACTTGACTCAATACCGCGAGCGAGCTCTGATAACCTCCGAAATAACCCTTAAAATAATGCTGACTATGGATTTAACGATTCAACCGTTAGCGTACCAGCATTGGCATCTAGCACTGCTGGTACACCCACTGGTAACGTCGCATTCGCGCCATCGTGTCCAAAAGGCAAACCCGACACGATGGGAATGCCCAAGTCGCCTAGGCGATCGCGCATCACCTCATCCACACTCAAGGTAAGCGAACCCGGCTGGGCCGATTCCCAGCCGCTAAACCGGCCCAGCGCAATTCCCTTGACCGATTTAAACCGCCCCATCGATCTCCACTGCGTTAGCATCCGATCCAACCGATAGGGTGCTTCACCCACATCCTCAAAGGCCAAAATCACATCTGTCAAATTCGGTTCAGCCGACGTTCCCAATAAATGAGTCGCTACGCACAAATTTCCTGGCAGCAAAAGGCCCGTGGCTCTGCCACCTGCCCCCACGCGGCCCCATCCCTGACCGGTCAAAGGCGCTATCCGATGTTGCTCTACCCAATCAAACAGGCGATCCACCGACCACTTGGGCTCATCGGCTAACGTCGTGAGTACCGGCCCATGCACCCCCGCAATTCCCTGATTGCTCAAACTCCACAGCAGGCTCGTCACATCCGAAAACCCAATCAGCCACTTCCCGGAAGCCTCCAATACAGGCCATTCCCAACCTTCTAGCAGACGTGTCCCCCCATACCCACCTCGCGAGCATAAAACGCCACGACAGGCCGGAGCGTTCAGGGCGCTGAGTAATTGCTGCCGTCGCTGGTCGTCGCGACCGGCCAAATATCCCCAGCGCGCGTCGTAGCCCTCGCACAGATGCAGACGATATCCGCGCGATCGCCAAACTGCCAGCCCTGCCTGAAAATTCTCTGAGGCTTGCAGTCCGCCGCTCGGCGAAATGACATACAGCAAATCACCTGGCTTCAGCGGAGTAGGCACCTGACAGCAACCGCGAGTTGAAGCAGCAGATGCGCCCAAAAAATGAGTCATGTAAAGATAGGGATTAGGGAGATAGGGATTAGGGAGATAGGGATTAGGGAGATAGGGATTCGGAACTGCGGAAACCCAAACACAATAGGGCCTTGTCTAGGCATAGCCGCTCGCAGACTCAGTCTACGACGTGGGTATGGCCTTGAATAGGATAGGCGAGTCATCTAAATCCTGGACCATCCTGACTTATCTGCCTGGGCTATTAGCTTGGGCCATTTGATTGAGATTATGCTGCATCGTTTGGCGAAGATACTCAGAGAGTTGATCAATCGTGCCAGAGCGATCGCGCTGATAGTCAGCCAAATAATTCTTCAAATTAATGGGCTCCCCGATATAAAAGCAAGCTTTGCGAGGCGCTTTGGGCTGAGCATGTTCCACATGAAACACCTCCCGCTCCAAGCGAGTGAGCGTATCTAAAAAGCGCTCCGCAGTCGGCGATTCGGCCACATAGCCATCGTAAATAGCATCAAAATTGAGGAGTCGCACCGTATCCCAGTACAGCGCTTCTCGCACCTTTTCATCTAGCCGTCCGTCCTCATCTAGCCGGCCATCTTCATCTAGCCGCCCATCGCGAGCAACCTCTAACGCTAGCGCGGCATCATCCAGCACTGCCTGTACTTTATAGACACGCTCACGTAGTGGCAGGTTTGCAGTCGGCGCAATGTTCAAAGCCGCTTCACACTTTTGAATAAAAATTTGCTTGAGCCGCTCAATTCGTCGATTCCAATCAGAGTCATCTACGTTTGGCACATTATCTGGCTCAAAAGTATCTGGCTCAAAAGTATCTGGCTCAAAAGCATCTGGTTTATTTAGCACATTCGCTTCTGCCTCAATTTTCAAAATCACCTGATGCGCGACCTTTCTTAGCCGTTGGTAGTCATCCGCATCAGAAGGCACCGCAATGCCCAACTTGGATTCTAAGCGAGCCAAAGTAGATTCAATCACTCGGCGCATGGGCTGCTGATAGCGATACTTTAAGCTCAGCGGCACCAGATAAAAGTCAGGCACCTGCGCTGGATCGGCGGCATTCTTAGCCAGCTGAGCCAATACAGACATCGGCAGCTGAATCGCCCCCGCCCGAAACGGCATAATCGTGTCGTTTTGGTAGGAGCAGCCACCCTCTGGAAAAATAACCAGGCGACACTGGGGCGCTTTAAGAAGGGAAAGGGTTTGGCTAATACTGGCGCGATCGCCCAACCCACGACGAATGGAATAGCACCCCAATCGCTGAATAAACCACCCCATCAGCCCCCTAAACGACTCATAGGCCACAATGTAATGAAACAGCTGCCCCAACCGCGCTGAAAGCACAAACAATGTAATGCCATCCTCCATCGTAGGATGGTTACAGACAAAGACCAGTCGAGCATCCTCCACCGCTCGCACCCGGCCCACATCTGATTCTGAAACCGAAATTCTAAACTTATAAAGTATTCTTGCTAGCCAGTACGACACGCTTTGCACCAGCCGTACTATCAGCGGCTTCTGCTTTGGCGGATAAAAGGTAGGCGAAGCATTCAAGCCTTTAGCCGAGCCTGTATCCGATGAGTGACCTGAGCGAGCAGCAGTCCGTGAGCGAGCAGTCATAGTAAGCCATTTTCGAAATACCATGCCCTTCAATATATAGACAAGCGGGCTTACCGTCTCTCATGCCAGACAGCTTATTGAGCCGTATTCTTACGGAGGCACCATTACCAGCAGGCAGCCAGCGCTACAACAACCGGCACTACACATACAGCAAAATCGCCTGACAACTGCCAAGCGATTCGACATTTCTACAGCTGACCGTAGGGTGAGTTGTGAGCGTTTAGCCTGCGATATATTCGCGCATATCGCCTCGGCGCTTACGTAACTTAGTGAGGGCCTCCCGCTCAATTTGGCGAACGCGCTCACGGCTAATTTCTAAAACCGCACCGATTTTGGCGAGGGTCATATTTTTACCATCGTCAAGACCAAAGCGAAGGGATAGGACACGCTGCTGCTGAGGGGTGAGGTCAGCTAAGAGCATATTGAGATCTCGTTTGAGTGAAGACTGGACAGCGAAGTCATCTGGCGTGGGGCCGTCGTCTTCGAGCAAGTCGCTGAGCTGGGTGTCTTGGTTGTCACCAACGCGCAGGTCTAGCGACAGCGGCTGACGAGATTTGTCTAAATAGTCGCGTACCTGCTGGATGGTCAGACCCGTATCATCAGCGATTTCTGCCATGGTAGGGACTCGGCCAGTACGCTGAGAAAATTGACGCTGGGACTTTTTGATTTTGTTGAGCTTTTCGGTGATGTGAATAGGAAGTCGAATGGTGCGGCTTTTTTCGGCGATCGCTCGCGTAATGGCCTGCCGAATCCACCAGTAAGCATAGGTACTAAAGCGATATCCCTTAGATGGATCAAACTTTTCTACGCCTCGCTGCATGCCAATCGTGCCCTCTTGAATCAAATCGAGCAGGTCAACATTGCGCTTGATGTATTTTTTGGCGACCGACACCACTAGGCGCAAATTGGCCTCTACCATTTTTCGCTTAGCATGCTCACCAGCCGCGACCAAGCGCTGTAGCTCGGTTTCAGGCATTTTGGCAGCAGCGGCCCACTCAGCCTGACTGGGCTCACGGCCTAATGTTTCAGTCAGTTCAGCTTGCAGTCCTAGCAACACCATCATTTGCTTAACCTGCTTACCCAGAACAATTTCTTCCTCGTGGGTCAGCAGAGGGACACGGCCAATCTCTTTGAGATAAGTACGGACAAGATCAGTTGAAGCAGTAGCAGCTTTCATAGAATCGCGCAGCGGTAAAAAGTAATCTCGCCAGTAGAAGAACAGAACTTTAGACCAGAAGCTTTATGAGTAGGCTTTATCAGCTTTGTGAGCCCTGTAAGCTTCATGAGCCTTGTGAGCATAGGTCCGTACTACCTGTTCCTCAACTTTCAGGTCAGTTCATTTGTACATGTACAGGTGCTTGAGAGACCTTACGCTTAAAACGCAACAATCAACATAAGCTCTGTTTATGTAAAGTATTATAACTTTTATGAGAGCGTTTGCTTTATTTTTTAGAAAAAGTTTTTAACAGGCAAACGACATAATTGAGATGTCAAATTGATATTAGGCTCACCGATATCAGCAGCGGCGGTTGGTTTAAGGACTAGAAAAGATGAAAAAAGCCTTGCTTAAGGAAAAGATTATCGTTATTTCCTTCCTAGAAAAGGAAAAGATTATTAAAAAACCATGCAAATGTTTGTAAACACATTAACAACTGTTTTGACAAACGATACATGGGCCCTCAGACATATTTTGTTCGCATGAACACTATTACTGAAGGTTTAGTGAAGGTTCAGTGAAGGTTAAACTCAATATCTGGGTCCGGTTGGAGGCAACCATCAATCACTACTTCTTCAGTCACTACTCTTCAGTCACCACTCTTCAGCGACCACTCTTCGGCCACTGCTCTTTAGGCAATCAGGATAGAAGAATTACAAAAGCACCGCTGATAGGTTGCCAATATATAGTTTTTTTGTACTATTTTCAAGTCTTGCTAGGGTTTTACTAGAACATGCATTCTACTAAGCTATTCAATACAAACCTGCTGGTGCAGCCCTCAAACCTAGTGCCAAACCTAGCGCCAAACCTAGTAGCGCCAAACCTAGTAGCACCAAACCTATAGGCCACGACCCACTCCCTAATCAAGTCACTAGCCTGTGCCTGGAAGGCTCGATTATGCAATGTCCTTAGGGTAGGCAATTCGCTTGTGGTTGTGCTGCTGCCATACCTGAATAAAAACGCTGGCGATCGCGTCCATATCATCTCTGGTGAGGCCACTGTCGATCAGTTGACGGCTGCGCCAACGCGCCCGCAAAATTCTATCTACCATGCTATAAGCCTCATCCATGGAGGCTTCTGGCGAGAGCGATCGCAGCGCCGCCTCGCAGGAATCAGCCAGCATAGTAATTCCAGTTTCCGGACTCTGTGGAATGGGGCCGTCATATCGAAAATCCGCTTCATCCACCACTAAGCTGGGCTGGGCTTTCTGCCGTTCTTTGGCCTGCTGGTAAAAGTAGCTAATTCTCATATCGCCCTGATGCTCAGGAATAAACGCCTGTATAGCCTTAGGCAGTCGGTACTTGCGAGCCATCACCAAGCCTTGGGTCACATGCTTTTTGATAATGCTGGCACTCTGCCATGGATCATCAATCACTGTGTGCTTGTTAACCCCGCCCATCTGGTTCTCAATAAACCCCTGCGGATCATGCATTTTGCCGATGTCATGATACAAAGTTCCAGCTCTCACTAATTCTACGTTTTGCCCCACAGCCTGGGCCGCCGCCTCGGCTAGATTAGCGACAAACATCGTATGCTGAAAAGTCCCAGGGGCCTCAGCGGCTAAACGCTTCAGCAACGGCCTGTTAGGATTGGCCAGCTCAGCAAGCCGAATCGGCGTCACCACATCAAAAAAGTGCTCCAAATAGGGACTCACCCCCAAAGCCACCACGCTCCAGGCAATGCCATATAAGCCATGCATCGCCGAGCCCAAAAATACAACTTTCCATAGCGGAGCCGCAGCTGTCGAGCGAATCAGCGTTAGCACCAAATGTACACTCGCCTGAGAGAGCCCCACAAAGCCACCCAGTAGCGCAAACTCTTCGCGCGCGCGTAGCTGAGGCGCAATCCAAGCGCCTAGCATGGCGGCAATAGCTCCCGAAATCAGCGCAATGATCTCTACTGGCAGGCCCATGGGTAACAACAGCGTTAGCAGTCCAACCACTGTCAGCCCCATTGCCGAGCCATAAAAGCTGGCTACCAATATGCCCACCGCCGGAATGCCCATTGTGGGCACTTGCAGCGCCGCTAGCAAAGCTACGACCAAACACAGTACTAAGACCAAAAGATGATCGCGCCGCTTGAGATGATGCGCCTGATAGTGGTCTATCCACAGGTAAAACGCAACGCCCACAGCAATGAGCAGGCTAAAGCCGCAGAGCCCAATCCAGTTAAAGTAGCGCCCCGAAAAGCCAAAATAATCGAGCCGCACAAAGTCTGCTTCATCAATCGTTTCACCGCCTCGCACGATCAGATCGCCTTTTTGCACAGAGACCATTACCGGCTTAATTTCTCTCACTGCCTGCTCAGCTCTCTGCTTGGTTCGTGCCTCATCTAATACTAAGTTGGGTGCGATCGCCGCCGCGACGACATCCGCTGTTAGCTGCTGAGCCGCTGCACTCACCGGTAATGGCACCGCCTCACGCGACTCTATCCGGTCCTTAACACGGGTCTCAATAGCATGGCGCAGCAGCTCGGGCGGCATCCCCTGCGGCACACCCTGCATCATCGTTTGAGCAAACACATGCTCAGCATCGCTTTCCAATGTCCGCCACTGTTCCTCACTCAGCTCAAACAGCCGGTAGTTATACAAAGGCTGTCCTTCTGTACTGGCGGCTCGGGCTAGCTCGGCTGCCGCCTTACGATATTGCTGCCGAGGCGTGTTTATCCGCACTTTGAGCTGAGCTAGTCCCTGGTCTCCTGATAGCTCACGATAGGCCACTAGCTCTTGTAAAGCCGCTATTTGATTGAGTCTAAAACTACGCAGCTGAGCGGCTAGTTTGGGCGATCGCGCAGCCAATGCGCGCAGGGAGCGCTCAGGAATATTTTCTAAAGAACTTTCTGAAGAATCAGCAGAATCATTGGCTGGAGAGAGGCTTTCAGAATGGGTCGGGGTCTCTGCTGTAGTGGCAGCAAAAAGTGCGATCGCATTAGAGGAGAGCTGTTTTGCTTCAGCCAAACGCCAGATAGTATTCCACTCCTCATCTGAAGCCTGAAACAAATAGTCTTGAGTCAGCCTTGATAGCACCTGCAAATTGATAAACGGCGGACTGCCCGCCTGAGCACGAAGCTCACGCCCCTGTTGCAGCAGCATCTTCAAAGAGCGAGTCGCCTCATCGGTGAGATCATCGTCAAGCCGGAGCATGGGAATAACACCGTCTCGCACATCATTTCGACGCCTTTCGGTCTCGTGCTTATCCTCAAAAACAACCGTCTCAGGCACATAGAATGTTTGTGGAGCCACTGACTTAACATCCAACCCAGGCTGATTGTAAAATCGCTGACCAAAACTAGCGCTCAGCAAAAAGATCGCAAGCAGCGTCACTATCCAAGTGCGCCTAACGACCTGCCTAGATAGCCCAGCTGAGAGCAAAATCTGCGCGGTTGAACGCTTGACATGGGTAGTCGTGGGAGCGCCATTCTGGGCTGCACTGCGTCGTCGGGCACTGGTCGCGGGTTGCACCTCTGGCTTAGAAAGGGCGTTCGCAAACCCATCCATCACAAAAAAGTTTCGCGCCTCAGCGACCCAAAGGGAACAGCGCCGACCCGTGTTTTGTCGAATTTGCCTACAAATCACGATAGCTTTTTGCAAACTCGTATCCAACCGTGAAAAGATCCGGCTAGCTCGCTTAGCCATACGACGAAGAACACTCATGAGCGCTACCGGAGCCCTTACTAACTAGCCGCCGTAGCAGCGCTACTAGCAACAGTATGGAAAAAAATATCGTGAACTCGATCAAAGATGCTGACAAGGGTCAAAAGATGCATCATCTTGCCATTATAAGGTGAAGATTTTGGAGTGGATTACGACTCGCTGGCGAGATGAATGCCTGCCCATTGGGTGTACAGATAGTCGGCGATCGCCATGATTTCTGAGCGGCTTACATTTTCTTCATTTGCCCTATCCTGCCCTAAGCGAACCTGCCACAGTACGGATAAAGACGACTGAGAACCCATCGCACCTCCCACCAGACCCGCAATAGCCGGTGCAACCCTGAGCGCTGAAACAGGCCCTCCTGAACCCAGATTATGCACAAACATCTGTGCAGACAGCCGAACAGGCAGCACACAGCTCTCGGGATGCCGCAGTGCATTCACAACACTTCCCTCAAAAGCAGTCTGCGGAAAGTTTGCATCTGACAAGTTTGCATCTGACAAGTTTGCATCTGACAAGTTTGCATCTGACAAGTTTGCATCTGACAAGTTTGCATCTGACAAGTTTGCATTTGATAAACCACCTGACAAAATGCCCGATGAAATACTGGCCAGCGTCCTTTGATAGTATCGCTGGTGGCTGCTTGAGAGATCGTATCGCGTTGGGCCACTTTGCAAACGCGTAAACTCACTCAGCAAGCCGTCTAAACTAACACCGTCTAAACCTACGGGCGTATGGCTGCAAAGCACAATTTCTAAAACATCACCCAGCACCAAAATCGGTACGATTGCATCTGTAGTGTTCGAGCCCAACCAAGCCCATCGGCGCTGCCAGCTATCATGATTGCGTAAGAGCCCAGGCACAGCAGCCACCAGCATGGTCGCAGATAGTGCCCTGTAGCCAGCACTATCGTCTACAGCAGCACACAACTTAGCCATGTCGGGAATAGTGCTCAGGTTTCCATAGGCACTTGTCATTAGGCACTTACTTAGATTCGTACTTATGCCAGCCTCTAGACCCCTCATTAGGCCCAGCAATGCCCCCCGAAAACGACGCTGTAACAGTACGCTTTCTTTCATAGATTCAATCTATTCGCCTGCTTTATCATTGCTTTCATCAATCGGGAACGGTTGTTTTTTTACACATTTGGCGGCAAGAATTAGTATCGACTTACTTGCAAGAATTGAAATTTTGCTTATTTCTTATTTTATTGATAGGGCTTAAAGCATTGCTTGCATAAATTATAAGGAGACTAAAATGGGGCGAATTGACCCATCAGGGCTACCCCAATCGCACAAACATCTACAACCTGCTATACAAGCACCCCCTGACAATCATCCGATGAGGAACCAAGAATTGAAACAAAACCTAGCAAAAACATGCATAAGCAGACTATCAGCCGCCAACCTATTGAAGAAAGTAGTCACCTTGAAGAAAGTAGTCACGGTTGTCGCCGGAACACTGGTTTGCAGTGCGATCGCCGCCAGCATAAACGACATACCCGCTCAAGCCCAAGTACCACCTCTAGCAGACTATCCACTGCTCAATATCGGTAGCACGGGTGAGACCGTCAGCCAATTGCAGGCCACGCTACAGCTGCTAGGATTCTATCAGGGCCCTATAGATGGAACTTACAGCGAACCCACCGCCAAAGCGGTTGCCCAGTTCCAGTCAGCCGCAGGCATTTTAGCCGATGGCATCACAGGTTCTGCCACCTGGCAAAAGCTACTGCCTGCCCCCGAAGATGAAAGTGTCACCATGGCAGCCCCTCCTGCATCAACGCCCGTTGCGCCGCCCAGTGCGACCACAACCCCAGAAAATTCGGCAGAGCCCGCTGGCCCACCTGTTTTGATGGCAGAGTCATCCGGCTCAGCCGTTGCCCAACTGCAAAGAGAACTACAAGCCTTGGGCTATTATGACGGCGTAATAGACGGCAACTTTGGCGCACAAACGCTGGTAGCTGTGAAGAAGTTTCAAACTGATCGGCAGCTTTTGGTAGATGGCATCGTTGGACAGTCAACCTGGGACGCACTGTCTAGAGCCCTAGAAATGTAAATTAAAACGCTTTCAGCAACCTATACCTAAGTAAGATGCCTGAGTAAAATCTCAATCTAAAATCTCAATCCAGAATCTTAATCAAACCAAACTGGAAACTCGCTCTCTAACATGGCTGAGTCATAGCTATTAAAAGCCGCATCTGCCTGAGTAATTAGGTTGAGGTAGTCGCTCATCAAAAAATAGACGCCGACCATCGCCGCTGCAGATGAAGCTACTAAAAAGCCTGCTAGCATCAAAGAAAATTCTTGATTCTCGACAGCCCTATCCATCAGACGCAGTGCCCAAAAGACCAGACTAATTACAATTGTCAATGTAAGAAAAATCATTCGAGCTAAAAAACCTGAGCAGATAAGGGCCGAGAGCCCAAGCAATCTAAAATTCAAAGAACCTTCAAAGAACCTAGATGCACAAGAGCGAAATATAAAAAAGTAGTCTAAAGAGCGTTGATAGAATAGATTTATTGCCAGCTTTCGCTAGCTTCAAAGCCTTCAGCAGTCTTTAGATTTAGAGCCTCAACTTTGGTTTTGTTTGATTTTGTCAGATCTGACAAAACAGAGGCATTCACATAAATAAGATAGCGTTTACATATCGTAACAGCAATCTCATTATTTGACGAAATTTGCATTTGACCGTACTCACAAATTTAGAGACCAATTAAAGGCATCTAGAGGCATCAAGCAGAGAGTATGACGGCTCACAGTACCTATTGCACAACAATTTCGTAGGATTCCTTACTGGCTATAACCATAGCGCTTACTTCAGGAAACCCTAACTTTTATAATTTTTTGTAAACAATCGCTTACTCGGCTTTATTGACGAACCCTGATATCGTGACTGTGCAAATAGTCTTTGATTTCGCTGACGCTTAGCTGACCGTAGTGCAGTAGCGAGGCCAGCAGCGCCGCTTCGGCTTTGCCAGTGGTCAGCGCCTGATAGATATGCTCACAGGTGCCTGCACCGCCCGAAGCAATTACCGGCACATCTACTCGGCTAGCGATCGCCTCCGTCAGCGTCAGGTCGTAGCCCGCTTGAGTCCCATCGGCATCCATGCTGGTAATCAACAGCTCGCCCGCTCCTCGGCGGACAACCTCACAGGCCCATTCCACCGCGTCGAGCCCGGTATTTTCTCGGCCACCCCGAACAAATACGTCCCATCCCGCTAGCTCACCTGTTAGATCAGAAGCACCCGTGCTTTTTTCAGTATTTTTCTGCGAGTGCTGATCTGGCGTAGTGGCCGAAGTTGGACGGCGTCGCGCATCAATAGCCACCACAATGCACTGTGCCCCAAAGCGATCGCTCGCCCGGTCAATTAGATCAGGATCGCGCACCGCCGCAGAATTAATACTGATTTTATCGGCCCCAGCTCGCAGCAGCTTTTTAATCGTTTCTAATGAACTAATGCCGCCCCCGACCGTGAGTGGAATAAACACCTGCTCGGCAGTGCGATATACCACGTCATAAATCACATCACGATCCTCATGCGTAGCGGTGATATCTAAAAACACCAGCTCATCGGCCCCGGCCTCGTTGTATGCCTTGGCCAGCTCCACCGGGTCACCAGCATCTTTGAGATCGACAAAGTTAATTCCCTTGACTACCCGCCCAGCTTTCACATCTAGGCAAGGCAGAATTCTTTTAGCGAGCATATTTTTAGGCGCGTTGGGCGCGTTAGAAGCGTTAGAAACGTTAGAGCGTTAGAGCGTTAGAGCGTTAGAGCGTTAGAGCGTTAGAGCGTTAGAAACGTTAGAGCGTTAGAAGCAGTAGAAGCACAAAGCGCTGATAAACTGATGACTGGTAATCAAGCCAGAGATCACTCAGTTAAGGATACTGTTATTGAATATGGATTTGGAAATTGGACAGCGAGTTCAGGTATACCGGATGCGTGATCGCGTTGCAAAGTCGCTGGCATCTCGTCTAGGAAAAACCGGTGTTGTCAAAAACCTTAAAATACTAGATGGAATGAACATTGGTGCGCTCATTGAGTTTGACGCTGATGAATACACCACCTGGTTTTTTGAAGACGAGCTGCGCGCCGTCGAATAGGAAAGAGTATGACGCTGATTATTACGTTTCTAGGTAAGGGCGGCACAGGTCGCACGACAGCGGCGATTGCCGTTGCTCAAAAGCTCGCTGATGAGGGGAAACGGGTTTTGCTCTTTTCCCAAGAAGCGGGTCCTGCCCTTTCAATGCTGTTGGGATTAGCAATTGGTTCAGAAGCAAGCACAGTTACCCTCAGCGGTAGCAGCTTTCAAGCCGTGCAGCTGCAAACAACCGTGCTGTTAGATCAAAACTGGGAAAAACTTAAAAACTTTGAAGCGCAATATCTCAGAGATCCCTTTTTTAAGGCAGTTTATGGCCAAGAACTCAGTGTCATTCCAGGCATGGACGATTTTTTAGCGCTCAACGCTATTCGTGAGTATACCGAGAGCAACCAGTATGATGTGATTGTTCATGACGGCCCTGGCGATCAGTCTAGCCTGCGGATGTGGGGCGCTATCGGCGGTATAGACTGGTACTTCCGCCGCTTCAAAAAGGTCTTTCAAGACTCTCAGTTCTATCGCTCTATTTCACCCTTTATTGCACCTATTACCGGTGCGATTTTGAGCAATGGAATGTCGGGCGATATTTGGAACCAACCAGAGACTCAGAGCGTAGAAAGCATGGTCGCTAAAGGCAAAGCGATGGTGAGCGACCCCATGCAGCTAAGGGCCTATGTGGTGACTACGCCTGATGATGTAGCGATCGCCCAAGGCAAGTACCTATGGAGCGCCGCCCAACAAATCGGGCTTACCGTTGCGGGCGCATTCGTCAATGCCGTGGGCAGCAGCGGCCAAGCTGCTTCAACAACTCCTGACGTAGCCTTTTCCCCGCTGTCGATCACAACGCTGCCTACAGCCCTAGGAGAGCATCGCTGGCAAACCTTAGCGCAAGCACTGCCCACCCTAACAGAGCCAGTTAGCGTCCCTAGCGCAATGAGTGTAGATATCAACGCCAGCACCGTCAAACTCTTTTTACCTGGCTTTGACAAAACGCAGGTCAAGCTCACTCAGTATGGCCCAGAAGTCACCGTACAGGCAGGCGATCAGCGACATAACCTATCTCTCCCACCAGCACTTAATGGCCGCGCGGTCACGGGGGCTAAGTTTCAAGACGGCTACTTGATCGTGTCTTTTGGCTAGATGTCTTTTGGCTAGATGTCTTTTGGCTAGACTTTTGCAGACTAGATTTATGCAGATAATATACAGATAAGCATTCTAAATTAAGCGCATTCACTCCTCACATTCAAGTCTCGCATTCACTCCTCAACATTGGCTTGTTGCATTTATCTCCTCAAGCCCCCCTTGAGCAGCGCTTGCAAACATTTTCATTACACAGAAGCTCTATATGGCTGGAAAAACATGGCTGAAGAACAAGTACCGACAGTAGATTTATCTACGTCTAAAATCGCTGAAACAGCAGGGAGTAAAGGCAGTAAGGCCAGACAGCTGCTGGGCATGAAGGGCGCCCAAGCGGGCGAAACCTCGATTTGGAAAATTCGCCTCCAATTGATGAAGCCCATCACCTGGATTCCCCTCATCTGGGGCGTTGTCTGTGGGGCGGCTTCTTCAGGCAGATATGTTTGGACGGTTGAAAATGTCTTGATTGCCGCCGCCTGTATGCTGATGTCTGGCCCGTTGCTCACGGGCTACACTCAAACGATTAACGACTATTACGACCGCGAGTTAGACGCTATTAACGAGCCTAACCGGCCCATTCCTTCGGGCGCAATTTCTCTAAATCAGGTGCAAGTTCAAATTTGGGTGCTGCTGTTGGGTGGTCTAGCGGTGTCCTACGGGTTAGATATTTGGGCAGGTCATACGTTTCCGGTTCTATTTTCGCTGGCCTGTGGCGGCTCATTGGTTTCTTATATTTATTCCGCCCCACCCCTCAAGCTTAAGCAAAATGGCTGGGCAGGTAACTATGCCTTGGGTGCAAGTTACATCGCGCTGCCTTGGTGGGCCGGTCATGCGCTGTTTGGTGAATTGAACTGGACAATCGTGGTTTTAACTTTGATCTACAGTATGGCCGGATTGGGCATTGCGGTCGTGAATGACTTTAAAGCGGTAGAAGGCGATCGCCAACTAGGGCTTCAATCCTTACCCGTCATGTTTGGCGTACAGACAGCAGCCTGGATTTGCGTCCTAATGATCGATATCTTTCAGGGTGGAATGGCAGCCTATCTCATTGCTATTCATAAAAATCTGTATGCAGTGCTGCTGATTTTCCTAATTATTCCGCAAATTACATTCCAAGACATGTATTTCCTACGTAATCCGTTGGAAAATGACGTGAAGTACCAAGCCAGTGCTCAGCCGTTTTTAGTGCTAGGCATGCTGGTAACAGCACTAGCCCTGGGGCATAGCAATCTAGTTAGTTGAGGCTAACCAATCAGTTGAGGCTAACCAATCAGTTGAGGCTAATGAGTCGAGGTTAAAAGAACTGACGGCAAGGTGACCGATAAGGTGACCTATTTATTAAGTCCGGTGCTGCCGTGGTAGCATTTTAGTCGCTATTTCAGCTCGGACATGCACTCGGGATGAAACCAAAGCGCTCATCGGAACATGCCGCCTGATGAATGCTTCTTTAACTTCTAACGTTTGTTAACGGCGGCGAGCGCCTGGAGAATGTAAGGTAGTGGCCAATCTTTTTTCACAATTAAAGCAATGGTCTGACAGAGTAAGAAACACATCGTCAAACTCAGCGGCCAGAACTACTCAGCAAAGAAGGTCTCATACCAGAAGCGCGATTCGGAATAATCATAATGGCAATGGAAGCGCGAGGCCTAACCATACTCCTCACAATATTGGCAGAGACCTCAGCAGTTTTGAGGCAACTGCCAGCGAGATCGCATCAAAGCAAAATGGCAGAGTAAATAGTTCAAAAGCATCAGCCAAAACCTTAACAGAGCCAGCCAGCCCACTGGCTAAAAGCATCGCCATTCAGGCCCCTTACAAAAAGCCATTGTTTTGGCTGCTCATATTTTTGGGCGCAAGCATTGCTGGCCCAAGCGCTCGTTTTTATCAAATATGGGCAGAGGTCAACGAAGCGGTTCCAGACGTAACCAAAGCGCTGACCTACGAGCGCAGTGGTACCATCACCCTGAAATCTGGCAATGGCAAAATTTTGCAAAAAGTTGGCCCGACAGCTCAAGAGAGCTTGTCATACGATGAAATTCCAGAAGTGGTCTCTCAGGCTTTCATCGCAGCTGAAGACCGCCGCTACTACGAGCACAACGGTGTAGACTATCGCTCCATCGCGCGTGCAAGCGTTGCTAACCTTACGAGCGGTGGCGTAGTAGAAGGAGCTAGCACCATTACCCAGCAGCTCGCTCGCCTGACCTTTCTCAATCAGGACAGAAGCTTTAAGCGTAAGTTCAAAGAAGCTATTTTGGCTCAAAGGCTTGAAAAAGAGCTAGGCAAAGAGAAGGTGCTAGAGCGCTACCTAAATTTGGTGTATCTGGGTGCCGGAGCCTACGGCGTAGCAGATGCCGCCTGGATTTACTTTGGCAAAACGGTCGATAAGCTCAGCGTGGCAGAAATTGCCCTAATTGCGGGGATGGCCCCTGCCCCTAGCTTATATTCACCGTTGGTCAACCCAGAAATCGCTCGCCAGCAGCGAGATAAAGTGATCAGTCGCATGGAAGCCAACGGCGTGATTACTGCCGCCCAGGCCAGTAGTGCCTATCAGGCAGAGGTCACGCTAGAACCTCAAGAACCTAAGTACCTGTACAGTCAGTTCCCCTACTTCACGATTTATATCAAGAAGCAGTTAGATCAGCTTTTGACGCCTGAAGAAATTGAGGCAGGCGGCCTGGTCGTTGAAACAACGCTGAATACCGAATGGCAAACTGCGGCGGAAAAGACCGTTGAGGAAATTATTGAGGATTACGGTCAATGGCAAAGCTTTGAGCAGGCATCTTTGGTGGCCATTGACCCTAAAACGGGTGAAATCAAAGCGATGGTTGGCGGCAATGACTTTGACGAAAGTCAGTTCAACCGAGTTACGCAGGCCCAAAGGCAACCAGGATCAACGTTTAAGGCGTTTGTGTATGCGACTGCGATCGCCACGGGGATGTCTCCCTACAAAGGGTACGAAGACGCCCGCTACGTCGTTGACGGCTACGAACCCAAAAACTACGGTGGCAGTTTCAGAGGCAATGTTGATCTTAAAACTGCGCTTGCTCGCTCTGTCAATATCGTCGCTGTTAAGCTCTTGGTCGATGTCGGCTTTGATCCAGTCATCGCCCTAGCTCATCGCATGGGTATTGAGTCCGACCTACTGTCAGCGTATTCACTTGCCTTAGGTTCCTCTGAGGTTAATCTGCTAGAGCTCACCAGTGCTTACGGTGCCTTTGCCGCCGAAGGCAGTCATGTTGCACCCCATGGCATTACCCGCATCACCAACACTCAGGGTGATGTCATGTATGAATTTGACGAGCAACCCAAGCAGGCCATAGACGAAGATACTGCTTCGATTATGACCTGGATGCTAGAAGCCGTTGTTCAGGGCGGATCAGGCAGCAATGCGGCAATTTCTGGCAGACAGGTTGCTGGTAAAACAGGTACCTCTGAAAAAAACCGAGACCTGTGGTTTATTGGCTATACTCCCCAACTCGTGACCGGCGTATGGATGGGTAACGACGACAGTAGCCCCACGAGTGGGGCAAGTTCCACCGCAGCCTTGGCCTGGTACAAATTCGTCAGTCAGTTTATTGATGACCTACCTAACGAGAAGTTTCCAGAGCTGCCTCCACTCAGTGGCCGCGAAGGCACCCTCAAGGCAAAGCCTATTAACCCTAGGCGCGTCATTGCTGAAAAAGTAGGTGCCCCCAGAGAAGAAGAATCAAGTCGTCGTAGCACTGAATCGTATTATGAAGAGCCCGAGCCCGACTCTGAACCTACTCCGCAGTGGGAGCCCGAGCCCGATTACAGCGAACCCGAGCCCGATTACAGCGAACCCGAGTCCGATTACAGCGATGGCGGTGGATACTTTGATGGAGACGGTAGTAATAATGCCCCTGCCCCTGCCCCCGCGCCTGTTCTAGCCCCCGCGCCTGCACCGCCTCCAGTCATCGCGCCACCGCCACCGCCACCGCCACCGCCGCCACCGCCGCCCGAGGTTCCTGCTGAGGAGCCCCCTCGCCCTAGCGTATTAAGCAACTAGCGAATATGTTTAACGAGCGAATATGTTTGAATCATCGCCTACTGACTGTCTAGATTACTGGCCAGATCACTGGCTAGATCACTGGCTAGATTACTGGCTAGATTACTGGCTAGATTACTGGCTAGATTACTGGCTAGATTACTGGCTAGATTACTGGGGCGTCGTTTGATTGCTCTAGTCGCTAGCCAAGTTAGTCGCTAGCCAAAGCGCTAGACTAATGACGAATTCATGGCACCCTCTGGTCTTTCAGCGATCGCGATTATCATGTCTTTTTCTTCTCAGCGCGCTTCTAACTTTAGTGAAAAGAAAGGTGGCCGCACCGTAGGCCGACAGTATCAGTCGGTCTTTATTATGTTGCTACTAAGCCTTGTAATGGTCGGCGGTATTGGTAGCCGACTGGCCTATCTGCAGCTGATTCAAGGCGAGCGTAACCGAGAGCTTGCCGAAGACAACCGCATTTTGCTACTACCGCGTCGCCCTGCTAGAGGCAACATTCGCGATCGCAATGGCAAAATCCTAGTAGACTCCCGGCTTTCTCACTCGGTTTCTATCTGGCCCATTGCGCTACCGAAACAAGACGACAAGCGGGCAGAGGTCATTTCTCGCCTGGCTCAAATCCTAGACGTGCCGGTTGAAGAAATTAACAAGCGTCTTGCGCAAAGTAGCTACAACCTGAATAAGTCCGTACCCATTGCCCGAGGGGTCAATTCGGCTCAGACCACTGCGATCGCAGAATATGATCAAATGCTCCCTGGGGTCCGAGTAGAAGCCGAAGCCGTGCGCAACTATCCGCGTGGCGACTTAGCGGCTCATGTCCTCGGCTATACAGGCGAACTTAGCGACGAAGAACTCAAAGCACGCGAAGATGAAGACTATCGGCTCGGCGATGTGATTGGCAAAATGGGCCTAGAAGCCGCCCTAGAATCAACCCTGAGAGGGCAATGGGGCGGCCAACAAGTAGAAGTAGACAGCAGTGGCCGGGTTATCCGTGTAATTGGCGAAAAGCCCTCTATATCTGGGCAAGATGTGCAAGTTACGCTGGATTTAGAGCTTCAGCAGGCTGCCGAAAAAGCCCTAGGCAATCATATCGGTGCGATTGTCGCTATTGATCCGCGAAACGGTGCCGTAAGAGCCATGGTCAGCCGCCCTACCTTTGATCCCAACATTTTTTCCACGCGCATCACCCAGGCCCAGTGGGATCAATTCACCCAAAACGGCTATCCCCTTGTTAACCGGGCAATGAGAGCCTATGCCCCGGCTAGCACCTTTAAGATTGTTACAACCGCAGCGGGAATAGAGTCAGGCAAATTTTCTCCTGATGTCGTATTGCCTACCTATGCTTTTTTAAATATTGGCGGCATTCAGTTTTGGGATTGGAACAACGCTGGCTTTGGACCATTAGGCTTTAGAGGTGCAATGGCAATGAGTAGTGACACCTTTTTTTACCAGGTGGGTCGCAGCGTCGGTGAAAAAAGCCTGCAAACTTGGATGAGAAACTTCGGATTAGGTCAGCACACTGGCATTGAACTCGAAGAAGAAGAAGACGTCGGCCTCGTGCCTGATGAGCAATGGAAGCGAGAAGTCCTAGATGAGCCCTGGTATCTGGGCGATACAATTAATGCCTCTATTGGCCAGGGCAATGTGCTATCTACGCCGCTGCAAGTTGCAGTGATGTTCGCTGCTGTTGCTAATGGGGGCGATTTGGTAACGCCTCACCTCGTCATGGACGACGAAGATAAAAAGCAGTGGAGAAAGTCGGTAGGAATGCAAGCGGTCACTATAAAAGTACTGCAAGACGGTTTACGTGAAGTAATCACCGATGGTACGGGCGGAGCCCTGAACGACCCGGCATTGCCGCCAATTTCAGGCAAAAGTGGAACGGCTGAAGCGCCCCCAGGCGAAAACCACACCTGGTTTGGCGCCTACGGTCCAAGCGATAAGCCCGAAATTGTCATCGTCGCCTTTGGCGAGCATTCTGGTGGGGGTGGAGGATCATTTGCCGCACCCATGGTTAAACAAATGCTAGATCAGTACTTTGGCGTAAAAAAAGAAGAAGAACCAACGGCTGTCACACCATAGCAGAGCGCAAGTAGAGCGCAAGTAGAGCGCACCAAGAATCAGGTGAGCCTCAGCCAGCTAGCCAGTACCGACTAGCCAATATCCTGCTAATACCAGCGCTAACCAAAAGTAGTACCGTTCCAGCCCCACATTGCGCCCGGAGCATCAGCAAATTCAATATAGGTACGATTGGGCGGGATGCCTAGAGCCGCCTGAACTTTGGCGCAAAAGTCCTGACTCATGGTTTGGGTTCTATCACTGCCCATGGTGCCAACGCTTTTGATTTGGATATAGCAAGTGGGAGCAGTCGTGCCACCAAATGTCATAGCAATACCGGGCTCAAAAGCAGTCATTACATAAGATTCAGGCTTTCCTAAATGCTTCGCTAGACTAGCAGACAGCTGCTTGAGCAAGTCTTCAACAGTAGTCTGAGCGGGCGCTTCGACAGAGGTTTGCACTTTGATTAGGGGCATAACGGCTGACTCCAATTTCAGATGGCATCATGACGTGAGTTGATTGGGTAATACTGACACCATTGCCAAGGATTTTGCAAACCTTGAGCCTCGGCGATCAAAATCGATCTATCAATCTGTAGCAAGCCAAAACTAACCAAAACTAACATTGAAAAAGCAAAGAATCACCGAGCAAGCCAAAAATAAATCCAAAACATTCAAACCTAAAATATTCAGACCCAAACATTCAGACCCAAAATACTAAACCCAAAACACTAGACCCAAGACATTAAAAAGTCGTCACTTTTGTGAGAGTGCAGCCTCTAAATAAATGCTCTATTGAGGGATCTATGACCGATTGGGATCAATTGAGCCAACGGATTCTGAGAACCCGGCTATGATAAAGAGCATAATTACATTTCTTAACATGACAGAGTCACCGCTCACTGAGCCGACAAAAAACCTAACAGAAAACCTAAAAGGACGCCTGAAGGGATTTGTGGAGCAGCGGCTTCTGCTAGGGCAGTCGCTCACCTTAGAACTTAGCGCGATTTTGCTCGTGTATTTTGTTCAGGGCATCTTGGGCTTAGCTCGCTTGGCCGTAAGCTTTTTCCTGAAAGATACTATTGCGCTCACTCCCGCAGAAGTTTCGGCGCTGATGGGCATTGCCGCCCTACCCTGGACAATTAAGCCAGTGTTTGGCTTTATGTCTGACGGACTGCCAATTTTTCGATATCGGCGGCGGCCTTATCTTGTTTTAAGTGGAATTTTAGGTGCGATCGCTTGGTTAGCCATGGCCACCGTTGTAGACACCCCCCTTAAAGCCACTCTTACCATCCTCCTAACCTCACTCTCAGTTGCTATCTCTGATGTGATTGTAGACTCGCTCGTAGTAGAGCGCGTCCGCAACGAAGGGCAGGGCGAAGCCGGTACGCTGCAATCACTCGCGTGGGGAGCGTCAGCCATGGGTGGCCTAATTACCGCCTACCTTGGTGGTCTCCTGCTAGAGCGCACCAGCACCCAGGTCATCTTTGGGATTACCGCCACCTTTCCACTAGTGGTATGTGGCGTAGCCTGGCTGATTGCCGAAGACCCCGTCACTGCCAAGTCAAACCTTAAAGTGGTCACCGACCAAATCAAGCTGCTGAAAGGAGCCGTGTCTCAAAAGGCCATCTGGATGCCTGCGTTGTTCCTATTTTTGTGGCAGGCCACGCCCACTGCTGACTCAGCCTTTTTCTTCTTTTCAACCAATGAGCTTGGGTTCAAGCCCGAGTTTTTGGGTCGCGTGCGCCTAGTCACTAGCTTTGCCTCCCTCATCGGCATTTGGGTGTTTCAGCGTTTTCTCAAAGAAGTCTCTTTCCGTAAAATCTTTGGCTGGTCAACGGTTATTTCGGCTGTATTGGGTATGACCTCGTTGCTGCTGGTGACTCATGCCAACCGCTCACTGGGCATTGACGATCATTGGTTTAGTCTAGGCGATAGCTTGGTGCTCACGGTAGCAGGGCAAATTGCCTTCATGCCTGTACTGGTACTTTCGGCACGGCTGTGTCCACCGGGTGTCGAAGCCACATTGTTTGCCTTGCTCATGTCGGTTGTCAATTTGTCGGGGCTACTCTCACATGAGCTAGGCGCATTGCTCACGCACTGGCTTAAAGTCAGCGAAACTGACTTTAGCAACCTCTGGTTACTGGTGCTCCTTACTAATGCCTCTACGCTGTTACCCTTGCCTTTGCTGGGCTTGCTGCCAACCACCTCAGCCATCAATAGCGCCGAGTCACCCCAGTCCGAGTTGGACAGAATAGAGAGCGGTTCTGATCGAGCATCTGTGAAATCCGCTGAATCCGCTGATAGACAGTTAGCGTTGGCGCTGGCCTCGCCCGAAGTCGCAGATGATGTTGCCGCCAGACTGGATATTACGCTTTAGGCAGTCATGCGCTATCGGCTGACGCTCGACTCTGTAATGCTCGACTCTGTAATGCTCGACTCTGTAATGCTCGACTCTGTAACGCCCGACGCTGTACTCAATACCTTGAACTGAATGGCGTTTTTACATGCTTGCGTGTTCATTTTCCCTTTAGCTGCTTACATAACTAAATTTTTCCTCCTATGCAAACGCTTTCTTCCCCTAACTCAAACGCAGCCATTGCCTACACCCGAGAAGACTGGAAACAGGGCTACGAATCGCAACCTCAAGAATTTGACTATTGGATAGAGGATATTGAAGGCGAAATTCCAGCTGAACTGTCGGGTACGGTGTTTCGCAATGGCCCTGGCCTGACAGATATTAATGGCTATAGGCTACGTCATCCGTTTGATGGGGATGGCATGATTAACTCGATTGCGATCGCACAAGGCCAAGCCTACTACCGCAACCGCTTTGTTCGTACCGAAGGCTACCTGAAAGAACAAAAAAGCGGTAAACCTGAATATAGAGGCGTCTTTGGCACCCAAAAACCTGGCGGTTGGCTGGCCAATGCCTTTGACATCAAGCTTAAAAACATTGCAAATACCCATGTTGTATATTGGGGCGGCAAGCTGCTCGCCCTCTGGGAAGCCGCTCAGCCCCACAGGCTAGATCCCAACACATTAGCCACCCTCGGCCTAGACAATTTAGACGGCATCCTGACAAAGGGCGAACCCTTTGCCGCACATCCTAAGTTTGATGCCAACTGCCCTACGGCCACTGGCAAAAGCGAAGAGAGAATGGTCACTTTTGGTGTCAAAAGCGGACTATCGAGCACCCTCAGAATCTTCGAGTTCCATCCCGACGGGACCCTTGCCAAAGATCACCGACATACCGTACCAGGCTTCGCCTTTCTGCATGACTTTGCTATCACACCCAACTACTGCGTCTTTGTCCAAAACCCTGTCAGCTTCAACCCCCTCCCCTTCGTCGCAGGCTTTCAAGGTGCGGCCGAATGCATCCAATTCAACCCCGAAGCGCCTACAAAGATTATCGTCATTCCTCGTAACGGCCAGGGCAAAGTTCAATTCTTTGAAACCGACCCTTGTTTTGTGTTTCATCACGCCAATGCCTTTGAAAAAGACGGCCAGCTCATCCTCGACTCTATCTGCTACAACGAATTTCCAGACATCGGGGACGCCAAAGATTACAGCGAAGTAGACTTTGACCATGTACCCGCTAGCCAGCTATGGCGATTCACCATCGATTTGGCTACTGCAAAAGTAGATGTGACCGTACCCATTGAGCGCTACTGCGAATTCCCGACCATCCATCCTGGCAACGTTGGCCAAGAATATCGCTACCTATATATCGGCATCGCCCATGACCAAACGGGCAGCGCGCCACTACAAGGACTGATAAAACGAGACATGCAAACCGGGGCAGAACAAACCTGGAGCGCCGCACCGAGAGGGTTTGGCGGGGAGCCGTTATTTATCGCCAAACCTAACGGAACTGCCGAAGATGACGGCTGGGTGCTGCTATGGCTGTACAATGCAGTAGGTCACAATACTGAACTTGCCATATTCAACGCGCAGGATATTACCACCGGCCCCATCGCCAAGCTAAATCTCAAGCACCATGTGCCCTATGGCTTACATGGTAGCTTCACGTCTCAATATTTTGGACCACAGCAGCCTCGTGAATGAGATGTTGCCGTATTCCAGCCAAGTGATCAAAAACAGCTAATGTCCCATTGCATCGTGGTCTTGCTTGTTTAGTTTTCCTTCTTCCATCTCAAGCATCTTGTGGTCTTCTCGATGATGCTCCATTAGGCTCATGTTAGAAGGGCCTGACGCAATGACGCCCATCGAAACTAGGCCAGCGACGAGCACACCCATTGACACTAGTCCGGCTGAAAAGACGCCCATAGAGATGACGCCAATGGAAACAATGCCGTGGGAAATAATGCCGACAGAAAAAACACCATGGGCTGTAACGCCGACTGCAACAATGCCATGAGCGCCGATTCCAACAGAGAAAATTTTTCGCTTGGCAACAGCCTCGACGGTTTCGGCAGGTAGGCTTTTAGAGAGGCTTTCAGAGGGCAAAACAGTCATAGACTAAATTTTACATAGGGGCTCCCAAGAGCCTAATCTACTCAGCAGCGCTTAATCAAAAGACAGCTGGTCAAGCCCCAAACGATTAGCGCCTCAAAACGGGTGCTCAAAATTTGCTAGCTGCTCAACTACACGACCTCAGGGGCTAGCTCAGCAGTGAGTGGCTCCATCAATAGCTGGGACTTAGTGGCCAGAAGTGTTTCTAAATGATTCCGCAAGCGCTCGCCTTGCTGCTGGTCAGCGATGTAGATTTGCCCTCCCTGCTTTTTAAATAGTGGGAGCTCCGCTAGCATCTGGTAGGCTCCAATATCGGGAGACTGAGCGCTAATAAGGGGGCGATCGCCTGAAGTTGGTACTAATCCAGGCGGCAAATGCCCTTCAATCAAGGCCAAAATATGTGCCTGACAGGCCTGAGTATTAATCCCGCGCTGCTCTAGCAGGTGTAAAATTCCGCCTGCCGGTAATGGCTGATCGGGCAGCACGCGCAGCAGCTCTAGCAGCAAAAAGTAGTCGCTGTACTGATGACGGTGCGTATCTAACACATGGAAATAGTGGCACAGGTTAGCAAGGCCATAGGCAACTCGGCTACAGCTATTAGAATATTCGCCGCTATAAGTGTCTTGAATGATGGTGGCATTGGGGAATTTTTGGCGCAGCCAGCGGGCGATCGCGCCCAAAGAAGCCGACCCACCCGTACACACCACCTGCTTCACCGCCTGCGCAGAGAGCCCCTTTTGACTCAACAGCCCATTGACCTGCCGGTTAATCCGCTGAATGTAAGGCAAAAATACCTTAGCTTCTAAATCCTTACGCTTCACTACCCAGGTATGACTACCCATGCTCAGATCCACCTGAGCTTCTTCCTGTAGCACCAGCTTGAGCTGACGCGCTGCAACAATGGCAGATCGACCTAGCGGCGTACTGTTTAGCCGCTGACGTAACCGATGTCTTTTAGCCCGGTCAGCCTCGCCTGCCTGAGGCAGCTGAAGCTTCTCTAGCCCTAAGCTTTGCCAGTCGCCCTCTGCTGAAGCACTTTCTTTGTTTCCATTTGCGGCTATCTGCGCCTGTGCCGAAGGATGCAGCAATTGGCAAATAATGTCCTGATCTAGGCTATCGCCTGCATAGGTAAAGCTACGCAGCGCAAAGTCACGATAAATGAGCTGATCGAGCGATTTAGGTAAGTCTACAATCGCCGATTCCGTCAGCGTTACCCCGGCGCTAATCACAATCGTGCCGCCTTCCCAATTGCAGTTGTAAAGCCCAGGCTGCTGGCTGTCTAGCGCTTCGCTCGCTGTTTTAGGATCGGGCAGCGCGGATAGGAGAGCCGCGATCGCTTCCTCGACAAAAAACACCTGCTCAGGCTGAGACACAATCCCCGCTGACAGCAGCGCCTCTCGAATATTAAAGCTGTAGGTATCTGGCCAGTTGTAAGGATAGCCCACAATCACGCCTTTCAAGTCGCTCAGCGCTTGACGCAAGGCCCTCTCACTCAGTCCCACCGCCTGACAAAACAGCATCTGGTCGTCCTTGACACTCATCGTCTTCAGCAGGCTTGTGAGTGCTGTCTGCAACGTTTGCAGCGGAATGGTCTGATAGTCAGACCACTGAATCCAAGGCTCGCCTGTGCTACGCGGAATGCCCACTTTTAACAGTGGCTTAAGGGTACGCAGTAAGTGGGCGCCCTGCTGCAAAACCACAGGACCCACAGTACTCGCCGAGCCCACTTCTACACCAGGTTGCTCGGCCATTTGTAAAACAGCCGGTAACCGAAACCGATCAGCCTCATCGTCGCCTGGTATATTCCAGCACAGCGGATAGACTTGATCGCCTAGCTGATTCATCAACACAGCAGAGAGCCCGCTAGTTCCAATATCAAGGCCTAAGAACCAAGCCGCAGGCTGACCACCCGTCGGATCATCATCGTCCTCATCGCCTTCATTGCTCTCATTACCCTCATTGCCGTTGAGCAATTCAGCACCGTCATCAGCGGCAGCCGCATCAACAGCAGATGGCGCTTGCATTTCGGACAGGGGCGGCATCACAGGCAAATCAGGCAACCTTACCGCAGCCGCCGAGGCCTGCATATCAGTAAACGCGTCATCGGCAGCGACTTCTACCGAGCCATCAGCTGTCGCATCTTCAAGCGCCTCTGCCGATAGCGACTCTATCAATTCGCCATTTAATTCACCATTTTGCTCAGAAATTTCCGTTCTAGCAGTATAGAATTCCAGATCGTCGTCAAAGTCTAGCGGCGGCGCTACCGTTAGGCCATGGTTTGATAAGCCATAGTTTGATAAGCCACGGTCTGACGAACTTTCCTCGGGCCAATTGTCGATGCTTTCCCTGTAGGATGACGCTTCATCTGTCATCTCCTCCGGTGCATCTGCCCAAAGGTCTTCTTCAGATAGCAGGGCTGCCTCAGCCAAAATATCAGCCGAAGCGTTAGCGCCTGCGTTTGTCGGCAACAAACCGTCCGACAACGAACCGTCTGAATCGTCGTTATCTTCTTCTAAATCTAGTAGAGATACCTCAAAGGGCTCGTCGGATGGCTCGTTGGATGGCTCGTCGGATGGCTCGTCGGATGGCTCGTCGGATGGCTCGTCGGATGGCTCGTTGAATGGCTCGTCACCAGATAAGTTGTCAGCCGCTGCCTCACCTACAGACGCATCAGCAGACACATCAGCAGACAAATCGGCAAACACATCGGGCGCATCTGGGATAGCGGCAGACTCTAAGGGCTCAGACCCTTCGGTGAGTCTTTCGGGCAACGGCTCGTCGGCGTCAGAAACGATATCTTCTTCTAAATCTGAGGCCAAACTTGCATCTGGAGAAAACGCACTTTGTCCGGTGAGCGCAGATGCTGTTGCGATCTGCGCTGCCGTTTGGTTGTTTGCGTCTAACTCTGCTGCCAAATCATCTGGCATTGTGTCACTGATTACTGCCTCGTCCGAATCGTTTTGGTCTAAAGTGTCGCCTTCAGGGACATCCGATATTGGCGACGCCTCAGCCTGTTCATTGGTCTCAGTGCGACTCGCTACCGCTGCGCCTAGGGCAGCGGCGGCTAGCACAGCGGCAACATTCTCCCGATTATCTGCAAAGCTATCGGCAGAGCTGTTATTTACAGAGATATCTTCAGAGGCTGAATTGTCTGATGTCTCATGGTTGAAGGCGTCTTCTGATACCACTTCTTCTGATACCGCTTCTTCTGATACCTCATTCGTGGCGACCTGATCTGAGAGACTAAGCTCGTCGGCTTGCAAGTCTAGGGCGGGCAATGCATTGGCTCGATCAATCTCAACAGTGGACTGAAAATCAGGTTCTAAACTATCTAGCGACTCACTTTCGGGCAGTGGCTGATCGGCGTTCATTCCCGATAAGTTATCTTCCGCTAAGTCGTCTTCCGCTAAGTCATCTGCTGTGGGGTCGTCTTCCGCTAAGTCATCTTCCGTGAAGTCATCTTCCGTGAAGTCACCTGTTAAGTCATCTATTGTCAAATCTGCCAGGTAGGCAGCATCGGCAGTGGGCACTACCTTGGCTTCAATCTCAGGATCTTCCGCCTCAATGGCTGCGATCGCGGCATCGGCGATCGCAGCATCTACCATTACCTCATCTGGCGACAGATCAGCATTTTCATCATCTCGATCAATATCCAGCGTCAGCAGATCTAAATCAATGGTGCCATCTTCCCGAATACAGTCTTCTGGCGCAGTCATTGCAGCATCAGCCGCATCTACCAGTGAAGGCTCGTCTGCATAAGCGCCTTTGTCCGCGGCGCTCTCGGCTCCAAACTCAGCCGTATAAAGCTCATAGGAGCCCTCAGGCAAAATGTCATCCAGCGAAGTCACCGTATTTATTTCGCTGTCCGAGTTTGCAGGGTTCTCAAGGCTCTCAGGTATTGCGTTGCTATCAGACTCTACCAAACGGGGCTGAGAGAATGCGGGCTCTGGCGGTACAGTTTGGCCGAGCTGTTGAGTCAAATGATCGACGAGCGATCGCACAATGACCTCACCCTGACGACCGAGACTGTGCATATTTTCAATGCCCTCGTTCAAAGAAACTTGATAGCTGTCAATATTGCGTTGCAGCGTCTCAAACATGCCCTGCAACGTAGACTCAATATTGACCAACAGCTGATCTGAACGAGACTGAAGCTCGCGTACTTCTGCAAGCCTACTATCCTCTAGCTGACCTCTAGGCCGCAGCTGAAGCACCTCCGAATCCGAGGAGGCTGACGACAGCTTGGCAACCGCCTCGGCATGGTCGCTCTCTAGCTGGTTCAAGGTCTGGGTCACCTGCACCGAAAGCCTTTCTTGTAAGCGGTCCATCAGGGCCGCCAAAAACTGGTTGAGCTGATCCTCACTAACGGGCACCTGGCTGGGCATTGAATCCTGCGTAGAAATCGCCAGCGAGCTGCGTTCATGAGCGAGCATGTCAATTTCTTGCTTTAGCCGATCACGCTCTACTCTCAGACTATCCATCTCCAGCCTCAGCGGCTCTAGCGCACTCGAACGTAAAAACGTCATCTCAGTGAGCAAAGCCTGCAAAACATCCTCTGGCGAATCCCCCGAAGCCTCTGGCGGCTGAGCCAACTGTCCCGAGAAAGAACCTGTGGTGCCCGATGGAGCGGGGCCTGATGCCGCCGTGCCTGTCACCTGTCCTGTACTTGGGTCTACCGGGCCCCATCCCCCAGGTGCATCAAACACCTGCTGTAATGATCTTAAATAGTCCTGAGCCCTAGCGAGTGTCTGCCGTTGAGCCTCAGCCTCACTGGCCCTTACCCAAAGCTTTCGAGGCTTCTCTGAGCCTAGAGCAGCCTCAATATCAGCAATCAGCGATTGAATTTGATCCTTCTGGGAAGTCACAATGGATGCCTGTTAGTAGTCAGCGATGAAATAGGTTAGCCGTTAAAAGTCCTAATTAAACGTCTTCAATTGAACAGCTAATGATCCTGCCTAATAAAGTACTCTCATACAGTAAATGCACAAAGTTTAAGATAGTAGACGTTAAAAAGCACAGCTCACGGAACTCAAGCGTATGAAAACCAAACAATTGGAAAACTAAAATATTCTCACGTTTTTTTAGTTAAATGCACGAATAATCATGGATTATGAGTGATACCGCTTATTGAGTTGGGACGGCTGCTTCGGGGAGACTGCTTCGGGAAGACTGCTTCGGTGCTAAAGTTCGGAAGCTAGCATACGGCCAATTCACTCATTTGTCTGCTAGTAAAAGTCCTAGGAATAGGTCTTTAATTATTGACGGCCTTTTACTTTGCTTCCCCAGCATTTATCGCTTGCCTATGGACGTTCGCCCTTTCGACAAAAACGAACTGATTCGGATGACTCCTTTTTTTTCGGAACTGACCCCTGAATCGGCCGAGCAGGCAGCCGCTCAAGTAGTTACACGCCGACACCCGGCAAATCAGGTCATTTTATTAGAGAATGACTGGGGTAATTCGGTTTATTTCATTCTCGAAGGTTGGGTCAAAATACGCACTTATAACTTAGATGGCAAAGAGGTGACCCTTAATATTTTAGGGAAGGGAGAAATTTTTGGAGAAATGGCTCCGCTAGAAGAAATTCCTCGCTCTACCGATGTCATCACACTGGTGCCTACGGTGATTGGCAGTATGCCCGCCCAGCAATTTGTCAAACTGCTACATACAGAGCCATTGTCGGGGCTGTACTTGGCTCGTTTAATGGCCAAGCGACTACGTCAGGTAAACCGGCGGCTGCGACTGCGCGAGTCAGACAGTCAATCTCGGGTGGCTGATATTTTGCTGTTTTTGGCCGATGGGCAAGGCACAGTAGCCGGTCAGGGAATGGAAATTCCGAACCTACCGCACCGAGAGCTGAGCGGGCTAAGTGGGCTAGCGCGTGAAACGGTCACTCGGGTTTTGAGTAAGCTAGAGAAGAAAGGATTGATTGAGCGCGATCGCGATATCCTCAAAATCATTGACATAGAAGCGCTAGAAAATCTGCTGGTATAGCTTTTACCCATGAGCCTCCCTGACCCTTCTCATACACAGGATTCAGACCCACAGGATTCAGACCCACAGAATTCAGACCCACAGAATTTAGATATTCAGGATTCAGACCCACAGAATTCAGACATACAGGATTCAGACCTACAGAATTCAGGCGACTGGATTCCCGACGATTGGATTCCAAGCAGTACAGCGGCCAACGTTAGAACCCGCCGCTCCCGAAAACCGCCCCACTCAAATCCACCGCCGTCTAAAAAGCACTCAGCTGAGCTTTTTCCCATTCCACCTGCTCAGTCAAAGTCTGCAGTAGACTCCGACGAGGCGATCGCAGCAACACACCCCTCGCCTGCCTCATCGCTTTCCTACCCATCTACCATTGGCCCGCTACCCCTGGTAGAAACCGCTTTTTTGGCCAGCGCAGCGAGCCTGATGTGGCTGATCAACATGTACTTTCCGCCTGGCCCACTGCTGCGAATTTTATTTCCACTGCCAATAGCACTGGTGTATTTGCGGTGGAACCTACGCTCTGCCTGGATGGCAGCCGTCGTATCGGGGCTACTGCTCACCATTTTATTAGGCCCTACTCGCAGTATCTTTTTTGTCATGCCGTATGGATTTTTAGGCGTGCAGCTAGGTTGTTTATGGCGACGGCGGGCGAGTTGGGAACTATCCATCTTCACAGGTGGCATCCTGGTCGCCTTGGGCACCTTCTTTCGACTTTGGCTACTATCCCTACTCGCAGGCGAAGACCTATGGGGCTATTTAATCGCTCAAATAACCCAGTTTATAGACTGGGGCGTGCGGTTACTCACGAACTGGGGCTGGATTGGCCTAGGCGTGCTGGGTGAGCCCAGTATGGGCGTGATCGCCGCTGCCGCTGTGGTCACTGTGCTCTTTTCTAGCATGGTGTATCTATTCACGGTGCATTTAGCCGCATGGCTGGTGTTAGAGCGCTTGGGTGTTGCCATGCCTGAGCCCCCTGGCTGGGTACAGGCACTCATTGATGAATAAGAGCGATGAGTAAGCGTGACGAATAAAAGTGCATCATGATTCGTATCTGCGCTGGAGACCCCACTGACTGGCTCCATCGGCACCGCGGCAAAAGACCGCTCTTTGCCTGCATTCTCAGCTTTACCGAAACAGGCCTAATACCCGATATCTCAGCTGCGGGTATGACCACCCAGGCTCGTCAATACACTGCACTTGCAGATGCTGAGCTGCTTGCAGCCAAACCAGATTATTACCCTTTCAGTCAAGGGTTAACTCATCAACTAACTCACCGGCTACCGCCGTTAAGGGCGGGCGTCTCCCCAGCAATTATCTCTCGGGCTATCCTGACGCAGCAGGCCATTCCTTTTCGCCTATTTAGTACTGGCCTACCGGATCGACTCAAGGCGGAACATACCCCACTTCCTGACGGTACTGACAACCGCCTCATGCATCCTGTGATAGCCAAAGCTATCCATCACAAACAAGCCATGTCGCTGGCGCAGGTGACAGCACTGCTAGAAAGCGGGCTGCGATGGGGGCATCAGTTAGCCATGCAATGCAAAAGTAGCTACTTGATAGTGGGTGAATGTGTCGTCGGTGGTACAACGACTGCGCAGGCAGTGCTTACCGCCCTCGGCTATGACGTCGCCGGGCGTATGAGCAGCAGTCATCAGCACAGCAATCACTGCCAAAAGCAGGCCATCGTGAGACAAGGGTTGAGGCGCTGGCAGCAGCAGGACAGCCACTATCGTCTGTCAGGCAAAAACGAGCCTTTGCAGGTGATTGCACAGCTAGGCGACCCGATGCAAATAGTGGCAGCGGGTATGACAATTGCAGCGAGCCAACAGGTCGGCGTGCTACTAGCTGGGGGCGCTCAAATGCTAGCAGTTTACAAAATTGCCCAAGCCCTCTGTACCCCGCCAACCACGCCAGCTTATGCTGACAGTAAACTGACTTGGAATCCTGAACAGGTCGTCGTCGGTACTACCCGGTGGGTCATAGAAGATGCGACTGCCGATACGAGTGCGATCGCCCGTGATATCGGCGCAACCTATATTGCCAGCGAAATAAACTTTAGCCAGTCGCGCTACTTTCAGCTACGGGCTTACGAACGCGGCTTTGTAAAAGAAGGTATGGGGGCAGGCGGATGCGCGATCGCCGCTCATCTGTACAAAGGATGGAACGGATCGCAACTAAGGCACGCAGTAGAATCAGAGCTAAAATACGCGCTGTAATTTCAATTCCGCAGTCTTTCTACAGTCTTGCTAATTTCACAGCATTGCACTACAGCAAAGCCTTTAGTGAAGAGGCTTTGCTGAACAAGCTTTGCTGAACGGTCTTTACTGAAACCGACAGGCTAAAATCTGCTCTTCTAAAGCGGCCATCCGGTTATAGGCAGCCGTTAGCTGCGCAGTCAACCGCTGAATTTGAATCTCAGGAGACAGGTTATGAGGCGAGCCCGACTTATCGCCCTCTAACCGGTTGGGCTCGTCGCTCAAAATGTCTTTATGTGTCATCGTTAAATCGACCGAGCGCTGAACAGCCCTAGGCGACGCATTAGCAAGTGCATCAGACATCAAGCTATTGCCAGACGAATGACTTTGCATCAAAGCAATGCTGCTCACCTGCTCTGTTAGTTGCTCTAACAATTGATGGAGCGTATCGACTTTGTTACTCAGTTCAAGCACTTGCTTTTCTACAACGTTTGTAGCCATAAGGGCAGCCGTGTCATTAATTTTTCTTAATTCTAGGAATAAATTTTGCCATTGTGGGCTGACGCACCTAATCATTTAACCTTTGGTCATTGGCGGTTTGACCATAAATGTTACCTAGGGTTTCCAAGGTCGCCCAGAGTTTAAGGCCGTCTAGGATTTAAGACTTTATCAATTAGGCAAGCCATTAGGCAAATCTAGTAGGTAAATTAGGCAAAAACGACAGGTCGTCAAAACCTTCACGCGGCGATCTATAATCCTTAAAGAACTGCACAAAACTATACGTTTAGCCGCCAGAGGTTTTATGAAATTGATCGCTAACGCTTTCCGCAAATTAGGCACCGTCTTTGCGATTGCCGCTCTCGTTATCAGCAGCTGTGCGATGCTCGCTACGCCTGCACTCGCCGCAGATCACACCGTTAAAATGGGCTCTGACGGCGGTTTGCTCGTTTTTGAACCCGCAACTATCACCATTGACAAAGGCGATACCGTTACTTGGGAAAACAACAAAATGGCTCCCCACAACGTTGTCTTCGATGCAAATAGCATCCCCGGTGGCAAATCAGTAGCCGATTCGCTTAGCCACTCTCAGCTAACCTTTTCTCCAGGCGAATCTTACGGCAGCAAGTTTGACGTTGAGCCCGGTGAGTATACCTATTACTGCGCGCCTCACCGTGGCGCGGGCATGGTTGGCAAGATCATCGTTAAGTAGCTTTTACCATCGCAGGGTTATGCTTTAGCTGACTATTTGTAGCGGACTATTTTAGTCAACTGAAAGCTAGAGAATTAAAATAGGTAAGTTAAAGTAGGCAAATTTGGCGTGGTCGGAAAATACTCCGACTGCGCCTGTTTTATTAAAAAGCAGATGTAAGAGGGTCATAGTGCCTGTATCTACTGCTATGACAGGTGTTATACTTTGCCCGCCACTATTTTTAGATACGGACAAAGATTACAAGTGTCTATGCTAGTCTTTAGCACAGATACCTTGGCTTACAAGTACACCCAAAAGGTAGACCCAGCATAGGCACCAGATGTAGAGTAGCCAGATGTAGAGTAGCCAGATGTAGAGTAGCCAGATGTGGAGTATAAGAGCGGAAATAAGAATAGGAGGTCGAGGTCGAAAGCTTTCGGGCAACTGTCTGTCACCAGATATTTCAGGATATTTATATTTATCAGCGTATTTATGTACAAGTTAAGGAGCGATCGCTAAGGTAAACGACCTATGAGCGATACCACCGCATATTTAGCAGGCTGCGCAACGACCGGGGTCGCCGCCTTAGTATTGTTAGTCGCTCGGGTTGGCATGGTTTCTGCGAACCCGGATAATGCGCGTGTGCGTCAGCTAGATGACAGACTCGCTCAGATTGAAGCTACCACACCATCATTGGAATCGAATACGGCAGGCGCTGCCACCCAAAAGCTAGAAGGCGAGATCCGCCGCGAGCTAGACAAGCAAAAAGAGCTCACCCAAAAGCTAGAATCCCAGCTCGTACAGCAAGAGACCCTTTCTAGCAGCCTAGAAGAGCAACTCAAAGAGCAGGAAGACAAGACCACAGAACTGCTTGCCAAGATTCAGGACTATCAGCGCTCCGTTGAAGATATGGAAATAGACGGAAAGATTGCCGCTGCTAGTCGTCCGATTGAGCCCGTTTCTAGCACTCCTACCTCTCTAATTTTTCTGGGTGCTGGCGTCGTCATTGTTTTATTTTTAGGGGGTGGCGGTCTTATTGTCTGTGTGGCACTCTTGATCTTGCAATCTCAGCGGCGCTCTGCTGTTCGCCCGATGCCGATGCCGCCGCCGCTACATATGCCGCCTGCATCACCCTATCAGTACTACGATCAAACCTTCCTGCCACCGGCCCAAGTTAGGCCTCGCCGACCCAATTACTACGACTACCCGCCTTCGCCCTGCGACTACCATTCGTGAGGGCTTCGTGACCCATGTCACATCCCCATCACGCCGATATCACAAAGCCTACAGACCTTGATATCCGTAGATTTGGGGCTAAGTTAGCCAGTACTTGATTCAAGTATATTTGTTACGTAAGGAAAATGTTGACTCGATGTACAGAGTGGGCAACATTGCTATACTCAAAACTTCTATGACACCGACTGGCCGATGGTTTAGGCGCTCATTTATTGTGAGTCTTTAAATCACTTATTAGGTCAGCATTTATAACGAACCCACTATAAAGTAAAAGCCCGCTGTCTTCCTGGTGAAGCTGCGGGCTTTTGCTTTTGCTAAAGATGCTTTTGCTAAAGACAATTAGCTTAAAACAACTGCTCAAAACAAAAGGCGGCACCCAGATTCGAACTGGGGGTAAAGGATTTGCAATCCTCTGCCTTACCACTTGGCCATGCCGCCATTGAAGCACTAATATATCAAACTTTTGTATGTTATTGATGACGGATCGTCGTCACGGACTAAACCGCCTCAGCTGATTGTTTATACGCCGACTTAGTCTATCTACTTATCTGCTGACTTATCTACCTACTTATCCGCGTTTAGAATTTGATCGATCATGCGGTTTGCTTGGCTGCTGTAGCTCCCACCAAACAAGTTGAAGTGATTTAGGATGTGGTACAGGTTGTAGAGCACTTTGCGCTGCTCATAGCCGACAGGGATTGCTTTTACGGAATCGTAGGCCGAGTAAAACGCGGCTGGGAAGCGACCAAATAGCTCCGTCATGGCTAAGTCTGTTTCGGAGTCGCCATAGTAGGTTGCCGGATCGAGAATGACAGGCTCGCCTGATTCGTTGACAGCCGCATTGCCCGACCATAAGTCGCCATGTAGTAAGGCAGGTTTGGGGTTGTGGCCTTGCAGCAGGCGAGGGACCGCACTCATGAGCTCATCTCGTCGGGGGAAAATGCCGCCTCGGTCATGGGCCAATTCAAATTGAGGGCCAAGGCGGCGATCGCGCCAAAACTCTACCCAACTCTCTAGCCAGCCATTCTGCTGCGGCGTGGCCCCAATTGTATTGTCTCGATGCCAGCCAAATCCTAATGGACTCTCGCTTTTAGGCCCCTCCTTGATCCTAGATTGAGTGAGCTCGGATTGAGTAAGCTTGAATTGAGGCGTCGCATACTGGTGCATCGCCGCTAGCTGCTCGCCCATGCGCTGCCATGCAGCTTCATTCCCCCGGCTGGCCAAATCTAGCCATTCGGTCACGATAAAGGCACAATCCTCAGCCGTTCCGCAGCACAGCGGTTGCGGCACTCGAATGGTCTGAGTGTCATACATTGCGCTCAAGCCTTCGTACTCAGCTTCAAACATCGCTAGCTGAGTCGCGACTGGCTGGCTTTGGTTAAACTTCACAAAAAAGCTGCGCTGCAAGTCAGACACTTTGAGCGCCTGGTTAATACAGCCACCCCCTACCGAGCGCTGATTTTTAACCTCGAAGGATACACCCGTCACCTCAGAAATTTGCTGAGCAACTTGGCGGGCAATTTCTGGGGCAAGCGGCGGCATTACGACACCTCTGACGGCACTTGAGCAGGCACTGGGGCAATAGATGATAGGTCAGGCTGCGCTTCGTCGGGCTTCAGTACGACCATGCCGTAGGCATCTAAAGGTAGATATGTTCTGACGGCTTGGCTGACATCATCTATACTTACTTGACGAATCCGTTCTGGATAGTCAAGTGCATGGCGAATGTCACCCGTCATCGCCTGGTAATAGCCATATAAGTTAGCGCGATCGCTCGGCTTTTCACTGCCAAAAATGTAGCGGTTGGTCACCTGAGTTTGCACTCGACGAAGCTCCTCGGCGGTTATAGGCTCCGTGTGCAACTGCTGAATATGCGCCAAAATAGCCGCCTTAGCCTCGGCTAAATTAGCCACGTTCACCCGCGCCGAAATATAAAACACACCCTGAGCACAGAAGCGCATATTACGAGTCGAAATACTATTAACCAAATGCTGACGCTCTCGCAGATCGGCAGTCAGCCGGGCGCTCCGACCATGGCTGAGCACAGAAGTGACCACATCCAAGGGGTAAGTTGCTTCAAGCTGGCGCATGCCTGGCACCCGCCAGCTAATTAGCAGCCGAGCCTGCTGCAAAGCGGTATCTATCAGCTCGGTTCGACGCACCTCAGCAAAAGGCTTTTCAGGCAGCGTTGAAGGGATTTGCAAGTTAGGTGTAAATGAGGCATTGAGTTTCTCGTTCACTAGGGCGCTGCGATCGGTATGGTGATCTGCGCTGCGATCGCGCCGACTCATCGCCTGTTCAAAGCCTTCTTCAACGACCTGAATGAGCTCTTCTACCGGTAAATTACCGACCGCCACCGCCGTCAT
Source organism: Phormidesmis priestleyi Ana (assembly GCA_001314865.1). Taxonomy (GTDB): domain Bacteria; phylum Cyanobacteriota; class Cyanobacteriia; order Phormidesmidales; family Phormidesmidaceae; genus Phormidesmis; species Phormidesmis priestleyi_B. Next base: position 18,339 of record LJZR01000020.1, on the reverse strand, counting down.
ATTTTGGGGCTGATACCAAGTCCGATGAAAAGCCCGCATTTGCTCAGCAGTCAGTTTTTCTACAACAGCAGTAGGCCCCAATACCGGACGGCGATAGGGCAGGCGATCAAAGCACATTTCCATAGAGCGGTAAAACAGTCGTCTTCGAGGACTGTCCTGGGCTCGACGAATCTCTTCTAAAATTACTGGACGCTCACGATCAAAATGGTCATCTGCCAAACTTGAGTTCAGCACAAGCTCTATTTGTAATGGCGCTAGCGTTTTAAAGTCCTGCGGCGCGGTTGTGATGTAGTAATGCGTATAGTCCTGACTCGTAGCAGCATTCGTAACGGCGCCACGCTCCTCAATCAGGCGTTCAAACTCACCACAGTCAATTTGCGGCGTGCCCTTAAAAATCATGTGCTCTAAAAAGTGAGCCATGCCATTAATTGCATCTGACTCTACGCAAGAGCCCATATTCAGCCATAGGCTGAGGTTAACAGCCTCAATCGGCATTTGCTCAGCGATGATGGTAAGCCCATTAGGCAAGGTCCGAATCACAGGAGCAGGTAAAGCGCCAGATGCAGGCCGAGCAGGCGATGGACGAAAAGGTTTGGCTGAGCTTGCGGCTGTCGAAGTTGGCATAAACAATTGCTATTTCTAAGTTTACTCATTGTATAACTTTCAGACCGATGACTTTATGCGGCAATGTCCAGTTGAGCTGTTGCAGTCATATCGCCGCCGAGCATCTCAGCCAAGGCACCGCTGATCTCACCTTGATTTGCATTGTATTTGCATCGTCACTAGGTCTATAAACTCAGCACTTTCACTAGAAATCTGTATAGTTCGGCACATCGGTTAACAATTCAGCAGAATAGGGGTTATATAAGGCTTGAAGTCATCAGGTTATAGGCGGCGAATCAATGGGAACGTGGATCAAAGAAACAGAAATCGCGTTTTATTTAATGGAAGGGGGACACTACATTTCAAAAATTTCCAAGTATCCTTCTAGCCATAATCCGGCCGAGCAAGTCGCCAACATAACCGGCATGAGAGCCTGGTTTACCAGAGCAGATGCCCCTCGCGGAATAACCATCTCGATTATCAAAGACGGCATAGAGCCGCTGCCTAAACCAACGAATTCACCCGTCGCTAACTCGATATCTCTACCCGCCACCCCCGTCGCCGAAAAATCAACAGCGGTCGAAGCCATAGCGGTCGATACGCTTAAGCGGATTAATAAAAATGGCCTGCTGCTGATTAAGTCTTTTGAAGGGCTAAGGCTACAAGCCTATCAAGATGCCGTAGGCATTTGGACGATTGGCTATGGCACCACCCGAGGCGTACAGCCGAATATGCGCATTTCTGAAGCGCAGGCTGAGCAGTTTTTACAAGAAGACCTTGCTCGATTTGAGAAGGCAATTCATGAGGCGGTAACAGTCCCTGTTAACGACAATCAGTTTTCAGCACTGGTGTCGTTTACCTACAATGTTGGGTCTGGGGCGCTTCGCAGCTCTACACTTTTGAGGCTGCTAAATGCTCGCACAGACCTGCGGAAGGTATCGGATGAGTTTCCGCGGTGGAACCGAGCAGGCGGCCAGATCCTAGCAGGGCTTACTCGCCGAAGACAGGCAGAACGAGCGCTTTTCTTAGGCGAAGATTTCTACAATTTTCTTTAGAAAAATTCTTTGGAAGCATTCCTGTCGGGAACTTCTTCTATTGGGAACGCATATAAAACCCCAATAGATAGAGCAGCCAATAGAAAGCGCCTCAACAAATAGAGTAATCAAGCATAGCTGGGCGTTGTTTTAAGGAGAGTCATCTTAATGAGACCGCCTTCGCGTAAGATCTGCAAGCATCCAAAGTTTAGATCTGCCAATCCGCAAGCGAGTCTCCTCAGTTATGGCCCCTCGTCTCAAGCAGTCGTTGACGCCCTATCTATTTTTGGCACCGGCCCTTTTTGTGCTGGTGCTTTCCGTGTTTTGGCCTGCGGTTCAGGCATTCCGACTCAGCTTTATGGAATACGGCTACGACCTGACTCAGGCACCCACCTGGGTTGGTCTTGAGAATTTCCAACGGTTGCTCAGGGATCAAACCTTCTGGCAAACACTCAAAAATACGATTGTCTATCTTGTTTGTGTGGTGCCTATTTTGGCGATCGCACCTCTTGTTTTGGCCATATTGGTCAATCAAAAGCTGCGTGGTATTCACTGGTTTCGAGTGGCCTACTACACGCCTGTAGTGGTCTCTATGGTCGTTGCGGGCATCGCCTGGAAGTGGCTCTATGCCGACAAAGGTTTGCTGAACTACTTAGTATCGACTGTGACCTTCAGCAACATCAGCATTCCATGGCTCACTAGCCCCGACTGGGCGCTCTTTAGCGTCATGGCAGTCACTGTGTGGAAGGGGCTAGGCTATTACATGGTGATTTATTTAGCGGGGTTGCAGGGTGTGCCTGCCGACCTGTACGAAGCCGCAGCGATTGATGGTTCTGACGGTTGGAAAAAGCATTGGGACATTACGCTACCGCTAATGCGTCCCTATATATTTTTGGTATCGGTGATCAGTGCGATCGCAGCAACCAAAGTCTTTGAAGAAGTATATGTGATGACCCGAGGCGGCCCGCTCAATGCGTCTAAAACAGTTGTCTATTACATCTACGAAACCGCCTTTCAAAGCAGCGATCTCAATTTGGAATATGCCTGCACCATCGGGCTCACACTGTTTTTAATTGTCCTAACGCTGTCGTTGATTCGCCTGGCCCTGGGCACGCCCGCTGAAACAGGCGTAGACCTATAGATAGAAATAGACACAAATAGACAGATAGAAATAGACACTAGCCCAGCATTCTCAACACGCCCTGCTGCCCGACTAAAATCTCCCTTAAAAAACTCACAATGCCCACCCAGATAATGGGCGAGATATCCACGCCGCCAATCGGGGGCACCACCTTACGAACAGGAATCAAAAACACTTCAGTCGGCCAAGCTGCGATCGCAAACGGAAACTTATTGAGATTGGCCTCGGGATACCAGGTCAAAATAATCCGGAACAGAAACAGCAGCGTATAAAGGCTAAGAAAAACGTTGAGCAGCAGAGCAGTGTTGGCAGCGTTGAGCATGATATTTCAAGATGGATGTTACAGGTAATGTCACAGTAGCCACTCATCAGAGCAACCAAAAAAGACAGCCAGAAAACCAGTATCTCATTAGCTTAATACCTTTCTCATCTTTGCAAGGAAGGCAATTATCGATATTATGAAGGTTAGTTAATAGCCCAAGCCAAGGCGTATACCCCACTAAGGCAAACTGTCATGACCCCTTCTTTAACCAATTTTCTACTCAGCCTACTCGCTGGTCTTCTCATTTTGGTCGTGCCTGCGACCATCGCCCTAATTTTCATCAGCCAGCGCGATCAGGTTGTCCGTAAATAGTCATAGAGTAGTCATATCTCAAGGTGTAATATTCACAGGCGTCCACAGCCTACCGGCGTCTCGTCAATTTGCATGAGATCGATTTGCACAAAATGGTCTGTACTACGAGATTGATTTGCACGAGCTGTTCAGAATCTTTTTTCTCAAATCTTTTATCTCAGTTGGGAGAGTAAATCTTTGCACTCCCAACTTTTTTGTATTTTTAGATTTGTATTCCCAGATTTAAGGCCGTATCGGAACAGTCTCGTCCTGTCAAGGCTAAAATAAAATATACAGATGCGCATTATCTATACACAGCAGCAAGATCACCTTTGCTCAACTCTGGTATTGTGCAGCTATAGCTTGATAGCCAATACACTGGCTAGTTGTAAAGGGCAGATTGGCTGCCATTTAACGAGGACTCGGTTGTGAATTTCGGTACTCCCGTTCCGCTACTCATTGGAATTATTTTGATTCTTGGGGCGCTGGCGCTGTTCTTTCTGGAAAAGTTCAGGCCTGGCTACGAGCGCGATTCTGACAAAGTATATGCGGTACTGCTGCTAATTTCTGGCCTGTTTTTACTGGCCCATTTAGACATGGAGCTGCTGGCTTCGTTTCAGCAGTTACTGATGGCTGGAATGCTCACAGCGCTTCTGATTGAAAGCATTCGCAACAGGCTTCCTCGGGCTGAAGTAGCACCGCCTGCCGACAACCGCTTTGACAACCGCCCCTCGCGCCCTCGGTACGATAATCGTCCGCCAAGCCGCCGAGTGTACCGGGCCGAGCTAGATGATCGAGGTATCCCCCTCCAGGGCGGCGCGCCTATGCAACCCAATGGCACCTTTCCGGCAGAGCGCAATCGGCCTCCGCGCATGGCCCCTGCGCCTGACCCCAGGATGGCCCAGGCTCGTAACGCCGCTGGCGAATACTGGCGCGAAGACTATCGTGAAGAGTACAACGATGGCCGCACCATGCCCCGTCAACCATATGAAGAATATCGCGGCCCTGTCGGTCGGCTACAGCCTAGCGACGCCAATAACAGCAACGACAGAACGGCTAGTAGGCCTCGCGATGACAGATATCCCTCAGCTGACTATCCCCCGGCTGACTATAGCAATGGTCGCTATGGCGAAAGACCGCCCGCTCGCCCCCCCGCAACCCGTCCGGCTGACCGTTCAGGCGATCGCCCTGTAGACAGATCTTCTGACAGAGCAATTGACAGAGCAGTTGACAGAGCAATTGACAGAGGGCCTCAAGACCTTCAGCAACGGCCAGAGAGACGTCCTGAAAATCCTGCTAATTTTTCAGAAGATTCTCCTGTAAGGCCTTCTGGTAATGCATCTGGCAATACATCTAGCAACGCCCCTGCCAGTTCAGATAGATCCCTTAACATCCGGCCATACAGCGAAGCGCCTAAGCTCAACCTGCCCAGAGATCCTAGCCGTCGCCCACCTGCTGAATCGGGCAGTACAGAAGGCTCGCCCTCTGCCGGATAAAATCCGGATAAAAGGCAGAATAGAAGGTAGGACAAAATTTGCGATCGCAATGACTAGCCCATCGCGATCGCCCTTCATAACAGGCGTTTATAACAGCCGCTCACAATAGCAAAAAGCCCAGCAGTACCACTATGTATTGCTGGGCTTTTTGCTTTGGGCTTTTGGAACGGAGGCAAATCCCGCGAATTCTGCTATAGCGGTGGCCCCTTAGCCGTCGTCGTTCGAATGCGTCCGATGACGGCTATATAAATTCCGATCATAATGAACCACATTTTTAGGAATCGCTATTTCTTCAGGCAGCTTTGGATCGGCAATTGGCTGGCCCGGTATAGACATCAGCGGTAAAACCCCAGCCCATACTGGTAGGTCATAGTCAGCCGCATTGTCGATAGGTGGCCCGGTGCGAATTTTGGCCGAGGCTTCAGCAATCGGTAGGCTGAGTACCAAAGTCGCAGCTAGCTCAGCTGTATTTGGCGATCGCACATCGTCCCATCGCCCTGGCATCACATGCTCGGTAAAAGCCTTGAGTGCGGTCATTTTCTCCTGCGTCTCAGTGACTGCCCTGGCCTGGCCAAATAGCACCACAGAGCGATAGTTCATGGAGTGATGATAAGCCGAACGCGCCAGCACTAAGCCATCTAGCAACGTTACTGTCAGGCATATATCAATGCCAGTGAGTAGCGACTTTAGCATTCGGCTAGCTGGCGCACCATGAATGTATACCTTGTCGCCAATCCGTCCGTAAGCGGTTGGAATCACAAACGGCTTCCCCTCAGCGACAAAGCCGATATGGCATACTAGCCCCTCATCTAAAATTTGGGCGACGGTTTCAAAGTCATAATGGCCGCGCTTAGGCGCTCTGTTTACCTGCGTGGTCGCGGTCTTTAAAGATGTTTCCATAGCTAGCACGGCGAGGAGTCCTCGCCAAGAGAGAAATTGGTGAGAGAAATTGGTGAGAGAAATTGGTGAGAAAAATGGGTGAGAAAAATGGGTGGGAAAAATTTGGTTGCTGCTAAGGTAATCAATAAATTGGCTGTCTCCAAGAGCCAATTTTGGCCAAAATAATAAGTCCAATTTAGCTGACTGCGGCTTGAATCTGTTTTGGATCGGTGGTTAGACAGGTTTTTGGTTAGACCAGTGTTTGGGTTGTTGGTTAAAAAGGAGCTTTTTACAAGTGGAGCTGGCTCTACAGATTCAAACCGATATTGATCAACCGCTCCACCGGCAGGTTTATGAGCAGATTCGAGCCGCTATTTTGAGCGGTCGGTTGAAGTCGCATCAGCGCCTTCCGGCCAGCCGCGAGTTGGCTAAGTCTTTAGGCATTTCTCGCACTACCGTGACTCAAAGCTATGACCAACTGGTTAGCGAAGGATATTTGCAAACGCACCAAGGCGCAGGCACGTTTGTCTGCGCGCAGATTCCCGACGAACTGCTTCAGGCAAAACGAGTTTTAGCTCAAAATTTAACAGCAGTAAATGGCGCTAAAAATCATGAAGCTAAGAACCACCTGACACTATCTAAACTATCTGCGGAAGCAGAGATACCTGAAGAAAATGCAGCCAAGATCAAGCTCTCAGACTATGGCGATCGCATTCAAAACACATCAGCAGAGCGTCAACACCAAACCGACTGCAAACTAAGCTTTCGCTGTGGCATTCCAGCGATCGCGCTGTTTCCGACACAGCAGTGGCAACGGCTAACCAACCGCTATCGCACTGCCAATACTCACTGGATGAACTACAGTGACGACGCCATGGGATATTGGCCACTACGCGAACAGATTGCGACTTACATTTCTCACGCTAGAGCCATTCGCTGCCAACCCGGTCAAATTTTGATCACCCACGGAACGCAGCAGGCGCTGAGCTTGATTACGCGGTTAATGATCGATCCGGGCGATGCGATCGCCATTGAAAATCCCAGCTACATCAGCGCCAGACGAATCTTCGTCAGTAGCGGTGCAGCCGTTCTGCCTATCCCCGTAGACACAGAAGGTCTGCAAATGGCCGGTCCCCATGGCCTTGCAAAATTATCAGCCAAGCTCGTTTACGTTACGCCTTCTCATCAGTTTCCGACGGGCGTGCTGATGTCTCTAGCGAGGCGACTGGCGCTTTTACAGTGGGCGCAACAGGCTAACGCCCTGATTATTGAAGATGATTATGACAGCGAATTTCGCTATAGCGGCAGGCCCGTTCCGGCGCTTCAGGGACTAGATTCGGAGAACCGCGTTTTGTACCTGGGCACTTTTTCTAAGGTGATGTTTCCAGGTCTGCGGCTAGGCTACATGGTGCTACCACCTGCTTTGGTGCCTATTTTTAGATACGCCAAATGGTTGAGCGATCGCCAATGTTCGCTGATTGATCAGCGGGCGCTTACAACCTTTATTAGCGAAGGGCATTTGGCCAAGCATGTGAGGCGAATGCGCAGCATTTATGACCGCAGACGGCGATCGCTTGTTGAGGGTTTAAGCAGTCTCGCAGCGCCCCAAGCCTCTGAGTCACACAGTCCAGTCGAAATTTTGGGCGATGAGTCTGGGCTGCATGTTATGGCTCGCTTACCGACGCTGCGCAGCAACGATGCGGTAGTTGCCCAAGCCCAAGCCAAAGGGGTGAGCCTATTTAGCGCTCAGCCGAATTACTGGCCAGATGTTGAAAAGCCAGATGTTGAAAGGCCAGATGTTGAAAGGCCAGATGTTGAAAGGCCAGATATTGCCGGTCAACAAGGCCAAGGCGAATTTATTTTTGGGTTTGGCAATATTGACGAGTCAGAGATTCAGGCGGCGATCGCCCGTATCAGCCCGCTGCTTTAACCAGTCTTTCATCTATATAAGCACTCTACTATCGCTGGTAAGCCATCTATAGAAAGACTACAGCGACACCGCTGAGCGATATCCTATAAGGTATGTGCCCTTTTCCTAACTATGCAGATATATCTGGACTATAGCGCCACCACTCCGATTAGAGAGGAGGCCCTAGCCGCGATGCAAGTGGCTATGCAGCAGCATTGGGGTAACGCATCAAGCTTGCATGATTGGGGAAACAGATCCGCAACCGCTTTGGAGCGATCGCGCCAACAAGTCGCAGACCTCATCAACGCCTCTGTTGCCGAGTCTATTATTTTTACCGGCGGTGGCAGCGAAGCCAATAACCTGGCTATTTTTGGCGTTGCTAAGCAATTCTTAGCGCCTCAGCACCTAATTATTTCAGCGGTAGAGCACTCAGCGATCACCGAACCCGCCCGCCAGCTAGAGCGTCAGGGATGGCAAGTGACTCGCCTACCGGTAGACCGCAGCGGTGCCCTTCACCCTAAAGACCTGCAAGCAGCGTTGCGGCCCAATACCGTCTTAGTTTCTATTATCTATGGCCAAAGCGAGGTTGGCACCCTTCAGCCCGTGGCTGAACTCGGCAAAATCGCCCGCGCTCATGGCAGCCTATTTCACACCGATGCCGTCCAGGTTGCCGGTCGCCTACCGATTAATGTCCAGCAGCTACCAGTCGATTTTCTGTCGCTCTCTAGCCACAAAATCTACGGCCCTCAAGGCGCAGGTGCGCTGTACGTGAGCCCGCATGTCTCGTCAGCGCAGCTACTGCCTATTATTTATGGGGGCGGCCAAGAGCGCGGGCTACGATCAGGGACGCAGGCGATCGCGAATATTGTCGGATTTGGCGTAGCCGCTGAGCTAGCCGCCGCTGAAATGCCGACAGAAACACTCAGGTTGATTCGTTTGCGCGATCGCCTCTTCGCCCTGCTCAAAGATGTTCCTGGCCTTGTCCCCACGGGTGACTCGCGCCACCGACTGCCTCACCATGTCAGCTTTTGTTTAGCCGAAGGTGAAGTCACCGGCAAAACCCTGGTTCGCCAAATGAACCTCGCTGGCATTGGCATCAGTGCGGGTTCGGCCTGCCATAGCGGTAAGCTGAGTCCTAGCCCAATTTTGCAGGCGATGGGGTTTAGCGATCGCCCCGCCACTAGCGGTATCCGCCTTACGCTGGGTCGCCACACAGCCGAAGCCGACATCGACTGGACTGCGCTGGTTCTCCAGCAAGTGCTCTCCCGCACCTTAGCAGCCTCATCGCTAGCGACGCCTACCGCGAATACCCGAGACCCCATCCATGCTTGAAAGACTGCCCTGAATTATTGGCCTGAATTACCACCCTGAATTACCACCCTGAATTACCGTTCCAAAATATCGCTAAAATAACCACTAAATTAAGACCCAAATAGACCTCAGTTAAGACAAAAGGCGTCTCTTTTGCCCATGCCCCCACTTTCTTCTCACATTCCCAGCAGCCTGACAGAGGCCACCGAACAGGCTCAAAGCGCCGTCCAAGCAGCGCTTCAAGACGGCTACACTCGCCTTCAGGTAGAAATGGTCATCCCTGAAATCAAACATCAGCCCATCGCTGAGCAGTTCCTTACCATATTTGCCGATCAGCAGTTCAAAGTCTTTTTTCCCGATGCTGGCGCTGCGGCACTGGCTCGCAGAGACTGGCAAAATCCTGACTTTGTCGTTCGTGGACTAGGCGAACTCACTGAGCCAATCGAAGCTGACGATGATTTGTATCTCATCGTCAATCCCTCTTCCATTGAGGTGGGCAGTGTCGAAGCGCTGTGCAACGAAGCTGCCGACCGTCCGGTTGTATTGCTCAATCCGCAGCTCGAAGACGTGGCCGTGGTCGGCATCGGCTATGCGGCCCGACAGCTGCGAGAGCGATTCCTCAGCCAAATTGAATCCTGCTACTATGTTCGCCCTCTCGACAATGCTGCCGTTTATCGCTGTTACCCCGGCCCCTGGCAAGTTTGGCGCGAAACGGCCCCTGGCGAATATGAATGGGTCAGCGATGTCGCGAGCAAACCCTCTGGCGAAGATATTGATCGCATTCTGAATGCGACCAATGACACAGCCGAAAACCTCGCCAATGGCGAAGCGAGCCGTTCAAATAGCAGTCCAAACACCGGCAAGACAAAAACGAATCCCCGCAAAAAGGGGCTCTTGGCAGAACTCCAGCAGTTTCTCAAAGCGCTTTCGCAGTAACTTTGTCAATAAATTTCAGCTAGCTCGTCTTTTTTAGTCCGTCCTCTTTCAACCCCCTTTTCAGTCAGCCCTCTTTTCGGCTTTCACCATGTCGTCCCTCTTTCTCTTGTACTGCGCGCTTCTCATCGTCATGCTGGTAGGCTTCGTAGGCGCTTTTGTGCCTGCGCTACCGGGCATTGGTTTAATCGTAGTCGCTATTTTGGTGTGGACGCTGGCCACGGGGGGCGCGATCGCTAACTGGGCTTTAGGAACCGCCATTGTAGCCCTCGTCCTGAGCCTAGTCGTGAACTATGCAGCCACTTACCTGGGTGCAAAACAGGTGGGTGCTAGCAACTGGGGTCAAATAGGCGCAGTGATTGGACTGGTCGTTGGGTTTTTGGGCCTTTTGCCTGCATTACCCGTCGGTGGGCCACTGCTAGGCATTTTGCTAGGTACGATGCTAGGCGCGTTTACGGGAGAATTTCTTTATAGAAAAGACCTGAAGATTGCTCAGCGGTTGAGCTTTTCCGGAAAGGTCAGTATCGCAGTGGTCGTCAGTTCGCTGATTGGCACGCTACTCGAAGGGCTGCTGGCACTGAGCGCTATTGTGGTCTTTATCGCAACCACCTGGTCAACCGTCCAGTGGCCTACGCTCAGCTGGTCGGCAATTCATCTACCGATTGGATAGTCCTACCGAGGGAGTCCTAGTCAGGTCATTGAAGTTTTCAGGCTCAAGTTTTTATTAAAGTGGCGATCGCCGGAAACATCGCACGCGCGATCGCTATCTCTAATCACATAGCAGCTCAGTAATTTTACGGAAGAGATTGAGTATCTTCGGATCAGCTCATATATTTCATATATATTTCATGAGTTTGTACGGAGCAGGCAATTTTGCATCTCTGCTGCTGGTAAAAACATTGTGTAGCAAGATCACATGTTCAAGAAGACACTTCTGAGGACACCTTTTCTAAGGTCATCTTTTCTAAGGCCACCCTCTAAACGGCAGCTGCCTGCAAACGCTCTACAGGCAACACATCCCCATACGTCTCACCTACATTCGCCATCTCAAGATCCAACCGAAACTCACTACGATATCCTCAAACTTGGTGTATCCATTTGGAACGAGTGGCGAGCAAGCGAACCCTTCACCATCCCCAACCTCAGAAACACTGACCTCAGAGGATTTCATCTAGAAAATATCAACTTTTGTCGGGCCGACCTACAGGGTGCCAACTTGGCTAAAGCCTACCTGTATGAAGCCGACTTTCAGGAAGCCAATCTGCGCAAAGCCAACCTCACCCGCGCTGGCCTCATTGGCTCAAACCTGCACAAGGCCAACTTGTCAGGCGCAGTGATGCAGTGCGTCTATTTAGCGCAAAGCGATTTAAGCAACGCCAACCTAACCGGTGCTTACTTGCAAAAAGCAGACCTCACCTCAGCCCTACTTACTCATGCAGTTTTGGTCAACGCCAACATCACCGAAGCTGATTTCACGACCAGCTTAGACCTCACCATCGCCCAAATTATCTGCGCCAAAGGATGCCATTTAGCATCCTTTGACAACGCCCTTAATCATCAACTAGCCCAAACGCGAGCCGAAGACCCCGGTAAAAAGCGCGCCCAGCCAACCAGCGGCGCTGACAATAGCCAGCCCATGAAGGGGTTTGAGCCATCGGTAACACCGACACTAACCCCTCTACAGCCGCATCCAAGGGGCCTATTACACACTCGCAGGAACGCTGCTATAGCGAATATTGGCCTGCCTTAATCGATCGACGGCTTCGGCAAGGCGATCGCAATCCTCAATAAGACTAATTCGCACATAGCCCTCGCCCCCTTCGCCAAAGGCCGTTCCAGGCGTTACCACCACACCTGTCTTTTGCAGCAGTAAGAAGGCAAAGTCGGCAGCGCTCATACCTGGCAGGCAAGGCACCCACAGATACATTGCAGCCACCGGCTTGGTCACCTGCCAACCCAAAGTCGCCAGCTCCTCAATCAAAAAATCACGGCGCGTACGATAGCGTAGCTGCACTTCTTCTAGATAGTGGTCGGGCAACTCTAATGCCGCTTCCGCCGCCTTTTGCAGCGCCGAAAAAATGCCATAGTCCAGATTGGTTTTGAGCGTGCGTAGCCCTTGAATAACATGGCGGTTGCCCACCACAAACCCAACTCGCCAACCCGCCATATTGTAGGTTTTAGAGAGCGTATGAAACTCTACGCTGATCTCTTTGGCCCCTGGAATTTCAAGTAGGCTCGTCGGCTGATAGCCATCAAAGGCCAGCTCTGCATAGCAAAGGTCGTGAATGAGCAAGATTTGATAGTGGCGAGCAAAGGCGACCATCTCCTCAAAAAATGAGCGGGGTGCGACTGCACCTGTCGGGTTGTTGGGATAGTTGAAGTACAGAACCTTGGCACGGCGTGCTAGGTCTGGAGGAATGTCGTTAAAGTCAATAATCCAGTCGTTTTTGGCGTACAGCGGAATCGTATGAATATCGGCTCCGGCGATCGCAGGCCCCCGAAAATGTGCCGGATAAGAAGGCGTTGGAACCAGTACCACATCGCCAGGGTCAATATAGGCCATCGCCAAGTGACCCAGCCCTTCTTTAGAGCCCATCAACGGTAGCGCTTCACCGTCAGGATCTAGTGTGACACCGTAGCGACGGTGATACCAGCGCGTGATGGTTTGGCGAAAGCTGGCCGTGCCTTCAAACGGGGGGTAGCCATGATTGCGCTCATCTTTGATTGCGGCGATCGCGGCCTCCACCACGGGCGCAGGCGTAGGTCCACCAGGGTTACCCATCCCCAAATCGATCAAATCGACGCCTTCGGCCCTAGCATTGGCCTTCAGCTCATCTAGCCGTGCAAATACGTAAGGTGGCAACGAACCTAACCGCTCAGCGGGTTTCAACCAATCTAAAGTCATGAGACTACCTCATCAAGGCGTTTTTAAAGTGAATATCGCAGCAAATATCGTGAGGGCATTATACGGTGCTGCTCACTTTCTTTAGATCGGCTATCGGCGCTGTTGTTGATAGCATCGCTGCCATCACCTGATGGGCCTGAACCGAGAAGGGAAGGTGGTGAATATCTGAATCGGGTTGGCAGGCGACCGTCGCCGCCTGATGGAGATCAGCCACCGTTAGCCCATCCATACCCATATCGGCCAAACAGGTCGGTAGTCCTAGCTCGCTGTAAAACTGCAATAGCTGCTGTCGAGCCGTTTCTGCTAGCGCATTGCCAGGGCCTAGCTCTTCAAGCCGCAGCTGCACGAGTATCCCATAGGCCACTTTTTCGCCATGCAAGGTGCCATGTGCGGCCACATGAGTTAGACCATTATGCACCGCATGAGCAGCTACCGTTCTACACTGCGCCCCTCCCATGCCGCCAATCACTCCGGCCATCAGCACCGAGGCATCGACCACTTCGCGCCAGTCATCACCGCCTGGTTTTTGCAGCGCCGCTACTGACTTTTGAAACAAAATATCTCTGAGCACTCGGGCCTGCTGTACCGCGCCAATGACCATCGTGTGACTAGAGTGGCCGCTGCTCACTGAGGCTTCGTACCACTTGGCGATCGCATCACCAATGCCCGCTACCAGCGTTCGCTGAGGCGCAGTCGCGACCAAATCATAATCCAACACAATCATGTCAGGGCAGCGAGGTAAGCCTACATCGTACAAAAAAGCGCCTTCGTCAGAATACACATTAGACAACGCCGTCCAGCCTGCGCAGGTAGCCGCCGAAGTCGGCACAGTGGCAATGGGAATCTGCCGCTGATGAGCCAGCAGCTTCGCTGAATCCAACGCCTTGCCGCCACCCACGCCAATAATAAAGTCAGCTCCATGCCCATCTGCCGCCTGGTTCAAGGCAGCCAAAGCGGCCTCACTACAGTCCTTTTCGTAAGTGGCATTCGCCGCCGAAACATCAGCAAGCGGCACCGCCAAAAAAGGCTCAGCCGCAGCTAAAGAATGCGACCCACCCACCACTAAAGGACGCTGACCGAGGCGAGCAAAGAGACCCCGCTGGGTCTTGAGTACGCTATTTCCTCGAATAACCTGAGCAGGCGCAATGTTGAGAATCGGCAGAGGCGTCGGCAAGCTTACAACCGGCAAAATCGAGGAGGGCATGGCAAATACCTGCTGTTCAATGACTTTACTCAATACTGAGTATTTAATTATGACTCAGCTTGATTTATCTTTGCGAGCTGATCAGTATAAATTTCGATAACGGGCGCTTTCCCCTCAGCACTATTGCCTGTTCCTGGCGTCACCTGACCCACATACACCAGCTCCGATATCCCCGGCTGATGAACAATCGCCCTTGCTCTAATCGTAGGCTTAACTTGGCCCATCCCACCTAAGCGGCTAGGCTTTAGCAAATTACTAGCCGCCTGCCGCAAGGTTGCTTCTAGTTCAGTTTCGGTAATTGCATTGGGCACAGCAATTACCACCTGCGCCGACCCTGAATCAAATACCGTTTCGTAAGGAACCGCACCCGGAATCACCGTACGCACCAGCGGCTGAAAACTCAGGCCCAAGAAACCAACGGTCAGCACACCCATAAATCCGGTTGCGCCCACCAAGCGGAACCGGATGCCCCACTTAAGCAAAAACGCGATCGCTGTGACTCCACCAAAAACCAGCGTGCCGATTGCAAACCATCCGGTGGCCTGTAGGAACTGTTCAGGAGAAAGCATAAAAAAGCGCGGGGGTAGTTAACTGCCTACAAGTATAAGGTTCTAACTGGCCCAAGCGAGATGAATTGATTAAGCCAAGGCAACCTGCCCGCGTTTCCATCACACGGTTCATCGCGCGGTTCATCACGCGGTTCATCACAAAAATTGTAGACAGCAAAAATTCAAGCAATGAACTCAATAGAAAGCAGAGAAACAAGCTGAGAACCACTCTGGGGATAACTAAGGATGTAGCAGCTTTCGGTTCATGCCTAAAGTTTTTACACCTGAAGTTTTCATCCTTATAAAGTTAACTACCCGTGATCTTTTTTCGATTTCGCCAGCGGCGATGGCTAATTCTGTTTGCGGCTGTGCTTCTTTTAACCATCGGCAGCAGCATTTGGCGCATCACCACAACGCCGTCGCTACGCCCAGCGATCGCACCCCTCCCTCAAGACAGCCACATTCAAGTATTTTTCAATCAATCCGAAGCCAACGTATACACCGATCCCTATCGCCATATCCAACGCTACGGAGATGACCTCGAACAGGTGATTGTCACCGCTATCAATAGCGCCAGCCAAACAGTGGATATCGCCGTTCAAGACTTAAACTTGCCCCGCATAGCAGAAGCACTCGTCAGCAGCGCGCAGCGCGGCATCGGCGTTCGCCTCATCCTAGAAAACCAGTACGCCAATATCGTCCCCGCCACCGAGGCCCTGAAAATTTTGCGCAGCGCCCGCATTCCGCTGATAGATGACACCGCCGATGGATCTAAAGGCAGCGGCCTGATGCATCACAAATTTTTAGTCATTGACGGTCAGCAGGTACTCACCGGATCAGCCAACTTTACCTTCTCTGGCATCCACGGCGATCTCGATACGCCCGATAGCCGGGGCAATGCGAACGTCCTACTCAAAATAAATAGCCCAGAACTGGCCAGCCAGTTTGCGGAAGAATTTAATCAAATGTGGGGAGATGGTCCCGACGGCCAGCCGAACAGTTTATTTGGCTTAAAAAAGCGTAATCACTCCACCAGCACCCTCTCATTGGGCAATGGCACCGTAGCCCTACAGTTTTCGCCCCTCTCACCTACACAACCTTGGGAACGTAGCGTCAATGGACTCATCCGCAAAACCATTAGCCAGGGCGATCGCACTATCGACCTAGCCCTTTTTGTATTTTCAGAGCAACTAATCGCCAACCAGCTAGAAACCCAAGCTCAAAAAGGCGCTCAAATCCGTGTTCTTATTGACCCTAGGTTTACCTATCGCAGCTATAGCGAAGCGCTCGACATGCTAGGCGTTGCTCACCCCGACCAACGCTGCAAAATAGAAGCGGACAATCGTCCTTGGAAAAACCCCATCACCTCAGTTGGCTTTCCCCAACTACCGCCAGGTGATAAGCTCCACCACAAATTCGCCGTCATTGACCAGCAAACGGTCATCGTGGGCTCTCATAACTGGAGCCATGCAGCCAACACACAAAACGATGAAAACCTTTTGGTCATTCAGAATGAAACCGTTGCAGCCCACTTCAGCCGTGAATTTGACCGGCTTTATCGCAGCCCATCAGTAGGAATGACTGCCCGGCTTCAAAATCAGTCTAAAAAAGTTAGGCAACGCTGCCAATTATCGGTAGCGTCCTAAAAAAAATTTGATAGCTGGGACAAAATCACTGAATATGTCATCAGTACTTGCTAGATTTTTTGCATATCTACAAATTTTGCATCTATAAAAATGAAAAAAGATAGCTTATCCTAAGTTGTCGATTGTTCTTAATATCATTGCTCAGTCATTGCTCAATCATCGCTCAACCATCGCTGATATGTTTAAAGAACGATCAGGGTTTATACAGCGCCTAAAGCAACTGTTGGACAAAGTGCGGACACCATTAAACCGCTATCAAACGCTATTAAAGCAAAGACTAGGACTTTATTTCTAGCCTTCAAACTTAGCAATTTTGCCCCACCTCTATTCTAGAACGAGCAATATTAAATTCAAATACGCCAAATGCCCATGACGATGGGGCTACGGCTTCTTTAACGAAGATCTACACAATCTTCTAGGCTGATAAAGCCCGTGTAAAAATCTCCTGAGGCCCTTTCAATCAGTAGAAATGATTAGTTGAATGTACATATGTAGCGCAAATCCTTCATCTTAGAAAGCGTATCTAGTGCTACCCATTACGTATAAAGACGTAGGCACACCATCAAATCACACTTGCCAACCCAACACACTTACCAACCAGGATATTACAGTCACGGCTCTCTATAGCACCCCCCCTATTTAATGCTGTTGCTCTTCCATAGTTCATTACCTGTTTCGTCCATCTTTAACCGTGCTTAAATCAGGCATATGCATTTAGTGAAAAAACTATCAATACTCGGCTGTCGCGGAATCCCTGGAAATCATGGCGGATTTGAAACCTTCGCAGAAAGGCTCTCTCGTTATCTAGTCGGCCAGGGCTGGGATGTAACCGTATACTGCGAAGACTACGTTGGGAAAAGCATCTCTGAAGAATACTGGAATGGTATTCACCTCATTCATATTCCGGTTGCCAAAGCCAGCGCCGCTGCCACAATTCTGTTCGACTGGAAATCCACTCTGCATGCCAGCAAGCAAGGCAACCTTATATTAACCCTAGGCTACAACACAGCCATTTTTTGCGCCTTGTATCGCCTCAAAGGGCTAACCAACGTTATCAACATGGATGGTCTAGAATGGCGCCGGCAAAAGTGGAGCACCCCCGAGAAAGCATGGCTCTATCTCAATGAGCGGCTGGGCTGCTGGTTTGGCAATCACCTGGTAGCCGACCATCCAGAAATTGAAAACCATCTGGCAACCCGAGTCTCCCGTCACAAAATCACTATGATTCCCTACGGGGCTGAGCGCGTTGGCAAAGCGAATGCCAGCCTGCTAAAGCCCTACGGCCTCACACCAGACAACTATTCCATCATCATTGCTAGACCCGAACCCGAAAACAACATTTTAGAGATTGTATCGGCATTCTCTAGCCAACGAAGAAATTCCAAGCTGGTAGTTCTCGGTAACTATCGCCCTAACCAAAACGAATATCACCAGAAAGTTTTAGCAGCTGCCAGTGACGAGGTTGTTTTTCCGGGCGGTATTTATGACCCAGAGACCGTCGGCGCACTTCGATACTATGCGACCCTCTATGTTCATGGACACTCAGTCGGCGGCACGAATCCTTCCTTGGTAGAAGCCATGGGCGCAGGCGCATCCGTTTTAGCGCACAACAACCATTTTAACCAATGGGTAGCTGGCCCAGGAGCGCATTACTTTAGCAACACACGCGACTGTGCCAATGCCTTTGACAATTTGCTTAACAACCCAGATGAACTGGGTCGAATGAAGCAGGCCAGCCTCACAAGATTCACAGAAGGCTTCTCTGCTGAAATTGAATGTCATGCCTATGAGAGACTACTAGAACAAGCTCTCAATGGTCATTTTTCAAGCCAATCAACACCTGTTTCAAACTCAGCAACGCCTGGGAATACGGCTCGTACCACCTATAAAACAACAGTGTGATAGGAACAACTTAAAATCGGTTTAGCCAGTAGTCGTAGCACCCAAACAGAGAGGACTGCTGTTGAAGAGAAGACTGTTGCTTATAGGTATGCACTTAGCCTAAGAAGAAGCAGTCTTGACACGACTTGGAAAGTTTACGAGCAGAGAAAAAAGTCCGCCGATAGTAGCTCTGTCGATGTGCGCAGGAGAACTCTGCCCCAGAGCGATGCTGTGCT
>LJZR01000093.1 GCA_001314865.1 Phormidesmis priestleyi Ana | reverse complement strand
TACTTTTCTGAGAGGCTCAATTTTCGGTGGCTGTAACCTAGCATTCACAGCGCTTTCAGACTATGGCCTAATTTTGCAATAGTCGGTGCCATACCCCAATTGATGTTGATCGGATTCTGTACAATTGCGAATTTGAGGTCAATGTCCATATGCAGCAACGACAGCACAATTCACGGTATTAATTTTCAACAGCATTCCCATGAAAATTCTAGAATTTTCATGGGAATGCTGCTTTGGGTAACCAAATTTATTTAACCGAAAAGCAGGTATGGACAGTCGTATGAAGCCTACAACACAGAGCTGATGGATAAGTCTAGCTTGCGATCGCCGACAGCCACGACACAGCTCTGTTCTGTTAATGTTGTAGCTATCAGTGGGCTGAGCACGACCATGAGGTAAAGTCAGTGCGAATATGATAACGACAGACCCACACTGAAGCTTGTTGCTCATCCGTCTACTTATCAGATGGACATCCTGATGAGTAGACGGATGAGTCGTCTTTCTGCTAGGAAAGATGTTAAAAAGCTAGATCAGTCATACCTATCAAATCAGCTGAGAAGTATTTATCCTAAATAAAAACGAGTGAAAATTCTAGAATTTTCACTCGTTTTTATTTAGTTGTGAAAATCCTGAGAATTTTCACACTCTATCAGCTATTATTCTTTTGCACGCTTTGTACAACACGCCACACCAAAGATGCCACAGCAAGTAATTTCCATTATGGCTAACAGCGGAGGTGTCGGGAAAACGACCCTAACTGTAAACCTTGCCTACCAGCTCGCTAAGAAAGGAAAATCAGTCGCGATGTTTGGCTGCGATCCTAACGGCTCTTTAACTCTGTTCTGTGGGCTAGACGATCCACCACCTGAAAAAACCCTTGACTACGTATTACGCTCAGAGTTCAAAGGCGACTATCCACTAAAACCTGTTTGGAGAGAGCATATAAAAGGGGTTGATGCTTGCTTAGGTGGCTTACCCCTTACGAACACAACACAGCGGTTGGTTCTCGACAAGCGGGGAGCCTATCTACTGGCTGATGTTCTAGAGGATCATCCTTTGCCACACGATGTAGTTTTAATTGACTGCCCTGGTACTATCGAGCAGCTTCACATTGCAGCACTATCAGCTAGTACAGGTGTTTTGATTACACTTAAGCCCGAAGACAAAGATCTAGATGCGATGGCCAAACTCCTGGAATGGATTAGTACAACGCGCAGCGAGCTTCGCTTGAAGCCTGCACCGGAAGTCATCGGCATTGTGCCAAATGGGGCAAAGAATAGAGCCATGCATCGGGATAATTTAGGGCTTTCCGGAATAGAAGGTGTGATAGGGTTACCCGAGATTATGAAGCAAATGGAAATTCCTATGTTTCCTACGATTAAAGATGGGGCATACATTGCAAACGCTGCTGCTGCCGGTTTGCCGTTGGGATTATACAGAGCTAGCGATCCTAGCAATCAGGTTTATGCAAAAATTGCAGCTGCCATTATTAAGGAGATGACCTAGAAATGCGCAACAGTAAGCGAAAAGTAAGTGATATGTTCGGTGGTGCGATCGCAGCCAAAGAAGGTGAAACTATTGTCCAGCTTAAAGAGGAAATAGAAAGCTTAAAATCTAGTTCGGCTCAATCGTTACTCATCCCTGTATCCGATATCCAGGCATTGGAGCTACCGGGCAATCTCAAACAGCCAAGGCTTTACTTCGATCCCATAAAGTTAGAGCGACTTAGAGAATCAATCCGTAAGCATGGCGTGCTAGAACCTATTCTAGTTAGACCCAAAATAGATGGTGGCTACGAAACAGTTAGCGGCGAGCGTAGATGGCGCAGTTGCTGCGAGTTAGGACTTAAAGCAATTCCAGCTATTGTCCGTGAAATGTCAGACGAGATGGCTCTAGAGGCAGCGCTGATTGCGCACCTTCTTAATGAGGAAATTACAGCCATAGAGCAAACCGAAAGTATTCTTAGCCTGCTCTCACTTCATCTAAATATCTCTATAGAAGATGTCAAGGCAGGTCTTTATAAGGCTAATAATTCTCAGATTCGTGGCACTGAAAATTCTAGAATTTTCAACGAAGAGGAAATTGAGACCATCAGTAATATCCTTGGCGAATTTGGCATGAAGCTATCCAGCTTTGTTTCAAATAGGCTACCTATGTTGAATTTAGCTCCTGAAATTTTAGAAGCGGTTCGCCAGGGAAAACTCTCGCCAACTAATGCCGTTCTTCTGAATCGACAGCGCCCGGAACTGCACGGTGAACTTGTAGAACAAGCAAAGGGTCTTACCAAAGAAGAGGTAATAGCCTTAGTGAAGGAAGTAGCTCTTGAGCAGTCTGATGGAAAACCTGCACCACAGCCATCTCTATCTGATAAGGTTTTCGCCAGAATAAAAGCTGTCCGTAGGAAAAAAGCGCTGCTAGCGTCTGCTCAGGTTCAGAAAAAACTTGGCCAAATAGATCAACTTCTTCAGGAAATAGAACAAATGAGCGTGTGAAAATTCTGGAATTTTCACACGCTCATTCAGCGACTACTGGCATTTATGGAACTCGGCGATTGCCAACTTATAGTACAGAAAAACTATATAGCTGGGCTGAGCTGAAGGGTGATTCAAATCTTTTGGAAAAGCCACATGGGATTTCCACTCACGAATGCTCTTTTATCGACCCTGACAGTTTGGATATAACCGTCCAACGATCGGTGTGGGCTATCGCTCTATGAGCCGCCATACAGATGTCCCTGTCAATACAATCATCCAAAGATTCGTTGATATCGTTCAAACAGAGGGTGATTCAACTCCAGGGAAATAATGGTAAAGAGATCGCATTAGACTGATAAAGATGGCCATACGATGGCCATGATGCAGACTGGATAGAACGGTCGTCGCTTTGCATTACACAGTGGCAACAAATTATTCTGCTGATGTCCGCTCTTGTTTTTTGTACGATGCTTTGTCGCGCCTGAATGATCAGTTATATCTGGGTCACCAGCAGCAAACTGTGGCCTCACTCGATCAACCCTCCAAGACATCAGCTTTCGAGGCTATAAAATATCAATAAAACAGTACTCTCAACTATCGGTCTAAAGTAATTCAAAATAAATACGGGTATCAACTTAAAGGGTGTGGCACAAAAAGTGCCATCTCGTTTTGTGCCACGCTAATCTCGTTCGATGCCAAGGCCATTTCAATGAACACCTATATAATATTAACTAAGATTTTTCTGGCATCTATGTTAAACGGAAAGGATTCACGCAAAGATTGTATTAGCACTCGATATCCTGTTTGGTTCCTGTAGCCCGACTGCGATGAGTAGTACATAACCGTTAGACGAAACCAGCCAAAACTAGTCTATGAATAAAGATTCTCCTTCCATGTCATCTGATAGCTATGAGCATTTCCTATCTGAGCTAAAAATGCGTATTCGCGTCGCTCAAATAGAAGCCTCATCAGCCGTCAATCTTACAATGACACTTTTATACTGGCAAATTGGTCGAGAGATTTTGCAGAGACAAGAAAAGCAGGGTTGGGGCTCTAGAGTGATCTCCCAACTTGCCAAAGACCTGAAGCGCGAGTTCCCTGACATGAGAGGTTTCTCTAGGTCTAATCTTACATACATGAGAGCTTTTGCAAATGCCTGGCCCGATGAAGAATTTGTCCACCAGCTAGGCGGACAAATTCCGTGGAAACATAACTGCGCTGTACTAGACAAGCTGAAGGAACCTGATAAGCGTCGCTGGTATATAGAGCAAACGATAAACAATGGTTGGAGTCGTAACGTTCTAATCATTCAAATTGAGACTGATCTTTATCAGCGACTAGGTGGCGCGATGACAAACTTTGAGCGTACTTTGCCAAAACCTCAGTCGGATTTAGCACAGCAAATCATTAAAGATCCGTACAATTTTGACTTTTTAACTATTGGCAGCGATGCTTTGGAGAGAGAGTTAGAGCGAGGACTTATAGAACATATTAGAGACTTTTTACTTGAGCTAGGTGTAGGGTTTGCATTTATTGGCAGTCAATATGCCATCACAGTAGACGAAAAAGAATACAGGCTTGATCTGCTCTTCTATCACGCTCGCTTGCATTGCTATGTTGTTATCGATTTAAAGATGGGCGAGTTTGAACCCGAACACTCCGGCAAAATGAATTTTTATGTTTCGGCGGTCAATCATCTCATTTGCACTGAAGAAGACAACCCTACAATTGGAATAATTTTGTGTCGTTCTAAGAAAAAAAATACTGTAGAATTTGCGCTAGATACCGTACATAATCCTATTGGGGTCTCTACATATACCCTACAAGACGACTTGCCCCCAGCACTCAAAGGCAATCTACCAACTGCGGATCAACTGGAAATGGAATTGGAAGCTGCCGCTCAAGAACTTGAGGCGCAAAGAAAGGCAACCTCTACAAATAAAAATTAGTACTTCGCATTGGTATCCAAAGTAAATTACCACCATCTGGTGGTAATTTACTCAAAGTCGTACAGATAGCTAGATAGAGGTGGTTCAACGGCGGGTCAATGCTCTCCTAGTTAATCCGATAAGTCTCGTGCGATCACGCTAACTTCCGACAACATCTATTGATCGCCGTAAACTCCAGGCTGTATCAAATTTTGATGTAATACTAGAACTTACTATTTTGCTCCGGAAAACCCCAATATTCACTTGAGTAGACACTTTAACCTAGCCTCTCAGCCTCATGGTAAACCACAATAGTCAACCATCCAATAACGTTTACAACCTTGAGCCTGTCCCTTTAGGTGAAAAGGGCTATCGCTGGGCACAGCTTATTCATGATGTCCTAACAGTTGAATACATTACAGGTCTAACTAACACCATCAAAGAGCAGTCCAGCCTTCCAGATCTGATCACCCTTCAGCTCTATGAACATCTAGTTAAAGTATACAAACATAAGGTAGAACTAACCGTTCAAAAAGAAGGCATAAAAGCACTGGACCTTAGCCAGTCGCATTTTCGTGTATTAAGCAATAAGGTTGGAAAACAAAACATCTCTCAAAGTGTAGAGGTATCCTTAGAGGAAGAACTTATACAGGAACATCTCAAAAGTGCCCTTTTACTATTCTTTGAACGCCCCGACTTTCAAGACGAATTTGTTAAATCCATTGGATCAAACTTGGTGGTATGGGCACTAGAAGTGATTGCGTCAAACCACGAAATTGACGATTTAGAAAAGGTTGATCCACAAGGACTTAAAGAGGAAATCAGTCACTATATAGATAATCCTGAATCTCCTGATTTCAAAGAAAAACTCAATATGTTTGGGCAGATCTACTGCCAAGACATCACCCAAATCATTGTCGAAGGACTTAATCTACCGGCATGCAACCTTCAGGACTTAGAGCAGCTTTTAGGGCTTAGACAAAGACCCCTTTCTGCTGCTTACACCGACCTAGCACTAGATAAAGTTTTTCCTATTCCAACCTCTATCCCCATTGCCAGCAGCATCAAAGCGCAGTTACGGCCAGAACTCTGGCAACGCAATGAAGACAACCTAGCCGTCTTCCAACACCAAAGTAAGAGCAATCCAGCCAACTTCATTGAGCACTACATCACGAATCCAGGCGACATTGCCCTACTGCCTTGGGAAGCAGCTGAGCAAATTATTGACAAATTTGGCTTTGATACTGTCAAACTTCAGCTTATTTTTGCCGCTAGAACGATGGCCGAGAATGAACCATGGCAAAACTCATTTACACTCAAAGCAACTGATGTCGTCACGCTACTAGGGTGGGATCGCAATCACAATAGTAGTCTTTCAGAGAAGCGTAATACCGTTGCTGCTGCGGCTTTTGCACTGTCTTGCCTGATGGTCAAGTCTGTTTGGATTGAAGGTAGAGGGAAGCGCAAGCTAGATGCCAGTATGCCTGTAGGACGTATGTGGGATGTATTGATTGACTCTCACGGCCAAATCGATTTGGCTACTCGGAAGATTGAAAGACCCGAGGAAATCTACATTACGGTTAGTCCAGGCGGTTGGACAAAACATTTCCTCAACCGAGCTGGAAACCGAGCTAAGGAAGCACTCCATCAGTTTGGGTTCCTGGCCAGAGACATTCTCAAAATCGACCCTTATCATAATGAATTAGCGCTACGATTAGCCATTCAATTGACACTAGATGCACGAGTACGGGCCAGAAATCAAAATCCTTACGGATATACTGTCGTTAATCTTTTAGAAGAAGTCACTGCTAAAACAGATATTAACCAAGCTCTAAATGACAAATACAAAGCTCGTGATCTTAGGAAACGATGGGATAAGGCTCTGACACTATTAACAGAACTGGGATGGGAAATTAAATACGATCCTGAAACCTATCCGGAATGGATACGCCCGAATAGCAATGCACCCAAACCGCAAGACTGGCGTAAGGTAAAACTCATTGAAAGACTGCTGCGGGCCAAACTCGATATCAAGCCTCCGCATCCAATTCCTGTCCTTCTATCCAAGCTAAAAAATCCAAAACCCCAAAAGGCGATTACTGCTGAGACAATGCCATTCGACACATTGACTGGGGAAATGATTAAGACTGGTCGAAAAAACCGGCGTTGGTCAAGAAAAGAACTGGCTGGATTCCTTGGCATCAGCCCCGACTATGTTGGGAAGTTAGAGCGTGGCGACAGGCAAGTTACTGAGTCGCTCGAAGACAGCATACGCAAGCTTTTGAAGTTGAATCCTTAATCACCTTGTCTTAAGTCAAGTAGAAATTTCATTCAAATTCCTTACAGAGAAGGCAGTTTAGACTAAGACAGGTAACTCCGTATCTAATCACTTTAACTTAGACCTACAGAAATCGAATAATAAATTTGTCTTAAAAAGACAACATTGTCCGTATCTCATCACTTAGTAACCAGGAAGGACTGCTGTCTTTTCGAGACAACATTGTCCGTATCTCATCACTTACGGCTAGGAGGAATGGTTATGCTTGTCTCAGCAAGCATAAGTCTCCGTATCTTATCACTTTATAAAAAGACTCGATTCAAAAATAAAGGTATGTGTATACCGACATCTTAATTTTGAGCAGGCACAGTCAAAATGAGACTTGTTTCCTCCCCATATAATCACCCAGCTGAGCAATTATTGCAACCAGCTCGATGAAATAGCCAAGATTTGAGCTCTCGTGTTTTTTTTGCACTATCTACAGCGAGCAAACTGGCACTGGTTCCGTCGAGTTGGAATGCATAACTAAATATTGGTAAGCCCCCGGCTTTGCCGGGGAGACTCGAAGAGGTTTGACCGTGAGCACAAAATCAAGATGTTTGATACTTGGCAATCTGCTA
>LJZR01000019.1 GCA_001314865.1 Phormidesmis priestleyi Ana | reverse complement strand
TTAATCTTCAGCGCTCGTTAGGTGATTACGTCAAAGCACCTCGCAGCAACGGTTTTGGTAATTATTAAGCGGCTTCCCAATCACCTTTACAGGGCTGGGTGTAAGGCTCTTAAAGGTGTCTGATTCCTTAGTTTTTCATTAAATCTATTAGATGCCTATCAAAAGAGATAAAAAAGATGTTGATTTTGATGGATTTCTTTCTTTTTGTGGTGTGCCACAATAGTTTGACTAGACTTCTTAGTCAATGCCTCTTACCCAAGATTATATGAAAACTACTGCACAGTCCTCTAATTTAGTTAGGAGCTACTTAAAGAATATCGGTCGCTATCCGCTATTGACCCATGAGCAAGAAATTGTCCTGGGCAAAAAAGTTCAACAATATATGAAGCTAGAAGCTATCAGATCGGCGCTTGTTGAGTCAATGAGTAGTTCGACTTCCGAATCGGAAGATGACTCGAAAGCCGATTTTGGAGATTCTGAAATAATATGTAAGACAGTAGTAGAGCCAACCCGTGAACAGTGGGCAAAAGAAGCAGCCCTTTCTGTAACGGAGCTAAATCAGGCATTAGAGGGAGGGAAGCGATCGCGCGCCAAAATGGTGAGATGTAATCTGCGCCTAGTCGTATCAGTTGCCAAAAAGTACAGCGGCCAAAGCCTAGAAATGATGGATCTTATTCAAGAGGGCACTATTGGTTTGCATCGAGGCGTAGAAAAGTTTGATCCGAGCAAAGGATATCGATTTTCGACCTATGCGTACTGGTGGATTCGTCAGGCCATTACGAGATCTATTAGCAACAACAGCCGGATTATTCGTCTGCCCATTCACGTTGGTGATCAGCTCAGAAAAATACGCAAAGTGCAACGACAGCTAGCGCTTTCATTAGGCCGTGCAGCCACTGTCAAGGAAGTTGCACAAGAGTTATCAATGCCCGTTGAAAAGCTCAGAGAGCTTCAAATGCAGGGCAGACATCCGCTGTCACTGGATATGAAGGTGGGTAGCGAGCAAAATACGGAGTTAGGCGCACTGTTAGAAGATGAAGGCATTTTGCCAGAAGACTATGCGACTCAAAGCCTGCTCAAAAGAGATTTGGCGCAGCTGCTATCAGCAACGCTTTCAGATCAGCAAAAGGCAATCGTCAAAATGCGGTATGGGCTAGAAACCGGCAGTAAAATGACGCTTAGCCAAATCAGTGAACGCATGGGCATTAGTCGAGAGCGCGTACGTCAGGTAGAGCGTTCTGCGCTTAGAAGGCTGCGTCAGCAGGGTGCGTCGCTGCGAGAATACACGGCAGCAGTTGGTTAGGAACAGTTGCTTAGGAACAGTTGGTTAGGAACAGTTGGTTAGGAACAGTTGATCCAGAGCAGTTACTTGTGACGGCTCAACTACCCCGATAGGTACTATAAGACCAAGGAGAAACGAGTAAGGGCACATGGTAGTGAGCGTTTAGGTCGGCAATGCCAAAGCGCAGCGGTACGCTGCTTAAAAAAGGATAGGTAGCTGAAAGAGAAGCCTTAGGAAATGCGGCCTCTAGCTTGGCGAAATAGTCTCCGACTTCAAACACAATTTCGTAAAGGCCTAGATCAAAGTCTTTGCCTTCTAAAAGTGGGGCATCCGTTCTACCATCTGCGTTTGTTCTTACTGTTTTAATCAGTTGATGGTCTGTTTTTGTTCGCGCTGTTGGATTCTCTTTTATTCGCCACAGCGCTAGCGCTACATCCTTTGCTGGAGTACCGTTTGCTGTATCTAAAACATGTGTTGATAACCAACCGCTCATTCTCGCTTATCCTAGTAAATAGTTAATATTAAACAATTAAAGCCAAACAATTAAAGCCAAACAATTAAGGCTAAACAATTAACGCAAGGGGCCACCCGTAATAATTTTTTCTAGCGCCCCAATCACCGCATCGGGCTGTTCATGCTGAAGCTGATTGTACCAATCTTGCGTGATGGTTTCGTCCTTGCCGTAAATGGTATCTGTGCGCTGGCGGGCTTTTAGCGTGAGGTTGGCAGTGCGTGGCTTGCGATCTTTTTCGTAGCGCATCAGGGCATCGGCAACGCTTATGTTCGTTGTTACCAAGTAATTAGCCATGACGATAGCATCCTCCATAGCCTGACAGCCCCCCTGACCGAGGGTCGGTGTGGTCGCATGGGCTGCATCTCCTAAAATTGCAATTCTGCCTTTGGCCAATCGCTCAGGCGGATCAATATCGCTGATTTCAAGCCGGTTAGAGTCTAGGGGATCTAATGTGCGGATGAGCGCCTGAACGGGCTCTGGCCAATCGGCAAAATGCTGGGCTAGCTCTTCTCGGCGGTCTTCAGGCGGTGTATGTGAGCCAATGGGTGTGGGAACACCAAAGAAATAGTAGAAGCGATCGCCTCCAACTGGCATCATAGAAGCGCGCTTGCTCTGGCCTACATATAGCACCCAGTTGTTAGCCTCACATAGCGCTGGGTCGGCAGGGACTAGACCATTCCAATTGACATAGCCCGCATAGCGTAACGATAGCGCTTTGTCTAAAACATACTCGCGAATAACAGAGCGAATGCCATCGGCGCCTACAATTAAGTCACCTGTTGCTTGGCTACCATCTTCAAAAGTTGCTGTGGCGCTAGATTCGTCCTGCGTAACCGCAGTGCATTTTGTACCCAAATGCACCTCGCCTGATCCTGACGGCTCATCGAGAAAGGCGTCTAGCAACATTTGTTGTAAGTCGGTTCTGGCCACCGGATAGGGCCGCTGACCAACTTTTTGAAATAGCGGCTGTAGGTCAATTTTGCTCAAGGGCTGATCGCGATGGCTGCGGTATTCCATTCGGTTCATTTCACCGCCAATAGCTGCCATTTTGCGGCCCAAACCCAGTTGGTTTAGTACTTTTACCCCGTTAGACCACAGCGAAATGCCTGCTCCAGCAGGGCGCAGTTCTTGTACTCGGTCATAGATTTTAACCTGGTAGCCTGCTTGCTTGAGGGCAATGCCGGTAGTCAGTCCACCAATGCCAGCACCAATAACAATTACTTTAAGATCGTACATATGAGCTTTTTTGACCTGTCTTGTTTGATTGTTTGATCTATATTTTTTTTGATTTTTTTGATCTATTCTTTTGTCTATCTTTTATCTATACTTTTAGTCTATTTTTTGGATTGATGAAGAGTGCTAGCGGTAGTGCTGATCGAGCTTGAGTATTGTTTGCAACAATACATTTGCACCTTGAATGCATTGATCAGGCGAAGTATATTCGTCGCTTGAGTGGCTAATGCCATCTTTACTCGGGACAAAAATCATACCCATGTCGGTGAATCGACCCATCTCTTGGGCGTCGTGGCTGGCGCGACTAGGCAAATGCGTATAGCTAAACCCCAGCTCTTCGCAGCTTTTAACAATCAGATCTTGGACACTGTCGGCGGCTAGGGTGCCTTCTACCTGTAGCTCTGGCTTGATGCGAATGCGGGTGCGAGTCGCGACGGCAACGGTTTCAATCTTGCGCCGTAGCTGCTCTAGCATGTGCGCTACGACATCTGAGGAAAGGTCTCTAATATCTAGGCTTAGCTCAACCGAGCCAGGCACCGTGTTGATAGAATTGGGCCAAATTTTGAGCGTGCCTACTGTGGCTACCGGATCGCCTGGAAAGTGTTTGGCAATGTCTTCAATTGCCAGAATTAAATGCGCGGCGGTCGTTAAGGCATCGCGGCGCATGTTCATGGGGGTTGTGCCCGCATGGTTAGTGCGGCCCTCAATCGTAATGCGATGGCGCTGCTGGCCAACAATTCCTTCTACTACGCCGATGTCACGCCCAATGGCTTCTAACACGCCGCCTTGCTCTACATGCAACTCTATAAAGCAGGCGATATCTGCGGCGGTACGCTGGGCTGATTGTAGATTGTTCCAATCACCACCGGCTCTGGCTAAGCAGTCTTGAATGGGTTCGTCGTTGACCGTATCGTACTGCTCAGGGTCTTGGGGGGCAGTGCCTGCAATGGCTTTGGAACCTATCATTGTGCGTTCTTCATCGGCAAATACAATGACTTCAAAGGGGTGATACAGCTGAATGTTGTTTTCCTGCATCACGCGTACCACTTCTAGCCCTGCCATTACACCTAGCGAGCCGTCGAAGCGACCGCCTGAAAATACGGTGTCGATATGGGAGCCAGTGGCGAGCGATCGCGCTTCATCTTCTTGGCCCGCATAGCGACCAATAATGTTACTGCCTGCATCAATTCGTACCGTCATGCCAGCGGCTTTCATCCATTCAATTAGCCGTGTTCGCGCGGCTAAATCATCAGGTGAAAAGGCAAGGCGTTTGATAGTATGGTCTGCCTGCCTACCGATTTGGGCGAGTTCTTCGAGGGTTTTGTTTAGGCGATCGCCATTTACTGCCAAAGATAGCGTTTTAGTCATAGTGGAGTGCGGTGGTGAGCAAAGTCAGTAAAAGACGCTATCTCAGGATAATAGCCTTGCCTTGTACCTGTTGTATACCACTGAACGGGTTAAACCATCTGAGCTTCTCATATAAAAGGTGAGCGCTGATTCTGGTTACTATCGTAACCATTTTTTACAATAGATTCAGATGTAAACAAAGGAGATAACTCGTATGAAATCTACCCTCACCTATCGCTCATTTAACGCTAATAACCAAGCCTACTGGCCTTTGCGTTGGGGGCGCGAGCAAAGCAACGACCCGTCTTACAATGGTCAGCCATCAACGCTCAAAGGGATAGAGACTCAGCTTAAAAAAATGTGGAAAGCACTAGCACTTCAGATGTCTGACGCTTCTGCTCCGCATATTTGGCAAACGCAAGATGCGACGGGCGAAATATTTTGGAATGCTCAAGACCCAACCTCTGGTAGAACAATTCGCCATGCATCGGAAACAGAAATGCGAATTTGGCTAGAGGAACGCTACCGGTTCTAATCGTTAGGTTGGCAGGCTATATATTTCTGGTACAGACATTCCCTGTAGCGGCATTCCTTGTGCAGATAAGGAGCGCGGTAGCTGTTGTTTGATCAAACGATTCTTCTTGAAGATTTTTCTATAGATAGCCGTATGCAGTAATACGGCTATTTTTGTTGTATTCATCTAGTCTCTAAAAGTGCATTTAAGAGTGCATTTAAGAGTGCATCTGATTGAGGTTCCATAAAGACTGCACATAGAAAGACTGCATATTGAAGGACAACAAATTTACGGCAGGCCAAAGCTGGCAACTCTGATCACTAAATCGCCTGATTCAGGATTGTGCTCAAAGACAAAGCCACCTTTTTTTCGTTCATGGCCAGAGAGAAAGTCAAACTGTTGTTCGCCATTTTCGTCGGTGCCATCGGGAAGATGAAGTTGGGCAGTGACTTGGACTGTGCGGGCAATGCGACCGCCTGTGTTGCGTAGGGTAAACGGAACATAGTAGTGGCTTTCGGTAAAGCGAGCAGGCTCAACCATTTCGATGCGGAAGGCAGGGGGAAGGTTTTTGGTGACTTGCCAGTCGTAGAGAACCAGGCCAACGATAGCAAGAAGAATCAGGCTAGAGAGCGCTAGGGTAACCCATTCGGCAGAAGATCGTTTAGTGTTTCCCAAGGAAAATCGCGTTTTTTGAGCGGTGGCTATAGGCTCTGAATTTAGCGCTGAATCTACATTGGTAGTGCTATTGGTTTCTTCGCCCATGTTTGCCTAGTTGAGGATATGTTTTGGTTGAGGATATGTTTGGAGGATAGGTTGATCACGCCAAAATTCTACCGGCAGCTCCGCCGACTGAGGCAGGTAGGCCTAAGACGATTATATTGCTTAACCATTCTGGCCAGGGATCGTTACTGCTGAGCTGCTGAAAGAAAATGAGCATTAGGGCTGAGGCGATGAGTACCACAATGTAGGTGACGAGCGTTTCGGTAAAGGGGCTTAGCAGCAGCCCTCTTTGGGCGCGTTTGCGGCGGTCGGTAAAGCCGGAGGCGAAGACAATAATGTAGGAGATGAGGAGCGAGGCGGCCATAATTAGCAGTAGCCATAGCGTTGGTAGGGCTGAGGCGATGATGGCGATTTCTTCGGTGGGGGCGATACTGAAGGCAATGACAATGGCGCCAATGATGGTGGCGTCGATATCGGCGAGAGTGCTGCTGAGGGTGCTGCGAAGGCTGAGGGCCGCCGCCGGGAGGGCGGGTAAGGTCGGTAAAGGAGGGGTGGAATCACTTTCTAGTGTGCGGCGCTGATCGGATCGGCGGCGCTCTAGGGTGGATCGGGCGAGGGTGACGCCAAGAGAAAAAGGGACGCCTTCAAAGATGAGTTTGCCGAGGGCTTCTGAGAGAGGTGTTTCGAGGGTGATGCGGCGGAGTAGCAAAAGGGCGATCGCGGCGCAAAAAATGCCAATGCCAAGCGCTTCAATACTTTCTAGCAGGGTTTCGATGGGATTGATGGAAAGCGACCGGCGAAAGCCTTCGATTTGAGTGAGTAGGAGCACAACCACAAAGGTGGATGCCTGGACGGCTAGCAGTCGCGGTGAGTCGGTCGCTGAGCCAATGGCCCATACTTCGACGGTGTATAGCAGCGGTATGCCGAATAAAAAGCTGCCTGCGGCGCCTTGTAAAATGGCGCGTAGCTCTACGGCCCACATATATTTGGTGCGGGGACTCAGGTTCATGAATGGTTCATAGATGATTCATAAGTAGCAAAACCCTGGGTCGCGGATGAATTTTTATAGCGGCAAATTTATTTTTATAATGGTTTGTCAGTGATTCATCGCATATTTGCTAAGTATCGCTAATAGTAAGTAACTGAAAGTACGCAAGCGCCTTTCGGAAGGGTAGCTTATGGCCAGTATATTCTCATGATGACTCGCGGCGTGAGGTTAGTAATGACAATGGCATGAAGTTAGCAATACACATAGTTAGCAATACACATAGCAAGTAACCTGTCAGGGGAAGGGACTAAGGATGATCACACTTCGTACGTCAGAATCTTTAAGCCGCAGTACGGATTGTCGTGCTCGGCGAGCGGCGGGACAATTGAGCATTTTGCCGAGTCTTTTATTAGCAGGTTTTTTGCTGACGGGCTGCAATCCAGCGAATTTGGTAGCTCAGGGGATTGAGCGGGAGCTTCCTCAGTATGTGGGGCCCGCTGATAGCTATGACGTTAAGATCAATGGGCTGAAGGTGCAGGCGGGCAGTGCGCAGAGTGTGGTTGCAGTGGGCGATCGCGTGCGGCCTGAGGGTGCTCCGGTGATTGAACGACTCGTGCTAGAGCTACAGGATGTGGTGTATGACCGGGCGGCTGAGCGGCTTAGTGAGGTAGGGGCGGCTAAGCTAACAGCGGTGATTCGGACGGATGATTTGGCTGATTTTTTGGAGGCTTTTCGAAACGTACAGGAGGCTGAGGTGATGTTGCAATCGCCCGATCAGGCGACGATTCGCCTGCGGCCTCAAATTGGAAATTTATCGGTGCCGCGCGGGGTAACGGTGAACATACGCGGTGAACTGGTAGGGGAGGCGACTCAGCTACGGTTTGAAGTGAGTGAGGTGAGTGCGGCAGGGTTTGATTTGAGCGCGATCGCAGCACGGCGCCTTTCAGATGCGATTAATCCACTGGCTGACTTGAGCAATCTGCCGGTAGAAGTGGAAATTACGTCGGTGATTGCGGCGGGTGAGACGATTGGGCTAGAGGTGGTGGGCGATCCTAGGAGTTTTGAGCTGTAGGTTTTGAGCTATGGGTCTTGAGCGGTAGCGTTTACTGAGCAGCGACCTTACGACATCGGTTCAGCGTCATTGGGCGATTCTACAGCACTGGCGGTGAGAATTTCTGACAGGCCAATGGTGCCGACAAAGAAGGTGTAGAGTGCGCCTTGGATAACCGCGAGTAGCGTGCTCGTAGGCTGATCTGAGACAGGCTGATCTGAGACAGGCTGATCTGAGGTGCGTAGGCGATCGCGCAAAATGAAGATAGCTGCGATTACGCCTTCTATTGCGTGAATGAGGGCGATGACTTGCACAAATGAGGCGAGTGCCTGCAAGGCAGGGGGAAGCGGGGCGATCACTTGCCACAGAATCAGGGCGATCGCACTGAGCATGAGCGCAGTTGAGGTGATTTTGATCAGCGTGCGGATTGTGCTCTGATCTGGCGTCTCGGTTGAGATGCTGGTTAAGGGATTTTCCATAATGTTTTCAAGCTAGCATAGATGACGATCATTTTTGAGCGGGTGTGCTACACCATGGGAAGTCCTTAATGCTTGCTTTTGCCCGTGACTACTCATCCTTCTCGTTTATCTGTAAAGGCTCAGCCACTGCCGCCTAATAGCGTTGTTTGGGGTAAGCAAGGGGAGGGCGAAGCGTTGAAGCGATCGCAGCAATTGGCTTGGGCTAGTGCGTTTCGTTCGCAGCTGCAAGCCTTTGACTATGAAATTACCGAAATTGAGGGAGTGCTGCCGGAGGAGCTAAAGGGTTCGACGCTGTTTCGCAATGGGCCGAGTCGCTTTGAGCGAGGCGATCAACGGGTGGCCCATTACTTAGACGGCGATGGCTATATAGCGAAGATTGCGTTTGCGCCGGATGGCCGGGTGACTTTTTCTTCTCGCTTTGTGAAAACGGCGGAGTATGCCTGGGAGGATGCGGCGAATGCGTTTGGGTTTCGGACGACGTTTGGGAATGCGAAGCCAGGGGGATTTTTGGCGAGTCTGTTGGATTTGCATCTAAAAAATCCGGCGAATACGCATGTGGTGCCCTGGGGTTCTCGATTGTTGGCACTGTATGAGGCGGGGATGCCGTACCGGATTGATCCTTATACGCTAGAAACACTGGGTGTAGAGGATTTGTTGGGGCAGTTGGTGGAGCCTGTTTTGCCGCCCAGTCGATGGGAAATGATGATGCGGCGAAGTCGCGGGCAGCAGGCGATGACAGCGCATCCTCATGTAGACCCGGTGCGCGATCGCCTAGTTACCTGGAGCTGGGGAATGGCAGCGAAGCTGGGCGAGCCTAATACTCTGATAATTGAGCTGATTGAGTACAATGCGGCCTGGGAAGAGATGAGCCGGAGGCAGTATTCTATGCCGGGGGCAGCGGTGAATCCGCATGATTTTGCCCTAACGCCCAACTACTATGTATTTTTTGAAAATGCGCTGAGCTTTGATGTCATGCCTTTTTTGCTGGGGCAAAAGTCGCCAGCAGACTGCTTAAAGCTGCTGCCGAAACCCACGAAGGTACATTTAATACCGCGTCCGGATGGGGCGATGGCGGGTGTAGGCCCGCTGGTGCTAGAGACTGATCAATGGTTTTCGATTCATCAAGCCTGTGCCTATGAACAGCTAGATGGGCAGCCAGATGGACAGGTGGTGGTATATAGCTCGGGGTGGCCTGCGAGTGAAGGCGGCTTTTTGACCAGTTGGGGAGGCTATGCGCCGAATTTTGATGCGATCGCCCCTACGTTTTTGTGGCAAACTACGCTGAACCCCAGGAAAAAAAGTGTGGTTCATCGAATTGCACCAGGCACTGAAAACTGTTGTATTGCGCATCCTCATGTAAACCCCAACAGAGAAACTTTAGCCGTTCGCTATTTGTACATGCCCTATTGCAACAATATTGGAGAGTCTTCTCCGCCGGTGGGCTATTTGCGGCTAGATACACAGACTCAACAGCGGCAAGTTTGGACAATGCATCCGCAGAGCTTTGCAGAAGAGCCTGTTTTTGTGCCGCGTGCTGGTGGGCGTGCTGACGGAGAAAATGAAGATGACGGTTGGCTGCTAGGGGTGACCTACGACTATTTGCAGGATCGATCTTCGCTGATGTTGTTTGATGCGGCAGATATTGAGGCAGGGCCGATTTGCCGATTGTGGTTTACACATCATTTGGCGCATGGGCTGCATGGATCTTGGAGCCCTGTCTATTACGGCTCGTAGTTTATTGATTTTGGGGTTATTGAGATTAGGCTATTGAGTTATGCCGAGATGGTCGAGCAGGAAGGCGTCTTCAAAGGCGATTTCTTTGATACTTTCGTAGCGCCCTGATGGGCCGCCGTGGCCTGCACCCATGTTGGTTTTAAGCAGGAGCTGGTTGTGGTCGGTTTTGGTGGCGCGAAGCTTGGCGGCCCATTTGGCAGGTTCCCAGTAGGAGACTCTCGGATCGTTTAGGCCAGCGGTAATCAGAAGGTTAGGGTAGGCTTGAGTGCTGACATTGTCGTAGGGTGAGTAAGATTTCATGTAGTGATAGAATTCAGGCTCGTTGGGGTTGCCCCATTCGTCCCATTCCATAACCGATAAGGGTAGGTTGGGGTCAAGAATGGTGGTAACAACATCGACAAAAGGCACTTGCGCGATCGCAGCTTTGAACAAATCAGGCCGTTGGTTAATCACCGCGCCAATGAGCAACCCGCCAGCACTGCCGCCTGAGATGGTGAGCTGATCAGGGCTGGTCCAGCCTTGTTGGATCAAATGCTCAGCGCAGGCGATAAAGTCGGTAAAGGTGTTTTGTTTGTGGAGAAATTTGCCGTTCTCGTACCATTTTCGACCCATTTCACCGCCGCCGCGAATGTGGGCGATCGCGCAAACTACGCCCCGATCTAACAGGGAAAGTCGATAGCTGGAAAAAGAGGCGGGATAGTGATAGCCGTAGGAGCCGTAGCCGGTTAGGTGTAGTGGATGGCTTTGGTTCGCAATGCCAGCTTTTTGAATGTCTTTTTTGTAGACCAGGGAAATAGGGACTTCAGTGCCGTCTGGGGCGATCGCCATGAACCGCTGGCTCTCGTACTGGTTTGGGTTGTAGCCGCCGAGCACGGGTTGTTGTTTTTTAAGTTCGCGCTCGTGGGTATCCATGTTGTAGTCGAACACGGATAGCGGGGTGGTAAGCGAACTATAGCGAAAGCGCAGAATATGATTGTCAAACTCTCGCATTAAGGCGGTATTGACTGAGTAGGTCGGCTCTGGGAAATCTATTTGAGTGAATTCGCCCGTTGCAAGATGCTGTATGCGTAGGGTGGGGAGTCCTTTTTGCTGTTCGTTGAGGACGATGTGATTTTTGAATACATCAATGCCATTGAGCATGACCGCTTCGCGATGAGGAATGACGGTTTTCCAGTTGGCTTTGCTCGGCGCACTGACGGGTGCGACCATAAGCTTAAAGTTAATCGCGTTGTCGTTGGTAACAATATAAAACCGATTGTCTTGGCCATTTGTACCAGGATGATGGTCAACGCTGTACTCTATGCCTTTTTCGCGAGGATGAACAATCTGAAAGTCTTCAGTGGGGTGATTGGCATTGATAAATCGGACTTCGGAGGTGATTTTGCTGTCGGCACTCAGAAAAATATAGGCTTCGCTGCGGCTAGTGCCCAAGCTTAGGTAGTAGGATTCGTCGCCTTCTTCGTAGATGAGTTGGTCTTGATTGGGATCAGTTTGTAGCTGGTGCCGCCATAGTTGAAAAGGGCGATGGGCTTCATCTAGGCGGAGGTAGAACAATGTTTTATTATCATTGGCCCAAACGGCATCGCTGGTGTCGGCAATGATTTCAGGAAAATGGTGATGGGTCTCTAAGTCAATAATTTGTAAGGTGTAGCGTTCGTCTCCTTCGGTGTCGGTGGCGTAGGCTAGCAGCGTTTGGCTAGGACTCACCTCAAACACGCCTAGTTCAAAAAATTCCTGTTCTTTGGCCAGAATATTTTCATCTAGCAGAATTTCTTCGGCGGCTTCTAGGGTGTCTTTTTTACGACAGTAGATGCTGTAGGCTTTGCCCTCTTCGGTGCGAGAGTAGTAATAATAGCGGCCATAGCGATAGGGCACCGACAAATCGGTTTCTTGAATGCGCCCAAGCATCTCGTGGTAAAGCGTTTTTTGCAGGGCTGTCGTGTGCTGGGTTTGGGCTTCGGTATAGCTGTTTTCGGCTTCTAGGTAGGCGATGACTTCAGGATTGGTGCGATCGCTCAACCAATAGTAAGGATCTATTCGTTCGTCTCCGTGCTGAATCAGTGACTTAGGTTTTTGGGCAGCTATTGGAAATTGAGACGAGGACGCAGATTCAGTCATGTTTTTAATGCTTTTGGTAGGAAACAGCAACCTTATAAATAAAACGATACTATTTATTGCCCTATCTATTTATTTTACGGCGTTCATTAAACTGCGCGAGTAGTCTATCCATGATCTCTGGGAGTCTCTATTTGAGTCTTAAATAGAGACTCAAATCGTCACAAGGGGACTATTGGTGATGCATTTGGGTCTCGCAATAAGATTAAGTAATCCTTCATGGTGATTGAGTAAATCTAAAGGAATTTGCACAAAAACAGTAGCCTCTACTACATAGGCAAGATACTGGTTCAGATAAAGGCGGTTATGGGTTAGGGGTCTTTGTCAATGAAATCTAAGCAGCTTATCCTTTTGGGTCCGCCGGGGTCGGGCCTGGCTGATCAGGCGATCGTAATTTCTAAACGCTGGCATGTGCCTCATGTTGCGGTAGATGATCTGCGGGTTCCTGATCAGGATGTGATGCTGACGCTGCGTCGAAGATTAGAGCAGCTAGATATGCTCGATGGTTGGGTTTTAGAGGGATTTCCGCAAACGCAAACGCAAGCGCAAGCATTTGACGAGCTGCTGGTAAAGTTTCAGCGACCGGCTGCTATGGTGGCCTATTGTCAGGTGACGAACGGGGTTTTGATCAGTCGGTTGGTTGCCCAGACGGGTGAAAATGTGACGGCTGTGCGCGATCGCCTTAAGCAGTATCAGGCTCAGACCGATTTGTTGCTGAAGTATTATCGGCAGCGGGCTTGTTTGACGATGGTGAATGGCAGTCGGTCTACAGCTGAGGTGGTTAATGAGCTAGCTCAACTCGGTGAGGAGGAAACCGGGGCGGCGCGTTTTTTACAGGATGAGGCGGAACTTGACGCGCTGCTGGCAAAGGAACATGTCGTGGTGGTGGACTGTATTGCCTCTTGGTGTGGCCCTTGTAAGCAGGTGACCCCGCGAATAGACAAGCTAGCGGAGGCGTATAAAGATAACGTTGCGGTGGTCAAGCTGGATTTTGACAATAATCGGCAAGTGGCGAAGCGATTTGGGCTGAAGGGCATGCCGTCGGTAATGTTCTTTAAGGACGGTGAGCTGCTAAAAACGCTGACGGGCGTGAAGGATTACGAGACTTACCGCGATGTGGTTGAGGGCCTACGATAAGCAAATGCAAACGGAAGCCGACGCGCTTAACCAGCTCAATCAGCTTAAGAGAGATTTGCTCGCGCTTCAACTCGCATTTCAGCATCTTCCGGCTCGGGCCGATTATGAACAAATTGCTGAGCATTATAGCGTTCAGCAAAAGCAATTGGCGCTCAAGCATCAAGGGCGGAAAGCACAGCGCGATCGCAGTCGGCTTGACTATTCCAGTCAGCTGCAAGGCAATGCACTGATGGCAGCACTAGAAAAGCTCAACCAAGAAAGTCAGCAGGATGGCATGGAACGTCGCCGATTGAAGCAAGCGCAGGCGCAGGCGCTCAGCCCGATTGCTCAGGTCATTAGTGAGTCTGAAGCGCAGATAAAAAGGCTTAAACAACAATACAAAACCCTTTCTCGCGAGTGGCAAACTCAACTGCAAGCTGCCTATTTTTCTGAACAAGCCAGGGCGGAACAAGCCAAGGCGAAACAAGCCAAGGCGAAACAAGC
Organism: Phormidesmis priestleyi Ana; assembly: GCA_001314865.1. Classification (GTDB taxonomy): domain Bacteria; phylum Cyanobacteriota; class Cyanobacteriia; order Phormidesmidales; family Phormidesmidaceae; genus Phormidesmis; species Phormidesmis priestleyi_B. Next base: position 90,655 of record LJZR01000019.1, on the reverse strand, counting down.
CAAGGCGAAACAAGCCAGAGGAGAGGCTTCATTTGCGCTACGCATTCTCTATCAAGATGAGGCGCTGATCATTGTGGACAAACCGGCAGGACTGCTTTCGGTGCCAGGGCGGCGGTATCATTCGCAAGATAGTGTGCTGAGTCGATTGCGCTATCAGCTGCCGCAAGGGGCATTTGTGCAGGCTGTTCATCGGCTGGATGAAGACACTTCTGGAGTTTTAGCGATCGCAACCTCTGCGGAGGCCCATGCGGCTTTGAGCCGGCAGTTTGCGCTTAGGCAAGTGCATAAAACCTACGAGGCTGTTCTTTCTCGACCGGTAGATAGAAGCTCTGGCACAGTTGAGCTACCGCTTTGGGGCAATCCTAAAGACCGTCCGAGGCAGTCGGTTGATTTTCAGCAAGGCAAGCCTAGTCGAACAGAATTTAGGGTAATTATGCCGGGAGAACAGCCTAGAGTTGAGCTAATACCTCATACAGGGCGTACTCATCAGCTGCGGGTTCATATGGCTGATGAAAAAGGGCTTAATTCTCCTGTTTTAGGCGATCGCCTTTATGGAAAGGTTGAGGAAGATTTTGAAGGAAAGGTTGAGAAAAAACGTGAGGGAGAACGTGAGCAGCCGAAGAAGCAATATTATAAGCTGTATTTGCATGCGACAAGGCTTGAAATTGTGCATCCTATGACGAACAAAACAGTTTGCTTTAGCAGTTCGCCTCCTTTCTAAGCATTTACCTGCCTAAGAAGTTGCCTGCCTGAGAGATGGTCTGCATTGTGTTCCTTTATCTAAACTTTATGTCTATTTTGCGGCACAGCGGTGATAACTTTTTAGGATAAAGACCGCAAAGTGTGTAGATTAAAAGGTGTCTGAATCCCTAACTGTACTTAGTAATATATCCAAGTTCTTAAACAATTTATACCAGATTCAACAAACTTACACTAGGTTATCCATCCTGATAACGAATATTTTTGCTGAACATAATGACTAACTGCCTCCAAAAGTGCTGCCTCTAAAAGTGCTGCCTCTAAAAGTGCTGCCTCCAAAATAAGACGGTTCAGCGCTCTCTATTGATGTGATTGATATTGACGCAATTGATATTGATGCGATTTACGCTGACACAATTTACGCGCTCTATATTTATTTGCCTTTGGTTTTAAACTAAACGTTGCTACTACCATGCCCTCCTCAAAACGTCCGTACCGTAATCAAGATAATCATTGGGCCGGTTTTTCTGAGCTGAAAAAAACACTGGCTCCCCTCGTCAAAGATGATGAAAAGATATCTAAACTTCTTGAAAAAATTAAGGGATGGACAAAAGGAGAGCCTTTTTTAACGCAGCTGCTTGGTGGCTATGTCGTTGAATATGCTGAGAAAGCAGGTCAGGAGACGACTGTTAGTATCGTTGATGACATTGTGGAGACCCGAATAGTCAAAAACTGGGAAGAAAAGGCGGCTTGTGATCATCTTCAAAATATTTGTGAGCCCATCATTAGTTATGGTGTTAGAGATTCTCTTTTAATTTTATATATTCAAATATTACAAAGAGGCTCAGTTGACCTTGGGCGAAGCCCTGAGCAAGAAGTTTTGCTGAGTTCAGGACTGGTAATAGCCGAGAATGATCGGCTAAAAGTTGCGAATGATATCTATGCAAAAGTGTTTGATCTGGCATGGGTGGAGGCGCTGCTACCCGGTATCACTCGGCCTGTTTCTATTATTTCAACGTCTGCAAGCGATAAGGCGAAGCGATCGCGTCAGCTGATCTCCTCGTCTATTGGCGGGCTCTTTTTAGGGTTAACGCTGCTGGCCGGGGCTATTTATTGGGGGCTCTCTTCCCGGCAATCCCGAGTGGTAATTGTTGATTCTACGCCATCGGCGATCGCTTCTGAAGAGATATCGGAAAATGCGATCGCGCCGCCAGAGGCTGGGCAAGAAATGACGCAGCTCACGTTACTAGGCGATACTTTTAGTGGGTATAGCACTTTTCGTAATGCCGATTTTCAATCGGTACTGAAAGAATCGGGAATTGAAATTAATTATGATAATGAGTTTGACCAAACATTGAGAGCCGAAAGGCTCAAAAGCGGCGAAGCCGATCTAATTGTGACCACGCTCGATCAATTTTTGCAGCAACAGCCAAAGGGTAAAATCGTCGGCTTGCTGGATCGTACGGTGGGGGCTGATGCCGTGGTTTTGAATACAAAACGCTACCCTGGGCTAAAGTCGTTGCTGGACGTGGAAGAAGAGATCCAAAAGGCTCAACAGAAAGGGGAAACGCTGAGTATTACCTATGCAACAAATACGCCTAGTGAATATCTGGCAATGGTGTTAGATGCTCAGTTTGATGCTTTTGAACTGTCAGACTTTGAACTGATGCCAACTGCCGATGCCTCTGAAGCCTGGGATCTGCTGCAAAATTCTACGAGTAATGTAGCGATCGCCGTGCTCTGGGAGCCGTATGTGACACAAGCGCAGCAACAAGGCTACAGCGTGGTGCTCTCTAGCGGCGATGTGCCAAACACTATTGTTGATGTTATTGTTGCCTCTGATGAGTTAATTGCGTCAAACCCAGGCGTTGTCTCACGATTTTTGGAAAATTACTATCGGCGGATTGACGCCAATGCGCGCGATGCCACGCAGCTGCAAAAGCAAGTTGCTGAAGATGGGCTGCTTTCGGTGAACGATGCAGTCGCGATTATCAAAGGTATTAATTTTTTTACCGCAATTGAGAGTCGAGATTGGATGAACTCTAGCCTGTTAGCGCAGCGCATTAAATCAACTGCTGCTGTGTTGGCGTTATCCAATCGCTTAAAGCCTGACGAGCTAGCAAAGATCACTGCGAATGCAGACTCTCTTTATACGTCGCAGTTTGTCATTGAAGCTGCTAATAATAGTCAAACTTTGATTGACCTGATCAGAGCAGATAATCCGGCGCTGGCTGATAAGCTTGCTGGCAGTGATGCCGTTAGCGTGCCTGATGTGTCGGCAGCACAAATTCAGCAGGCTAGTAACATTGGTAATTTAAATGTTCGCGGCCAGGTAGATTTTACCGTGGGGGCAGCTCAGCTAACCGATGAGAGCAAGCAAACGCTCAACCAACTAGCGAGCGAACTCAAAGATTTTGACGAAGAAAACCTTGCGGTGCGAGTTATCGGTCATACCTCTCGCTCTGGAGATGCTGATGCGAATCAGCGCTTAAGCGAGGAGCGGGCGCGCGTGGTAGCCAATCACTTAAAGGGAATGGGAGTGAGCATGAATGTTTTGCCTGAAGGAGAGGGGTTTAATAGCCCTCTGCCAAATGTCGATCCGGCTGACGCTCGAAACCAAAGAACTGAAATCAGATTGGTGCGGGTCAATTGAGCATCGCCATAAATAACCTGCCGTTTGCGGGCAGGCCCATTAGCGCTATGCGCAGCACAATCAGCCTGCCCGCAAACGGCACTTTACTACATGCAAATCTCTACACTCCCAGGGCATATTCAGGCCATCCCCAGACAAATAACCCCAGCCTCAGAGTTTGATTAGTTGCGAAATACGCAACCAATCAAACTCTACAACCTTTTAAGTGAAGGGAGTCTCAGAATATATCTGACCATAGATGGAATTAAATGGACTAAAGGCAAATTCATAGAATTTCATCTATGCTAACGCCTCTATCGTATGCCTGCTCTACTTTCTCTAGGATATCTTCAAAGCTCAGCCCTTTTTGCTTAGCAAGGGGCGTCAATCGGGCTAGGCTATCTTGATTGGCGATCGCGCTAGGCTCCGCTCGATTAATTAGTCGCACCCCTGCTTTGCTAGCTAGCGATCGCAAATAATGACCCTCCGCAAACTGAGCCAGTAGATAATCAGGCACATTCAGCAGCCATTCACCGACCCCTTCATAGCAACTCAGCTCTTGGCGTCCTAGCCTTTCTATCAACCTTGCCGCGTTTTTATCTCGCACACAAATTTTGCAGACAATAGAAAGGCTATAAGGATTACCCACCTGAATGCTAGATAGCTGCTTAAAAGGATCGCCCGCTATACCAAGCTTAAAGACATTTTTCTCCGCATTGCCGATGATATAAACAAACATGAGCCCTAAGCACTTCGCTCCACTCCATACACAGCTTTCAGCACATACTGGCCGCTCGCAGGCACCGTAATCACCTCATCCGCTGCATTCGCCGTTTCCACACAAATAAACCGCTGATACGCATCATCTGCCAAGTCAGCCATTTTTATCGAAATCTCCTTCCACGGATTCCACACAATCGCCGTCTGACTTCCCAGGGTCGATATCCGAATCCGTCGCCCCAGAGCGCCATCTTCAATGACCAACTCAGGCTTCACTCCCGTATAGATCCGATCAACCTCTTCATCAATCGTCACCACTCCAGTCTGAGTCTTTTCAGCACCGCCCTCTACTTTCTCCACTTTGTCGATATAAGCAGCATTCTCCAATCCAAGCACTCTTACCTGCCCAATATCACCAATATTGAAATAGGTATGAAAAGCCTGAGTAATTTCAAACGACTCATCCCCCGTATTTTGAGTAATCAAAGAAACGCTCAACTGCGCTCCCACTAACACCTCCAGCACCAGCTCAAAAGACTTCGGCCAAATCGCCTTCGTCTCTTCATCCGCCGTTATACCCAGTCGCACCTTCGTCTCCCCTGCTGACACAGCCTCCGTGCTCAGCAAAGTCCACATCCGGTTGCGCACAAACCCATGACTCGCCCGACCCAACCCCTCCGGATCAGGGCCAAACCAAGGCCAACAGATAGGAATTCCACCCTTTGTTGCCTTACCCGCCTGAAAATAAGCCTTCTCGCTCACAAACAGCACATCCTCAGATTCGCCCACTGGTAAAAAAGACAGCACCTGCGCCGAATAAACCGAGATTTTTGCGCTGCCTTCCTCATTGCTAACCTCAACAATCGGAAAACCACCCTCTCCCTCAATAATTTTCACCTGATTAGCAATACCAAATTCTTGATTAAGCTGCTCAACTGTCATGCCATTTTCGCTCCAAATCTTTCCTTCTTATTTAACAGCACTTTGCCCACGGCACCTTGCGTCTAAGCAAAATAATAAGGAAGAAAATACGCCGACAAAAACAAGTGAGCAACACTGACAAAATCGACATTTTGCCTTCCTTTATTGAACACATCACTTAGTCTTACATTGAGACTCAACTAAATCTAATTGAGTCTCAATTCGATCAAGAATGGTCTACTTATAAGACTCTTGTGTATTTTGAACGATGCTGATTTCGGCTCACGCCGAAGTCCTCAAGTTTGTAGTGACAGATTGGCAGCGACAAAGTATCACGGTGAGACCAATCCGTTTTTTATTAGTCTCATAACAATATTTTTAGTCTCGTTATGATGCCAAAAAAATATATAAAAAAGCCTGCCTGAGGGCAATAGTCGCCCTAGCCGTTTAATGGCTTAATAGCTAAGGTGTATCTAGCCTGATGGCCTTAAAAAAGACACACTCAACACCCTATCGAAAGCGACAAGACTTTGACTCACTGGAATAAATTAGTAATGCTACCGCAGAGACTCTCTCAATCACGGCTCACAAAACGATCCCAACACACTGTTAAAAACACCGTCTTGGATGTATCGCCGCGTCAGTCGAGCCCGCATACACAGCAAAACTACTCTGCCATTACGCTCGCAAGCTATTGGTTAGGCCCCGTTTTTATCGTGACCTGCCACCTCGGTGTGGCACTAGCCTTCTTTACTGGGCTAAGTATCGGCGCATGGCTATGGATTTTATTTCTATATACCATCAGAATGCTGGCCATCACCGGCATTTACCACCGCCTACTTACCCATAAAGCTTACGTCACGCCCGCCCCTGTCAAGTGGATCGGCTGCTTTATCGCCTCAGCCGCCGGACAAATGGGCCCTAGCTGGTGGAAAGCCCATCATGAAGATCATCATCGCTTCTCTGACCAACCCGCAGACCCCCACGCTTCTATCTTTGGATTTCAATGGGCTCACTACCGATGGCTACTCTCCCCTAACTTTGTACCTTCTCGGCTACCGCCCGATGTTGAACAAGACATTGTTTTGAAAACAATGGATCGCCTGCACTTTGTTCCCCTTCTCAGCCTTGCTCTTTTCTCCTATATGATAGGGGGCCTGGAATATCTAGCAGCCTTTTTTGTTAGCACAACTCTCCTTTTTCACTGCGTTGCACTGGTCAATTCTGCCTGTCACAAGTTCGGCTCAACGCCCTTTAAAACCACAGACTACAGTCGTAACAACGCCCTCGTCGCCTTTTTAACCCTAGGAGAAGGCTGGCATAACTGTCACCATGCCTTCCCCTGGTCAGCAGAACAGGGGCTAACAATCGAGAATAAACAGATAAAACATCTTCCCGACTTTACCTATGGCTTCATTCGTGGTCTGCAAAAAATAGGCCTAGCCTCTAAAATCAGGACTCCCTCAGAAAAAGACTTATTAACTACAGCCACCCAACCCGAGTCGTAAAAAATCATTCTTCTCACCCTGAGACTCGGATCACTCAAAATAAGTCTCAGAATGAGAAATTAAATCTCGGATAGATACAAGGGCTGTCTTACTGTCGCCATTTATGCGGCAACCTATAGGCCGAAGCGGATAAAGCTGCTGCCGTAGCTAATGCTGCTGCCGTAGCCAATGGCGCTTCGGCACATCAGCAAGTTGTGGCAGATGGGTGATGCGGTGCTGCGTTAGTGCCATATGTTGATGACCCTTTTTTAAGACTCGCTTGTACAAAAGCTAGACTTACGTTAAGTTATTTCAGTCTTACTGTGATACAAGCAAATTCAATTCAAAATGACTCATCCAACATCTGCTCAGGCAACCTCTTCTGCTAACGGCACTCCTACCAACAGCACTTACTCAGCTTTTTCTGAAGCTGATCGCGTTCATATCGACTCTCCCGATCAGCTGATTCCGATAGAATCTGTCCAAAAAATTCTCAGCCGCTCCCGTGCCTCTGTTTATCGCTATGCAAACACGCATCAAACCATCCTCAATCCACCGTTCGATCCGCAGTGCCTCAACCCCGAAATTCGGAACGATAAAGATGCCCCGTTGTTGTTTCATCCCAACGAAGTAGCCAGATTTGCACGAGACGTGCTGGGCATAAAGCAAGTCACTATAGAAGTAACGCAGCCCCCAGAAACTGATACCAATCGGCTATTGCAGGCTATTTTGACTGAACTCCAAACGATTAAAAAGCTAATAAAGTGACGCTTTTACTGTGCTTTCATCAGGAAGATAAATCCGTCAATAGATATTTTGATTTTGAGTGAAGAAAAAGATGTGAGCGTTTACGTATAGCATGTAACCTAAATTACACTTCTATCCATGGTATCTACTTACAATAAGTAAAGCAAATATCACAAATGTAAGGTTAACTGTGCCGAATATTGAGGGCTTCGCTACTATATGGGCAATAGTTTGTAGGAACGATTTTTCTTGATCGAATCTGCTCTCTAGCCATGCGTAGGACAGCATAGTGTATGAATAGCGTATGAATAGTGTGTGAGTGCGCCTGAGGTGAGCAAACAAACTGTTCAAAAGAAACTGTTCAAAGTCGGTAGCTTATGCTACTCGCATCATTGTGATCTTAACAGGTACAATGATTGATTGGGTTGCTACCTACTTGAGTTTTACTCATGCTGGGTTAGCACCTTTTTAGCCTACGCTTATCTGTTGTCTATCTTTTTACCCGAATCTCTTTTATCCGATATGGAATCTGCGAGTCCCGAGCATCAATCTGAACAGCCTCCCGGTCATATTGCAAACTTAGTTGGCCTTGTAATAGCGGCGATGACCCTCACACTGCCTTTGTATGCAATTTCTACGTTTAGCACTGCCGAGATGCCTGTTCCACCGCCACCCTCCTCGCTTTCCATGCGATCGCAAAAGTAATTAACCAATGTACGCACCTAGCTCCTGATTTCCCCCTCATTCCTTGTAGAATGCTATTCGTGGTCTTAGCGACACCCGCTAAGACCACTTTGTGATGTCTATGCCCCTTATTTAGGAGACCCCTTAGGAAATCCCTATGGACTTAACCCGTATTCCCGCCCAGCCCAAACCCGGCGTTGTCAATGTATTGATCGAAATTCCAGCTGGCAGCAAAAACAAATACGAATTCGACAAAGACCTCAACGCCTTTGCCCTAGACCGCGTGCTGTATTCCTCTGTGCAGTACCCTTACGACTATGGCTTTATCCCCAACACCTTGGCAGATGACGGCGACCCGCTCGACGGCATGGTCATGATGGATCAGCCCACGTTTCCAGGTTGCATCATCCCAGCACGGCCCATTGGCATGATGGAAATGATTGACGGCGGCGACAGAGACGAAAAAATTCTCTGTGTGCCCGTTGATGATCCCCGCTACGCCAATGTTAAAACCCTAGACGATGTCGAGCAGCACCGCTTAGACGAAATCGCCGAGTTCTTCAAATCCTACAAAAACTTAGAAAAAAAGGAAGTCGAAATTCTCGGATGGAAAAACCTTGACCAGGTTCAACCCATCATTGACGAATGTATCAAAGCCGCTAAATAATTCCAGCATTTACCTCCTTTATTAACAAAAGCCCCATTGCACGCTCAGTGAGTGCAATGGGGCTTTTGCAATCAAAAGGCGAAAATCAGCGTAGCGTCATGCCTAAAGTAAGCTATACGCATTATGGTTTATGCTATCCCATTTCGCGGAACCAGTACCGAGGCAACAGGTCTTTTGAAAAGATCGCATTATGAAGATCGCGCAGCCGTACTTATGCCTTACCCCGGCTAGCTATACTTAGCCGAACGTGGGAAACTATAGGTTTGCGCATTCAATAATTTCAATAATATTTAGCCGTGCCTTAATGATTGGGAGCAAGATTTTTCCCTATGACCAGTGCTTTACCAAACTTTCAGAGTACCAACACCAGTCCTCATGCTGTCAATAATGCCTCAAACGTCTCAGGAATTTGGCGTCAGGGTTCCCCACCTATCACGCTAGATCTTGAAGCGCTGAACAAAAAGTTCAATCGGGCAGATGCAACCGAACTGATTGCCTGGGGCTACGAAACCTTTGGTGACGGCCTTGTGATGAGCACCAGCTTTGGCATTCAGTCAGCTGTCATGCTGGGCCTGGTTACCAGTGTAATTCCGGGCATTCCAGTCATTTGGATCGACACAGGCTATTTGCCACCCGAGACTTATCGCTTTGCAGAAGATTTAACCCAGCGACTATCGCTAAACCTAAAAATATATCAGTCGCCCATGAGCCCAGCTCGGATGGAAGCCCTACATGGCAAGCTCTGGGAAGAAGGCACGGTAGAAGCCTTTAACCGCTACGACGCCATTCGCAAAGTAGAGCCCATGAAAAGAGCGCTCAGTGAGCTAGGCACCACCGCCTGGCTCACTGGGCTACGTGCCAAACAAACCGACCATCGCAAAACGCTCAATCGCATTGAAGTGCAGGAAGGACGCTACAAGCTGCTGCCCATTTTGCACTGGCATTCTAAAGATATATACACCTACCTGAAAGAAAACAACTTGCCCTACCATCCCCTGTGGGCAGAAGGCTATGTCAGTGTTGGCGATGCCCACTCTAGCAGGCCGCTGGTAGATGAAGACACCAACGCTCGGGCAACACGGTTTAACGGCCTAAAACAAGAGTGCGGAATCCATATCCCTCAAACGCCAGAAGAAGCACAGAGCCTCAATTCCAGTGCTCTATAGCATTTCTATAGCATTTCTATAGCATTTCTGTAGCATTCTTATATGTTGTAGTACGTTGTAGATATACGTTTTAGATAGTAGTAATAGACGGCTTTGATAAGCAGGAATGATTTCTCTGTCTGTAGGTAGCTCTTTGCTTTAGGTTTGTTTGATATTCTTTACACTGCTGTTGCTGTGTAAACACACCGCTGCGTCAAAAATGCGTAAAAAATGCGTAAAAAGACAGCTGTACAACGGCTACCGTACTAGCGAGCAGTCAGCCAAGCAGTCAGCCAAGCAGTCAGCCGAGCAGCTAACGGTCTGAGGCAACAGCAATTAAATGCTTAACAGAGAATAGCAAGCGGGTTAACAATGAAACTTGGGGCGTATTTTGCAGAAAAAGGCGAAGCTGCTGGCTGCCACTTTACCGTGTGGGCACCGCTGTTAAAAAAGGTGCAGGTAGAGGTGGTAGCCATGCCTGACGGTGGCTCAGATTCGGCTCAAAAAAACCTATTGCCGATGACGCAAGATGCTCGGGGCTACTGGCATACGGGCGAAACGAACTTGCCCGCCGGAACCCAGTACTTTTATCAGCTAGAGGGCGCAGATTCTTGGCCCGATCCGGCTTCACAGTTTCAGCCGGAGGGTGTTCATGGCCCCTCACAGGTGGTTGACCACCGTGCCTTTGACTGGACAGATGATGACTGGTCGGGCATAGCGCTGGCTGACTACATTATTTATGAGTTGCATGTGGGCGCATTTACGCCAGAGGGGACATTTGAAGCCGCGCTCGCCCGACTGCCCGATTTAGTCGCCCTTGGCATTACTGCCGTTGAAATCATGCCGGTTGCCCAGTTCCCAGGCGAGCGAAACTGGGGCTACGACGGCGTTTTTCCCTTTGCTACCCAAAACTCATATGGCGGGCCTCAGGGCCTTAAGCAGCTAGTGGATGCCTGCCATCAGCAGGGCCTAGCGGTCATTTTAGATGTGGTGTACAACCACTTTGGCCCCGAGGGTAACTACACCGGCAAGTTTGGCCCCTACCTGACTGACCACTACCGCACACCCTGGGGCAAAGCGATTAACTTTGACGATGCCTATGCCGACGGCGTGCGCTGGTACTTTACCGAAAACGCCCTAAGCTGGCTGCGCGACTACCATATCGACGCCCTGCGACTAGACGCCGTTCATGCCATTTACGACTTTGGTGCCAAGCACTTTTTACAGGCACTCGCCGAAGCCGTCCATACTTTTGCGAAAACCAGAAAATCACCCGCCTACTTAATTGCCGAAAGCGACCTGAATGATCCTCGCCTCATTCGCCCGCTCGAAAAAGGCGGCTACCAGCTAGACGCCCAATGGAGCGACGACTTTCATCATGCGCTGCATACGCGGCTAACTGGCGAAGTGATCGGCTATTACAGCGACTTTATTAGCCTAGAAGCACTGGCTACTGCGATCAAAAGTCGCTTTGTGTATGCCGGGCAATACTCGCCTTTTCGTCACCGCGACCATGGCAGTTCGGCGTTAGATCTCTCATCCGAGAAGTTTGTAGTCTGTAGCCAAAACCACGACCAAGTGGGCAATCGCATGACGGGCGATCGCTTCTCTACCCTAATTTCTTTTGAGGCCCAAAAGCTCGCTGCGGGCATTACACTGCTTTCGCCATACATTCCGCTTTTATTTATGGGTGAGGAGTATGGTGAAAATGCGCCCTTTTTATACTTTGTAGACCATGGTGACCCAGACTTACTCGCAGCCGTTCGAGCGGGTCGTAAAGAAGAATTTAGAGCCTTTCACAGCGAAGGAACACCGCCTGATCCAGGCAGTTTAGACACGCTTAAAGCCTCTAAGTTGCGCTGGTTGCCTAATTCAGAGCCCAATTCAGAGCCTAATTCAGAGCCCAGCTCAACAAATCAACTGCCTGGCAATAGCCCCACTCAGCAGCGCCTGCTTTATGCATTTTACAAACAGCTCATCGCGGTGCGTAAGCAGTACAAAATCATGACACCCTCTCAATATCCCGACATCCAGACGCATCACACCAACGACATCCTGTACTACCATCGCAAAATGGAGGGTAATGACCTGTTGTGCCTGATGAACTTTGGCGAAGTCCACCGAGAAATTCAGTTACCGCTCAATAGTCATACTTGGACACAAATTATCTGCTCAACCGATCCCCAGTGGAGTGTTTCTAGCAGCCGCCCAGACGAGTCAGCGCCAGACGAGTCAGCCGTAGAATATACTTGCCTGCCTCGCTGCTTGAGCGAGAAAACAACGCCTATGGTCAAAATCCCCCCTTTAACCCTCGCCTTGTACCAAGCCCAAAAACCAGAGCCAACCTAAACATCCAACCTAGATCCAGCATAGAGATTCAACCTATTCAACCGTAGCAGGCTTAAAATTTACAGCCTAAAATTTACAGCTTCATTCTCTTTTCACGCTCTCTTCTCGCTCTTTTATTCCGGGTTAATTCCTGGCTTTTCCCATGCGTATTCCGGTTGCTACCTATCGCCTACAGTTCACGCCTGACTTTGGGTTTAAGCAAGCTAAGGCGATCGCGCACTATCTTGATCGTCTCGGCATTTCCGATCTGTATGCGTCACCTATTTTCAAGGCTCGCAGCGGCTCACAGCATGGCTACGATGTCGTAGACCAAAATCAGATTAATCCTGAACTAGGCGGGCGAGGTGATTTTGAAGCGCTGATTAAAGACTTGCAGGATCGCGGCATGGGTTGGCTGCAAGATATTGTGCCAAACCACATGGCCTATGACGGCCAAAACCACTACCTAATGGATGTGCTAGAGCATGGGCCACAGTCTCAATATGTCGATTACTTTGACATTGAGTGGGAGCATTCCTACGACGACATTCAGGGCAAAGTACTCGCGCCTATGCTAGGAGACTTTTACGACCGTTGCCTAGAACGCGGCGAAATTCAGCTCAGCTACGAAGCCGATGGCCTCAAGGTAAATTACTACGCCCTTCGGTTTCCGGTACGGTTGGAGTCTTACGGCGCTTTTTTGACGCATGAAATATCCTGGTTGCGGCGACAAATGGGCTCGCAGCATCCCGACTACATCAAGCTGCTGGGCATTTTAAATACGGTTAAAAACACCTTTCCCGCACTAGAAGGTCAAGACCGCCGAGAGCAGGCGATGTTTGTGAAGCAGCTCTTGTGGGAGCTGCATGAGTCCAACAGTGAAATCAGAATTTTTATTGACCAAAATGTTGAAGCTTTTAACGGTCAGCCAGGAAAGCCCAAAAGCTTTGATTTGCTAGATAAGCTGTTGCTAGAGCAGTATTACCGACTCTCTTTTTGGAAGGTTGGGGCCGAGGAGCTGAACTATCGTCGGTTCTTTACGGTGAATGAACTGATTTGTATGAAGGTCGATATTCCTGAAGTATTTGACCAAACGCATGCGCTCATAGCTGAACTGGTAAACGAGAAAAAAATTAACGGGCTGCGGATTGACCATATTGATGGTCTCTACGATCCGCTGGTATATCTACAGCGCCTGCAAGAAAAAACAAATGGCGTGTATGTTGTCATTGAGAAAATTTTAGACCTGAACGAACAAGAGAATTTGCCGCTCCACTGGCCCATTCAGGGAACGTCGGGCTATGAGTTTTTAAATTATGCAAATGGTGTTTTTTATCAGCAGGCTAACCAAAAGCAGTTTACGCGAATTTACAAACAGTTTAGCGGCCTCCGCGATGGCTATGACCGGCTGGTTTGGGAGAAAAAACAGCTGATCGCAGATACTAACTTAGTCGGCGATATTGACAATCTGGCTCGCTTTTTAAAAAAGGTGGCCAGCCAGTACCGCTATGGGCGAGACCTCACGGCCAACGGTCTAAAAACGGCTATTCAAGAAGTGCTGGTGTCTTTTCCGGTGTACTGCACCTATATTAATCAACGAGGTAGCTCGCCGCGCGATTTGGAATATATTCAAATCGCGATCGCTAAAGCCCGTAAGCGCATCCCTCAACTGCTGAACGAGCTAGAGCTGATTGAGAAATTTTTGCTGCTGGAATACGAAGTGCCCTTGCCTGCCGAAGAGCGATCGCAATGGCTACATTTTGTCATGCGATTGCAGCAGTTCACTGGCCCGCTCATGGCCAAGGGACTAGAAGATACGCTCTTTTATGTGTACAACCGATTCATTGGCCTTAACGATGTCGGCGGTGCGCCCAACCAATTTGGCATATCGCTCAAAGAATTTCACGACTACAACCGCTACCAGCAAGAGCACTGGCCGCATACGCTCAATGCCACCTCTACGCATGACACCAAGCGCAGCGAAGATGTGCGATCGCGCCTGAGTGTACTGTCTGAACTACCTGACGAATGGGAGCGTGAAGTCACCGCTTGGAGCGAGCTAAACGCCAGCAAAAAGCAAACCATTAACGACCAGCTAGTCCCCGAACCCAACGATGAATACTTTTTATACCAAACGCTAGTTGGCGTTTATCCATTTGAGCTATCTTGCGAAAAAGCAGCCGATAAAGAAGCGCTCAAAAATTTCAAAGAGCGAATTAAAGCCTATGTGATCAAAGCCGTCCGCGAAGCCAAAGTGCATACTGCCTGGTTACGGCCTGACGAAGAGTATGAAAACGGCTATGTTGCCTTTGTTGAAGCGCTGCTAACCCCCGGAAAAGACAACAGCTTTTTGAGTCAGCTAGAGAACTTTCAAAAACCCATTGCCGACTACGGCATTTACAACTCGCTCGCTCAACTGCTGCTAAAGCTAACCGCCCCTGGTGTTCCCGACTTTTACCAGGGCACCGAACTCTGGGACTTAAGCCTAGTAGACCCCGACAACCGCCGTTCGGTTGACTACTCAACGCGCTTAAAGGCACTAGAAGATATTCACACGCGATGGCAAAAGCAGCCCACCGCACTCATGAAAGAACTCCTAGAGAAAAGAACAGACGGTCGCGTCAAGCTATTTTTAACCATGCGTGGGCTAGCCGCCCGCAACTATTTGCGCAATGTATTCAGAAGCGGCAGCTACCATCCGCTCACGGTCAGCGGTGAGCAGGCCAACCATGTGATTACCTTTGTTCGCCACAAGGGTGAGCATACCGTCCTTACGGTTGTTCCTCGTTTTTTGACTGGGCTCGTAGCGCCCTACAAGCTGCCCATCGGCAAATCGGTATGGGGCGATACTGCGATTAGTTTGCCGGGGGGCAATCAAGCCAACTGGAAAAACTGGCTCACTGATGAGCCGATTGCCCTGACCGATGAGCCTTTGGTTGCCGACCTGCTCAGTAAGTTTCCGGTGGCTTTACTGGTCAGCGAGAATCACAGCCCGCTGCCGTAGACACTTTCGCGCTGGCTCTTCGCTCCATAGCCAGTCCATAGCCAGATAGTGCTGTCCCGGTGAATACGCTACCATCATAAGAAACGTTTGATAAAGCATTTGAGGATTACCACCAAAATGGTCAATAAAGTCGTAAAAACCGACGCAGAATGGAAAGCTGAGCTAAGCCCTGAGGCTTATCAAGTCACTCGCAAGGCCGGCACCGAACGGGCGGGAACCAGCCCGCTGAACAACAATAAAACAGAGGGCATTTACCACTGCATCTGCTGTGGATCGGAACTGTTTAACTCTGAAACCAAATTTGACTCAGGCACAGGCTGGCCCAGCTTTTATGCGCCTAGCCAGCCAGAAAACATCTTAAACAAAAAAGACTTCAGCCACTTTATGATTCGCACAGAGACCACCTGCGCGGTGTGTGATGCGCACTTGGGTCATGTCTTTAACGATGGGCCGCAGCCAACGGGTAAGCGCTACTGTATGAATGGCGCGGCGCTTTCTTTTGAGGCTGCTGATGTCGATGGCGACGGTAAAATTAGCGGCGTTCCCGCAGGGCAAGCGGCAAGCTAAACCATGCGGCTGCATACTCAAATTCAAGGCAGTGGATTTCCGATTCTATGCCTTCATGGCCATCCCGGAAGCGGTCGGGCCATGAGCGTATTCACCTCAGCCCTGGCGTCTGAGGATATGTTGCCAGCACCGTTTAAAACATATGCGCCTGATCTCAGGGGATATGGCCGCTCTCGCAGTGCCTATGCTTTTGAGATGACTCGGCATCTGGACGATTTAGAAGCGCTTATTGCCCAGTATCAGATAGAGAAGTGTCTGGTATTGGGCTGGTCTTTGGGCGGTATATTGGCGATGGAACTGGCGCTAAGAAGGCCGGAGCTGGTGCAAGGACTTATTTTAGTGGGTACCGCCGCTCGCCCTGTGGGATCGCATCCCCCAATTACCTGGCAAGACAATTTGGGCACAGGAATCGCCGGTATTTTAAATCTGGCCTGTCCAGGCCATGCACTGGTAAGAGCGATAGGCCAACGGTCTTTGTTTCGATATTTGATCGCCCAGCATACGCCGCTGGCCTATGAGTACCTGGCCAAGGAGGGCGCACCTGCCTATTTGCAGACGAGTCGCCATGCAGCGTCTGCTTTGTTCGGCGCTATTCGAGCTGGCTACAACCGCCTGCCTGATGTCAAACGCATTGGGGTGCCTGCGCTGATGCTGTGTGGAGAGTGCGATCGCCATATCACTGCTGAGTCTAGCCTAGAAACCGCCCGCGTGCTGCCCCACTGCGAAGTGCGCTGCTATCCCAATACGGCCCATCTCTTTCCTTGGGAAATTCCCCAGCGAATGAATGCTGACATCCGTCAGTGGCTAACGGCTCATTCCGACTGCTGGCAACTGTAAACCAAACGCACGCTGTTTTTCGAATAAACCCATGCAAATTCAAACCCCCGACTGGGTAAAGCACGCTGTTTTTTATCAAATTTTCCCTGATCGCTTTGCTCGCAGCAGCGCCGCCGAACACCAAGGCAGCCGCCTGCCGCCCGAGATGCAGGTGCCGCTAGAGGCTTGGGAGAGCCCACCGACGCTACAGGGCTACAAGGGTGGCGACCTGTGGGGCGTTGCTGAACAGCTCGACTATCTACAAGATTTGGGGATTACGGCGGTTTACTTCACGCCTATTTTTCAATCGGCCAGTAACCATCGCTACCACACTCACAACTACTATGCTGTCGATCCGCTGTTGGGCGGCAACGAGGCTTTTTTTGACCTGTTACAAGCAGCCCATGACCGCAATATCAAAGTTGTGTTAGATGGTGTTTTTAACCACGCGAGCCGAGGCTTCTTTTACTTCAACGATATTTTAGAAAACGGGCCGCACTCGCCCTGGCTAGACTGGTTTACCATTCATGGCTGGCCGCTGTCGGCTTACGATGGCAATCTGCCCGAAAACTACAGAGGATGGGTGAACAACCGCGCACTGCCTCAGTTTAACCATCACAATCGGCAGGCTAGAGAGTACATTATGCGAGTGGGAGAGTACTGGATTGAGCAGGGCATTGATGGCTGGCGGCTAGATGTCCCGTTTGAAATTGAGGCAGAAGGCTTTTGGGTTGAGTTTCGAGATCGGATTAAGGCTATTAACCCCGAAGCCTATATTGTGGGGGAGGTATGGACAGACTCTCGCCAATGGCTGGCGGGCGATCAGTTCGATGGTGTTATGAACTACCTCTTTACCGGGCCTACAATGGCGTTTGCCGCTAAGCAAAATGTGGTGTTGCCTCTGGCTGAACCAGTCGATTATTTTCCTTATCCGGCCTTAGATGCCAAGGGATATGCAGAAAAAATAGAGAGCTTACTCAATTTATACGATTGGGAAATACAACAAACTCAGCTGAATCTGTTGTCTAGTCATGATGTGGCTAGGGCCTTCAGCGTTATGGGCGAAGACAAATCCAGCATGGAAATTGCCACGCTGTTGTTGATGACGTTTCCCGGTGCGCCCAGCATTTACTATGGCGATGAGGTGGGCTTAAAAGGCCAGTTAGATCCCGACTGTCGGCGTACGTTTCCGCCGGAAAAAGAGTGGGACCAATCGCTACTGGCTTTCCATAAGGATTTGATCGCGCTGCGCCATGCGCATCCGGCTTTGCGTGTAGGCAAGTATAAAACTCTCGCGGCTGAGGGTGAGTGCTATGTATTTGCCAGAATTTTAGATCAAGAGATGATGGTTGTGGCGGTGAACTCAGGCGATCGCACTATCTCAGTACGGCTAGCCGATATGCCGATGGCAAGCGGCACGGTGCTATATGGCAAAGGCACTGTAGATTGGGTGGGCGATCGCACCGCAATGCTACAGATTCCCGCTCGGGCTAGCATGATTTTAGGTAGTTGAATTAGGTGTAGTTGAATCGGTAGCGGTGGTCATTGAGCCCGCCTCAATTGCATCGACCAACCCTTCGAGCAGGGCCGTAATCAACTGCAGCTCTGTCGCCGCACTCAAAAAATCCTCTGCCAAGTAGATTGTGTCAGTGTGAGCTTGATAGCTAGATCGCACCCCATTTAGCCGAGCACGTGAGCAAATAGCGACTTTAGGCAGTTGGCTAAAATCTTCTTTACCAAACTTCTTAAGCAGGTATTGCACCCGCGTAAAGCTGACAGTATGTGAAAACACAGCGGCGATCTCCTCTGCCTGAGCACCATCGGCTTGACCCAAAACTTTCAGTAGGGTTTTAACCGCGAAAAGCGCATTCTTCAGCGCTGAAAAATCTGCTGAGGATTGTTCAGAGTGAGACATATGGTTTCGGCAAAAAATAGATCCGAAAAGGGGGGCATAAAGCTTTTAGTTGTTCGATTGAATTTGAGCTGATTAAAGCTTAAAAAACGTCTGACGAATCACTAGATTTACGGCTATGTTTTACAAACGCTAGATCTACTTGGGAGATAGTCCTATCGAGAGGTCTACAAAATGGTTGCAAAGTATCTTTCTTATGCTCTTATTCTCTTAGATTTAGCTGTCAAAAATATCTAAAAAAAGTTAGGTTTATTCAGGTTTATTCAGGTTTTTAAAGACCTGATAACTACCCGCTTGGGTACTGCGATCGCATTGTGCTTCTGATTATCTTTAATTTGCCTGTATAGGTTTGTTAAACGCCTTTATAGCGAGGTTTCCTATACCTTTCTATGCAGGCATTGCTAAAGATACTCGTAAGCCCAAATGTGAGGCACGCTGCAATGTTTACCATTCGTTTTAATACCGTTGAGTTTAGGCCCGACATGCTCGTGACTCTGCGCAGTGATGTCAGAGGTTGGGAAAATAATATCGCTGGCCAATACGCTGACGATGCCTGGATATTTGAATTGTCCGAAACCGATTTCCCAAATGGTGTCAATTTTAAGTTTGTACTAGAAAATATCTATTGGAGTTTTGGCGACAACCTGTACTTACAGCCTGCTGCCGGACAGGTGTATCAGTACACTCAGCCGCAAGTTCAGTTTCCGCCCATGCAAGAAGTCAGGGTCGAAAATCCGGCGATCGCCCAAATGTTTTTTCAGCCCAACCTCAGCGAAACCGAGGTTCACGATGTCATTGTCATTGGCTCTGGCGCCGGGGGTGGCATCCTAGCCGATCAGCTCTCTGATTTGGGCCTAGATGTGCTGGTGCTAGAAGCCGGTAGCTACTTGTTTCCCAGTCACATTGCCAACCTCCCTCGGCAGCACCAAATCGGCCAGTTTGACAAGCATGTGTGGGGACTGTGGGATGAGTTTCAGGTGACGAACTATGTCAATGGCGCAGGCTCTGGCTATCAAGGTGGACAGGGCTTTAATTTGGGCGGGCGCTCCGTTTTTTGGGGCGGCCTTATTCCCCGCATGCTGAGCTACGAAATGGACTTTTGGCCGCAAGAAATTAAATGGTATTTAGAAGACAGCGGCTACCAAAAGGCTGAAGACCTGATGAATCGCTCCCCGCAGCTGCCTTCGCCTTATCATCAGCAGGCTAAGCGATCGCTGCGCCGAGCCGAACCCGACTACAACTATTTTGACGCGCCCCTGGCTGTGCAATATGGCAATGGCAACCTGGGCACCATTCCTGTCGGCATGTTTTCTACTGCTGATTTGCTCATGGAATCACGCCTGACTAACTCACCCCAAGGGAACCAAAGACTCACGGTAAACCTAAACCACGCCGTCACTAACCTAGTACAAGACAATGGCCGCATTACCGGCGTTATAGCCTACGACCTCATTGCGAACAAATATCGCACCTATCAGGCCAACACCGTTGTTCTTAGTGCAGGCACCATCGAAAGCGCGAAGCTAGCCATGCTCAGCAACCTCAACGACGCTTCTAATAAAATCGGCGTCGGCATCACCGACCATCCGATCTTTTTCGCTCACTTTGCGATTCCAGTGGGCTCACCGTTTTACAGTGCTTTAGACAACAGCAAAATAATTTTTCAGCACAAGGACGCCAATTCTGCGCCCGATGCCCATCCTTATAATGTTGTGTTAGAACTCGGCGCAGACTTTAATCAGGGCCGCTATGTGGATGACGACTTGCTTGCCGCTCACCTGGCCGCACGAGGCGACACCATGCTGTGTGAAATTGTGTTTTTGCTCAATTCACCCCTGATAGAAACCAATAACATTACGCAAGTAGGGTCATCAGCC
This sequence comes from Phormidesmis priestleyi Ana, assembly GCA_001314865.1. GTDB lineage: Bacteria > Cyanobacteriota > Cyanobacteriia > Phormidesmidales > Phormidesmidaceae > Phormidesmis > Phormidesmis priestleyi_B. The sequence continues at coordinate 70,449 of LJZR01000019.1, read as the reverse complement.
GCAAAACCCGTCGTGCAGATGCAGCCTGGCGCTGTTTCGGGCGCGCTGTGGAATGAGATGAACGATCTTAAAAACAGAGTAATCGACAGTTTGGGCGGCGTACCGCTGGCAAATGCCGGAATAGATTTGATTCAGGCGAACTTAGGCGGTGTAGCGCATGAAGTGGGTTCGCTCCGAATGGGAACCGATCCGGCTGATAGCGTGGTCGATACCAATCTGAAGTTCCATAGCTATGAGAATCTGTACGCTTGCGATTTGTCTGTGTTTCCAACGTCTCCGGCTGCAAACCCCACGCTGACGCTAGCAGCGCTGGCGGCTCGATTAGCTGAACATTTGGTGACAGTGATTTAACACTCGTGATTTAACCCGAGCATTAGATTTGCTATTGAGCGGTGCTAAGCAGGCCGACCGAGGAGGCTTGGATCTGGGGTTCTATACCCGCCATTTGTAAAATCTGCGGAATCAAATCTTCTCGCCTGACGGCCATCATATGGACGCCCTGGCAAAGCTGTCGAGCGGCTTGAACCTGCTCGGCAGCAATTTTGATGCCCTCCTGCAGGGGATCTGCGGCGGCAGCGAGGCGATTGATAATATGCTCAGGAATGTTGACGCCGGGAACGCAGCGGTTGATAAAGGCAGCGTTTTTAGCGGATTTGAGGAGGAAGATGCCTGCTAGGACGGGGCGATCGCACCCTGCGGCAATTTGATCCATAAACTTTTCGAGCTGGTCAAAGTCTGAAATGAGCTGACTTTGAAAAAACTGTGCCCCAGCGGCGAGTTTTTGATCAAAACGGCGCTGTAAGCCCGACCAGCTAGAGGACTGAGGATCGACCGCAGCACCTGCAAAAATATCTAGCTGGCCATCGGGCATCGCTTGGTCGTGATAGTCAAAACCGCTGTTGAGCTGAGCAATCACCTGCAACAGCCGAATCGACTCTAGCTCATGAACCGGCTTAGACTTGGGATGATCACCGGCTTTTACCGGATCGCCAGTGAGCGCCAGCAGGTTGTGAATGCCCAGCGCATGGGCACCCATGAGGTCAGCCTGAAGGGCGATCGCATTGCGATCGCGCCCCGTCATTTGGCAAATCGGCTCGATTCCCGCCTGCTTGAGTAGCACCGAGCAAGCCAAAGACGACATCCGCAGCACCGCTCGACTGCCATCCGTCACATTGACCGCATGTACCCAGTCTTTAAGATGATTCGCCATCTCTAGCATGTGGCTAGGGTCTCCGCCTTTGGGCGGCATTACTTCAGCAGTCACTACAAACTCACGCGATCGCACCGCTGATCGCAGCTTGCCATGCCCTGGGTTAGATCGAAGCGGTGCTTTCCCGTTTTGAGTGCTGTTTTGAGTGCCGTTTTGAGCACCGTTCTGAGCGCCGTTTTGGGCTTCGCTGTGAGTAAGGGTCATAGGTCAGCTGAATCATTTCTTGTGGGTTATCTTACCTAGTTTCCCCCTGTAGAAGCCGCTTTTCCCTATGATTTAAATCGCTCGTATTCTACAAGTAACCCTGTTTTACGAGGCGCTACGCTGCAAAGTTGAGCTTGTAAGGCTTAGCTTGCACTGCTTGCACTATCTGATTTTTCAGGCTTGAGCAGCGGGAAGGCGATCGCATCTCGGATACTCGCCGAATCTGTCAGTACCATCACCAGCCGATCAATCCCGATTCCCATGCCCACTGTTGGCGGCATACCATACTCTAGCGCCGTGATAAAGTCCTCGTCTAAGCCAACGGCTTCCAAATCTCCCGAAGCCTTCTTTGCCGCCTGAATTTCTAACCGCTCCCGCTGGTCTACCGGATCAGTCAACTCCGAGAAACCATTCGCCGTTTCTCGTCCCACAATAAACAGCTCAAACCGTTCTACCAATCCGGGCTTGCTTCGATGCGGCTTAGACAAAGGAGAAATTTCAATAGGGTAGTCAATTACAAACGTAGGCTGTCTTAACGTCTCTTCTACCTTTTGTTCAAAGGCTTCATTCAACACATGGCCCACGCTCTCGCAGTCGTCTACATTATCGATTCCCGCTGCTTTAGCGGCTTTTTGAGCCGCCGACAAATCCGTAAATTGGCTAAAGTCAATGCCTGTTTTTTCCTGCACTGCTTCATGCATGGTAATTCGCTTCCAGGGTGCTGCAAAGCTAACTAACTCCTGCTGATAGCTCACCGTTGAGCTTCCGGTCACCTCTTCGGCAATCTGTTCTATCATCTTTTCTGTCAGCGCCATCATGTCCTGATAGTCGCCATAGGCCTGGTACATTTCAATGGTTGTAAACTCAGGATTATGCCGAGTAGAAACGCCCTCATTCCGAAACACCCGGCCCAGTTCAAACACCTTCTCAAAGCCGCCCACTACCATGCGCTTTAAATGCAGCTCGGTGGCGATTCGCAAATACAGCTCCATGTCCAGCGTATTGTGATAAGTCACAAAAGGCCGCGCCTCTGCGCCACCGGGCTCTGATTGCAGCACAGGCGTCTCTACTTCTAAGTAGCCTAGTTCGTCTAAATGTCGCCGAATGGCCGCTGTAATCCGTGCTCGTTTGCGAAAGGTCTCACGCACCTCTGGATTCACAATCAAATCCACATACCGCTGACGGTAGCGCTTGGCTACATCAGTTAGGCCATGAAACTTGTCGGGCAAGGGCAGCAGCGACTTGGTGAGCATTGCATACTGCTTCACTTTGACTGACAGTTCGCCTTTATCGGTGCGCTTGATGGTGCCTATTGCGCCAATAATATCGCCTGCGTCAGTGAGCTGCTTTAAGTGGTTAAATGCCTGCTCGTTGGCCTCACCCATTTGGGCCTGGATGGTCTTTTTTTCTAAATACAGCTGAATGGTGCCCGTTTCATCTTGCAGGGTGAAAAAGGCCAGCTTGCCAAATACTCGCCGCGCCATAATGCGTCCGGCAATAGAAACTTCAAAATCTTCTTCTGCGCCTGCTTCTAGGTCAGCAAACTTAGCCTGCAAATCGGCGATTGGATGTGTCACATCCCAGCTGTAGGCATAGGGAATCATGCCTGCCTGTTTTAGCTCCGCGACCTTTGCTAAACGAGCAGCACGAATGCCCTCAATGCCGGAATCGCTACTGTCGTTGGCGCTAGGAGTGGCGCTAGGAGTGTTAGCAGACTTATCTTGAACCATTACCAAAGAAGCTGTGTAAAGAAGCGGTGTATTTGCCAGTCCTCATTGTATCGGCCCGCTGAACGATTTCGCTGAACGATTTCGCTGAACGATTTCGCTGAACGATTTGGCTAGTCACGCTAAGGAATCGATCTACGCGTGAAATCTACGCTTGCTCGCTTAAGACGCCGTTTAAAAAGATGTCGGCCAATGTCTCTGCCATTTCTTTCATATCACTGGGGGAGTTGGCTTCGTCGGCCATAGTGGATTGGCTAAAGCCAGAGACGGTGAACATGCCCAGGAAAATGCGAGCCACAACACGCGGGTTCATTTTGCGGTATTCGCCTCTGTCCATGGCGGTTTGGAAAAAAGCTTCGGTGACGTCGGTCATTTTATCGATGACGTCGGCCTGGATGCGATCGCGCAGCTCTGGATGAAACTGTGCTTCCATAAAGCACACCCTGAGCATATCGGTATTGGCATTTAGGCTGAGCATTCGCTTACGCATCACCTGAGCAACCGCCTTGTAGCTGCCCATTTCACTCAGTTCAGTGAGCAAATCGGTCAAAATCTCCATCCATCCCCGAGTGGCTACTTCAATCAGAATGGCCTTTTTGTTTTCAAAGTGACGAAATAATGTGCCTTCAGCCACTCCAGCAGCCTGCGCTAAGTCCCGAGTCGTGGTGCCGCCATAGCCCCGCTTAGCAAACAGCTTTTCGGCAGCTTTTAAGATGCGGTTCTGCGTTTCCTCTTCTTTGGACACCGTTTTAGACACAGTCTTAGATAGGTAGCGCAGCATAAATTCAAAAACCGGTCGTTAACCAGTCGTTAACTGATAGGGGATAGGGAAACCGCTTAAACACTATCGCTTTTTAAGCCCCTATAGATGAGACCCTGCGGCTCCGTTCACAAAACAATATTTTTTGCCGAGAGTTATGCAAATTGTTACAAAATACAGGCGTGAGCCGTCGCCAGTCGGCTAATGCACCAAGCTGATCGCATCCGGGTTGGCCAAGGGAAGCGTAGAAGAAATAAGAAAACCATCAGCAAATATTGATGTAAATATTAATGACTAAAGGAATGCATTAGGGTGATTGATCGAAATACAGCGATTTGGTTTAATCCGTTTGGCGAAGCTGACTGCGAATCGGAAGTCAAGCTGCTCAAGGCGGACTATAGTCGGTACTTTTTTTATCACACCCGGTTTAACAGTCGGGCGTTAGATCCCAATGTGTTTTTGATTGTGGGTCGGCGTGGGTCGGGTAAAACGGCGCTCTCTCAATTCTTTTCTTTTCAAAAAAAGATGGAGGGTGCGATCGCAATTGATGTAGACGAACCAGCTGTATTTGAAAAAGTCCTAGAAGACATTACCCTCACAGCCCCTCACAGCCGAGAAGTCGCGATTCCTCGCATTGCAACTATTTGGCGGTTAGTTGTGTGGTCGGTAATCTTTCGCGAGCTGCAAGATCTCGATCCGCGCATTCGCACTGCCTGCATTTTTGGCACCCGAGAAGGCAAGCTTTCTAGCTTTATTCGCCATTTGTTAAAGGCGCTACTCGCTCGCCTCGTGCATAGCGGCGAAGATGACCTGCTCGACGAGCTAGAGGCTATTTTTTTAGATGCTCGCGTGCATGCGGGGATAACCGCCGTGCTCGAAGTCGCTAAAAAACGTCCTGTGATCGTTGCGTTTGACACCTTAGAAAACTACGCCATTCACGATCCCACAATGATGCGTACGACTGCTGCGCTCATCAAATGCGGATCTGAATTTAATCGGGACTTTGCTCATCAGGGCGTGCATATCAAAATTTTTGCGATGGCAGAGGTGTTTCCTCATCTTAAAGAAGAGGTGATCCTCAATCCGTTAAAGACAGTGCGCAACGAGGTGTATATGCACTGGCGACCGAAAGATTTGATGCGACTGATTAGCTGGCGCTTTTACAACTATTTAGAAGCGATGAACTTGCTATTGCCTGAGTCGCGCCGAATTGACTGGGATAGCTCTACCGATGTGCTCGAAAAAATGTGGTATCCCTACTTTGGCCGGACCTTGCGCAATGAGCAGCAGCTCCCCGAACATACCTTTCCCTACGTGCTGCGCCATACCCAAATGCGACCCCGACAGCTGATTGTGCTGTGCAATGCGATCGCCAGTGAAGCCATAGAGAAAAAAACCTTTCCCCAGTTTCACCCCAGTAGCATCGTCAACGCCTTACAAACCAAGCAAAACGCCCTCGCCGAAGAAGTCATTAACTCCTACAGCACGGTCTATCCTAAGGTAGGCCGCATTTTAGAAGCGCTCTCCGGCATTCCGATGATATTCAAAGGCAACGAGCTGGATAAACGCGCCCCTTTTACCGCCTCAGAATGGAGCGGTGAATATTCTCCGCATAGCTTTCGACAGCTGGTATCAGAGCTAGGTATTATTGGCCGCATTCGCCATCTCAACACCGAAGCAGGCTACGCCGAAGCCGACTTTGAGTACAGCACCGAAAGCAGACTACCGCTGCTGTCAGATGACCTCTGCGCTGTTCACCCCATGTTTTACCGCAAGCTTAATGTCAAATACGAAAATCGAGTGCGGGTGTATCCTTTTCCTGACCATGAAGATTTCAATCCTTGGCGGATCACTAAATAAGGGCTCTCATTAATGTCTCTTGTTGCGTTAATCATCACCATTATCATTGGCTTTTGGTTCTCAAACGCAGCCGATGCCTTCCCCCAAATACTGTGGGGATGGGTGCGTTGGCCAAACTGGCTGATCTGGCTGCTGCTGCTAATGCTGATGTCGTGGTTTATGAAAGGTGACGACAATGAACTAGGACGCTAAATAGCGCTCCCTATTCTGAGCACTCGATTCCGAAGTTTTGTCAATGAGGTGCTTGCGGACTAAAGCGTAAAACTTATGCAGAAAATACTTAGGTAAAATCTACGATGAATCCATACTCTCTTTAGCAGAATATGAAGTTGAGATGAATATTAGCTTCATATTCACGCCGCTTTATCAAACTCTGTAAGGTATTTCTCTGTAAGGTGTTTTACAGAGCGATATGCCAGGGCTAAAGGCGTGTCCCTTTTATGTGGCTAGTTTCACGCGTCTTGGCAAGCGCCTTAGCAGCAAGCATATTGGTAAACGAATGGTAGGCAAACTCCCGATGATCACCAGTCGCCCACTGACTATGCCTGATTTTAATTGGCATCAGTTGAAGCAACTCGCTGGTGAAGATACCGATTTTGAGATTGAGCTACTGACGATGTTCCTGAAGGATGCGCAGAAGAACTTAGCCGAGTTAGATCAGGCGATCGCAACTTGTAGTCTTCAGTCTGTCGAAGAAATTGCCCACTCCTTGAGGGGGGCTAGCGCCAATGTAGGGGCCAGCGCCTTGGCCTCAGCCGCCGGTCAGCTAGAGCAACTCGCCCGTAGCGGCAAGCTCTCCGAAGCACAAAACCTGCTTGAGCAAATTCGCACCCACTCCAATCGAATTCAAGACTATCTAAAAGATCGTGTGGAGATGTAGATAGGTGATGGTTTACCTGTAGAGCAAGGCTCAGTCTAATTACCAACAGTTTAATCACGAACGGTCAAAACACGAACGGTCAAAACACGAACGGTCAAAACACGAACGATCAAAACACGAACGATCAAAACACGAACAGTCAAATAATAAACTGGTCTGCCGCAGCCCAAGTTGCTTTAACCCTTTGAGTATCTTTTGAAGATAACAATCTTCAAAATACTCCTGGATTTTATAATGTTCACTCAAAGCAACTTTCAAAGGAACTTTTGGCGCACTGCTTTTGCTGTTTCTGTATCGTTGCCTTTGAGTTTGACGGCAATGCCTACTTTCGCACAGGAGAGTCAGAGCCGAGTTGAAGATCCATTGGTGACTGAAGCGGTTTTGACTTATCCAGCTGAGCCCGTTGCTGCTGAGCCCGTTGCTGCTGAGTCAGTGGCTGAAGCTTCAATAAAAGAGCATGATGAGGCCATGTTAGAGCTAATGGTAGCTTTGCAGGCAGATGGTATGGCGCTAGAGGCGATCGCACCTGCATCACTTTCTGATCCTTCTCATTCTTCTGATCTTTCCGAGTCGCTAATTTCTAACCTATCGACTAGCGGCAGCATTGTTAGAGAGCAAGTTCTAGTAGAACAAATTCCAGTAGAACAAATTCTAGTAGAACAAACTTCAGTAGAACAGCGCCCTATCGTAAAAAGGCCCGGTGCTTCTGCACTGGCTGGGCTAGAAAGTGTTGGTTTAGAATCTGTTGCTTTTGTGGAGCCGACAAAAACAAACCTAGCGGGGATTGGGGCAGCGTTTAGCGTGCAGGCGCGTTCGGTACCGGCGCTTACAGCAGCGCTAAGCAGTGAGAATATTTTAACTCAGCTATATGCAGCAGATGCGCTATGGACTTTGACAGGCGATCGCGATTTGATTTTGCCAACCCTCATTGCGGCAGCTGCTTCTGAGCACAGTGGCAACATGAGTGATAACGGCAGTGATAAAGTTCGCGAACTAGCCATTTCTGCCCTCGCACAACTCGGTGAACAGGCACTCCCGGCTATTCCGCTTCTACATGATTTGGTCAACAATCAAGATTCTAGAACGCGGCAGATTGCACAAGAGGCCTTAATGGTTGTTAGAAGCGACAATCGTCCATCGGCGGTGCTTGGAATTATTGCCAGAGAAACTCGTAAGCGGCTACTGCCCACTGCGATTGGGTTCATCACTGGCCTATTTTAACTAAAAACTTAGATTACTTTTAACTAATAACTTCATTTTATGCTGTCGAGACGCTCCCCAAAGTGGCCTCGGCAGCATACTTTGTTACAGAGAAATAAACTCATATATTCTTCTTTGGAATATAAATATTTAACTTGATTACTCAGAAAAAATATGAAGAGAGCGTGAGCAATAAATTCAAATCAATAAACCATGTTAGAAATCATATCAGGTGTTAAACGGCCTCTGTGAATCATTTGTGCTGCGCGACTTTAGGGAGCATCTAACTCAAGAAAGCGAGCCCAGAAAATAAGTCAACAAATAAGTCAATAAATAAGCTAAGAAAAATTAAGGCCATCGTACGATGGCTATAGTTGAGTAATCCTTATGCCTTCATGCACTCAGCCTCGGGTAAGTATTGGTTTACCCGTCTACAACGGAGAGAAATATCTCTCAGAAACTCTAGAGGCTATCCTAGCTCAAACCTTTCAAGATTTTGAGCTCATTATTGCCGACAATGCTTCTACGGACAATACCGAGGAAATTTGTCGTGCCTATGCTGCAAAAGACGCTCGGGTTCGTTACTATCGCAACGAAGAAAATCGGGGTCCTGCCTGGAATCATAACTATGTGTTTGAGCTGTCACGGGGTGAATACTTTAGGTGGGCAGCCTACGACGATTTGTTAGCACCAGAACTGGTTGAAAAGTCTGTTGAAATCCTAGATAACGACGATTCTGTGGTGCTGTGTCATGCGATGGCCCATGTCATTGCTGAACCCAACTGCAAGGCCCGAGGTAAGTACGACATTCAGTTAAATACTGACTCCGAAAAGCCTAGCGAGCGGTTTTACGGGCTTTTATTTGGCGATCGCAAGTTTGGAGACCATCGATGCTATCAGGTGTATGGGGTAATCCGGGCGGATGTTTTAAAGCAAACCGATTTGATTGGATATTATGCTCATGCAGATGGCGTGCTGCTAGTACAGCTTTCTTTTTTGGGTCGTTTTCACCAAATTCCCGAATATCTCTTTTTTCCTAGATACCACGAAAAGCAGTCTACTGAAATTGCGCGATCGCGCTACCATCTTTACACTGCCTGGTTTGACCCTACTAAAACTGGCAAAATCACCTTTCCTCGGTGGAAAATATTCTTTGAATACTTCAAAGCCACTTGGAGAGCCCCGATTAGCTTTTCAGAGCGTGGAGTTTGTTGTTTTCATCTGCTCAACTGGCTCAGGAAGAAGCGCTATCGACTCAGAGAAGATCTCAAAATCGCGACTAAACTGGTGTTGGCACGTCGATTTACCTGATGGGCATGGACTCAAATAATTTGAGAGTTCACTTACTTTTGCTAGTTTTTCAATAGTTTTTCAATAGTTTCAGATATTGCTTTCGGTAGGCTGCCAGCTTTGTCAGAAGGCGTTTAGCGTAGTTCTTTTTGGTTCGCCTGAGCTTGATAGACCTTGGGTCAATCTCTAAGGCTTTAACAACAATGTTAGACCACTCTGTGGGCGAGCCAAAATACTGAAACAAACCAAAAGAGGCTTGCTGATTGCGGGGGAATTTTGGATCTAGCCCTTTATTGTGCTCTTCGCATAGCCACGCCTTAGGTTCGGGTTTGTCTTTAGGCCAAATTTTAAACCGACTGCCGTTAATGCCGTTGCCAATAATCGTTTGGTGTCTCACACTATAGAGCCGATGCAGTTCAATATCGATCCACGCTGTATTTTCTGCTGTTTTTACGACCCATTCTTGCTCGTTATCGATTAAATTGTCGCCCCAGGCGATCCACACCTGGGCATTGCCCTGAGCGTTGATGGTAGCTAGCCCTGAGGTACAATAACCCGGCTTAATTCCCAAGTCTGGAGATTGTTCTACATGCGCTGTAAAAAAGTCACTAACGCCCATAAAGACTTTTCTGCCAGTGAACCTCACATCGTAGGTTGCTTCCTGGCTTTGGTGAGGAGATCCGATTAAAAAAAGCACATCGGAGCCAACGGGCGATCGCGAACGAATCACATTGCGCTCAGCGTCAATCTCAAAAGCACCATTAATGGCTTGGCCTATTGCTTGAATAGAGGACTCTGTGCTCAAATCGGTGAGCGACAAGGGCAGAGGAATGGGATGAGGGTTCCAATGAAACTCAACACTTTTGTGCTCAAGCGCTTGGTCGCCATATTCAACTTCTATGCTAACAGTGTTCCATCCTTTCATGAGTTTAGGATGATTAACCGAAATTTCAAGATTAAAGTGACCGGGTCGATCTCTTAGCCGATGACAAGCGGGCGTATAACAGCCATAGGGATATTTGCCAGGGCCTTTTTTTTCAACCTTGGGCTCAATATAAAAATGGACGGGCTCACTGCCATTAAGGCAATATTCTGAGCGCTTAATAAGCTCGACATTGTTTACAGGGTCTACTGCTCCCAAAATATTGATATCGCTATGTCGAAAGCGAAACTGTTGCTGGTCCCCGTAAGTAAGCCGAATCATTCCGTTGTATACTCTAAAACATTCAATAGGTTACCGGTTACCCTTGCGAAATGAGCCATAACCGCATCGTCAAAATATTCTTTCCAATCGCCAGCCTTGCCTTTGCGGTAGTGCGAATTAATGTCTTCTTCTCCCTGCCCTCGCCCTTTTGAAAGATTTTCAAAGGCATGTTCATCATATAAAATATCAAACTTATTAGGCGATAGATCAATCTCTAGATAGTCCAGCAAATTCTTTAAAAAAGCGCGATTATCGCTAGCGAGATCTTCGTATCGAAAAACTTTATGCTGTGCATCGTTTACATTGGCCCAAGAGTTTTGAGCCTCAAACACGCCCATTTCATTGAGCTGATCGGTAACATACTTGAGGCCGTTTGAGTGAGTTAGGGTTTCTAGTTCTTTTCTCATCCTCGGGATGTAGGCCATTAAAGGATGAGAGTACCGGGTCGAAAAATAAAAAGAGACTATAATATCTCGCGGATCGCGGGTTACAAAAAAAGTTCTGTAGTGCTTGGGCTTAGGAATTGCCAAATAGTTGGCATGATTGATATAAAGCGGCGTTGCGACCCTTTTGAGCGGCACTGCGCCGTACCTGTCCTGACGTAGGCCCACCTTGCTGTATGTCTGAGCAGGCAGTCCGGTATTTTGATAAAAAATGTCATCACTAAAGATGGCCTTAAACCACTGGCTAGCCGTTTTTTGCACGCAGCAGTGAAATACATTATCGTAAGGGGCCCGATGAGTGACACCTAAGCCTAATTTTTTAGAGAGCTTGCGAGCTTTTCTCTTTGAATTCTGAACGCTTGTTTGCAAGGTTTTAGGATAAAAACTCATAGTGGTGATGCCTGCTAGAGAGAATGTAACAATGATTACCAATTAATGTTTGTTTTAAAGGTGTTTGTTTTAAAGATGTCAGAAGGAAAGAGAAGAAGGGATGTAAAAAATGATACCTGACAGGATCTCGCTTGAGGAATGTGCAGTTAATGAAAATACCTTTGCGCTAAGGCTTAATAGTAACGCTTGTTTCATTAACCACCGCCTCACTGAGCCCCTGTGTTGACAAATGATGTATTGCGGCTCTCTAACTGTTTTCTTATCTACGAAAAGATGCGGGCAATTTAATACTAACTATGACACCACTTATACTTAAATATACTAGTATTGTAAGTATTATAAATAAATTAGCAAATTAATATATTAGGTGTGTGTTTTACCTGTATTTCAACTGTTCATCTGATCGTTGTTTTTTGAGGTATCTTTAAAATGAACTCATGCGGTATCTACACACTAGCTAATGATTATGTTTATGATCAGTTAGTGGCGCTTCTCAATAGTATTGAAGTTAATATTGGTCTGGATATTCCTGTTTGTGTCATTCCTTTTGATGATCAGTTAGATCGGGTTAAAGAAGAAATAGACTCGCGGCCCAATGTTACTTTATTTTGTAATAGAGAGGCCATTGAGCGATGGGAAACCTTTGCCCAAGAAGTGGTTGCGGCGCATCCTCGCGCCAAGGCTACTAATTTTTCTCATCCTCGCTGGTGTAAAGGTCGTTTGCATCGTAAGTTTGCAGCTTTTGATGGTGTTTTTGACAAGTTTGTGTTTTTTGATGGCGATAGCTTGGCGATGAGACCAATAGACAATATCTTTGGAAAATTAGACAGATACGATTTTGTTTTTGACGACTGGGAACATGCTAAGCCAGAGGCAACTGCGGCTCTGAATATTCCACTGGTTAAACAGTCGGGCCTCTTTACAGAAGCTGATATTCGGGCTCGGCTGCATTGCTCTAGCTTTTTTGGATCGAAGCGAGGCATTTTTGGTCGCGATCAGCTGCAAGCCTTAAAGACCCGTTTGATTGAAAAGGGAGAGATTAATTGGATTAATAGCAACGGCTGGTGGGACGATGCATTTTTGTTTAACTATATGACGCTGGGCTGCGATCGCCCCCTATTTAACTTTACCAAAAGCCCCAACAGTAAAGAAAGAACCGGCAACTGTGCTAATGCCGATCCGTTTGTAGCTGTAGAAGTGCTTTATAACTACGAGGGCTTAAAGCCCATTAATCGAATTCACTATATGGGATATTCTGCTGCTGCTTTTCAGCATCTGTGCCAAGGTGAGGACATGAAGATTCGCTATCAAAATACTTTTTTGAGCTATCGCTTTTTGAAGCAGCCAGAGCAAAAGCCCAAACGACTTAAAAAAACAAATCTCCTGGCTAATCCATTCGCAAAAGTGTCTAATTTGATTCGGAGTTCCTTTTCAGGGAGTGCCAAACGAGCAAAGACACTTTTGTCGAAGAAGGGATGCGATCGCCTATCTCTTTGAATCAGGATAAGAGTATTATAATCTAAATCTGTGGCCTTTACGTTGGACAAACAAAAGTAGTGCGGAACTCACTCAAGCCCTTAGGATAGCCCTTAGGATAAAACCGAACACTTTTCATGGAGAATGAAATTATCAAATATTGCCGATGAAACAATCATAATAGTTCAAGTTATTTTTGCGCAATCTTTACAGATTTTTGAGGCCGTGGAGAAACATCGGGCGAAGTGGGGCTGGCGAAGTGAGGCTGGCGAAGTGAGGCTGGCGAAGTGAGGCTGGCGAAGTGAGGCTATAGTATTTGGTGAAAAGGGCTGTGAGGAGATCGCGCTTGTCGAATCCCTAATCATTGAGGTTTGTTGGAGTTGTCAACAAACAGACTAACTTTTGACATCGCTTGATGGGTTATTCATGGCGAAAATCATTTCAACGCTGAGAGCCGAACTCAACGCTTTGGCGTAAGATCGCTTTTCAGCTTAGTAGGTAAACACACTATAAACTCTGCACCTTGGCCAGGCATGGCGTTTAAACTGAGTGTGCCAAAATGCTTTTCCATAATGATTTTTCTGGAAATCGCTAAGCCCAAACCAGTGCCCTTGCCGACGGGCTTAGTGGTGAAGAAGTGATCGAAAACTTTATGGACGATTGCCTCTTTTAATCCAATACCGTTATCTCGAATCCGGAGTTCCACTTGCTCCTGTTCGTTTAACTGTGTACTGATCCAAATCTTATACGTTGGCCGACTATCAGGGCTTTCGTCATTTAGTGATTTCGCTTTAATGGCTTCTTCAATAGCATCAAGCGCATTGGCCAAAAGGTTCATAAACACCTGATTGAGTTGGGCTGGGTAGCAGTCTATTAAAGGAATCTGCTGATAGTTTTTAATGATTTCTATCCCTTTCGGGTTGTTACAATCTTTGATTCGGTTGCCGAGAATTAGTAAAGTGCTCTCAAGCCCTTCATGAATATCGACCGCTTTACAGCCAGTTTCGTCTAAGCGAGAGAAATTTCGAAGCGATAGAACAATGCTACGGATACGTTCGGTTCCCATTCTCATTGAAGCTAACAGTTTGGGTAAATCTTCGAGAATAAAATCGAAGTCAATATCCTCTGCTATCTCTTTTGTTTTGATGTCTGTCGCCGAGTTAGAACCCTGCTGCTGATAGAAGGCAACGAGGGGCAGAAGCGCCTCCACGTATTGACCGATATGCTTAATATTGCCGTGGATATAGTTGATGGGGTTGTTGATTTCATGGGCGACCCCTGCAACCAGCTGACCTAAGCTCGCCATTTTCTCATTTTGAATTTGCTGCATTTGCGACTGCTGCAAATCTTCTAGGGTTTGCTTGAGTTCTCTCGACTGCGCTTGTATTTTACAAACAGATTCCGCTTGTTGAATCGCAATTCCTAGCTGTTCACAAATCTGCGCGAGCAGATCGATCTCCTCTTTCGCCCACTGCCGAGGGGCATCGTTTTGAAAAGCAGCTAACAAACCCCAGAGACGCTCGCCTTGAAAAATCGGGGTGATTGCATAAGCTTTCGCCTGAAATCTTTCCAGCAATGCCACGTGGCATTCGGCATGTCCTGCTTTGTAAATATCCGCAACGGCAAAGGTTTCATTGTTGGCGTAACGGCCTCCCTGGGTTTCCATTAGGTGCGTATCCGCAATTGTGGCAGTCACACCGGCTAAGGAATTCCAACCTTCGGCCACTGACTCAAATCGAAAGTCCCCGCTCCAGTCTGGATTAAAGCGATAAATCGCCACACGATCTACGGCGAGTAACTGACGAACTTCTTCAGTCGCAGTTTCGCAAATCGTTTCTAAGCCCAAGGAGCGACGGATTCGGTTCGTAATATTGAAAATCGCTGTTTCATGGGCTTTGGCTTGATCTAACCGGGTCACTTTATCTTGTAGTTGCTCTATATATTCGGCTTGCTGGAGCGCGATCGCAAAATGTCCGGCTATTTTTTTTGCAAACTCTATTTCTCCTAGTTCCCAGCGGCGAGGATGCGCACACTGATGAATACAGAATAATCCCCATAGTTCCTTACCCTTTAGTACAGGCACAATCAAATTCGCTCGAATTTGAAATTGGGATAGCACCCGAATATGGCAATCGCTGAGCCCCGCATTGTGAATATCGGTCACAGCCTGAACTCGGCCTTCGGTGTAGTAAGCCGCAAACTGTGACCCAAAGCAGTGGTCATGTACTTTTTCGGCCATCGCCGAAGCAAAGTTGATGTTCACATCTTCTGAGACAAATTCACCTTCATCCCAGCTGCTCCCTGGCATAAATCGAAATACGCCCACCCGATCTGCATTCAGCAACTCTCGAACTTCCGTCGCTGTCGTTTTGAAAAGTGTGTCTAGATCCTGCGATGACCGAATGCAATCAATTATTTGACTCAAGGTCTGTTGTTGCTTGATTTGCAGGAAAATCTGATCGGTACAAGAAGAGAGCTGGTATGCCGCTTGCTGAAGTCCATTAAAGGATTGATCAGAGTCTAGATACTTAGACATAAGGAACAAGTCATCCACAAATTGTTATTGTTATCAGGATGCCCTCCATCCCTTGGAAAGAAGCCCTGCAACGCTTACAATGATTACGCTCGTTAAAGGGGCTGATTAAAGGGTATGAACATGGTAGAAGTTTCATTGGAAAAGATGGTTGCATCTCTGGCTGAGCGTCCTGTTTTGGTTAGCTTTCCAACCGATACGGTGCCGGCGATCGCAACCCGCCCATCTCACGCGGAGCTAATTTATCGGGCTAAGCGCCGTCCGCCTGAAAAGCCGCTAATTTTGATGGGAGCCTCTTTGGCCGATTTGTTGCCCTATGTAGTCGGCAATGCTGAGGCGATCGCAACCTGGCAAGCCATCACAGCTCGGCACTGGCCCGGACAGCTGACATTGGTTTTACCCGCTAGCGACAAAGCACCCAAAATGATGAATCCTGAAAATACGGGAACGTTAGGCATTCGAGTGCCGAATCATCCGCTGGCAATTGAGCTACTTTCTCAAACTGGCCCTCTAGCCACAACGAGCGCCAACCTTTCGGGGCAACCCCCGCTGATTTCACCCGTAGATATTTCACAAACGTTCCCCGATGCCCTAATTTTATCTGTAGCAGCCTCTGATCATCCTGCCGTTAGCAGCGGAAAGCCTTCTACCGTGGTTAAATGGACTGGCCAAGGGTGGCAAGTTTTACGCCAAGGCGAAGTGACGCTTTAAGAAGTGACGCTTTCAAATAAGACTTTATCGTTAATTTTATGACTTCAAATATTGACTTCAAATATTAAAAACAATGACCTCAGATATTTCCAGCACAGATGACGATCAAAATTGGCCGCTAGCCTATCATCGACTGCTGGCGCTCGAACGGTTTAAGAGTGGTTTTTGGCGCGCACATCTCATGAGATGCGATCGCCTGTCAACACAATTGTTAGCCTGCATCAGCTAATTTTAGAAGACTTGTGTGAAAGCCCTGAAGAACAAAGAGAGTTTATCCAGCAGTCGAAAATGGCAGCACTAAAAATGCTGGCGCTTTTTGATCGGATTGCAGCAGTTTCTAAGCTAGATGTGGGTCGCGAGTCGCCTCAGCTAGAACCGGTAGACTTGAGCTTTTTACTGCCTGAAGTAGAAATGAACATATCGCTACAGGCCGCCAATCAAAACGTACGTCTCACTGTAGACTCCCCTTCAGACGAACTGGAAATTTACACCGATGCAAAGTGGCTACAGAACATTTTGATCAGCCTAATACAAGATGCTATTCCACATACCAAAACGCTGAAACTAACCGCGCAAACAAAAGAACAATCTGTTGTAATTACGATTGAGAGTGATAGTCATGCGGCCTCAGGGAAAGATCGCTCTGCTGCTGCGCTTCGAGCAGAGCTGGAGAACGTAGCTAATGCTGCGGATACGAATGCTGCGGATACGAATGCTGCGGATACGAATGCTGCTGAAGGCTTAGCGGCTCGTGTTTCAGATTCAGATGCAGATTCAACACAAGACAAAGGAATTAGCCCCAAACTCGCTGCCTCTCAATTCATTGAGAACATTCAGCTCTCAACTGGGCTCATTTTAACGACGGCTGAAATAGCGCTGCCGCTGATTAAAGGCGAATTTGTCATTGAGCCAAATCCCGATGTAGCTGAGCGCACCTGCTTAAAATTCGTTTTTCCAAGTCTTGTGCCGAATCCTTGAGTCATCTCCGAGCATAATTAAATGGCAAGTTCTTCTTTTACAGCTCAACTCCCGTCAGAAGATGCGCCCTTTAAGGGTCGTTATCGGCGATCGCTAGGCAGTGTTCTCTTAATTTTGGGTATAGGGGTCGCTAGCCTGAGCCTAAAAGTCATGCTCTTAGAAGGTGGTTTGATTGGGGCTGCTGTGCTGGGCGTGCTTTTGATCATCGTGGGCTTTTTGTATTTAACTCGGCCCTATTTTGCGATCGCGCCTAACCGCCTCACCATTTACAACCTCCTGGGGAGCCCAGTAAAACGATACCCCTTCACCTCCTTTAGCCAGTTTCAAATCAAAAACAGCACCACCTTATATATAGAGCAAGAAAAGGTAAACCTCAGCCGCTGGATGATGCACTCTGCCGATTGGAAAAGGCTACAGACACTGTCCACCCAGCCGCTTTCAGCTCAGTAACGCCAAAGTCATAACGCCAAAGTCATAACGCCAAAGTCATAACGCCAAAGTCATAACGCCAAAGTCATCAATAAAGCTGTCAATGCAGAGCAATAGATAAATGCAGAGCAATAGATAGAGGACACTCTTCGCAGAGCAATAGAGGACACTCTTACTTTTTATTTTTTAATCCCGACTCTTTTTGTCGGGTATGTTTGCTGTGTATTATTTGCCATGCTACTATCGTTTCACTTCATAAAAATTACATCTGTTTTATCCACCCGTTGACTCGCCCAGCTTCGTTCCATGGCTAGGCAGCTTCTCACACTAGTTTTAAGAGGGCTAATTGAATGACTCAAGCTATTGATAGACTCGTTGCCTCCCCTAACAGCCTGGGGAAAGCCGCCTTACAAAAGACATTTACAGCGCTTCAGTGTAAGGAATGCGGCGAGCAATATGGACTAGGCGCCAAGCATGTCTGTGAAGATGTGTGCTTTGGCCCCTTAGAAGTTGCTTACGACTACGAGGCTATCAAAAACCAAGTCTCACGCGAAACAATCGAGGCAGGCCCTCACTCTATCTGGCGCTACAAGGCTTTTTTGCCCGTTGAAACCGATACACCCATTGATGTGGGCACTGGCATGACGCCGCTAGTGAAAGCAAATCGATTGGCCCGACAGCTCGGTCTTAAAAATCTCTACATTAAGAACGACGCAGTCAATATGCCGACACTCAGCTTTAAAGACAGAGTGGTTTCGGTCGCACTTACCCGCGCTAAAGAGCTTGGCTTTTCTACTGTTTCTTGCGCCAGTACAGGTAACTTAGCCAACTCTACCGCCGCGATCGCAGCCCATGCAGGTCTAGAATGCTGCGTGTTTATTCCCGCTGACCTAGAAGCCGGTAAAATTCTTGGCACTCTCATTTATAACCCCACCCTCATGGCCGTCAAAGGCAACTACGACCAGGTTAACCGCCTGTGCTCTGAAGTTGCAAACACTCACGGCTGGGGCTTTGTAAACATCAACCTGCGTCCTTACTACTCCGAAGGTTCTAAAACACTTGGATTTGAAGTTGCCGAACAGCTGGGTTGGCAGCTACCTGACCATGTTGTTGCGCCCTGTGCGTCTGGCTCCTTATTCACCAAAATCTACAAGGGCTTTAACGAGTTTGTAAAAACAGGACTCGTCGCCGACAAAGCCGTTCGCTTTAGCGGTGCGCAGGCAGAAGGCTGCTCACCAATTTCGCAGGCTTTCAAAGAAGGCCGCGACTTTATTACGCCAGTGAAGCCCAACACAATTGCTAAGTCTATTGCAATTGGCAATCCGGCAGACGGCATGTACGCCTTAGAAGTCGCGCGTAAAACCAATGGCAACATTGAAGATGTCACAGATGCTGAAATTATTGACGGTATGAAGCTATTGGCTGAGACCGAAGGCATATTCACGGAAACGGCAGGCGGAACCACCATTGCCGTGCTTAAAAAGCTGGTAGAAGCCGGTAAGATTGACCCTGAAGAAACCACAGTTGCCTTTATCACCGGAAACGGTCTAAAGACTACAGAATCTGTGCAGGGCTATATTGGTGAGCCGCTCACCATTGAGCCAAAGCTAGACAGCTTTGAGCGGGCATGGGAGCGAGCCAATACACTCAACCGCCTAGAGTGGCAGCAAACCCAGGTATAGCCGATTGCTAGCCAATCTATAGACATTGCTGATCAGACACTGCTGATCAGACATTAACGTGCAGACATTAATGTGCAGACATTTACATCTGATCAGTTTTCATTCATCCTTCTCAATAATCGTTTAGTTAATTCCATCGTAAAAACATGGCTGTTAAGGTTTTAATTCCAACGCCTCTGCAAAAATTCACCAATGACGAAGCCACCGTAGAATGCGAGGGCGGCAACATCATTGAACTGATGAACACGCTAGAGGATAAGTTTCCAGGCATCAAAAAACGTCTTTGTGACGATACGGGTGAACTCCGGCGCTTCGTGAACTTTTATGTGAACAGTGAAGACATTCGCTTTTTAGACAATAAAGAGACGGCGCTTAATGATGGTGATGAAGTCAGCATCGTGCCAGCAGTTGCGGGCGGCTGATGATTGCTTGATTCAGTTAACGCCATTTATCAATGGAAAAAGCCACCAAAATAAATTTTTGGTGGCTTTTTCCATGGGCTATTTGGGCAAATTCTCAGTAACTTGTAGGCGCTTGGGTTTATCTCACGCTTGCGTCTGGTGAGCAAACATTCCTTTTTGACTCAACACATCTAAAAACATTTTAACGGCGGGCGCGTGAGGGGTAGTTGCCAGCGTCGCTGCGCCAATAATTCGACTGAGACGGGTAGGTAGCGATCGCACATACACCCCGTCTGGAATCGGTAGCGCGGCGAGTCTAGGCAGCACTGCCGCGCCCAACCCCTGCGCCACCATGCTGACAATAGTCGAGTCTTCTTTAATCACATAGCCCACTTCAAACGACTGGCCACACTGTGCCCAATGGCCTTTTACCGCACTCGTACATTCCGCGTAGTTAAACAAAATAAACGACAGTGGAGAAAGATCCTCCCAGGTCAGATTTTTGGGTGGCGGTGAGTCTGTCTTTGGGAGCAAAACGACGTACTCATCGCGAGCGATTTCAATCGTGTTAAATTCCTCCGACCGAGGGAGCGGGATCAAGCCAATATCTGTCTGACCTTCTCTTAAGGATTGTTCTACCCCTGCCGGATCAAGTTCAGAGAGGGTCACCTCAACTGAAGGAAACTGCTGCCGAAAGCGGGCGATACTCGCGGGCAGTAAATGCGTCGCTGCACTGCGAAAAGAAGAGATGCGTAGGCGACTGTGATAGAGCCCTTTTTCTAAATTCACTTCGTAGTCTATGTGCTCTTTGAGATCCAGCATTTTATGGGCATGATTGAGTACACGCTCACCCACGGGTGTGAGCTTAGCGCCAAAGCGTCCCCGAGACAGCAAAGGAACGCCCAGCTCAGCTTCTAAAGCAGCGATCGCCCGGCTCACTGCCGACTGTGAAACTTCCAGGTCTAAAGCTGCATCTGAAAATGTCCCTCTCTCTACAACGGTAGAGAGCACCTCAAGCTGAAAAATGTTCATAGCCAACTTCTATTCGCTTTCCGCATAGATATCCCTCAGCAGGCGGTTTGATCCTCTAGTAGGGCCAAGGCTAAGGTAACAACAATTCGCGATTCCTTTTGTATTAGTCTTTCACGGGGTTCCTAATCATGTTCGAGCTAGTTCAGTTTCAAAAGTTTAGGGATACCCCTAGCGTTCAGTTTTTTGACATTACAGTACCTTCTTCTAATGCGCGGGATTTAGTTTGCCACACTGGGCCAGCCATTAGCCCAAATAATGCCGAGGATAGCAGTTGGCAGTTTTATCTTCATCCTCGACAGGAAGATAATTTGCTAGCACTTTCGGGCGGCCGTACGTTTCACCTCATCAATTTTGAATGGGACTGCCCGTATCATGTCGTACGTTTAGATGCCAATCGTCATATTCTACGCATTCCCCCAGGCACCTTTCATCGCTCAGAATCAGATCCCAAGGGGTCGATGGTCATTAACCAAGCGGTCAGAACCAAGCATGCCAAACTCACCAATGAGTTTCGCGTTTACAACAGTGGCGTCATTCCCAAGCTAAAGGCACTCCTCTCTTCAGGCGTGCAACCGATGTATCACGGTTTTGAGGTCGAGTATTTGCGGGCTGCTTAGTTTGCCCGATACCGTCTAAGATTCAATTCATTCCGGTTAGGGGAGCCGCTAATGTGCCGCTGATTTTTTCTAATGGGAATCGTAAGGGCCAAGCGCAGCTAGTAGAGGGCGGTAACGTTCTAGACCCAGCGGGTGAACTCAATAAGCTCGATTTTGTTCCAATTTTGTTAATGTTGAGCGATAGCTAGCCAAATAATAGCTAGCCAAGTGATAGCTAGTTAAGCAATGGCTAGTTGAGCAATAGCTAGTTGAGCGCAAAAATAGCTAAGAAATCAGTATTTTAGGGCTCCCGATTGAAGCACTCACCCTTACAATAGATATTTTGAAGTGGGCTTTATACTCCTCAACCGGACTTTTTTGTGATGACCCAGCCAAGAGTACTGATCTTTGATACGACGCTACGTGACGGTGAACAGTCACCCGGAGCCACCATGAATGTGGCTGAAAAGCTGGCAGTGGCCAAGCAGCTGGCGCGACTGAAGGTAGATATTATTGAGGCGGGTTTCCCATTTGCGAGTCCTGGAGACTTTGAAGCGGTACAGACAATTGCAGGCGAAGTGGGCCTACCAGATGGGCCGGTCATTTGTGGGCTTGCTAGGGCTACCAAAGGCGATATTGAAGCAGCAGCCAAGGCGATCGCGCCTGCGGCCAAAGGACGCATTCACACCTTTTTGGCAACTTCAGACATTCACATGAAGTACAAGCTCAAAAAGTCGCGCGCCGAGGTGCTCTCTATCACTGAAGAGATGGTGTCTTATGCAAAAAGCTTTACAGACGATATTGAGTTTTCTCCAGAAGATGCGGGTCGTAGCGAGCCTGAATTTTTGTATCAGGTGTTAGAGCGTGCCATTCAGTCAGGCGCAACGACTTTGAACATTCCTGATACGGTCGGTTATTTAACGCCGGGCGAGTTTGGTGATTTAATTCGGGGCATTAAGGCCAACGTGCCCAGCATTCAAAAAGCTGTGATTTCGGTACATGGTCACAATGACTTGGGCCTAGCAGTGGCAAACTTTTTAGAAGCCGTTAAAGCAGGGGCGCGACAGCTAGAATGCACCATTAATGGCATTGGTGAGCGCGCAGGCAATGCCGCTTTAGAAGAGTTGGTAATGGCGCTGCATGTACGCCGTCAGTACTACAATCCGTTCTTTGGTTTGCCGGTAGAATCAGAAGCACCGCTAACCAATATCAACACCCAAGAAATCTATAAAGCCTCGCGGTTGGTTTCTAACATGACGGGGATGCTAGTACAGCCTAACAAGGCAATTGTGGGTGCCAATGCGTTTGCGCATGAGTCGGGCATTCATCAAGACGGGGTGCTAAAAAACCGCCTGACTTACGAGATTATGGATGCGCAATCCATTGGGCTCAACAACAACTTAATTGTGCTGGGCAAGCACTCTGGGCGTAATGCGTTTCGAACCAGACTCAGCGAACTGGGTTTTGAGCTGAGCGATCAAGACTTAAATAAGGCCTTTTTACGCTTTAAAGATGTTGCTGACAAAAAGAAAGAAATTAGCGACAGAGATTTAGAGGCCATTGTCAACAACGAGATTTTGCAAGTCGCTGAGCACTTCAAGCTCGATTTGATTCAGGTTTCTTGCGGTAGCAATGCGCAGCCGACCGCGACCATTACTGTGCGGATGCCTGATGGTCGCGATCTAACAGATGCTTCGGTAGGAACAGGCCCTGTAGATGCGATTTATCGAGCGATAAATCGGATTGTTGATATCGAAAATGACCTCATTGAATATTCGGTGCAGTCGGTAACAGCAGGCATTGATGCAATGGGTGAAGTGACCATTCGCGTGCGCAATGGAGATCGAATTTATTCGGGGCATGCGGCTAACACCGATATTGTTGTAGCGTCGGCCTATGCCTATATCAATGCTTTGAACCGGCTATATGCAGCGATGCAGGCAGGCGTAGCGATTCATCCTCAGCATGCCAATGTGCCCGTAGGAACAGGCGTGTAGGCACAGATTCCGTGTAGGCACAGATTCTCAGAGTGCATAAAGCGTTAGACCCCTACAAGATTTTGGTCTTGTAGGGGCCTTTCTTGAGCCTTTCTTAAGTTCTTATTGAACCTTTATTGAGAGCTATTCCTTAGCCAACAGCGCTGCCAACGGCCCCTTTGAGCGCGGCAATACCTTGCTCAACACTGGCCCAAAGTCCCATATCGGGTTCTTGGCCTGTCATTTCGCGGGTACCCACAAAGTACAGAACGCCTTTGAGCACTTCCTGATGAGCGCGGTTTTCAAAGTTCACGCCGTTGAGGGGCTCCATGGCGTCTTGGAGGTCGTCACTTAGGGACTGTGCAGCCTTGTGTATCACTAATCCGGTCATTGTTTGCTGATGCTTGAGCAGCTCGTACTGAAAGAATTTGTCATATGTAGTCAGCTCAGAGCCGTTCATCATCTCTTTTACTTTTTCAACATGCTTTTGAGTGATATCCCGAGGCTCGGCACGGTTGTCAAACTTCGCGATCGCCTCTTCAATATCACCAATATTTTCTCTATCTTGGCTGACTATTTTCTCTAGCCGTTCGCGAATCTTGGGATCATTGGTTTCGCTCATCAGCTTTGGACCAATTTCAATCAGCGTGCTTTGAAACAGCTTTAGATCAGCAAGTTTAGTCGCAATTGTTGTCGTGTCAGACATGTTTTATATCTCCAAATTAGCGCGGCGAGTCGTTTGGGGCAACGCCTTATTACCCTCTAATGATTTCGCAGCGGCGGGGTATCTTCATCCGCCTTCTGAGAGATTAAGCAGGAAGCAAAGCGATCGCGCAGGGCTGAAAGTGCGTAACGAATTCCTCCAACAAGCCCTCTGGTTTTTGGCAAGAGCAGCAGGTATGGGTAAGCGATATTACCCTGCCTATTTCACTGTTGCGCAATAAGAAAAGGACACTATCAGGGATAATGTCCTTTCCGATTGCTGCCTCTTAGCTATGCACTTAGCTATGCACTTAGCTATGCACTTAGCTATGCACTTAGCTATGCACTTAGCTATGCACTTAGCTATGCACTTAGCTATGCACTTTGGCACATTCAGCCAGCAGCTGAATTACTGAGCACCGCTTGCCACATCGCGTAAACTCATCCACGGCAAACCCAAGCCGCTCCCTTCTATGCTTAAGAGAAGAGCCTCTTCATTGCGATCATCAAAGTCAACATTGCCCAACAACTTCAGTAGGGCAATGAACGTGGGAGACTCAAAAACCGCCGCGAGCTGTTCACTATTGAGCTGACGCACGATACGATTGGACGCCTCAACAGCCGTTTTGTAGTTTCGCTCAGAAATACTCAAAATGTCGATATCAATCATTAACCCTGTTTCTGCTAGGATTTGTTGCTCCAAAGCACTCACAGCCGCTAGCGCTTGATCGCTCAGGCCAGGCTGGGGAGTCGCACGACTGTGAGCATTGCGGCGAGTAGCCTGAGTAGCCTGACTACCCTGACTACCCTGACGAGGCGATCGCAAGGTAAATACATTACCACCGGGCTTGTTACGACCAGCCACCACACCAGCCCCCGTATTGCCGCCGTTCTGACCTGCACTACCACCGGGTAAACCCACATTGCCCTCGGTAAAACTACCACCCGAAGGCATAGGATCAACGCCCAGTCGTGAGCTACCGCTACCCAAAGTAAGCGCTCTTACTAATGTCTCAAAAACAGTGGCTGAGACGGGAAGATTTCGTCCGTTTACTATAGACACAGACTGCTGAGTACGAATTTCTTGAAGCAGATCATAGAACTCACGATTGATCTCATTGACCACAGAAGTAGGCTGTGAAAAGGTATCGCTCACGCCACCAGCACCCGAATCGGGGGGAATAGTCCCTCGGCTACCGGCAAAAGACAACGTGGGAGAAACCATTTCAATCGCCAACAGACAGAACAGCGAAAGTAAGGGAATTTTTATCAATGTTCGCATGGGTTAAAAATCTCGTAGGAATGGATGACTAACCACGTTAGGCTTGTCAAGCACTGTGGCTGTAAAATTACAAATGAAAGTTGCCAGAAAAGGACGCTTTAATATCACTTTAAAAGCTGTTGTTAGAAGCTGAAGCTGTAGCCCAAAGAACCAATAAAGCGAGTACCATCGGCAGTATTATCAGTAATATCCGAAACACCTGCCGTCACCACCAAAGGCGTGTCTAAAGGCGTTGCCGAGATCCCTAAGCCGAGACCACTGCCGGTCCAGTTGGAAATAATAGAGACATCGGGGACAACACGTAGGCCCACGCTGCCAAAAACATTCAGCGCATTATTATCTGCGCTGATAGCACCCGTAGAGCGAAACTCGCCGGTGCCTACACCAAGAGAGGTAGTTAATGGCAGGGGGTTGGATTGGCCACTGCGCAAGTCGAACCGCTGAGTAACCACGCCATAGAATGTATCAGGTTCAGTCTCGGCAGCCCCCCACTTAATAGGATTAGACCAGCCAACGGCCACCCCCAAGTGATTGGCCTGAGGAAAAATCTTGTGCAGCTTAAAGCCAACCGTACCGTCTTCTGCAAAGCCATCTAAGCTGATAATGGCGGTCGTCAGCTCAATACCCACATTTTCGACGGCATCGCCGAGGCCTACACCCACCACAGCAGAACCATCTAAAGTACTGCGAACATTCCCCCCCGTCGCGCCTGAGACACCCACAAAGGCATCACCCCAGTCTGCACCATAGGCAGAGGGCGTAAGAAAGGTAGAAGAGGGAATCGGCAAGGGGCGAGAGAAATTAGTATCAGGATCAATCAGCAGTTGCTGCCGAATATCTTCATTTGTAGGGGGAGAAAATGTATCCTCGGAGGGACCTTGAGCAACGCTAGGTAAAGTTTGCTGCGCAGTTGTAACGGGAGCCATGTTGGCGCGGCGGGGGGAAAACCCTTGGACAGGATCAGGTACATCGGTGAGTGAACGAGTGACCACATCGGCAATTGCACGCTCTGAAATCGTTGGTTCACCCTGAAAAGTATCGCCGATGGGCTGAGACGCTAACAGTTGACTCTCCATCAAGCTTATGGGGTTAGCTACGGACTTAGAAACTGCGCCTGTGAGCAATAGTGGAACTGCTAACCCCATGCCAGCAACAGCTTTTCTGTACATGTTATTTTTCATATTTATACAAATGCAAAGTAATGGATATGGGAGAAGTGAACCTGCGAGGCATTAGTACCGAAAACGAGCAATAGAGATGTCTCAAAAGCTGAAACACAACGGCTTTGCAAAAGTCTAAACGAACAAAAGGAAAAGCCTTTAAAGCGACTTTCTCTTTCACACTACACTTACTCTTTCGCACTACTTTCGCACCACTTTCGCACTACACGTAGATAATTGTTCCCATTCCTAAGTTGAAAGCAACCAAATTTGATATCTGTTTCCGTAAAAACCCCATAGAAGCCATTTAAGGTCTTAGGCAATGGCTGCAACCTTATGAGCGCGGCTCGCTTTGCTGACACTGCGTTTACCACCAATCCTCTCCAATACAACTTTAACCTTAAATTCGCTACCGTAATTTCCTGGATTATTTGCCCTGATCTCTGCCCCCTTATGGACTACAGATCACTCTCTCTCAGGGCTGTCCTCATTTTGGGGGTCACTACAATACATTGTTTGGGGGGGTTGCTGTTTCGAGTTTTCGATTTGGTTGATACCTCTGAGTGCGGTACGCTCAAGTTAAGAGAATCAGAAGAGTTACTTTAAAGCCTGCGATGACTGAGGTGTAAAAACGAGGAGATGGCAGACAGGCAATCGCATCTGCTGTCCCACAGACCAGCCATCGTAAAGGCAAATAGCTATATTCAGCCCACCCAAAAAGCGTAGAGGCCACAGAAGTTCCAAATCACTTTTTATGTTTCATCACTCCCTTCTTAGGACACTTTCCAAACGGGGCGTTGGCATAGAAGACCAATGTTGTGGAAATTGTGAAAAGCAATATTATAAAAACAACTGTAAAACCAGCAATTTTCGCTGGCACACGCAGATAAAAAACTTACTGTCATATTTGGGTCATACTCCTTTGATAGGGTTGTTTCATTCACTTGGATTATTCCATTGAGCTTGTTTCGTTTACTTCACGGAGTATTGTAATGAATCGTCTTATCGTGTTTGGCTTAATTGCTGGCGGCATCGGTGTAGCGGCAGCACTACCACATGTAGGTCATGCTCAAACTACCCAAACGGGTACTGTAGAGAAGGTTTGGGAAGATGGGTTTCGGTTTAACACGGGCGATCGCGCTTTTCGAGTTGATACCTGGGATATCTACGGCGACAATACCGTCAGCTATGTGGCGGTAGGCGATCGCGCTACTATCACAGGCGAATTTGAAGGTAGCGAATTCGATGCCTTTACGGTTCATGTCACGCCATAACCATCCCCTTTGTTCCCCATGCGTATTTTGCTTGTCGAAGACGACTCTGACCAACTCGAACCCTTGCAAGCTGCCCTGACTCATACGGGGCATGTGGTGGATGGGGTAGAAGATGGCACCACCGCCCGCTGGTTGATGGACGAAAAGGAATACGACCTGTTGATTTTCGACTGGATGCTGCCGGGGGAGGATGGTATTTCCCTCTGCCAGTACTATCGCCAGGTGGGTAAGGCGGCTCCCATTTTGATGCTGACGGCTAAAGATACCATCGCCGATAAAGTGAAGGGCCTAGATGCCGGGGCTGATGACTACTTAGTGAAACCCGTGGATGTAGCCGAATTATTGGCTAGAGTCCGAGCCTTGCGCCGCCGTTCTCCGCTTTGGTGCGGTGACCAGCTACAGGTGGCAGACCTGGTGCTACATCTCGACAACATGCGAGTTGAACGGGGCGACCATAGCCTGAAACTTTCCAGCCGTGACTTTCAACTGCTGGAGTACATGCTGCGCCATCCCCGGCAGGTACTCACCCATGACCAAATTGAACAGAGCCTCTGGGAATGGGGATCAGAACCTGAAAGTAATGCCGTAACAGCCCGAATTAAGCGGTTACGACAGCGACTCCGAGTGTTGGACGCCCATACCTGGATTGAAACCGTCTATGGAGCCGGTTACTGTTTTCAACCCCCTGCGTCTTAACCTATGGCAGGCTTGGCTCGACGGCTTTCTCACTTATGGCAACCTTTACCTATTCGAGTGCGGGGAGCCATCATTATTGCCATCCCTGTGACCTGTTTGCTGACTACTTTGTCAGCCTTTGCCTGGCTCAAAGCCAGCCTGGCAGAAGATGAAACCTGGATTCAACATACGCAAATGGTGCGGCTAGAAACCAAGCAGTTAGCGAATGCTCTGGTTGATGCCGAAACGGGTGTGCGCGGCTACGGCCTGACCCAACGGGAAGAGTTTTTGGAACCTTACCAGTCGGCTCAGGTAGAAATTCCGGGTTCTCTTGACCGCCTTGAATCGCTGGTTGGTGACAACCCACCCCAGGTACAACAGATCCAAGAAATTCGTCGCCTGACAGACGACAACCTAACCATTTTTCAACAAAAGCTCTCTCTGAAACGAAGCCTACAACAGATTTCAGGAGAACCCGATACCAAGGTGCCTGCTGCCGACCTCTACGATTGGTTGGAAGAGGGCAAAGAAACAATGGATATGGCCCGCGCTGCGATTGACCGTTTTACAGAGGTCGAAGAAGCGTTGCTGGCTCAGCGTATTCAACACCGCGATCGCTATCAGCAAACAGCCTGGTTGGCTCTGTGTTTGCTAGCCATCATCAGCCTATTGGCAGCTCTTTTTGCCGTCCGTTTGTTCCACCAGCTAGAGCGAGAATTGGCCGATCGCGAAGCCCATCTCAAAACCGCGAACCATCGCCTAGAAAATGCCTGTAACCAACTACAGCGGTTTACCGCCGACGCCTCCCACGAACTTCGGGCGCCGCTGGCCGCTGTGCTCAGCAATGCCCAAGTCGGACTCATGGCCCTAGACGACTCGGAGGCAGATTTTCTTGAACCTGCTGATTATTCTAGCGATATTCGCTCCCGCCTGGAAAACATTGTGAGCCTAACCAAACGAATGAGTACCCTGGTCAAGGCGTTGCTCTTTTTGGCTCGCCATGAAAGCCTCTTAGCGGCGCAAGATGTGCAAAGGGTGGATCTTACGAAGTTGGTGTCCCAATGGGTAGTTGATTGGCAAACTGAGGTGGCGGCACATCAACTGACCCTATCTGCCGACTTACCCACTGTTCCTCTCACCGTAAACGCTAACCCCCACCTACTGCATCAGGCCGTCACTAATCTCTTTACTAATGCCTGGCGCTATACGCCTGCTGGAGGACATATTCACTTGCATCTATACTCATGCAAGGATCAGGCCGTTCTGGAGGTGCAGGATAGTGGCATTGGTATTCCGAAAGAATCGTTGTCTTTGATTTTTGAGCGGTTTTATCGGGTTGATGCCAAACGAACTAAGGCAACTGGAGGATTAGGGTTGGGGCTGGCGATTATGCAGCAGATTGTCCAAGCGCATCGGGGTGAGGTAAGGGTTACTAGCGCTGTCGGCCAGGGCTCGACTTTTACCATTTTCCTACCGCTGGAAGCTGTGGATTTGAAAACTGTGGATTCTAAAACCGTGGATTCTAAAACCGTGGATTTGAAAACCGTGGATTTGAAAACCGTGGATTCTAAAACTGTGGATTTGAAAACTGTGGATTTGAAAACTGTGGATTTGAAAACTGTGGATTTAGAAACTTAGTGATGCCTCAGCTGCCGAGAGAAGTTCGCTAACGGTTGTAATTTTATACCCTCGGGCTTTTAGCACTGGCAGTATTTTTTCTAAGGTGATGACGGTGCGCTGCCCTCGGCTGATCTGCTGAGGAGGATCTAGGGCCTCTCCATCATGTAGCACAATGATGTCTCCTGGGTTGACGTTGCGTAGGATAAAAGCATTGGCAAATTGAACAGAAGGCACATGCGTGTCGTAAGGAAAGACAGAGCCTAGCACGAGTTGATAGCCGTGACGCTTCGCTGTGTTGACCATGGCTGAGTTGTAAAATCCCATGCCGGGACGGAGCCAGCGAAGCGTTGCTGGTTGTGACGGGTGCTTAGGGGCGGTCTGGTGCAAGTAAGGTGTCCAAACGGCCTGAGCAGTGAGTAAGCTGCGCTCAAAATCTACTGGGCTTAGGCGGATGCTGGGCTCGTCTGCGGTGAGATGGTTGCCCAGTTCATGACCAGCGGCCAGCGATTGGATAATGGTTTCTTCATGGCCTGGTAAGCGATCGCTGATATTAAAAAAAGTCGCTTTAGCATCGTATCGAGCCAGCACAGCCAAAATATCTGCTGTCGCTGAACTTGGGCCATCGTCGATCGTGAGTGCAATGGTGGGCGGCGCATCCTCTGGCAGTGTCACCGAATAGAGGGCACCTGGCATAATGCGCGTTGCTACAGAAAACAACCAGCGTGGCTGAGTGAGCACAGCTACGCCGCTCACTATTAGCAATCCTATGAACAGACCCAGCCCTGCGGCCAAGCCGTAGCGCGATCGCTTCGTAGTTTGCCTAAATGCCCTTATAAATGCCGTCATAAATGCCATCTTTTAGGCCCTTTGGATAAAACACTTCGCGGTCAATTTCGCGGTTAAATTTGCGGTTAATTTTGCGGTCAATTTTGCGGTCAATTTTGCTTAACCCTGATTCAAAGCGACAGTATGCAACAATATGGGGGGTAAAAATCACACAGTAGGAGCAGGTATCTATGGTGTCTTCCGCCGGTATAAGCATTCAAGCCGTCCAAGCAATCGGCCTAACCGTCTCTGATGCTAGCCAGGCAACCGACTTTTTTACGGGTGCTTTTAACTTTACCGTTGAGTCTGATACTGTGCTCAGCGGCGACGAAGCGAGCTACTTATATGGTGTGCCCGATGCCCAAGTCAGAATTGTATCGCTGAAGCTAGGTCAAGAAACGGTTCGTCTGATGCAGTTTTTGGGCGCTGACGCTAGGCCCGTACCGGCTGATAGCAAAAGCAATGACCTGTGGTTTCAGCATTTTGCCATTATTGTCAGTGACATGAACGCTGCCTATGCGCAGCTAAAAAGATTCTCTTTTAGCCCTATTTCGCCTGAACCGCAAACGCTGCCCAACAATATTGAAGCTTTTAAGTTCAGAGATACCGACGGCCATGCGTTAGAACTCCTCAAGTTTCCTTCTGGATTAGGGCCAGATTACTGGCAGTCTCAGGAAACGCTGTTTTTAGGGATCGACCATTCTGCGATCGCAATCTCTAGCACCGAGCGTAGCCTAGCCTTATATAGAGATGCCCTCGGATTGACGCATCAGGGTAGCTTTACCAATATCGGCATTAAGCAAGAGACCATGGATAATCTGTTTAGCGCAAAGGTGATCGTCACCTCGCTAACGCCAGCCACAGGACGACTCGGCGTAGAGTTTTTAGACTATCTGACGCCACCCGGTGCTAGACCCTTCCCTATCGACCAAAAGACCAGTGATTTAGTACATATGCACTTTGAGCTAGCGGTAGAAGATATTGACGCCGCTATCGAAGTGCTCGAAGAATCTAACCAGGTACAGTTTGTTTCACCTAAGGTGATCGATTTGCCTAACGTGATGCCCTTTAAAAGGGGGGCGCTATGGCGTGATCCCGACGGACACAATATTTTGCTCGTTCAAAATTGACAGATAAAAAACGAATGACTGAAATTAAACTGAAGTTTAAATAAACAACAATCTTAGGAGTGATTTTTTTTGGAAACGGTAAGAATTTTATGGTCTGCAATATCGGCGCTGTATCCCAGCTTTGTAGAAGGACCACAAGGCTACATGCTGCTAGTTTTTCGAGCGGTCGTAGGTTTTTTATTCATTTTGCACGGACTACCAAAGCTCAAAAATCTGAAAACCTGGTCAGAAGCGCTCGGTGCGCCTCTACCACTCTGTTTTTTATCTGCCGGGTTTATGGAAGTTGGGGGGCTTGGCCTCATGCTAGGTCTGCTGACGCCGTTTGCAAGTGCTTCTATTTTAGTATCCATGCTGTATGCGTTGTTTTTGGAACTGGTGAACGGAGACCCGCTGATTGCGCCCGATCCATATGAGTTAGGAGAGTACTATGAAGGGCCTGATGGTCGCAAAGGGGAGCCGCCTAGTATGGAAAAAGCGCTTATTTTTAGCCTAATGCTGGTTTTAATTATGGTGTTTGGGCCAGGGGCTTACTCGTTAGATGCCTGGGTCTTTTAACGGCGTATCGTAAAAGCTAAAAGCATAGGGAGTTGATCCGATGACGTCTTCAATGGTGCCTCCGACGGCATTTCCTCAGGTAGAGCAGCTGATGAAAATTGCTGGCCAGTTTAGCTCAACAGCTGAGGTAAAGTCAGTATCGCCTTTGGGCAACGGTAATATTAACAGCACTTTTTTAGTAACGGTGTCGCCTGTAGAAAAGTCGGCAGCGGCGCGATTTGTTCTTCAGCGGATCAATCAGCAGGTATTTCACCAGCCTGAGCAGGTGATTCAAAATATGGTGCTGCTCAGCGAGCATTTGAGCACACAGGCCGCTGAGCTGGGTTGCCGTTGGGATACGCCTCAAGTGTTACCTACGCAGCAGGGCAAACACTTTTGGCTCGATGAAAACGGCGAATACTGGCGGGCGATTAGCTTTATTGAAGATGCTCATGTATGCGAAACCGTGGAAAATGTAGCCCAAGCGGAAGCAGTGGGCGCTGGGTTGGCGATGTTTCATCGGTTGATTAGCCAAATGCCTGTGCATAAGCTAGCAGATACGCTGCCAGGGTTTCATATTACGCCGACCTATTTGGCTCAGTACGAGCAGGTGCTCAGTCAGCTCACTCAGCTCAATCAGGACTCCCCCCCTCAAGCCGACCAAACTCACTATTGCCTGGAGTTTATTAAAGCGCGAAAAAGCTGGGCGCATGTGCTAGAGAAAGCCAAGGCCGCTGAACATTTGCAGCTGAGGCCCATTCACGGTGATCCCAAGGTCAACAATATGATGATGGGGGATAACGGGGCGGCGGTGAGCCTGATTGATTTGGATACACTAAAGCCGGGGCTGATACATTACGACATTGGCGACTGCCTTCGCTCAAGCTGCAACGCCTTAGGCGAAGAGACTGAAGACTGGCAGCATGTGGTGTTTGACGCTGAGCTAGCCCAGGCGATGTTGCGGGGGTATTTGCCTATTGCCAAGGCGTTTTTAACCGATGCAGACTACGAGTATCTGTACGATGGTATCCGGCTGATTGCCTTTGAGCTGGGGCTGAGATTCTTTACCGATTATTTGGCGGGCAACCTGTATTTTAAGGTAAGGCACCCGACGCATAATTTAATGCGAGCTTTGGTACAGTTTAAGCTCACTGAAAGCATTGAGGCTCAAGAAGGCAAGCTGCGGCACATCATTCAGGCGCTAAGATGATTCCTTTTGCTTTGACTTCTCTTGCTTCGGCAGCTACTTTTGCATTAAAGCCCTTTGAAGCAACGTCCGAAACAACAGACTTGGCCCTGACTGCTACTGTCGTTCAAGATAATAATATTCTGTCTCTTTCTTACCTTTTAACAGGGGACTTGAGCAAAGTTGTCATTCCGAAGATTGGCGAGGCGGCTCAAAGAGAGGATCGGCTTTGGGAAAAAACCTGTTTTGAGTTTTTTATCAAAATGGGTACGGGTCGCAGCGCTGCCTACTGGGAGTTTAATCTGTCGCCAAATGGTGGATGGAACGTGTTTTCGCTACCGGGCTACCGGCAAAAACTCAAAGAAGAGCGGGCTTTTTTACAGCTGCCGTTTTCGACGCAGGTTTCACCGGAGACACTGCGTTTAGAGATATCGGTAGATATTGGTGTGCTGCGCCAGCAGGCATTGGTTGGGCGTGGGCAGCCGCTGCATATGGGAGTGAGTGCTGTTATTCTATTATTGCCGCATCAGGAGAGCTTTTGGGCGATCGCACATCCTGCCGCCCAAGCCGACTTCCACCACCCGGATAGCTTTGTTATCACGTTGGCAGAGATTACACCCTCAACCTCTTAACACCCTTAAACGACTTATGTTTACCCCTTCTAAAAGTCAGTCTACCGCCAAAACTATTTTTCTCTTAGCGTCTATGGTGGGCTGGCTAATCGTCGGCGCATCGCTGATTTACATCACGCCATTTGCAGCTAATATGCTGCGCCCTTCGGCGCTGACCGAAACCTGGATGACGACCCTTACCCGTGGCGGCTACAATCCGATGCTCGCTGTGAATGGCGGTGGTGCGGCCCTTGTGCTGACCGTTATTGGCAATGCCATCTGGTATAAAAAATTTGAAGGGAAAGCATGACACAACATCTCCCCACAAAACCCAACCTAAATACCCCAATGAGAACTATCGGACTGCTGGGCGGGATGAGTTGGGAGTCTACAGTTGAGTACTATAGGCTGCTGAACGAAACGGTCAGAGCCGAGTTGGGTGGGCTGCATTCGGCTAAAGTTTTGATGTATTCAGTTGATTTTGAAGAGCTGGTTGCGCTTAAGCATAAAGGCGACTGGGCTCAGATAGGCCGCTTGCTAGCAGAGGTTTCGCTGAATTTGGAGAAGGGTGGGGCAGATTGCCTGCTAATAGCGACCAATACGATGCATAAGGTCGCAG
Source organism: Phormidesmis priestleyi Ana (assembly GCA_001314865.1). Classification (GTDB taxonomy): domain Bacteria; phylum Cyanobacteriota; class Cyanobacteriia; order Phormidesmidales; family Phormidesmidaceae; genus Phormidesmis; species Phormidesmis priestleyi_B. The sequence continues at coordinate 35,849 of LJZR01000019.1, read as the reverse complement.
ATGTGATTGCGCTTTCTATTAACATTCCGTTGATTCATATTGCAGATGCCACTGCAGAAGAAATTAAGCGGCAGGGCGTGAAGCGCGTAGGGCTACTAGGCACTCGCTTTACGATGGAAGAAAGTTTTTATAAAGACAGACTGATTCATCAGCATGGGCTGGCTGTTCAGGTGCCTAACAGTGAAGCGCGTAACTGGGTGCATGATGTGATTTATGACGAGCTTTGCCTCGGACAGATTCGGTTGGCATCGCGCGATCGCTTTCGGCAAATCATTCAACAGTTGGCAGATGCAGGCGCAGAGGCCGTTATTTTAGGCTGTACTGAAATTGGCCTGCTGATAAAACCAGAAGACAGCCCAGTGCCTTTATTTGACACGACTGCCATTCATGCGCGAGCAGCCGTTGCTTGGGCGATTAGCGGCTCAGGCCCAAGCTAGGTTAAGCGTAAGCATAGGTCATCTGCAAATCATCTGTAAATCATCTGTAAATCATCCTGATTGCTTGAATTATCCTAACGGCTTGGCAAAGGTGTGTGACTCAGCCAAATGACTCAGCCCCAAGTGACTCAGCCCCCAAGTGGCTCAGCTAAGACAAAAGCAATAGGTCACAAACAATAGGTCCAAAGCCAGGTAAATCGGCGCATGTATTATAAAGTTATCGTTTTTATTGCTCCTCCCGTACTTATACAGATTTAGTCTGTTGTTTATAAAACAAAAACTCTACTTACTTATCAAAAATTTTAGAAGTGTGACCCTTTGTAGATTGGCCTATCGGCCTTAGCATTTACTGACCAGTCAGAGTATTGTGGCTAATCTTACAGACGCTTAGGAAATAATGAATTTGACTAAGAAAGCTGCGTGAGAACAATCAGGATTTCAGCATCTAAATCAACCTAAAACCAATTTGGAAAAAAACGAGCTAAAAAAACGAGGCTAGCCCCATGAGACTAAGTCTGACGATAGATGTGTTGTCGGAAAAACCCATTTAAACTGAAGATGGCAATATTGATAACTTCAAATTTTTCCCTTGATACTTTTCCTTAATGCGACGTGCTTAGCGTCATATTCTTAGCGCAGTCACGGCGGTTCGGTCATTACGGTGGGCTAGCCCTACTTCAGTAGTAACGCCCGCTTGGCACAATAGATGAAGTCATTGCAAACACTTTTTGTGATTTATTTCAAAAGGATTTGAAAGGTGTTTCTCAGCAAACTTTAACTAACGGTTCAGCAGAGTTCTACAAAACTTACCAGGGCTTTTCTTGAGGTAGCTGTTAAGAAAATGCTGTTAAGAAAACGCTAGTTGAGGAATCTAAGGGAAAATAGAGAAGATTTCTGCTAGGTGAAAAGCCACCGCTGGCAATTCTCAATGCATGGTAATATAAACTCATAACGATTCCGTTTAAGGAAGTGGCTGAAGCAAATTGGCTGACCTGGTTAACGACTCTCTACTGCATTTTTCGCAGCCTTTTACCCCACAACACCTTTGGCTCATCTTTCGCTCATTCGCACAATAGCTTTTTGCTCATTTTCTCAACAGTAATTAGCCTTCGGGCACCTAGTCAGTTTAACTGGCTCAGCACAGACTTTTTCGGCGGAGGCCCTCCAATCAAATGGTTAGTACATCTAAAGCTCGTATAGATAATCAGGGCGCTGACAAAGGGCAGGGTTTTGAAATGTTTCAGCCGAAATCGAACTTGAAAACAAGCGCCACTGGAAGTAAAGCTGCCAGTGCAAAGGACGTGTCTGTAGAAGAAAAGATGGTAGAAAATAAAGAAACTATAAAAACAGCGACTACAAAAACAGAGACCAAAGCAGCAACCAAAAAAACCTCTAAGCGCAAGGCCAAGCCTCTTTACACGACGGATGCTGTGAGGGCTTACCTGCATGAAATTGGCCGAGTACCGCTGCTCACTCATGAGGACGAAATTGTGCTGGGCAAGCAGGTGCAAAAACTGATGGCGTTGCTTGAAATCAAAACGTCTTTAGAAGCCCAGATTCCGGTTGCTGAAGAGACCACCGAAGAGATTGCTAAAGAGACGGCTGCTGATTCTACAGCGGTTGTAGAAGTTTCTGACAAGGATTGGGCAGAGGCTGCTGGTATGACGGAGGCCGAGCTGAACAAGGCCTTGCGCCGGGGCCAACGGGCTAAGCGAAAGATGATTGAGGCTAATTTGCGCCTGGTGGTTGCGGTTGCCAAAAAGTATCAGAAGCGGAATTTGGAGTTTTTAGACCTCATTCAAGAAGGGACGCTGGGGCTAGAGCGCGGCGTAGAAAAGTTTGACCCGATGAAGGGCTACAAGTTTTCTACTTATGCCTACTGGTGGATTCGGCAGGCAATTACGCGGGCGATCGCACAACAGGCGCGTACTATTCGCTTGCCTATTCACATCACTGAAAAGCTTAATAAAATCAAGCGCGTACAGCGCGAGCTATCACAGGCGTTAGGCCGGAGCCCTAATGCTGCTGAAATCGGTATGGAGCTGGAGCTAGAGCCCAAGCAGGTACGGGAGTATCTCTCCATTGCGCGTCAGCCTATCTCTTTGGATGTGCGGATTGGAGAAAATCAGGATACTGAGCTGCGAGACCTGCTAGAGGACGAAGGCGCATCTCCTGAAGACTACACCGTGCAGCAGTCACTGCGTCAGGATATTTTTAGAATGCTCTCAGAGCTAACCCCTCAGCAGCAGGAAGTGGTGAACTTACGCTTTGGTTTAGACGATGGCACACCGCTATCGTTAGCTAAGGTTGGGCAGCGTATGGGAATTAGCCGTGAGCGCGTTCGTCAGCTAGAGCAGCAGGCCCTAAAGCATCTGCGTCGTCGCAAGTCGTCTGTGAACGGTTATTTGGAAGCCGCCAGCTAGTTTTAGGCGCTGCGCTTTTGGTCCTATTTTTTCAGACGACGGCTACAAGACGGCTGCAAGGCGGCTACAAAACGGCTTCGTAAGTTTCGAGTAGGTCGTCGGTAAAGGGAAACCGGGCTCGGTGCTCAAAAGGGTAGGCGATTTCTAGCTGCCAACTGCCGTTGAGTACCGTGCTCCCAACTTTGCCTTTAGAGGCATGAACGCTGACGCCTACTAAGAATTGCAGCTTTTTTAAAAAGGCTTCTCCCGCCTCGCCACTGGCGAGGCTACAGGCATATAAAGAAAGAAAGCTTTCAGTAGATGACTGAACCCTGACGGCTGAGTCTGGATAGAGCGGGCGATAGCGAAACCACGACTCAATTTCAGCGGCGTAGGTAGGTAGGTTATGCAGATTGAGGTCACCGCTGCTGAAGTGGAGGCTGCCAGAAGAGCCATGGGTAACAATATGCAAGCTCTGTAGCTTATGAGCAAAGCGATGAACGGCCTGAGTCACTTGCCGAATGGCATCTTGGTGAGGATCAAGCATTAACAGCTTAGCGCCATTGAGCGCACCGGCGGCTAGCGCGTCGCGGTGGTCAACGCTGGCGTCAATCGCGACCAACATGCCTTGCCCTGGTTGAGACTTGGCAAATGAGCCCGAAAAGAACTTTTTAGAAATGAGTCGGGTAGGTGCAAAAACAGGAGAAAAAGTAGTCACAGATTAAAAAAAGATCCCTGACCGTGGCGGTTCTAAAGTCGCTAAGGGCTGCTTTGAAATGCTTCCGGTTGGATTGAAAATATATGGAATATTCTTAACATTCCCAGAGGGTGTGGCCTCAGCCTAAGTGTCGCTACATAGGCATGCCGCGACAAAGTTGACTAAAACTGACTGGGTTTCCGTCAAACGAACGATGTCTGACCGGCCAAAATATACCCTTTATTCAACAATATTTTTGAGTTGACCACATCCGTGAAGCGCTGTGATCTATGTTGTTCGGTATAGGGTGACATACGGACGCACTTTAGGATGGTTTAAGCTTTTTTGCGGCAGCTTTCAGCGGTGGAAGTAAATTCAAAGAAAGCTCAAGGTTGTTGAGATCGCAAAAGTCAGGATTTTTCTCTTTTTTGGGGCCGTGATAGTCGCTGCCGCCGGTCATTACTAGGCCGTAGGTGTGGCAGTATTCTTCTAGCTTGCGGATTTGGCTGGGGCTATGGGTCGGATGGTACACTTCTAAGCCCATAAGCCCTGCCTGTACGAGTCCTGGCAGAATGGTCTCAACGGTGCCACCGCGAAAAATGTAGGGATGTGCCCATACTGGCACTGCGCCACATTGTAAAAGTAGCTCAATGCCTTGCTCTGCGGTGAATTTTTCGTAGGGGACGTAGGCGGGGCCGTCGTCTTTTAAAAAGCGGTCAAACGCTTCGTTGCAGGATTTAACATGACCGGCGGATTTTAGGGCGCTGGCGATATGAGGTCTGCCGGGAGCCATCGATCCTGGAAACTCGGGTAGATCAATGGGATAGCCTAAGTTTGCGAGCTTGGCGGCCATAGTGCGAGCACGGCGTTTGCGCCCTTCGACTCTGGCTTGCAGGGGCGATCGCAATGTGTCGGCATCGGGATAAAATCCCAAAATATGCATAGAGCGCCCGTTATAGACGGTGCTTAACTCCAAAGCCGGAACAATTTCAAGGCCGAGCGGCAGGGCGGCTGCGATCGCTTCATCCCAACCCGCTATGGTGTCATGGTCTGTAATGGCCAGTGCTCTGACGCCTTGTTGATGGGCGAACTTTACGAGTTCAGTTGGGGTGAGGCTACCATCTGAGCAGGTTGTATGGCTATGGAGTTCTAGCATGAGGCTTCACCCAAAGAACATTGAATATTTCAACAGTGTACATAGAGGATGCTTTGGATCGACCAGAAAATCAATGTCTATTCTGATCTTGTTTACTTAGGCATCTGAGCTAGAGCTACCTTATTTAGCGAAAGGTTTAGCGAAAGAGTATCTAATTTTGCTGCCTATTAAGCTATACTTTGCAACAACTTATTGCATCATTCCTAAGGTCAAGCCGTCATACGCCTGTTTGTATTTTTCTCAGATTTATTAGAATTAGCAAAGTAGTCACAGCTGAGTGCGACACTCTAGTAATATCTGGCGACATCTTATGGCACAAGACATTAGAAGTATTCAGCCTTGGTTGAATCAGGCAACAAAACGTCTGCAAATTGAGTTCAACCCTGAAAAAATAATTTTGTTTGGTTCTTGGGCTTATGGGGACGCGACGAAACGGTCGGACATAGATTTATTTATGGTGTGTCAGTGCGACTTTACACCGCTAGATCGGATTGGGAAAGTCTTAAAGCTACTAGCAGATTCTCCGCGTGCGGTAGATGCTATTGTATATACGCCTGAGGAACTTGAAAGGTGCAAACATAGACCTTTTATTGCTCAACTTTTAAGGGAGGGCAAGGTACTTTATGAGCGGGAAAAAACTTTGGCAGGAAGCTGACCGATGGTATCGGCAAGCTGTCGATGATTTAGACGTTGCGGCTGTTTTACTTAACTCAAGAAAATATGCTCAGTCTTGCTTCAATGCACAGCAAGCAGCTGAGAAAGGGCTAAAAGCAGTCTGCTATTTGCTAGACACTGATCCTTGGGGTCATTCTTGTACCAAACTTATCCAAAATCTACCTGAGGTAGAGCGTAATCGGTTCGATGAAGCCATAGAGGCAGCACTATCGCTTGATAAGCTATACATTCCCACTCGTTATCCAGATGCATTGGCTGAACTAATTCCTACTGAAGCCTTCACACAAAAAGAAGCGGAAGCAGCTATTTCTCTGTCGCAAGAGATTCTTACGCTTGTAGAAGCGCGAATTTACAAAGGTGATAATGACTTTTAAGGTAGTAACGCCTGGATTTGAGCAGACATTTGAGCGGTGGACAGATGCGCTAGCAAAAGCGAATTCGATGAAGTCGTCGCTTAAAAGTTGGTTTAAGGATATTCGTATTCTAGAAAATGGAGCTGGGGAGAAAGCTGCTAGCTGGCAAACGGTGTGGACGTTTGGCCGGGGGCGATCGCATCCTGAATATTTAGGCCCTGGTACTTATGACCGTTTGGCTCGGTTGTTTATTGCTGAGGCGCAACAGGAGGCCATTGGCTCGCAGCTACAGCCGTGGCAAATTAGAGACTATCGCTTTGAGTGGGGTCGCCGCACCTATATGATGGGTGTGCTTAATGTGACGCCCGATAGCTTTAGCGATGGTGGCCAGTTCAATACGGTTGAAACGGCGCTAGCGCAGGCGAAGGCGCTAGTAGAAGCGGGGATGGATATTTTGGATATCGGCGGGCAATCTACGCGGCCTGGATCAATGCCGACTTCGTTAGAAGAAGAGTGCGATCGCGTCATTCCTATTATCCAATCTATTCGCTGCGCTCCTCACGATTGGCTCAGCAACATTCCGATTTCAGTAGATACGACTCGATCAGAAGTCGCGCGCGCTGCGCTAGAAGCGGGTGCTGACATTATCAATGATATTTCGGGCGGCCTGTACGAACCTGAAATTTTTAAAGTGGTGGCTGAGCACAATGCGCCGCTGATGCTGATGCATTTGCGCGGAACGCCAGAAACAATGCAGCAAATGACGGACTATGACGACTTGATGGGTGAGATTGTTCGCTTTTTAGCACAGCAGGCAGATCGGGCGGTTGCTGCCGGGGTCGATCCTCAGAAAATTGCAGTAGATCCTGGGATTGGGTTTGCGAAAACGGCAGCGCAAAACATTACGATTTTGCGTGAGCTAGAAGATCTTAAAGCGTTGCGTTGTCCAATTTTGGTGGGTACTTCGCGCAAAAGCTTTATTGGTAAGCTGCTGAATCAGCCAGAGGCACAGAAGCGAGTGTGGGGAACAGCGGCGACGGTAGACTGTGCGATCGCCCATGGTGCCGATATCGTCCGAGTCCATGACGGGCCGCAGATGCGCGATGTTTGCCGTATGGCAGACGCACTCTGGCGCTAAAGACGCTAACAGGCGCTAACAAAAGTCTGACTTTGGCCCTAAATCTATCATTAGAGGTAGTGCGCTTGCTTTGGCGCAGAAGACACGGTGACCTACACTAAAAGATGCAATCTGGATATTTAAACGAGGTTTCTCCATGAGACGATACCGAGCAGTGGTTGGGGTTTTGCTAGCAGTTGTAGCCACCTTTTTGGTGAGCTGTAGCAGTGGCCCAGCTGCTGTAGCCCCTACCTACACGCCCGAAAAAATTTCTCAGCTGCAAAACTATGTAAACCGCATTGAAATGGTTCGAGAGCGGTTACCTGAGCTAGAAAACTACATTGAAAAAGACAACTGGATCAATGTAAACAGCTTCACTCATGGGCCTTTGGGTCAGCTGCGATCAGAATTAGTGCGGCTTTCTAATCAGCTGCTGCCTGCCGATCAGTCTAAGGCAAAGATGCTCTCTGAGGACATTTTGGGCCATTTGGAAAAGATTGACGAAGCCTCACAGCGACGGAGTTATACTGATGCGATCGCGCAGTATCGCGAGTTTTCGGATGATGTTGAGGCCTTGCTGAGCATAGTGCCTGAAGATGCCCGTAAAAAAGCAGAAGGATTTAAGGAGCCCAGCGTTTATGACATGACGACCACCATTCCTGATCCTGATGTGATTCGCGCTGAACAAGAAGATATGGTGCGTACACCAGTGCTGCTAGATGATGGCCCACAAGGCGATTTGGACTAAGCCGCTTGGACTAAGCCGCTAGGTCAATCATCCCAATGGTTCTCGGATTCCCCTAGCTTCCCTTAATTGCGAGTACCGATGACACGAACAGAGAGTAGTAACCCGCTCTCTGTTCTTTTTTTAGCATCTTTTCCCAGTTCTTTTTCCAGTTCTTTTCTCAGCTCTTTTCGATAGTGAACAAGCCCAAAATCGTGATTGTTGGTTGTGGCATTATCGGTGCCATGCTCGCCTATGAAATGAGCCGCCAGTTCTCGGCAGATATCGTTGTTTTAGATCGTCAAACCCCTGCCAACGGCTCGACAGGGGCGGCTTTGGGCGTGCTGATGGCGGTGATTAGTGGAAAGGTCAAGGGTCGCAGTTGGCGGCTCAGAGAGTCTAGCCTGCGTCGCTATAAGGCATTAATAGCAGAGCTCTCAGCCCAAGGTCACAATGTGCCATTTAACTCGCAGGGTATTGTTAGCCTGTGCTTTGATCACAGCAAGCTGCCTCGTTGGGAGGCGCTGCAAATGAAAAGGCTTGATCAGGGATGGCCTTTAGAAATTTGGTCACCTGAAGAACTCCAGTTACGCTGCCCGCAAGTAAATTTATGCTCTGATGCATACCTGAATAAATATCCGAATGAACGCACTGATGAGACAGCAGGAACAGTCCGTAAAGTACAAGCGGCCATCTACTCACCTGCCGACGCTCAAGTGCATCCAGTCGCCCTTACTCACGCTTTAATTGCAGCGGCAGAAAGCCGAGGCGTTACCTTTTACAACAATACTGAGGTAACGGGGCTCAAGATATCCAGGCAGCGCTGTACGGCTGTGAAAATAAACCAAACAGACTTAGCCGCCGACTGGGTTGTGCTATCAGCCGGGTTAGGGTCTGGGTCACTGAGTAAATTGGCAGGCAGGGTCGGCGATTTAGAACTCATACCAGTCCTGGGACAGGCGATGAAAATACAGCTGCCGACAGGGCTAGGCCACCAGGATTTTCAGCCGGTGATTAACGGTGACGACATTCAGTTCGTGCCGCTAGGCGGCGGGCAATACTGGGTAGGCGCAACGGTAGAGTTTCCAGCCCTCGCCGCTGGCCAGTCCTTGGATACCTTAGATCAAGAAAGTTGGCTAAGAGAGTGGAAAGGAGGGAAGACGGAATTGGCGGCTTTGCGGCAAGGGCTCGAACGGTTTGTAGGAGAGGTCACGCACGCAAAGGTTTTAGAGACTTGGCGGGGGTTACGGCCTCGGCCCGTAGGACAGCCTGCACCCGTCATTCAACCCCTGGGAGAATTGGAAAATGTGACATTAGCAACGGGACATTATCGCAATGGCGTGTTGCTAGCGCCAGCGACGGCGCAGCAGATATGCGAGATTTTAAAGGAGAAATTTTAGGTTCGGCGGCTTTAGCTAAAGGTCTTGGGCTCAAAATCTCGAATAGCCTTTGCTAAGGCCTGAATTATCCCGTTAGTGAGAGATTTTTTAACAGCGGGGCCTCTAATATTAAATCATAAAAATAAGCGACAAAAAGCGATGAAACCCACGATGAAAGCTGCTGTTATCTCCCGCTACGGCCCACCTGATGTTTTTCAAATTGCAGATATTGATCGTCCTGAGATCAAGCCGGATCAGCTGTTGGTAAAAGTGTTGGCTAGTAGCATTAACCCAATTGAGTGGAAAATGCGAAAAGGAATGCTTAAGCTGCTGACGGGAAACAGTTTCCCCATTACATTAGGATTTGATGTATCTGGCGAGGTGGTTGAAATCGGTTCCCAGGTCACTCGGTTCAAGCCGGGCGATTTAATTTATGCCCGAATGGATCAGCTGATGGGTGGGGCCTATGCGGAATATGCTGCCGTCTCTGAAAAAGTGGCAGCGCTAAAGCCTCGAAATATGACTCACGAGGAGGCCGCAGCGGTTCCACTGGCGGGTATGACGGCGCTGCAAGCAATCAGAGATGAGGGTGCGTTTAAGCCTGGGCAAAGCGTACTGATCAATGGTGCTTCTGGGGGCGTTGGCACGTATGCGGTGCAAATTGCAAAGGTGCTAGGGGCTTCTGTTGTGACAGGCGTGTGTAGTGGTAAAAATATGGCGTTGGTCAAGCGTTTGGGCGCTGATGCTGTGATTGACTATACTCAGCAGGAGGTTACTCAATTAAAAGATAAGTACGATATTGTTTTTGATGTAGTTGGCAATCGCTCGCTGTCTGAGTGTCAGCCGATTTTAAAGCCAAAGGGCATCTATGTGACAACGCAGCCCTATCCTGGCAACTATCTCAAAAGTATTCTCTCTCTTTTGTGGCCTGGTCAAAAGTATAAAGTTATTCTGCTCAAATCTAAGGCAGCAGATTTGGAATACCTTACAGAGCAAATTGAAGCGGGCAAGGTTTGTTCTGTCATTGATCGAACCTACTCACTTGAACAGATAGCTGAGGCTCATGCTTATGCGGAGGCAGAGCATACGGTAGGCAAAAATGTAATTTCTATTTCGTCCTCTGCTATTTCACCTTCTTAGCGACTCCTAAGAGATAGATCGTAGATTAGCGGGCTAACCGAGACTTGTTTCGATGCCGATGCGTGAATGCGTTTTCTCTGAGGGAGAAGGAAGCCAGATTTAAAGTTCCTCTCTCTCAGGGAAAGGGATTTAGGGTGAGGGGAAAATCGGTACTTTATTTGTTGGCTTGTCCCTAAGGTGATTGTTTGTATCAGCTAACCATTTGTTTGATAACTGGCGATTGGTGGGTGAAAATGTACTATTGATTACACTTTAGCAGTTTAATCAGGGGTAGTATTTCTTACTAATTGATTCCTGACTGGCACCTGACTGGCAAGTTTGACCTAGCAGGGCAAGTTTGGCCTAGCGGGGCTTGAAAGCAGCAGCCCGCGATTTTAGAAGACACTATCTCTAAGAAGACACTATCTCTAAAGAGACATTCAATAAAGAGGCGCATGTATGGCAAAGACACTTACTAGTCGGTTAGCGGTCGTATCCGGGTCATCAGCCGAGCCGCAAGATTTTAGTTTTGGTGGGAGTTCTGAGTGGGAGTCGGGCTTGAATTCTGGTTTGAGTTCTGGTTTGAGTTCTGGGGCGATCGCAAACCCTGTCTACAATGAGCTTCATCCTGAAATTAAGCCATTTTTAGATATTTTAAGACCGCTTATACGCCAGCCCTCTGTCGTCGGTACTGAAGATTCCTTTTTCCGAGTGCTAGAGCGAGAGTTAGCAGAATTTGGGATTAGCTGCCAGCGGTATCATGGTGTTTTGGTGGCTCAGGGGAATCAGCCTGAATCGCTTTATCTGTCGGCGCATATTGATCGCCATGGGCTGCTTTGCACAGGCCCGAATGAGTTTCAGTATGCCGCTTTTATCGCCGGTAATCAGGGCGAAAATATGGGCGATTCGGCATCAGAGCATATGCTGCACACGATTGAAGATCGTTTTCAGGGGCAACGGGTACAGGCGCATTTGCCCTACGTAGGCACCTATTTGGGTCAGGGAGAAATTTCCCGATCCTATATTTGTCCAGAGCGCAGAAACCTCATTTTTGAAGTCAACGGCCTAGATTTTTTGCAACCGGGCACGCCTGTTTCATTTTTGGATCGTTTGCAGATTGTTGATGGCTTAATCTCTGCGCAGCTAGATAATGTGGTTAGCGCGGCGATGATTATTTACCTTTTTCGGCTGGGCTTTCAAGGGACGGCGTTGTTTACGGCGCAAGAAGAGTCGGGCCGAAGCTGGCGTTATGCCCTGTCGTGGTTTCAGCGAGAACGACTGACGACTCAGCGACTGGTCGTGCTTGACACTAGCCCCTATGCTAGTCGCAAAGACGCCAATGCTCAGCAAATTACGCTGCGTCACAAAGATGCAAACGGCCCTTTTTCAAAAGAGATGACGCAAGAGTTGGTGGATCGGTGTGAAGCGCTAGGGCTTACCTATGGCTTCAAAGATGAGTATATTTTGGCCCAAAACGCAGCTCTTGGCAAACGCTTTCCGCTAGGACGGACTGAGTTAGGTCGGATTGTGACGGCAACAGAAGGAAAGATTAATGGAACAACCTTACAACTGCCGACTACGGAGTATCATACGGCTGGTGAGACGGCTGCTTTGTCTGCGATCGCAGGTGTCCTAAAACTTCTTAAAACCTACCTTTAAGACCTCCTTTAAAACATACCTGTAGCTTTGGGCAGACAGTATGACTTAAAATCTTCTCCTAAAATTTTACTGAGACGTAAATAGCGACTACTACCAATTGCAAAAGGGTGAGGGGAATGCTGTATTGCAAGAATTTTTGAAATGAAATGCGCTGACCGTGCTGCTCGGAAATACCGGCTGCAACAATGTTAGAAGAAGCGCCCACTAGCGTACCATTGCCGCCCAAGGTCGCGCCAAACATCATGGCATAAAAGAGCGGTAATACCTCTATCGGAAATTCTCCGGCAAAGGCTGGATCTAAAAACGCCGGTTCAATCAATCCGGTGCTGACTAAATACTGCTTGAGCAGCGGCACCATCGCTACCACCAACGGAATGTTGGGCACCAGGCTAGACAGCAAGCCAATGATAAAAACCATCACAATCGCGCCGAGCAGAATGTTCTCGCCGATTGCAACAGCTAAAAGTTGAGAAAGCTGAGCAATGACGCCCGTTCTCTCTAATCCACCAATGAGCACAAAGGTACACATAAAAAAGATGAGGGTGCTCCAATCGACATCTTTGAGAATGTTGTTAACGGTGTCGAGCTTGCTTTGATGGGCAATGAGTAAAGCGAGTGCAGCGCCCATTAAGGCAGCAGCAGCGGGCGTGACCGGTACGGGCAACAGTTCACCCACTACAAAAAAGGTGAGCATGAGCACAATTACCGCGCCGCCTAAGCCCAAAATGACAGGCCGATGGATTTTAGGATGGGGGAGCTGTGTGAGGTCGGTGATTCGCCAACGCCAAATATCACGGAATAAAATAGGAAGTGATATCAAGATAGCGGCGATCGCTAGCACTCCCCCTAAACTCAGCTGAGACAGGTAGTCTATAAAGCTGATATTGATAGCATCGCCAACAATAAAGGTGGCCGGGTCACCGACTAACGTGAGCAGCCCAGCACTGTTAGCAACAAATACCAACAAAATTAACAACGGTACAAAATCGACTCCAATTTCTGAGGCGATAGGTGGAATTAGGGGGGCTAACAACATTACCGTCGTCGCATTGGGGAGAACGGCACAAATGGGCGTTGTAACTGCCACGATGCCTAAAAGGAGACGTTTACCCTCCCCTTTTGCCATGACTACCATTTGAGTGGCCAAGTAGTCAAAGATTTTAGTCGGCTCAAAGGCTCGCACTAGAACCATTACGCCAAAAAAGAGCGCTAGGGTAGCGTAGCTGTTCCCGATATAGCCCATGGCGTCGGTTAGGGACATGACATGGGCAAAGACTAGCACCAGCGAGCCTAAAAGGGCTGCAACTGTTAGGTGTATGCGCTCGGTCATAATAGCCAAAATCACGACGACAAATGTGATTGAGGCTAGCAAGGCTTGCCAGGTTTCTATCATTAGCGGAGCCTGACGCTATAACAGCGTTGTTAAGGGGTTTTTGAGACAGACAATATTGATCACAAAAGACGACTCGGGTATCTCAGGACTCACTAGGTTTAGAGTTTTGGAGTTTTAGAACTAGTCAACAGGTATATCCAATGCGAATTTTTCGCTATCGCTATTGGTCATTTTCTTGGCTTTTTCTTGGCTATTTCTTGGCTATTTTTTGGTTGCTGGCTGGGCTATTTTCTTTTCATGGCTACGCGCAGCAGTAGTTTCTCGGCTTCTAACCAGACAAATACTAAAGCGCTAAACCCGATGCAAATCCAAAGCTCTGTTGGGCTGAGCCAGTAGGTGTTAAAGAAGCTTCTAAAGCTCGGGACATATATCAGCAGTAGCTGTAATAGGGTGGTGAGAGAAACGGCCCAGAGTAAAAATGGATTAGAAAAAGCATTAAGCTCAAGGGTGAGCTGCGTTTGCGATCGCACGGCCCAAGCATGGCCCATCTGAGCCAAGCATAGGGTTGTAAATACCATTGTTTTCCAAGTGTTGGGGTCACGAGGATAGTCGGGCTGATGGGTGTATTGATAGCCCCATAACATGAGTACGATGGTAATAATAGCAAGTACTAGGCCCACTCGTAACATGTATGCCCCTAATCCTCTCGCAAAGATACTTTCTCTGGGCAGGTAGGGCGATCGCTGCATGACATTAGGCTCTCCCTTCTCCATCGCCAGCGCCAAGGCCGGTAGCCCGTCTGTGACAAAGTTCATCCATAAAATTTGCAGCGGCGAGAGTGGGCTGCCCGCTAATCCCAACAGTGGCGTAGCAGCAATGACAATTACCTCGCCAATATTGCTGCCCAGCACATATTTAATAAACCGGCGAATGTTGTCGTACACAATGCGACCCTCTTCAGTGGCGGCCACAATAGAGGTAAAGTTGTCGTCTAGCAGCACCATATCTGCGGCTTCTTTGCTGACATCGGTGCCTGTAATGCCCATTGCAATGCCAATGTCAGCCTGCTTTAGGGCAGGCGCATCGTTAACTCCATCGCCTGTCATCGCGACGATTTCGCCCTGCTTTTGCCAAGCTTGAACAATCCTTAGCTTGTGCTCAGGTGCGACGCGAGCATACACGCCAATCTCTTGAACCTGATTCATCAGCTGCTCATGGCTCATTTGATCAATATCTTGCCCGGTCACGACGCGATCATCTGTTTGCAGTATGCCTAGCTGAAGGGCGATCGCCTGAGCCGTTAGCTGATGGTCGCCGGTAATCATCACCGTCCGAATCCCTGCCGTTTGGCAGCGGGCTACGGCGTCTTTAACCTCTAATCGCGGCGGGTCCATCATGCCGACTAACCCTAGCCAAATGAGATCTTGTTCCACCTCCGACTGGGGAGTTTGGCCGCCTGCCTGCGACGGCTTATAGGCCAGCGCTAGCACTCTAAGCCCATTACTGGCAAGCTGCTCATTGCGATCAATAATGTCTGCTCGCAGTTTGTCTGTCAGCTGACTGGTGGCTGTTCTTTCTTGATGATGTGTACAGCGCTCTAGAACGCCCTCAGGCGACCCTTTCATGAAAATGTAGTACGGCGCTTTTGGGTGCAGCAAAGGCCCGTTTTCAGGCATTCGGTTTTCGCAAATAACGCTCATGCGCTTGCGTTCAGAAGAAAAGGGCACTTCGCCTACCCGAGGCAGCCATTCAGCCCACGCATGTTGTAGATAGTTGACTTTGCTCGCTAAAGAAAGCAGCGCCCCTTCAGTTGGGTCGCCCAAAACCGTCCATTTTCCCTGTTCGGTTTGCAGCACTGCATCATTACAAACAACGCTGCCCATTAATAGCGCATTCAGTCCGGCGGGTAGTGCCTTTGGATCAATGACTTGTGGCCAGTTGCCGGTTTTATCCAACAGCTCCAACTTGCCTTCAGGCCCATAGCCATCGCCGGTTACCTGAAAGTCTTGATCGCTGGTAGAAACAACCTGAACGACCATTTTATTTTGGGTGAGCGTACCGGTTTTATCTGAGCAAATAACGGTCACAGACCCGAGTGTTTCCACGGCTGGAAGCTTGCGAATCAGTGCCTGACGGCGAACCATGCGCTGCATTCCTAAGGCTAGCGTCACGGTGATGACCGCGGGTAAGCTCTCGGGTACGACGGCTACGGCCATGCTCAAAGAGGCTTCTAATAAGTCGGCAGATTGCTCCCAGCCCAGCACCAAACCGCCCCCGACAACCACCAGAGCTACCAGTGCTAACGCCAAGCTGACGAGGACATTGCCAAGCTGGGTCATTCGCGCCTGTAGCGGTGTAGGCTCAGTTTCTACGCCTTGCAGGAGGGCGGCAATGTTGCCTAGTTCGGTTTGCATGCCAGTGGCAGTTACGGCCACTAAGCCTCGGCCTTGAATGACTTCAGTGCCTTGAAAGACCATATTGGCGCGATCGCCCAGTGGTGCATTCACTGGCAACAGTACGTTCGCTCGCTTGTTGGCAGCGGTGGCCTCGCCCGTTAGCGCGGCTTCTTGCACCTGTAGGTTAACGGCTTCTATCAGTCGGCCATCAGCGGCTACCTGCACCCCAGCTTCGAGATACATAATGTCACCAGGAACCAGCCTTTTGGCGTCAATTTCAAGGACTTTTCCGTCGCGCAGCACTCTTACTTTTGGAGAAGCCAGCTTTTTGAGGGCTGTTAATGCCTGCTCTGCCTGGCTCTCTTGTGCATAGCCCAGAATGCCGTTTAGAAGAACAATGGCAAAAATGGCGATCGCATCTTTAGGAAACTGTTGAGTTTGAAAATCTAACACTGCCGAGACAATGGCTACAGCCATTAACATCAGCAGCATGATATTGGTGAACTGATCGCGAAAAATAACCCAACGACTGCGTCCAGCCTTCTCTTGCAGTTCGTTTAAACCGTAGCGCTGTGTCTGAGCAGCTACTTGCTGATCGGTGAGTCCAAGCTTTTCAGTTGTTTGTAGCTGCTGTAAGACCTGTTCACTTGGCAACGTATAAAAAGCAGGTACTGTTGTCATCGGTGTGGCTGTTTGCAGCTGTGAGGGTTCTACCATCGATTCTTTTGACCAAGCCAGTGTTTAGTAGGGTTGAAATTGAAAAGGCACTATTGAAAAGGCACTATTAAAAAAGCACTATTAAAAAAGCATTGTCTAACAGCTAGTTGACTGTTCAAGACTTCTCTAGTGTTTAAGTAGCCAAGCAAAATAAATTACAAAACACTAACAGACGGTTTAACTCACTCGTAATGCCCCCAGCCCCAAATTTGGGGGCTCTGAGTCCGGTTCCCCCCAAGTTTGGGGGGTTAGGGGGGCGTCGGGGTTTAGGTAATTAATTATGCACATCTACATTAATGCTTCTCTTGTTCAAGGCTTTTTCAATGCTTTCTTGTTCGAGGCTTTTCTATTGTGAACAGCTATGGCCATCTTCAGAATCTATCAGGCAATATATTTGAGCATTGATACTTTCTCAGCTCGCATACACTGCCAGATATAGACTGAGCCGCATAATTGATCTAAAACGGATCTAAAATGGACCTAAACTGCTTCCCAAACAGACCTATAAAGGGCTCAACAGGTTTATAACAGAAGGTATAGATACCGTTTTTTGGTTGCCCATGGCCTCGCTTACCCCTTCCAATCGACGACAACAACCGCTGTATGGTCTCATTCTGGCTGTTTTTATTGTTGTTATTTTGCTGGAGTACTTTTCCTCTACGGATTTAGTTTTTAGCTACCTTTATATGGGGGCGATTGTGCTAGCTCATCGCCAGCTCAGCCGCCAGCAGGTGATGGCCGTAACGGTCGCTGCGGTAATATTGACCTTGGTTAATCTGGTGTTTCCCCATCATGAAGTCAATACGCCTTCGACGGTTGCAAATCGGATGATTGCGGTTGTGGCTCTGTTGGTGACCGGCTATTTGATTGATCGCAGCCATGTGTACGAAGCCGAAATTACCCGGCAGCAGGCCCATATTCAAGCGCAGGCACAGCTTGCTAGCCTGCGCGAAGATTTTGTTTCTACCCTCACCCACGATCTCAAAACGCCTCTGCTCGGTGCGATGGAAACGGTTAAAGCTTTTCGCGCAGAGCAGTTTGGCGCGGTGAGTTCACAGCAGCATCAGGTGTTGGGTATGATGTTGCGATCGCACCGAGCTACGCTTCAGCTCGTTGAAACCATGCTAGATGTGTATCGCAACGATGCCGAGGGCCTGGCGCTCAAAACAAGGCCGGTTAATTTACTGCCGCTGATTACTGAAAGCATCACGACCTTGAATTCTCTGGCTCAAACGCGCCAAATTGTCATTCAGCTAACGGCTCAGGGTAAAGCGTTTTGGGTAAATGCTGATAAAAAGCAGCTACGACGCGTTTTTGAAAATTTGCTGATCAACGCGATTAACCATGCGCCTCGGCATACCCAAGTAGAGGTTGCTTTAAGCACCGTCGGTTCGCAACAACAGCTCCAAATTGGTGACTATGGCCCAGGCATTAATGCCGACGAGATAACTGACCTATTTGAACGGTTTTATCAAGGCTATAGTCACCGTCAGACCCAGGGTTCAGGGCTTGGGCTTTACCTTAGTCGGCAAATTGTAGAGGCCCATAACGGTAAAATTTGGGCAGAGAATCGTGCATTTTCAGGCTCATCAGCCGGTCATTCTAAGGGCGCGATTTTCTCCTGTTGTTTACCGGCTCTATTAGCGACCTTATGATGGATATCACCCAACCGCTCAAAGTTATTCTGGTTGAAGATGATGAACTGTTTCGCTTAGGTCTCTCGACTCGCATCCAAAGAGAGCCGATGTTTGAGCTAGCAGCGGAGGCCGGTGATGGCGAAAGCGCGATTGAGCTGATCAATCAATCACCGTTTGACGTTGTGCTTTTAGACATTGGGTTGCCGGGTATTGGGGGGATAGAAGCCTGCCGCCAAATCAAGCATCAGCATCCCGACCTGCCGGTGCTGGTGCTGACCTCACATTCTCAAAAGCCGCTGATTGAGCAGATTATTAAAGCGGGTGCCAATGGTTTTTGCCTGAAGGGTGTTGAAGCTGAAACACTAATTTTGGCCCTACGCTCAATTGTCGCTGGCGCGTCTTGGTGGGATGCGAGTAGCACTCAAGAAATTCGCTCGGCGTTTGGTGAGAGTTCATTTTCACCGTCTGAGCCCACTAGTCAGGCCGCGCCCTTAACCCAGCGAGAAGAAGAAATTTTGGCGCTGCTGTCGATGGGAAAAAGCAATCAAGAAATTGCCGCTCAGTTACATATTACAGCGGGCACTGTACGGGTGCATGTCCATGCTATTTTACAAAAGCTCGATGTGCGCGATCGCACTCAAGCCGCTATTTTTGCCTTAAATAAAAAAGGACTAGGCACCCAAAAATCTCATTGATTGGTCTGAACAAAGTCTATTTCTATGTCTATTTTTTAGATCCATTTTTTAGACATTTGGTTAGAAAGACTCTGTTGCTGGGACATCGACCGATCGGATATTGACTCCATCGCTGTCGGTGCGATATACCCATATATCATTATCGCGACTCACGGTAACTTCCCAGCCTTCGACAATAGCAAAGGTGCAAATTTCATCTGGGCCACCGAGACCTAAGCAACCATCAGGCCAAGATTCTCTTCGAGCCCCTACGACTTGGAGTGATTCGACCGGAATATTCTGGCTGGTGGCAATGTCTTGAAAGACGCTGGCCTTGACCGCTTCAGGAAGTTCGGTATCGGGAATAGGTGACATGCCTTCGGGGAGTGGGGGTGGGGCTGCGGGGGTTTGGGTCGGTGGGGAAAGCTCAGACTCAGGGGTGGCTTCGTCGGGTGTGCCTGCGCAGCTTGTGAGTAGGAGGCTCGCAGGAATGAGGAAAATAGTGGCGCAGCAAAAAGCCCAGTACTGAGCTTTTTTAGATGAGTCTTTTTGGGGCCAGTCTTTTTGGGGCCAGTTTTTTGTAGATAAGTTTTGTTGTGTCATGGCGATTGTATTTGTTGTGGATGTTTTGTTTTTTTGAGGAGAGTATGACGGCGGAGGTAAATTTAAATAATCAGTTGCCACAGACATACGGTAAGGGCAATCGTGAGACTATGCTGGGGAATGTGCTTGCGCCAAGACTGACGGCCAATTTTTTGGGTTAAAACAATGCTCAACAGAGCGCCTGCAATTAGGCTGATGCCTTGTAAAAAGGCAATGATGGCAGGATGAGCAATGACGATAGGGCTAATTTGCCAAGCAGGACTGGCTGCATGAATAGGCAGGCCGAGAGTGGCCCAAAAAACAGGGACGATTTGCCCTGCTTCTGAGAGACCCAGTAATAGGTAATGGGCGAGGCTGGCAAATAGAACTAGGGGCAGGTAGCCATAGATGAGTTCTAAACGGTTTCGTCGAGATCCGGTGCCTTGGAAGGGGTTGCGAAGCTGGCCGAGGAGCAGAGCGATCGCACCCGGTAAAAACAGGGCAATGGTGGCGGCGATCGCATGCCCCCCAAAATTCTCTAACAGCTGAGCATCGCCCAACACCCAAGTCGTCAGCTGCGGCAACCGATGCAAAAACACCGCGCCCAACAGCAACAACAACAAAGCCACCTCATAGCCGGTACTGCGATGGCTCGTCCAAAGTTCTATCCCAGGCGGTCGTAGATTGAGTTCAACAGACTTGTGAGGACAGGCTTTAAGACAGGTCATGCACAGCACACAGTCGCGATTATCGGTGAGCTGGGCCGGATGAGAATATACTGGGCAGCCGCCTGTCGCTTGGCCTTCGCCCTCAGCAGGGCCGCCTTTGTAGCAGTGGTAAGTGTCGCAAGCTGCTGAGCAAATTCCTTGCTGCGCGCGCAGTTCAATGATTGAAAGCTTGGCAAAAAGGCCATTCATCCCGCCAATAGGGCATAGATAGCGGCACCAAAACCGCCGTTCGAACAGTACAGAACACACCACTGCGCCAGCGGTGATAATCAGCAGCAGCCAGCCAGAGAGATAGGCGGTGTTTTCTAAATTCCACAGCTCTTCCCAGAGTAGAATCAGCGCAAAGCCAGCGTACAAAATCCACCCTCCCCAGCGCTCAGCCCACTGGCGGGGCCAGCCTTGCAGCTTTCGAGGCCATAGCTTAAGCGATAAAAACTGGGCTACTTCGCCGTAGATCATAAATGGGCAAACCGCGCACCACAGGCGACCGACAAAGGGAAAGCCAATGAGAATGAGCGGCCACCACCAGGCCCAAAAAAAGTTAAGCGCAAAGTTGTTTTCACGGGTTTGCGGCCCCCACATTAAAATGGCCACCACAATCGGGTAAAACCACAGCGTAAAGCCATAGTTAATGCGAGTGGGCCACCAGGGACTGAGTAAAAATTTGCGCAATTGCGGGTAACCCTGAAGCAAATTTAAGCGGAACCGGCGGTTCTGTTTTTCTACAGCCCAAAAGACTTCTTCAGTGAGGACGGGGCTGCCCTCTGACTGGCTAATGGCACGCTCTACCATGCTTTCTAGCTCGGTGAGGTTGCCCGGAAAGTCGTAGCTTTGTAGTCGGCGGAGGGCTTCGGGGGTGAGCTGACGTTTGACCAGGCCACGACTGCGACAAGAGAGCTGAACAAAGTAGGTCACTTGGGCTTCAATGTCGGCTTTGCGGATGCGTAAGGGCGGCACTTTAATTTGTTGAACGGTGCATTTTGTAAATTCAGGAATGACTTTTTCAGACACCATCAAAATCCAGGCGGCAGATTGGCGGGTAGGCAACGGTGCTTCGCCTTCGCGGGTGACCGGTCGATACACACCGGTATTTATTAGCTGGGCTACGGGTGCTTTGAGTGATTCGTCTAGGTCTTGAATGTTGTTTAATAACAGCGTGCCATCGGCGAGCCATTCTAAGAGCCCTGGTTGGCTTTCTCCTTTGCCGAATAGATCTTGGGCTCGCAGCTTTTCGCAGTTTAGCTGGATCATCGGCTGGGCCTTGTTGCGAGATCCAAAGTGAATAAGTGCGGCCAGATTGTCTTTGCCCAGGCCGGGTTCACCAAAGATTAAAATAGGCGGCTTACGGCTTTTTGGATTTTCTTGATTTTCTGGATTTTTTGGGCTGGCTTGGCGAGTGGCGTCACGAATATCTTTACGCAGGCGAATAGCGTAGCGACTACTGCCGACGACGCCTCGTTTAACCCGAGTAATTAGGTGGGGACGCAGGGCCTGCTGTCGCTCTTGTTCGTACAGCAGTTGGTCAGAGGTGTCTTCTAGCGTAGTGGTAATCAGCTGGGCAAGTTGTTGTTTGAGGTTTGGAATGGTTTCGCTAAGCTGTTGAAAGGTTTCTTTTTCTAGCTTCCAGAGGGTGCATTCTGTGAGTGATACAAGGGTTTGAGTGGTAGCTGTATCGATCAGGAGTTCTGGCAAATGGATGATTTCGCCAGGGTCGAGGATGGTGACTTTGGCGGCGCTGGTGCGGCGAGTGCGATAACTCTCTAACTGGCCGCTGTGGAGAATGTAGAGTGCGTCGGGCGGAGTGTCTTCTAAAATGAGGCGGCGATTGGGGGCGAAGGGCACTTCGGTGAGGTGTACGGCAAGGGTCTGCGTTAAATCGGGGGGTAGGTCGCGAAATCGGGTGTGGGTTTGTAGCCAGCGAGTTCGCGCGTTAGCATCCATAGCAGCTCAAGGTTAAGAAAACGACGGTCAAGAAAACGACGCCCAAAAGGGCTTATGTGTGATTCTATAAGAAACGTTCCCTTCTCTACGCGATTCGGCGGAGATAAGATTTATGACTCCCGATTTACTGGCTCCTAATTTACTGACTCCTGATTTACTGTGTTTGCTGCTGCTGGCCCTTTGGTCGATTCCGCTCAATCATATTCCGGCGTTCGGTCGGATAACGGATGCGGGCCTTGAATGGGCGGCAGGCAATCGAGAGAAGTCGGTAGCAGGCGCGCCCTGGGTCGGTCGGGCTGATCGGGCTCAGCGAAACCATCATGACAATTTGGCGATGATTGCGACGGTTATTTTAATTGCCCATTTTACTCAGCAGGCAGATGCAATTACGGCAAAGGCGTCGATTGCGATTTTGGCCTGTCGGGTTGCTCATGGTGTGGCTTATTATGCCGGAGTTGGGATAGTGCGATCGCTCGCTTACTTCGGTTCTATTATTGGCCTGGGTGTGATTGTGTGGCGCATTTTGAGCTAGGGCAATCAGGACACGAGTGAGGCCGCAGAAGCTGCCTCTGTAGATAGATGCTATGGGGTGACGGGTTCACGTACCTTAATTTCTAAACTGAAATGAATTTAGATTATTAAACCGTATGCCGTCAGACTCGAATCGATCAGATTATGATTACGAACTTGTGATCATTGGTGGCGGCTCGGGCGGGCTTTCGGCGGCTAAGCGAGCAGCTCAGTTAGGCAAACGGGTTGCGATCGCCGAAAAAAATCACTTGGGTGGCACCTGTGTAAACCGAGGCTGCATTCCCACTAAGCTCATGATTTACGCTGCTGAGTTTGCCCAGCAGCGCCGCGTTGCACAAGCCTACGGTTGGTCAGTAGACGAATCGATCTCTTTTGACTGGGCGCAATTTCAGCAGTCGATGAACAGCCATATTGCCCAGCTCAGAGAGGCAAAGGCAAAAAGCCTAGAAGGCATTGACCTTTTGCGAGGGCAGGCAAGCTTTGTAGATGCCCATACGATCGCGATAGAAGGCCGTGAGATAACAGCGGAGTTTGTGCTGGTCGCGGTGGGCAGTCGGCCTCAGCGACCCAGTAATATTGAAGGCATAGAACATGCGCTAGATTCACGCGATGTGTTGAATTTAGCTGCCCTGCCAGAGTCTGTAGTGATTATTGGGGGCGGCTACATTGGCGTAGAGCTTGCTCAGGTGCTGCGCTACTACGGTTGCGAAGTAACCGTAGTAGACTCTCAACCTTGCATATTGGACGGGTTTGATACAGATTTGCAAAGGCGAGCAAAGCAGGTGCTAGAAGCTGATGGCATCACCGTCATTGGGGGCGCTCGGTTAGAGAAAATTGAGAAGGGTGAACGCGGTGTAACGGCGATTTTGCAGGCGGGCAAAGCCGTGCGGGCTGATCAAGTGATAATAGCGTTGGGGCGGGCGGCAAATATTGACACACTCAATTTAGATGCGCTGGGTGTAACGACCCAGAACGGTAAGATTGTTGTAGATAAGCACAAGCGAACTCAAGAAGAGAATGTGTTCGCGATTGGAGACTGCATTGATACGATGATGCTAACGCCAGTTGCGATCGCTGAAGGTAAAGCGGCTGTAGACGCTATGTTTAGCGATCTAGCGATTGACGATACAGCGGGTGAGATAGACTATCGCTGGGTGCCCTCTGCGGTGTTTTTACATCCAGAGATCGCAACGGTGGGGCCTACGGAACAAGAAGCCACCGATCAGGGTGAATGCTTTGAGGTGGTGAGCCATGTTTTTACACCCTTGCGCGAGGCCCTTGTGGCTGAACCGTTAGAGGCAATGATTAAGCTGTTGGTACGGCCCCAGAGGGGACCCCAGAAGGGAGAGATTTTGGCGGTGCATATGATTGCGCCTCGGGCAGCAGATTTGGTGCAGATGCTGGTTCCTGCGCTAAAAAAGGGATTAACGGTAGATGAATTAAGCGCGATGATTCCCATTCATCCTTCTACGGGAGAAGAGCTTTTTTCGCTGTAGATAGATAAGGCTTGTTGCCCTGGTTATTGCACTGGACACTGCTGAGCTTTTGTTTTCTTTGGAATATTAACAATTAGGATCTGGGTGATCCGGTTGGGCGATCGCTCGCATTTTTTCAAAGGTACTGACGCTTAGCTTTTGACCAGCTTTTAGC
Source organism: Phormidesmis priestleyi Ana (assembly GCA_001314865.1). Lineage (GTDB taxonomy): Bacteria > Cyanobacteriota > Cyanobacteriia > Phormidesmidales > Phormidesmidaceae > Phormidesmis > Phormidesmis priestleyi_B. The sequence continues at coordinate 11,942 of LJZR01000019.1, read as the reverse complement.
CCTAGTTTCAACAATGTGCTTGGGCCGGGAACCAGCTTTACTCCTAGCTGCTGCGCGAGCGATAAACTATCCTCTATACCCCAATGTTCAACAATTCTGCTGCGATCTATTCGGTCGATATGCATGATGGCAAAACGAACGCTTTTGCCTGTCGCCGGTAAGTTTTGAAAGGGATTGAGATGCGTGCCCGTAAAGAAACCGCAGGTGGTGACGGTGTCTCTATGGGCGATGACCTGAGTAAAGGTGTGCAGACCGTCGGGAAACGCGTTGTAAACTTCGGTGCCGACTGCGGCGAATTCGGATTGATTGAGCGGTGTATCGTGGCCTGCCATATGCGCGACTAAGTGGGGAGATAGCAAAGAGAGTCCTTCTGCTAAGCGGCGCTGATCGAATGATTTGTAAAATTGCAGAACGAGGGCGCGGTTTTGAATGGCGAGTAAATCGTGAAACATAGGCAGGTTGAGGCAACGAGGACGGTGGCGAAGTTGGGCGGCGGTGAGGCCAATAAACGGGCCAATAAACGGGCCAATAAACGGGCCAATAAACGGGCCTGATAAACGGGCAATCGTTCTCTAAAATAGTTGACGTACTGTCTTGCTTACTTAAAAGGTTTTTTATGAGTGCTACTAAGCCAACTTGCTATCAGCGCATTATCTCTTGTTTTATGAGGGGTTTTGCCATTTTTTCGTTTGTTTTACTGCTGGCGACACCTTCTGCATTTGCGGGCGACAACCTTTCGCACGCTTCTGAAAATGCTCGGGTCTATATTATTTCACCGGCTGATGGGGCAACGGTTCCTGAAGAATTTACCGTGAAATTTGGCCTGTCGGGTATGGGAATTGCGCCTGCGGGTGTCGCAAAGGAGGGTACGGGGCATCATCACTTGCTGATTGATGTTGATGAGCTGCCGGTGATGACAGAGCCGCTACAAGCAACGCAAAAAATCAGGCATTTTGGTGGCGGGCAAACTGAAACGACATTGGCGTTAGCGCCAGGTGAGCATACATTGCAGCTGCTGTTGGGCAACTATAGCCACGTACCGCACGATAAGCCGGTGCTCTCAGAGAAAATCTCCATTACGGTGCAATAAATACGGTGCAATAAATTACGGTGCAATAAAAATCTTTGCGACAGGGTGTGAGGTGTCATCGCTAAAGAGCATAATCGCTGAGTCCTTTAGGTTACGAGCGATCGCATATTATGGCAACTTTACTTACAGATGCGAGCCGTCGTTTGGAGAGGGCTGCTCAGTATGTACCTATTTCAGACGATGCGACTGAGCGACTGAAGTTTCCCAAGGCGAGCCTAAAGGTGGCGATTCCGGTGCGGATGGATGACGGTTCGCTGCGGGTGTTTGAGGGGTATCGGGTGCGCTATGACGATACCCGAGGACCCACTAAGGGAGGCATTCGCTTTCACCCTGGGGTATCGCTCGATGAGGTACAGTCGCTGGCTTTTTGGATGACCTTTAAGTGTGCGGCGGTGAATTTGCCGTTTGGCGGGGCAAAAGGGGGCATTACGCTGAACCCTAAGGCGCTTTCTCGGCTGGAGCTAGAGCGGCTAAGCCGAGGTTATATTAATGCGATCGCACCTTTTATTGGCCCCGATTTGGACGTGCCTGCGCCCGATATGTACACCAATCCAATGATTATGGGTTGGATGATGGATCAGTACAGCATTATTAATGGTCGGCGATCGCCAGCGGTGATTACGGGTAAGCCGGTAAGTATGGGCGGTAGCCGGGGGCGCGATACCGCGACGGGGCGGGGGGCGTTTTTTGTGATACAGGCGATGATGGCTCAGCTGGGCAAGTCGCCCGAAGCGATGACGGTGGCCGTGCAAGGGTTTGGCAATGCGGGCAGCGTGGTGGCCAGGCAGCTGTTTGAGGCGGGCTACAAGGTGGTAGCGGTGAGTGATTCCAAGGGGGGCGTTTATAACGCTGGGGGGCTACATATTCCAGATATTCAACAGTTTAAGCAGACCCATCATGCAATGAAGGATGTGTACTGCAAAGATACAGTGTGCAATGTGGCCAGCCACGATACGCTGACGAATGAGGATATTTTGGCTTTAGATGTTGATATTTTAATTCCGGCGGCGCTGGAAAATCAGATTACGGCTCAAAATGCGGCGAGTGTGCAGGCAAGGTACATTTTTGAGGTCGCTAATGGGCCGGTGACGGCAGATGCAGATGAAATTTTGGATAAAAAGGGCGTCTCTGTTTTTCCCGATATTTTGGTCAATGCCGGTGGGGTGATGGTGAGCCATTTTGAATGGGTGCAAAACCGCAGTGGGCTGTACTGGACTTTGGAAAAGGTGGATAGTGAGCTGCGATCGCGCATCACCCAAGAGGCGGCGGTAATTTGGCAAATTGCCAACAGTAAAGCCGTTTCCTTTAGAACGGCGGCTTACATTCACGCCCTGAGCCGGATTGGCGAAGCGCTAAACGACCGAGGCACTCGTGATTATTACCTTCAGTAATGGACATCGGCAGTAGCCGTTGGTTGGCTCGCGTTCATGCAAAATTGCTACAACGGTCACAGAAACGAAGGATCGGAAGGCGATAGGTTTGCAGGGTCGGGTTTTTAACGGAGCGATCGCCATGAGCGGACTCGGTGGATTGAACAAAACACCTAACGGTGTGGTACTGGGTATGGTGCAGCTGCAATTGCCCAATGTGGTAACGCCAGATGACCTCGCGGCGCAGACCCAGCGAGTGTGTGACATGGTTGCTAAGGCAAAACGCAATATGCCTTCCATAGACTTGGTCGTGTTTCCTGAGTATTCGCTGCATGGGCTATCAATGGATACCAATCCAGCCATTATGTGTCGGCTAGACGGGCCAGAAGTCGCGGCCTTTCGCACAGCCTGCATAGAGAATAAAATTTGGGGCTGTTTTTCAATTATGGAATACAACCCCCATGGCAACCCCTACAACAGCGGTTTGATTATTGATGATACAGGAGCGCTAAAACTGTACTACCGTAAGCTGCATCCCTGGGTGCCGGTAGAGCCTTGGGAACCCGGAAACATTGGAATTCCTGTATGCGATGGGCCTAATGGAAGCAAACTAGCGCTGATTATTTGTCACGACGGGATGTTTCCTGAAATGGCAAGAGAGTGTGCCTACAAGGGCGCAGAAATTATGATTCGGACGGCAGGCTATACTGCACCGATTCGCAACAGCTGGCGGATAACGAACGCGGCAAACGCCTTTTGCAACCTGATGGTAACGGCTTCGGTCTGCATGTGTGGCAGCGACGGCACGTTTGACTCCATGGGCGAGGGCATGATTATGAATTTTGATGGGGAGCCATTGGTGTTGGGCAGCCATCGTCCGGATGAGATTATTACGGCGGAGGTACGGCCCGATTTGGTACGGGAGGCCCGTCAGTATTGGGGCGTAGAGAATAATATTTATCAGTTTGGGCATCGAGGCTATACGGCGGTCAAGGGCGGCGCGCAGGATTGCCCCTATACCTATATGAAAGATCTGGTCGCGGAGAATTATCGACTGCCCTGGGAAGATGATGTCGTGCATACGGATGGTACTTCCTGCGGGTTTGAGGTGCCACAGCGGTCCTATGTAGGAGAAGAAATTAGAGAAGAGAGCGATAAAGAGACTTTAGAAGAGACCTTAGAAGAAACCTTAAGTGTTGAGGCCAGCGCTGCCTGCTGAGTTGACTTTCGTGGCTCCGAACTTGTCATCAGGTTAGGAGCATCAGGCTAAAGGCATCAGACTAAGAACGAGTATTGTGTGAACGTAAAATTGCGTGAAAGTAAAATAGAAGCGAAGCAATGGGACAATATGTAAAGGCCGATCCGTATCCCTATCCCTACAACGGTGAGCTTAGGCCCGACAATACGGTGCTGATAGTCATTGATATGCAAACTGACTTTTGCGGGGAGGGCGGCTATGTAGACAAAATGGGGTATGACCTATCGCTGACCCGAGCGCCAATTGAGCCGCTGCAAAGGCTGATAAAGGCGATGCGAGAGAAAGGCTATGGCATTATCCATACGCGGGAAGGGCATCGACCTGACCTATCGGATTTGCCGGAGAATAAACGGTGGCGATCGCGGCAAATTGGTGCAGGAATTGGTGATCCTGGCCCATGCGGCAAAATATTGGTGCGGGGTGAAGCAGGCTGGGAGATTATTCCTGAGCTGGCACCGCTACCGGGCGAAGCGGTGATTGATAAACCAGGGAAAGGTGCATTTTTTGCTACAGATTTAGATCTGCTGCTGCGGCGAGGTGGCATTCAAAATATTGTGCTAACTGGAATTACAACAGATGTATGTGTGCATACGACAATGCGCGAGGCCAACGACCGGGGATATGAGTGTTTGGTACTCTCGGACTGTACGGGCGCAACTGACTACGGCAACTATTTAGCGGCGTTAAAGATGATTAAAATGCAAGGCGGCGTATTTGGTGCGGTGGCGACCTCGGCGGATTTTATTGAGGCGATCGGGTGAGCCGTATGTTAGAAAACTCCTTAGATCCGGCACCTCCTCGTACGTCGTATCAGATGGCTGCTGATGCGTCTGGCGTAGTCTCTGAACCCAGCAAAGCACCGCCACAGCTAGAGATGGTGGAGATGACGAAGCGGTTTGGGGCGTTTACGGCGCTAGATAAGGTGTCACTAACGCTGAAGCCAGGCACAGTACATGCGCTGCTCGGTGAAAATGGGGCGGGTAAAAGCACACTGGTTAAGTGTGTCATGGGGTTTTATCAGCCGACCTCGGGAGCAGTGCTGATTGACGGCGAGTCTCGAAAAATTGAGAGCCCTAAAGATGCCCATGGCTGCGGACTAGGGATGGTCTATCAGCATTTCACCAGTGTGCCCGCGATGACGGTGGCTGAAAATTTGGTGCTGTCTCGCTATGAGAACCAGCAGGTAATTAACTGGAAAAAAGAGTATGCGGCGTTAGAAGAATTTATGGCGCGATCGCCCTTCAAAATCAGCCTAAAAGCGCCGGTTTCACAGCTGGCTGCGGGGCAAAAACAAAAGCTCGAAATCCTCAAGCAGCTATACCTAGAGAGCAAGCTACTGATACTTGATGAACCGACCTCTGTACTCACGCCAGTAGAGGCCGATGAGGTATTAGGACTGCTGCGATCAGAAGTGGTCAAGGGAAATCTCAGTATTTTGTTGATTACCCATAAGTTTAGAGAGGTGCAGGCGTTTGCAGATGAAGTCACCATTCTGCGGAAGGGACAGCTCGCTGGAAACGGCTTGGTGAGCGATCTTTCGGCAGAGGCGATGGCTGCCATTATGTTGGGAGAAGTGATTAAGCCGTCGGTTGTTGGATCTGATAGTCAATTGGATTATCAATTGACTGAGACAATAGATCCAGATAAGACAATAGATCAAACAGGTCATCCACTAACCCTGAAAAAACCTGTTCTCGCAATCAAACAGATTGAGGCTAAGGGCGATAATGGCGTGCTTGCGGTAAGGGGCGTAAATTTAACAGTACATGCGGGAGAAATCGTTGGAATTGCGGGTGTGTCGGGAAATGGGCAGCGAGAGCTGATGGAGGTGCTATGTGGGCAACGAGAGCCCCTCAAAGGTGAGGTGAGGGTGAATGACGAAGTGTACACAGCGACACGCGAACAAATGTTTCGGCATCAGGTGTATGCACTGCCAGAAGAGCCGCTGCGAAATGCCTGTATGCCCAATATGAGCGTAGCGGAGAATATGGCCCTGCGGACGTTTGATCGTTCGCCACAGGCATTGGGTGGCTGGTGGTTGAACCTAAAGGCGATGCAGAGAATGGCGCAGGGTTTAGTACAGGCTTTTTCAGTGAAGACGCCTTCGGTGGAGACGCCGGTTAGCCATTTGTCGGGTGGGAATGTGCAGCGGACGGTACTCTCGCGCGAGCTATCGGCGGAGACGGTAAGCCTACTGATGGCCGCAAATCCTTGCTTTGGGCTAGATTTTTCGGCAGTGGATTTTATCCGTGGGGCCATTACAGCGGCGCGCGATCGAGGGGTGGCGGTGCTGCTGGTGAGCGAGGATTTAGATGAGCTGCTGGCATTGAGCGATCGCCTGCTGGTGATGAGCGAAGGAAAGTTTGTATATGAAAGTGAGATGGCCGATGTTGACCTCAACCTCGTTGGCCAACGCATGGCTGGTCATTAAAGGAATGGGTGAGGGGAATTAGTAAAGGGAATCAGCGAAGGGAACTATACTGTGAGGGGTCTATACGCTGGTGGAACCGGAAAATCGCTGTGGTGGAAACGAAGAATATACAAGATATATACGATGTTGCAATTATTGGCGGTGGGGTCTGTGGGACTGCGCTGCTATATAGCTTGAGCAACTATACCAATGTTGGAAAAATTGCGCTGATTGAGAAGAATGCCGAGGTGGCATTGGTGAACTCAAAATATTCTAGCAATAGCCAAACGCTACATTTTGGCGATATTGAAACAAACTATTCGTTGGAGAAAGCGACTCGGGTCAACGAGGCCGCGACGATGGTGAAGCAGTATGTGCTCAAGCACGATCCTAATCAGGAGATCTATACGAAGTATCACAAAATGGTGCTGGCGGTGGGCGAGGAAGAGGCGGATTTTTTGAGGGAACGATATGAGACTTTTAAAGATCTATTTCCTGACTTGAAGCTGATTGAGAGAAAGGAGATTGCTGAGGTTGAGCCCCATGTCGTAGAGGGGCGCACTCAGGCGGATGAGCTGGTAGCGCTTTCTACGCCGGATGGCTACGCGATTGATTATCAAAGACTGTCGCAGTCGTTTGTGAGTCGGTCGGTGGGGCAAAATCCGGAGAAGGTGATTGACTTGATGATGGGCACTAAGGTAAGTGCGATCGCACCCAAGGATGACCACTATGTGATTACAGCGAATGGTAAAACCATTGAGGCAAAAGCCGTCGCGGTGACGAGTGGAGCCCATAGCTTACTGTTTGCCAAATCACTGGGCTATGGGCAGGACTATGCGCTGCTGAGTGCGGCAGGGAGTTTTTATTTTGCGCCCGCTTCGCTGAAGGGAAAGGTATATATGGTGCAAATGAAAAAACTGCCGTTTGCCGCGATTCATGGTGACCCGGAGGTGCATGATGCGAGCCAAACGCGGTTTGGGCCCACGGCCAAGGTGCTGCCCATGTTGGAGCGACACCAGTATGGGACGATTTTTGAATACTTTAAGACGGCAGGGCTGAGTTGGGATGCCTTTAGGAGCTTTTTTGCGATCTTGAGCGACCTGACCATCTTGGGGTACATGATTATGAATTTCATTTATGACTTTCCGGTGGTGGGCAAGTTTTTGTTTATTCGCAAGGTCCGAAAGATTGTGCCTTCGATTAGGTTTAAGGATTTGAAGTTTGCAAGGGGATATGGCGGCATTAGGCCGCAGATTGTGAACCTGCGATCGCGCAAGTTAGAAATGGGGGAGGCAAAAATTTTGGGTGAAAATATTTTATTTAATATCACGCCTTCGCCAGGGGCTTCGACTTGTTTAAAAACAGCGGAAGAGGATACGAGGCGCTTAATTACCTTCCTCGGAAAAGACTATTGGTTTGACCAAGCAGGGTTTGTCGCAGACTTAACGGCGGAGCACTGACGAAGGGCAACGGAAGTTTTTAATTCAAGGTTGGCGGTTTTTGGTAGGATACGCGAGTCTATTAAGCTGGGCGCTGGTATGTTTGAAGCGACTTTGAAGCGTATAACGCTGAGTAATTTTGCCTTTGATCAGTGGCGGGAGGTGAGTGTGCTGCATCGCTTGCTGTCGCCGCTGCGGAGTTGGCGGCAAGGAAGCTGGCTGCTCGCTTGGGGCGATGGAATTGCCTGGGTGTTTGTGGCGGCGATGTTTGCCCTAGCGCCCTACGCTTCGACAGCGATGATTGGCTATTTGCTGGTGGTATCGGCGGCTTTTTGGCTGATGCTGACGGTGAGCGATCGCGCCTATGGTTGGCTGACGCCACTGCATATTGTGGTGATGCTGTACTGGGGCGCGATGCTGGTGGCGACGGCGTTTTCGCCGGTGAAGCTGGTGGCGTTAATGGGCTTAATTAAGCTGACGCTGAATATTTTGCTGTTTATGCTGTTGGCTCGGGTGCTGCGGGTTAAGGAGCTGCGCTCGGGACTTATTTTGGTGTACTTGACGACAGCGGTAGTGGTTTCTATTTACGGGCTGCGGCAGTATTTTTTTGGAGCAGAGGCGCTGGCAACTTGGGTAGACCCTGAGTCAAATATGGCGGGGGCAACTCGGGTATACAGCTATTTGAATAATCCTAATTTGCTGGCGGGCTATTTACTCCCGGCAATGAGCTTTAGCGCAATGGCCGCGTTTGCATGGCCAAAGTGGCTGCCGAAGCTGCTGGCTGTGGTGACCTATGGGGTAACGAGTGCCTGCCTAATCCTGACGTTAAGTCGCGGTGGCTGGCTGGGCTTTTTGGCTGCATCCTTTGTGATGATTGTATTGCTGGTATTTTGGTGGAATCCCCGTTTCCCTAAGTTTTGGCAGCGGTGGGCACTGCCGTTGCTACTGGGTGGGTCGGCAGTTGGCGTGGTGGCGGCGGTGGTTTTGGTGCCACCTGTGCGGGAGCGAATGTTGAGTATTGTGGATTTGCGCGGGGATAGCAGCAACAATTTTCGACTGAACGTGTATGAGGCTGTGTTCAGGATGATTCGCACTTATCCCATTACCGGGATTGGGCCAGGCAATGAGGCATTCAACGCGATTTATCCGCTGTTTCAACGACCGGGCTATACGGCCCTTAGTGCCTATTCGATTTATTTTGAGACGGCAGTAGAAGGGGGCATTTTGGCGGTGCTGTCGCTGGCCTGGATGATCGTCATTTTCTTTCATCAGGGCTGGGTGCAGCTGGGCCGACTGAGAACATCGGCGGTAGAGACGCTAGCGACTGATGGCTATTGGCTAATTGGCGCGATCGCTGGGGCGGCTGGCCTGCTGCTGCAAGGCGCGTTTGATACCGTGTGGTATCGTCCGCAAATTAGTACGCTATGGTGGATGCTGTTGGCGATTGTGGCGAGCTTTTATGTGGATGCTAGACAAAAGTATCGGGACGCTGCGCTGACGGATACCACTCATACCCCTCATACCCCTCATACCCCTCATACAGAGATGACCAATCCAACGGTTGTGGCACCGGATAAGAACGAATGGTAGATACGGTGAGTGGCGGCGGTATGAATGGCAATGTGATGAATATGGCGTTGCCTGAAGCGGCGGCGGGGCTAACAGAAGAAACCTCGGTCGCGATCGCCCAGCAGATTCAATGGGCCTCAGTGTCGGTAACGTTGGCCTCGGGTGAAACGGACACAGTCGTCACTAGCTATGTGTGCGAGGGTAAGGGGACGCCCGTGGTGTTGCTGCACGGTTTCGACAGCTCGCTATTTGAGTTTCGGCGATTAGTGCCACAGCTAACCACGCATCCTGTCGCGCCATGTCAGGTGTGGGCAGTAGATTTGCTAGGATTTGGGCTGAGCGATCGCAGTGGCCTCGGATCGCCAAATCGGCCAGTGGGCAGCCGAGTCGATCCTGAAGCAATTAAGCAGCATTTACATGCATTTTGCCAGCAAATGATCGGTGAGCCTATCGTTCTTGTGGGCGCTTCTATGGGTGGCGGAGTGGCGATAGATTTCGTCACCAGCTATCCGGAGATGGTGAAGCAGCTAGTGCTAATAGATGCGGTTGGATATGCGGCAGGGCCTGCGATTGGTAAGGTCATGTTTCCACCACTCGACAGGTGGGCCACTAACTTTCTTCAAAATGCAAGCGTACGCCGAAAAATTAGTGAAAAAGCCTATTACGACAAAGCGTTTGTGACACCTGATGCAGAACTGTGCGCGTCGCTGCACTTGAAAGTACCCAAGTGGCAAGCGGCACTGATTACATTTACCAAAAGCGGTGGCTACAACTTTTTGGCGCGAAAAGTGCCAGCGGTGAAAGTCCCCACGCTAGTGCTGTGGGGCAGGCAAGATGAAATATTGGGCACGAAGGATGCCGCTCGGTTTGAGCGAGATATTGAGCAGTGCAAACTCGTTTGGATTGAAAACTGCGGCCATGTGCCTCATTTAGAGCAGGCTAAAATAACAGCCGATCACATTGTGAATTTTCTGGTGTAGTTTTTCATCAGAAAGTACGAGCCAGGCGCCGAGACTGCCCTATAAAGTGCCCTACAAAGGCTCTATAAAGTGATCTCCATGCCTTCGTAGGCGATGCTAGCGCTAGGGAGGCGATCTTGCAACTCACTTTGCAGCTGATCGAGCGTGCTGTCATCTTGCAAGGGGCTATGGTGAAGTAGAACGAGCTTTTTCACCTGTGCCTGCTGAGCAATTTGCACCGCTAATTCCCAAGGCTCAATCCGGGTGATATCGGCTGTATCGGCAGAAAAATTATTCTGTAAGGAGCTAGCAGCGCCATCTTTAAGGTAGCCTAAGTCGGCATAGGTGCCATCGTAAATGAGAATATCTGCCTGATCAACAAAGTTTAAAAACGCTGGAGTCGCGTATTTTGTTGGAGTATCAGTGGCATATACGAGCTTATAGTCTTGCATGGTGAGACAATAGCCTAATGCTTCGCTAAAAGGGTTGATTTTTAGCGTTTCTACGGTGACATCTCCAATTAAAAAGCGGTCTTGCTCTCCTACGGTATGAAAGTCTAAGTGGGCTCTCATATGTTGCAATGGCATTGAGAAGTGCGGCTTTAGCATTTGATCGGTTAAGCAATGCTTAATAGATGCACCATTGGGAGCGACACCACCGTAGATAGAGAACCGGTTAGTGGGGTTGAAGGCAGGCTGAAAGAAGGGAAAACCCTGAATGCGATCCCACTGACTGTGGGTAAATAGCATATGCGCTTGGGTCGTGGCTTCTTTTTGGCTGAGGAAATAGCCCAAACTGATGAGGCCAGTGCCGCCATCGCAAATGATGTGCTGATCACCCATCGAGATTTCGACGCAGACGGTGTTACCGCCATAGCGCTGGTGGGCGGGTGTAGGGGTTGGAACACTGCCTCGGACGCCCCAAAATTTTATGGCAACTTGGGTGGCAGGCGCGTCTGCTTGCACGCGATAGTCAATGGCTGAAACGGCGGTGTTAATCATGGCAAGCAAAAGGGCTTGAGGGCGGCGAGGATCTGTGTTCGGAGGATCTGTAGAGGATCTTTGTCATTAGTGAGCCCAAGGGATGGGCATGCGATCTCGGTATTTCTAGTGATCTTTGTCGGTCTGCACAACTATCCATCCGCCGACAAAAAGCCCTAGCCCTAAAGCCAAAAAGCCTATGTCCCAAGCCAACTCATTCGGTCCTGGTTTCACATGGTGAATGCCTAAAACTTGATGATCGATCAGCCCCTCAAAAAAATCGAATAGGCCTGCTCCCATCAGTAGAGATCCGATAAAAACAGAGGTTGAGTGTGAGACATTTTCACGCAGGTTTACCCGCCAAAGGAGTCCGATTCCGATGAGGGTTAAAAGATAGTTCAACAAATGAAATAGCCCATCGCCTAGCGTGTTTAATTCCAGCCCTACTACTGTTTGATCGGTCTCAATGCTGGTAAACATATGGTGCCACTGCAAAAGCTGATGAATCACAATGCCATCGAAAAAGCCTGCCTGACCCAAGCCGAGTACAATGCCCGCTACAATCAGCGGTAGCGAGCGGCGTGAACACCCAGAGACCCAGCATCCAGTTGCCGACTCAGAAATTCATGCTAACCCTGTAGAAGCTTTCAATGCTTCCCTGCGGCGGCGCAATGCGGCTTTTCGACGTAACACCAACAACCTATGCGAAGTCTCGGCAAGACTTGCAACGAACGCTCGATGTCTACTGGCTCGTCCACAATTTCGTATGCGCTCATTTCACAACCAAAGTTGTCCCGGCTGTGAAGTTAGGCATCCTAGAAGTTGGGCTTTCTTGGTTTCAACTATTAACCATGCGTTATGCCATCT
>LJZR01000018.1 GCA_001314865.1 Phormidesmis priestleyi Ana | reverse complement strand
TGATTACCTCTCGCAAGGAGAATTTCCTACTATTGCGGCGCTCGGTCAAACCTTAGATAGTCTCCCCGGCAAAGCCGGGGGCTTACCTCTATTTAGTTAAATCTCAAAAAACGCAATCGCTACCTAAATCCTAGTATCTATCAGCATGCAGCAAGTCATTGTCACAGCCTTTGGCGGCGTTGAGACGCTACAGGTATGCTCCCTTAAAGCAGCTCAGCCGAGACCTCATGAAGTCGTCATTAATCTCACCAGCATTGGGATGAACCAGGCAGACCTGATGGCTCGCAAAGGAGAATACCGGATCAGTTCAGGAGAGCCGCCTTTTACACCGGGGATAGAAGGCGGCGGTGTGATTACCGCCGTGGGCGAGGCAGTGAGCGATCGCACCGTTGGGCAAAGAGTCATCCTGAGCATTCAGGCACCTGCAAGCATTGGCGCCCCCGAATACAAAGGAACCTACCGCTCCCAGTTTGTCGCCCCGGCAACTGAAACCATCCCAGTACCCGATGGCATTGACGAGGCACTCATCGGAGCACTTTGGCTGCCTTTTTTAACGGCTTGGGGCGCTTTGGTGTGGCAACAAAACATTCAGCCAGGGCAGATAGTCATGCTGCCAGCGGCGAGCAGTAGTGTAGCGATCGCAGCCAGCCAAATTGTCAAACAGCACGGCGGCATCACCATTGGCACCACTACCAGCCCAACCAAAGTCGAAGCCCTCCAGCGCCTCAATGCCGCCCAATACGATCACATCGTCGTCACATCCAATCGCTCACAGCCCTGGTGGAAAACCATCCGCAAAATAGCCAAAACACAGGGTCAAAACAACGGCATTGACATCATCTTTGATCCGGTTGCAGCCGGAGACTTTCTTCACCATGAAATTCGCTTGCTGGCCCAAGGCGGCACACTGTGGGTTTATGGACTCTTGGGCAGTCCCGGCAAGGTTGATGTTTCACCGCTCATTCGCAAAAATGCCACCATTCGCGGCTGGCTACTCAACCATATCTCCGGCACATCTGCGGAGCAAGAAGGCTACACACACATCTTAGAAAACATGGCAGTGGGTCGCTACCAAATGCCCATCGCAGCAATCTTCCCGCTCGATCAGGTGCAGGCTGCGCAAACCGCCATGGCCCAAGGCAAGCATATCGGCAAATACATTTTGAAGCCGTGACAAAGCCTTGGCCAATGACCGCACAAATACAACCATAAAAGTTGATTCAAGCATCATCAGAAACCCGGTTTTCATAGGCTTAAAAAATCATACAAAACATCTCATTGGCTGCTCTAAAAACAACTTTCAATCATCAAACTAAATTAATTTAAATATTTTCAAAAGCCTCATTGAATGAGTTAAATAAATTTCATCACAAGTTAGCTAGGCAGCCTTTTTTACTCAACAATAAAAGTTATTTAATTGGGAAATAAAACTGAAACCCCAGTTATTTTTTTAACCTGCTTAGCATTTTCCCTACGGAAGTTTTATCGAAAATTGAAATCAGCTATTTCGCTTAGACGATAGCAATTTTCCTTGATAATAGAGAACCACAGCTTGAAAATCTGCGCATATATACTCACTATATTTTGCTTGAAATCAATGTCTTCTCAGTACTTACCGCAGATCACAAGTTTTATCTATCAAGGCAAGTTGTTATCAATCTATTCACATAGGTATTCTTTCGCAAATTCGCTGTAGCGATGGAATATCAACCTTTCTTGCTTTGAATAAGGGAGGGGTTAAGCCCCCCTGTTTATTTATCAAATGAATTGTCTATATTCATTTAGGAAGTCAACATAAAATAACGCTGTTTAATCAATTTATTTTAATTAGTTAAAAGCATTATCGAATTAACTTCTGCGAGTTAACTTCTACAGGTTGACTTCTGTGGGAGCCATTGAAACTCATTCATCGCTCCGCGCAGCGCTACAGCCAAAGATTAAATCCAGTCAGTGAATTTAATGCTCTGCTAGCGCGCGCTACTTTTGCATAAGGGTGTTTTACTCATGTCACGGGATGCACTAATCGTCGGCATCAATCAATACCAGTCACTGCCGGGGCTCAACGCGCCCGCAGAGGATGCAGAAGCGGTAGCCGGTCGCCTGCAAACTCAAGGTGAGTTTAGAGTGCATCGGCTACCAGAGGTGATCAAAAAAGGTCGTCCAGCCGTCGGTAACCGCAACAAAGTCACTACTGCGCAACTTGAAGCTTCCCTCATTGAACTGTTTAAGCCAAAGGGTAAAAACATACCCACGACGGCCCTGTTCTATTTTTCAGGACATGGCCTGCAGCGTGAGGCAGGCGTTCAAGAAGGCTACTTAGCCACCAGCGACACCGACCCTAGCAAAGGCAATTTTGGGATTCCCCTGAACTGGCTACGCAGGCTGCTTCAGCAAAGCCCTGTGCGACAGCTAATCATTATTTTAGACTGCTGTCACAGCGGTGAACTCTTATCGTTTAATGAGGCAGACCCTGGCGCTCGGGCGGGTATAGACCGCCTGTTTATGGCCGCCTCCCGAGAGTACGAATCGGCTTATGAGTCGCTAGAAGGAAAGCACAGTGTTTTTACCAAAGCACTTTTGTCAGGGCTAGATCCTCATCATCAACCGGGTGGCAAGGTCAGTAACTATAGCCTCACTGAGCATATTAGCCAAAAACTACGGGGCGAGATTCAGCAGCCCCTGTTTGAAAGCTCCGGCAGTGAAATTGTCCTTACACGCGTCAGCGGGCTTCAGGCAGCTATTTCTAAAACGCCTATCAGCACGCTGGCTCGCATTAAAAAACTAACGTTTGGCTTTTGTCCTTATCGGGGCCTTTCACCTTTTGATGAAGCCCATGCCGACTATTTCTTTGGCCGCCAAAAACTGACCAATGAGCTGCTAAAAGTAGTCAAAGAAAGTGACTTTTGTGCATTGGTGGGCGCCTCTAGCAGTGGAAAAACCTCTCTGCTGCGAGCAGGCTTAATGCATCAACTGCACAAAGGCAGTCAGATTGAAGGGTCTGAACAGTGGACGCTCAAGCTTATTACCCCGACCCAGCATCCGCTCAAAAGCTTGGCCGCCGCCTTTAGCTCACCCAAGGCTGACGACATTCAACGGGCCGAGCAAATGCATCAGGCCGAAAGGTTTTTGATCGAAAGCAAAGGGAGCGGACTCTCTCAGCTGGTCAGGGCATGCCTTTTGAAGTCGGGAGAAACCTCTATTCCCAGCACATCTAAGCTGTGGCTCATCATTGATCAATTTGAAGAGCTGTTTACCCCAACAGACAAGGCGACCGTGATCGCCGAGCGACAGTTGTTTATCCGCTGCCTCACTGAAGCGCTTGAAGATCCTAGTACGCCGATTGGCATCGTCATTGGACTGCGCGCGAATGCTATGGACGGGCTGATTCCTTACGAAGCGCTTAAAACGTTGGTTGAAAAGCACACTGTCGTTGTGACGCCAATGAGTCATGAGCAGATTAAGGAAGTGATTACAAAGCCTGCTGAGAAAATGGATATTGAAATTGATCCTCGGCTGCTTCACTTTTTGACGTTGGATACAACAGGGGCACCTGGTGAACTGCCCTTGATTCAGCAGACGATGCTAGAACTGTGGCGAAGAAGAGATTCGAGCGATCGCGAAGGGATTAAGCCCAAGCTCACGCTAGAAGCCTACACTGACCTAGGCAGCGTGAGAGATGTGTTCAAAAAACAGGCTATGGCGGTTTATAGCAGCCTAGACGACGAGATGAAGCTAGCCGCTCGACGAATTTTCTTGGGCCTTTGCGAACTGGGCGAAGGCCGAGAAGACGACCGGCGAAAAGCTTACAGAAGTGAGCTAATTAACGAGAAGTTTCCTGCCGAATTGATTGACTGCACGCTAGACAAACTGGCTGCAGAAAGATTAGTGGTGGTTTCACAGGCGGCAATTTCTTCTAACTGCTGCTGCCCCGAAGAAGAACAGGGCATTGCAATGCCAACAGCCGTGTGGCAAACTCAGCGCGATGAGTCTTCACCACTGACAACTTGGTTCTTAAACAACGTTTCTAACAGTGCCCAACCCATGCTGGGGTCTCCGGTCACAATTGAAATCGTCCACAAGTCGCTGATCAATGAGTGGGACCTGTTGCGCACCTGGCTAGCCGAATCTCGCAGCGTTTTACGCCTGCAGCGGAAGCTAGAAAGCAGCGCTCAAGTATGGGCCCAGCGCAACAGACCAAGGGGCAATGAGTATCTGCTAGGCGGCACTCAGCTCCAAGAGACTATGGCCTTTTTACAGCTGCACAGAGACGAACTGTCAAATTTGGCACAAGAGTACATTGCAACAAGTCGTAAGGCGCAAAATTTCCTGCGGCTGCGAACGAGTATGCTCATTCCGCTAGCACTGATAGCAGGTATTGCGGCTCATTTTTTAAGCCGATGGGTCTTTCCGCCCGCCCCTCAAGTACCTGCTACTGAAATCCAGATACCAACGCCGACAGACAGCGAGTCAGCGCCTGTGCCTACCGGATCAGACACCGCTTCATTTGGCGCCGCTTCATCATTAGAAGAGGCGACTATAGACGGCGAGTATGTCATAGTGCCAGCAGGCAAAATGCCCTTGCCACATAACCCTGATGAACTTATTGAAGTATGGTGGATGCAACCGAAAGGAGAGCTAGTGCCCCACGCGATGCCTCCCCAGAAGCGGCTTGAACTTCAGTCTGTGAGCGTAGGAGGAGGGCGATAGGGATAGCGCCATCAGCACTGTCCGTATTCACCGATGAGCCATTGTCAGCTTTGAACCTCCTCTTTTCTACTGGCTCTTTTCTACTGGCCCTTTTCTACTGGCAAGATATAGCATCAGTCTTTATATTTAGTTTTTATAGAGTAGCGAGTTAGAGCAAAAGGGCTATAGCCTTGTGGCATAGTACGCCTGTATGATTTGAAGAGTAAGTAGCCTAGCGTAAAATAGAATGCAGATTCTTTCGGTCACGCTAAACAATTTTAAAACGCATAAAGACCGGCAGTTTGAGTTTCAGCCGGGGACGAATGCGATTTGCGGAGAGAATGGGGCGGGTAAAACCAGCATTTTAGAGGCGATCGCCTGGGTTTTATTCAACTATCAGGGTAGCTACAAAAAAGAAGACCTGATTCGCAACGGCACGAGTAGCGCCCAAGCTCGCGTTGCCTTTATCTCTAGCCGCGATGGACGTACCTATGAAGTACAGCGTTCTACCACGCAGGGCTATTTAATTTTTGACCCACAGCTCAACGAAAGGCTGCCCTTTACCCGCACTAAGGATGAGGTTTTACCCTGGTTAAGACAACACCTTGGGGTCTCTGTTGGCACTGATTTAGGTCAGCTTTTTGCCAATACCATCGGCATTCCCCAAGGAACCTTCACAGTTGACTTTTTATTGCCAACCGAAAAGAGAAAGCCAATATTTGATACGGTGCTTAAAGTCGAAGAGTACCGAGAGACATACAAGCAGAGCAATAGCTTAAGGAAATACAGCGAGGCTCAGTCACAACGGCTTAAAGACCTCATTGAGCAGTATGAAGAGTCTCTTCAGGATTGGGACCCCCTGCAAGCCAACTATCAGCAGCTTCAAAGTGAGATTACTCAAGGTGAGGGTTATTTAGCAGAGCTAGAGAAAAAAAGCCAGCAGCTAACTAAGCAACGACAATCGCTCAAAGAACAGGCTGATCAGGTTCAAAAAGCATTTTCCCAACACCAACAGATTATTGGCCAAATAGAAACGCAACAACAAAATCAGAAGCGGATTTTAGAGTCTTTGTCGATGGCACAAAAAGCAATCGATATTTGTCAGACGCAGAAACTAGCCTACGAGCAGTTTTTAGCAGCAGAATCCCAGATTAAAGCGCTGAGTCAGCGCAGTCAGCAGCGACAATCGCTGTTACAACAACAGCAAGAACAACAGGATAAACTCAGCAAAGAACAAGGCGACTTGGCCAGAATAGAAGCTCAACTAGAACAGTTTTCTGTAGCTGAAAAGGAGCTATTGTCTCTACAGTCAGAAGCCGAGATTCAGACTCGGTTAGAATCTGAGCAAACCATTCTTCAGAAGAAAGTTCAGGATTTTTCAAACATTCACTTTCAGCAACAGAATCTAACCGCGCAGCTAAAATCGACCAATGCAGACATCGCCAGAGTAGAAGCCGACCTCAAGCGATTGGCAGCGCTGCAACAAACCACGCAGAAAATTCCACAGTGGGAAGATCAACAGAATCGGCTGCAACAGCAGCTGAGCCGAATGGAAGCGGCTCAACAGTTTGAAGTAGAGATCAGAGCCTTAGCAGAGAAGGGCCAGTCGCAGCAGGATAGCTATCGCCAACGAGTCGCGGATACTTTGGAGCAGCTAAAAGGCTGGGTGAGCAGGTTTGATGACCTTAATGCCGATGAGATTATTCCGATTCGAGAAGCTCTGTTTCAAGGCGGGTTGCTCTCAAAAGAGACTTTAAAGCAGCTCAACAGTATCTTGGCTGACTTAAGCGAACAAACTGACCAAAACAGACTGAGACAGCAGCAGCGAGAACTGCAAGGTCAGTTACAAAAAGGCTATGCGCAAAAAGCAGAGTTAGCAGGGATTGACTCACAGCAAGCGAAGAAACAACAGCTTTTGCAACAGCAACAGACAATCCAGATCCGTTTGCATGATTTGAACCAGCAGCTTTCAGCAGAAAATGAGACGATTCAAGCCCTAAATGATCTCAATACGCAGATTCAGAAGCTAGATAATCCGAAGGGCAAGCAACTGCTGTTGCAAAAAAATCTTCAAAAGCGGGCGGCCGTACAGAAGCAGCACGAAGCGCTAGTGGCAGCGCAGGCAAAAGGGATAGAGCAGCGAACAGCGATCGCGCAGCAGCTCAAAACCTTTGATCAGCTCGACACCCAAATACAGGCGCAGCAACAGGTCAAACAAACCCATCAACCGGGTTATCTACTGTATTTGCAAAATCAGCAGGCAGCTGGGCAAATGGAGGCGATAGATCAAGAAGCTCAGACCATAGCCACTGCGCTATCGGCCCTGCAAACCCAGGGCGCTGAGCTAGAAGAACAGCTAGAGAAGCTCACGGCGTCCTTTGATCCAGAGGCCTTTGAAAAATTAGACGCTCAGTTTAGCGAAGTTAATTCTAAGGCCGATCAGCTGAGGGGAAGCTTGCCCCAACAGCGACAGCGGTTTGCAGAGCTGACGAGCCGAATAGATGCGCTGAAGGCAACGGCCCAAAAACGAGACGAAGCACAGGTGGAATTGAAGGGGCGCGATCGCATAAAACGCTTTATCAGCTATGCCCGCAAAGTGTATAAAGAAGCAGGGCCGCGAATTACCGAACGCTACGTACACAACATTTCAAGAGAAGCTGACCGTCTATTCCGCGAGCTGCTAGATCGGCAAAACGTCGCCCTCACTTGGAGTGCTGACTACGAAATTACCGTGCAAGAAGGTGCACACACGCGGCGGTTTATCAACCTATCGGGCGGCGAGCAAATGTGTGCAGCGCTAGCCGTACGCTTGGCCCTGTTAAAGGTGCTAGCAGATATTGATGTAGCCTTTTTCGATGAGCCCACAACCAATATGGACAAGCCTAGAAGGGCCAGTTTAGCAGAGGCGATCGCCCGGATTAAGTCATTCAATCAGCTGTTTGTCATCAGCCACGACGATACCTTTGAGCAGGTCACTGACACCGTAATTACCGTCACCCGCGATAGTTAATGCTTACATTTGTAGCCTGATTCATCAAGCCAAGAAAATATAATCGAGACTATAACAGCGTCTCCGGGCATTCTCTAGTAGCCAGTGTAGACGCATTTTTTTGCATTCATACGCTTGCTGTAATGCTAGCCGTCAAATTTTCGTCAATTTTGCAGCCAAGCTCTTTACAGCCACCCTGCGCGAGCTATTCCTGCGCCCTAGCAAAGCCTAAGCAAACTTATGAACACAACCTCTAGTGTGGCAAACACCCCTTTAGCCAATGGCTCTGCTGCGTCCGATGATGCGCCTAAAATAGAAGCCGTAGACGGTAGCGCCGCAAAACAATCGAGTGCGCCGCCAACTAACCAGGATGCTTTAAACACCAAAACGCTCAAGCAAATATTTCAGCTATCGCCAATTGGCATGACCATTTTGGACTTGAGCGGCAGCTTCTTGAGCGCCAACCAGAGTTTTTGTGAGGCGGTTGGCTATGGCGAATACGAACTCATTGGGCGATCGTTTAGTGAACTGACCCATCCCGAGGATGTATCGTTGCTAAAGTCCTTAGGCGATCAGCTGCTAGAGGGCGATCGGCAGCATTTTCAAATAGAAACACGCCACTGGAGTAAAGACGAAAAACCGCTGCATGTTGGCCTTACCGTCACAATGGTACGCGACGGACAGCAAAGGCCCATCTGCTTTTTGATTCAGGTGATTAATCTAACCGAGCAAAAATGGATGGAGGCCCAGCTCTCTCATCAGGCTTTCTATGACGAGCTCACTGGGCTCGCCAACCGGGCATTGTTTGTCAATCGTTTAGAGCAGGCGGTGATTAGGCTAGAGCGCAATGCCAGCAGTCAATGCGCGGTGCTATTTTTGGATTTGGATAGATTTAAGGTCATTAACGACAGCTTGGGCCACAGCATTGGCGATCAGCTGTTGACGGCTTTGGCGGGCCGGTTAGAAGCCTGCATTCGTCGTTGCGACACCCTCGCTCGGCTAGGAGGCGATGAGTTTTCTATTTTACTAGAAGAAATTGACGGCATTGAGGATGCGTTAGCGGTGTGCGATCGCGTTCATAACAGTCTTAAAACACCTTTTAAGCTAGGCAGCTACGAAGTGTTTGCCAACATCAGTATTGGCATAGTGTGCAGCAGCGCCGGCTATGAAAAATCTAGCGACTTACTGCGGAACGCAGACACTGCCCTATATAGGGCCAAGGCTCAAGGGGGCGCTTGCCACACCGTATTTGATCAAACAATGCATCAGCGCGCTGTAGCCCTGTGGCAAATGGCAACTCAGGCACAGTTTGCCGTACAGCGTAAAGAACTAAAGCTGCACTATCAGCCCATTATCAATGTTAAACATAACCAAGTAGTCGGCGTAGAAGCCCTAATTCGCTGGTATCACCCTCAGCATGGCATCATCTCTCCGGGCGAGTTTATCCCAGTGATGGAAGAAACCGGTGTGATCACCATGATTGGGCAATGGGTACTCAAAGAAGCCTGCATGCAAGTAGGCCAGTGGCAAAAGCAATTAGCCGATGACTGCATCATCAAGCTTAATGTGAATTTGTCGGCTCGTCAGCTCATGCAACATGATTTAGCGCAGCAGATTAAAGCGATCCTAGATGAAACTGGATTTCCGGCCGAAAATCTGCGCCTAGAGATTACGGAGACAGCAATCATGCATAACTCAGCCGAAGCTTGTGAAGTACTCAAAGAGCTTCGAGCGATCAGCGTGGAGCTGTGCATTGATGACTTTGGCATTGGCTATTCGTCGCTGAGCCGTCTACAGCAGCTACCCATCGATATTTTAAAGATCGATCGATCCTTTGTGCAAAACATTGGAGAGAACGGTGAAAACACGCACATTATTCGCACGATTATTGATTTGGCAACCCATTTAAGCATGGATATCGTAGCGGAAGGTGTAGAAACCAAAGCACAGCTAGACGGCTTACGAGCGCT
This sequence comes from Phormidesmis priestleyi Ana, assembly GCA_001314865.1. Taxonomy (GTDB): domain Bacteria; phylum Cyanobacteriota; class Cyanobacteriia; order Phormidesmidales; family Phormidesmidaceae; genus Phormidesmis; species Phormidesmis priestleyi_B. The sequence goes on along the minus strand of LJZR01000018.1, from coordinate 96,577 downwards.
AGGATGCTCGAACATACAGGGCTTTTACTTTGCCAAGCCGATGAAGCCAGAGAAGGCGCTGCAGTTCATCATTGAAACCAATCAACCAGCTAACTCAATGAACCAGATTCAATGAACCAGATTCAATAGACCCGATTAGATAGACCCGATTAGATAGACCCGATTAGATAGATCACATGAATAAGCAAATTAAAAGCGTTCGGAGCATTCACTCCAAACGCTTTTATATTCAAATAATTTGTATTCAAACTCTTATAGCTAAAAATAGCTGAAAAGTTATGCCATAGAAGCCGGTTCGCGATAAGTCGTCGCTTCAACACCACGAAGATCACGCTGACTAACGCTTTGAGCTGGACTAGGCTGGGCGGCGGCGGGCTGATTATCAAAGCCTGCTTGAGCGCCTAAAGCAAATGCAACAAGCCAGCCAACAATCAACAGACCAAAAACAATAGCCATGAGAGAATTCCTTATATCGAAATGAAATTGAATGTGAATGGCCCAGCCGTAGACTCATAAAACGGCGCATTGGCCTGTGTAAACAAATGTAACGAAGTTAATGGGCAAATGTCAACTAAAACGTCAATGAGCATAAATACTTCGCTATTGAATTATTTTAGTAGAAATAAGTATTTATGCTCAGTTTTTTGAGTTTGTTAGGATTGGTTTTTGTGACTTCTGTTATGGCTATAGCACTTTATTCTCAGTAATTTCAGCCGATGCAAAGGGCTTTTACTGCTCTATAAGTATTCTTTTCTTTATCTATAGATTTTTAGCAATTGTTCTTTATATTTTCTCCGTTCTAGGGGTTTAAGACGTTAGAACTCAAGCGGCTAAATTGAGCTGACGCAGGGCTTCTAGGCTATCGACGGCATAGTCGGCGTAAGCCTGCCAGGGAAATTGGCCCTGAGGATCGAGATAAACAGCAGCTACCTGGGCGTTGCGACCTGCAAGCAAATCAAACTTATGATCGCCAGTCATCACAGCATCAGCAGGGGTAGTTGACCAGGCGCTTAACAGCTTTAGGATGCCGTCTGGTTTGGGCTTGGGCGGGCAGCAACTGCGACCCAAAATATCGTCGGGATGAAAAAAATCAGCCAGACCGCAAGCAGCGAGCGTTTCGTGAGCCATGTCTTTGGTGTTGCGGGTCAAGATGCCGATGCGTTTGCCTTGGCTGCGTAGGTCGCTGAGTAAATCGTAGGCCCCCGGTTGAGGCGTGGCTTGGCGCGCAATCTCTCGCTCGATATCATCTAGCTGTCGCTGACGTTTGACGAGTTCATCAGGCGCTAACTTTTCTAGAGCTTCTAAGATGGGTTCATCGTCGGGCAAACCTAAGGCTCTGCTGATGGCGGGAAAGTCGTGAAGGCTTTCGGTTAGCGTGCCGTCCATGTCAAAAATCCAGCAGGTGCGGGTGTGAAGCATCTAAAAGGGCAGCTCAATGAATAGGTAATAGGTTCAGGATAATCTACGCGGAACGCCTGATAAGATTTGTATTACGCTCACCGATGAACTCACGAATCTGCGCGAAGAATTACCCCCTCAAAAATTACTATGACGACGATCAACGACAATTATCTCAAGCTCAAGGCAGGCTACCTGTTTCCCGAAATTGGCCGCCGGGTGAATGCCTATACCGAAGCAAATCCCAATGCGCCGGTCATTAAGCTGGGAATTGGCGATGTGACGGAGCCTCTGCCAGCGGCTTGCCGGGAGGCGATGATTACAGCGGTTCAGGAAATGGGCGATCGCGCCTCGTTTAGAGGATATGGCCCAGAGCAGGGCTATCTTTGGCTGAGAGAGGCGATCGCCCAGCACGACTTTCAGTCACGAGGCTGCGACATTGACGCCTCCGAAATATTCATATCCGACGGTTCTAAATGCGACTGTGGCAACATCCTTGATATTTTTGGCAGTGACAATAGCATTGCCGTCACCGATCCGGTGTATCCGGTGTATGTAGACACCAACGTCATGGCAGGTCACACCGGCGAGGCTGACGAAAGCGGCAAATATGAAGGCATTACCTACTTACCCATTAGCGCAGACAACAATTTTGCAGCGCAGGTTCCGGCTGACAAAGTTGACTTAATTTACCTGTGTTCGCCCAACAATCCCACGGGTGCAACCATGACAAAAGATCAGCTGATTGATTGGGTGAACTACGCAAAGGCGAACGGCTCAATCATTTTGTTTGATGCCGCTTACGAGTCTTTCATTACAGATGACTCCATACCGCATTCCATCTATGAAATTGAAGGTGCTAGAGACTGCGCCATTGAATTTCGATCTTTTTCTAAGAATGCGGGCTTTACTGGCACCCGCTGCGCCCTAACGGTGGTGCCTAAAACACTGACTGGCAAGGCACAAGACGGCTCTGATGTAGAAATTTGGCAGCTGTGGAATCGCCGCCAAGCGACTAAGTTCAACGGCGTTTCTTATGTTGTGCAAAGGGCCGCAGAAGCAGTGTATTCAGCTGCGGGCCAACAGCAAACCAAAGAACTGGTGAGCTTTTATATGGAGAATGCACGCATTATTCGAGAGCAACTGACTGCGGCTGGCATTCAGGTATACGGCGGGGAAAATGCTCCGTATGTATGGGTAAAAACGCCGGATGGCCTGACGAGCTGGGACTTTTTTGATAAGCTACTGAATACTTGCAACATTGTTGGAACACCGGGTTCGGGCTTTGGCGCTGCCGGAGAAGGTTACTTTCGCATCTCAGCATTTAACAGTCGTGACAATGTTGAAGAAGCGATGAAACGCATTACTGAAAAGTTTAAAGCGTAAAAGTTCAAGGCATCATTCAGCTAACCTGCCCAGGGGCGCAAGGCTTGCGTCCCGGTCAAGATATTTTCAGTGATTGAAAACAATTGATTGAAAACAACGGTGCTAAATATCGGGATAAAAGAGGCTGTTCCTGAGTGACCGGGAACGGCCTCTTGTGCGATCCAAAAACCAAACGAACACAACAAACACAACGAATACAATTAGCTGCCGGATAGCGCTAGCCTTCTCGGTTGAGTGCAGACAGTACTTTAGTGTGAATTTCGCCGTTACTGACCACAACGCCAACCGTTTCTAGCCGATCAGCTTTAGAAAAGTCTAGCTTTTCACCAAACATATCGGTCACACGTCCGCCAGCTTCTTCGACTACGATGACACCGGCAGCATGATCCCAAATTTTCTCTTGGTAGCCAGGGTATTTAGGCGAAGGCAGTCGTAGATAGAGCACAGCATTGCCTGACGCAACCACGCCATACTTCGCCTGAGAATCCATACGGATAGATTCGGTCGTGATGCCCGCTGCCTTAGCGATGAGCTGTTGTAAGGTTTGGTCGCCATGGGCCGACTCTACACTTTCAACAAAGCGAAAATTTTCGGTATCGGCGGAGCTTGTCACCTTAATGGGTTCAGGAGTGCCGTTATGGATAGCCTGCATAGTGGCCCCTTCACCGCGCACGGCCACAAATAAAATGCCCGTCGCGGGGCCGTCTTTTAGCGTCAGCGTGAGCGCCGGACAGGCCAACACACCTACTTTGACATCGCCTTCGGCCACCATTGCCAGCGCTACCGCATATTGATCCTTGCGCAAAAAGCCCTTGGTGCCATCAATCGGGTCAAGCGTCCAGTAGCGAGAAGCCACCGCGCCGTTGCCATGGTCAATCCAGCTCAGAACTGATTCAGGTGTGGCATCTGGCTCTACCTGTTTGACATAGTCTGTCACCTGCTGCAAACGCTCGGCCATTTTAGGGATCTTGAGCTGGGCGGCGTCTTCTTCGCCAACGACCGGATCATTGGGGAAAGCGTCGGCAAGTGCCTTACACACGACTGCCTGTGCGCCGAAGTCAGCGACGGTTACGGGGCTTTTGTCCTTTTTTTCGATGGCTTCAGGCACCATGGTTTGGCGCACTTGCTCACAAATGATGGCGGCAGCGGTGGCAGCTGCGATCGCGACTTTTTTCTCTTGCTCAAACGACATAAAAACTCCTGCTCAATGCAGATATCAATATAAATACTTGTAAATACTGGGCAAAGGCTGGAAATGCTGGGTAAATACTGACCTCATCCTTCCCGCTACAGACTACATCAACAGCATTGAATATCAAATGCTATGGATACTCAAATCTTCTTAGCTTTACAGAACTGTCCAATGGCTCCCGGAGACTCCAGAAATCGGGGCTAGGCATCTGGGGCTAGGCATCTGGGGCATCGTCAGCATCATCTGACTCAGAGAGTATGTCGTCCAGTCGATAAATCTTTGTCCAGTCGCGTGTACCCCAGTACTGGCAAGCAAACGAAGCGCTTCGACTAGCCTTTAATAGCGCTTCTTCAAAAGTATGGGTCAGGTAAAAATGGCAGAATGCACCATGAAAAATATCGCCTGCACCGAGTGTATCAACGGCTCGCACTTTGGGAATGTCAATTTCGCCACTGCCATTTGGCCCTTCATACAAAATGGGCGACGCACCCTGGGTAATCGCTATGCGCGACACGCCTAAGCCTTTGAGATAGTCAAATACAGCGACCGGGGTTGAGCATCCTGGTGGATGAAAGTTCGCTGAGGCCACCACCACATCTGCGTAGGGCAGCACTCGGTCAAAATTGGGCTTCCAACTGCCGCCGTCTACCACGACCAAAATATCTTTTGACCTGGCCCATTCAGCAATTTGAGCACTCACCGCCATCTGATGGCCGTCAATCAAAACAATGTCTACAGCGTCTAAAATATCGGGCGAGACCTGATTGGCTTGAGCCTGCATATCTACTGCGTTGCTTGCGACCACTGCGCGATCGCCCGTCGCACTCGTTACCATAATCGAAGAAACCGGCGGCGGCGAAATCCGTTCAGGTGCTAGGTCAGCTAAAATGACCCCTTGGCCTTGCAGGTCTTCACGCAGTAAGGCTGTTAATGGATGGGTGCCTATGATGGAGAGCAGGACGGCCTGATTGCCTTTAGAGGCGCCTAGCTGGGCAAAGGCGACGGCTGCGTTGGTGGCAGGCCCGCCCGATACTAGGAGGCTTTTGTGAGCGGTCACCTTTTCATTGGCAGCAGGCGATCGCGCCACCTGATACAAGCAGTCTAAAGTGGTCATACCCACAAAGAGCCCACGCTTACGTTCCATACAGCTTTACCTAGTCGCTTGCTACGGTAGGATTTCACTATCCAGCTTACTTATCCAGCTTACTTATCCAGCTTACTTGGCTATGCCCTGTGACAGCTTCTCCTTTATATATTGACCGCGAAAATAGCTCCGAAATCAATCCCGGTACGCTCTATCTAGTGGGTACACCCATCGGCAATTTAGAAGATATGACCTTTCGCGCGATTCGCCTTTTAAAAAGCGCTGATCTGATTGCCGCCGAAGATACTCGCCATACCGGCAAGCTGCTGCAATATTTTCAAATCACAACTCCGCAAATTAGCTATCACGATCACAACAGCCAGCAGCGTATTCCTCAGCTGATCGCAAAGCTACACAGTGGAGAAGCGATCGCCCTTGTCACCGACGCCGGAATGCCGGGAATCTCTGATCCGGGCTATGAACTGGTCTGCGCCTGTATAGCCAACCAAATTACGGTTGTGCCAGTTCCAGGGCCCTCGGCTGTGATTGCGGCGGTGGCCGCGGCTGGACTGCCGTGCGATCGCTTTGTTTTTGAGGGCTTTTTACCGGTAAAAGGCAAAGTCCGTCAGGGCCGTATCGACGCACTCAAAACAGAACCCCGCACGGTTGTCCTTTACGAGAGTCCTCACCGAATTGTCAAAACACTCACAGACTTACACGCAGCGCTTGGGCCAGATCGATCGGTGACGTTAGCACGGGAGTTAACCAAGCGCTATGAAGAGTTTTGGCGCGGAACCCTTAACGAAGCGCTGGAGCATTATGCAACCACTGCCCCTAAGGGAGAGTTTACAGTGGCGATCGCGCCTGCCCCTGAAACCCAAGCGACGCTGAGTGAAGCGGACATCATCACCGAACTGAAAGACCTGATTGCTCAAGGACTGTCTCGATCTGAGGCGAGCCGTGCGATCGCCCAGCGCACTGACCGCTCTAAACGCGATATCTATCAAATCTCACTCGAAATAGACATCTACAGCCTTCTCCAAGATAAAAGCATCGGTGATTTACCCTTGGATTAAACATTGCAACCTATGCTGAAACTTTTGCTGAAACTTTTGCTGAAACTTTCAAGCAACTACGGCATATGCCCTAACAGGAAACGTACCGAACTTTTTCACCTTCACAGGCACCGCATTAAACTTAAAAGCGGTATTTGGCAGCGATTCAAGATTACACATGTGCTCCACAATCGGAATATCTGCACGCAACAATATCGAATGAACAGGTCTTTCTCCAGTAGAGGTGCTATCAATATTGTACGAATCGATTCCCACCAGAATCGCGCCCGATTCTTTTAAGTACCTTGCCGCATCCGCAGTCAGGTAAGGATGGTCTTCAAAATACTGATCAGTGCGCCAGTGCTGTGCCCAGCCTGTATGCACTAACACAGCTTTGCCTTTGACATCAGCGCCCTCAAATAGCGCTGGGCCAATACTGGTTTGTCCTTCCGGCGCATGAAACACCCATCCATTTAAGTCCGCAATAGATTCTAGCGCCAGCTCCGATAAATCTTTACCATCCGCGTAGCGATGAAATGGAGAATCTAGATAGGTGCCGGTATTTGACGCCATTTCAATTTTGCCAATATGAAACGTCGTCCCTTCTGCATAAAGAGCCTTCGAGGCTTCGCGAGTCAAAAAGTCACAAATCAGCGGCGCTGGTATGCCCTTGTAGGTCACCATGCCATCTTCAACCGTATGGCTCAAATCAATTAGCTGTTTCATATTGGTTGCGTCGCCAGCAGGACAGCTATTAATTTACTACAGTTCGCTAGTTTTCTCTGCAAAGGAGTATGTTGCAAGTCCTCATGGAAAGCAATGACTTAAAGCCAGCAAATGTTGCAAGTATTGTGATACAAAAGTGCAAATACAAAAGCGCAGAAGCGCTCAGACTTTATTACTGGCTTTATCTCTTGTCGTACAAAGGTTTTAGACGACGTTACTGACCGCATCAAAGGGGTAAATTCCATAGATGCAAGAATGTTGTTTTATAAGCGAAAAATGAGAAAAGAGAGATTAGCGCCAAGGTAGCGATCGCGCTCGGAAAAAGGGTTACAAAAAGGGTTCTCAAAAAAGGTTTACAGAAAAGTTCAAGTCAGCCCAATTCTCTTCTGCCACAGCAATTCCAAATTCCAACTTAAGGACGGCCTGTGATGAACGGAAGCGAATATGTCGTAACCCCTATGGAATAAGAGTTTGGAAGACTTTTGATAGCCTGCTTAAAGTAGGCAAATCACCTGCTGTATCAGGAGTTAAGGTCATTACAGTTCTGACGTCATTGTGTAAGTTCAGACGCTGATTTTTTGAAATTAGGGAGGAGCTAGCTAATGTTTGACCGAGCCACAGAATCCAGATTAAATTTGAGCAGACTTAATTTCAACGGAAAATCAAGGGTTTCAGGTGTCTGTAACTTGGAATTTGGAATTGCTGCTTCTGCCACTAAGCTCCACGACAGATGAAAGTCTCGGCCCATAGATAGCCGCTAACAACAACGGCTAGAACACCTGGCTAAAAAACATAAAAAAGCAGGGCCGAAGCCCTGCTTGATGGTCAAATCTGTCAGAAGTTGACTTAAAGTCGCTCAAGAATAGCTTAAGCATTAATTCGCTCAAGCGTTAGCCTAAGGCAGCAGCACCGCCCACAACTTCCAGAATTTCTTGGGTAATCGCCGCCTGACGTGCTTTGTTATAAGAAAGCGTCAGTGTCTTCATCAGCTCTTGAGCATTCTCGCTAGCGCTGTTCATAGCCGTCATTCGAGAGGCCAACTCACTCGCTGCCGACTCCTGCATCGCTCTCAAAATTTGGTTATTGAGATACAAAGGCAGCAATGCATCCAGAATCTGAGAAGGACTTTGCTCAAATATCATATCCTTCGGAAACTCGCTGACGGCAGCTTCGGGTGCATCTTGCCGCTCTACAGTCATACGACCATCGCGGCTAGTGAGTCGGAAGATCTCATCGTCTTGAGCTTCTAGGCCCTGAGGGTCTAAAGGCAAAAGCGTTTGGGTAACCGGCTTGTTGCTAATCAGCGAAAGAAACTTGGTATACACCAGTTCTACTCTGTCTACAGATTCTGAAAGAAACAGCGAAAGCAGTTCATCAGAAATCGTCGCCGCTTCTTCAGCCGTCGGAATTTGCTCTAGGCCGCTATACTTAGCCGCGATCGGTGCGTTCCGTCTTTCAAAGTACTGAATCGCCTTACGGCCCACCAGTACATAGGTGTAGTCTACGCCTTCTGCTTTGAGCTGTTTGGCTCGTAGCTCGCCGTAGCGAATGACGTTAGTGTTGTAGCCACCACACAAACCGCGATCGCCCGCCACAATCAAAATCGCCACTTTCTCAGTGTCGCGCTGCTGTAGCAGCGGTAAGTCAGAGACATCCTCAAACTTCAAACGGCTTTGTAGACCATAGAGAACCTGAGCCAATCGGTCGGCAAAAGGCCGCGTCGCATTGACCTGAGCCTGCGCCCGACGCACCTTAGCAGCTGCGACTAGCCGCATCGCTTCAGTGATTTTTCGCGTATTTTTGACCGACTGAATGCGATCGCGAATGAGTTTTAAATTAGCCATAATCGTGTTTTGATAAGCCGCTGAGGAATCATACCCAGCGGCTTATTAAGCGTCTCCCTACGCTGCCAAGAATGCCTGCTTGCTTTCGTCGATTGCTTCTTCCAAAAGCTTAAGCGCTTCATCAGTCAGCTTTTGAGTGCTGTTGATTTCATCCACATAAGCTTTCTTGCTGGTGTTTAGATAAGCAATCAGCTCTTCAACATAGTCGGCGACTTTCTCAACTGCAATGTTGTCCAGCTTGCCGTTAATGCCCGCATAGATCACAGCCACCTGCTCAGGCAAAGAGCGAGGCGAATACTGCTTCTGCTTAAGGATCTCACGCAAACGCTGACCCCGTGCGAGCTGCGCTTGAGTGGCCGGATCCAAATCAGAAGCAAACTGCGCAAATGCTTGCAGCTCATCAAACTGAGCGAGTTCTAGCTTCACCTTACCGGCTACTTTCTTAATCGCCTTAGTTTGCGCCGCCGATCCAACTCGGGATACCGAGATACCTGCGTTAATAGCTGGTCGCAAACCCGAGTTAAACAAATCAGACGACAGGAAGATTTGACCATCGGTAATCGAAATTACGTTGGTTGGAATATAGGCCGATACGTCGCCTGCTTGGGTCTCAATAATGGGCAACGCAGTCATGCTGCCTTCACCCAATTCAGGACTGAGCTTAGCCGCGCGCTCTAGCAAACGAGAGTGGAGATAAAACACATCGCCAGGATATGCCTCACGACCGGGTGGACGTCTGAGCAGCAAGGACATTTGGCGATAGGCCTGAGCTTGCTTGGTCAAATCATCATAAATAATCAGAGTTGCTTTGCCTTTGTACATAAAGTACTCAGCAATCGAAGCGCCCGTATAAGGAGCCAGATACTGAAGCGCCGCAGGATCATTAGCATTGGCAGCGACTACAACGGTGTAAGCCATCGCACCTTTTTCTTCTAGCAGGCCAACGACTTGAGCCACAGAAGAAGCCTTTTGGCCAATCGCAACATACACACAGACCACGTCTTGGTCGGACTGGTTGAGAATGGTGTCGATGGCGATCGCAGTTTTCCCAGTCTGCCGGTCACCAATAATCAGCTCACGCTGACCTCGACCCACTGGAATCATTGCATCAATCGCCGTAATCCCAGTCTGCAACGGTTCATAAACCGACTTACGCCCAATAATGCCTGGCGCTGGAGATTCGATCAAACGAGTTTCGCTAGTGTTAATCTCACCTTTACCATCAATTGGCTCACCCAAGGTGTTCACCACACGGCCTAGCATGGCGTCGCCGACCGGCACAGAAGCAATCTTACCGGTAGATTTTACCGTTCCACCTTCTTGAATCTGACGACCAGTACCCATCAGTACTGCGCCCACGTTGTCTTCTTCTAGGTTGAGGGCAATACCTGCCGTACCATCTTCAAACTCTAGAAGCTCCCCAGCCATCGTATTGTCTAGGCCGTAAATGCGGGCAATCCCGTCACCTACTTGCAAAACAGTCCCGACACTATCGGCTTTTACGCTCTGGTCGTACTCTTCTATTTGCTTCTGAATAATGCTGCTAATTTCATCCGGTCTGATGCTTACCATTAGGAATCGCTCTACTAACTACCGATTTGTGTACAAGAAAGTTGAAAGAAAGGCCGCTTTTGGCCCAAGGAAAGTAAACGGCTAATACTCTAAAGCCACACTAAAAATAGACGGGCTAAGAGGCTCCAAGCTGCAAACCAATCCGCCGAAGCTGTCCGCGAATGCTGGCATCTAGCACCTGCGAACCAATTTGGATAATCACACCGCCGATCAAATCAGGATCCACTCGCGTCTCTAGCTCTACGGAGCGCGCTTCTGTCATGCGCTGCACTTTCTGCCGCACCGTCTCTTTTTGCTCGTCGCTCAGCTCAACCGCTGAGATTACTTCAGCGAGCACTGCTTGCTTTAGCTCACGCACTTTTGCCTGAAACTGCTGCAAAATAGGCTCTGCCAAATAAATTCGACCTCTATCGACCAGCAGCATCAGAAAGTTTTTCATCTGCTGGTTGGCACCATCCCCTAAAACCTGATTGAGCACACCCTTTTTCGCCTCACCGGACGTAATTGGATTCGCCAAAAACTCAGACAACTCATCCGAGGCTTTAAGCAAACTCAATAGCTCACCAGCGATGTTGCTCACCTCATCAACGGCATCTTTTGACTGAGCAATTGATAGAAGCGCCTGCGCGTAAGGAGCCGACACCTCTGAAGTAGCAGTGTTCATAATGTTCTAGCTCCCTAGCTGCGAAATGCTTTGATCAACCAACTTAGACTGAACGCCCTCATTCAGCGCATCGGGCAAGTTACCGCGAACCTTCTCAAGCGCTAAGGTTGCAACCCGCCTGCGCAAGTCCTGTATAACCTTTTCCTGCTGAGAGGATAAATCCGCCGCCGCTGAAGACTTCAGACGCTCAATATCCTTGGCCGACTGAGCCATCACGGCTTGACGAGCGTTCTCAGCGTTGGTTTGAGCCTCAGATCGAATTTGCTCGGCTTTCTTTTTAGCCATCTGCAAGTTTTGCTGCTGCTGCGCCAAAGAAGAAGCGGCCTCCTTTTGCCTAGCCTCAGCATCTGTAATCGCCTTTTCAATTGCTTCGCGGCGCTCTTTTAGCTTATCGCCCAAAAAGCTGCGACCAAAGTAAAAAAGGACACCAATAATAATGACCAAGTTGATCAAGTTGGTTTCAAGGATGTCGAAATTCAACCCGAACCCTTTCGTTTCAGAGGCTAGCAGCCCCAACGCTTCCGTTAACACTTTCGATACCTAATACTGCTTCTTCGTGTCTTGTTTTAAGCTGCTGAACCCAGCAGCTTTTTCATAATCTGATCGCTCAAGCTATCTACCTGACCTTCAAGCTGAGACATCGCCGCAGCTTTTTGCTCGTCAAGTTGCTTTTGCACCGCTTCACGTTCGGCAGTGGCTTCTTGCTGAGCCGCTGCCTGTTTTTCAGCCGCAATTTTCTGAGCCTCAGCCTGAGCTTGCTCGATTACAGTGCGAGCCTGCCTGCGAGTCTCTGCCAACGACTGTTCGTACTCAGACGCAAGCTTTTCAGCTTTGGCCAAACGTTCCTGAGCGTTACCTTTCGCTTCTCGAACGTAGGCATCGCGTTCATCAATGGCTGCGCCCAAAGGCTTATAAAAGATAGCGTTGAGTACCGCCATCAAAATCAAAAACTGAATCGCCATTAAAGGGAGAGTCGCGTCGAGATCAAATAAACCACCCGCTTCCTCTGTTGCTTCAACCGCTTCAACAGCTAGTAATGTCAGTCCCGTCCACATGGTTCTTCTCTTATAGTTCGCTTATGTCGCTTAGTACGGTGATGTCGCTAAACGTGTTTCGCTGATTGTTGATACCGCTGGGTTTGATAGAGTTTTAACTCAAACAAAGCCTTTCAAAACCTAGAATTTGCAACCTTCTAGATTTCTTATAGCTCAGGTTGAAGGGGGCTGAAGCGAGGCAACCGGAACTTAAACATAAGAACACAGTGCCTCGCAGCACATCAAAACCCTAAATCGGAGGAGACTTATGCGAATGGGTTAGCAAACAAGAGAACGAGTGCTACAACCAGACCGTAAATTGTCAACGCTTCCATAAATGCCAAGCTGAGCAACAGGGTGCCGCGAATTTTGCCTTCAGCTTCAGGCTGACGAGCAATACCTTCTACAGCCTGACCTGCTGCATTACCCTGACCAATACCAGGACCGATTGCCGCTAGGCCAACAGCCAAAGCAGCCGCGATTACAGATGCGCTAGCAATAGTAGGATTCATGATGTTTTTCCTTGTGATGTTTTACTAGAGTGTGATATGTCAAAGCCTCTCATTGAGATGCGAGGCTTTGTCGGCAGAGTGAGATTAATGAGAGTCTCTATCTCTCAAGACAATACGCGCGCTAACAAAATCGTAGTACGGATGTCGGGAAAGGTCTCGGTGATACAGGGGCCATCATCGACTGAAGCCCTGACGTCCCCTCTGATGGCCCTTTAATAATGGCCCTTTAATGACCTTCCATGGCTTCGCCAATATAGGCAGCAGCCAAAGTCGCGAAAATCAAAGCTTGAATTGCACTTGTAAAGAGGCCCAGCACCATAACCGGCAAAGGCACAAACAACGGAACCAAAAGCACCAGCACGGCAACTACCAACTCGTCCGCCAAGATGTTGCCAAAAAGTCGAAAGCTGAGTGAGAGCGGCTTAGTAAAATCTTCTAGGATGTTAATGGGCAGCAGAATCGGCGTTGGTTCAATGTACTTTGCAAAATAACCCAGTCCTCGCTTTCGGAAGCCTGCGTAGAAGTAGGCTAAGGAGGTTAACAGGGCCAAGGCAACCGTCGTGTTAATGTCGTTCGTCGGCGCTGCCAGTTCACCACCGGGTATGTGAATTAGCTTCCAAGGAATCAGTGCGCCTGACCAGTTAGAAACAAATATAAAGAGAAAGAGCGTGCCAACGAAAGGAACCCAAGGGCGATACTCTTTTTCACCAATTTGATCTTTGGCTAGGTCACGAATGAAGTCCAGGGCATACTCCATGAAGTTTTGCAGTCCTGATGGAATGCGCTCTACTTTGCGCGTAGCCAAAAAGGCTACGCCGATGAGCAACGCAGATACAAACCAGGAAACCAAAAAAACCTGGCCATGAAGCTTAAGGCCGCCGATATGCCAGTAGTAGTGCTGGCCCACTTCTAGCTTGGCTAAAAGCGGGGACATCAACAGATGACTGGTGAAGTGCAGAGTGTTTAGCATTGCCGATTAAGTCTCTTCTTCGTCTAATTTGGTCTAAAAATTTTAAATTTCTTTGGCGTAAGCGAATGGCTAACGTAAGTGTTTAAAACAAGGCTCTAGCTTGATTACACTTGATTAGAGGCGAGGGCCACCTCAATCGTCACTCCACAATTACCTTAACAATCACCCTATAACCACCCTGTGAACCACGATCCTATGAATCACGCTAGCTAGCTACCTTCTTTTTCGGCAGAACAGCCGTCCACAGGACGAAGGTAATCAGCGCTCCCTTGTAGGTCAAAAAACCGAGGAAAACCGGCAACACCGACAGCTGCTGCCACTGGGTTGCCACGATAAGTACGCCGATGAGGATCGCCAGCCGTCCACTGCTGGACTTAGGGGCTTCTCGGCCAATGTTGCCAACGCTTTTGGCCAGCATCCTTAGGTATACAACACCCGTACTCGCGCCTAGTAAGTAGTTGAGAGCCGTGTTGAGCGAGTAAGCCCACCAAACGCAAGCAAAAATGACGATGCTAAAGGCGACCGTCAGTCCCAGTAAATCTTGCTGTAGCTTGTAGTACTCCTGCATAGAGGATTCAGAGGGCGGCTGCAATGAGGTTACAAAACCTGCTTGAGCTGGCTCTAAATTCGCCTGATCTGCGGCTAGCTCAACAGGGGCTGCCAGGGGTTCTGGCGGCTGTGATGAGTGAAAAGTCGGTGAATGTGCAGAGGTCACAAGCGGTGAATTTTACGTTTGTTTTACAAAGGAAGAGGGGCTGAAAGATTCATCAAGCCAGTTGATTTGAGTTGGATGTAACCCTTCTTAAACCAAGGCAGATCATATCACGGCAACAATACTTAAGAAAAAGTTTTGGCCATAGAAGCCGAATTATTTTTGTGATTTTGATAACACAATCAGCTGCTGGGACTGAAGCTGCCGCACCATTTTCAGTCCCTCTTCTAGGTTTGTTTGATGCGCTGCAAAAATCTCAGCGACGCACTGGGACTGGGCTGGGTCACACTTTTCTAAAAACGCATATTCCGCATCAGAAATAGAAACGACCTGATAGTCGAAATTAAAAAAGCTGCGGCTGGGCCAGCCTTCTATACAGGCGTGGCGCTCGGGGATGGCCGCTAGCAGCTCCGCATTGTTCGTCCAGTCTGTTTTTTCTAAAGGCGGACGGCTGAGGAAAAACTCATAGTGCGTTATTTCTGGATCGAGCAGCTCGATCAGGCGGTAGCGATCGCGCACCTCCAAGCCCTTTGCCCGTGCCATCAAATCCGGCGCAGTGCCCACCAGCCGAGACAAGTCCCAATACTGTGGATTGGAGAAGCCGACAAAATCTAGCCCTGATGAGTCAATCAGCTCAAAGAGGGTTTTCACGTTGTAGTCAATTTCCTGCGGATGAACGTACATATCAGCAAAGCATTCGTCCCGCTGATTCTCTAGCGCCCAGCGGGTCTCCTCCCGTCTGCGCAGCCGATTTTGCTCAGGCAGGGAGGAAAACAGGGTTCGCCCCACCCCAACCCCATCTGTGTAGTCGCCGCGTTTGGCACCTTGGAGGAGAGCGATCGCCTCCTGAGTGAGCTGAATTTCCCACCGGCCTAGCTCTGCATAGACAAATACATGGAGCAGTCCACCCGGCTTTAGCTTGGTGGCCAAAGCTTGAATGCCCCGAATTGGGTCAGGCATATGGTGCAGAACACCGACACAGTTGATCAAGTCAAACTCGCCCGGAATCTGCGCAACATCGTAAATGCTCAGATTGTGAAAAGTGACCCGATCAGCGCGCGATCGCCGGCATCGCTCAGTGGCAACGGCAATCGCACCCGCACTTAAATCCATTCCGACCACTTCGGCCTCAGGGTTTAGATGCACCAAGTACTCTGTGCCGACCCCCGTACCACACCCAGCATCTAAAATTCGCACCTGATTGCGCTCAGGCGATCGCCCCGTACAGAAGCTATAGGCGCTGGGCCAGTGCCAGCGCCAGTTGTACCCCGGAGGCGCTTCATCTAGCAGCGGTTCAGGCGGAAAAGGATAGGTGTCATAAAGCTTAGCGACCGCCGAACTTACCGTCTCTACACGCGCATTTTCGGCTGGCGTTGCCTTGTTCTGTTTATCACTCATGTTCATCACTCATTTATCACTCATAGGAAGAGCGTCTTCTAACGTCTTCTATATATAGAGGGCTGTATATAGAAGGCTGTATATAGAGGGCTGTCTTACAGCATCGCTCAGCTTGCACCCCACTGCTAACCTCAGACGAAAACTTGAGAAACCAAACTTTACAAAACTTCGTGTTTCTCTCAGAGAGTTCAGCAATCTCCTATGATTCATGAAAGGAAAATGAACATAAAATGGCTGCTGCATAGCCCATACATCGACTATACATCGAAGTCCTGAAGGTCTTTAGAGGCAACGACACCTGAGCAAAAAACTTCAAACCCGAAGTTTCAAACAATACGGTTCTTAACAATCCCGTATGAGGCTATCCAAATCGTTTTACTCTAAGGATCTAAATCGGAATGGATCTAAATCGGAATCTAAACCAAATGGATCTATATCGACATATTCAACCGATATAAATCGATATAGAGATTCAGCAGCCTTAACGACCTAATTCATACAATAGGGAGTCTTTGAGAACCCATGACAGTGACAGCTAGTGGCGGAAGCTCTGTAGCGCGGCCCCAACTTTATCAAACCTTGCCTGCTTCGACGATCTCTCAAGCAGAGCAAAAAGACCGTTACATGGAGAACACCGAACTGGGTGAACTCAAGACTTTCTTTAATTCTGGGATGCAGCGTTTGGCGATCGCCCAAACTATCACACGCTACTCAGAACTCATCGTCTCCCAAGCAGCTAACCGCATTTTTACCGGCGGTTCCGCTCTAGCCTACCTAGAGCGCAATGTTGATGAGCCGATGGAAATCACCCGAGGCGGTGTCCCACTCAATCAAAAAGAAGCCACCAAGCTAGGCACTGCAACCTATGCAGCAGCCCAAAGCCCAACCGACGAAGAGCAAAAAGGCGGTATTTTCAGCGGCCTCAAAAATTTGCTGGTCAACAACCCAGACGAAGGCCCAACGCCTGCTGGCTTTAGACCCATCAACGTCGCTCGCTACGGCCCTAGCAACATGCAAAAGTCTCTGCGAGACATGAGCTGGTTCTTGCGGTACCTCACCTATGCCATTGTTGCAGGCGACCCCAACATCATTAAGGTGAATGTTCGCGGCCTGCGCGAAATTATTGAAAACGCCTGTTCTACACCAGCAACCATTGTGGCCCTCCAAACCATGAAGGGGGCGTCGGTCGGCTACTTCAAAAATAACGAAGAAGCCAAAGCGCTGGTACGTCAGTATTTTGACGTCATGCTCGCCGAGTTCAAAGGGCCGACACCTTCGGCCAAGCTACGTCAGCGTCAGTCTAAAGACTTGCAAGGGCTTAAGCTCCCTCAGATTTATTACAACGCCGCTGAACGTCGCCCCGTTTATGCGATGAAGACAGGGCTCGGCAGCGTTGAGAAAAACGATGTGATTAAGGCCGCCTACCGGCAGGTCTTTGAGCGCGACATTACCAGGGCTTACTCTCAGTCAATTTCTGACCTGGAGTCTAAGGTTAAAAACGGCGAGATTTCCATGAAGGAATTTATCCGCCGTCTGGCCAAGTCACCGCTATATCGCAAGCAATTCTTTGAGCCTTTTATCAACAGTCGGGCGCTAGAACTCGCTTTCCGCCATATTCTTGGACGGGGTCCTAGCTCTCGCGAAGAAGTTCAGCAGTACTTTTCTATCGTGTCTGAAGGTGGCCTACCGGCTCTGATTGATGCGCTAGTAGATTCTCAGGAATATGCCGATTACTTCGGAGAAGAAACGGTTCCCTACATTCGAGGCCTCGGGCAAGAAGCTCAAGAATGTCGTAACTGGGGTGCTCAGCAAGATCTGCTGAACTACAGCGCACCTTTCCGCAAGGTGCCCCAATTTGTTACGTTGTTTGCTTCTTACGAGCAGCCTTTGCCTGACCAGCATGTGTATGGTGCGGGCAACGATCCGTTGGAAATTCAGTTCGGCGCAATTTTCCCCAAAGAAACGCGCAATCCAAGCAGCCGCCCTGCTCCGTTCAACAAAGACACTCGCCGTATCTTGATTCATCAGGGCGCGGGGATTAACAATCAGCTGAGTAATCCGGCAGCAAGGCCACAGGCACCTGGATCGCTAGGAGCCAAGGTATTTAAATCCTCTGAAGCGAGCCCTGCCGTCATTATGGCCGCGGTTTACCGACAGGTATTTGGTCGCAAACCCTATGCGGGACAGCAGCTAAGTGCGGCTGAGAGCCGGTTTAAAAATAACGAAATTAACGTCCGCGAGTTTGTTAAAGCGGTCGCCAAGTCAGAGTCTTTCCGGCAGACCTACTGGACGTCGCTATATGTCATGAAGGCAGTTGAGTATATTCACCGTCGCCTGTTGGGTCGTCCGACCTATGGCCGGAATGAAACCAACTTGTACTTTGATATCTGTGCGAAAAAAGGGTTCTATGCTCTGGTTGATGCCATTATCGACTCTCAGGAATACACGGATTGCTTTGGGGAAGATACTGTTCCGTATGAACGGTATTTGACCCCGGCAGGACAGTCGCTGCGATCGCTTCGCGTAGGCTCTATTCAGGACAAAGGTGCCCGCGTCGAAGAAAAGACCACACCGCGATTTATTGAGTTAGGTACGGTGTCGAGCGATCGCGCCCAACCTCAAATCAAACAGCGCATTCTTCAAGGGGTGACCACTCAGCGCGAACAAACCAAACGGTTTAAGCTCATTAGCTTCGACAAGTCGGCCGTTAAAGTCGTAGCCCAAGCCGCCTGCCGTCAAATCTTTGAGCGCGACATTGCGCCCTATGTAATGAATGACAATGAGTTCTCAGAACTCGAAAGTAAGCTCACCAACCGCGAAATCAACGTCAAAGAATTCATTGAAGGGCTAGGCTGCTCTAGCCTCTACATCAAAGAATTCTACGCACCTTATCCCAATACCAAAGTCATCGAGCTAGGTACTAAGCACTTCCTAGGACGTGCGCCCCAAGACCAAGCAGAAATTCGCAAGTACAACAAAATTCTGGCCGCAGAGGGCATTCGCGGATTTATCCGTACCATGGTCAACACGCCAGAATACGCCCAGTACTTTGGCGAAGATACCGTCCCCTACCGACGGTTCCCAACGCTACCCGCAGCGAACTTCCCCAACACCGAAACTCTGTACAACCGATTAACCAAACAAAATACAGAGGTAGTGGTTCCTAGCTTCAGCTCGTCAGAGTCAAAAACAGCCGTCGAACAGCTGCCTCTCATGGCCAGCGCAATCGACTAAAGAGACATTTCTCTTCACTGGCTTCACTAGCTTCACCAAAGAATCAACAAAAGAGGAGGCACAGATGTGCGTTCTCTTTTGTCGTGCGACTGCGGTAGCTTGTGAGCAGATTGGGATGTGCGAAAGACCTCAGAAAAAGAGCTTTCTAACGTGGTCTTTCCGCAATCTCAGAAATCTGAGGAGTTTTATTACGAAATATTGCTGAACCTCTAAGAAGGTCGGCGGAATACCGGAAAATGTTTACGGAAGGTGGCTGAGCTTATAAAAACAAACCTGCCTACCAACGACTGCTGTAATGGCCGAACCGCCATCGCGGCATGGCAGAGGTAAAGCAGCTTTATCAAGCTCAGCTATTTGTTTTTTTGTCTGTGTTTTTTTGAAAGCCAGTGAAACTCATCTGGTTTATTCTTTCGGAGGAATCCATAAATGAGTATAGTCACGAAGTCAATCGTGAATGCTGACGCTGAGGCCCGCTACCTCAGCCCCGGCGAGCTAGACCGCATCAAAAGCTTTGTTACCTCTGGTGAGCGTCGTGTTCGCATCGCTCAGGTGCTAACTGAGTCCCGTGAGCGCATCGTCAAAACAGCCGGTGACCAGCTGTTCCAGAAGCGCCCCGACGTTGTTTCTCCCGGCGGCAACGCATACGGCGAAGAAATGACTGCTACTTGCCTACGTGACATGGACTACTACCTACGTCTTATCACCTACGGTGTAGTTGCTGGTGACGTGACCCCTATCGAAGAAATTGGCCTGGTTGGCGCACGTGAGATGTACAACTCTCTAGGCACTTCCATTCCGGCAATGGCTGACTCCATCCGCTGCATGAAAAACGTTGCAACTGGCATGATGTCTGGTGACGAAGCTGCTGAAGCTGCTTCTTACTTTGACTATGTTGTTGGTGGCCTACAGTAGATTTTCCATTTGATATGGAAATCCTCTGCCGACGTCTTTTTTAATCATCTAAGTCCACTTTAAGGAAGCACCCCAAATGCAAGACGCAATTACTGCTGTAATTAATGCTTCAGACGTTCAAGGTAAGTATCTTGATTCGTCTTCTATGGATAAGCTCAAGGCTTATTTCCAAACGGGTGAGCTGCGCGTTCGTGCGGCCACTTCTATCAGCGCAAATGCAGCTGAAATCGTCAAGGAAGCAGTGGCTAAGTCCCTGCTTTACTCCGACATCACTCGTCCCGGCGGCAACATGTATACGACTCGTCGCTATGCAGCCTGCATTCGTGACCTCGACTACTACTTGCGCTACTCCACCTATGCCATGCTCGCTGGCGATCCTTCCATCCTAGATGAGCGTGTGCTCAACGGTTTGAAAGAGACCTACAACTCCTTGGGAGTTCCGGTTGGTGCAACTGTTCAAGCCATTCAGGCAATGAAAGAAGTAACTGCTAGTCTTGTCGGCGCTGATGCTGGTAAAGAAATGGGCGTTTACTTCGACTATATCTGCTCTGGCCTCAGCTAGAGGAATGTCAGCTAGCTTTAGCTGACGCTCTTTTAGCTCATCGTCTTTTACGGTGTAAAAGACACACCATCAGATATCCAAACCAAATCAGGATTCATCCAACGCTCACTTGCTGAACTGTTGATGAAACCTCCCCTTTCTGTCTAGAAGTCTGGGGTGAGTGTTAGAAAATTAAAGGCTAATTGCAACTTGCGAAGGGCTTTGATTGGTTAGCATTGACTTTTTAGACTTCTAGATAGTTTTAGGTATAGCTTAGGCAAGACAACTCCAAGGTAGATCTTGCTTCAAAGTTTTATGCCTCCTGCGGTAGGCAATTCGCTTTTCTGGGTTAATGTGCCTCCTGCTAGCAACTGTTATCGCGTTCTCTGCTGGGACTTATAAAAAGTCTTGAACACCCGTTTAGCGGAGTCTATAGCGATAAAGTTATGGGTATTCCCAATCAGTTTTTAGTCAGTTTTTAGTCAGTTTTTAGATAGCAAAGAGGTCCTTGTTATGCGAATGTTTCGAGTCACTGCCTGTGTCCCTAGTCAAACAAGGATTCGAACTCAACGGGAGCTTCAAAATACGTACTTTACTAAGCTAGTTCCCTACGACAATTGGTTTAAAGAGCAGCAACGTATTCAAAAAATGGGCGGCACTATTGTTAAAGTAGAGTTGGCTACAGGTCGTCAAGGCGCAAATACAGGTCTTGCATAGCGTCTTGCATAGCAACGAATAAGCCTGTTCGATAAATAAACAGCAAAAAGGGAAGCGACGAATGTGTTGAACACAGGTCACTTCCCTTTTTTGCGTAAGCAGTAATTAAAAGATAGACAACTTACTGCCAACCCATCATCGCAAACCTATCCAGGTTAAAAAGTCTTGCTTGGCAAAAAATTCAGTCAATAACAGCGCGATAAAGCCAATCATAGCAAATCGTCCATTAATTTTTTCTGCATATTGTGTCCAGCCAAAGCTAGGGACAGTAGGATCTGCGTTCTTTTGCGGATCGTTCTTTTGCGGATCAATGGCTTGCGGATTAATTGAAGGGTCTGAAGATATTTTTGCTGGCATAGGAGGAAAGCGGGCTGATTGATTGCTCTGACTATAGAGCAATCAGTTGAATATGTTCAACTATCGCTTTGGCCACTTATCGCTTTGGCCACTTATCGCTTTGGCCACTTATAGTATTTTTCACTTGGCTAGAACATAAAAAATTCTGTGAAACCTTTACAGCCTAATAAGCTAGGCAAGTCAGGCTAAGGCGTACGAATGAGTCTACCTGCCGCTGCAGCTTAATACATTAGTGATAACTAGAAGCGTTATGGATTGCAGGCTAAGTAGCTAGCCGTTGTGAGCATACGTCCAGCGACAACTGTACATGGAGCAGCATTTATCCACTGGATCTCCATATTTACCGTATGGTTCTTTGCTACAAGCTGTACGATCTCTTTCCATTGTCTAGAGGGTGGCCGAGGCTCGCTAGCATCTACAAGTTAATTGAAACTGTTTACTTATTGAGGTCTAGATACTGCGTTCACGTCCTAGCTACTTTATTTGTGTCCTAGCGACGCATATCTTCAGGTACTTAGCTAAACACGTTTTTAACTGACGCTCTACTTTTTAAGCTACGAGCAAAACATATAGCAAAAGTACAGATGCATTCGTACTTGACGATATGTTTTGGCTGTTGCCCTATAAAGATTTCAGTCGATTTAATGTTCTCATCCAAGGGACAGACCGTGTAATTCTCTTCTGTAGTTCTCTTCTGTAATTTTCTTCTGTAGTTCTCTTTTGTAGTGCTTTAGAGAGACGTAGCGACTCAATGTGATGATATGGCGTTAACAATGGCGTTGGGTATATTTTATACCGCAAGCTAGTTAGATAAAGCACCGCATAGCATAAACGGCAATTTCGACCGATATAACGCGTTTTCTGAAGTGGGTTTTCCGGCTTACGCCCCTATGGGTAAACCGGCTCAATAGCGTTACAATGCGCAATTTGGCGACTGTAGTTATGAATTATTTCCATAGAGTTTCATATCGTTTCATAGATGTTTCATAGATGTTTCATAGAGATAGTAAATTTTAGCAGTGTTGCTTGAACACCTGCAGGTTAATCAATTATGGATTCACAGCACAGCTATGGCATTGTAGGATTGATTAATAAACTAATCAATCCTTTCCATCAATTCTTTCTATCTACCTTAGTGCCTATAAAATGGCGAAATGTAGCAGTCTAGACACAACCTAGACACAACTAAGATATAACCACTCTAAGAGCAGAAAAAATTTTATCAATGTTTTCCAAGGCTACTTTTGACGAAGTTTTTCACGAAGTATAGATAGCAAATAAACATTTATAGAAATTGACGCCATTAGGGTTTAGCATACTTTCTATAACAAATATCTAAACTAACAGGCCGGTCGTTACAATCGAAAGAGACAACCTGAAGTCAACTAATCGTTATTTTATAAAATTAGAAAAGCCAGTTTAGGGCTATACGACCTGACTAAAAATCAGTTTCTGCGTCCATATGCATTGTTTTTTTCAGGCTTAGGCTGTTATTGAAACAAGTAGCATATCTAAATATTTCATGTCACTTTCAAACGTTTACTTGTTCGAGGGTTATGGCTGACAAAAATTCGCCGCTAAAGGGGAAAGCGCTCCTCCAAAAGTTTGAGGAACTAGCCCATCTCTCTAAGCGTGAACGCGCACAGGGATGTGGCTACTACACCATTACGAAAGACAATCAAATTCGGGCAAATTTGGCCGAATTTATGAAGGCATTGCTAGAGGCAAAAGGGGTTTCTATCGATCCTGAAGGGTCAAAAGATGGAAGAGGAAGAGAGCCGACCTATCGAGTAAGCGTGCATAAAAACGGGCAAATTGTGATTGGTTCTACCTACACTCAGGACATGGGACTGAAGCCGGGGGACGAATTTGAAATCAAGCTCGGATACAAACATATTCGATTGATTCAGCTAGAGGACAGCAACTCAGAGGCTACAGAGTAATCGGAACTAAGTTATTTTTGCTATTTTTTCGCTGGATCTCTTCCCAGTGAGAAATTTGCAATTTTATTCAAAAAACTATGTACTTGCTTTGCATAAAAGTTTGCTGACTTGTCAAAATCGCCAATTTTTGACTTTAAGGCTCCCTTAACTATCGAATAAAACCTAATAAGCTCGATCAGCTCTAAGTACAAACCGGCAATCAATTTCGGCAGTTAATTACAGATTCATCACTTTAGTTACTACAGCGATAAGTAGCCCATAGATTAATTCGCAAGGTCACCAAATTCATTCCTTTACTCCGGTGACTCTTGTAAGCTATTACTCTCTTTAAGCAAATTGAACTTAAGTGTCGCAGGGCCTAGTTAAAAGGCCGATTGGAAATTGTAATTAAAGTAATAGGGTTTAAAGGCAAAAATCGTGTCAGTAGGCCTACTGGCAATGACCGAGCGATGTTTATTTGGGTGAGCTGGTAGTGCCAAAGGGTCGCAATATGGGGTTGTGCTAACCAGGTTGTGGCTTCGCTGAGATGTTCTAGTGTGGCCAGGGCGATCGCAATCCGACGTACTGGCGCAGCGGGTAAATCAGCGGGGACATCAGCCGGTGAACACATTCTTTCTGTCAAAAAGTTCAGGATGGCAGTGAGCTGTCCGCTGCTGCCGCCAATAAATACCCGGTCGGGAATAGGTAAGTCGGCTAGGGCAGCAGGTGCGACGCCTTGAACAACTTGGATGGGCGCGATCGCTAACTTTTCAGCATTCTGGGCAATGAGCCCAACGCCCATTGCTGTTTTCTCAATGGCGTATAGTCGGGCTTTGGGGCATAGCCGACTCAGCTCTATGCTCACAGAACCGGTGCCTGCGCCAATGTCCCAAATTATTTGACCATCGACAGGTGCCAGGGCGCCCAAAATCAGCAGTCGAATTTCTCGCTTGGTCATCAGGGTAGGGCGATCGCGAAACCCCTCAAACACCGAATCCGGCAGGCCAATCAGCGGCAGACTATCCAGTTGCCGATCAGACTCAGCAGCAGCCATGCTTTGACGAAGCAAAACCACCACATTGAGATCGGCAAAATCAACCTGAGTCGATGAATGGGCATCACGCTGGGCTAACTCATGAGGCCAATGGGCGCTCAGCTGCTCATCAGCACTCCCCAAATTTTCACAAACCCATAGGCGATAGCGAACCGGAAAATCGAGAGCCGTTATGAGCGCAGCGATCGCCCGTGGCGTAAAGACCCCGTCAGTGAGAATTGCAATCTTCGTCTCGCCTCGCTTAATGGCCGCAACCAGCTGTTGTTCATCTCGGCCATGAACGCTGACCAAGGTGGCATCTTGCCACGGCAGCTTAAGCCGACTAAAGGCTAGCTGGATGGCGCTGGGCTGGGGGTAAAACATCAGCTGCTCAGCGGCAAAAGCTCTCAGCAGGAGCCGACCAATGCCAAAAAACAAAGGGTCACCCGAGGCGAGAATAACTACTCGGGTGTTAGGGTTAGTCTGAAAACGTGACTGTAAATCTTCAAAAACGCGCGTAAAGTCACCTAGGGGCCAAGTTTCTATTCCTTCGAGGAAATCAAACGCTTTGAGATAACGAGGCGCGCCTATTAACAGCTCAGCTTGGCGAACAATTGCCAATGTATGGGGCGTCAAGCTGTCTGCTCCAGTTAGCCCCACCCCCACCACATGGACGATTGGGTGAACCTGATCGCCAATAGTCATCACGAGTGCTCCCAGGCCCAAATCATCAGCGCGTTCAGAATAGCCGCAGCGATCGCCGATCCGCCTTTGCGACCGGTCACCAAAATGTAAGGCACTGCCAAATCAGCCAGCACCTGCTTAGACTCCACCACATTGATAAACCCAACCGGTGCGCCAATCACCAACGAGGGCCGGTAGTCGCCCCGGGCAATGCCTTCACAGAGCGTCAGCAATGCCGTTGGCGCATTGCCCACCGCAAAAATAGCTTCAGGATGTTCGTTTGCACAGGTCTTCATACCCAGGGCAGTGCGAGTATATATTAGGGCGGTTACGCCGCCGCCATCGACCTCGCGATCTAGGGTGTCTGCCAGATTTGCTGAGGTGTCTCGATCTACTAAGGTGTCCTGATTTAAGGTGTCCTGATTTAAGGTGTCCTGATTTACAGCCGAAGTAGCCGATAGCGGCGCGGCTTTTTGCACTGCAATAGAAATTGGCGATCGCCAAGTCTTAGCAACCACCGAACCGATTCCAGCAGCCACCATAGAAACATCTGTCACAATCTGCTGCTGCTGTTGCAAAGCTTTCATAGCCGCCTCAAAAGGCCGATTGCCAAAGCGAATGAGCTGCTTGTACTCAAAGTCAGCGGTCGTGTGAATGACCCGGCGCACCACTGCATACTCAGCCTCGGTAAAGCTATGGTCACCTATTTCCCAATCAATTTGAGCAAAGCTAGCTAGCGTAATCGAATGTTCGCCATAGGCAGGCATAGGAAAACTCGCCTACTGGCCCTCACGAGAAGATTGCGCCTGCAGGTAAACCTCGCCTGCATCAATCTCACCCACCACAATGGCTTCGTAACGCACCACACCTTCTACCATCACCGCTTCACCTTTCTCAGGCGCAATCTCAGATGCAGATTGATCGCCCACCACCCACAGGCTACCGCTGTCATCGCGAACTTGATACAGCCAGCCCTCTAGTAGGGGCACCCGCTCAGCAACCGTGCCAGCAATCGTCACAGTTTCATCGATCTGGTCAACCGAGAGAGAATTGATATCCACCACAGCCCGATTCGACAGCCGAATTTCAGGCAACCGCATCGTACCTGGCATCTTGGTAGCAGCAGACTCTGTTTCTGCCTTGGTAACCGCGATTTTAGGTTCCACTTCCGATAGGCTACAGGACGCAACAGCGAGCAGCGCGATACCCAACACTGGACTCAACAGCAGCTTCGGCAACAGCGAACGAGTTTTCATATCAAGGTTCATAGCAAATAAAAATTTTCTACGCTGCTTTGGTAATCTGGATTCAGTATCCGTCATTACGCTGACGGAGACGGTGACGAATAACGACGAATAAATCAACGGCGAATAACGGTGACACCGGCCCTGCCATTCAGCCGCCATTCAGCTGCCATTTAGCCGCCATCAAACCGTACAAGCGGTCGAGTCACCAAAAAGCGCTCACTGACAGCCTATCCACAGAAAGCCTATCTAAGCCTAGTGGCAATTTTAACATTATGGCTCAGCTCCTAGACGGGAAAGCCCTCGCGCAGCAGATTCAAACCCAGCGCCAAGCCAGTGTTCTTAGCTGGACAGCGCAGTATGGCAGAGCGCCCGGACTCGCCGTGCTGATGGTAGGCGACAATCCAGCCAGCGCAGCCTACGTGCGGAACAAAGAAAAAGCATGCGATCGCGTGGGCATTGCCTCCTTGGGCAAAAACCTACCCAAAGACAGTACTCAAGAGGCGATCGCTCAAGAAATTCAGGCCCTCAACCAAAATCCCTTAGTCGATGGCATCCTGATACAGCTGCCGCTTCCTGACCACCTAGATGAGTCCTCTCTGCTGAACCTGATAGACCCCGATAAAGACGCCGATGGCCTGCATCCCATTAACTTAGGCCGCCTCGTCAGAGGTGAACCAGGGCTGCGTAGCTGTACGCCAGCAGGCATTATGCGGCTCATGCAGGAATACGACATTTCCCTCGTTGGGAAAAGCGCAACCGTATTGGGCCGCAGCATTTTAGTCGGCAAGCCCATTGGGCTGATGCTGCTAGCCGCCAACGCCACGCCAACATTTACCCATTCAAAATCACAAAATTTACCCGAATTGACTCGCTCAGCCGATATTCTAATAGCAGCTGTCGGCGTTCCTAACCTCATTGGAAAGGACATGGTAAAACCCGGTGCCGTCGTGATTGATGTTGGCATCAACCGAGTAGTTGCCGCTGACAGCGACAAATCTAGACTTGTTGGCGATGTTGACTTTGCGGCTGTTGAACCGGTCGCAGGCGCTATTACACCTGTGCCTGGCGGCATTGGGCCGATGACCGTAACCATGCTTCTAGAAAATACAATCGCCAGCTACTGCACCCGTATGAAAATCTCTACCCCGCCCCTCTCATGGTGACGACAAACCTCAATCCCCCCAGCACAACCGCTAGCACAACCTTTAACCTCAAAAGCTACCTCGCCAAACGTGCCACCCAAGTCGAAGCCGCGTTAGACAGCTCGTTGCCGGTAGTTTACCCGGAGCAAATTTATGAGTCGATGCGCTACTCGCTCATGGCAGGCGGCAAGCGCCTAAGGCCGATTTTATGCTTGGCAACCTGTGAAATGCTAGGCGCAGATAGCGCGATCGCCATGCCCACGGCCTGCGCGCTAGAAATGGTGCATACAATGTCTCTCATTCACGACGACTTGCCCGCAATGGACAATGACGACTACCGTCGCGGCAAGCTTACTAACCATAAGGTGTATGGAGAAGATGTTGCAGTGCTCGCAGGCGATGCGCTGCTCACCTACGCGTTTGAATACATCGCCACCCAAACTCAGGGTGCGCAGCCCCAGCAAGTGCTCAAGGTCATTGCCGACTTGGGGAAAGCCGTCGGTGCAAACGGCCTAGTAGGCGGGCAAATTGTGGATTTGGCCTCGGAGGGCAAGGCGATAGATGAAGAAACGCTCACCTACATCCATATGCACAAAACAGCGGCCCTACTAGAGGTGTCTGTGACTTCAGCAGCGATTTTAGTCGGCGCTGATGTCGATGTAATTGAACGGTTGCGGCGCTATGCTCAGCGAATTGGTCTGGCCTTTCAAATTGTGGACGATGTATTAGATATCACCGCAACCTCAGAAGAGCTAGGCAAATCAGCCGGAAAAGATGTTGCAGCGCAAAAGGCAACCTACCCTAGTCTCTTGGGACTCGAAGCGTCGAAGCAAAAGGCCGATCAGCTGATTGAGGCAGCGATCGCAGAACTAGCAGGCTTTGGTGAAGCTGCGCAGCCACTAGTGGCGATCGCCCAGTACATCACCGCACGCACACACTAAGCCTAATTTTTCAGGCAAATCTGGCACTCACGCCTTGCGAATCCGCTTCACTTTTCACGTTTACATCCATCTGCTCATACCCATCTGTCCGTGGCCTGTACTATTGGCCCGTATCAATTATCCATGCAGGACTTCAACCAAGTTTTCGACAATCATGTACTGTGGGTGGCCCTTGTTGCCTGTCTCGTCGCGCAAACGCTCAAACTCGTGTTTGAATTTGCCCAACACCGCTCTATCAATCCAAGGGTGCTAGTAGAAACTGGCGGCATGCCTAGCGCACACTCAGCCTTAGTCACCGCCCTAGCCTGCGGCGTCGGCCAAACCATCGGTTGGAACACCCCGGCCTTTGCCATTACCTCAGTATTTGCCGTCATCGTCATGTACGATGCCGCTGGCGTCCGTCAGGCCGCTGGCAAGCAGGCCAAAGTCCTCAATCAAATCCTAGACGAACTCTTTCAAGAGCACGCCGAATTCAACCAAGATAGACTTAAAGAACTGCTCGGTCACACGCCTGTGCAAGTCATTGTTGGCTCAGCGCTGGGTGTCCTCATTGCTTGGATAGCCGCACCTGCTGCCTAAGCTGCATAAAGGGCATAGGTCTAACTCACGCCCCTAGCGAGCCACTTCAGCAGTCAGCTGTACTACCTGCCGAGCATCGACCAAAATAGCTGTGAGCTGAGCGTCACTGAGGCGCTCTAAAGTCGCCGCCGCCGCCGCCGCATCGCTAGTATATTCCGCTAGCAAATAAGCCTGCTGACGGTAAACAGCCAAACCCACGGGCCGCACCAATTGCCCAACCATCGTCGCAATTTCAGGCTGAGCTCCATAGTTAACCAGCACTGCATAACCCGCAGCTAAACGCTGAGGCTGATAACGATGGTCGCCAGAGGCCGCAGTTCCGTTACCGGTCTGGGTTGCCACCTGATTACCTGATGGCCTAGAAACAAAACTTTCATAGCCTTCTACCGTTGTCAGGTAGGTCGCCCAGGCGTTTGCCGTTTCTAGGCTAGTAAAACCGCCCGCTCGTACCAGCGTCTCATTTAAATACGTGCAGATCAGCACGGTATTAGCAGCAGGCAACACCGAGGCAATTTGATTGCGCTCTGCTTCTGTTGCACCGCGTATTAGCAGCAGATATTCCTGATCAATAGGGGGAGGACAATTAGGCAGTTGGGCATGCGCTGGGTCGGGCAATAGGGGCAGCAGTAAAGCGCTCAGCCCTATACTTAGCAAACGAGCGAGCGGAGGCAACCGACGAGAAAATGTCATAGGTGATGATTAAAGGGAACAGCAAGTGAATAAAACAGCCAAGGTGCTGGATATTGAAAACGCCCAAACCTAAGCATTGAAACACATTAGGCAGTTACTTCTACAGACGCCAGTGCATCCGGAATAGAAGCCGAAGGCGCTTCAAACTCGCCAGTCGCAACATATTCTAGCCGCAGTTTGAGCCAAGTAATAAAGGTTTTGTCAGTAGACACCACGGCAGCGGCTGGCTGAGGGCACTTGGCCTTTACCGCAGCAAGCTCGGGCGCTGTTAAAAAAGCAGGCTGCTTAATCAGCCAAAAATCAACTTCTTTTTCCTGAGACTGGTAGTGCCGAGCGCGCTCCGTGAGCACTTCATCAAGGGGCTCTTCTTCTAATAAAAAACGCTGGCTAGCCGCTACGTAGTAGTAAGTTGTCATTTTTAAACTATCTTTGTGCTGGACGCTATGTAATAAACGGTCGGTGATAGACGATCTGGGATAAACGGTCTGGGATAAACGGTCGGCATCTTAATTCGGGGTCTTAATTGAGACACACCTTTTTCAGCGTACCTATTTAGATTCGCTTTTAGACTCGTTAATCTAGGCTCGTTAATTTAGAACCGCCAATTTAGACTCGCTAAGATTATCCTACGACGATGGCGAAATCCAAAAAATTGTCCACATTGTCCACATTGCCCACAAAGCAGTCAGCTGTTCAATTGATGAGAACAAGCGGACTAGATAGCTGGTCGCGCCTTCTCCAGCCGCATCTTCTCCAGCCGCATCTTCTCCAGCCGCGCCTTCTCCAGTCGCACCTTCTGGTGACTTTGCCTTAGAGAAAGTCCATTAAAAAAAATGGGTTGAAAACCAATGGAACCAATGGATTAGAAGTCAATCCGACCCGACGGCGCAGCGCTGAACTCAGGCTCACGCATTAGCTCAATGGGCTCATTATCCATATCGCTCTCTAGTGAAGCATCCTGAGCACTGATGCTCGCGGCGTTGATGACCGCCCCTAGCAGCCGCACATCATCACTGAGTTCTAGCTCTTCTAATGCGGTATCGAGCACGGCTTTTTCGGTGACGCCGGGGCGAGTCACCAGCACAATGCCGTCTGTGTGCTCTTCAAGCAGCAGCGCATCGTCGCAGCGCGTCAGCGAAGGAGTATCTAAAATAACCATGTCAAAACGAGAGCGAGCATCCTTTAAAAAGCGCTGCATTTCGCTCGATTCAATGATGGCGGCGGGCTGACGCTGAGGCCCAGGCGAGGGACAAACATACAGATTTTCAACCTGAGAAACCATCTGTACATTCTGACCAATTTGGCCGCTGTAATAGCGCAAAGGTTCCATCACCGCCTGAGGATCGGCGAGTAAGCCTAAGATTTCAGCTTTAGATCCGGAGCGAAGATCAGCTTCAACTAGCAGCGTACGTCGGCCCGCGCGAGCAGAGGCGATCGCGAGATTATAAGCACTCACACTCTTGCCTTCTTGCGATCGCGTACTTGTCAGCACAATCATCCGAGGGCCAATCGAACTTTCTTCGGTGCCAACTAAGCGCAAACGACTTAAGAAACGCTCGTAGCTGGCATTGTATGCCGAGTCCGACTGCACCAATACCGGCACCGACCGGGCCGATCGCGTTTTCATCGCCGGAATAATACCCAGCATCGGCACTTCTTGAGCCTGCAACAAATCTTCCAATTCTTCGGAAGTTCGCACGGTGCCATCCAGCATGTCTAGCAAATAAACAACGCCGCCACCCACTAGCAGCCCCGTTAGCGCACCTGCCAGCAAAATCAACACAGGCGCAGGTCGTTCAGTTTCATTTTCAACGGTGAACGGCGGATTGGCGACCACTAGGCTGCTGACCGTTTCAGCTTCAGCCACTTCAGCATCGACCAATCGCGCCTGTAACTGGTCATATAGAGCTTTGCGAAGACCCACCTGCTGGGCAAGGCGATCGCGCTGTAGCTGCTTATTAGGCGACTGAGAATACTCCTGTCTGAGGTCTCTAGCCGACTGCTGAATCACAGCCTGCTGCGACAACAGCGCATCTCTCTGCGTATCTAGCGAAACCAATTGATTAGCCAAAGCGGCCCTAGCCGGGTCCAGACTACTGTTTTGACGCACCTGATTGCTACTTAAAATAGCCCGAGCCGCCCCTCCGCCGCTCAGCACTTCTCCCGCTCGCTGCTCTACTAGCTGATTAAAAGCCGCTAAATTTTCTCTGAGCGCGCGCTGGTTAGGATGATCCGGCTTGAGGCCCTGCTCTGCGAGTAGCGCCTGCTGCGTCTCTGCTTGAGAAATTTGAGCCCGCAACTGCGCAATCAGTGGATCAGCGCTCAGCGCCGACGAAGCATAGGCTTCCTGTGGGTTAAGACCCAGCTGAGCTTGAATACTCTGCATCTGCGCTTCGATGCCCGCAATAGCAATATTATTGGCACGGAACTGCTGCTCACTGCCAGTAATAGAACCCAGCAAACTACCGTCAATCGAAGCCTGAATCGCAGGCCCCTCCTGCCGGTCATAGGTTTCTAACAGTTGCTCAGCCTCACGCAGCTCGCTCTCAATCTCCGGAATCCGCTTGTTCAGCTCCGCTGAAATAGACTGCAAACGCCGAGAATTTCTAATCTGGCTCAGTTGGATCATGGCATCTACCATCAAATCCATCGTTATGGCAGCCTCGTCTTTATCTGGCCAAACAAACCGAACCGTAGCCTGACGACTCACGGTTTCAGGGCGGGATTCATCGCCCTGCACATCAATCGCAATTCGCGTATTTTCAACCAGTTCACGCTCTGAAATATTAATGCCCTGGGCTCTAAGCTGCGAGGAAACTTCTTTGAGCAGCGCATCAGAGAGTAGCTTATCTTCGCTGATGTTACTACGACCCAGCAGCTGCACCTGATTAGTCGTCGCCGAAAATACAACCGGCAGCGCGTTGTCTACCAGCACTGTTTCTGAAAAAAACTCTGGTGGTGGCTCAGGCTGAAAAGCAACCACACTAGAAGCGCCCAAAATAGAAAGGAATGTAAACAAACCCGGCCACTTATAGCGGTTTAGCGCAAGCAAATAGCGTTTGATAAATGGGGATGCCATGGGTCTACTTCAGAGAGTTTAAGAAACAAAAAAGCGATGGGTCATTAAGGAACAGGTCAGCGGTAGATAGTAGATAAAAGCTAAACATCAGGTCACCAATCAACCGCTGGAAAGTACAGGAAAAGCACTACCGGAAGAAATTATTATCGTCGAAGTCGCCGTTCAAGAAATCGTTAAAGAAGTTAGTAAAGCCCGAAACATCGCGAAACGGGCGCGTAATGGTTTGCAGTGCAAACGATAGTCGGCCCACTAAGTTACGGCCTACGACAATCACGTCACTGTCTTCAAGAGATGGGTTTTGGGTGATGTCCCCTCGGATAGCCATTTTGGCATCCACGCTAACGGTGATAGCCCGACCGGTTTCAGGATCGTAGCGAATAAGGGCCACATCAGACAGATTAGCCGCATCGGGGTTAATCGCTAGCAGAGAAATGGCATCCAGAAAAGTGCTGCCATTATTGAGATTGAGCGTACCTACACCACCGCGTCCACCCGCGTAGTTCAAAAACCGAACGTTGATAATGGGCTGAGCCAGGGTAGAACGAGCGACTAGATTGCGATCATAACTGCCAAAGTTATTGGGCTCTAGCTCAGGCACAATCATGACATCGCCGTCTTCTAAGCGCACGTCAGGCAAGCGGCTGCCTTCCTTTAAGGGGGTAAAGAGATCTACATCTACCCGAGCTTCTACAAAACCATTGCCTTGAGGTATTTGCCGTTGAATTTGAATGGTGCGGAGATCGGAGGTGCGCGTTGCGCCGCCAGCCGTTAGCAGTGCTGTAGCAACCGTTGGATTGGTCAATGGATAAAAGCCGGGCCGCTGAACCGCCCCTAAAATGGTGACTTCAACGCCGCGCTGAGCCACTAACGTGAGCGAGACCTCACGGTCAACCCCGGCGTCAAAAGTCACATATTGGCTATAGAGTCCGCGAATTTTGTCCTTAGCCTGGGCTAACGTCAGCCCTTCTAGCGAAATTGCCCCTTCTATCGGCAGCACAATGTTGCCTTGTAAATCTAAAGTTGCCTGAAAGCTAAGATCAGGGTAGCGCTGTACGCTTACAAAAATGGAATCACCCGGCCCCAGATAGTAGCCATCAAAGCTTTCTGAAAGGTTCGCAGGATTGACCTGAGTGCCCGGTACGCTTAGCACTCTAGGAATTCGCGGATTAGTGGCAGGCGTAATTGTGGGCTCAAAAAAGACCGTGCCATCAGGGGAGATAGACCGAGGCGATGAGGGTTGTCCTGAAGGAGTAGGGCCTGCATTAGGCTGAATCGGCAAGGTCTCTATGGATTCATTATCTATCGAGTCATCGGTTGATGCGTCTTCAGCAGATGGCATTGGCAAGATAGGCAGTTCTTCGGTTTCTTGAGCCTGGGCAGCATGAACACCTACCCCGACTAAACCGCCTGCCAAGCCACTGCCTAACAGACTGGTGACACAGAGCATGGTTGCTAGCAGCTGCCGAACGCTCCCAAAGTACGCGTATTTGCCAGAGCATTGGCCAGCATTACAGGCTGAGTTGAAGCTTAACAAACCGTTATTCATAATCCTACTTTGATACTGATTCAGTGAAAAAGCTGCTGACACCAAAACTGAAAACGTAGGCCAACTTGAGTATTTACTCAACCTACCGCCACTTTATCTCACGATCCTACGGAAAATACAGTGTAAAAAAACGAACTCTAAGAAATCTTCTTCTATCCTCATACCTACTCAACACAACCAAAACAATCGTATAACGACGCAACCGCCAGCCTAATAACCAAAAAGAGGTGATAAAGCAAGCACAGTTAAAATGACGACCTAACTAACATAACGACCCAACTAACATGACAATCCAACTAACATGACAACCCAACTAACATGACAACTCAACTAACATGACAACCCAACCGAAATAAACGAGCTATTTGAGCGATTGATTGTTGCCTGCAGCCTCGCCTGAGGCGGTTTCCGACTTCAGAAAAACCGTTTGTGAAAGGGTATTTTGAACAGTTTTAGCCAGTGATTCGGCAACGTCCTGCTGGGCTGAAATGTCGCTAAATGGCGCAATTGGGAACCAAATGCTGACAGCGACCCAGGGCATGCGTTGCCGATGGTTCCACTGAGACTTTTGGTCAACCCAAAACCAACGAGCGGGAGAAGGGCTGCCACCGTTAGTCCAGGCGTACCACTGTAAAATTGCGTATGTCTGGTCTTTATTCCATGCACGGAAGAAGTCACTGTTAATCCGGACAGTTTGATTTTTCTTGATTTCTCTAGAAGATTCACCAGAAGATTCACCAGAAGATTCACCAGAAGGCAGCTGAGCGGTTGATTGGATCAACATTTGGAAGGGAATCTCAAAAGTCAGCCTTTGATGAGAATCGGTTTGCCACTGCTGAGAGCCTTTGATGTCGAGCCATTCTACTTCGGGCTGATCGGCTTCATAGGTTTGCGATCGCATCAGCAAAAACGCCACAGGGGCGTTGCTCTGTGGGGTCGCCGACGCCGCAGAAAGCTGTTGTACAGACCAGGTTGCGCCGCCCAGTCTAATTTTGTTTTGGTCGGTGGTGACCCAGTTGGGAATGTCTAGTCCGTTATCGGGCATTGCCTGAAGCGCATTGCGGGTAGCCGCAGGCAGCTTGGGTGGGCTCGCCCAGGCCCAGCCGCCCACATACTGAGGCAGCGCACTCACCGCCACAAACAGCGCCAGCAGTGCGACCACTGCAAACTGCACAATCGGCTGGCGCCTGCCGAGGCGGGTATCCGGAGGCGTTGGCTTGGAAGGAACTGGATTGGGCTGCTGACCAGACAGAGTAGGGAAAGACACGGGCGAAGGATCTCTTTAGAAGTAATCGGGCCTTGGCGGTTTAGGCGATTTGGGCGGCTGAGGAGATTGGGAAGAGGGGCTCAGTCTGAGCGAGGCGGGGGCATATTGCTCTAGCAGGCGCACCAAGACAATGAGTAACCCTAGCATGGCAGCTGAATACAGGTCGCCGCCCCAGCTGTCATGCAGCCATGAAAAGGCTTTGTCCATTTGAGCGCCATGAAAAAAGGTGAGGGTGGCGTTGCGGATGATATTGCCAACAACGCTAATAGCAATGATGCCGACAAAAAACAGGTTGGTTCTCAACCGGGAGCGATAGAGTCCTGTCCAATACGTCAGAATGAGGCCCATGAAAAGACTAGTGAAGAGCATCTTAAGCCCCGCGCAGTGAGGCGCGACTTCAACGAGCTGATCGCTCACAGATAAGTAAATGCCATCCACCTGTACGTCTACATCAAACTGAAGCAGAATGAAGCCAGCAACCGAGGCAATAAAAGCCTGTAATGGCAAAATATAGGGCTCAATGAGGTAGGGCAGCTGCGTCGGTGTAGAAAGGAGTACGAGCAGCCAGGGAAACCAGTGCAATCGAAAGCCAGCACGTCCTTTGAGCGCTAGCAGCAAACCGGCTAGCAGCATCGGTAGGGAAAGGTTCATTAAATCTACTAGGCCGCTGCTATAGAAGGCGATCGCGCCTAGCAATAGGGGAAAGGCCAGCCAATGCGATCGCGTGGGGAGTGATTGCCAAGGCGATCGCTTCTCCCACACCAAGTAAGCTGCAAACGGAATTCCTAGCAACCCATGGCTAAAGTATTCGTGCTGGATGCTGATGCTCTTATTGAGCCAACCCTCTACCCAATGCCACAGCAGCGGCACATATAGCACCGCAATCAAAGCGAGAACAACCCATTCAAGCGGCAGTGAGGGGCGTGGCTTAGTTGCAATCATGTCAAGTCACCGTGATCTAAACCGGGATCTAAAATAATGCCTGAATCTTGTAGTGTCTGAATCTTGGCCGCTGAGACCACTGACTTGATCGTCTCCACCACCCGATCAATCTGCGCGGTGGTGAGGCCAGGATACATCGGCAAAGACAGGATTTCTTGACTCAGCATTTCGGCATGTGGAAAGTCACCGGCTCTGTAGCCTAATGACTTGTAGGCAGGCTGTAAGTGGCAAGGAATAGGATAGTGAATGCCCGTTTGAATACCCTGCTGCTCTAGCGCGAGCTGCAAACGCGTGCGATCTAGCGGACAGTCGTGGGTGACTCGCAACACATATAGATGGTAAACATGGCCCTGCCCGCTGATGTTTTTTATTGGCAGCAAACCGTCAGTAGCCAGCGGGGCTAGCGCGCTGTCGTAATAGGCGGCTAACCGGTTGCGCACTGAGTTCCAAGCCTGTAGGTGAGGGAGCTTTAGCAAGAGTACGCCTGCTTGCAAGGTATCCAACCGACTGTTAGTCCCCCCCGGATCGGTATGAAAATATTTGCGAGTTGCACCGTAGTTTCGCAGCGATCGCACGGTTTGCGCAACGACTTCTTCGCGAGTTACCAGCATGCCACCATCGCCAAGTGCGCCCAAGTTTTTACTAGGATAAAAGCTAAACGCCGCGGCCAAACCCACCGACCCGGCCCGATAGCCCTCTCGCTCTGCTAAATGCGCCTGGGCAGAGTCTTCTAAAACAATTAAATTATGCTGAGCAGCTAAGGCCAGTAGCCCTTGCGGTGAAACCATTTGGCCGTATAAATGCACAGGCACAATGGCGCGAGTTTTAGGGGTAATCGCAGCAGCGGCGGCGGTTAGATCCATTAGGGCCGTCTGCGGGTCGCAGTCTACAAATATAGGCACCGCGCCCGCAGCGGTAATGCCAATCAGCGTGGCGACAAACGTGTTAGCTGGCAAAATGACCTCATCGCCTTCGCAAATGCCACAGGCTCGCAGACCCAGTGCGATCGCATCTGTTCCACACCCAACGCCCACGCCATAAGGCGTTGAATCCAAAGCAGGCTCATCACCGACTAAATCATTCACCTGAGTTGTTTGATAGCAAGCTTGCGCAAACGCCGCTTCAAACTCAGTAACAGCTTGACCCAAAACGTAATCGCCCTTTGCCAGCACTGCCTCAACCACTGCCAAAATATCGGCCTGGATTGGATTGTGTTGCCAGGAGAGATCGACAAAGGGAACGGGCGCTTTAGCAGCCGTTAGGTTAGCAGCCGTTAATTGCGCAGGCGGCAGGTGGGCGGCAATGGGGACAAAAGATGTCATATAGTGTCGTATCGGTGAGACACATTAAGAAAAGTGCATGAGCATTAGGCAAGCAATACATTCAAGGATTAAACAGAAATTAAGCCTTAAACAAGCTCCAGAAAGGCCACCTGAGAAAAACGAATACCAGCATTTATACCAGTGTGTTACAAACACCAGCAAACCAACCGCAATAAGCATGAATTCTGTGTAAAACTTGCCTAAATTACTTCAACGGGTTTTGATTAGATAGCTAAAGAGTGCCCTGCCAGGGCGTTGTCGTTACATCAAAATCTTATCCAAAGTACGTTTGGGCAGGCATTTCGGATCAGGTTAGGGAGTCGAATCAATGGACTTTAAGACGGCTCGTCAGCTACTCGCCAATCAGACGCTTCCTGAGCATGAAACAGACGATACTTTTTTAGGTCGGCTGCGCTTTGGCCAACCGCCTGTCCCTGGACAGGTGACTTCGATACTGCTGGCCTTAAGCGTGATTCATACCCGCTTAAAAGACGCTTCAGTGCTTGATCGCGAGCTGGCCCAGTCTCTTTTTTTGGTCGCTTATGAGAGCCGCAACCTTTACGAGGCGGGCAGAGGCGCGAGAGTCGTATGGCCGCCGCTGCTAGACGAAGACCTAGAGAGAATTGCGATCGCGGCCTATCAAATTTTTGCCAACGCGCCTGTTTCTTCTTGAAGGCGTATTGACCCATGAAGACAGGCAAAAAAATAAGTAGCCAATATTTACCCTTGCGACTAGAGTACAGGGACAGCTTTTTAGGGGTTGTTTTGGGTGAACTGATTGACTGCCTATCGAACCGCATACTAAACCACGCAAACTGAACCACACATTGAATAGGGTAAGATGCCATCTCGTTCTGATCTTGAGATAAAGTCACGCTTGTTTTTAGGGCTGGGCCTGCTGGGCATAGTCGCCATTTTGCTGCTGCGCATACTCCTACCTTTGCTATTGATCATAGGATTCGGGGCTGGTGCTTTTTGGCTATGGCAGCAATATCGCAAAAAGAAGCAGCGACAGCAGCGGCAGCAGGCACGCATCAATGCTAAGTTTTATCAACTATTGCGACAGCAGCAAGGTCGCATTAGTGTTTTAGATTTTGCCATCCGTACTCAGCTAGATGGCGCGGCTGCCCAAGCCTACCTCAACACACAAGCGCAGGCATTTTCAGCCTTTTTTGAAACCACCCCTCAGGGCGATCTGATTTACGTGTTTGGCGCGGTTGCAGGGCATGGCGAGAGATATCAGGCTCAGGCTGAAACGGCTTGGGCTTATGAGCAACAGGCCAGATCTCAGGCCAGATCTCAGGCTCAACAATCCCATGCCGCTTGGAACAATGCCAAACAAATTAGAACAATGCGGCAGCTCTTACACACTCAGCCAACGGCTACTCACGAACTCGCAACTCACGAACTCGCAACTCATAAAAGCAAACCCTCCAATGGGTCTCACTTAGCAGTCAAAGACCAGACTAATAGCTTGGTAGCCCCTAGTTCACCTAGTTCATTGGTAGCGCCTGATTCAAGTGTTGGCTCACGCGTTGGCGCCAGCGTTGGCTCCAGCGGATTTATTAACGTTGAGCTGAAAGCAAACGCTAAAAACGAAGGTATTCAGGCAAACAAAAGCAATACAAAACCGAATAAAAGTACGGGTACAAAAGCAGGTCAAAAAGCGGTCGTTAAGCTGCCTAAAGAAAGCGGTTATCCAGAAAGCAAGACCGCTATGAATCAGGCTGCTTCCGATCAGTCTCCCATTGTGCGAGGTCGTGCTTATGACGCGGCTGACCGCGTCGTTACCATAGATGTCACGGCTGAGGTTACAGCGATCAAGAGCTAAACGGCAGCTTTTCTCACAAAAAAGCTTTACAAAGATGCCTTAGTTACTGAGCATGGGAAAGGTTTAAAACCTCAAACGCATTTTTAGGAGCGGTATTTAAGTGGAAAAGAGTTTCATTATGATTAAGCCGGACGGCGTACAGCGCGGTTTGGTTGGCGCCATTATCAGCAAGTTCGAGACCAAAGGGTTTACCCTAGTTGGGCTCAAGCAAATGTCGGTTTCGCGGGAGCTAGCCGAAGCTCACTACGCTGTTCACAAGGAGCGTCCTTTCTTTAAAGGACTGGTTGACTATATTGTTTCTGCGCCTGTGGTCGCGATGGTGTGGGAGGGTGAAGGTGTAATTGCTTCTGCGCGTAAGCTCATTGGCGCGACGAACCCTTTAGATGCTGAGCCTGGAACGATTCGCGGCGATTATGGCATCACCATTGGTCGCAACATTATTCATGGTTCGGATGCCCCTGAAACTGCCCAAAGCGAAATCAAGCTATGGTTCGGTGAAGACGAGCTTTGCAGCTGGGAGCCGACTATCAAGCCTTGGCTATACGAGTAACCAGATGTCTAGATACTGAATGTCTAGATACTGAATGTCTAGATACTGAATGTCTAAAGACCAAATACCTAGAGAGCAAATGCCTAGAGAGCAAATGTCTAGGCAACGAAGAGTCTAGATATTTAGATTGAAATATTTAGATTGAAACATTGAACTAAAAAAGCCCCCTTTGTCGATGACTGAAGGGGGCTTTTTGTTTGTGGTCTTTTGCTTACAAGCTAGACCTTGAGTTCGACACCGAACGGCCTACATGTTGGCCCGAGCATCTTTAACGGCGGCTAAAAACGCGGTGATGCCTGCCGGGATGCTAAGGGCCAAAATGACGGCAGTCGGCGCTGTACCCCAGTCAGGGTCACCAGAAGATAGCTCGAACATTGAACCGACGGCGGCGATCGCAGTCAAACAGGCAATTCCTAAATACGCACCACTTTTAGGCGTCACAGACTTTTCTCCAATGCTCTTAAAAAATGCTCTTTTAAATAAACCTATCAGCTAATGTATTAGCCCAATGTATTAGGCTAGCTAATTTTCTTGACATCTTTGATGGCAAAGCCGTTCTTTTTGAGTTCTTGGTTGAGCGCGATCGCATTGTCAACCCGATCTACAAACATCACGCCGTTGAGATGATCTATCTCATGCTGAATCACACGAGCGAGCAAATCATCAACCTTTAGCTTACGAGGCTTGCCCGTTTCATCTTTAAAGCTGACCTCAATGCCCGCAGGTCGTATCACATCTAAGTACACACCCGGAATACTTAAACAGCCTTCCTGCCCCTTGGCCAGCTCTTGGCTATAGCTCAAAATTTTTGGATTCACGAGCACTAACGGCGGCGCCGCTGCATTTTCAGGATCAGCATCTACCACTATTAGCTGCTTATTAACCGCAACTTGGGGAGCCGCTAGGCCAATACCGTCTTCGCTGTACATTGTTTGCAGCATTTCGCGCACCAGCTCACGCAGCTCGTTGTCTATTTTAGAGACTCGCTTTGCGGGTTGACGCAGCACGCGATCACCCAAGCAAGAAACCTGTAAGGGAGGATGCTTGAGCTTTTTCTTTTCGACTTCAATAACGGCGACCATGTTTTTAGAGCTGGATTTTTAGCAGAAACAATGCGTA
This sequence comes from Phormidesmis priestleyi Ana, assembly GCA_001314865.1. Classification (GTDB taxonomy): domain Bacteria; phylum Cyanobacteriota; class Cyanobacteriia; order Phormidesmidales; family Phormidesmidaceae; genus Phormidesmis; species Phormidesmis priestleyi_B. The sequence continues at coordinate 55,375 of LJZR01000018.1, read as the reverse complement.
TCGTCATTGTAACAATTCAAAGTCACTTCGAGATAGGAGGCAGGAGGTTTTTTAGAGCGCTGGTATCAAGTTCTATTGATAAGGGCAACCTAATTTAAATGACCCCAAGCAAACCCCAAGCAATCAAGTAGAGTCTAACGTGCTGAGCTCGCTGACCAAAACAGATTATCTGATCAACGAAACAATGCGAGGGATCAGGCGAGGCGGCTGGATGAACTGGGCGGCAGTGAGCACCATGACGGTGCTGCTGTTTTTGTTTGGCGTGAGCTTGCAAGCCAGCTGGCAGACAGAAGGACTGCTCAACCAGTTTGGATCGCAGCTGGTGATCTCTACCTATTTAGATAGCGGCGTTGATGCCAGCAGCCTGAGCGCTCAGGTGCGCCGCTTACCTGGCGTCGTAGAGGTAGAATCAGTGACCAAAGAGCAAGCTTGGGCTCAGCTCACCGAAGATTTAGGGCTCTCAGACGTATCTAACGCCTCCTCTGAGCTGAGAGGCAATCCGCTCGTAGACGAGCTGAAGGTAAAAGCCAGAGACGCACAGCAGGTTCCTCAGCTGGCCATGACGCTTAAAGCAATGAACGGCGTTAATGATGTGCTTTATGTGAGTGAGGTCATTCAGCAGCTTAGAGAACTCAACGAAGGGCTACGCTGGGTCAGCCTGACGGTGGTTGGCCTACTGACTATGACGGCAGTTGCAGTGGTGACCACCACGATTCGACTGATTGCGATCGCCCGTCGCCAAGAAATAGAAGTCATGCAGCTAGTAGGGGCTACTCGCAGTTGGATTTATCTGCCCTTTTTGCTGCAAGGTACTATCTTCGGACTGGTCGGCGCAGGCGGCTCTTGGGGGCTCTTACTTGTGGTTCAACAAGGGCTTCAGTCGCTTTCTACCTCTCAACAACCCGCCTTTATAACCTTCTTAGTGAACGGCCTTCAGCTCTCACCTCAGCAGCTGTTTTTACTGCCTATGGCCCTGCTTGGGCTTGGCATTGGCATCGGCCTCATCGGCAGCTTACTGGCAGTCAAAAAAGTCGCTGCTCAATAATTCCACAATTCCACTTTTTCTTCTCACAGCTACTTCTTCTCACAGCTAAGTTTTCCGCAAAAATCCCCCGCTGCATCTGTCACTACTCAGATACAACGGGGGATTTTTCAGATAAACGCAAAAATAAAACAACTCGAAAAAGATCCGTAAAAGGAACTGAGCAAGCAGGCTTAGTAAGCCAAACCCATACTGCGAGTTGTTTCAGCACCTAAGTAGACGCGGATGCTCAAGAAATCGGTAGGACAGGCAGTTTCGCAGCGCTTACAGCCGACACAGTCTTCAGTCCGAGGGGAAGAAGCGATTTGGCCAGCGCGGCAGCCATCCCAGGGCACCATCTCTAGAACATCGGTAGGGCAGGCACGAACGCACTGCGTGCAGCCGATACAGGTATCATAAATCTTTACTGAATGGGACATGAAGTACAGACTCCAAAAATGATTATTGCAAGGTGTGCCAATCGCTGAGAAAAAGCTGTAAAAAAAGCTATAAACAGGACGCTTAAGTAGGCCATTGGCCTTAATCCCAAAGCAATTTTCCCAAAGCAGTTCCTCAAAGCAGTTAACAGCCAACCGCAGGGCCAAACCGATTTAGCCAAGTGAACCAAGATTTAGCTAAGTGAGCCAAGATTTAGCCAAGACTCAGCCAAAAATTAGCCAACGTTAAATCAGCTTAAAATTAGCAAAGGGTTCTCCAACCCAAAAGCAGTTTATCCCGGCAGGATGAGCGATCCGACAGATAAGGGGATAAAAATTTATGGAATGTAATATTAAAGTCGGCCAATCTGGCTAAAACCGCTTTACAACGCCTCTGCATTAGCGCGGTACTGGCACTGTACCAGCCCTGTACCAGCCCTGTATCAGCATCGATATGGCTCTATTTAAGCGAGTTAGGTGAGCCTTTCATGATCAGGTCACGCTTTCCTATAAGATGATTGAACCTACAATTAGGCGTGATTGAACACAGCGTTTGCTGGATCAACGCACCGGCTTGAGGTAATTTTTTTTGCGCATTTTGCCGCTGTTTGAAGGTAATTACAGTAATGAGTGACGATATTTTAGGAAAGGTTCAGAAGATCGTTTCTGAACAGTTGGGTGTAGATGAAGCAGAAGTTAAGCCAGAGGCAAACTTTGCTAACGACTTGGGTGCTGACTCGCTCGATACTGTAGAGCTCGTCATGGCTCTAGAAGAAGAGTTTGACATTGAAATCCCTGACGAAGCCGCTGAAAATATCAGCACTGTGCAGTCCGCCGTAGATTTCATCAAAGCCAAAGCAGCCTAGCAAAAATCCACTAGTGCGGCGTTGAGGTTAATAGGGCCTTAAGGATTAGCGGTGCATGATTAGAATAGAGAAATGGCCAAGCGCTCCAAAATTCACTGGAGTGATGCTGGGTTGTTTTTAGCCTTCTGACGTTCTTTAATTAGCAGGTTTTTGAGCAAATCGATCAAAGCGCCTGTTGCCCTTCAGCCCCTGTTGTCTCTTAGCGCTATGTCTAATTCAGACTAACTTTCAGATATGTCTAATTCAGAGAAGAAACGTGTCGTCATTACCGGATTAGGCGCTATTACGCCTATCGGCAATACCTTAGAAGCGTATTGGCAAGGGCTAATGAGCGGCAAAAACGGCATTGGCACCATTACTGCGTTTGATGCATCGCAGCATGGCAGCCAAATTGCTGGTGAGGTAAAAGGCTTTGACCCGCTAGATTTTATGGATCGCAAGGATATGAAGCGAGCTGCTAGGTTTGCTCACTTCGCGATCGCCACCAGCAAAATGGCTTTAGCTGACGCCAAACTCAACATCACTGACCTCAACGCCGAGCAAATCGGCGTCATGATCGGCACAGGCGTTGGGGGTATTCAGGTCATGGAAGACCAGCAAGAGATTTATCTAAACCGGGGGCCTAGCCGCTGTAGCCCCTTCATGGTGCCGATGATGATTGCGAATATGGCCGCTGGCCTCACGGCTATTCAAACCGGGGCAAAAGGGCCAAACTCTTGTCCTGTCACAGCTTGCGCCGCAGGCTCCAACGCCATTGGAGACGCCTTCCGGCTGGTACAAAACGGCTATGCTCAAGCAATGATTTGTGGCGGAACTGAGTCAGCCGTCACCCCGCTGACATTTGGCGGATTTTCGGCAGCGCGGGCAATGTCCACCCGCAATGATGACCCCACCCACGCCAGCCGCCCTTTTGACATCGATCGAGATGGGTTTGTTTTGGGCGAAGGGTGCGGCATTTTAATTTTAGAAGAGCTAGAGCATGCCTTGAGTCGAGACGCAAAAATCTACGCTGAAATCGTAGGCTACGGCATGAGCTGCGATGCCTACCATATGACCGGGATTGCCCCTCAAGGAGAAGGCGCCGCTCGCGCCCTCAGGCTCGCGCTGAAAGACGGCAACTTACAGCCCACCGATGTGAGCTACATCAACGCCCATGGCACTAGCACACCAGCCAACGATCCTAACGAAACCGCTGCGATTAAAACTGTGCTGGGCGACCACGCCTACCAAATCACCGTCAGCTCTACTAAAAGCATGACTGGGCATTTGCTCGGTGGATCGGGTGGCATTGAGGGTGTAGCTGCTGTGATGGCCGTCGCCAACGATAAAGTGCCTCCTACCATCAACCTAACGACCCCTGATCCAGACTGCGATTTGGACTATGTCGCAGGTACAAGCCGCGATCAAACTGTCAATGTCGCGCTCTCTAACTCATTTGGCTTCGGGGGTCACAATGTCACCCTAGCTTTCAAAAAATACGAGTAGGCGTACCGGTAAAACCTTCGGTAAAACTTACGGTAAAACTTAATTAAAGGCCGCCACTGTAGCTTTCAAGGCATTCCTCAAAATTCATTAAAGCGTTCTTGCGACAACGTTCTTGCGACAGTGCAAATGCAAATAAAGTCGCCTCGAACCGTCGCGGATGTTACAGATTCCTAGGTATAATGGCTTAATTGAAAGGCCCAAACGATGGTTGAGGACTGCTTTCATCTGGTGCAAGGGAATAAACAACGGCAGTCTTTGGGCTTATGATCGAGACTACCGAGATTATTTTGGTTAAGACCCACTTTGATTAAGACGTACTTTGAGTGAGCCGACTGATTGAGATTACTTTGATTGAGACTGCTGAACCTAGCTTTTGAATCTAGCTTTGTGTTTCTTGAGTTTTCGCGCTTTACCTTCTACACGCTCTTTATCTTTTATCCGCTAAACAAAAAACGCTCCGATTTACAGTCCCTCTGTTCACATTAAAAAAATAAACGCTATGGCTGTCGCAACTCAATCGCTTGAAACCCTTTGCATAAATTCCATTCGTTTTCTGGCTATCGACGCCGTTAACAAAGCCAAATCAGGCCACCCTGGTTTACCCATGGGTGCAGCCCCGATGTCTTTTGTGCTGTGGGATAAGTTTATTCGTCATAATCCTAAAAATCCCCAATGGTTTAACCGTGACAGATTCGTTCTCTCGGCGGGTCACGGCTGCATGTTGCAGTACGCCATGCTATATCTCACAGGCTACGACAGCGTATCAATAGAGGATATCCAGCAGTTTCGCCAGTGGGGCTCTACCACACCGGGCCACCCCGAAAACTTTGAAACTGCGGGCATTGAAGTGACGACTGGACCTTTGGGTCAAGGAATTTGTAACGCGGTTGGACTCGCGATGGCCGAAGCGCATTTGGCCGCTAAGTTCAACAAGCCCGATTGTCAGGTGGTAGACCATTACACCTACACCATCATGGGCGACGGCTGTAACATGGAGGGCATTTCGAGTGAGGCCTGCTCTTTGGCTGGTCATCTGGGCCTCGGTAAGCTGATTGCGCTTTACGATGACAACCATATATCAATTGATGGCTCAACCGACATTGCCTTTACTGAAGATGTGAGCAAGCGCTTTGAGGCGTATGGTTGGCATGTGTTGCATGTCGAAGATGGCAATACTGATTTGGATGGCATTGAGCGGGCGATCGCCGAAGCCAAAAAGGTCACCGACAAGCCAACGATGATCAAAGTAACCACGACCATCGGCTATGGATCGCCTAACCGTGCAGGAACTGGCGGCATTCATGGCGCAATGCTAGGCGACGACGAGACCAAAGCAACCCGCGAAAATCTCGATTGGAAATACGCCCCATTTGAAATTCCTGAAGACGCGCTAAACCGATATCGTCAGGCCATTGACAACGGTGCTAGTGCTGAAGCCCAGTGGCAAGAAACACTCGCCACTTACCGCACTCAATATGCAGAAGAAGCAGCTGAATTTGAGCGGTTCCTTTCTGGCAAGCTCCCTGACGGTTGGGAAGATGCATTGCCAACCTACACGCCTGATGACAAAGCGCTGGCGACTCGGAAGAATTCAGAAGTCACCCTAAACGCTTTAGCGCCTGTTCTACCTGAACTTATTGGAGGATCTGCTGACCTCACCCACTCAAACCTTACCGAGCTTAAAATCTCCGGCGACTTCCAGAAAGGCGCTTATGAAAACCGCAATATCCACTTCGGTGTGCGTGAGCATGGCATGGGCGCGATTTGCAACGGCATCGCGCTGCATAACAGCGGCCTTATTCCCTACTGTGCAACCTTCTTAGTCTTTACCGACTATATGCGCGGCGCTATCCGCCTCTCTGCCCTTGCCGAAGCAGGCGTTATTTATGTAATGACCCACGACTCCATCGGCCTTGGAGAAGACGGCCCCACTCACCAGCCGGTAGAAACAGTCGCCTCTTTGCGCGCTATTCCGAACCTCTACGTCATCCGCCCTGCTGATGGCAACGAAACTTCCGGTGCGTACAAAATCGCTGTGAACAAGCGCAAGGCTCCCACATTGATGTGTTTCTCGCGTCAGGGCTTGCGCAACCTCCCTGGGTCTTCTATTGATGCTGTTGCCAAGGGCGCTTACATCATGTCTGATAATTCAGAAGGCAATCGCCCTGAACTGATTTTGATTGGAACGGGTAGTGAAGTCGAGCTTTGCGAAGATGCTGCTGAAAAGCTACGAGCCGACGGTAAGAAGGTTCGGGTTGTTTCTATGCCTTGCTGGAAGCTATACGAAGAGCAAGATTTGGCTTACAAAGAGTCTGTGCTACCCAAAGCCGTGAAAAAGCGCTTGGTTGTAGAAGCCATGAGTAGCTTTGGCTGGGCCAAGTACTTTGGCGATGAAGGCGACATGATTTCCGTAGATGGCTTTGGTGCTTCGGCTCCTGGCGGTATCGTGATGGAGAAGTTTGGCTACACCATTGATAACGTCGTTGATCGGGCAAATGCACTGCTGAGCTAGCTGAACGGGTCATTTACTCAATTTTAGGGCGCTGAGGCTAAGCAAGGTTTTGCTTTTCTCTTTGCCCTTTCTTTTGACCTTATAGCGATAGCCCTTAATCGATAGCTCTTAATAGAGAAATAGATAAAATAAAGCCCCTACTGGTTCAATCTCAGTAAGGGCTTTATTTTTTATCTAGATACTCAAAGGGCATTACTCAAGGATTAAGGCATTTGGCGCGGCATTGAGAGCACCTGTCACTTTGACTGAACTATCAACGGCAATTGATTTTTTTATAACGGCCCTTGTAAAACAGATAGCATCGACTTTTTGGGCTATTTTATTTTAATATTTTGCAGTGATCTCGATCACAAAAAAGAACATAAACTAATTATGTGTCGTCATGTTCGATAAGATACCAACATTTAGCTAGGTATCTACGAAATAACACTGAGTTGCTGAGCAGTCAATTGCTGCCTCTGCTCAACATATCTGAGCAACATATCTGAGTCAGCACCTTTGCTCAACATATTTCTGCATCTACACAGGAAAGCCTTATGTCCTTGTCCATAATCTACCATCAGTCCACAAAGTCTGCGCTTAGAGTTTTTTGGTCGTCTTGCTTAGTTGCGATCGCGAGTACAGTTGCGATCGCAACCACTGCTCGCCCGTTCGAACCGCCTGCCGCCCTATTAGCCAAAGGAGCCGTCTACGCTAGCGAACTCAATCTTTCGGGTCTTACCCTTTACACCACAGAGTCCGAGATCTACAGCATCCTCGGTCCACCGAAAAGCAGAGAGGTTGGCCCTACCGCCTACATTAACGAAATTTTGTATTACGGCGGTGTTTCCATTGCTGTAGCCAACGGCCAAGTGTGGGACATCATTGCAACCTCTCCCAAATTTTGCACACCTTCAGGCGTTTGTCCTGGCGATTCGCTCAGCCTCGCCTTTGATATTTTGGGGCCAACCGAAATCATCGGCACAGAAGCCGTTTACACCGCGCCTTCAATGGGTTCATGCGCCCTTAGCCTAGGGCTTGCAGGCGATACCGTGAGCCAAATTAAGCTCGCTTGCGAATAGAGACGCCCCTCGTAAAAACTCACCTGTAAAAACTCATCTGTAAATACGTATTAGTCCGACCACTCACGCGCGTAGACAAACCACTTTCACCAAGCACTCGTAAGCAACCGGGTAAACTTGAAACAAGCTAATCATCAATAAGACTTGTTACTATGCCACGATACGACTGCATTGTTGTAGGCGCAGGGCCTGCGGGCGCGAGTGCGGCCTACCATTTGAGCAAACAAGGCCATCGGGTGCTGATACTAGAAAAGGCGTCATTGCCCCGATACAAACCTTGTGGCGGTGGCGTTTCTCCCGAAATTGCGGCCTGGTTTGACTTTGACTTTGAGCCGGTAATTTCGCAAAAGGTGACTCGGGCACGCTATACCTGGAAGCTGGGCAGGGCCGTTGAGATTGACTTAAACACGCCTATTTGGATGGTGCGGCGCGATGAGTTTGACCAATACATTGTGGAGCAGGCGCAGGCACAAGGGGCCGAGTTGCGCGATGCCACTAAGGTCACTGGCATTGCGTTTGTAGAGGGTTGCTGGCAGGTGAGTACCAACCATGGTGAGACGTTTGAGGGAGAGTATGCGATCGCAGCCGATGGCGGACGTGGCCCGATGGCCAAGTGGCTGGGCTTTGAGAATCGAAAAACCAGCATCGCAGGCGCAATTGAAATAGAGCCCAAAGGCGTGGTAGAAAACGCCCACATTGTCCATTTTGAATTTGGCCTGCTCAAAAATGGCTATGTGTGGAACTTCCCCAAACGAGACGGCTATTCAATTGGCAGCGGCTTGTTTCGGTCGAACCAGCGAACAGGCCGAGACTTGGTAGAACCCATGGTGGAATACGCCACGGCCTTTGGCGTAGATGGCGCCAGCGAACAAAAACACGGTCACCCTGTATGCCTGTGGGATGGTGATCAGGTGCTCCATACTCAAAATGCACTACTGGCGGGAGAAGCTGCCTGCGTCGTCGATCCGCTGACCGCAGAAGGCATCCGTCCCTCTATCTTGACAGGGGTAAAAGCAGCTGAAGCAATCGGCAAAGCCTTAAATGGAGAAACCACTGCGCTCGCTGGCTATACCCAAACAATAGCAGCTGAGCTAGGGAGTGAAATGAAGCTAGCATCGCGACTCGCCAAGGCTTTTTATGCCGCCCCCCAGCTAAGCTACCAAGCAATTTTGACTCAGCCATCAGCGACGCAGGCAATGCTCAAGGTTTTTACAGGTGAGCTAAAGTACGCCGATATGATGCAAAAAGCAATGCGGCGACTGAGCGGAGGGTTGATAGCATAGTCAACCAAGTCAGGAGCCAAGCATGTCTGAACAACTTCCCAAGAAAGACAGTCGGCGCCTAATGCAAATTGGCAACAGGCTGAGTCAGGCGTCCAAGATCGTCATGATATCGATGGTGACAGCATTAATTGTGTTTGGGCTGTTTAACTTCAACAATGCGCCCGTTATGGCAACGGCCCTACTCATCTGTGGCGGAATCGGAACTGCCGGGATTTTAGGGTTAGTGAGCCGGGGAAAATTGTAGCGAGGCAACGCCTTTTAGCAGGATATGAGCGCAACGAAGCAGGCGCTAAATACGCTACGCTAGCAGAGTAGTTTCCGGTCTTGGTCAGTTTGTCAACTGCACGGCGAAATTCACCGACTTCCGTGGTTACCGCCCAGCCCATCGCTGCCGTCGAAACGACTCCAGCTTGGTTCACTGACCACATGCTGTTTCACTACCATCGCTGTCGGCGTCGCCTATATCTCGACAGCTACGGAGACGCCGCACTCAAAGATCCGCCTAGCGACTATTTTGTAAAGCTAAGAGAAGACAGCGCTGAGCATCGGCAGGCGATGCTGGCGCAATTTGCCCCGCTGAGCCAGCCCATCTACGAAAAATTTGACTGGCAAGCCGGTGCCAACGAGGTTTGGCGCATGATGCAAGCGGGCGTAGAGACGATTTATCGCGGCGTTCTGATTGCTGAAGGCCCCGGCAACATCAAGTATCGAAGCGAACCCGATGTGCTGGTTAAGCACTCTGGTAACTCTTGGCTCGGCGACTGGTACTACGTGCCTTATAACGTCAAATTGGGTAAAAAGCCCAAGCCTGAATATCAGCTCGTTGCTGCCTTTAACGCCTATGTCCTGGCTGAAGTACAGGGGGTATGGCCCGAAACCGCATGGCTATTGCTGAAAGAAAAACAGTATGCCGTCAGCCTTGAGCGCTATGTGCCTAAGCTGCAAGCGGCCTTAGACGACTGCTTAGACTTACACAATGGCATTCTCACCCATGCCGAGCCGCCGGAAGTGTTCATCTCTCGAAGTCGCTGTGACATGTGCCCTTGGCTGAGCCATTGCTACGAAACAGCTAAGGCGACCAACCATTTGTCGCTGCTACCGGGCGTAACAAAAACGCGTTATCCCACGCTGGTAGAGATGGGCATTACTACCGTTGAGGCGTTGGCCAAGTCGCAGCCAACGCGGTTAGCTTATGAGCTAGCGGTAGAAGAGTTTATAACCGAGAAAATGGTTTTTCAGGCCCAAGCCAACTGGACAGGGAGTGCGATCGCTCAGCTGCATCAAAATACTTTTCCGCTTACGCCCAATCACATTCCGACCACCGAGATTGATCTCTATTTCGATATTGAAGCGGCTCCCGACAAAGACCTGATTTATCTGCATGGCGTCTTGGTGGTGAACCACACCACTCAGGAAGAGACCTTTCATGCGCTGGTTGCCGAAACACCTGAACAAGAAGAAGCGGCTTGGTTTAGCTTTTTAGCCTTAGTCGATAGCTACGCCAACGCGCCGATCTATCATTTTTGCCCTTATGAAGCACAGACCGTTAAAAGGCTGGGCGAGCTATATGGCAACCAAGGGGTCGATATAGAACAGCTGTTAGATCGTTTTATAGATATTCATAAACATATTGTCGATTCGGTCGCGCTGCCAGTCGAGAGCTATGCGCTTAAGCATTTGGCTAGATGGATGGGGTTTGAATGGCGCGATGAAGATGCCAACGGAGCACAGTCAATTTGCTGGTATGACGATTGGTTGCGGACGGGCGATCGCACCTATTTAAATACCATCCTGCGTTACAACGAAGACGACTGCAAAGCCACTTACCGCGTCAAAGATTGGCTGGTAAACTTTGCTCAAGAATTTTGGGTCTAACTTCGGGTTCTAGCTTTGGGGTCTAACGACCAAATCGTGATTGTCTGATTCGGTATTACAACATCTGTAATGGAATCGGGCGCTCAGGGGCGGGGAAAGCATGATCTAGCGTTTTTAGATCCTCAGCGCTTAATGACAGGTTCAATGCAGCGTAGTTTTGATCAATGTGATCAATACGGCCCGCTTTGGGGATAACAATCACGTTGTTTTGATGGAGCAACCAAGCGATCGCGATCGCCGCTTCACTGACACCCTTAGCCTTAGCGATTTTCTCCAATGCCGAATTTCCTAGCAGCCGCCCCTGCTCAATGGGCGAATAGGCCATCACCGGAATATTGTGCTGCTGACACCAAGGCAATAAATTGAGATCAATGCCACGCCGACTCAGGTTGTAGAGGACTTGGTTAGTTGCGATCGCATCCCCACCTGGCAGCTGAACTGCCTTTTTCATCTCATCGGTGTCAAAGTTGCTAACGCCATAATCTCGAATTTTACCGGCCTGCTTCAGCGTTTGAAAGGCTTCGAGCGTTTCTGCTAATGGCACAGCGCTGCGCCAGTGCAAAAGGTACAAATCAATATAGTCAGTATTAAGGCGTTTGAGGCTTCTTTCACAGGCGGCGATCGCCCCTTTTTTAGAGGCATTGTGCGGATACACCTTGCTCACCAAAAAAACCTCTGAGCGGCGATCGCCCACCGCCTCAGCAATCACCTCTTCTGCACCGCCCTCGCCATACATCTCAGCCGTATCAATCAGCGTCAGCCCAAGCGCTAGACCATGACGGAGCGCTTTTACCTCAGCCTGCCTATGCTGGCGCTTTTCACCCATGGCCCAAGTACCCATCCCCAAAATCGGAATGGCCTGCCCCGAAGGAAGTTCAATCGTTTTCATCATCAAATCGTTTTCATCGTCAAATCGTTTTCATTATCAATAAATACTCACTGCAAGGGATAGAGCGTAATTTATCGCACCATTTATCGCACCATTTGCACAATTTACAGAGAGTTTAAGAACGTCAGCAGCGCCTGTCGCCTGTCTTTAGATAGTAAAGATAGTAAATATGACATTTTTAAATAGAATTTTGCACAGGGCGCTCTACGGCACTCTCTAAGTTGACAATTACTTAGTTCAAATATTTAGTTCAAATATTTAGTTCAAATATTTAGTTCAAAATTTGTTTGACAAAGCGCACTCAAATCCGCACAATAGAGATCGCCTTGAGAGGGGAGCTTACCAACCCATCACAGCAAGGGCCCGTAGTTCAATTGGTTAGAGCACCGCCCTGTCACGGCGGAAGTTGCGAGTTCGAATCTCGTCGGGCCCGTTTAGTTATATCTCTACTCCTAGATTTCAGTTCTCTGAATCTAGCTTTTTGTTTTACTCCCCTTTTAACCAGACTTAAGTTGATTGAGATTTAGGGCAGAGCTAATCAGCTCAAGTCTGATCAGATATTAAGAGTCATATCTGATCAGACTTGAGCTGTGTTTAGGGCTGAATCTTTTAGATTTATTTTTTTAGTTCTAACTACTGAAATCTGAGTTGTTTAAATCTCAGAACCGTTTTAGATTTCAAGTTTAGATCTCAACTGTGCCGCCGTACTTCACGGGTAGCTGATCTTCTGCCGGTAAGCCCATGACCTTGCTGTAAAGCTTGATGTATTCTATTGCCGATAGCTCCCAGCTGAAGTTCTCATTCATGGCTCGCCGTTGCAGCGCTTCCCACTGAGGCTTAAAGCGATATGCCTCTGAAGCACGCACCATAGAGGTAAATAAGTCTAACGGTTCGTAGCGGTCGAAGCAGTAGCCGGTCCCGAGCTGGTTAATGGGGTCGTTGTGGCTGACCGTATCGACTAGGCCACCTGTGCGACGCACAATGGGGACACAGCCGTAGCGCATGGCCACCATTTGGCTGATACCACAGGGCTCAAATCGAGAAGGCATTAGGAAGGCGTCGCAGCCTGCGTAGATGCGGCGAGCAAGCGCATCGCTGTACATAATATAGGCGCTAGCCCGGCCAGGGTAGCGCGCAGCCAGTTCCCACAGCTGGTTTTCATAGGTGCGATCGCCCGTGCCTAAAATCACAAACTGCGCATCCGAATAGGCTAAGTAGCGATCCATCGTTTGCAAAATCAGGTCAATGCCCTTTTGCTCAACCAGTCTGCCTACTAACCCCATCAAAAAGCAGTCAGGATTCTCACTCAGGCCCATTTCCTTTTGAATGGTGGCCTTGTTCTTCGCGCGCTTATCTAATGTTTGAGCCGTATAGTTATGCTCAATTCTAGGATCGGTCGCCGGATTGAAGGAACTCACATCAATGCCATTGACAATACCGCTGACCTTACCGCTAATAAACGACAGCAGCCCTTCTAGCTTTTCGCCATACTCAGGGGTTTTAATTTGCTCTGCGTAAGTAGGCGACACCGTATTGACCTGATCGGCATACTGCAAGGCAGCCGCCATTGTATTGTGGCCCTGCATAAACCACGGGCACCAGGTATTGCGCTCTAACCACCAGCGCCACGGCCCCTGATAAGCCAAGTTGTGAATCGTAAAGACCGTGCCAATATCAGAAACCTCATGCATCCACACCGGCAACATCCCAGTGTGCCAGTCGTGACAGTGAATGATATTTGGCTTCCAGTAATTCCAGGCAAACTCAGCCGCACCATTCGAGAAAAAGGTGAATCGCCAATCTTCATCGTCGCCGCCGTAGATCATGCCGTTGTCAAAGCAGGGATGACCAAACAGATACAGCGGTACGTCAGTGTCAGGCAGGCGGCTTTCGTACACCGCAAATGAGTTAAACATCGCCTTTCCCCACCAAACCGGCTCGCCACGCAGCGGCAACTTGTCGGCCATAACGTTGTAGTAAGGCATCAATACACGAACATCATGGCCCATCGCTCTGAGGACAGCAGGCAAAGAACCCACTACATCGCCCATGCCGCCAACTTTTGCCAGCGGTGCGGCTTCGGCGGCCACAAATAAAATTCGCATATTTTGCCCTGGGTAAAGTGCCCACTTATTAACTCAAGTCCAAGTCTATAGCGATTTGGGATTGCAGTGTAGTAGCAAATGCATTCGCCGCTACACCGCCTGAGCGATTTAGCCAGCTATCGGGTTAGGGCGTGATTAAGCTGTGCCGGTTGGTTGTTCAGTAACGTCAGCAGGCGGCACTGGGATCTCACCAGCGGGTAAGTCATCAAGAATGATTTCGCGCTGACCGGGGACATGCGTTTTCATATGGTTGTGCTGCTTGTCGTTCAGCTCTTTGAGCTGCCGAAAGGCCGCGTCAAAAGAATCTCGAATGATGGCTTCTAAAGGCGGATACTGTTTGGCCTGATCGGGGCTTTTATCAACCACAATTTCACGATCTTCAGGAACCATAATGTCCAATCTCACCCGGTAGGGAGAGCCACTATTCGGGTGGTCGTGAACCTTTTCTATCGCGATTCGGCAGCTGCTGATTTGCTGATAAGCCTTTTCTAGCTTGGCAATTTTCTCAGCGATCAGGCGCTCTAGCGCGGGCGTTTTATCAACGCCGCGATAGGAAATGGTAGGAGGGACTCTCATAAGGATCTTCGGCTTTATATAGAATGTGTCCTTACTATCTGTAGCAGGCACCTCTAAAGCCAAACATCTATCTGAAGAAGGCAATCGGCCAGATTCAGGCCTCACTGCTAAGCATGATTTTTAAGCACGATTTTGCGCGTTAATGACGTCCAAAATCTCCTGTGCGCCCTGATTGCGCAGACGTTTTGCGAGTTCGTTACCCATGCTTTCTGCGTCGGCAGGTGAACCGGTTACGGTGTCTTTAATGAGCTGTTGACCATCTAGGCTGGCCACAATACCGGTCAGTGTTAGCGTATCGCCCTCAATGACGGTGTTAACGCCAATGGGCACCTGGCATCCGCCTTCTAGCTCTCGCAAAAAGGCTCTTTCGGCGTAGCAGCGCTGAGCAGTGGGCTCATGTTCTAGCACTTTTAGTAAGGTCAAAATCTCGTCGTCCCCGGTTCGGCATTCAATGCCGAGTGCGCCTTGGCCAACGGCATGTAAGGAAATGTCTGATGAGAGGATTTGGTGAATGCGATCGCTCATATCCAACCGATTCAACCCGGCTGCGGCCAGCACAATCGCGTCATATTCGCCCTCATCTAGCTTACGCAAGCGGGTATTCACATTGCCGCGAATATCTTTGAACTTAAAGTGAGGATAGTGATGACGCAGCTGCGCTAATCGGCGCAGTGAAGAAGTGCCAATGACCGCACCTTCAGGCAGCGTATCGAGCTGCTTGTCCTGATGCTTTGGATGCACGACCAGCGCATCGGCAGGGTCTTCACGCTTGGTCACACAGCCCAAGCGCAGTCCTTCGGGCAAGTTAGTGGGCAAATCTTTGAGCGAATGCACGGCAAAGTCAATATCACCGCTGAGCATGTCGTCTTCTAGCTCCTGGGTAAACAGGCCCTTGTCGCCAATTTTTGAGAGCGCCACATCTAAAATTTTGTCGCCCTGAGTCTCCATGGTGCTGACTTCAAAGGTAATGTCAGGAAAAGCTTTGCTCAGCTCTGCTTGAACCCAGTGAGTTTGAACGAGAGCTAGCTGGCTTTTTCGAGAACCGATCCGTACGGTACGAGTGGCAACGTTAGAAGACATACTATGGCGGGCGTTTGCTATGGTGATTGACTAAATGCGAGATCACAAGCCTACCGCAATTAAAGAGTGTTTTAAAACCTGCGAACTCTGCGCTGAGATTGACTACACCCAAAGCAGCGCTAGCCATACCATGACAAAACATAAAGTTCTGCAAACTATTTATTATTCTTCGTTTTACCAGCTGTCTATCCTGCGCCAGCTATACAAAATTACGTTCAAGGTTACGTTCAAGATTACGCTCAAATTCTTTGTAGCTGGCCTGTTGGCAGCCGGTAGCCTAGTGGCCTGCGAGATGATTCTCAATCAATCGGCGATCGCACAGCAAATTAGCCCTCAGCTACGCCAGTATTTTCTATCTGATCCGCTGGCGACTACGCCTCGTGATCCCTTTTTACCGCAGGCTCCTATCGACAGGCCGCTCAGCCCGCTAGAACTCAGCGCCCTGTCAGCCAATCTCGACGAACTCAACGCGACCGCCCAACAGCTGCTAGCCGCTGGCCAAACAGACGCAGCTTTTTTGCTATGGCGCAGAGAACTCCGTCTGCGCCGGGTACTCGGCCCGATTGAAGAATTCAACACCATTATCCGAGTGGCCCAACTCGCTTGGGAAGCTCAGCGCCCCATTGAAGTTCAGCTGCTGACGCTGCGCACCCGCGAAATATGGGAAACGCTACAGGCCGCACTAGGCGTGAATGCTGAGGAAGAGGCCTTTGAAGAAGTGAGGGAGGAAGATGGCTCGGAGCCTGCCCGAGTGCTGGTGAGCGGTCAGACCGCTGACGATATTGCCGCACTCAATACACTGGCGCAAACCTTTACGCTATTGCGGGATGTTGACTCAGCTACAGAAGTTTACGAGCAGATAATTGCGCTCAGCAGCCGTCAGGGTGTGGAACCCACTGCCCAACGGCGATCGCTGGCCGAACTGCATCTGCAATGGTTTCAATTTGCCAAGGCCGCTGACATTTACCTGGCACTGCTGCAAACGGCCCGAGCAAGTGGCGATCAAGAAGCTGAAGTGGCCACCTTAGAGCGGCTGATTTACAGCTATCAGCAGGCTGATGCGATCGCCTTTGCCACTAGGGCTCAAACTGATTTGCTCCGCCTTTATCAGGCGCGTCAGGCAGAAGACAAACTGCCTCAATTGCTGCTGGCGATCGCGCAAAACTACCGAACCTTAAACCTGCCCAGCAGCGCGATCGCGTACTACCGATCAGCCTACAGCGCCGCCCAAAGATTTGAGCAGTTCAGCTACTCGGCCCAGGTCTTAAAAGATCTGGGTGCCCTCTATCAAGGCCTTGCCCTCAATGAACAAGCCCTCGGCGCTTATAACCTCTTAGTACCCGTCGAGCAACAGGCCTACAACGACTACGGCGTCATGCAAGCCTACAACCGCATTGGGCAGCTGCAACGCCGTTTGGGCAACTCGCTAGAAGCACTCAAAGCCTTTGAACAAGCGCGCGCGATCGCCAATCGGCTTGGGCTCGACCCCACCTACTTTATTGAACAAATAGAATCAGTCACTTAACGGTCATCAGTCATTTAACGGCCATGAGTCACTTAACAGCCACTCAACGACCCAACTGAAAGCCCTTAAGCGGCCCGTAAAAGACCTTAAGAACCAATGCCTTCCAGCCATTGCCATAGCCTGAGACCGTTCAAATTCAATTACTGCAAGGCTGGCTTTTGTTGCATCAGCGCTGGGCTTCAGCTTTAGAAATTGCATAGCGAGCGGCGGCCAGTCCTAACTTTGCTTGCTCAATCGGAGAAAGCTCAGCCCAATCTGCCCGGCGCACTGATCGAATACTCGCTTCGATAAAGTCGTCAGCACTGTCGCCCCGCATGGCCACTGCCATGGGTCGTGCCATCACTCGCAAATCATCGTCAGCTACATGGCTGAGCACATCCTGCACGCAGGCCATCATTTGCGCTAGCACATTCTGTCTAGCCGCGTCACCACTACTGACTATCTGCCGCGCCTTCTCCCCAATGCAAACAATAATGTCAGCAGGCAACCGACCGGCAAACTTTTGCCTCAGCTGAGCCATCACGTCCGTATTGCCCCATAGTTCTGGGAGTTGTTCTGGAAGTTGTTCTGGGAGTTGTTCTGGGAGTTGCTCTGATAGCTGCACTGATAATTTCTGCCAGCCTTCAGCCGCTTCTTCTTCAGACACCTCTAGCAACTGGCCAGCGGCTTCCAACTGCATCTCGTAGTTAGAAGCCGCTGGCTCATCGGCCAGCCAGGGATAGGCATTATCCGATAAAACAGCCTGTAGCAGCTCAGCTTGAGCCAGGTGCAAGGCAGCGCTGTCCCCTTGCCGGATAGAATCGCCAGTGGAGGCCGATGGGTTAACCATAAGTTAAAAGAAGTGATAGAGATTTTCTGACTGATGCAGAATCTGACTGATGCAGAATCTGACTGATGCAGAAGTAGAGTGCATGACAAAAGAAGAATACAGCGGTCAGTTTAGCGGTTCCGCAAAGGCTGCGTTTTTTTTTAATTTTCTACTACAAATTCCAACAGTTGGCCCTCTGAGCTGCTGCCAAAGCGAATTTGGGTGCCCGACTGAAGTGTAATTTCCTGCCGATGGACTTCTCGCCACTCGTCGCCCTGACAATAAAAAGTGCCATACCGAGAGTTATCCCGCAAAAAATAAACGGTTTGTAAGCCTTGTTCAGGCTTGCCGAGAGTCATCCGCCGATGAAAAATTTCGGCATGGTTACTCGATACCCAAGGCTCAGCAATCACTAGGTCGTTGACCTCTGGCTTGCGACCAATCCGCATGACGTCGCTGTAAACAGGCCACACCTTTTGAGGATCGGCTAAGTCGCGTAGCAAGGCCTGCGGACGGCGCGGCACAAAATCGTCATTGATATTGATTTGGGTCGTTTCTTCGCGTAGCAGTATCGCCCCGTCGTAGTCAGGATGCATGTACAGTACCGGCAGCGTCCAAGCAGGCTGATTGAAGTGATACAGGGTTAACAGGTGCTGACGTGCGATCGCCACTGCCTCATCTACAGGCTTTCGCTCAGCTAAGGTCTGCGCAAACACCTGAATAAAGTCAATCGCCTCTTCATCAGCAATGGAGTCGCGCATCGCGACTACCGCTGGCAAACCATGGTGTAGCAATACCTCGGCCAAGCTGCTGCGCGGTAAAGACCACTGCTGACTACGCTCAGGCTGTGCCCCCCAGCAGGTATTAAATACAGCTAGCTTTATTTTGGCGCGGGTCAATACCTGAGCAAGCTCCGTGCCGCTCATCGTCGCATCCGACAGAAACAACAGACCCCCATCCGGCCCCGGCACCCCATGCCCCGAGTAAAAAAATACGTTGTAGTCGCCTCGCTCTAGCGTCCGGCTCACCTCTGCGGCACTTGGCTGCAACAGCACATCGACCTTTCTTCTGGCCGTTGGTCGCATACTCAGATCGCTGCCTTGCTCCAAAATTTTCTTCAGTAAGGCCGCTTCTTCGCCCAGCCGTAACATGGCATCCGGTTCACCGACTTCCGGTTTGCCTATCTCTAAAAGACTTTCGGCAGAACCTTCAGCAGAACTGATGACGACCTCTTCGGCAGCTAAACCATCAGAAACGGGACTATCAGAAACGGGACTATCTTGACCAATCACCAGCAAAATTTTCAGCGATCTGTCTAGCCCTGTAATCTCTAGCTCATCTACATCACTGCTAGTACGACTGAGCAAAATTTTTCGGTTAAGCGACAGCGCGCGGCTACCGGGCTGCGACTGCATAATCTCCCAGGGCAGGGCAATCAGCTCCGGATTACGAATTTCTAGCCGCAGCCGTAGGGGTTGATCTTGACCAATTGCAATGCCTTGCGATCGCTCAAAGCTGCTTTTTATCGGCCCGCTAAATAGCCACTGCCATAGGCACACGCCTAAATGCTGCATATACCGGCTGCTGTAGCTAGCAGGCTGTCCGGTTAAGGGGTCATCTGGCATTTCTGCCACTTCTTCTAGCACGAACTGCGGCACATACGCCGATGGAATATGCGGCACCTGCGGCAAACTACGCAGCGAAAAAATAGACTGCCAGCCCTGCCAAGCATTCGCCAAATCAGGGCTCCAAGCACAGTCGTAATGAACATGACCACTCGGATGAGGCGCTCTTAGCACCCAAATGGCAAAGCGATCGCGCTGTATTAACAAACTATCGACCGCTAACCATAGGCATAGAGACTCCCTATCCGCCATCAGCTCCCACATACCCCTCTCTGGCTGGGCTGCAAATTTCCGTCTAAATTCTCGGCGACGCTAGCCACGGTGGTCTCAAGCGCCCAACCTTCTGCCGCTGGCGATAGCATCATCGTTTCACTTAACTGTGCAGACGCGGGCGAATTGGGTTCAGACCCCGATCCAGAGGCCGATCCAGAAGCAGCTGGGCCAGAAGATGTCGGTGAATCAGTTTCAGCGGGGACATCCGCCAGCGATTCGCCTGAAGGAATAGAGCATAGTTTCAGCCGAACCCACCTCGTTTGATTAGTCGTGACCTGCTGCTCTAGCACCTGAACAATGCCACCAGCCGGAATCAGCCCCGGAATTTCTCTTGCAGCGTTAGAGGGCTGAGGGTACAGTCGCAGCGAAAGCACTTCGACGTTCTTAGGGGTTGTACCATCGGGCGACGAACTTACGATGCCAGGAACGTCAGACTGCCGAATGCGAACATAGTTGCCAACCTTGATATCAGCAGGTACAGCGATCGCGCCTCGATCGCCCACTCTTGCCCCATCATTGCCAGAAGAAGTTGAATCGACGTTGGACTCCTCCGAGCGATCAAGCGTTTCAGGCTCAAGACCTAAACGCCCCCCAAACAAACCGCCAAGCGAACCGCCTAATAAAAAGTAAAGCGCCCCACCCAACGCGATTAGAAGCGCCAAAACGGCAGCTATCTTAGACAGGTTGGCCGCCGTTTGAGACTGCTGAGAATTAGACGAAATCACCGCAGTGCTCTGCCGATGACCTGCCGTCACCGAGCGTCCACGCTGTGAAGAAGGCTGTGAAGAAGGCTGTGAAGAAGAGACTGGCTCATCGCCTACGTTCGCCCGCTGATTGCCCGACTGACTGACCGTTGGATTCAGCGGCATAAGCCGCGTCGTACCTCTATCGGCGCCTCTAGCCGATGGGCCTGAAGTATTTCCGGCACCTGCATTGGCGAGGTTCGCAAAAGTACCCGGTTGGCCAGCGGACCCACTGACTAGCTCACCAGCTAATTCTCTAGGCAACATTCGGTTAGCATCCCTGACCACCGCTGCCTTCAGCAAGCCGACCGTCACATTGTCGTGCCCGTTATACTTATTCGCGAGCTCTATCAGCTGCTTGCCCACTTTGGCTGTCGATTTTTCTTCTGCCGCCAGCGGTCGAATCACCTGATGCCAAAACTGTTCGACGCGATCGCTATCGCTCAAGCCATCTGAGCACAGCAAAAACACACAGTCCTCAGCTATTGCAAACCGTTGCACCGTAGGCCGTAAGGTCTGCGAGGAACTCATCCCTAGCGCCTGAATCAGCGATCCAGATCCGGGCTGCAACAGCACTTCTCGATACAGGCTGCCCCCTAGTCGGACCTGTCGAGACGCCACATCGTCATCTAAGGTCACCTGCTGACAGTTGCCCACGCTAACGCGATAGGCACGGCTGTCGCCCACATGGGCGATATATACATTGGCCCCTTTAATCAGGGCGAGCACGAGTGTCGTTCCCATGCGATCGCGAGCCTGCCGCTGCGCCTGGTCATTTTGCGCCGAAATTTCATCATTGGCCGCGCAAATAGCAGCTTCTATCGCAAGCACTAGCTCTGTTGAGGTCAAGTCAGAATGAGCGTGACTCAGTAGCGGCTGTAGCCTAGATTCAATCGTTGTGATCGCCAGCTTAGAGGCCACATCACCGCCCTGATGACCGCCAATACCGTCACATACAATCAGCAGCTGAGGCTGAACCTTTACCTCTTCACTGGTCAGCGTTTTCATGGTGCCGCTCGCCGGATAACAGGCGTCTTCATTGCGCTTCCGCGTTGGCCCCTGATCGGTAAACACCGCTAGGTCGTAGCTCACCGCCTGATCCTGAGCACACATGCTCATGGCCTGGCTCAAATACTCACTCAGCTGCTCAGCATTGATCTGCTGCCGCTCTAGCCGTTCACATAACCGGTCTAAAAAAGCTCTGATCGTTTGATGCGACCGACCGACCAAGGGATACCAGCTGCGCGCCAAATCCGTCAGCGTAGGCTGCGCAATGGGGCCTGCCGAGGCCCCACCACCACTCATCGTTTGCGCAGGCTGCCCAGGCTGTCGCGTCTGCTGAGGAATGCGAGATCTGCCTACCGGCGATGAAGCCAGATCTAACAGTCGCAGCACCGATCCATCTACCCGCACAAAATCATCATTCAGCAGCGTCGCAGCCACCTGCTCAGCTTGAAACGCATCCCATAGCTGAGCCATCTGCCACAGCCAGCTTAGTTGCCTTAAAGGAGAAGTCTCATCCCACTGCTCTGATAGCCTAGGCAGTAAGCTCGGAACCCCAGGCAGCCCCTCACGCTTTGAGACTGAAAAAGCAGCCGATTCTAACAGCAGCAAATAGTCCTTATCTGGCCCTTTAATCAGCGCATAAGGTCGCGGCACAGACACCGGATAAACTGACAAATGCAAATAAGGCAGCAAAAATTCAGGGAGCTCTGGTAAAGACTCAGGCACTAGCCCCGGCTGCGTGTCTAAAAAGATTCGATTTTCCGCAGTGCTTTTTAGCAAATAGCGCTGGTTGACCAGGTCTCCTGGCTTCAGCGTTGCCGGCCAATTACCCACACCCCACAAGTAGCGGTAGGGCAGTGCTGCCTGACATACCCGGCAAGATTCATATCCCTCAGGGTTCGCCGCCTTGCAGCTAGGATTAGGGCAATTAATCACGAAAGATGGGCCTCAGACAACAAGTCAGACAACAAGGAAGTCACGGTCATAACAGCTAGCCATAACGGGTAAAGGTTATTAGGAAGACGCCCCTTCTACCACACGCGGTAAACCCATACTGTAATTCAGCACGCGGCTCTCAAGGTTGTAGCTAATCTCTCCCGACTGTAGTAAAGCACGGATAAAATGCTCTAAATCAGAGCCAATACGTCGCAGATTATAGTCGGTTAAGGCTTCTTGGTCATATTCTTCTACTAATCGGTCAAACTCTCGATAAACCTTTTGCAAGGATTCATCGCTCCAGGAGAACTCATTTTCCGGATCAATATCGAGCGTCAGTTGATTCTCACTCGGCACCAGTTCATTATTTTCAACGGTTGCCGCATAGATTAAAACATGGCGGGTGGTGGACTTTAACAACATGGTTAATGGCTCGCAACACGGTAAATATAGTTTGTTAATTGTAGACGCTTAACTTACGACTCTGCTGCAATTATGGTGACAGTCCGCTATCTCCAGCTTTCACTCATCCGTCATGCCCAGTCGGTCGGCAACCTGCAACAAAAAATGGAAGGTCAAAGCTCTACCGAACTCTCAGCCCTCGGCCACCAGCAAGCCCAGAAACTGGGACAGGCCCTAGCAACAAGTATCACTCAGCACCTTGCTACCCAGCCAGCACTGACGGATCCAAATTCGGCTAGCTATGACCTTACAGAACTGAGCCTATCTCTGTACAGCAGCCCAATGCTGAGAGCCAGTCAAACCGTACATCATCTTATCCAGGCGCTTCAGGCACAGAAACGAGAGCAAACAGCCTACCGTTATCCCATTCGCTTTCAAAATCATCAAAGCGTAGACCTACAGGAAATGCATCAGGGTATTTTTCAAGGACTGACTTGGGCGCAAGCGCAAGCGCAATATCCTGAGCTATGCGATCAGCTGCTGTCTTCTCGTGTTTGGCAGCCGGTTCCGCAGGCAGAATCTTTAATTGAGGCCAGAGCCAGAGCCCACCGGTGGGTCCGTCATGTTTTAAATCAACACCAGCCGGGAGAGGTGGTTTGGGCAGTTTCTCATGAAGGCTTTTTACAGCACCTGATTGCTGTCATTATGGGGTGCGATCGCACCTGGAAAATTCATATCGGTCACACCGGTATTTTTGAGTTTTGGCTCAGCGACGAAGCTTAC
This sequence comes from Phormidesmis priestleyi Ana, assembly GCA_001314865.1. Lineage (GTDB taxonomy): Bacteria > Cyanobacteriota > Cyanobacteriia > Phormidesmidales > Phormidesmidaceae > Phormidesmis > Phormidesmis priestleyi_B. The sequence goes on along the minus strand of LJZR01000018.1, from coordinate 32,085 downwards.
ACATACCTACAAGAGCACTCAGCTTGTCCCTCATGCCAAACCTTATCTGCCAGTCGAAGCAACCAGCTTTTTAACCCTGAGCAATGGATTGTGCGCCGCTTTAACGACTGCTCACACCTGCACCGGTTCTAAATTCAGATGCTACGCCGCTAAACGATCTGCCCCAATTTCAGGTATCCTCTATAAGATTTGCAAGATTTGCGCTCCAAATATTTGCAAGTGACTTAGCCAGATATTAACCCGACATATCCCGACTTTAAGCTGCATCGGTTTTGCACAAAATTGCCTAGGGCATTTCATCCATGAAAGGAGCTATCTCAACCAATCCGGCGACCGAGACGTTTGGCCAGGCTCGACAAGGCAGCGTTGCTGCTATCATTCAAGTCCTCAACGAGCAGCTGTCCACCTTGGGCATTCGCACCCGTGCGGTGGTTGCCGATGGAATGCTTCAGCTACTTTGCGAAGCCGCGTCGCCCGAGCAGCTCACCAAAGACACCGTCGTCGAGCGTGTGCGCACTGAGCTAGAAACCATTAGCCCTCAGCGAATAAAAAAGGTCAAAATCAACAGCCGTATTGTTCGAGAAGATCAGCTCCTGTGGCTAGAAGAAATTAATCGCGACCCTGAAAACGCGCTGCTGTGGTCGGAAGTCATCACGCTCAAACGTCCCTTTTTTGTCAAACGGTGGATTCGCGATCGCCATCTCAAACCCGCTGGCCCCATATTCAAAGACATCTCTGAACCAGAACCGACCAGCAGCAGCCTCATCAGCAAGATCATTGGTGGCAGCAGCCTGGCTTTATTGTTATTAGCCGCTGGCTGGCTCTTTCGAGACGACCTGAGCCAAATCCGCTCAGCCGAGCAGCCAGCTAATCAGCCCACAGAGCAGCTTGCCGATCTGCCCGCTGACCCTAATACCGTCGATACAGAAAAAGTTTCCACAGCAGCCATATCACCTGATGAGCGCACGGCTGACACAACACCACCCGCAGCTAGCCCATCCACAACCAGTAATTTGCCCCGTTCGTCAACGACCTCTGCGCCCCCAGCGCCAGCCACTCAACCTGCCGCAAATACGCTGCTCCCCGCTGCTAACACCGGCACGACCGACGCTGCCGGCAATGCTGGCAACGTGGCCGATGCCTTTGCCGAAGCGGTTCGCATTGCCGAACAAGCCGCCATTGATGGGCAAACAGCAACAACCGCCGCAGAGTGGTTAGATCTTGCCGCCCGCTGGCAAAAAGCATCCGACTTAATGAGTAACATTCCATCTGGCAATGAGCAATATGCGACCGCTCAAAATCGCATTGCCAAATATCAGGCCAACAGTCAGGCAGCATTGCAAAAAGCCACCGCTGCTCAAGCTCAGTAGCCAAAGCGCCCAAAGCGCCCAAAACACCTAGCTAATCTTGATTACCTGATCCTAATTACCCGATCCTGATTACTCAATGCTGACACCGCGAAAGGTTTTGGCGCTGCCTTTTGAGGCCACGGGCGATCGCTCAATTTCTTGCGATCGCAGCCGATGACTCTGAAAATGCTTTTGCCACTCACTTGGTGCATTGAGCGTTTCGCCACCATGCCGTGTCAACCGCTCTCGCACCTGACACAGAACCGGCGTATTGACACAAGCTCCCGAAATAATCACCTGCCCTTTGGTCAGCGCTGGCAGCTCTTTAAGCAAATCTCGCCCCGCCGCTTCCACCCCATACTTTAGGCTTTCTTGATCCACCGGATTGACAATGCGCATCAAAAACTGGCTCATACACTGGCTCAGCACATCTGAATCGAGCTTGCCGGGTCGTTGAGTAATCAACCCCACTCCTAAGCCAAACTTCCGGCCCTCACTCAAAATAGTCCGCAAAATCGCCTTGCATCGAGAAGGCTCTTTGGCCGGTGCAAACCGATGAGCCTCCTCTACTAAGGTAAACACCGGATAGGGCAAATAGTTCTCATCGTTTTCGTTGATTTTGTCTTTTTCAGTATTGATCCGAGCCAAATAGCTCTGACGCAGGATCGCAGCGCAAATCACCTGCTGCTCCTCCTGACTAATTTCATTCATTTGCAATACCGTCACCCGCCCCGGCATAAACAAATCCTTAGGCGCTAGGTGATGAGTCTGATGAAAGTAAGGTGAGTTAGCAAAGCGCTCTAACTTCCAGGCGATCGCTGGCGCCGAAGATCCGATTTTCAAATTGCCTTCGTCATCTTCAGCGGTATCGGCCTCATTTACAGCTGCAATCAAATCATCTACATTCCAACGGTACTCGCCTCGCTTATGACGGTGAAGAATTCTAAAGGCTTTATTGAGAATAGACTGCTGGCGATCGCTCATCTCTGGCAGTAGCGTCAGCACATCATAATAATCCAACGACGAAATCCGAATCGTAATATCGTCTGGCGTCAAAATCCTCACATCCGGCGCATAGCCATCATCCCCCTGAAAGCTCGGATGTCCACGCATTTCAGCCAGCGTGCCATACTCCCCATGCGGATCAAAAATCAGCACCGCCGCCCGATTATAAGGCTGCAAAAACTCCTCAATCAGCACACCAGCGGTATAGCTCTTACCTGAACCCGTACCCGCCAAAATCGCCATATGAGTACTCACCAACTCTTTGACATCTAGCGCCACCTGCACCGCGCCCAACGGCCTGAGCAGCAAAGAGCCAACAGTCGCAGAACCCACCTCACCCGGCTGCTTTTTATTCACAACTCTCAGCAGCGTGTCATCGTCAACAATCGATACTTTTGTGCCTGGGTTTGGCGTCAGCCGAGGATTAATAAACCCTAAAGCCGGATGAAAATGCCCAATGACATCTACCGTCACCTCATAAATTTCTGGGCTAGGATGAGAAAACCCCACCAGCGCCGCAATAGTCTCCGGGCTAATTTCGGTATCAGCAAAAATGCGATCAGGCAAATGATCGCTCAGACGGCGATCAGAAATCTTGCCCAATATTCGCAAGACTTTCCCAGCATTGACACTCCCATCACCGCTATCAGGAGCCGCTACCTCGTAATATACAAACTCACCAATCTTGACATGGCGGTTATCAGCCGTAATAAAAAGATATTGGTTGCCATCTTCTCCCGGCCCTTTTACCGTACCAATTACGAGGGGCGTACTCGCAAGCTGAGGTGCCGCTGAAGCTTTAACCATTGCAACCATTACGCAAAACGTTTCACTGATGTTTATAGCAGGTATAACCCCGCTTCGCACGGTTTACCCATACAAACTTACTATTTCCACAGTCTATTTCCACAGTCTATTTTCACAGTTAGCCTTCTGTCCCAATCTGCCGCAGCTCAACCAGATACGCTAAATCTGTAAACTTCTGTGGAAGTCCTATTTCAAGGCTTCGCTTTTATCAGAGAAATTGCTATCCTACTGATGGAATGTATTGGCTAAAGCCTCTACGCTCCAGCAACCAAGCTCAGCCAACAAACGCTAAGGCCAACAAACGCTAAGGCCAACTTGCCGACAAGACTAACTTATCTGAATAAGCCGGTAGAAATTACTTGACTTATCTTCAAAGTAGCGTCCCGACAAATAATAAACCCGCCTAATTACTGAGTGCCATTTAGTACTTCACCGAGAATACTAACCAGTATCAACACAGATTTTAGAGCCTGAAAACGATTGTGACTCAACACACACTTTCTCCAATCGAAGACTCCAGCCGTCAGGCAACTGCTAACAGCAGAACAAACGACAATGCCTACGTTGAAATATCCACTGAAAAGCGCCCTGCCAAGGAGCGTCGTATTTTAGCGACTATTACCATTCCGCAGCCGATAGAGCAGGTGTGGCAGGTCATTACCGACTACGAGCGACTAGCAGATTTTGTCCCCAACTTAACCTCCAGCAAGCTCGTATCCAACTCCGAAGGCCGCATCCGACTAGAGCAAATCGGCAGTCAGTGCTTTCTTAAATTCAAGTTCTGCGCTCGTGTCGTCCTTGATATGACCGAAAACTTCCCTTACGAATTAGGGTTCGCCATGAAAGAAGGCGATTTTAAGCAATTTGAAGGAGCCTGGAAGCTTCAGTCAACCACCGATGAGCAAAGCGGACAGCCCATCACCCAGCTCTCTTACGATCTATCGGTGAAGCCACCACGAGCTATGCCTGCGACCCTGATTGAGCACCATATTTGCCACAACCTAACGCTTAACCTATTGGCCATTCGTCAGCGAGCGCTAGAGCTAGCCTAGGCACTAAACAACCTACCCAACCAACGCTTTTTCATCTTCCATAACTCATCAATTACAAAAAGCCGACTTTCACGATCCCTAGGTGCAAGTCGGCTTCTTTTTAGCAGGACAAATTGGGAGAAGAAAATGAATAAATGGGGAGGAGAAAATTGGAATAAAAATTGGAATAAAAAAAAGACCTTAGAAAATTTCTAAAGCCTTTTTTATTAATACCCCCAAGGGAATTCGAATCACCTATTTTTTGTTTAATCTCTCTCTCTATCTGTTGTTCAGAGAAGATATAAATTTTTGGCCTATTATTTGGCCTAGTTTTTTGGATTGGGTATAGTAGCCGCGTACCATTCAGATGATCCGTACCTATGGCAGAGCCTACCCTTACCGAAGTTTTTGGAGCTGGCGCGATTCAAGACGCTACAACGCTAACAATCACAAAGGCTGATTTAGTTTCTGTGGGCTTAACTGCCAGTGCCAGTAATACCGCTGAATCGTTGTTAGCCGCGATTGTGCTCAAAGCTAGAGATTTTTTGACTGATACCGCGTTCACCTCGAATCCTGATCAGTCGATCACAATCCTGTCAGGGTTTGACAGCATTGTGCAACGTGACAACGGCGGCGGCACCTTTAGCACTGTTAGACAGGCCCAGCTAAATGTAAACCTGCATCAGCCCGATACTTTTGTGATCGACCCTGATAATTTCTAGGGAAATCCTTCTTAGAAATGAACACCTATTTCTATAACGACGGAGAGAGAGAAGTAAGAGTAGAGGCCGACAGCTACCAGCAAATCAGCACCTCTGGAAATTTTGGCGGTGGTCAATGCCCGGTAGACTACCGCTTGACTTATACCGTTGACCAGTACAACTCAAGCGGGGGCTATGTTAACACCCTCTTAAATCGGCTGTTTAGTAGCTTTATACGAGGCCCTATTGTTGCCATATATTTGAGGGCCGATAAAAGGCAACTCCTTGTAGAGCAATCTAATGGGTTAATCCGTTCTCAGGGCCTGCCCACCAGCACAAACTACATGGATAACCTACGAGACATAACCCTGACGCGCCGCGATGGCCTCCCCGACAATTGCGGGAGCTTATCAGGGGGGTGTGAAACCGAATTTTTTAGAAACGGCGCTATATTCTTCACTCTTGACTCTTGCCCGCCAATTAGGGAGGGTGACGACTGCGCCAGCTGCTGCGCCGAGCTGCTACCCATAGCCCGAACTATACGAGTTTGATATGTCTTCAGAATGCGATGCATTACGCGCTGAGCTGGCCAGGATTCGGGCTGAGATAGCCGCTCTTGATAGCAAATTTCTGCTAAGGAATGAGCGGCCGGGAATCATAAACGCCTCGGTTGATCTGTTCAAATCCATTCACCCCGGCTTGTTTGGCGCGTTGTTCGTCGGGGCCATACTCCCTTACTCAGCTGAAATAAACACTGCTAAAAGCATGGCAGAGCTTAGCCGTCGAATGGCAGCTGTAGCAGACGGAAAAGCGACCTTTGGAATAGAGAAAGCTAATTTTGCCTCTGAATTGGCAAACGCCGCCACCAGTGAAGCTAGAAGCGCCGCGTCAGATGCTGCGAACGCAATAAGTTATTCAACCGATGCACAGGCAAAAGCGACTGTAGCCAGTAGTAAAGCAACGCAGGCGATATCAGATGCTGCTGGCGCTGCTGATGTCGCCGAAGTCGCCAGGGGTTCGGCCTTGCGCGCCACTGCAAAGGCGAATGCTGTTGAAACCGGCCTAAGACGTGCTGAAACTTTGCTTGATAGCGTTGATAGAAAAGCGGGCCAAGCGCTCAACCGAGCGGGCAGCGCTCTATCTAGGGCAGCGCGAGCCGTAGGGATTAGTGAGGATGCTTTGAGGCTCGGTGGACGGGCTTTACGGCTAGTCGGTAGAGCTTTGGGTTTTATTGAAATCATCTTTGGTATCCTCGCCACATTGACGATCGCCCAACAATTGGCCGCTATCGTCAGGCGTTTGAATTTGATAGAACGCACTCTAGATCTAGCGTTTAGAGCAATTGGCGTTAATAGGGCAAAAATTAGGCAGGTCGAATCGACCGCAGACCGAGCCGCTAGGAAAGCTGAGCAGGCTACTAACGCCGCTGATGCAGCTCAGACTACAGCTAACAACGCCCTATCTAATGCTTTGCGAGCAATTACCCTAGTGGGTACTTTGCTTTATCTGCCATCCGCTCTTAGGGCCTTGACTGCGACAGTTCGCGCGACTAATCAGCTCGCTCAACGTGCGCAGGCCACAGCTACGCAGGCGCTTACTAGAGTGCTGAGACCAGGGCCGCCAGGACTGAGAGGTTTACCAGGGCTAGCAGGGGCGCCAGGGCGGCCAGGGCTGAGAGGTTTACCAGGACTGAGAGGTTTACCAGGGCTGAGAGGTTTACCGGGGCCAGCAGGGCGGCCAGGGCGGCCAGGATTGCCAGGCCTAGCAGGGGCGCCAGGGCGACCAGGGCCAGCAGGGGCGCCAGGGCGACCAGGACAAGACGCAAGGGAGAATCCAGTGAACGAAGCACTTTTACGCAAGATTGATAGAACGACGACCGCTAACCTACAAACCTCACGCGCTAACACTGCGCTTGGTTCGGTCATTCGTGAGCGGGTGATCGCCATTCAAACGTTTACTAAAACCGCTTGGGAAAATACCCGCATTCAAAAGCTTATAAACTGGCTAACGCTGGTTGGTGTGCTGCATAACGCCGCTATGCTTAGCCGCAATGTTGGCGAGACCTTGGGAGACCTGACCAGCAACATGCTGGCAGCTGTAGGCATTAAGGACGAAACCGGCTCACAGCTAGACATCAATGAACTGGTTGGAGCGTCTGTGGAGACTTTTGTTAAAGGTGTGGTTGGTGAATCGGTCTACGACGACGTTTCAACCGCTTGGCATAAGGCCAGCCGTATCGTGAGCAGTGCAGCGATGATCGTTTACACGGTGCGCTCCATTCACGACACATCGAAAGACGTGATGGAATGGAGCGCTGAAAATATCGGCAAAATTGGTAATGCTCTGAAGCGGTGGGGCGTTGTGGGTGAGCGCTCATATCCATGGATGGCTGAAAGGATTCAAGCTCAGGATGCCTATAGGCGTAAGTTTGAGCGAGTCACGAACGGCTTAGAGTCTTTAGAAGATGCTGCTTCATCTCTATCTCAAGTAACGGGCGATGTGAGAGAAATTCAAGAGGAATTTTCTGAGCTAAGCCAGCAACGGGAAGACTTTACACGGCTGGTTTCAGATCAAACGCCTTCGAGTGTGCCTACATCAGCCCCTCAGAATGAGCCAATTTTGGATCAGGAGGTTCAAAAATCAGCTATTAGTCAATCAGCTGATGTTGCTATAACCGACGCTCAGAAAGGCTCTTAAGATGACAATTCCGCCCGCTAGTCCTACGGAACATCTCCAAAGCACGCTCAGAAAGTATTACAACCGAGAGGTTAGAGAGTGGTTTTCAGATATAGATATAGATAATCTAGATCTCAATATCCCGCGTCAATCAATGGCGTTAGCCTGCCGCCATCAGGACGAGGACAGCTTTATTCTTACCATCAGCAGACAGATGTTTTTTGAGTCGATTAGAAACCGCTATGCCCTGTTTCAGAGTGGCGTAGGGGAAACGACTTTGAAGCAGACTGTACGCCGCAAAACACGGCCTAAAATTACGCTCTACTTCCTTGAGGACTTAAGCGATGTGGCGGATGGTTACGCACCGATTGATGGCCAGATATCGATCCGCTTGATGGACTATGACCAAGGCAGTATTACAGAGGCTATTGCCCGTACCCATGCCCTACGCATTAGAAGCGCGTTTGCTGCGGGCGCTGGCTTTGTGTGGAAGAAAGGCAAAGTGATGTGCAGTTATAGCGATTGGGAGAAAGGCTATCAGCTACAGCTGCTATGCCGGAATGAGACGGAAGGGCGGCGAGTCGTTGAGCAAGTGTTAGATATTCAGAATGATTCGCCTGACTGGTCTAACTTTAATGTCAATGAAAATGCTGAGCCTGCAACGGCTTTCCCAACGATTCCAGACCGAGATCGGGCCTATGGCGAAATTCGTCGCCAGCCACGACGAAGGCCGATTGCTGACGTACGGTTTCAGCTCGCAAGAATGGATGTCGTTGGGGTTCCAGCCCCTATCATTTTGGTGGATAGATCCGGGACGTACCCTAACCCCCTGGTTTCGTAGTCGTCCATCTGAACTCGTGCGCGTGTCTGCAAATTCGCCGGAAAGGTTTAGCCCTTCCGAGAGAGTTTATCAAGTGATTCCAATGGGCAATAGTAGTTAGCGACAGTTACCCCTATTCTCAGGACTAATCATGAGCAGACGCTACAGCAGAATCCGCCAGGCGGGCCAATTAAACCTCGCTTTGACGAACTACATTCAATATTTGACAGAGCCTCGTGAACGGAACGTAGGATCACGCGGTGCTCAAGCCCCTCGAAAGAGTGTTTATGTAACGCCGTTTGGCTTTGATTTGGCTACTGGTGAGGTCGCACGGGCTACCAATGGCGTTGATGACTATACTGCTTTGGCTACTCAGATCAACGCTTCTGGCACTGGTGGCGCTGTTACCGATACCTTGGGTTCTAACTCAATTGCGACCGTAGGCCAGTTCTCCCCCGCTCGGGTAGTTTGGTTTCGGAATAACACGAGAACTACTCAAGTCGTTCGCTCTGAGGTAACCAACCTCCAATATCTGAAATACAACGGCGATCGCTCTAGCTGCGCGTTTGGTCGGGATGCTGCTGATGATAATCAGTACGACGCTTTTGATGCTATTAAGGCTGAGATTTTAGACGCTAACGCATCTCTAGCAACCAATCGCGTCAGCCTGACCCGTGAGCGCTATAGCTACAGCTAATGGTTGATCTGATTGACCCATTTCTGACGTTCTACGGTCACCATCCTGATCACAATCGGGCTGATGGCCGTAGAGAGACCGAAGCCCTGGTGACTCGCCAGGGCCTCATTGAAGATTGGATAGAGGGGTTTGAATCGGCTGAAGCCGTCCTAGATTGCCTAGAAGAACAGGGAATAGGCGCTACTGAGTTCGTCCAGTTAGTTGAATCTAACGTGCAGCATGTCATTGATGGGGGGACGGCCTACGTTCAGAACGAATCAGGTCTACTTGTACCGGAGCTGATGCGATGCCATGGGAGTTAATAGGGGATGTTCCGGTTACTTTTGAAGGCGTGCAGCTAGGGACGCCGTTGATCGGCGATGCCTTGATCAAAATTGAGCACACCTTTGATTTTGCCGACTTCCCCGGCGTTGGCTATGCGGTTATCTCTGACTTGTATTCGGATGGGGTAAAGGGCCGGTTTATCCGTTCTTATCCCTATAAAGCGGCTCGCATCTACCCGCTAGAGCTGCTAGATGTGCAAAAAGAGGCGGGCTTTATTGTTCGGCATCTCATTGTTAAACGCTCTTTACGGGCTCGTGTTGATGCCGACGCAAATTGGAAAATACGCATCTACGAATGGTATACGCAAGGCGATCCAGATATCGAAATTGACCCCGAGACTGGAGAGTTCACCAATGGAGACACATGACTCTCTCTGATAGATTCGCGCCCTATGATGGCGTTGACAAAGGAATTTGCATAATTGCCTACGAGCGTCGAAGTACTATCGTTTACTGCAATCGCATTTTTGCGAGCTACCTCAGCACTCACCCTAAAAACATTGAAGGGCGAAGCTTAGACGAAATTACAGCGGCGACAGAATTACATTTCAAGCAGCTCAGCCCGTTTGTGACTCGAAATACTGGCGCGGTGCAGTTTATGGGCGGTTTCTGTATCAAAGTCATAGACCAGATAGATAGGCACGAACCGCTAACAAGGACTTTGAAAATCTCCAGAGTTGAAACAGAGCTTTTTGACGATCAGCTCTATTTCATCGGCTATGTGAGGCTAGCGACAAAGCTAGAGCTTTGGCTAAACAGGCTGAAGCTTGACACGAATATTGACCCTTACATTAGGCCGGTTGCGACCTTTTTCCTCTCTGGGCATTGGCGACCATACGCAACGCTGACCAGCCCGCTATGGATGCCGTATGTGGTGACACAGGCGCCAGAGGTTCAAGCCTTTTTAAAAATGCTTATTCAATCATGAAACTAAAAATTACAAAACACACGTTTTTAAAAGCCTTTCCATTGCAGTCAACAGAGCAAACGGGAATCCCTAGTGCGCTGTTGACTGTATCGGCTGGCGATGAATTTGAAATCAAATCAGCTGCGCCCTATGAGGGAGCGCCCAGCAGTGGCAGCGGCGATCATGTTTATGTACAGCTAGCTAACCCGCCTAAAGACTCTGATCAGCTGCGCTGGTTTGTCTATGGGCCTCATGCCAAGCTAGAAGGAACCGAACCGGATAATAATCCACAGGATAGGATCGCCGTCCGCAATGCGGGGCCTAAAATCTCAATTCCTGGTATTAGTGCTTTGGTCGGGGTGGATCAGCCGATTTATGCCGGTAGCAATTTTACTTGGGCCGAGCTTACCAAGGGCGGATCTAGAGTGCCGGTAAATGCCACGGTGACCGGGCGGATCGTTCAGATTGCTCGCTATATGGACAAGGTAAGGGAATTTCTAGGAAATAAGCCGATCCGCGTGACCTCTGGCTATCGAGATCCAAAAAGTAACCGCAATGTAGGCGGGGCGCGCGATAGTCGCCACATGTACGGCGATGCCGTTGATTTTTGGGTAGAGGGAATGAACGTCGTCGATACCTTCTACAAGCTGAAGCAATACCACCCTAACGGCGGGTTAGCCGTTGGTAATGGGTTTGTACATCTCGATCTGCGACCTGGCGCGCCTGCCCGGTGGACTTATCGAGGGGGGCCGCGTGTCGATCTATGGTGATGATAAAAGCCCTACCGGAGCGGCGGGGCTTAACCTACCCATTACGGGCGAGCATAGGCTAGACAGAAACCGCGCGATCGCACTCACTGATCCAAAAATCTTAAACAAGAAACCCATGCTAAAAAGCATGGGTGCCAAGTCGGATGTAGTAGCCTCAGAGGGATTCTACTTTGCCTTGTGTCTTTGGCGTATTTCAACCACTAGATCAGGTTTTCGTTTTGGTGGCTTGGTGTCGCCGGAGAGCATTGAGCCGAAGGCGGCGGCGGCAAGACAGACGATGACTGCGCAGGCGAGAAAGAGGGATTGCATAGCGTCGATTTTCTAGGATTTTTGGCTCTAAATTCAACGATTGCCGCGAGCCTGCAAGCATGAATCCAGTCATGGAGAGAAACCAGGGCTAGCGGATCACGCTCGCAGCTGGCTTTCATTTCAGCGAGTGTTTTAACAGGAGAGGGGGCGTCCTGATTAGGCATTGATTTTTTACGATACGTTTGCTCAATCGCACCCTTGAGAGCATTATTTTACAGCGTTGATTAGTTGCTTTAGGTGCAACTATACAACGAGTTTTCAGGGGTTTCAGCCTACAGCAAAAAAAACGCTGAAACCAAATAATCAGGGTTTCAGCGTTTTTGCCTGTGTGACAGTTGCCGATTTAGTCCATGTTTTAGTCCAGAGGCTAATTTGGCTATGAATTCCGGCGCTCGTCAATGAGCGATTGAATCTGTTGACCGATGAGTTCAAAGCGCTCGTTTTGTTCTCTTGTAATTGATTGCAGAACATCATAGAAACCTTGAATGTGTCTATTGACAGCGGTTAAGGTTTGGCTATTTTGAGACTGCACATCAACCATTACTTGCACCTGGCGAGTCAGTAAGCTTAGCTGTTCGTTCAATGAATCCGTTTTCCCTTCTAGCCGAGAGATAGCACGGGCACTGTTTTCTATAGCTTGCGCGTTACGCTCTACCAGCGCTCTAAGTTCTTCATCGGTCATTGGAATTTTCCTATGTGCATTACACGATCTATTTGTTTTGAAATAGCAGGTCTGAGGATAGCGTTAAGCCTTCAACAGGTTTTATTTTCCCCTTGTTTATGGCGTGTTGAAGACGAGAGATTAAAGGCGCAGGGCTTTTTAGATTAGAGAGAATCTTCAACCTCTCTTCTATTGAGATCTGCTCTAGCCAAGGTTTGAAGATCTTCTCTAACTTCGTTTGCATAGTCGGGTTCATCATCAATCCTCTTGTTTAAGGTTTCGTGCCAGCTGTCGGGATAATCTCCATTGTAATCGCCTCCTGTAGCCTCGCCACTAGCATCGGGGCTTGATAGAAAGGGATCGCCGCCGAAGATACTAGCGCGGGCCTGTTCTCCTGCTCTTGCCATTCTGTCATCATCATCCATTTCATCTTCTGGTTTGGTAGAGTCACCTTTACCCCATCCAAAAATACCCATGTTAAAAACCTCCTACAGTAAAGCTGTATGCTGTGTCGCCATCAAAATAAACAGCTATCTCGCTGCTTCCCGATATTCGCCAATAAGAATATTTGCCATCCTCTGAGATTGGATAGCCTAATAAAGCGATAAGCGCTGAGCGGCTTTGAGGCATAGCCACATGATTAAAGAGAGTATGCAAAGCCGCCTGATCAACACTGTGGACCTCGGGTAAATAGTGGTCATAGACGGTGTTTCTGTGTGGGTACTTTTCACCGGCGATAAAGCCGATGCTATCGGTAGCCACTGCCTCACCGGCGAAGAACTCAGCGATCTGATCTGTGCAGGCGGTGGGAGAGCTGGCGAAGGCGATCGCAACGAGCAAGTTAATTCCTTTCATTGGCTATCCCCTCCCATGCGCTTTTGTCGCAGGGCATTGAGCGTTTGCGCCCTGGCGATCTCTTCTGTTTTGAACTGTGCAACGGCTTTTTTAGCGCCGTTTGCTGCCCATGTTTCTAATTCAGCCTGTGAGTAGTCAGCATCAACGGCGTTGAGCTGCCCGATAAAATCGGTAACTTCAGCCAGTTCTAAAGAGAGCGCATTATTTGAGGCTTGTAGGTTGGTTTGCAATAGCGCCAGCGTACCGCCGACGACATCGGGCATTACCTCACAGTCAATAACGCCGACGCTACCCCATTCGCTTGAGTAGCGAGCTTTCGCATCGGCTACCCAGGCGATCCGCTCGCTTTTATCGACCTTGGCAAATTCATTAAATAAGGTGTGAGCTAATTCGGTATAGCTTTTACCTTGTTTGAGCAACGCCGGCGGCGCTACCTTACAGATCCATGTAAACCAGCGATTCCGAACAGTTGCATCAGTAACGTTGTTCTCTTCTGCGATTTGTTGAGCGGTGTATGTTCGTTCTGTGTACGTTTGCGCGTTCGTTTCGATGTACGGGGCTGTATCATTCATAGGTGAAATCCTTTTAAATTCAGGGGTTTCAAATGTTCGCTCACCGTTCAAAAAGCTGTTCTTGTGAGGTTCGTTTTTTGTTCGGTGAGCGTTCGGTGAGTGTTCGGAAAGTGTTCGTTTTGACTAAATGGCGGGGCTCTTGAGCTGGGATAACTTGTCGGCATGGATACTAATAAACTATTGGTACAGCTATCGTTTGTAATGATTTTGGTGATGACCATTACGGTGATTGTTTCTTTTGGGCTTAGTCAATAGCGCTTCCATAAAAAAAGGCGACTCCAGACCGTGAAAGCCCGTAATCGCCATCTGCTTTCTTCGGGAATTCTGAAAGCACGATTGTTGATTGAAGGTTTCCCTTGAATAAATTGATTAATGGATTAGGCATCACATGCGCTGTTGACTGGGTTCGAGTTTCAAGAAACGGAGAGGGTTAAGCGCTATGAACAAATCTAAATTGATGGGCATAGGCGCTTTTATCGGACTAGGCGCAGCTGCATTGCTATCGTTTGAGTACCATCGCTATACGGGATGGACAGATGAGAGAGTAGATCCCTACACCATTAGGGCTGTATGCAAAACAACCACATACGTTGGTATGTTTGGAAAGATTGTTTTAGACGAAGGCCCACAGCTGCCAGCTGCTGAATGCAAGGAAGCGATTAATATTTTTCTCACCACAACGCCTAGTGAGGGATGCTCTGTAGATAAGACAGCGTTGACGGCTAGATGTGAGGAGCCTTACAAGTATCCTTTCTATTGATTTGAGCTCTACTGGCGGAGCGCGATCGCAATGATCTAAAAAATGTATATTCATAGCGCGTGCCTACTCCCATAGGTGCGTATATGCCCTTCACCGTTACAGCGGTGAGGGGCTTTTAGTTGTCTTGCAAATCAACCTCGGTGAAGTCATCAGGCAAATCATCAAGGCTGCATTCTAATAATTCGCACAGTCGCTTCATCTGCCTAACCGTCATAGTGGGTTCGCTACGCCCCTTAATCCAGTTTCTATAGGTGTGGTCAGTAATGCCCAAGGCATCGCTAAGAGCTTCCTGGGTAACTTTTGCTTTTTTGCGTAGCACCTCAACCATCGGTACCTTCTCTTTTTTTGCCATACTACCGTATATAAGTTTACGGGTAAAGCAAGTTACGGTACTCTATGAGAATCGTAATTCACTTTACGGTTTGCATATCAGCGCGGATCTTGTTCAGGGATGGCCGCGCTGATACCCAATCTGACCACAAATTAGGCATGAAAAAAGCAGGCTGTTAGACCTGCTAAAACCCATTGCTAATTCTTGAGAGGAGTAAATAAACCAAATGTACAAATCGGCCTTCATTCTTACCCTTCACAGTACCTAGAGCCTTTGATGAGTGCGATCACAGATCGCCGCTTCAAAGGCTTAAAACTTAATGGTTTATACGTAGGTGACCGCTCAGGACTTTAGGCAAATAACGCCCAAATAAAAAGCCGTTAACGGTTTATGCCCGTTAACGGCCCAAATGTAAAAAATGTAACCTCATGATAACCGACCTAACGCCATCCGATCCACTAGGCCAAAAATTATGCGAGCTATTCCCTTATAGGTGGCTAGCGATCCAAGGCTCGACAGAAGACGCCAGCAATCCCAATTGGCAGACGATAGGCCACACCGAAAAAGGGCCGGGAAAATTCCCGCTACGACAAAGAACCCTATGGGCGATGTGGGAAGATCCGGCGCAGCTGGTAGGCGTGCGATTCGACGATATGACCGCCTATGGTCTCATCGATGTTGACCGGCTTAGTCAGTTTCATTCAGCCACTGGCATTAAGGCGATCTGTGAGGCCCTAGAAACCATCGGTATTGTGCGAGTTGTACTCGTCCGATCCAGCTTTAGCGGTGGCATCCATATATATTTACCGCTGCCCGAACCGGTCAAAACGTTTGACCTGGCAGCTGCCA
Organism: Phormidesmis priestleyi Ana; assembly: GCA_001314865.1. GTDB lineage: Bacteria > Cyanobacteriota > Cyanobacteriia > Phormidesmidales > Phormidesmidaceae > Phormidesmis > Phormidesmis priestleyi_B. The sequence goes on along the minus strand of LJZR01000018.1, from coordinate 16,662 downwards.
TCAAATACGCCCTAGAGAGTCAAGAAATTCACTTGGCACCTGGCCAAGTTGAGGCATTCCCAAACTGTAAAAGCTTTGGCCGATCATGGCTCAATGAGTTCACCCAATACAACGCGCACCGGCTGCCGCTTCAACCGGGAAGCGGATCAGTACTTTTGAACCAGGATTTTCAACCTGACGGCGCTAACCTTCAAAGCTTCTTTTGGCGGTGGGACTATGCCCAACGCCTGCAAGATATGGAGATGCTCACCGAAGCAATGCGCTACGGTCGCGATCAGCATCGCAAGCGCCGAAAAATTAAGCACGGGCCTACCGATACTTGGAAGGCAGATCTAGAACTAGATATCAGAGAAGGATGGACGGGCCGAGGTCAGACTAATTACCTGCTAAAACAGATCGCCTGCTATGGTCGCGTTTTTGAAGGACTAGCAGGCTATGAGCTGGCTGAATTCGTAGAGCGTACCGCCGTTACCCGACCGGGCTATTTAGAGCACTGCGATCATCGCCACGAAATCGACAGCCGCGCGCGCGCTTGGGCTAGAGCTGCCGAGAAGTATTATTGGCCGCTGGCATCAACACCGACGCGAACCAGCGAGACCTACAGCATTAATGACGAACGATCTGAAGATGCGATCGCCCGCATAAAACGCGCAGTGCTCACCCTGGCATCTACCGGCGAGCTGCCCGAAATCGTTCACCAGCGAGCCAAGAAAATATGCGAGCTGGCTAGAACGAGCGCTCAAACGCTCTACAAGTATTTGAACCTATGGCACCCGTCGCAGTGGTGTGTAATAGTCCACCCCGCAAGCGATACAGCCGATCCACCCCCCAAATCGGATCACAGCGCTGATCCGCCCAAAACCTTACAGGACGGACTATTACACACCACCCAAAAAAATATGAAAGGTGAACCCGTTGAAATTCCTCTTAAAAAAACTTTTACTCTTGCCTCTGGGGGTTCAGAGGGGGGTCTGGGGGGAGAAAGGGGTTTTCCACAGGGGGAAAAGTCCTAAATGAGTACCAAGGAAGTTTTTGAGCTGCCCTTAAGTGTCGATCTGTCGGTTGCCCTGGCTGAGATTGATATTTTTTGTTTTCAACTCGACTTTTACGAGTCTGGTAAATGGTGGGACTATGAGCGCAGTCGCCGCAAGCTCACACATCCTGCCGTTACAGCGTGGTTTGCCCGGTATGGGTTCACCAGCTTTCACGATCTACCCATCGGCGCGGTTTTAGCTATGCGCGATTCATTAGGCCGATACCTCACCGCTCAGGAAAAAGGCGAAGCGGTGGCATCGCTGCCAGTGGCTCAGGAGGTTGATTAATGGCTAAATGGCTATCGACGACACCGGCTGCCGCTGAATTAGGCGTAACGCCAAAATTCCTTAGAGAAAATCGGCTCAAACTTTTTGAAGCTGGCAGACATTACCGGCTAAAAAATCCCACTGCTTACCGCCCGTCTTATGTTTGGCAGATAGAAGCCTGTGTGAACCTATTGAACCAAGCAACTAGGGAAGCTGCCGCAATCGAAAAAGGGCAATTGCGGGCCGCTGCCGGTCGCGGTTCACAGCTGCCGTTAGTCCCAGGCGTAGAACCTTATGAAATTTCATAGCGGCGGCGGTCGCGGTCGATCTGGCCGATTGAGCAACAGATCATAAACTCGCTGATGATGGGCCTTAGTGATCCATCGTTGATACGTCCGATTATGAACGTCTAACGAGTGCCCCATTTGCTGCGCTGATAGCGCATCGGGTAAGCCAAATTCGAGTGTACGAACTGCCCAACAATGGCGCAAATCGTAAGGCTTAAACGGTAACTTAGGCGATAAATAGGCCGATACCGCCCGCCCTATCGCTTCATTAGTTTGGGTTAGGTCAATCGGTGGCAGCTGCCGATCATCTAGTCGCCACATTACCGCCCATTCGGGATAACAGGGCCACACCTCACGCTCACCCGTTTTAGTATTGCTGCCGACTCGCACAATCGGGAAATCATCAAGCTCTAATCTAAAAACCTCATGATTGCGCAGGCCATAGCAGGCCATCACCCCATAAACCCAGCGCCATGATTGATTGGTTAATGTGTCGCGATACCGGGCGATCATTTCATCGGTAGGCAAATTACGCGGTGAAACCTTGCTAGGGCTGTAATTCCCGCGCAGCTGCGAAGCGTCAAATTCTAAGCCTGCAAATTTTGCCAGCGCAGCTGCCGCCATACATACCCGCTGCCTGCTGCGCTTATTGGGCTTTGTCTGTAAAATCAACGCCTGCAAAATATCCGCCGATAGCTCAGCGTCAGCCGGTAGCCCTTTCAATGCTTTTTTGTAGTCACCGTCCCAAGTGGTTTTGCTACCGCCCTTACCGTTGATATACCAATGTTCAAATTTTTCAAGCCATAGCCCGCAGCTGCCGATCTTCTTTTCAGCCGGGATAACATACCGGGCCCAATTAAATTCGCCACTGGCTAGCAGCTCACCCATTAGCCGCGCTTCTTTTTCAGCTTTCCGCAAGCCTGCCGGGTTTGCCGGTAGCTTTAAGCTGATCCGCTGTTGACTCGCTTTTATTTTCTTGCTGCCCGGTTTCGGTGGCAGCGTCGCCCGCAAATACAATTTTCCGCCACGCTGACCGATGGTAACGCCCGTTTTCCGGTCGCGTAGCTGCGCGTTTATCTGTTCAATCTTCTCTGAAATATCCAAAACTCATTGGCCTAAAATATGGCCTACTTTTTACAAGGTAATTACGGTTAATTAGGGATAATTAAGGACAATTAAATTCTACAGCTAGCCTGCCAAAACAAAGCCACACCCGCCTAATGGCAAGTGTGGCAACGTTTTCTGTTCAATACCCCCAAGGGAATTCGAATCCCTGTCGCCTCCGTGAAAGGGAGGTGTCCTAGGCCTCTAGACGATGGGGGCCTGTGTGTTTTGTAGTTGCTTCACAACCTTTACTAGGATATCTGCCATTTGTGCCTTATGTCAAACCCTAAAATTAAATTGAAGCAAAGACAGCTAAAGAGAGTAGGCGAAGTAAGCTTTACATCAGCTAGCTTACTCCGACTCCATACCCCACCCGACTAAGCAAGCCGACTAGAGTTACGCAGGCGAATAAGCTGTCGCCGCATTTGCGGAGAGGCTTGGCCAACATCTTGCAGTTGCTGAATATCTACAGCGCTGTCTAACGCCTCTAGATACTCATCACTACCATAAGCAAACGCATCTACTAATGTTTCTACGAGTGACTCCTTGTTTGTCATGGTTAATTGCTCCTCAATAATACGAAACTTGAGGCGCACTTCACACTCATAGATTCCAACATCACTATCAGGTAGCGCTCTATTCGTTGAACTGTCCATATCTTAAATTTGAGTTCCGCAGGCTATGTAAATCGAAAGAATTCGGCAGACCCTTGAATTCAGCAGCTGAAGATTCATATAGCGGATGAAATACCGCTCTTAATCAGACTATCCGAGTAACTATTGAATTCCCTTAATCTCTTTTGAGATAACACCTTAAGAAGTTGATATGAGCGGCTTTTTCCTAACTTTCTTAGAATCAATTTTGCTCAATAAATGGATATCAGGAAAGTGATTCCAAACGACGCGGACTCACTTTTTTATACTCGTTTTTGGTGAACAGTTACGGACAACTCTTCAGAGAATTTTATAATGAGTGAAACGAAGCAAAAAACAGATAAAACCATCAAGAAAGCATCGTTATAAGCCTCAACAAATTGGGTCAGAAGCGTTTAAGCCAATAATTATACAGATATTTTTTGTTTTATTGATTTAATTAAGGGAGCCTAAAAGCAATGGACATTTTAGACATAAAGTGTGTTGCCTTTTACCTGTACGGTCAACCCTTGTTACAGAGGAGTTAGGCAGCTGCGAGGCAATAGGACAAACACCCCATTTATGTCGCGACTTACGTACATCCGTTAATTACTTTATGTAAAGTAGTTACGAAAATGAGTTTCTTACTTACGGCTAAACATAAGTTAGCTTCCATAGTACCGATGTTTCTAGCAAAGCTCATAAAAGACCAGACAGAACAAGCATTAAAAGAGCCAGACAGCTTGTTTAGAAAGGAGCGTAGGGAAAAGACATGATTTAAAATTACATCTGGAATGGAACAATATATAGCTGACAAGGGATAATAACAACCATAACACCATAATTATTTTATAGATACATACATTCAGTAGGATCTTATATTCGCGTCTAATACATATGTACGATCGTTAGCTTTGTCGCTGTATTCGCGGAAAGATCTAATAGAATAGGGAGCATCGGCAGATCGCACCTAAGATCCTGTACCTAAAGCGGATTGGAGCAAAGAGTCAGTGTGAGCAAATTTTTTAAGCGGGTACAGAATCAAAACAAAAAAGCAGCGCAGCCTAAACGGAAACGGGTTGAACCAGAAATTACTGAGACAGAGCAGCTCGACAGGTCACAGTTACTCGTTGCAATGGCAGTTACGGCACTTATTTTGCTACTCGTTGCACGGCTATGGTTGTTTTTCGAACCGCTACAACTTTCTGCTGCAATCGTTTGGCATGATGCCGGTATTGGACTGATCGTAGGGTTGGCAATTTCTGCTGTTAGCGCAGCTATTTATCGGCTATGGCCGGCCTATCAAAAAAGCGCTGACTTTTACCTGAACTTTGTTTTAGCACCACTCACACTCTCAGATTCTATTTGGGTTGGTTTACTGCCTGGAATGAGTGAAGAACTGCTGTTTCGCGGCGTTATGCTTCCGGCTATAGGGCTGAATGCAACTGGCCTTCTGGTCTCTAGTTTATGCTTTGGGGTGTTGCATATGTCGAGTTGGCGGCAGTGGCCCTATGCGATTTGGGCAACCTGCATTGGCTTGGTATTAGGGTTTAGCGCGTTGGCTACTCACAACCTACTTGTACCTGTTGTGGCTCATATCACCACGAACCTGGTCTCTAGCTTATTTTGGCAGTATCAGAACCGGCCAATTGACAGGTGATTGGGAGGCTAAACGAGGACAGGGAGCACACTAGCGTGCTGCCTTGCGATTTCGGTTGCTTCGGTTACTAATGCCAACGCTTCTGCAACAACGGGAGCCGCTGCCGTTGGTTTACAGGCGTTCTCAGTGAGATAGCGCTTCCAAATGCGACTCCCTGGTTGGCCATGAAATAAGTGCATCATGTGACGAGTAATGCTGTGTAACCTAACGCCTTTTTGAGTTTGAAGAGTGATGTAAGGTAGCATGGCCTGCACCACCTGCTCACGAGTGGTGAGCGCTGCTGGGTCACCAAAAATATCACGATCGGCGATCGCAAACATAAATGGATTGTCGTAGGCGGCTCGGCCAATCATGACGGCATCTACTAAACCGAGTTGGGCTTTGACCTGATTAAGCGTTTTAAATCCGCCGTTAATTTCTATTTGCAAGTGGGGAAAGTCTTGCTTGAGACGATGAACATCGCTGTAGCGCAGTGGTGGCACGGTTCGGTTGTCTTTGGGACTAAGCCCTTGCAACCAGGCTTTGCGGGCATGAACGCTGAACCGCTCACAGCCAGTGGCGGATACGATGGCGACAAAATTGGCCATGTCTTCGTAGCGGTCGAGTTCATCGATGCCAATTCGATGTTTTACACTCACTGGCAAAGGAGAAGCTGCCATCATTTCGGCGACACAGTTAGCAACTCGTGCGGGATCGGCCATGAGGCATGCACCAAAGTTGCCGCTCTGAACGCGATCGCTCGGACAGCCCACATTCAAATTCACTTCGCTGTAGCCAAACTCGGCGGCTTTTCGGGCACAGTGGGCTAGCATTTTAGGATCGTCCCCACCCACTTGTAGCACCAGCGGATTTTCTTCGGGGCTAAAACCTAACAGCTTTTCTAAATCTCCGTAGCAAATGGCCATGCTGGTCACCATTTCGGTGTACAACAGCGTGCGCTTTGTAATCTGCCGCATAAAGTAGCGGTAGTGACGATCGGTACGATCCATCATGGGAGCAATACTAAGCGGCAGCATTGAGAATCCTCGTTTTTAAGTCTTTAGATTCAGTCGCCTTTTATGCGCTAATCACTAAAGTTTTTGACAAAGCTTTTTACAGTAGGTTCTGTTAGTTTATCGCTGCTGTTTGCCCTGACTAATCGAACCCTGACGAATCAAACCCTGACGAATCGAACTCTAACTAATCGAACCCTGATTAATCGTCGTGATTATGGGCAACCAACATCCAGCAAGACGTCTATTGTAAAGGCTTCTGTAGAGGTTTCTGGATAGAGAGCTTCTAGTTAGAGGATTCTAAAGACGGGCTAGAGGCCCTCGCTAGGGTTCGCATCATAGCCGATCAATAAAGGCTTGTGCCTGCTGAGGCTGGCCCCAGATGACTCGCTCGCGCTTGTAAATGACCATGCCGGGCAATGCGCCGTTGGGCTTGTAAACATGTTTTGGCTCTGTGTATACCACGGGCACCTGTTCTGACTGACGAGCACGGCTGTAGTAGGCGGCCATACTAGCCGCCAGATTCAGGGTTTCGTCGCTCGGATCGTCGCCAGCATTCAGTCTGAGCAGGACGTGGCTACCTGGAATTTCTTGAGCATGAAACCAGAGGTCATAGTCGCTGGCCTGCTTGAATGTAAGCTGCTCATTTTGATTGTTGTTGCGACCCACCAGGAGATCGAACCCTTGAGGCGTCGTATATTTGCGAAAGCTCGTTTCGCTGCTTTCGGTTTCTTTTGAGCGACCTGAAGCTTTTTGAACGCTGGCTAATTGATTGCGGTTAGCAATGGAAGAACCTGCTTGGTAGCCGGTGGTGTCGCGCAGGTAGCCTTGAGCGATGAGTTCGCTGCGGCTTTCTTCGAGCGATCGCAAGTCAGCCTCTACTTGATAGGCAGGCACCTGAAGCAAACTGTCTTCTACCTGCTCTAGGTAGCTAATTTCGTTATTCACAGCTGTGAGGAGGGGAGCGACAGCCGCGCGGGCCCGCTTGAGCTTTTGATGCTGTTTATAAAGCATCTGGGCGTTTTGTACTGCGTTTTTTTCAGGATTTAGCGGCAGGACGACGGGCTCGCCGCTTTCAAAGTCTGTCAGCTCAATTTGAGTCATGCCAACCTTCCACTGATGGAGGTGAGCCATCAGTAAGTCGGCTTTTTGCCGGTAGCTTTCGGCTTCATCAGACTGACGCAGCCGCGTTGTAAAGGTGTCGGCCTTCTGGCGCAGCTTGGCCAAGAGCGTTTTTAGCCGCTGTTCAAGGCGATTGTACAGACGGCGAAATTCTTCTTGGTTGAACTGATGACGGTAGTAGTCGTCTAGCAAGGTTTGCACGTTCTCAGCAGGCTTAGCCATGCCAATACCGAGGACGGTATAGCCACCGTAGTGGCGATCTAGCCAGCCGGGGGTGAACGATGTTGAGGCGAGCTTTTCTAGCCAGCTTTGCCACTGCTGAAAAAGCGTTTGCCATGCCGCCAAAGACAGATCGCTCGTGAGGATATCGGCAGGAAGGTTGGCAGCCAGTATTAGCTGGCCAGCGATCGCAGAACTAACACCGCTATGCGTTTTTACCAGCATTTTTTGAAGCGGGCCCGGAATGAGAGAGACGCGATCGCACCAGTCTTGAAACGGCTCAGCCAAATCGGGCAGCTTGCCGCGAATCGACGGCGGACTCACATACATTCGCCCCGTTTGAATAGGTCGCAGGCTCGACTGCTGTTCGCTCACCTGATGCGCAGCCGTCACAATTTGCCGATCGGCAGTGGTTAAAATTACATTGCTATACTTGCCCATTACTTCGACATAAAGATGCCATAAGGCAGGCTCATCAGGCCGACGCGCAAACTGTAAGTCAAGGACTCTTTCCCAAGGCGCAATCGAGTTGATTTGGGTAAGAGCTAATCCCCCTAGTTGATGTTTTAGCTGCTGTGAAAAAGTAAAGGTATCGTTTCTTTTGGGGGGTGGTTCAGCGATGTGCAAACGAGCAGCTTGAGGATGCCAAGAAATCGCTAGCCAACCGCGTGATTCTAACGTGCGTAAAGCGATAAACAAGGTGTAAGGATCTCGCTGGTAAACCTGCTCGCATCTGGCAGGTAACCAATATTTACGTAAGTCAGAACTCACCGCCATTAATGTTGTAAAATCGACCGGCTGCAATATCAAAAACCTCTATAAAAAACACCGCTGAAGCAAAGCACTAGATCAGGCAATAAGAGTCGCCTAACGCAACTCTATTCAATTCAAACGACGACAGAAATAAATGAAAGAAGAAGTCATTTAGACGTTAGACTAACGGACGTAAAAATATCCCTTTTTGGGGCATCCAACCTTTATTTTATAAGGATAAACTGTGAAATCACTAAAGATGCTAGTTAAGTTAGAGAAAAAGCACACAAATGCTTCCTTTTTCGCTAGCATAGTAGAGGGCAAGTAAGAAGCTGAAATGGACCATATAAAGGTCTAGTTCGAGTTAGTTTCATACACCATTGAATTTCACTCGCAGTTATTGTTCGGACACTGCATTCTGAAAGGACTTGGTCTATGAATTTTGCTTTTCGTGACTGCATCTGTGTTTTTTCCATCTATGTCTTTTCTCAATTTTTAGCCTAATTATTTGACCCGTTTTTAGAGGGTCCAATAGAGGGTGAAAATGGTTAATGCGCTGTTATAACGACGTCGTTATCTCTGGATATTAAGACGTTGTTATAACCTGGCGTTATAACCCATTGAAGAGAAGCCGCAAATACACCAGAAGTCTGCGCTGAAGCAAATCCTACCAAGATCGGCTATCGCCATTAGCCCCTAATCACTTTAACCGTAATTCAACAGACATGAAGCTTATCAATATCGGATTTGGAAACATTGTTTCTGCAAACCGAGTAGTCGCTATCGTTAGCCCAGAATCTGCCCCTATTAAACGCATCATTTCCGAAGCTCGCGAACGCGGGCAACTGGTAGATGCAACCTACGGCAGACGAACTCGTGCAGTCATGATTACCGATTCAGGACATGTTGTCCTCTCAGCTATTCAGCCAGAAACCGTGGCCCAGCGCTTTGTTGCACAAAAAGACCTCAGCTCTAAAGAACCGACTACGCCAAAGGATATCTCGGACTAATCACCGCTTAACAACCATTAAAATAGCGATCGCCTTAAGTGGCGATTGGCCTATTGTGACTGAGAAGTCGTCACTAAAACTTCACTCACAATTAGTACTCACAACTGAAAACAACTAAAAAAGGACGTTGCGCAATTAGGCACTACGTCCTTTTTTAATCTTGACAGATTTTGAGGGAGCCGGAGCCGGCTGGTAAAAGCGCTATGGTAGAAAAGCGTAAGCATTACTTAAACGCCCCTGCCTAGACATGACCGATTCTTCTCGTCCGCCACAGCTAGACAAACTCGTTAAACGATTTGCGCGTATTAGTGAGCCAAAGCGTCGCTATGAGCAGCTGCTGTGGTACGCCAAAAAATTAGAGGCATTTCCAGAAGCGGGAAAAATACCCGAGAACAAAGTACCTGGCTGCGTTTCGCAGGTGTATATTACAGCCAGCATTGACGATGGCAAGGTGGCTTTTCAAGGGGACTCAGACGCGCAAATTACTAAGGGTTTGCTAGCGATGCTAATTGAGGCACTAGGCGGCCTATCACCGGCAGAAATTGTGCAGCTAACACCCGATTTTATTAAAGAAACCCAGCTAGATGTAAGCTTGACGCCTTCGCGAGCCAATGGGTTCTACAACATTTTTAAAACGATGCAAAAAAAGGTGCTGCTGCTAGCTAGTGAAATGAATTAGCGACAAACGAGTCTATTTGGTTAAATAGCTGCGTGATGATCTCAGCGCTGGTGTAAGGGTTGAGTAAAACCGCCTTGAGCCAGCGTTGGCCTTTATATATCGGTAACGAGAGGAAAACAGGTATCGGCTGTTTTTCACTGAGCGGCTTATCCTTGGCTAAGGGAGTCGCTAGCAACAAAAATTGCTGAAGTTGCCGATTTAAATCATCCCACTGTGCGTCATCTAACTGTGCGTCATCTAACTGCGGTGGTGCTAGCCGAAAGCACACTAAGTTCATTTGGGGTTTGCTGGCTAGTTGTAAGAAAGGTCTAGCTAGCACTGCGCTAACGAACTGATCCGTCAGCGCGTAATTATGGCGAATAATATCGGCATAGCCTGCGATACCGATATGCTGCAAAGACAGCCACAGCTTTAAGATATCGGGATGGCGAGTGCCTTGAACGGTGAGTTCGCCCAGGTTGGCCCATTGGGAATCGTCGCTCATGTAGGGCGCAACAATGCGGAAGTGATGCTTGAGCGTATCAAAGTTTTTAAACAAAACAGTTGCGCATGTTTTAGTAACATACAGCCACTTTTGCGGATTAAATGTGATGGAGTCGGCTTGGTGAATGCCGCTGAGCAAATGGCGGTGTGCGGGCGAAAATACGAGGGCGCCACCATAAGCTGCATCAACGTGAAACCACAGGCGATGGGCATGGGCGATCGCACTCATCTCGGCAATCGGGTCAATGTTACCGGTTACCGTCGTGCCAGCTGTTGCCACTAAAGCAAATGGCTGCTGATTAGCTGTTTTAGCCTGCGCGAGTTTAGCCGTTAGGTCATCAAGATCCATTTGTGAGTTGGCATTGGTGCGCACAGCGATCGCCGCCTGAGACCCCAAACCCATCATCATTGCGGCCTTTTGCATTGAGGTGTGGGCCACTTCTGAAACAAAAAACACTGGCTGACGGGCAAGGCCAACAATGCCTTTTTCTAAGGCGTTGAAATGGAGATTGCGAGCGACTGTTAGCGCCTGTAAGTTAGCCAAGCTACCGCCGCTGACCATCACGCCGCCAGCGCCTTTGCCCCAGCCAAACTGAGCGGCGAGCTGCTGCATCACCAAAGGCTCTAGCCGCGAAAAAACAGGAGACATTTCTACGCTGAGCATGTTGTTGTTAAGCGCAGCAACCAGCAGATCGCCCACAATTGAGAGGGTGGTGGGGATAGAGTCCATATGGCCGATATAGCCAGGATGGGCCGCATTCATGGAATGACGGATGTGCGATCGCACCTGTTCTAACAATTGGGCGAACGGAACAGAGTGATGAGGAATCTGGGCCTGCTGCTGTAGCTGACTGAGCGGCAAAGGGTCAGGAAGGGGCGATCGCGCCATAGCCTGAGACATTTCTTCTAGCAGCAGCGTCGTCACTTGGCTCAGCAGCGCCTTAATTTCATCATGATTGTCCCCTGTGGGGTCGATAAAAGCAGTCGTCGGTAAGGCGGTCACAGTCAAAAAAGCCCTTGATAGTAAATTACGTCACACTCAAACTTTGCCATGACACTATGATCCTAAGAAAGGGGCCTAAGAAAGTTCGGGCGTGATCTAATTTTTTAAGCTACCAATGAATGCCGCATTCTGTTTTTTCACTGCCCCGCCAGCGACCAGCCCGCTCATCTTCGTTAGCAGCGGTCGGCGTCGTTAACGGTTCATCGCCAATGCTGCTATAGCCCTGATCGTGCAGTGGGTTATACAGCACTTTTTGACTCGTGATATAGGCCCAAATATCTTGATTGGTCCAATTGGCCAATGGATTAATTTTGAGCCGTCCGCCCTCAACGCGCTCAATAATCGGCAAATTTTCACGAGTTTCAGACTGATCGCGACGGCGACCCGTAATCCAGGCCGTTACATTGAGCTCATCGAGCGCACGCTGTAGAGGTTCTACTTTGGTAAGGCGATAAAACTGATCGATATCGCGCTCCCATAGCTTATCGCCGTAGCGCTGGGCAAATTCTTCGCGGCTGCTCACGCCAGCAGCTTGATAGGTTCGCAGGTCAAGATGGTAAAAATCCTTGGCCTTGCGCGCTGTTTCTAATGTTTCTGGAAACAGATGTAGCGTGTCTAAAAAGATGACCGGAACTGGATGGACGAGTTCCTTATAGATCATATGGGTAATCGCGAGCAGGCTGAAGGAGGCTGTTTGCACCAAACCTTCAGGAATGTTGTGAGTACACCAAGCCAAAATCTCTTGAGGAGTGGCCTGCTCGAACTGCTGATTGAGTGAGTCAAGATCTAGCTGCGCTAGCTGACGCTGAACCTGCGAGTCTTGATGAGTCGCGGTTGAATCTGCTGATTTTTCTGCTGATTTCTCTAGTGAGGAAAGGGTTTGAGGCGCGATCGCAGAAGGCGCTTCTATGCACTGAACCATAATGAATGCCAATTAATACCGGCGATAATGAACGCCAGGGAGTTATGCCGTAATTTAGTTATTTTTATCCTACTTCATAAACACGCATAATCCGGTCGGGATACCGGTCATTAAAAGATGAATGTTATAAAAAACGCTATAAGTCCCTTCACGATAGGTTTTTGAAATATTTCGGCGGCTCCTCAAAGCCGTGACAACCGAACTCGCCTCAAAAGATACCGCATTCGATGTTGGCCAAAAAGCTTATTTGGAACCTTTAATTGCTAAAAATACAGAACGCTCAACCCGCTCAACTAAGGTTTTGAATCAATACACATTGGCGTTTTAACCTCTTTCTTTTGCGAGAGAATGGGCAAGCGCAGGTTTAGCCATTAGCAAAACGTCAAAAGCCCATTTATGATTCTCATCTAAAGCCCCCTCATCTAATGCCACTCATGAAAACGCTGATTTTGTACAGCAAACCGGGCTGTCACCTATGCGAAGGACTACAGGAAAAACTAGAAGCACTGCCTTTGCAGCTAGAGGTTCGAGACATCACTCAAAATGAAGTGTGGTTTCAAAAATATCAGTATGAAGTGCCGGTACTGTGCCCCCTTGGCTCTGAGCAACCGCTGCCACGCATGTCGCCGCGGGCTTCGGCCCAGCAGGTGGCACAGATGATACAGACACAAATAGGCCCCTTTGAGGCATAATCTCAGCCAGCAAAGCCTGATCAAAAAGGCCCCATTAAAAAGGCTCCATTAAAAAGGCCCCATTAAAAAGGCCCCATCAAAAAGGAAGACATCACATGCTGCTCAAAGAACTTTTTTCACAGCTGCCAGGATTTGTTGTGCCGAAGAATCTGGCGAGTCATCCCAATTGGGAAAAAGAAGTGACGGGGTTGTCAACCAATTCGCAGGCGATCGCACCGGGCAATCTTTTCATTGGGATGCCTGGCACTCGTGTAGATGGTGGCGAGTTTTGGCAGGGTGCAATTGAAAAAGGAGCGATCGCAGCTCTCATTTCGCAATCTGCCCTTCAGGCCAAACCCATAGCGGCGAGCCCAAACGAGACCCCAGCGCTAGTTTTAACCATTGGCCCTTCTTCAGCAGACAGTCCTTCAGCAGACAGTCTTTCAGCAGACAGTCTTTCAGCAGACAGTCTTTTAGCAGACAGTCTTTCGACCGTTTGTGCCGATCTCGCCGCAGCCTTTTACCATCGGCCAGCACAGGCGATGAAGATAGTGGGCGTTACCGGAACCAATGGCAAAACGACAACCACTCACTTAATCGAATACTTTTTGAATCAGGCTGACCAAAAAACAGCCATACTGGGCACCTTGTACACCCGCTGGCCAGGATACGAAAAAACAGCCGTTCACACAACGCCCTTCCCGATTGACCTACAGCAGGCGCTGGCGAGCGCTCAACAGGCCAACTGCCAAAACGCAGTCATGGAAACTAGCTCTCATGCGCTTGCCCAGCATCGCGTCTGGGGCATTCCCTTTGAAGTCGCCGTTTTCACGAACCTCACCCAAGATCACCTCGACTATCACAAAGATTTAGACGACTACTTTGAAGCCAAAGCGCTACTGTTTGGGCCTCACTACCTCAAAGGCAAAGCCATTATCAACCAGGCGAATGCCTATGGGCAAAAGCTCATCGACCGGCTATCGGGTCTTAAAGACAAAGTATGGACATACAGCGTAAGCGATACCAGCACTGACTTGTATACCGAAGCCCTAACCTATGGGCCAACTGGCGTGAGTGGCATGCTATGTACGCCGGTTGGGAAACAGCCCTTTTCCTCGCCGCTGGTGGGTCAGTTCAATTTAGAAAATCTGCTGGCAGCAGCGGGCGCCGCACTGCATATGGGTGTTGAGCTAGAACAGATCGTTGCCGCCTTACCCAGCTTTACAGGTGTGCCGGGCCGCATGGAGCGCGTTCAAATAGAAGTCTCGACAGCAGCAGACGAACCAACGCAAGACATCAGCGTGATTGTAGACTACGCGCATACGCCAGACAGCTTAGAAAACGCGCTGAGGGCGGCGCGGCCCTTTATTTCAGGCGATTTGATTTGTGTATTTGGCTGTGGCGGCGATCGCGATCGCACCAAGCGCCCCAAAATGGGCCGTATCGCCTATACAGAAGCCGACCGTGCAATCGTCACTTCTGATAATCCCCGCACAGAAGATCCGGCACAAATTTTACAGGATGTAGTAGCTGGCATTGAGGGGCCGTTAGAGGCAGATCAAGTCATTTGCGACAGAGCCGAGGCCATTCGTAGCGCTATCCTCAACGCCAAAGCAGGCGACGGCATCGTCATCGCAGGTAAAGGGCATGAAGACTATCAGATCTTGGGCACTGAAAAAATTCATTTTGATGACCGTGAGCAGTCGAGATTCGCCCTTATGGAACGGCTAAAGCTGAAACGCTAAGCGCAGAAATGCCGAAATTGCTCGTGCTGAACTGCGAATATCTGGCGATAAGCTGGGCATATTTAAGTAAATATCCCTTGCCTGCTTAAAAACAACCCAAATACCGTTTTTTATCACACCGCAATGTGGATGTTTTAGTAAAGCTTTTTAATGCCGTAGTTTTACTGAGTTTTAGCCCGTTTAGCAGCTGTTTAGCAGCCGTCAGTTCGCCATTTTGGCCAGGTTATTGGACGATGCTTGAAAGCGTGGTATTACCCTATGAACACCTTGAGTGCATTTCATGCATTTTAGCCGTGCATTTCGAACGGGCGTTTATGCAGTGCGCCGATCTGATAATCGGTTAACTATCACATCCGGTACTTATTGCTAGTGAGCTATGCCGTCTCTATCCTTACAGACACTTCTGGTCAGTTCTCGGCCACAGCTACCGTCAGTTTCAGTCGATCCCCGAGGATTTAAAGCTGCATTACAGTCACTGACTCAGTTTTTAATTGAGCAAGAGGTACAGGCGACACTGTGGTTAAAGCTGCCTAAGGACGATGCCTGGTGGACGGATGTTTGGACATATGGCATGCAGGCAGAAGGCTGTACCCTTTATACGCTGGGCGAGCAAATCGGCAATCCGCCGGAGAATTTGGCAGCGAGTCTACGACCTTTGGCGACCCATCAGGACGATGACCTGAAACGAGAATATTTGTGCATGGCGATCGCCAGTAACTTCTTGTGTGTTCTACTCGCCGTACGCAACCCACCCGGAACACAACCGGCGGCTGACAAGCGCACCATTAAACTGTATTGCTCTACGTCAGGAGTTGCGGCCAGCGCGATTTGCGAAGGGTTAAAAAACATTGTCGAGAGCAGCCTGCCAGCACCAAGCTCCGAGGGGGGAGAAATATCTGACGGCAGCACCCTGACTGACGGCACCCTGACTGACGATACCCCAACTGACGGCACCCTGGCCTGCCATGCGGTATGCAGCCAGTGGGATCGCTGTTTCCCAGCGGCTGTGCTGGGCTGTGAAACCTTGCCTTTGACGGAAAGCTTTTTGAGCTGGCAGCTACAAAAGCAGGAGTCATTGCGATCGCAGCTATCCACCTATCGCAGCGCCAGCAAAAACGAATCTACTCACACCCTATTACCCAACTTTTTATCCAAGGCAGGTCAAGAGCTTCAGTCGCCTCTTACCACCATCAAAACCGCGCTGACCCTGCTGGGCTCACCCACGTTAAAAACGGCCCAACGGCAGCGTTATCTAGAAATGATTAGCACTCAGTGCGATCGCCAAAAGTCGCTCATTAACGGCATTATCAACCTACTCAAAATTCAAACGACCCCCAGTCCTGAACGCCAGCCAATCCAGCTAGCGGACATTATCCCCGGCATCGTCAGCACCTATCAGCCCATCGCCGAAGAACGGGGCATCATGCTCGCCTACACCATACCGCCCAATCTTAAAGCAGTACTCGGCGTAGAGCCGGAGCTAAAAGAAGTAGTCATTCACTTAATTAACAACGGTATTGAGATCACACCCAAGGGCGGTCGCCTCTGGGTAGCAGCAACCCCCCATGAGGGCGATTTAATCGCATTGACCGTGCAGGACTCAGGAGCAGGCATCTCCCCATCCGAGATCACACAGCTATTCGAGCCGTTTTATCGCAATGTAATTGGCAAAGATGGAAACACCGGCTCAGGGTTAGGACTTACCCTAGTGCAGCAGCTTTTAAAGCGAATGGGTGGCAGCATTGTAGTTGAGAGCATTCCAAACCGAGGTACAACCTTTACAGTGTTGCTGCCGATACATCGTGTCAATGCAACGGCCAGCACCTCAGCTGTAAAGGGGCACTTAAGCCATTCCCTATCCCCAAATTCGTCACAGACTCACTTGCAAAAATCTAGCGCTCATCAAGCCGCCTCTATACCGAACTTTCCGGTATCCGCCGCAAGCATTAGCAGCAGATAGAACCAGCCCTACAAATGTTTACCCCACATTCCGCCCTTTGAATTGTCACATTGAGAATAATGTCAGAGGATATTAGAGGAGCGCAGATAGGGGTCAAGCGATCACAGAAATCACTGATA